>NZ_FPJJ01000001.1:1050144-1108040 GCF_900119375.1 Pseudomonas sp. NFR02
AGCGGTGGCTCAGTTGAAGAATCATTGACTGACTGGTCGCCATCGCAGGCAAGCCAGCTCCCACATTTTGATCCTCATTGTTCTTCGAATTGTAGGTGAGCCAAAACAAAAAATGCGCCCCTTTGGGCGCATTTTTTGCTCGGTCAGCTATGGCCTATCAGGCCGTCGCATCCCAGGCCCGATCACCGTTCTCGTCTTTGATCCGAGTCGGCAAGCCCATCACATCCAGCGCCTTGAGGAACGGCTCAGCTGGCAGTTCCTCGACGTTGGCCATGTGCTTCACATCCCACTCGCCACGCGCCACCAGCAGTGCAGCGGCTACCGGTGGTACGCCTGCGGTGTAGGAGATGCCCTGGCTGTCAGTCTCGGCATAGGCCTCTTCATGATCAGCCACGTTGTAGATGAACATCTCACGCGGTTGGCCATCCTTGGTGCCTTTGACCAGGTCGCCGATGCAGGTCTTGCCGGTGTAGCCCGGGGCGAGCGAAGACGGGTCGGGCAGCACGGCCTTGACCACTTTCAACGGCACCACTTCCAGGCCTTCGGCGGTCTTGACCGGCTGTTCGGAGAGCAGGCCGAGGTTTTTCAGCACGGTGAACACGTTGATGTAGTGTTCGCCGAAGCTCATCCAGAAACGCACGTTGGGCACGTCGAGGTTTTTCGACAGCGAGTGCACTTCATCGTGGCCGGTGAGGTAGAGGTTCTGCGAGCCAACTACCGGCAGGTCGTCGGTGCGTTTGACTTCGAACATGGTGTTGCTGGTCCACTGGCTGTTCTGCCAGCTCCACACCTGCCCGGTAAATTCGCGGAAGTTGATTTCCGGATCGAAATTGGTGGCGAAGTATTTGCCATGGGAGCCGGCATTGACGTCGAGAATGTCGATCGAATCAATGCGGTCGAAATGCTGTTGCTGCGCCAGCGCGGCATACGCGTTGACGACACCTGGGTCGAAGCCCACGCCAAGGATGGCGGTGATGTTCTTCTGTTTGCATTCTTCCAGGTGGTTCCACTCGTAGTTGCCGTACCACGGCGGGGTCTCGCAGACCTTGCCCGGCTCTTCGTGGATGGCGGTATCGAGGTAAGCCACGCCCGTGTCGATGCAGGCACGCAGTACCGACATGTTGAGGAAGGCGGAGCCGACGTTGATGACGATCTGCGAATCGGTCTCGCGGATCAGGGCCTTGGTCGCTTCCACGTCCAGGGCGTTCAGCGCGAAGGCCTGGATATCGGCGGGAACCTTGAGGCTACCCTTGGCCTTGACGCTGTCGATGATGGCCTGGCATTTGGAGATGTTGCGCGACGCGATAGCAATACGACCGAGTTCGTCGTTGTGCTGCGCGCACTTGTGGGCCACCACCTTGGCGACACCTCCTGCACCAATGATAAGAACGTTCTTTTTCAATTGCTTTATCTCTCCTTTATCCGCCAGCTCAGGACAGGCTGGACAGGTAGTCGTCGTAACCAAATTCACGAACCACCTCGACTGTACCGTCGAGTTGTTTCACTACGATGGACGGCATTTTCAGGCCGTTGAACCAGTTTTTCTTGACCATGGTGTAGCCTGCGGTGTCGATGAACGACAGCCGATCGCCGATGGCCAGCGGACGATCAAATTGATACTCGCCGAAGATGTCCCCGGCCAGGCAGGATTTGCCGCACACCATGTAGGTGTGTTCACCCTCGCTCGGCGCCAGTTTGGCGTTGAGGCGGTAGATCAGCAGGTCCAGCAGGTGGGCTTCGATGGAGCTATCGACCACGGCGAGATTCTTGCCGTTGTAGAGAGTGTCGAGCACGGTGACTTCCAGGGAGGCGCTGTTGGTGATCGCCGCTTCGCCGGGTTCCAGGTAGACCTGCACGCCGTACTTCTCGGAGAACGCTTTGAGCCGTGCGCAGAATGCATCCAGTGCATAGCCTTCGCCGGTGAAATGGATGCCGCCGCCGAGGCTGACCCACTTGACCTTATGCAGCAGCGCACCGAAGCGTTCCTCGATGGTGCCGAGCATTTTGTCGAACAGGCTGAAGTCACCGTTCTCGCAGTTATTGTGGAACATGAAACCGGAGATCTGATCGATCACGCCATCGATCTTCACCGGGTCCCACTCGCCCAGGCGGCTGAACGGGCGCGCCGGGTCGGCCAGCAGGTAGTCAGAGCTGCTCACCTGCGGGTTCACACGCAGGCCGCGGGTCTTGCCTTCGCTGCGTTCGGCAAAACGCTGCAGCTGGCTGATGGAGTTGAAGATGATCTTGTCGCAGTTCTCCAGCATCTCTTCGATTTCATCGTCGGCCCAGGCCACGCTGTAGGCATGCGCTTCACCTTCGAACTTCTGGCGGCCGAGCTTGAGCTCATACAGCGACGACGAGGTGGTGCCGTCCATGTATTGCTGCATCAAGTCGAATACCGACCAGGTGGCAAAGCACTTGAGCGCCAGCAGAGCCTTGGCGCCGGACTGTTCGCGCACGTAGGCAATCTTCTGCATGTTGACCAGAAGCTTCTGTTTATCGATGAGGTAGTACGGCGTTTTGATCATTTTTGAGAGCCTGCGGCGGTGCCTGCCAAAAAAGGACACGCATTGTGCCCGCACTTGGAACAGATCGAAAGGTTAGCCGGCGGATTTTGCGCGCCACGTTAAGCATAGGGCGTAAGTATGACCGTTCATAAGAATCACCCCGCCCCCCGTGGGAGCGCTCGGGCCTCAGCGAGGCCGCGATGACGCCGGCTCTGGCACTACAAACACCCACAGTAGCGCCGCTAATATCATGCCCACCTAAACATGAGTGAATCTTGTGATGATCTAGAGCAAAATGAGTTTGTCTCAAGACATCCCTCTGCCGACAATGACCGCCATCAATTAGACCATCGGAGTTGTAAGTCATGGCAGTCGCTCATTCCCTCGGGTTTCCACGCATTGGACGCGATCGTGAACTGAAAAAAGCGCAGGAAGCGTTCTGGAAGGGTGAGCTCGACGAAGCCGGCCTGCGCGCCGTTGGCCGTGACTTGCGCAGCACCCACTGGGCGCTGCAACAGCAAGCCGGTATCGAACTGTTGCCGGTCGGTGATTTCGCCTGGTACGACCAGGTGCTGACCCATTCGTTGATGTTCGGTGTGGTCCCTGAGCGGTTCCGCCCGGTCGATGGCCAGGCCACGTTGCATACCTTGTTCGCCATGGCCCGTGGCGTCAGTGACAGCTGCTGCGGCGGTGCCCATGCCCAGGAGATGACTAAGTGGTTCGACACCAACTATCACTACCTGGTGCCGGAGTTCAGCGTCGATCAGCAATTCCACCTGGCGTGGGATCAACTCTTCGAAGAGGTCCAGGAAGCCCTCGACCTGGGGCACAGCGTCAAGCCCGTGGTGATCGGCCCGCTGACCTATTTGTGGCTGGGCAAGGCCAAGGGCGCTGACTTCGACAGGCTCGACCTGCTCGAGCGACTGCTGCCGCTGTATGGCCAGATATTCCAGCGCCTGGCCGAATTGGGCGTGGAATGGGTGCAGATCGATGAGCCAATCCTGGCGCTCGATCTGCCCCAGGACTGGAAGAACGCTTTTGAGCGCGCCTATAACCTGATCCAGCGCGACCCGCTGAAAAAATTGGTGGCCACTTACTTCGGCGGCCTGGAGGAAAACCTTGGCCTGGCTGCCAATCTTCCGGTGGATGGCCTGCATATCGACCTGGTGCGTGCACCGGACCAGTACCCGACCATCCTCGACCGCCTGCCAGCGTACAAGGTGCTGTCCCTGGGCGTGGTCAACGGCCGAAACGTGTGGCGTTGCGACCTGGAAAAAGCCCTGGCCACCTTGCAGCATGCCCATGAGAAGTTGGGCGATCGCCTGTGGGTCGCGCCGTCCTGCTCGCTGCTACACAGCCCGGTGGACCTGGAACGGGAAGACCAGTTGGATGCCGAATTGAAAAGCTGGCTGGCCTTCGCCGTGCAGAAGTGTGCGGAAGTGGCGCTACTGGCCAAGGCCGTTGATCAGCCCGAAGCCCCTGGTGTACTCACCGCCCTGGCTGAGAGCCGCGCGGTGCAGGCAGCTCGCGCCGCATCGTCACGTATTCACAAACCTGCCGTTCAAGCTCGTGTGGCCGCCATCACGGCGCAGGACAGCCAGCGCCAGTCGCCGTTTGCCCAGCGCATCGAAAAGCAACGGGCCGGCCTTAACCTGCCGCTGTTCCCGACCACCACCATCGGCTCGTTCCCACAGACCGCGTCGATCCGCCTGGCGCGCCAATCGTACAAGGCCGGCAAGTTGAACCACGCCGAATACGTCGAAGCCATGCACAGTGAGATCAAGCACGCTGTCGAGGTGCAGGAAAACCTCGGCCTGGACGTGTTGGTGCACGGTGAAGCCGAGCGTAACGACATGGTCGAGTACTTCGCCGAACAACTGGATGGCTACGTGTTTACCCGGTTCGGTTGGGTGCAGAGTTACGGTTCGCGTTGCGTGAAACCCGCAGTGATTGTCGGCGACCTGAGCCGCCCGAACGCCATGACCGTGGAGTGGATTCGCTATGCCCAAGGCCTTACCGACAAGGTGATGAAGGGCATGCTGACGGGCCCGGTGACCATGTTGATGTGGTCGTTCCCACGGGAAGACGTGAGCCGAGAAGTGCAAGCCCGGCAACTGGCCCTGGCGATTCGTGACGAAGTGGTCGATCTGGAAGCCGCCGGCATCAAGATCGTGCAGATCGACGAAGCGGCTTTTCGTGAGGGCTTGCCGTTGCGCCAGGCGCAGTGGCAACCCTACCTCGACTGGGCGACTGAAGTGTTTCGTTTGTGCGCGAGTGGCGTGGGCGATGAAACCCAGATCCACACTCACATGTGCTACAGCGAGTTCAACGATGTGATCGAGTCCATCGCCGCCATGGATGCCGACGTGATCACCATCGAAACCTCCCGCTCGGACATGGAGCTGCTCGACGCGTTCGAAGCCTTCGCCTACCCGAATGAGATCGGCCCGGGGGTCTACGACATCCACTCGCCGCGGGTGCCGGATGCCTCGGAAATGGCCAACTTGCTGCGCAAGGCCGCCAAGCGGATTCCGGCAGAGCGCTTATGGGTGAACCCCGATTGCGGCTTGAAGACGCGGGGCTGGCCGGAGACCGAGGCGGCGCTCATTCATATGGTCACCGCCGCTCGCCAACTGCGTGCTGAACTGGCCTGATTCCTGAGCCCGGGCGCGGTTAAAAACTGTGGGAGCGGGCTTGCTCGCGAATGCGGTCTTCCAGTCACAGCAGCAGTGGCTGACACACCGTATTCGCGAGCAAGCCCGCACAGGGGATCTGTGGCAGGCGCTGATTATGTGGGCGATGCGTAACCAGTGTGGGAGCTGGCTTGCCTGCGAAAGCGGTGGTTCAGTTGAATATTTAGTAGCTGACACACCGCCCCGCACAATTAGCCTGCATCAGGTCAGAGGTATTTGAGCCACGCCAGGTCCCGCCGCCGTGCTTTCAGGCCGGCGAACCAACGTACCGGCAAGTACAGGGCAATCGGCAACAGCAGCGCTGCCAGCCACACCGCACCGATACCGTCGAAGCCAAAGTAATTGCCATGGTTGAGGCCAAACAGCGCATCGCAGGCCACATAGAGGATTTTCAGTACATAAAGGTGCAACAGATAAAAGAACATCGGCGCCGCGCCGAACACCGCCAGCACGCCGATCCAGCGCTTATGCCCCGCGCGTTCAAACGCCAGCAGCAACAGCAAGCCAATCCCCAGGGTCAACGCCAGAAACAACAGCGAAGGCGGATACTTGGTGATGTTGAAAAAGCTCATCAGCGTCAGCACGCTGCTGTCATACACCTGCCAAGGCTGCTCGCCATAGCCGTTGAGCGCGCGCAGCAACCCAAAGCCCACCAACGCGCCCACCCCCGCGACCCGTAAATAACGCTGGCGCACAGCCGGCAGCGTGGCATCGGCAAACCATGGCCCGAGGCCGTAACCCAGGGCAATCACACCGATCCATGGCAGCACCGGGTAGGTGGTGCGCAGGCGCAGGTTTTCAGAGACTTCAATCCAGTTGCGTTCATGCAAGATCGTCCACGGCACATGCAACATCGAGCCCGCTGCAACGTGCAACCCATCGAGCAGGTTGTGCCCGGCGATAATCACCAGCGCCAAGCCGATCAGCCAGGCACGCGGTAGCCAGACCAACGCGGCGAGGGCGATCATGCTGATGCCGATGGCCCAGATCACTTGCATGTAGATCACGCTGGGCGGCAGTTGGAAGGTCCACGCGAAGTTGACCAGGGTGAATTCCAGCACCACCAGGAACAGCCCGCGCTTGAACAAGAATGCCGACACGTCGCGACGACCCTGATATTTCTGGCCGTACAGCCAAGCCGACAATCCGGTGAGCAGCACAAACACCGGCGCGCACAAGTGGGCCAGGGTGCGGCTGAAAAACAACGCAGGCTCGGTGCTGTCTATGCTCATGGGGTCGCTGACCTGGCGGTGCAGCAAGAAGGTTTCACGCACGTGGTCCAGCAACATAAACAGGATCACCAGGCCGCGCAGGGCGTCGATGGACAGCAGGCGTTTGCGTAAAGTCATAGCGTCAGTCATAAGTTAAGGATCACACGCAGGCAAAATATTGACGTTATTCTATAACATTAAGCGAGGCGCTGATGACAAGCATGACCCCACACTCGGCCGAAGCCGTAATCGCGTTCTGGAAACAGGCGGGGCCCAAGCGTTGGTTCGCCAAGGACGACGAGTTCGATGCGACCTTTCGCGACAGCTTCCACGCCACTCATATGCAGGCGGCGCGGCGTGAACTCGAAGACTGGTTGACCACGGCGGATGGCGCGCTGGCGTTACTGATCCTGCTGGACCAGTACCCGCGCAACGCCTTTCGCGGCACGGCGCATATGTTCGCCACCGACCCGCTGGCGCGGTTGTATGCGCGAAAGATGGTGGACGCAGGATTGGATCAACAGGTTGAACCTCTGTTGCGTGCGTTCTGCTATTTGCCTTTTGAACATTCGGAAGACCCCCAGGACCAGCAACGCTCCCTGGCCCTGAACCAGCAGTTGGATGCCAGCACCTACCACTGGGCCAAGGAGCATGCCGACATCATCGAGCGGTTCGGGCGGTTTCCCCATCGTAATGGGGTGTTGGGCAGGACGAGCACCGACGAAGAACGCGCCTTCCTCAAGGCCGGTGGCTTCGCCGGTTAGGCGTGCTCTGGCGCCAGGCTTCGCTGGGCGCCAACACGGCGAAACCGCCGCACACCCTTGAGGTCAATCGCCCATCGCAACGCTTCAGTGGCCGAAGGACGCGGGCCCTGGTTGATCGCCTGTTCATCCTTGCCCAGTGCGCTGAGGTAACCCTGCGTACCGCCGCGTTCGCTCCAATAGTGAGTGTGGCTCAACCAGGATTTGGCCAGCCAGCCTTTGCCATTGCCCACGGTCACCGGCAAGTCCAGCACGCCGCCGCCCATCACGGGCTTGACCGGGCCGCCGACGATATCGCCGAACAGGCCGAAGGGGGCAGGGAAGTACAGGTTGGTCCAGCGCGTGACGGCAAAGGCTGCGGCGTGGTGCAGGTAGTGCGGGGTGAAGGGCTTTTGGCCGAGCATCAGCGGTTGGCGGGCGTTGTAGCCGTAGCCTTGGGTGTCTTCGGTGGGCGGGCAGGCCGGGGCTTCGCGGCGTTCCATACGCTGCTGGAAGTCACTGACGCTGCGGCCCAGCAACAGGCTGGCGTGGGCCATTGGGCTGCCGACCGTGACCAGGTCGGTGATGCGCCAGGGGTTGCCCAGGCCGCGCTGTTCGGCAAAAGCTTCGGTCTGTTGCTGACGAAAATTCAACAGGCTGCTCAGGCTGCCGTCCAGCAAGGCGCCGGCGGCGGGCAGGGCATCCTTGACCACCGGTTGCAGCGGTTCGCGGTTGGCATAACGGGCCGCCAGCTCACGGTTGCTGGGGGTCAGTTGGGTCAGTTGGTCGTGGTATTCATGCCAGAGGTAGCCGACGATGTCATAGGCAATCACGCTGCCCAGGCTGTGACCCACGACGATGATGCGCTCGTAGTCGCCCTGGTTGTGCAGGGCACGCAGCAGGTCTACACCGTCGGCACGGATCTGCTCGCGCACCCTCACGTTCTGCGGGTTGGGGCTGAGGTAGCGTGCGGCGTCTCCCAGGTACGCCAGCGCCGAATAGCGCAGCCCCAGTCCCATGGCCACGAGCAGCAGGGGGATCAGCGCGAAGGGGTTGTCGCTGGGGGGCAATTGGCCCCAGGCCGTGGCCAATGTACCGCTGGCAACCAGCAGCAATAACACCAGCACCGTCCAGCGCGTGCTGCGCCAGATCGGCACGATGGCCTCGGGAATGTCGCGACGCGGGCGCTTGAAGATGTCCCACAGCCAGCCCAGCAGATGGCCGAACTTGGTGCCCTGCATCTTGTGGGCCCAGTAGTACTCATAGAAATCCGTCGAGGTACGGCCCGAGGCCTTCAGTACGCGCAGGTCGAAGTTGCGCGATAGCCGATCCGGCTTGCTCCAGTACAGAGGTTTGCCATCGGGGGTGTCCGTGGGGATCATCGCTTCGACAAAGCCGCGCAAGGTGTCCATTGGGCGCTGCTCGCCGATGCCGTGGATAACCACAACTGCTTGTTTCATGTGCTGTTCCTTCCTTGAAAATCAGCGGTAGCCATAATATTGCCACTAGCCGCGCTATTCCCGCCAGGAATGCCCCCATAAAAACCCTGCATTGTCTTTATCGGCCGGCATCTCGTAGCGTGACGCCTCACCCCAGGAGATTGCCCATGAGCCAAGGCCCGCTGCACCTCTACGTTGATTCGCTGTTTACCAGCCCCTATGCCATGTCGGTGTTTGTCGCCTTGCGCGAAAAAGGCCTGGCGTTCGAGACCCTCACCCTGGACCTCGATGCCGGGCAAACCCAGGCGGCAGATTACGCCCAACGCTCCCTGACCCAGCGAGTGCCGACCTTGGTAGACGGTGATTTTGCATTGTCTGAGTCTTCGGCCATCACCGAGTACCTGGACCAGGCCTACCCCGAAACCCGCGTGTACCCGGCGGATGTGCAACAGCGGGCGAGGGCGCGACAGGTTCAAGCGTGGTTGCGCAGCGACTTGCTGCCGATTCGCCAGGAGCGCTCGACCCTGGTGGTGTTCTGCGGGCAGAAGAGGCCGCCGTTGTCAGCAGAGGCTCAAGCCGCCGCGACCAAGTTGATCAGCGCGGCGCAAGCCTTGCTGGCGGATAACCGCGAGTACCTGTGCGGCCAGTGGTCGATTGCCGATGTGGACCTGGCGGTGATGCTCAATCGCCTGATCCTCAACGGTGACGCCATGCCAGCGCAGCTGGTGGCCTACGCGCAACGCCAGTGGCAGCGGCCGTCAGTGCGCGAGTGGGTCGAGCTGCGACGGCCCGCGCTCTAGTTGTGCCTGCTGGGCAACACGCCGGTCGAGGTCTTCCCAGTCGGCCATGCCCAGCACGCGCATGGTGTTCAAACCGCGCAAATAACCGCGCAATTGCTCGGCGCTGGCGCTGCTTTTCGCGGCGTCGGCGTGTGAGTTCAGCAACACGGTTTCGTACTCAACCAGGTAGTCGGCGACTCGCTCGCGAAACTCTGGCAGTACCGCCTCGCGGATACGATCGAAGATTTTCTGGTAGGGCTTCATGGCGGGGTCCTTATAGATTTTATGGGCGGCCTGACACTATCGGTTCAAATGATAGTCACCATCAAGGATCACAAGTTCTGTTTTTTCGCCAAACGCGCAGAATCTGCACATCGAGACGCAGCCAAGGAAAATGCGCGATGAGGACGATTATCCAGTTGGCTTTGATGGCCCTGATGCTGGGCACCGCGGTCATGACCACCCCGGCGATGGCCGATGAAGTGCGTACAGGCCATTTGCTGCCACTGGTGGGTAGCGTAGACTCCCTGCAGCGTGCCCAGTCGGTGGGGGTATTGTTCAGTGAAAACACCCGCGACAACCTCAGCTACCTTGAACGCTACCACGCCATGGCGCAGAACGGCGCCAAGGATGCCCTGGATGGGCGGATTCGCGAGGCGTTCGTCAACAGCTCCGACCCGGAACTGGCGATCGACTGGTTGATGCACTCGTTGCAGGGCACTTTTCTCTCGGTGACGGTCTATAGCAGCCTGGATGAGTTGGTGCAGGCGCACCCGGATGTGGTGGTGGTGCTCGATACCCATAACCAATTGCTCACCCAGCGTAATGACCGGGTCGAAGCACGCTTTGTCGCACGCTTCTACGACGCGAACCTGCAATTTATCGCCAAGGCCGAAGGCTCGGTGGATAAGCACGTGCCGTCAGTGTGGGTGCACGACAAGGCGGCGCCGGAGATTGCTGCACTGATCGAGCAACAACGCGATGTACAGCAAGATGCCCTGAAGCAGTTCGATGCGTCGCTCAAGGCCCTGATTCGCGCAGGTTGATCCGCGATGGTTGTGAACCCTATTTGGTTATTTTCAGGAATGTTTATGCGCTCTTTCTTCGCCTCGGCCCTGGCTTGTGCTTCGTTGCTGCTGACCGGTTGTATCACGGCGCCCAACGCCCCATCGCTGACCCTGCAAACCAACAAGACCCCCGATGGCTATGTGCAATGCGTATTGCCCAAGCTGGAAAAGCACGGCATCACCTCGACCGTCACCCAGAACTCGCGCCACGCCAAGGTGCTGTTGACCAGCAAGATTGCCGCCGATGATGTGCTGGAGGCCTACAAGTCCCAGGACGGCACCAAAGTGTTCCTGTATGAGCGCAAGCCGTTGGCTTCGGCGATCAAGCCATCTAGGCTCGAGCAGGCCGCCCAGGATTGCAAATAAAGCCGGGTACAACGCAAATCCATCCTGTAGGAGCGAGCAAGCTCGCTCCTACAGGCTATTGGCGCCCATTTGGATCAGGGTTTGGCTTCGTTGCTGAAGCTGTCGACGGTCTTGACCAATCCCTGCGCCGCCAACGCCACCAACTCACCGCCTTTCTCCACAGTAGCCAACGCCGGGTCCGAGCCCATGCGGCCGTCAGGGAAGCGCGCACGGAAGTCCAGGGCTTCACGGATCGGACCAGTGTTGGCGATTTGCGGTGAGTACTCGGCAGACTTGATCGCATCCGGATACGCCCACTGCGTCACGGCAATTTCCGATGGCGTGGCGTGGCTGCCATGCCCCACCGGGAATTGACGCTGGGCCAGGTCAGTGACGCCTTCCAGGTCCCACCAGTTCACCAGTTTCAGCGCAAACCCGGCCGGGCGTCGGGCGAAGCTGGCTTCGGCGTACAGCTCGGAGAACGCCGCTTCAATCGTGGCGATGTTGCCGCCGTGACCGTTCAGGAACAGGATCTTTTCGAAACCATGCCCGGCCAGCGAGCGCACCCAGTCGCCAATCGCGGCGATAAAGGTGGAAGGGCGCAGGGAGATGGTGCCGGGAAAGCCCAGGTGGTGTTGGGCCATGCCGATATTGAAGGTCGGGCCGACCAGGATGTCGGCGTGCTTCTGGGCGTGGTGGGCGATGATCTCCGGGCACATCCAGTCAGTGCCCAGCAGGCCGGTGGGGCCATGTTGCTCGTTGGAACCGATGGGAATCACCACCGTGCGGCTGCGTTCCAGGAACTGCCCGATTTCGATCCAGGTGGAGGTGTGTAGAAGCATGCGACGCTCTCTTTTATCTATGGGGACAGGCTATCCGCCACGGATTGTACGACTACTCGCCACCTGTTGGGGTTTGCAATTGAGGTAGGTCGACGACTTCAGCCAGCGCTGGTCGGGGTACCACGAAAACATGAACTGCCCGTCCTTGAGCTTGTCCACCACTTGACGGGCAACTTGCGGGCGCACGGCCGGGCAACCCTGGCTGCGGCCGATGCGGCCTTCGCGCTTGCTCCACAAGGGGCTGACGTAGTCGGCGGCATGAATCACGATGGCGCGGTCGCGGGCCTGGTCATTGAAGCCGGGTTCCAGACCGTCCATGCGTAGCGAGTAGCCATGGGCGCCCAGGTAGCTTTCCTGGGTGCGGAACAAGCCCAGGCTCGACTGGTGGCTGCCCTCGAGATTGGAGAACTGGGTAGCGAAGTTTTCCCCGGACTTGGCACCGTGAGCCACCAGGTCGCGTAGAACCAAGGTCTTTTTGCGCAGGTCGAAGATCCATAGGCGACGGGCGGTCGAGGGCTGGGAGTAGTCAATAACCGCAAGGCGATCGGAACGCTCCTCGCCGTTATTGACCGCGCACTGCACGGCGCTCAGGGCGCTTTTCAGCACGGTGGGATTGAGTTCTGGAGCCGAGCGCGCCAGGCTGCTATACAGGGAAGGAGAGGTGCCATTGGCGGCGAGCGCAACATTGCTCAATAAAGCCAGGCACCCAGTGATCAAGCCCAGGCTGGTTAGCCTGAGCAGGCGTATAAAAGTCAGCATCTACAGTCGAGTCCCCGCTGTGGAGTGGAGCTAAGTCAATTGTTCAAAAAACACGCATGTTACTTGAGCATTTGCCTGCTCGTTGCACCATTGGTCGCTACAGCCGAAACGCTGCCGGTGGAGCCATTGCCCGTCACCACCCCTGCGCCGGTCGCGCTGGCGCCGTTGCAACAGGCGTTAGCGCAGTTGACCAGTGTCTGCCCGCACCTTGCGCCGCGTATCGATGCCGCCGCGCTGGCGCGCCTACAAGCCTTTTACCAGCAGCAGGGCGATGCCCCGCTATGGTCGGCTGACGAACGCCGGCATGCCTTGCACAGCCAGTTGCTGATGCTTGCCGACGATGGCCTGGACCCCACCCACTATAGCTTGCCCGCGGCGGATGCCACGGCCAACGTGCTGTGCAGCGATATCGCCAACAGCCAGCAGTACCTGCAGGCCCTGCAGGATTTGCATTACGGGCGCCTGCAGCAATCGCGCTTTGAGCCCCTCTGGCACTCCCAGCCACCCAGTGGCGATCCGAATACCCAAGTACTGGCGTTCGCCGCCACCGGCCTGCAAGACATGGCCCAAGCCTTCGATCATGCGCGGCCCAGCGCCGATTTGTACCGCAGCCTGCGCAATGCCTATGCCGGCGTGCGCCAGCAGCCGCTGCCCCATTGGGACCCGGTCGCCGAGGGCGCGTTGCTGCGCCCGGGCATGAACGACGCCCGGGTGCCGGAGTTGGCGCGGCGCCTGCACAGCGGTGGCTACCTGGCCCAGTTGCCCAGCGGCAACGGCAAGCAATACCAGGGCGAATTGGTCAAGGCGGTGAAAGCCTTCCAGCTCAGCCACTCGTTGCAGGCCGACGGCGTGGTCGGCGCCGGCACCGTGGCTGAACTCAATATCAGCCCGGCGATGCGTCGTGAACAACTGCGCATCAACCTGGAGCGCTTCCGCTGGCTGGCCCAGGACCTGGAGCCTGAAGGCGTCGTGGTCAATGTGGCCGCCGCGCAACTGAGCGTGTACCAGAGCGGCATCCCGGTGTGGCAAACCCGCCTTCAAGTGGGCCGGGCCGAACGCCAGACGCCATTGCTCAAGTCGCGCATCACCCGGCTGACCCTCAACCCCACCTGGACCATCCCGCCCACCATCATGCGCGAGGACAAGCTGCCCGCCATCCGCCTCAACCCTGAATACCTGCGTCAGCAAAACCTGCAAGTGCTCGACGCCGAAGGTCACCCCTTGACGCCCGACCAGGTCGACTGGGCACGCCCCGGCAATATCCTGCTGCGCCAGCAGGCCGGCCCGCGTAACCCGCTGGGCAAGATTGTGATGCGCTTTCCCAATCCGTATTCGGTGTACCTGCATGACACCCCCAGCCAGCCCTTGTTCACCAAGGGCCCACGGGCGTTCAGTTCGGGATGCGTGCGGGTCGAGCAACCGTTGTTATTGCGCGACCTGCTGGTAACGCCCGCCGAACGCACCCGCACCGATGAGCTGCTGGCGACCGGCGAAACCCATGAATTCAGGCTGGCCACGCCGGTACCGGTGCTGTTGGGGTATTGGACGGTAGAAGTGGATCGTCAGGGCGAGTTGGTGTACGCGCCGGATATCTATGCGCGTGACCCGGTGTTGATCAAGGCCATGGGCAGCGTGCTCTAGGGCACGCTTATTCCGGCATCAGTTGCTGGCGGCATTCCAGCACCAGGCGGGCGCCGCCCAACTCACTGGTGCCGACCTCCAGCTTGAACCCATGCAAGTTGATGATCGCCGCCACAATCGACAGGCCCAGCCCAAAGCCGCCTTGCTGATCACTCTCATCGACCCGATAGAAACGCTGGAACACCGACGCGCGCTCGGCAGCCGGAATGCCTGGCCCGGAGTCGAGCACTTCGATGCGCGTACTGCCCAGGTCGTTGACTGCTCGCAGGATCACCTTGCCCTTGGGCGGGGTGAACTTGATCGAGTTACTCAGCAGGTTGGCCAGGGCTTCGAATAGCAGCGCACGGTCACCGGTAATCCACGGCAGTGAATCAGGCGCTTGTAACACCAGCTCCAGTTCGCCTTCTTCGGCCAGGGGCAGATAGAAGTCATGCAGCTCGCGCAGCAACGGCAGCGGGTCCAGCACCAGGAAGCCCGAGCGGCGCTGGTGGTCTTCCAGTTCCGAGATGCGCAGCAGCCCGCGAAAACGTGCCATCAGCGTATCGGTCTCGGCGATGGCGTCATCGAGCTTTACCGCGTGGGCCGAGTCTTCCTCGGCTTGTTGCTTGATGCGGTAAAGCTGGGCGCGCAAGCGGGTGAGCGGGGTGCGCAGGTCGTGGGCGATGTTGTCGCACACGCCCTTGACCTCGTTCATCAGTTTTTCGATGCGGTCGAGCATGGCATTGACGATGGCGGCAAGCATGTCCAGCTCGTCGCGCCGGTTGGACAGCGGCAACCGGTGCGTGAGGTCGCCGGCGACAATGGCCTCGGCGCTGGCCTGGATCCCGCGAATACGCCGCAGCGGGCGACGGCGCAGCAGGTGCCAGCCGGCAGCGCCGGGGATGATGGTCAAGGACAGCGCCCACAGTAGGGCGTGCCAGATAATCCGCGTTACCCCGAACAACGAGCCGTTGGCGCGCACCAACACCAGCCAGCGGCCGTCTTCGGTGTGGGTGGCCACGGCGTCGCAGCTGTCCTTGGGCAGCTTGGGATCATCGGATTGCACGCAATTGGTCAGGGCGTAGATCTTGCCATCCAGCGGCAAGTCGGGTGGCACGGCGCGGATCGGCCCGCTCAAGGGGCGAAATTGCTCATCGAACAGGCCATAGGCGTCCACGCCCTTCATGTCGAAGGTCATGCTGGTGGTCAGCGCTTCCACCAGCTCTTCGCCGTCGAAACGCTGGAAAAGATGCTGGCGCTGCAACAGGGAATGGCGCGACAAGTCGCTGAGGTAGCCTGAGACCTCGTAGTACAGCACCCCCATGAGGATGCAACTCCACGCCACGAACAACGAACTGTACAGCGCCAGCAAGCGGCTGCTGGAAGAGCGCCAGCCTTTAGAGGGGTTCAGCAATGACATAACCCGAGCCTCGTACCGTGCGGATCAGCGGCGTGAGGCCCGGTGGGTCGATTTTCTTGCGCAGACGGCCGATGTGCACGTCGATCAGGTTGGTGCCGGGGTCGAAGTGATAGCCCCAGACTTCCTCGAAAATCATCATCCGCGACAGGATCTGCCCGGTGTTGCGCATCAGGAATTCAAGCAGTTTGTATTCAGTGGGCAGCAGCGTCAGCGGTTGATCGGCGCGGCTGGCTTCGCGGCTGATCAGGTTCAGTTCCAGGTCGGCCACGCGCAGGGCGGTTTCGAATTCCTGGACCGTACTTTTACGCCGCAGCAGCACTTCGACACGGGCGGCCATTTCATCCGAGGCGAACGGCTTGGTCAGGTAATCGTCGCCGCCGGCACGCAGGCCGCGCACGCGCTCGTCGACATCGGAGAGGGCGCTGATCATCAGGATCGGCGTAGACACTCCAATAGTGCGTAACGTGGTGACGATGGCCAGGCCATCCAGTTCGGGCAGCATGCGGTCAAGGGTGATCAGGTCGTAATCACCACTCACGGCACGGACCAGGCCCTCGCGGCCGTTGTCCACCCAATCTACGTCCAGTCCATGGCTACTCAGCTCGGCGACAATCTCGCGGGCCGTTACGGCGTCATCCTCGATGGTCAAAATGCGGGTCATAGGATTACCTGGTGAGCGTTCACACTAGAAGTGGCGACATTTTGCCAAGAAGTTGCTGAATGTTTCCTAAATAAAACTTCATCTTCTTAAAGCCGACATCGCACTGTGGGAGCTGGCTTGCCTGCGATGGCGGCTTACCTGCTGGCATATTCGTTGGCTGCCATGCCGCTATTGCAGGCAAGCCAGCTCCCACAGGGGAGTGCATTACGCCCGCCTAATATCGCCGTTTATTGCAACCTGCATGATCTGGCTAAGTTCAATTTAAATAAATCATTGAAATTAAAGGAATTTAATTTTAATCGCAGCTGGCACGCTGCCTGCACTGTCCGTTTTGAGACTTGTAACATCATTTTTCGTGCCTGGAGCAAAACAACAATGATCACATCCTCATCCACGCTGCAAGAGTCAAGCACGCTCTCCGGGGTTTCCTGGGGGGCGATTTTCGCCGGTGCTGCTGCGGCGGCCGCCTTGTCATTGATCCTGGTGTTGCTGGGCTTCGGCCTGGGCTTTTCGGCGGTGTCGCCTTGGGCTGACAGCGGTATCAGCGCCAAGGGCCTTGGCATTTCCACGATTGTCTGGCTGGCGTTCACCCAGATTGTCGCTTCTGGCCTGGGCGGCTATATCGCCGGTCGTTTGCGGGTGAAGTGGGCCAATATGCACGGCGACGAGGTGTACTTTCGCGACACCGCCCATGGCTTCCTGGCGTGGGCAGTGGCCACATTGATCACGGCGATGTTGGTGGTCGGTTCGGTCAGCAGTGTGGTCAGCGGCGGCGTGAAAGCTGGCGCCAGCGTGGCATCGGGTGCCGCCAGCGGCCTCACCCAAGCTGCGGGCAGCGCGGCAAAGGGTGCCGACAGTGGTGACTTCGGTTACTACGTCGACAGCCTGTTTCGCGATGATCGCCCAGCGGCGGTCAGCGATGATGCAGCCCACGCCGTGGTCGGTCGTATCCTGACGCGTACGTTGAGCAACGACGGCCAACTGGCAGCGGAAGATCGCGCCTACCTGGCCCAACTGATCAGCCAGCGCACCAACCTGAGCCAGGCCGATGCCGAAGCCCGTATCGACAAGGTGTATGGCGATGCGCGCAAAGCCGTCGAAGACGCCAAGCTCAAAGCCAAGCAAGCTGCTGAAACCGCAGCGAAAGTAGCGGCCTACACATCCCTGTGGACCTTCGTGGCCTTGCTCATCGGTGCGTTCTTCGCCAGCTTCGCCGCTACCTTTGGCGGTCGCCGCCGGGATGCCGTGGTGTATGTCGAAACCGAAAACTACGTTCGTTAATTCAAGGAGAACATGATGCGCTCATTACTGCTGTGGTTCCTCGGCGTGCCGATTCCGGTGATCATCCTGATCGCGATTTTCATGCACTAATTGTAGGAGCGAGCTTGCTCGCGAAGAACTGCTAGGCGCCGCGCTCATTCAAAATGGCCGCGGCGTTCTTGCGTTTTTCGCGAGCAAGCTCGCTCCTACAGGGGCAGGGGTAGGGCAAGCCCCGTCAGTCGTCGAACCCGACCTGCTCATGAATTTCATCCACCTTCAATTCCAACCGATACGCCACCGCAATGAACAACGCCTGGCACAGGCACAGCGTGGCGCTCAGCGAGCGGAAAGCAAACGAGGAGCCTTCATTGACCAACAGCACCGCATTCGCGCGCTTGGCCAGGGGCGACAGGTTGCTGTCGGTGATGATCAGGGTCTTGGCCTGGTGATGCTGTGCGATGCGCAGGCAGTGCTGGGTCTCTTTGCCGTAGGGCGTGAAGCTGATGGCTATCACCAGGTCATTGGCGCGCACGCTGCGCATCTGCTCGCGATAACTGCCGCCTAGCCCCGAGATCAGGTGGATGCGCTTGTTTGTGTGCTGCAGGTTGTAGACCAGGTAGTCGGCCACCGCAAAGGAGCGGCGCACGCCGACCACGTAGATGTTGTCGGCATTGACCACCAGGTCCACGGCTTTCTCGAAGACCGCATCGTCCAACTCCAGCCCCAAGCGTTCGATGCCCGAGAGGGTGGCGTTGACGCACTCGCGCGCCAGGTCGCCGCCACTGGCCTTCTGGGACTTGTTGGCGATCATGCTGCGGATGCGCTGCTGGTAGTTCTGTACCGGCGTGGTCTTGTGGGTATACGCCTCGCGAAACAGCGCCTGCATCTCACTGAACCCGCTGAAGCCGAAGCGCTGGGAAAACCGCACAATGGCCGAGGGGTGCACTTCGCATTCCCGGGCGATGTCGCTGATGCGGTCGACCATGATCCGGTCGCTCTGCTGGCTCATGTAGCTGGCGATACGCTTGAGCTGGCGCGGCAGGCTCTCGTATTCGTCGGTGATCAGCTGCAACAGGCGTTCGGCATTGATCGGAGGGCTGGCGACAGTTTCTTCCAGGGTGGTCTCGGGATCGGTGCGGGACATGGGCAATCCTTCTGGCGTGTTCGTCTGATGCGCTGATAGGTGGCGCAAGTCTACAGGGTAGGCGCAAAAAAATACCCCGGCATCACGGCCCGCGTGGCCTGCTGAAACGATGCATGGGCGCTGGCGTGCCGCTAGCCTGAGGTATTGGAAAAAATATTCCACTAAAAATAATTATGGAATAAATATTGATTGCTGCCACCGGACGTTCTAGTCTGCTCCCACAAAGAGCGTTTGCCGTCGCCACGGCGGCACAGCGCAGGCTGATAAAAATAACAGGAGCCAGCATGGGCCAGACTCGTTTTGCCAGTGGGCGTCAATTGGATCTGATTTGCCTCGGGCGCCTGGGCGTCGATCTCTATGCGCAGCAAGTCGGTGCGCGGCTTGAGGATGTGTCCAGCTTCGCCAAGTATCTGGGCGGATCTTCCGCCAACATTGCTTTCGGCACGGCCAGGCTGGGGCTGAAGTCGGCGATGCTGAGCCGGGTCGGCGATGACCACATGGGCCGTTTCCTGGTGGAATCCCTGGCCCGCGAAGGCTGTGATGTCAGTGGCATCAAGGTCGACCCTGAGCGCCTCACCGCCCTGGTCCTGCTGGGCCTCAAGGACCGCGAAACCTTCCCCCTGGTGTTCTACCGCGAAAACTGCGCCGACATGGCCCTGCGCGCCGAAGACATCAGCGAAGCCTTTATCGCCTCCAGCAAAGCGTTGTTGATCACCGGTACGCATTTCTCCACCGACGGCGTGTACAAGGCCAGCCTCCAGGCCCTGGATTACGCGGCCAGGCACAACGTCAAGCGCGTGCTGGACATCGACTACCGCCCCGTGTTGTGGGGCCTGGCCGGCAAGGCCGATGGCGAAACCCGTTTCGTCGCCGACCAGAATGTCAGCCTGCATGTGCAGAAGATCCTGCCGCGTTTCGACCTGATCGTCGGCACCGAAGAGGAATTCCTGATTGCCGGCGGCGGTGAAGACCTGCTCACCGCCCTGCGCACCGTGCGTGAACTGACCCCGGCCACCCTGGTGGTCAAGCTCGGCCCCCAGGGCTGCACGGTGATCCACGGCGCAATCCCGGCGCGCCTGGAAGACGGGGCCATCTATCCTGGCGTGCGGGTTGAAGTGCTCAACGTGCTGGGCGCAGGCGATGCTTTTATGTCGGGCTTTCTCAGCGGCTGGATCAATGACGCCAGCGATGAGCGTTGCAGCCAGTTGGCCAATGCCTGTGGCGGCCTGGTGGTATCGCGCCACGCCTGTGCGCCAGCGATGCCGACCCCCGCCGAACTCGATTACCTGTTCAACAGCCCCGTGCCCATCACCCGGCCGGACCAGGACGTGACCCTGCAACGCCTGCACCGTGTCACGGTGCCGCGCAAGGCCTGGAAGCAACTGTTCGTCTTTGCCTTCGACCACCGCTGGCAATTGGTGGAGTTGGCGCAAAAAGGCGGCCAGGCCCCTGAGCGTATCAGCGACATCAAGCAGTTGTTTATCCAGGCCATCGAACGCGTGGAGCGCAAACTCAGCGAGCAGGGCGTCGAGGCGGATGTGGGCCTGCTAGCCGACCAACGCTTTGGCCAGGATGCACTCAACGCCGCCAGCGGTCGCGGCTGGTGGATCGCTCGCCCGGTGGAAGTGCAGAACTCGCGGCCCCTGGCGTTCGAGCACGGGCGTTCGATCGGCAGCAACCTGATTGCCTGGCCCCAGGAACACATCATCAAGTGCCTGGTGCAGTTTCACCCCGATGACGAGCCGATGCTGCGCCTGGAACAGGAAGCGCAACTCAAGGCGGTGTACGAGGCGTCGCTGGTCAGTGGCCACGAACTGCTGCTGGAAGTCATCCCACCCAAGGATCACCCGTCCACCTACCCGGACGTGCTCTACCGCAGCCTTAAACGCCTGTACAACCTTGGCATTTACCCGGCCTGGTGGAAGATCGAAACCCAATCGGCCGAAGACTGGAAAAAGCTCGACGAACTGATCCAGGAACGCGACCCCTACTGCCGTGGCGTGGTGTTGCTGGGCCTGAATGCTTCCCCCGAGTTTCTCGCCGATGGCTTCAAGCAAGCCAGCCAGAGCAGCACCTGCCGTGGGTTTGCCGTGGGCCGCACGATCTTCCACGAGCCGAGCCGGGCGTGGATGGCGGGGGAGATTGATGATGAAACGCTGATCCAGCAGGTGCAGGCGACCTTCGAACAGCTCATCAATGCCTGGCTCAGCGCCCGACAGTAAATACGATCAAATGTGGGAGCTGGCTTGCCTGCGATAGCAATCTATCCGTTGCAAATGTACTGCCTGACACACTGCTATCGCAGGCAAGCCAGCTCCCACACAAAGCAGATCCCAGTGAATTCTGAAGATAAAAACAAAAGGTGCAGCCATGCCCGCAATCCGAATTGGCATCAACCCGATCTCCTGGAGCAACGACGACCTCCCGGCCCTCGGCGGTGAGACCCCGCTGAGCACGGCCCTGAGCGAAGGCAAGGACATCGGCTACGAAGGTTTTGAACTCAACGGCAAATTCCCCAAGGATGCCAAGGGCGTCGCTGACGTGCTGCGTCCTTATGACCTGGCGCTGGTGTCCGGTTGGTACTCCAGCCGTCTGGCCCACCGTTCGGTGGCTGAAGAAATCGAGGCGATTGCCGCCCATGTCGAACTACTCAAACACAACGGCGCCTCGGTACTGGTATACGGCGAAGTGGCTGACTCGATCCAGGGCTCGCGCATCCGCCTGATCGAGCGCCCGCGTTTTCACAGTGAACAGGCCTGGCAGGCTTACGCCGACAAGCTTACCGAGCTGGCGCGTTTCACCCTGTCCCAGGGCGTGCGCCTGGCCTATCACCACCATATGGGCGCGTACGTCGAATCCCCCGAGGACATCGACCAGTTGATGAAACGCACGGGCCCGGAAGTCGGCTTGCTGTTCGATTCGGGCCACTGCTACATGGGCGGCGGCGAACCCATCGAGGTGCTGCGCAAGCATATCGACCGCGTATGCCATGTGCATTTCAAGGATGTACGCAAACCCGTGGTGCAACTGGCGCGTAACCAGATGTGGAGCTTCCCGGACTGCATCGTCAACGGCACTTTTACCGTGCCCGGCGATGGTGATATCGACTTCGCACCGTTGCTGGATGTGTTGCTCGCGGCGAACTACAAGGGCTGGCTGGTGGTGGAAGCCGAGCAGGACCCGGCCGTGGCGCCCAGCTATATCTACGCCAAGAAGGGTTACGACACCCTGCGTGCGCTTCTCAACCAGAGGACTTGAGTGATGAGCTTGTTGGTCAAAAGCAGCAAACGCGGGCAAACCATGGTGGCGCTGGAAGCCGGGCGCCTGGAATACGTGGGCTTTGCCGCCTACCGCCTGAGCCTGGGCGAAACCCTGCCGGTCAGTGCGGGCGATCAGGAACTGTGCCTGGTGCTGCTCAGCGGTCGGGTGAATATTGAAGGCGAGGGCTTCAATTGGCAGAACCTGGGGGATCGCCAGTCGGTGTTCGAAGACAAGTCACCGTTCGCCGCCTATTTGCCGCCGGGCACTGACGCCCGAGTCACGGCCCTGAACGATGTGCAGATTGCCGTCTGCGCAGCGCCGGGTGCTACGGGTTTTGCCCCGCGCTTGATCCGCCCCGAGCAGTGCAAGCGCAGTGTGCGCGGCAAAGGCGCCAATACCCGTTACGTGTGCGACATCCTGCCCGACAGCGAGCCGGCTCATTCGCTGCTGGTGGTGGAAGTGCGCACGCCGTCGGGGCATTCCTCCAGCTACCCGCCGCACAAGCACGACACCGACGACCTGCCGCACCAGAGCTTTCTGGAAGAGACCTACTACCACCAGGTCAATCCGCCTCAGGGCTTCGTGTTCCAGCGTGTGTACACGGATGATCGCAGCATCGACCAGGCCATGGCCGTGGAAAACAGCGACCTGGTGGTGGTGCCCAAGGGGTATCACCCGGTCAGTGTGCCGTATGGCTACGAGTCTTATTACCTGAACGTGATGGCCGGCCCCAAGCGTGCATGGCATTTCCATAACGACCCGCAGCACAGTTGGCTGCTGGACCTATAAACGGTTTTGGACGGAGAACAACAATGAAGTCGCCGCTACGTTTTGCCCTTAACCGTATGGTCGCGCCTGATTTGCCCCTGGCGGATTTTATCCAGTTGGCCAAAGCCCTTCAGTGCGATGCCATCGAGATCCGCAACGACCTCAAGAACCGCGAGATCGAATACGGCATGTCCGCCAGCCGCGTGCGTGAGTTGTGCGCCGCGCAGGGCATCAAGGTGTTGTCGATCAACGCGCTGTACCCCTTTGATGTGTGGAACGACGAACGCCGTGCCCAGGCAATCGAACTGGCCACCTACGCCCGTGAGTGCGGGGCCCAGGGCCTGGTGATGTGCCCGTTCAATCAGCCTGGTGATACGCGCAACGACGCGCAGCGCGCCGCCGGTTTGCGCACGGCGTTGAGCGAGCTGGCGTTGATCCTGCGCGAGTACGGGATTCTGGGTTTCATCGAGCCTCTGGGCTTCACCGTATCCGCCCTGCGCCGCAAGCGCGTGGCAGTGGATGCCATCAAGGCCATCGGTGGCCTGGATGTGTTTCGTGTGGTGCACGACACCTTTCACCATCACCTGGCCGGCGAGCATGAGTTCTTCCCGGAGCTGACCGGGCTGGTGCATATCTCCGGGGTGGAAGACCGCGAGGCGCCGCTCGACTCGATCCGCGACGGCCACCGCGTGCTGGTGGGCGAGGACGATATCCTCGGGAATGCGGCGCAGATCGACACCTTGCTCAGCACTGGCTACAGCGGCTATTTGTCGTTTGAGCCGTTTGCCGAAAGCGTGCATGGGTTGGCGGATATCCGGCAGGCATTGGGCAGCAGCATGGCGTATTTGCAAAAGCCCTTGCCATAACGCGATCAAAAATATGGGAGCTGGCTTGCCTGCGATAGCAGTGTGTCAGGCAATACATGTGCAACTGATAGACCGCTATCGTAGGCAAGCCAGCTCCCACAGTGGATCGGTGTTGAACACTTCAATTGCAGTCACACAAGGTGCAAGTGATGACCACAACAAGATTGACCATGGCCCAGGCCCTGGTGAAGTTCCTGGACAACCAATACATCGAAGTCGACGGCGTACAGAGCAAGTTTGTCGCCGGGGTCTTCACTATTTTCGGGCATGGCAATGTGTTGGGCCTCGGTCAGGCCCTGGAGCAGGACAGCGGCGACTTGGTGGTGCATCAGGGCCGCAATGAGCAAGGCATGGCCCACGCCGCCATCGGGTTCGCCAAGCAGCACCTGCGCCGCCAGATCTATGCGTGCACGGCCTCGGTCGGGCCGGGCGCGGCCAATATGCTCACCGCCGCGGCGACTGCCACCGCCAACCGCATCCCGTTGCTGTTGTTGCCCGGCGATGTCTATGCCAGCCGTCAGCCCGACCCGGTGTTGCAGCAGATCGAGCAATTCCACGACCTGAGCATCAGTACCAACGACGCCTTCCGCTCCGTAAGCAAATACTGGGACCGCATCAACCGCCCGGAGCAACTGATGACCGCGGCGATCCATGCCATGCGCGTGCTGACCGACCCGGCTGAAACCGGCGCAGTGACCCTGGCCTTGCCCCAGGATGTACAAGCCGAAGCCTGGGACTACCCCGACTATTTCCTGCAAAAACGCGTGCACCGCATCGACCGACGCCCGGCCACCAGCGCCATGATCGGTGACGCGCTGGCTGCGTTTCGCGGCAAGCGCAAGCCGCTGATCATTTGCGGCGGCGGGGTCAAGTACTCCGGCGCCAACCAGGCACTGCAAGCCTTTGCCGAGCGTTTCGATATTCCTTTCGCGGAAACTCAGGCGGGCAAGAGCGTCGTGGTTTCCAGCCATCCGTTGAACGTCGGCGGCATCGGCGAAACCGGCTGCCTGGCGGCTAACCTGCTGGCGCCTGAGGCCGACCTGATTATTGGCATCGGCACTCGTTATACCGACTTCACCACCTCGTCAAAATCGCTGTTCAAGCACCCCGAGGTGAAGTTTCTCAACCTCAATATCAGCCCCTGCGATGCGTTGAAGCTGGACGGTGTGCAAGTGCTGGCCGATGCGAAAGTTGCGCTTGAAGCACTGGCCGATGCCCTGGGCGATTACCGTTCGGGCTGGGGCGGACAGGTCGCTGACGCGAAGGCGCAACTCGACGCCGAAGTGGACCGCGTGCATCAGGTGCACTACCAGGGCGATGAGTTTGTCCCCGAAGTCGACGACCACCTGGACCGTGCCGTCCTGCGGGAATTCATCGAGCTGACCGGTTCGTGCCTGACCCAAAGCGCGGTGCTCGGCGTGCTCAATGCACGCCTGGCCGATGACGCAATCATCGTGGCTGCCGCCGGCAGCCTGCCCGGCGATTTGCAGCGTGCCTGGCGCAGCAAGGGCGTCAACACCTACCACGTCGAATATGGCTATTCATGCATGGGCTACGAGATCAACGCTGCCCTGGGCGTGAAGCTGGCCGAGCCAAGCAAGGAGGTGTACGCCCTGGTTGGCGATGGCTCCTACATGATGCTGCACTCGGAGCTGGCCACCTCGATCCAGGAGCGCCGCAAGATCAACGTGGTGCTGTTGGACAACATGGCGTTCGGTTGCATCAACAACCTGCAGATCGGCAACGGCATGGACAGCTTCGGTACGGAGTTCCGCTTTCGTAACCCCGAGAGCGGCAAGCTCGACGGCGGCCTAGTGCCGGTGGATTTCGCCATGAGCGCGGCGGCCTATGGCTGCAAGACCTACAAGGTCAGCACGGTAGAGCAGCTGGAAGCGGCCCTGGCCGATGCGCGCACGCAAACCGTCTCGACCCTGATCGATATCAAGGTGCTGCCCAAGACCATGATCCACGGCTACCTGTCGTGGTGGCGGGTGGGTGTGGCGCAAGTGTCCACCAGTGAACGCACGAATGCAGCGGCAAAAAAACTCAATGAACACCTGGCCAAGGCCCGGCAGTACTAACAACAAGAGGAGTGTTTGCATGTCTTTGAAACTTGGAGTGATTGGTACGGGCGCCATTGGCCGGGACCATATTCGTCGTTGCAGCCAGGCCTTGCTCAACAGCCAGGTGGTGGCCGTCACCGACATCAACCTTGAGCAGGCGGCCCAGGTGGTGGCGGATTTAAAGCTGGACGCCGAGGTGTACCCGGACGGCCATGCGTTGATCAATTCGCCGGAGGTCGAAGCGATCCTCGTGACCTCGTGGGGCCCCAGCCACGAAGAGTTCGTACTGGCCGCCATCGCCGCCGGCAAACCGGTGTTCTGTGAGAAACCCCTGGCGGTGACGGCCGAGGGCTGCCGCAACATTGTCGAGGCCGAAGTGGCACACGGTAAGCGTCTGGTCCAGGTGGGCTTCATGCGCCCTTATGATCAAGGCTACCGCGCCCTCAAGGCGGTGATCGACAGCGGCCAGATTGGCGAGCCGTTAATGCTGCACTGCGCGCACCGTAACCCCACGGTGGGCGAGAACTACAACACCGGCATGGCGATCACCGATACCCTGATCCATGAGCTGGACGTGCTGCGTTGGCTGCTCAACGACGACTACGTGTCCGTGCAGGTGGTGTTCCCGCGCAAGACCAGCAAGGCGTTGGCGCACCTGCGCGACCCACAGATCGTGCTGCTGGAAACTGCCAAAGGCACGCGTATCGACGTGGAAGTGTTTGTGAACTGCCAATACGGCTACGACATCCAGTGTGAGGTGGTGGGGGAGAGCGGTATCGCCAAGTTGCCGGAGCCATCTCAGGTGCAACTGCGCAGCGACGCGAAGCTGTCCAACGCGATCCTGATGGATTGGAAGGATAGGTTTATCGGTGCCTATGACGTGGAGTTGCAGGCATTTATCGACAGCGTGCTGGCCGGGCAGGTCGGCGGGCCGTCGGCCTGGGATGGGTTTGCGGCGGCGGTGGCGGCAGATGCGTGTATTGAAGCCCAGGGCAGTGGGCAGATTGTGAAAGTCAGCCTGCCAGATCGCCCACACTTCTACGGCTAACCACTATCCAACATTGGAATGCAGTCTGTGTGGGAGCGGGCTTGCTCGCGAATGCGGTGTATCAGCTAAGGCATTTATATCTGATACACCGCATTCGCGAGCAAGCCCGCTCCCACATTTGGAATGGATTTGCACTTCCTATAAGGAGTTGAGCATGCGAATCGGACTAGTGGGCTACGGCCACGGTGGGCGCTTTTTTCATGCGCCGCTGATCGCCACCCTGCCTGGCGCCACCTTTGTCGGCGTGGTGACGCGTTCACCCGAACGTCGCCAGCAATTGAGTACTGATCTTCCAGGTGTCAAAGCCTTTGACTCCATCGGCCAGATCGTCGAAGCCGGCGTCGATGCCCTGGTGATTTCCACCACCCTCAAAGGTCGCCCGGCCTTGGTGCTGGAAGCCATCGAGCACGGGGTGGCGGTGGTCAGCGACAAGCCCTTTGCCGCCAACGCCGAACAAGCCCAGGCCCTGATTACCGCTGCCGAGCGTCAGGGCTCGTTGCTCAGTGTTTATCAGAATCGGCGCTGGGATTCGGATTACCTGACCCTGCGCAAACTGATCGACGCTGGCGCCTTGGGCACCATCACCCGCTTTGAATCCCGCGTGGAGCGCTACAGCCCGCAAGCTGTGGGCAATGCCAGCGGTGGAGGATGGCTGCGCGACCTGGGCAGCCATCTGGTGGACCAGGCGTTGCAACTGTTCGGACCGGTGGAGCGGGTGTTCGCCCAATTGCACTACACACCAGAACATCCCACCGTGGACCACGGCTTCTTTGTCTCCCTCACTCATGCCAATGGCGTGATATCGCACCTGTGGGGCAACGCGTTGCAGAACAGCCAGGCGCCGCGATTTCGCGTCAGTGGCAGCCTGGGTTGCTACACCGTCGACGGCCTGGACGGCCAAGAAGAAGTGCTGCTGGCCGGCAAGTCGCCGAAAACCGAAGGTGACCACTGGGGCGCTGAGGAGCACCGACGCTGGGGCTGGTTCGAACAAGGGTCGGAGCGTGAGCGGGTGCCGTCGGAGAAGGGCTGCTGGCCCCAATTCTATCGGCAGTTGCAAGCGGCCGTGGTGGGGCAGGGGCCGCTGCCGGTCAACGCCTATGACGCCCTGGAAACCACCCGTATATTGGATGCCGCACGGTTGAGCGCTGAGCGCCAGCAGGTGGTCTCGACAAAAATAGAATAAAATTCTAAAACAAGTTGATATGGAAATTATTTTCTAATACAGTCTTTTCCAGGTTGCATAAAGTACGTCCCGGAACCTACGGGCGACTCAACAAAAACAAGATCAAAAACAACCAGGTACCGTCAGATGAAAATCTTCAACGCTGTACTGCGAGTTTTACGCTCCCTCCAAGCGCCACGCGGACTGCCCCGCGCCCGGCCGTTCTACTTCTCCTTCCTGAATGTGCTGTGCGTCGAAAACCAGGGCGCGCTGGTGTGCTGCATTCCTGGCGCGCCGGTGGTGCGACTGACAGCCGAGTCCTGATCAACGCAACGTCGAAAAAAACCAACAAGAAAGTGGAGACAGACCGTTCATGAAGACCCCGATCCGTTTTACCGCCCTGGCCCTGTCCATGCTGCTGGCCAGTGGCGTTGCCGGCGCCGCCGACCTCAAGGTGGGCGTGACGATGTCCGCGTTCGATGACACCTTCCTCACTTACCTGCGCGAGGACATGGACAAGCAAGCCAAGTCCTATCCAAAAGGCGATGGCGTGCAACTGCAGTTCGAAGATGCCCGCGCCGATGTGGTCAAGCAGTTGAGCCAGGTCGAGAACTTCATCAGCCAGAAGGTCGACGCGATTATCGTCAACCCGGTCGATACCGCGTCGACCAAGAACATCATCAGTGCCGCCACCAAGGCGGGTATCCCGCTGGTGTTCGTCAACCGCCGTCCTGACCAGAAAGACTTGCCCAAGGACGTGGTGGCCGTGACCTCCGATGACGTCGAGGCCGGCCGCCTGCAAATGCAGTACATCGCCGAAAAGCTCGGCGGCAAGGGCAAGATCGTGATTCTTTTGGGCGACCTGGCGAACAACTCCACCACCAATCGCACCAAGGGCGTGAAGGAAGTGCTGGCCAAGTACCCGGACATCAAGATCGAGCAGGAGCAAACCGGCATTTGGTTGCGTGACAGGGGCATGACCCTGGTCAACGACTGGCTGACCCAGGGCCGGGAGTTCAATGCGGTGCTGGCCAACAACGATGAGATGGCGATCGGTGCGTCCATGGCCCTGAGATCGGCCGGCAAGGAAAAAGGCAGCGTGTTGATTGCCGGTGTCGACGGCACGCCCGATGGCTTGAACGCGATCACCAAAGGCGACATGACCGTGTCGGCGTTTCAGGATGCCAAAGGCCAGGCGGTGGGTTCGGTAGAGGCGGCGCGCAAGATGGCCAAGAACGAGCCGGTCGAGCAGAACGTGGTGATCCCGTTCCAGTTGATCACCCCGGACAACGTCAAAGACTTCAAGTAGCCCTGACACCACAACAATAAGCCGGCAGGGCGGTTACGGCCGTCCTGCAGATGGAGTACCTCCCTATGCTTGCTCAAGCCGCCACGTCGCAGCCCGCCGCTCAACCGGCGCTGGCGCTGGACGAACCCTACCTGCTGGAAATCCTCAACATCAGCAAAGGCTTTCCCGGTGTCGTGGCCCTGGACGATGTGCAACTGCGGGTGCGCCCCGGCACGGTGCTGGCGTTGATGGGCGAGAACGGCGCGGGTAAGTCGACGTTGATGAAGATCATTGCCGGCATCTACCAGCCCGACGCCGGCGAGATTCGCCTGCGTGGCAAGCCGATCACCTTTGAAACGCCGCTGGCCGCGCAAAAGGCCGGGATCGCGATGATCCACCAGGAACTCAACCTGATGCCCCATATGAGCATCGCCGAGAACATCTGGATCGGCCGCGAACAGCTCAACAGCCTGCACATGGTCAACCACCGCGAAATGCACCGTTGCACCGCCGAGTTGCTGGCGCGCCTGCGCATCAACCTCGACCCGGAAGAACAGGTCGGCAACCTGAGCATTGCCGAACGGCAGATGGTCGAGATTGCCAAGGCAGTGTCCTACGACTCCGACATCCTGATCATGGATGAACCCACCTCGGCCATTACCGATAAGGAAGTGGCCCACCTGTTTTCGATCATTGCCGACCTCAAGTCCCAGGGCAAAGGCATCGTCTATATCACCCACAAGATGAACGAAGTGTTCGCCATCGCCGATGAAGTGGCGGTGTTCCGCGACGGCCAATACATCGGCTTGCAACGGGCCGACAGCCTGAACAGCGACAGCCTCATCTCGATGATGGTCGGGCGTGAATTGAGCCAGCTGTTCCCGGTGCGCGAAACGCCTATTGGCGAGCTGTTACTGTCGGTGCGCGACCTGAGCCTGGACGGTGTATTCAAGGACGTATCGTTCGACCTGCACGCCGGGGAGATCCTCGGGATCGCCGGGCTGATGGGCTCCGGGCGCACCAATGTGGCGGAAACCATTTTTGGTATCACTCCAAGTTCCAGCGGGCAAATCACCCTGGACGGCAAGGCGGTGCGCATTACCGACCCGCATATGGCCATTGAGAAAGGCTTTGCGCTGTTGACCGAGGACCGCAAGCTCAGCGGCCTGTTCCCGTGCTTGTCGGTGCTGGAGAACATGGAGATGGCGGTGCTGCCGCACTATTCGGGTAACGGTTTTATCCAGCAGAAGGCCTTGCGTGCCCTGTGTGAAGACATGTGCAAGAAGCTGCGGGTGAAAACCCCGTCCCTGGAGCAATGCATCGACACCTTGTCCGGTGGCAACCAGCAAAAGGCCTTGCTGGCGCGCTGGCTGATGACCAACCCACGCTTGCTGATCCTCGATGAGCCGACGCGTGGTATCGATGTGGGCGCCAAGGCTGAGATCTATCGCTTGATCGCCTTCCTCGCCAGCGAGGGCATGGCGGTGATCATGATTTCTTCCGAACTGCCCGAAGTGCTCGGCATGAGCGACCGGGTGATGGTAATGCACGAAGGTGAACTGATGGGCACCCTGGATCGCGCCGAGGCGACCCAGGAAAAAGTCATGCAGTTGGCTTCCGGGATGACCGCAGTCCACTGATCTACAGAATAAGAAGGTGATGGGTTATGAACGCAATAACAGACAACAAGCCGGCAACCGCACCGGTCAAGAACCGTCGACGCATGCCCACCGAGCTGAGTATCTTCCTGGTGCTGATCGGTATCGGCCTGGTGTTTGAACTGTTTGGCTGGATCGTGCGCGACCAGAGCTTTCTAATGAACTCCCAGCGTCTGGTGCTGATGATCCTGCAGGTGTCGATCATCGGCCTGCTGGCCATCGGTGTGACCCAGGTGATCATTACCACGGGCATCGATTTGTCGTCCGGCTCGGTGCTGGCCTTGTCAGCGATGATCGCCGCCAGCCTGGCGCAGACCTCCGACTTTTCCCGGGCGGTGTTTCCGTCCCTCACCGATTTGCCGGTGTGGATCCCGGTGGCGATGGGCTTGGGCGTGGGGCTTTTAGCGGGCGCGATCAACGGCAGCATTATTGCGGTCACCGGCATTCCGCCGTTTATCGCAACCCTGGGCATGATGGTCTCGGCCCGTGGCCTGGCGCGCTATTACACCGAAGGTCAGCCGGTGAGCATGCTCTCGGACTCCTACACGGCGATCGGCCATGGCGCGATGCCGGTGATTATCTTCCTGGTGGTGGCGGTGATCTTCCACATTGCCCTGCGTTACACCAAGTACGGCAAGTACACCTATGCCATCGGCGGCAACATGCAAGCGGCGCGCACTTCGGGGATCAACGTCAAGCGTCACTTGATCATCGTCTATAGCATCGCCGGTCTCCTGGCGGGCCTGGCCGGTGTGGTTGCCTCGGCACGTGCAGCGACGGGGCAAGCCGGCATGGGCATGTCCTACGAGCTGGACGCGATTGCCGCCGCAGTGATCGGCGGTACCAGCCTGGCCGGTGGAGTAGGGCGCATCACCGGCACGGTGATCGGCGCGTTGATCCTCGGGGTGATGGCCAGCGGGTTTACCTTTGTCGGGGTGGATGCGTATATCCAGGACATCATCAAGGGCCTGATCATTGTGGTGGCGGTGGTGATCGACCAATACCGCAACAAGCGCAAGCTCAAGCGCTGAGTTCCTGCCCTGTAGGAGCGAGCTTGCTCGCAAAAGCTGCAAAGATAACGCGGGCTTTCTGACTGAACGCGGTGTCCTTGAGTTCTTTGCGAGCAAGCTCGCTCCTACAGGGGATGAGGCACTTTCAACCGTTTGTCTTCTATATAGCTCCACAACACTGAATTTCTTGCTATAAACGCACTCCGATGACCATTCGCCAAGCCCGTCCTGGTGCCTTTGGGGGTTAATCGGGAAAAAATGCCTGTCTTTTCAGTTGCTGCGCCCTCAAGTCGGCCTTAGACTGCCGCCCCTCGTAAATTGAGTGCCGGGTGGCGCTTGAAATGGACGGCGCCCTTCCGAGACCTGCACAGGCCTTGCGGAACGCTCCCTTATTCGCCTTAATGCACGTATTTTTTATAGAGAAATCAATGACAAAGGAAAAGTTGCTGGCCATGCCGGCGGATGACTACATGAATGCCGAACAGCACGCTTTTTTCGAGAAGTTGCTGCAAGACATGAAGGTGGAACACCACGAGCGCATTGAGCAGAACCGTATCGCCATTGAAAGCCTGGACACCCCGGCCGACCCGGCTGACGCGGCTTCTGTCGAAGAAGAGCGCACCTGGCTGGTGAACGCCATTGACCGCGACCAGCGCATGCTGCCGCAACTTGAGCGTGCCCTGGAACGCATCAAGGAAGATTCCTTTGGCTGGTGTGACGACAGCGGCGAGCCTATCGGCCTCAAGCGCCTGCTGATCAGCCCCACCACCAAGTACTGCATCGAAGCGCAAGAGCGCCACGAGCAGATCGACAAGCACCAGCGTCAAGCTTGATCTGATGAATGGGGCGGCACTCGAGCTGGCCGTCCCCGTCTCTACATTGTTGCTGTTTATGCAATGAAGCTATTCCGCAGATAGCTTTTTCCAACTGGAATAAAACCGTAGCATGGCCAACATTGTTAGCCAGCTAACTAATGCTGCGGAGAAGCTCCATGCAAAACAAAGTCGATGTGGCCGTGATGATCGGCAGTGGCGTGCCTGAAACCCTTCGTGCCCTGGGCCAGCGCGCCTGCTGGGTGGTGTTGCTCAACGGTGAGCAACGCGGCACCGCGTTCGCCAGCCGGGACGAGGCGCAGGAATGCCAGGCTGCCTGGCAAGCGCTGTTACGCAGTGAAGAGTCAGACAGCCTGCATTGAATCAAACGTGGGGACGTTCATGCAGCAGCGCATTGAGGTCATCCACTGCGGGCGCCCACTCTGCGTCGACGTGCAATTGTTCCCTGAGGAAGTTCGCCTGCTGTTCGCTCCAGAATGGCGCGTCGATGAGTTTTACCTCATCGGGCAGGCGATGTTCGGCGGTGAAACGTTCGATGGCTTCCTGGCTGGAATCCAGGCCCAGTTGTTCGAACAGGGTTTCAAGGGTTGGGGTCGTGGTGTCCATAACGTTCTCCAAGCGGGTTTATCGTCATGCATGTGAGGGCTTGGGGGACGCCAGAGTTCTATCGGATTGTCAGGAATTGAGCGCGCCGCAATCCACGGCGGCTTTCAGTGCCTTGGCCGCCTCTTTGCCAGCGACGGCTGCTGCGTCGGCGGTTTTGAACCAGCGGTCTTTTTCCACTTGGTGCGCGGTGACCTTGTTCAGCGGTGGTTTGGCTCGCATGATGATGACCGCTTGAAACTCACCGTCTACTTCTCTCGCATCGCCGTGGATAATAAATTCGCCAATATCAAATTCCGTCACGTATAGCCTTCCCTTCAAGGTAACTGCGCTGATGAAACCTGACCCGCAGGGGGCAAACTTCAATGGACGGGCGAGTATGGCAGTTGTTGAGGGGCGGTGGCGCAGTAAAGTCAGCCAGGTGACGAAACGACGCCACCGCAACGAGCGTGCAGCTTGGCTTCGAGGATCTTGGCCAGTTCGCAGGCCTTGTTGTGATCGCTGCGAAAACCCTTGATCCTGCCACTGGGCACTTCAAGAATGTGAAAAAAGTTCTTTCCTGCCGGTACAACTTGGTACAGAACTGAATTCGAGTACCCATCAAGGTTAAGCAGGCAGTAGGATTGGCGTTCGTCTGGACATGATGAACGAGTGTGGAAAGACGTAGCGTCGTGTTGACGTCGTTGCATGCTCAGCTCCTGTCGATCGATCTTATTGGCCTGTGGTTAGCGTTACCGGTGGTTTTGACCCCGGTCACTGTTTTAGTATTGTCGTCGGCAGTTCGCGACTGGTTCCATGCCCTGCTTTTTTTTGTGTTGGGTGTCGGAAAACTGCATTTTTAATCGGGTTATTCTCTGAAGTTGGTCGACCTGTATTCTCGGGTCGTTGAACCTGTGATTTGCTGTACCACCGGATAACCTTGTATGAGGTCATCCGCAGATGTCTGTACTAGCCTTACGAGTTCTCTTCAGTTTTTTAATGACGCTGTGATCGTGTCGTAACGGCCATTTTTTTGTGCTGCTCGCTTTGTCGACAGTGCTTTTTTTGATGTGGGGGCGTTTCCTTGGCAGTCAGTAATCTGGATATGCACGCGTTATTCGTGCTGGGTGATTTGCGCGCTAAGTTGGTCAAGCAGTTTCAATCCCGGTTTGTCTACGTCACTGAACAGACGCCGGAAGGTATTTATATCGCCGAAATCGATACCGAAACGGCGCTGGTCGTGGATGACAAGCCACGTCTGGAACTCAAAGTGGGTGACCATTTTCGCGCGGCGGTGTTGCCCAGCCGTGAAGGTGGAAAGTTCGAATTGAGGTTTCGCGATATCAAGTTGACTGTGTACGGCATCGGCGACTATGCCTTTGTGTCGTCGAACGAAGGCCAGGGTATCGTGTTCAAGGAAGGCCACAGCGTGATGCTGGTATTCGCTGCCCACGATCAATTGCAAGAAGGGTTGACCAAAACCCTGAAAGCCGTGACGGGCAAAGCCGCCAAATGGCGCAAGGGTGAGCTGGTGACCTTCAAGGCCAGCGAGTAGGCGCTGAACATGTTGTGCCTCTTTGTCTTTTGGAACCTCTACTACAGTTGAGTTGACTTAACTATTCAGAGGCTTCGCGCATTTGCAGCAAAGCCGTTCGCCATGACTGCGAAAACGCGAGGTGCAAAGGCATGAAAGGATTGAAGTCACTGCTGGCGATGGGCCTGACGACCCTGAGTCTGTCATTGCCGGTATCGGCCGCCCAGGCGCCGGTGCATTTTGCCGACCTGAACTGGGAAAGCGGCAGCCTGATCACAGAAGTACTGCGTTTTATCGTCGAGAAGGGCTATGACCTGCCCACCGACACGTTGCCTGGCACCACCATCACCCTGGAAACCGCCCTGGCCAAGAATGATATCCAGGTGATCGGCGAGGAGTGGGCAGGCCGCAGCCCTGTGTGGGTCAAGGCGCAAGCCGAAGGCAAGGTGGCGGGCCTGGGCGATATCGTCAAAGGCGCTACCGAAGGCTGGTGGGTGCCGGAATACGTGGTCAAGGGTGACCCCTCTAAAGGACTCAAGCCCCTGGCACCAGATTTGAAAAGCGTACAGGACCTGGCGCGCTACAAGGACGTGTTCAAAGACCCGGAGTCCCCAGGCAAGGGGCGCTTTCTCAACAGCCCCATCGGCTGGACCTCCGAGGTGGTCAACAAACAGAAGCTCAAGGCTTATGGGCTGGACGACAGCTACGTGAACTTCCGCAGCGGTTCGGGGGCGGCGCTGGATGCGGAGATTGCCTCGTCGATTCGCCGGGGCAAGCCCGTGCTGTTCTATTACTGGTCGCCGACCCCGTTGATGGGGCGCTATAAATTGATCCAGCTGGAAGAACCGCCATTTGATGCAGATGCGTGGAAGACCCTGACTGACGCCGACAACCCGAACCCGAAGCCGACACGCTCATTGGCTTCCAAGCTGAGCATTGGCGTTTCGACGCCGTTCCAGCAGGAACACCCACAGATTGCCCAGTTCTTCGAGAAGGTCGAGTTCCCCATCGAGCCGCTTAACAAAGCCTTGGCGACGATGAGCGAACACCACACGCCGCCTCGGGAGGTCGCCCAGGCGTTCCTCAAGGAACATCCGCAAGTGTGGAAGGCCTGGTTGACGGACGATGTGGCGCAGAAGGTCGAGGCGAGCCTCCAGTAACCGGCGGTCTTTGTATCGAGCGAAGATCAAGATGTGGGAGCTGGCTTGCCTGCGATGACTGAGTGTCAGACAACATATTTTTATGCTGACCCACCGCTATCGCAGGCAAGCCAGCTCCCACATTCAATTGCATTTCAAGTCAACGGTCGTTGCAGCGTTAGAACTTGGTCTGTACGGCCAGCTCAAAGGTCCTCGGTGATCCCAGATAGTACGCCGGCGACACATGGGCAAACTCTGCGTACACCTCGTTAGTCAGGTTACGCACGCGCCCGGTTACCGAGGTGTTCGCATCTAGCTTATAGCGCAGGAAGGTGCCGAACAGCGTATAGGCCGGTACGGTCTGGGTATTGGCATTGTCCGCGTACACCTGGGCGACATACCGCGCATCCACCCCACCTTGCCAATCCTCGGCAAAATCGTAGGTCAGCCATAGGTTACCCACGCGCTTGGGCACGTTGGTCGGCGTATTGCCCTTACGCGACACCACCTCGCCGCTGGCGGTTTTTTCGTTGAACTCATCGTACTGCGCGTCCACCCAAGCGAAGTTGCCTTCGGCCAATAGCCTCGGCGTGATGTGCAACGAGCTGGCCAGTTCGATGCCCTTGGACGACTGCGCGCCCACCGGGATGCTGTTGGTCGGGTCCAGCGGGTCGGTGACGGCAAAGTCCTTGCGTTCGATCTTGTAGGCGGCGACCGTGGCGGAGCCCCGACCTTCCAGGTAATCGAACTTGCTGCCGATTTCCCATTGCTTGCCCGTGGACACGTCGAACACCTGGGTGGTGGTATTGGGCTGTTCGACGGCGGTGCTGTATTGCACATAGACGTTGGCGGACGGGATGAACTGATAGGTCAGGCCCACCCGGCCCGTCACCGGCTCCCAACTGCGCTTGAAGTGCCGCGGGTTGGTGGCGGTGATGGTGCGGTGGTTGGTCACGTCCAGGTCGATGGCGTCATAGCGCAGGCCGGTCAGCAGCGAGAGCTTATCCGTCAGTCCCAGACGGTTTTCCACGAACAGTGCCTTGGTGGTTACTTGGTTGGTCTTGTCCTTGGCGAAACCTGGCTGGGTACCGGGAATATCATAAAAGTGCCCTGGGTCGTAGTGGTTCGGGTCCACGGTACTTTTGCCCGGCACGTTCAAGGGGCTGTTGGTGGTGCTGTTGACCTTGTACTCAAAACCACCCGACCAGGTGGTGGCAAGGCCGAACACGCTCGTGTCATGGCGCAGTTCGAACTGGTTGCCGTTCTGCTCGCCCTGATGCCGCACCTGATAGGCCGTTGAGCGGTTCACCGCGCTGTTGTCGGCGTTGTACTGGTAGGTCTCCAGGTTGCGATAGTCGCGCTGGCTGTCGAGGTGATAGAGGGTATTTTTCAGTGTGGTGCTGTCGTTGATCCGGTAGTCGATGATTGAACGTGCCCAGATCGTGCGTTGCTCATAACGGCCGTCGGCAACGTTGTAGTTATTGAAGCGGTTGTGCTTGTCGATCTTCAGTTCACCGGCCTTGGGGTTGAGCACAGGCGTACCCCAATACGGGCTGTCTGCATGTTCGTCCTGATATTCCAGGGCCAGGGTGTGGGACAGGTTGGGGGTGAGGTCGCTGAGCAGGGAAAACGCCACGCTCCAGGCATCGCGCTGGTCGCGGTCGATGTAGCTGTGGTTGGTGTTGCGGCTCACATCCAGGCGGGCGTAATGCTGCACCTCGGCACCGGGTTCGGTCAGCGCATGGTTGAGGCCGAACGCCAGACCGGCGGTGTCGTAGCTGCCATAGCTCAGTTGGCCTTCGATGGCCTGTTCCTCGCGGTTTGCCAGCTTGGTCACGTAGTTCAGCGAGCCACCCACTGAGCCTGCGCCGTTGATCAAGGAGGAGGGGCCGCCTACCAGTTCGACGCGGTCATAGATCCACGCATCCACCGGCCGCGCCAGGCCCGTGGCGACATTGATGCCGTTGAACATCTGGGTGATCTGGCTACTGGTAAACCCTCGGTACGAGACAAAACCGCCAAAACCGGGCGGGGCGCTGGCGTTGACACCGGGCAGGGTATTGGCCGCATCGCGGAAGGTCTTGGCGCCGTGGCGCTCGATATCGTTGCGGTTGGCGATGGCCACTGACGCCGGGGTTTCCCGCACGCTCAGGCCCAGGCGCGAGGCCATGCCGCTGGATTGGTCCAGGGCCAGCCCAGGCTCGGCACTTTGCTCGCCGTCAATGGTGGTCGGGGCCAACTCAAGGGCCGAGGCGCAAACAGGCAGGCAGCCGAACAGGCCCGCCAGCAGGGGTAAATGTTTCATGGTTGGAATCCTGAAAACTTGGCTCGAAAACAACGCACTGCTACCCGTACTCCTGACGGAAACGGGGCGATGCAGATCAGTAAGCGCAGGGATCAGGCAAGGGCAGGTGGCGCGCGCGGATTAGCCGCAGGCCAGGTGAAGCGGGCAGGGATGTCAGCGGCAAGCACCACCGCAGCAGGCGGTGCATGGGGTTGCGGCAGGACCGCCACATTCAGGTGGGAGTTGAGCGCCGGGCCCATGCCGCCGGTAGAACACAGCGGGCAACCAAACGCCTTCGACAGCGTTGGCAGGTTCTCGTCCGTCGAGTTGCTGGGCAGCGGCGCCTGGGTACGTGGGTCGACCGTACAGAACTGGCCGCTGATGCCGTTGAGCTGCATCCCCACCCTTTGCCCATGACCAATACTGCAGGCGAACACATTGAACAGGACGCAGCAGTAGAGCATCCAGGCAATGAGTGAACGGTCGGCACGGGCAAGTTTCATGGGGCGGCACTTTATCATCAGCGACCGACGAAATGCCTGCAAAAAAACTCAGGGCGGCTATCCTCATTCGCACATTTTTGTGGAGCGCCGACCATGAGCTTTGTGATTGCGCGGTGGATCGTCGGGGTATTTACCTTCATCAGCATGGTGCATCTGTATTGGGCTGCGGGTGGCAAGCTCGGCAGCCTGGCCGCTATCCCGCAACTGCCCGGAGAGTTTGCCAGCGGGCCCAGGCCGGCGTTCAAACCGTCGGCGCTGGGCACTTTTCTGGTGGCGATGGGGCTGGTGGCGATTGCCTTGCTTGTGTGCCTGCGCGCCGGGCTGTATTTCTCGCCGGTGTCCCATGGGGCGTTGCAGTGGGGCATCAGCGCGATTGCCGTGCTGATGTTTGCCCGAGCGATAGGGGATTCGGAGCTGGTGGGGTTCTTCAAGAAGGTCGGCGGGTCGCGGTTCGCTCGTCTGGACACCTACTTCTATTCGCCGTTGTGCCTGGTGTTGGGCGCCGGCTTGCTGGTAGTCGCCTGGACCTGAGCCTGAGCCCACAGATACCAGGCTGACACCGCGCAATCCAAAGGTGGGAGCTGGCTTGCCTGCGATGCAGGCACCTCGGTCTATCAACCAAACCGGGTCGATCCCTTCGCAGGCAAGCCAGCTCCCACCTTCAGCCGCGTTCGACAGGTAACCCCGAGCGCCACCAAGCCACGCTGGCCGCCATTTGATTCACCTCCAAGTATTTCCCAGACAAAACACACCCCCGGTTTTATAGCGCTTGACCTTCCCAGTATGGCAAGCCGGATAAAAACCCACGTGTCGGTTTGTCTTGAAAATTCCAAGGAGGGTGAACGATGTACACCAAACCAGTCAGCCTGATCACCGGGGTGTTGGCCGTAGCGTTGACGCTGGGCGGATGCTCAGACAATTCACCGCCAGCCGCGGCCGCCAAGCCCCCTGGCGTGCCGGTAGCCCAGGTGGTGGCGCGTGCGGTGACGCCGTTTGTGGAGTACACCGGTTCGTTGACCGCCATCGACCAGGTTCAATTGCGCCCGCGAGTCAGTGGCTATCTGCAAAGTGTCAGCGTGCCTGAAGGGCAGTTCGTGGCCAAGGGCAGTCCATTGTTTGTGATCGATCCGCGTATGTTCCAGGCGGCAGTGAACGCAGCCAAGGCACGTCTGCGCGAGGCCGAGGCCAATGCGTTGCTGGCCCAGGCCGAGCATGGCCGTGCCGAGCAGTTATATGCCAAGAAGGTGGTGGCACGTGATCGTCTCGACACCGCCGTTGCTTCGTTGAACGCCGGCAGAGCGCAGGTGGAGGCCGCCAGGGCTGCGCTGGATACGGCCCAACTGGACCTGAGTTACACCCGCGTCACCGCACCTATCAGCGGGCGTATCGACCGCGCCCTGGTGACGGAAGGCAACTATGTCACCCGTGGGGAAACAGCGCTGACCACGATTGTTTCCATCGACCCCTTGCATGTGTATTTCGATGTGGATGAACGCACCTACCTGCATTCGTTGGCAGCGACGCGGCAACACGCCGGGGCCAAGGGCGAACAAGCCGCCAAGGTCATGGTGGCGATGCTCAACGACACCACCTATGCACGGGCCGGTCGCGTGGATTTTCTGGCCAACTCGGCTGACCGCAAGACCGGCACGGTGCGCGTGCGTGCGGTGGTGGAAAACCCGGATGGGCGCTTGACGCCGGGGCTGTTCGCCAAGGTCAAGCTGGACACCGGCGCGGCGCAACCCCGGGTGTTGATTGCCGACCATTCCATCGGCACCGACCAGGGCCGTCGCTATGTGCTGGTAGTCGGTGAAGGTGATAAAACCGAATACCGCCCGGTGGAACTGGGCCCAGTGGTCGACGGCCTGCGGGTCATCGAACAGGGGCTGCAACCGGGCGAGCGCATTGTCGTCAAAGGGCTGGTGCGCCCCGGCATGCAGGTGACACCGCTGGCTGCCAGCATCGAGGGCAAGCCGCTTGAGGCTCCGCTGGCGGTGGGGGGCGTGCAATGAGCTTCCCACGCTTTTTCATTGACCGACCGATCTTCGCCATTGTCCTCTCGGTGTTGATGATGATCGGCGGCATCGTGGCCTTCTTCCATTTGCCGTTGAGCGAATACCCGGCCGTCACGCCGCCCACGGTGCAAGTGACCGCGTCGTATCCGGGGGCCAACCCGCAGGTGATTGCCGAGACGGTGGCAGCGCCGCTGGAACAGGTGGTCACCGGGGTGGAAGGCATGCTTTACATGACCTCGCAGTCGGCCACCGATGGCCGCATGATCCTGACCGCGACCTTCGCCCAGGGCACCAACGCGGACATGGCGCAGATCCAGGTGCAGAACCGTGTTTCGCGAGCTTTGCCGCGCTTGCCCGAAGAGGTGCAGCGCCTGGGCGTGGTCACGCAGAAGACCTCGCCGGACATCCTCATGGTGGTCCACCTGCTGTCCCCCGACCAACGTTATGATCCGCTCTATATCTCCAACTATGCCTACCTGCAGGTGCGCGATGAGTTGTCGCGCCTGCCGGGGATCAACGATGTGCTGGTGTGGGGCGCGGGTGAATACAGCATGCGCCTGTGGCTCGACCCGGACCTGATCGCCGCCCGAGGCTTGACCGCCGGTGATGTGATTGCTGCCGTGCGCGAGCAGAACGTGCAAGTGGCCGCCGGCTCGGTCGGCCAGGCGCCGGACTCTACTGCGGCGTTCCAAGTCACGGTCAATACCCTCGGGCGCCTGACGGACGAAGAGCAGTTCGGCGATATCATCATCCGCACCGGCGATAACGGCCAGGTCACGCGCCTGCGTGATGTGGCCCGTATCGAGATGGGCGCCGATGCCTACGCGCTGCGCAGCCTGTTGGACGGCGAGCCGGCGGTGGCCTTGCAGATCATCCAGAGCCCAGGGGCCAATGCCCTCGATGTGGCGCAGTCGGTGCGCGAGACCATGCAGCGTCTGCAAACCAACTTCCCCGAGGGGCTGGTGTCGCGGATTGCCTATGACCCCACCGTGTTTGTGCGCGCTTCGCTGGAGTCGGTGGCCATCACGCTGATGGAAGCGATCCTGCTGGTGGTGATCGTGGTGGTGGTGTTCCTGCGCAACTGGCGTGCGTCGCTGATTCCTTTGATGGCCGTGCCGGTGTCGATCATTGGCACCTTTGCGGTCATGCACCTGATGGGCTTCTCCCTCAATACCTTGTCGCTGTTTGGCCTGGTGCTGTCGATTGGCATCGTGGTCGACGATGCCATCGTGGTGGTGGAGAACGTCGAGCGGCATATCGAGAACGGCGAGGAGCCGATGCAGGCTGCGCGACGGGCGATGGGCGAGGTCACCGGCCCTATCATTGCGATCACCTCGGTGCTGGCGGCCGTGTTCATTCCCACCGCGTTTCTCAGTGGCCTGCAAGGCGAGTTCTATCGGCAATTTGCGCTGACCATCGCGATTTCCACCATCCTCTCGGCGGTCAACTCGTTGACCCTCAGTCCGGCGCTGGCCGGCCTGTTGCTGCGGCCACGGCATGCGGCCTTGGTGCATGACCCGCGCAGCCTGCGTGGTCGCGCCACGCGGCTGCTTGAGGTGCTGGGCCGGCCGTTTCAGCGAGCGCCACAAGCCTATGGCAATACCGTGCGCAAGGTCGTCGGCCGTCGCGGCGTGGCGCTGTTGGCCTACGGCGGTTTGCTCGCGTTGACCTGGTTCGGCTTCAACGCGGTACCGGCCGGCTTCGTGCCGATGCAAGACAAATACTACCTGGTCGGCATCGCCCAACTGCCGAACGCGGCCTCGTTGGAGCGTACCGATGCGGTGGTGCGGCAAATGTCGAAAATCGCCCTGGATGAGCCGGGGGTCGAGAGCGTCGTGGCGTTCCCGGGGCTGTCGGTCAACGGCTTCGTCAACGTCCCGAATGCGGCGGTGATGTTTGTGATGCTTGATCCGTTCAAAGAGCGCACCTCGCCGGATATGGCGGCGGTCGCCATCGCCGGGCGTCTGCAAGCCAAGTTTGCGAGCATCCCCGACGGCTTCCTCGGCGTGTTCCCGCCGCCACCGGTGCCGGGGCTCGGGGTGACCGGGGGCTTCAAGCTGCAGGTCGAGGACCGTGGCGGCGTCGGGCTTGAGGCGCTGGTGCAGCAGACCCAGGTCCTGATGACCAAAGCCACTGAGTCAGGCCAAGTGGCCGGGCTGATGACCAGCCTGGACGTCAATGCGCCGCAACTGAATGTCGACATCGACCGCACCCAGGTCAAGAGCCAGGGCGTGCGCCTGGCGGATGTGTTCGAGTCGCTGCAGGTCTATCTGGGGTCGCTGTACGTCAATGACTTCAACCGGTTTGGCCGCACCTACAAAGTCACGGCCCAGGCCGATGCGGACCATCGCATGCAAGCCGAAGCCATCGGCCGTCTGCAGGTGCGCAATGCCGTCGGGGACATGCTGCCGTTATCAGCGTTTGTCACGGTCACGCCGAGCTCCGGGCCTGACCGGGTGATTCACTACAACGGCTATCCCTCGGCGGATATCTCTGGCGGCGCGATGCCTGGGGTCAGCTCCGGGCAGGCGGTTGCGCTCATGGAACGCCTGGCCCAGGAGGTACTGCCCGAGGGCGTGACCTATGAATGGACAGACCTGACCTACCAGCAAAAGCTCGCCGGGTCATCGGCCCTGTTTATTTTCCCGCTGTGTGTATTGCTGGCGTATCTGATCCTCGCCGCGCAGTACAACAGTTGGCTGCTGCCGTTGGCGGTGTTGCTGATCGTGCCCATGTGCCTGCTCAGCGCAATCCTCGGCGTGTGGCTGGTGGAGGGCGACAACAACGTGTTCGTGCAGATCGGGTTGGTGGTGCTGGTGGGCTTGGCGGCGAAGAACGCCATCCTGATCGTCGAGTTTGCCCGCAGCCTCGAAGCCGAAGGCGCCAGCCCATTGGAAGCGGTGATCCACGCCTGTCAATTGCGCCTGCGCCCGATCCTGATGACGTCCCTGGCGTTTATCGCCGGCGTAGTCCCGCTGGTATTTGCCAGTGGGGCAGGCGCCGAGATGCGCCATGCCATGGGGGTTGCGGTGTTTGCCGGGATGTTGGGCGTGACGCTGTTCGGTCTGTTCCTGACGCCCGTGTTCTATGTGGTGATGCGCAGCCTGGCGCTGCGCGTGCAGCGCCAGGGGGCGAGTCCGAAGGTGCAGCTAAAGGAGAGCGCATCATGAAACAGGCGTATCCAGCTTTTCTGTTGTCGTTGACCCTGCTGGCCGGTTGCGGCTCGGTTGGGCCTGATTACTCCGCGCCGGTGCTGCCTGCTGCGCAGCGGGCGACGAGCTTCGGCGCGCCCATCGCCGGGCTTGGTCCGGGCGAGGTAGAGGTGCAGTGGTGGCAAGTGTTCGACGAGCCGGCACTGAGCCAATTGATCCAACAGGCACTGGCGGCCAACCACGACATCGGCATCGCTGCCGCGCGCCTGGACGAAGCCAAGGCGTTGCTGCGCGAAAGCCGCCAAGGCTTCCTGCCCAGCGGCGGCGCTGCCCTGGGCTACGAGCACCGCCAGCGTAGCGAGGTCGAGACTCCCTTCGGCGAGCAGCGCTCTATTGAAACTACCCGCGCGGCGGTGGATGCAGCCTGGGAAATCGACTTGTTTGGCCGCGTGCGTCGCTCGGTGGAGGCGGCCCAGGCCCAGGCGGGGTCGCGTCAGGCATTGCTGCGCAGCGTGCAAGCGAGCGTCGCGGCGACGGTCGCGGCAACCTGGTTCGAGTTACAAGGGATCGAAGCCGAACAGGCGGTGGTCGCGGATATCAGTCAGAGCCAGCGCGACAGCCTGGGCCTGGTGGGGCAGATGGTCAGCGTCGGCGCCGCCACCGAATTCGACCGGCTGCGGGCCGAGGCCTTGTTGCGCAATGTCGAGGCGGTAGCGCCTGACCTGGAGCGACGTCGCGCCAAGTCAACCAACGCGCTGGCGGTGCTGCTGGGGCAAGCGCCCCAGGGGTTCAAGCCACCGCTGGCCCGGCCTGGGCGTGAAACCTTGAACCTGCGCACGTTGCAGGTGGGAGACCCGGCCGGCCTGCTGGCGCGTCGCGCCGATATTGCCGCGGCCGAACGCACGCTGGCGGCTGCGACCGCGCAGATTGGCGTGGAAACCGCTGGCTTGTATCCGGACATCCAGGTGCAGGGCTCCATCGGTTTACTGGCCGGAAGTCTCAGCGCCCTGGGCGATGCGGGCATGCAGTCGAACTTTATCGCGCCGGTGATTCGCTGGTCGTTGCTGGACACCGGGCGCGTACGAGCGCGGATTGCCGCCAGCGAAGCGCGCACCCAAGCTGCCTTGATCGCTTATGACCAGACCGTGTTGCGAGCCCTGCAGGAAACCGATGATGCGTTCCAGGCCAACCTTACAGCCGGTAATGCCCTGGGCCTGCGGCTGCTGGAAGCGGCGGCCAATCGTGAGGCAGCCAGCTTTGCGCGTGAGCGGTTTGCGCAAGGTGAAGGGGTGTACCTGGATGTGCTTGAGGCCGAACGCGCGGACTTCACCAGCCGCCGGGCGTTGACGGCGGCGCGCACGGAACAGCGCTTGGCGGTGGTGGGGATCTATAAGGCGCTGGGTGGTGGGTGGGAGGTCTGTGAGCGGGCGGGGCAGGCGTGCCAGGGGGCCACGGTGTTGCGCTAACGTGGACCTGTGGGAGCTGGCTTGCCTGCGATAGCGGCCTGACAGTCGTTACAGTTATACCGAGTACATATCCATTCCTGCGGTAACGGCCACTTAGGGTTCCGCTTTTACAGCGGCTCACTTTTGAAAAGCCGGAATGCCGGCCCAGACAAAAGTAAGCAAAACGCTCTTGCCCCACCACTCGGCACCTCGCCTGGGCTCGGTGTGCCCGTAATCCGCCAGTGATTTGGGGGGCCGCCGCCACGCGCCATCCATGGCGCGGGGCGGCTAAACCGGCATCCCTGCCGGTTTACCCCCCAAATCCCTGTCGAATTACGGCCAGCGTGGTTTAACGGGGCGCTTAAGATCAAAAGCAGATCAAGAGCAAGATCAAGAGCGGCTCGCTTCGCATCGTGGTTACCGTTGGCAGGCAAGATTTCGCGCCTCGACAGCTCTGCGTCCGTCATACTGGCAAGCATGACTTTCGACTCGCCTCTCGCCGCTTATCAACATGCAATCGCCCAACCAGGTTTCGTCGCCGACGATGCCCAGCGCCGGGCGGTACAAGCCTTGCAAGCCTGTCACGAGGCCTTGCATCAAGGGCGTTCGTCGATTGCCGGCGTTTACCTCTGGGGGCCGGTGGGGCGTGGCAAGACCTGGTTGATGGACCAGTTCTACCAAAGCCTGCGCGTGCCTGCGCGGCGTCAGCATTTTCACCACTTCATGGCCTGGGTCCACCAGCGTTTATTCCAGCTCACGGGCACCCAGGACCCCTTGCAGGCGTTGGCCAGGGAGCTGAGCCAGGCGGTGCGTGTGCTGTGCTTCGATGAGCTGTTTGTGAATGACATCGGGGACGCGATCATTCTCGGTCGCCTGTTCCAGGTGATGTTCGAGGAGGGTGTGGTGATGGTGTGCACGTCCAACCAGCCGCCCGACCAGCTGTATGCCGATGGCTTCAACCGTGAGCGTTTCCTGCCGGGCATCGATGCGCTCAAGCAGCATATGCAGGTGGTGGCCGTGGACGGTGGCGAGGATCATCGCTTGCATCCCGGCGTGGGCATGCAGCGTTATTGGGTGAATCAACCCGAGGCACTGGCGGCGGTGTTCCGACAATTGAGCCAAGGCCAAGCCGTGAACAGTGTGGCGGTAAGCGTAGGGCACCGCACCATCATGACGGTGCAGGCCAGTGATACCGTGCTTTGGTGTCGCTATGCCGACCTGTGTGAGCAACCCCTGGCCGCCATGGATTTCATGCTGGTGTGTGATCGCTTCCACGCCATTCTGCTGGGAGACGTCCCTAACCTCAGTGCACAAATACGCCCGGGTCGAATTGCCCGTGGCACCGAAGATGGCGCCGAGCGCGTGGTGGCCGGGGATCGAGAGTTGCCGCAGTTGTCGGTGCACGATGACAGCGTGCGACGTTTTATCGCGTTAGTGGACGAATGCTACGACCGCAAAGTGCCACTCTTTATCGACGCCGCGGTGCCGTTGCACAGCCTGTACACCGAAGGCTACCTGGAGTTTCCTTTCCGCCGCACCCTGAGCCGTCTGCAAGAGATGCAGCTGCAACGCTTCGCCACATAGGAAAAATCGCTGTACCAAAGCTCATTGCACGCTTTGATGCGCGCAACCTTCGCACTTTCTGTCAGCTATTTGTCGCTTATCTCCTTCATCTACTGCCGACTCCACGCTTACAATCGCACCTCTCAAAGGGAACCGATTCCCTGGTTGTCGCTATCGAGGAAGGACATGGACACCCCAGACATCCTGGTGCTGCAAGCCAGCTATACCAACGCCGTGCACGCCGACGCCATTGGCCTGCTGCTCAACTCTTACGCTGAAGACCCGATGGGCGGCGGCCACAGCCTGCCAGCTGATCTCTTGCAGCAGCTGCCAGCCGAACTGGCCAAGCGCCCACACGCGTTCAGTGTGCTGGCGTTCGTCGGGGGGGAGCCAGCGGGGTTGGTCAATTGTTTCGAGGGCTTTTCGACCTTCGCCTGCCGGCCCTTGGTCAACGTCCATGACGTGATGGTGAAGGAGCAATTTCGGGGTTTGGGGTTGAGTCAGAAGATGCTGCAAAAGGTCGAGGAAATCGCCCGGCAGCGCGGTTGCTGCAAGATCACCCTCGAAGTGCTGGAAGGTAATGCCCTGGCGCAGTCGGCATACCGCAAGTTCGGGTTTGACGACTCAGTGTTTGATCCCGCCCATGGGCGAATGCTGTTCTGGCATAAGCCGTTGTAATAAATAACCGGCAAAAAAAGGGCGCCATTAAAGGGCGCCCAATAAACCTTTGCCAACGGAGCAGAATGGCGCAGGGTGCTACGGATTAAGTAAGCATTAACTCAGCTGTTCGGTTGTGCCTGATCAACAGTCTCAGACTTAACCGATTTGCCATCGGCGCTGGCAACTTGTTGCTCAGCCTTGCCGTGGGTTTTTTCCTGAATGAAGCTGAAGTTGTTGTAGAACTCCTTGGAGCGCTCTGCGCCGCCCTCTGCAAAGGCGGCGGCGGAGGTCAGGGTCATCAGGCTGGCCAGTATCAAGGTCGACATTTTCATCGCGGTATTCCCATTAAAAGTGATAGGTGTCCGGTCGCTCCGTGATCAGATCATGGAGCGACTATGGCGCTATCTTATTAAGTGGGAATTAACGGGAGATGCCGTTGAAGTTAACAGTTTTGTTAACTTCAACGGGCGGGGCTATAACTTCCAATCCAATGCCAGCGTGACGGAACGCGGCTCACCCCAATACACGCCGTTATAAAAACCAACGCGCTCGTAGTATTTCTTATCAAAGAGGTTATTCACATTGACCGACGCCGAAACCTGTTCGTCGAACTGGTAGCGCGACATCAGGTTGACCACGGTATAGCCCTGTTGCGTGATCTTCGCCCGGGTGGTTATCGGCCGGCCTTCGCTGTTGCGCTGCCCGGTCGGGCGGTTGCTGAAGTCGTAGGTTTCGCTCTGCCAGTTCACTGCGCCGCCCACCGTCAGGTTGCGCCAGGCGCCCGGCAGGCGATAGGCGCTGGAGATCTTCACCAGGTTCAAGGGTTGGCTGGTGTTATTGCGTTTGTCCGAGCCATTGACTGAATGGGTGTAGGTGTAGCCGGCGGTCAGGTTCCAGTCCGGCGTGATTTCACCGGCGGCTTCCAGCTCGAAGCCGTTGACCTTGTTACCTTTGCCGCCGGATCTGTAGTACTCCTCGCCCGTGACCGGGTTGGGCGGGACTGAGTCATCCCGCTCGGCGACGTTGTCCTGGGTACTCCAGAAGTACGCGGCGGCCAGGTTCAAGCGCTCGTTCAGCACGCTGCCCTTGAGGCCCACTTCGTAGTTACTGCCGACCACGGGCTCCAGGTACTTCTTGTTGGCATCACGGTAGTCCTGGGGTTTGAAGATGTCGGTATAGCTGGCGTAGACGGTGTACTGCGGCGTGATGTCGTAGAGCAGGCCGGCGTATGGCGTCCACATATCATTGTGGGTCTGACTGGTTTTGCCCGAAGCGGTCAGTTGGTCGTTGGCATCGTATTTGGGCTCTGCGCTTTCCAGCTCCCAACTGCCGTAACGGCTGCCCAGTACGGCGTGCAAGCGGTCTGTGAGGCTCAGCCTTGTGGCCAGGTAACCGGCTTTCTGTTGTTTCTTGCTGTGCTCACCCTTCAGGTCGGTCACCTGGTCGGTGAACTTGCCGATGCCGCCCATGTGCTTCCAGTCCTGGATGGGGTAGTAGCTGGCTGGCAGGTCGCTGCGCATGAAGGGCGAGACATCCCGTTGGGCGGCTTCGCCATAGCCCATCATCAGCGCGTGTTCGCGGCCCAGCAGCGTGTAGCTGCCGGCCAGGTTGAGGTCGATGGCCTCCATGCGCGAGGTGCCGCGCATATGGCTGGCCCAGGCCGTCATGCCGCTGCGGTCGGGGTTGGGGAAACCGGCGCCGCCGTAATACACCTTGCCATCGGTGTCGCTCTGGCGATGGGTATAGGCGGCCTTCAGGTGCCAGTCGCCGCCGAGCCGATGGTCGAGGGTGGCGAAGGTGGTCTTGTCGGTCAGCGGCCAGGAACTCCAGTGCGCCGCCATGTTGGTGGAGCGGGGCAGCCTGGCCTTGCCGCCCTGGCTGTTCCAGTAGGGCACGGTGCCCCAGGAGGTGCCTTGTACCTGTTTGTCCTGGTAATCAAAGCCGACGGCCAGCACGGTATCGTCGGAAAGATCGCCCTCGAGAATGCCGTAGCCCACTGCCCGCTGCAGCCCATAGTTGTCACGAAAGGACTGGCTGTCACGGTAAGCCAGCACGTTACGCCCGCGCAGTTTGCCGTCGAACGCCAGCGGGCCGCCGACGTCGACGTAGCTGTAGTAGTTGTCATGGCTGGCGCCACTGATACCGGTCTTGGCCTGCCAGTGGGCGGTAGGGCGCTTGCGCACCATGTTGACGGTGGCCGAAGGGTCGCCTGCGCCCGTGGTCAGGCCCGTCGCGCCGCGCACTACTTCGATGCGGTCGTAGATGATGGTGTCGGCGTCGGTCTTCATGTAGCCAAAAGTGTTGAGCATCCCGTCAACCTGGAAGTTGCTGATGCCATAGCCTCGGGCGGAGTAGTAGACACGATCGGAGTCGTAATGCTGAACGTTGACGCCCGTGGTCTGGCGCAACACATCCGTCAGGGTGTTGAGATTGAAGTCGTCCATCTGCTGGCGTGTGACCACCGAGATCGATTGCGGGGTTTCCTTGACGGAGAGGTTCAGCCGCGTGGCGGTGCTCATCGAGCCAGTAGTGTAGGCGCCGGTGTGCTCGGTGGTGGCGCCCAGGTTGTCGGCGCTGATGGTGGTCGCGCCCAGTTCCAGGGCTTTGGCGGGGGCTGTATCGGGGTCGGTGTCGGCCAGCGAATCCGGGCTCAGCGCCAGGCTGAACAGGCCGAGGGTGAAGGTCATGGAACGGGTGAAGGGCGCGAACATCGCTGCAGACTCCTTGTCGTCTTGGATACCTCCCCAGGCAGGGAGGGCTTGGTTCAAAGACGAAAGGAGCTGCGGAACTTTATAGTTAAACGAGAATTATTATTATCTTTCTGTTGCAAGCCCCTGGCTTATTTGGCCACCACTTCGGCGCTGTCGGCCTTCTTGGGCTTGATCAGGCTGAAGTCGATCAGCGCCTTCTGCTTGGTCTCGTAAGGGTTGCCGATCAACAGGGGGCGTGGCTTGAAGCTGTCGCTTACCAGGCTCTTGCTGTGGTCCAGCTCATCGAAACTCAAGCCTGCCATGTCGGCCCAGGTGTGGATCAACTGCGAACTGCTGTAAGGCCGTTGCAAGTCGCCGGCGAAGCTCCAGTCGTGGCTTTCGCGCCATTTTGGCGAGGCGTAGGCCATGAACGGGATGGTGTACATCGGCGCGGTCGGCTTGCCTTCGTTACGGCCCAAGGTGTCGTGGCCGGCGGAGTCGAACACGTCTTCGCCGTGATCCGACAGGTACAGCAAAAAGCCGTTGGGGTCGGTCTTGGCGTAGTCCTTGATCAGGCTGGAGACCACGAAATCGTTGTACAGCACCGCGTTGTCATAGCTGTTGTAGGTCGGCAACTGCGCATCGCTGACACCCGCTGGCACGCCCTGGCGGTCGGTGAACTTGTCGAAGGTCGGCGGGTAGCGGTACTGGTAGCTCATGTGGGTGCCCAGCAGGTGCACCACGATGAACTTGCGTTCCGCGGTATCGGCCAGGGCCTTGGAAAACGGCGCCAGTACATCGCCGTCGTACTGACGGGCGTTCTGGTTGCGGTTGTTGTTGAGGTACACCTGCTCGTCGGCCTGTTCGGAAAAGGTCGTGAGCATGGTGTTGCGTTTGGTCATGGTCTGCTGATTGGTGATCCAGAAGGTCTTGTAGCCGGCCTGTTTCATCACGCTGACAATCGACGGTGTCTTGAGGTACAGGTCTGGGTTTTCTTCGTCAGCGAAGGTCAGCACCTGTTGCAGCGCTTCAATGGTGTAGGGGCGCGGGGTGATGACGTTATCGAACACGGCCAGTTGGTCGCGCAGCTTGTCCAGTTCCGGCGTGGTGTTGCGCGGGTAGCCGTAGAGGCTCATGCGCTGGCGGTTGGTCGACTCGCCGATGACCAAGACAAGTGTGGACGGCTGGCCGGCCATGCTGTCCTTGAGGTTGTTCAAGGGCGGGATCTTGCTTGCACTGGTGAGCATGCCTTGCATGTTATCCAGCTGCTCGGTGTAGCGACGGTAGGCGACGATCATCTGCCAAGGCACGGCAGGCTCGATGCGGGTTTCGAAACGGTCGATGGCCAATTCCATGGTTTCGCTGGTGGCGATCTGCTTGACCAGTGGGTAGCCCACCACCGCCAGGACGATGGCAATGGCTGCCACGATTGACTGACCGCGCGGCAGGTACACCGGGCGCAAGCGCGTCCACAGGAAGATGGCGAAGGCGGTGTGGGCAATGAACGCCAGCACGATCCACCAGGCAAAGTATTGGGTGGCGTATTCGCCGGCTTCAGAGATGTTCGACTCGAACATGATGAAGATGACGCTCTGGGAAAATTCCTGCTGATAAATGAAGAAATAACCCAGGCTCGCCATGGAGCAAGCCCACAGCACCACGCCGATCAAGGCGGCGAGCAGGCGTGTACGACGCGGGAACAGCAACATCGGCGCCAGCCACAGCGCACTCATGAAGAAGGCCTGGCGGAAGCCACTGAAGCCGGAGGTGCCGGTCAGTTGGATAAGAAGTTGGGTAATACCCGAGAAATACCAGAAAAACAGGAATAACCAGCCAAGGCCGGCCCAATCAAAGCCTTTCGCAGTCGTCGTGCTGCGTTTGAACATCGCCATCCAGCGCCCCATCAGAGAAAGATTGTCGCGCACAGGCGCGCAACATCGGGCCGCCCAGGAAGTGAGCGGCATCGCGGAACGGGAGTATCAAGAGGGGAATGTGAAAACTTTGTGAGTTTTCTGTAGGTATTGCCTTACAACGCGTTCGGCCCGGCTTTCAGCACAGGGCTGGCTTGGCATCCGACGGTTGATTGAGCTGGGCTTGAAGGTGCAAGCGCAGGCGCAGGACTTCCTGTTGCAACTGATCGCGCTCGTCTTTCAACTGGCGCAGTTCATCGCGACGGAGGGTGACGTAGAGGGTCTGTGGCGGACGGGTCATCTGTGCTGTGCTCATTGCTTACCTCGCAAATAGCCGGTAGATCGCGGTGCCAAAACAGGTTTTTGGCAACAGTCGGAAGCAAGTTTGAATTCTTTTTCGCAGCAAGGGAACTTTTTTATTTTTGGTGGTCGTGTGACTTTTACCGGGGTGATGGTGAAACGATGGCAAATTTTTTGCCATGAAACTACACGGATCCGCTCTGGACTAACCCTCATTAGCCTCATTGCGCTATAAACTATGTCACACATTTTTTAGAAGTTAGGAGCATCAGCACATGCAACTGGGGATTATCGGACTAGGCCGCATGGGCGGTAACATTGCGCGGCGCCTGATGCTCAATGGGCATACCACCGTTGTATACGACCGTAACGAAGCCTTCGTCAAAGCCTTGAGCGAGGAGGGCGCCACCGGCGTCGCCGACTTGAAAGCGCTGGTGGCCGGCCTGCAAAAGCCCCGTGCTGTCTGGGTCATGTTGCCGGCGGGCGCGCCCACCGAAGACACCATCAACGCACTGAGCGAACTGCTGGAAGACGGCGATGTGATCATCGACGGCGGCAACACCAACTACAAGGACGACGTACGTCGCGGCAAAGCCCTGGCTGAAAAGGGCCTGCACTATGTAGACGTGGGCACCTCGGGCGGCGTCTGGGGCCTGGAACGTGGCTACTGCATGATGATCGGTGGTGACACCGAGACCGTGAATCGCCTCGACCCGATCTTCAAAAGCCTGGCGCCGGGCCTGGGTAACATCCCGCGCACCAAGGACCGTTCGGCCTCTGCCGACCCACGTGCCGAGCAGGGCTACATTCACGCCGGCCCAGCGGGTTCGGGGCACTTCGTCAAGATGATCCACAACGGCATCGAGTACGGGATGATGCAGGCGTTTGCCGAAGGTTTTGACATCCTCAAGACCAAGAACTCGGAAAACCTGCCGGAAGACCAGCGCTTTGACCTCAACGTCGGCGACATCGCCGAAGTCTGGCGTCGTGGCAGCGTGGTGTCGTCCTGGTTGCTGGACCTGACCGCCGATGCCCTGGCCACCGACCCCAAACTTGACGGCTACTCGGGCTCCGTGGCCGACAGCGGTGAAGGTCGTTGGACCATCGAAGCAGCCATGGAGCAGGCGGTGCCGGTTCCGGTGTTGTCGACCTCGCTGTTCGCGCGTTTCCGTTCCCGCCAGCAGAGCACCTACGGTGACAAAATGCTGTCTGCCATGCGCTTCGGCTTTGGTGGCCATGTGGAGACTTCCAAAAAATGACCGCCAACGGCAAGAAACCCAAGGCCGAACCTGCTCCACCCACCACATTGTTTCTGTTTGGCGCCCATGGCGACCTGGTCAAGCGCCTGCTCATGCCGGCGCTGTACAACCTGAGCCGCGATGGGTTGCTGGGCGATGGCCTGCGTATTGTCGGCGTTGATCACAACGCCATCAGCGACGCGGACTTTGCCAAGAAACTTGAGGACTTCATTCGTACCGAAGCCTCCAGCAAGGTCAGGGGCAATGCCGAGAACGCCCTCGACCCCGCGTTGTGGGCACAATTGGCCAAGGGCATCAGCTACGTCGAGGGCGATTTCCTCGACGACAGCACCTATGCCGATATCGCCAGCAAGATCGCTGACAGCGGCACCGCCAATGCGGTGTTCTACCTGGCCACCGCTCCGCGCTTTTTCAGTGAAGTGGTGCAGCGCCTGGGCAGCGCTGGCTTGTTGAATGAAACGGACGATGGCTTTCGGCGCGTGGTGATCGAGAAGCCGTTCGGCTCCGACCTGGCCACCGCCGAGGCGCTCAACGCCTGCCTGCTCAAGGTGATGAGCGAGAAGCAGATCTACCGCATCGACCATTACCTGGGCAAGGAGACGGTGCAGAACATCCTGGTCAGCCGTTTCTCCAACGTGCTGTTCGAAGCGTTCTGGAACAACCACTACATCGATCACGTGCAAATCACTGCCGCTGAAACCGTCGGCGTTGAAACCCGGGGCAACTTCTTCGAGAAGACCGGCACACTGCGGGACATGGTGCCCAACCACCTATTCCAGTTGCTGGCGATGGTCGCCATGGAACCGCCGGCAGCCTTTGGTGCCGACGCGGTGCGGGGTGAGAAGGCCAAAGTGGTCGGTGCCATCCGCCCCTGGTCGCTGGAAGATGCGCGGGCCAACTCCGTGCGCGGCCAATACACCGCCGGAGAAATCGCCGGCAAGCCATTACCCGGCTATCGCGAAGAAGCCAACGTCGCGCCGGACAGCAGCACTGAGACGTTCGTCGCGCTCAAAGTGATGATTGATAACTGGCGTTGGGTCGGTGTGCCGTTTTACCTGCGTACCGGCAAGCGCATGAGCATCCGTGACACCGAGATCGTGATCTGCTTCAAGCAGGCGCCTTATGCGCAATTTCGCGATACCGAAGTCGATGAACTCAAGCCCACTTACCTGAAAATCCAGATCCAGCCGAACGAAGGCATGTGGTTCGACCTTTTGGCCAAGCAGCCTGGGCCGACCCTGGAAATGGCCAATATCGAATTGGGCTTTGACTACAAGGACTTCTTCGAGATGCAACCGTCGACGGGTTACGAAACCCTGATCTACGACTGCATGACCGGCGACCAGACCTTGTTCCAGCGTGCCGACAACATCGAGAACGGCTGGCGTGCGGTGCAGCCGTTCCTGGATGCATGGAAGGAAGATGACGGTATCCAGGCTTACAAGGCTGGTGAGGATGGCCCAGCAGCGGCCGATGCCTTGCTGGCCCGCGATGGCCGCGCTTGGCATAGCCTCGGATGAGTGACGCGACGATTCAACCCATCCGGTTTGTCCTCAGTGATGTGGACGGGACGCTATTGCATCCCGACCACAGCCTCAGCCAACGCACCGCCGATGCCATTCGCGCCATGCGCGAGGCCGGGGTGCTTTTCAGCCTGGCCAGCGGGCGTCCGCCCAAAGCCATGCGGCATTTGATCGAGACCTTTGGCATCGATGTGCCGGTGGCTGGCTTTAATGGCGGTACGTTGGTCAACCCGGATGGCAGCATCCTGGTTGCTCACCATCTGCCGGCGGAAGCGGCGCTGATCACCCTGGCGCTGTTTTCGGCCGAGCCGGACGTGGAAGTCTGGGTGTTTGCCGATGGCGACTGGCTGCGCCGTGATCCGCCCGGGCCCATGGTGCAGCGCGAAGCCGACGGCTTGGGCTATGGGCCGGTGGTGGTGGAGAGTTTCGAGCCTTACCTGGACCGGGTCGACAAGATCGTCGCCGCCAGCAACAACACCCAGTTGCTGGTGGAGCTGGAGGCGCAATTGCAGCCGAAAGTGCAGGGGTCGGCCCAGGTGTCGCGTTCGCAGCCGGTGTATCTGGATGTGACCGCGATGCTGGCCAACAAAGGCGAAGCCTTGAAAACCCTGGCCGAGCACCTGGGCGTGCCGCTTGCGCAAACGGCTGCAATTGGTGACGGTGGCAATGACCCGGCGATGTTTCATGTGGCGGGATTGTCGATTGCCATGGGCCAGGCCGAAGAAACCGTCAAGCGCCAGGCCAATGTGGTGACCGGCAGCAATGTCGAGGACGGCGCTGCCGAGGCGTTCGAACGGTTTATTCTCGCGGCACGCTAAGTAACTGACGTTTTAGTGCGCAACTTCCAGCCGATGTTTGGCGTTGGCTGGAAGTTGCCGCATTGCATTACTTCGGCATTGCCCAAGACTGCAACTGGTGGCCATCTTTATCGAGCTCGGCGCGGGCCTGTAACAACAGGTTTTCAAGTTGAGCCGGGTCGGTATACGCAGTGCAGGACAGCTGTTTGCTGCCGATGCGGGTGTTGGTACGGTCGATGACGCTCAGGCTGAGGGCGCCGACGCCATCGTGCCAGGCCACGCACTGAAAGGGCTGGAAAGCGCGGTCTGCAATCAAAAGAGCTTCGTTGATGCGCAGCGGAGCGTTCATTTGGGTCTTCTCTCTGTATGCCCATTCAAGTGAGTACCGGCGGTTGGGCTGACCGTGCGGTGGGTTACTTGTACTGATGCACGATGGTGGCGTGCGGGTCACATGCTAGGGCAAGAAAATTTAACTTTTCCTGATTGACGTCATGTAAGCGGCTGTTTTGAAAGCGCCATAAGCGTTTCACTGACGAGCAACTTTCGGCGTGCTACGAAACAAGCATGGCTTTTTGCCCGCACTTATAGCGAAAGGGTACAAGGAAAGCGTCAAGATCTTGCTAGGGTTACCAACGGTCGCCACAAACTGTTGTTTCTAAATAACTTTAACAATCTTGGCGCCAAGGAATAGTCATGATTGCGACACCCGCCCAACGCCGCTTATTGGTGGTCGACCCCTGTGACGATTGCCACGGGTTATTACCCGGTTTACGCACCGCCGGCTGGGAAGTAGACAGCTGTGCCTTGGAGGCGGTGGGGGAGCGCTCCTGCGATGTGGGCCTGCTGCGCTTGCAGCGGGATCACCTGGAGCGCCCCGAAGCGGTCAAGGAGTTGATTGGTCGCAGCGGCACCGAGTGGATCGCCGTGCTCAGCCAGGATGTACTGCGTTTGCAGAACGTCGGCGATTTTGTCTGCGAATGGTTTTTCGACTTCCATACCTTACCCTTCGATGTGTCCCGGGTACAGGTGACCCTGGGTCGCGCGTTCGGCATGGCGCGCCTGCGTGGCAAGGGCTACGCGCCGGTGGATGAGCCCCATGAATTGCTGGGCGAGAGCCGCCCCATTCGTGAGCTGCGCAAATTGTTGTCCAAGTTGGCGCCGACTGAATCCCCGGTGTTGATCCGCGGTGACAGTGGCACGGGCAAAGAGTTGGTGGCCAAGACCCTGCACCGCCAATCCCAGCGGCATACCAAGCCGTTTGTCGCGATCAATTGTGGCGCTATTCCTGAACACCTGATCCAGTCCGAGCTGTTCGGTCACGAAAAAGGCGCGTTTACCGGCGCCCATCAGCGCAAGATCGGGCGTATTGAAGCGGCCAACGGCGGCACCCTGTTCCTCGATGAAATCGGCGATCTGCCGATGGAGCTGCAAGCCAACTTGTTGCGCTTTCTTCAGGAAAAACACATCGAACGCGTTGGCGGCAGCCAGCCGATCCCGGTGGATGTACGGGTGTTGGCCGCCACTCACGTCAACCTTGAGGCTGCGGTAGAGAAGGGCGCCTTTCGCGAAGACTTGTATTACCGCCTGAATGTGCTGCAAGTGGTTACCGCGCCGTTGCGCGAACGCCATGGTGACGTGGCGATGCTGGCCAACCACTTTTCACGTTTTTACAGCCAGGAAACCGGACGGCGCCCGCGCAGTTTCAGCGAAGAGGCCTTGGTGGCGATGGGGCAACACCCGTGGCCGGGCAATGTGCGTGAACTGGCCAACCGCGTGCGGCGTGGCCTGGTACTGGCCGAAGGGCGGCAGATCGAAGCGGCTGACCTGGGGCTGCAAGGCCAGCAAGCCATGTCGGCGCCGATGGCGACATTAGAAGACTACAAACACCGCGCCGAACGTCAGGCGTTGTGCGATGTGCTCAACCGGCACAGCGACAACCTCAGTGTCGCGGCCCGTGTACTGGGGATTTCCCGGCCGACGTTCTACCGGTTGCTGCATAAACACCAGATCCGCTAGGGCGGGTAAACCCAAAGTGGGAGCTGGCTTGCCTGCGAAAGCGGTAGTGCAGTCACAGATGCAGCAACTGACACACCGCC
>NZ_FPJJ01000001.1:1108600-1167123 GCF_900119375.1 Pseudomonas sp. NFR02
CAGTGACTGACACTCCGCCTTCGCGGGCAAGCCCGCTCCCACAGGGGATTTGTGTCAGGCGCTGATTCTGTGGGCAATACAGGGCCCATGTGGGAGCTGGCTTGCCTGCGAAAGCGGGAGTGCAGTCACAGATGCAGTAACTGACACACCGCCCGCAGGCAAACCAATCAGAAGTAATACGGGAATTTCAGGCTGAACGTAAAGTCCGGCGCATCATCGGTCATCCCAATCGCCAGGTTCGGCACGATGGTCAGGTTATCCGAGGCGGCAATCGTCATGCCCACGTTGAAATAGCCGGCGTTGGCATCGCTGGACACCACTGATTGCCAGTCGCCGCCATCGGGCTTGAGCTTGCTCTTGCGCTGCACCAGGTCGGAAACCGAGAACGACATGCTCATCTTCTCGTTCAAGGCAAAGGCGACGCCGACCCCGAATTGGAAGCTGTCGCCCAGGCGTACCTTGCCTCCTACCTTCTGATTGACTTCGCTGCTGATGTCATCGAAAGAATCTTCAAAGTTGTGGGTGTACGACAACGAACCGAACAGCACGGCCGGGTCGAACGTCTTGACCAGGGAGATGCCCGGTGTGACCGACCAGACCCCGTTACCCGTGGGCAGGCTTTCGGGCACGTAGAGGTTATCGTTGTTAGGTTGCTTGACCAGTTTGATGCCGAAGGGCTCTTTGCCCGTCGGGGCCTTGACGCGCACCGATACCACCGCATCGGGCAAGGTCGGGGTTTCGTCGAGGAACTTGTAGGCCACGCCAAAGTTGACATCGCCGATGGTCGGGTCACGAGTCACGGAACCTTCGGAGGTGGCCGTGGCGTCGTTGCCGGCGCCGCCCGACTGGTAGGTGGACTCGCGGTACACCACCGGTACGTTCAGGTCGAACTGCCAGCGGTTGTCGACGTTGTAGCGCCCGGTGAGGTCCAGGGTCCAGCTGTCGGACTTGATCCGGTCCAGGTTGATGTTGCCCAGGAAAATCGAGTCCAGCGCCAGGAAACCATTGAGCGTCAACTGGCGCGCGTCATAACGTGCATAGGTGATGCCGGTTTCCACGCTGAACTTGCCATTGCCGAAAAAGCCGCTGGCCTCGTTGTACAGGTTGCTCACACTTTGCGCAGGGGCCGAGTCGTCCTTGAGGGCCTGGCCGTAGGAGCTGCCACCCCCGCCAGCGCCACCGGATGCCGCGGCTGCGCCCGTACCGCTAGCCGCGACAGTGTTAGCGCCGTTCTTGAAGTCGGCCGGTGATTTGGCCAGGCGCCTGGGGGCGGGCGTTGCCGGTTGGTCCTCGACCTGGCGCACACGTTGCTCCAGCACGGCCAAGGCTTTTTGCTGCACGTCGTAGCGTTGCTTGAGTTCCAGCAGTTCCTTCTTCAGGGTTTCGATGTCAGCGTCTGGCGCGGCATACAGCACGGATGCGGGCAAGAGCGTACTCAAACAAACCACCGCACGTAGCGATAACGATCGATGCATGAAATAAGCCGTCCTTTTCTAATGCGTAAGTGTCGAGGGTCAGCGTAGTTCAATAACCGAGCGTGCGTAGGCCTTTGAGTTGATCCAGGTTGCAGTTCAACGCGGCGTTGTTCAGCCCGTTATTGTTCATCACCACGTTGATCTGGGTGATGTTTCTGACAAGGTTGCTATCGCCGGTCAATACCGTGCCCTGCAGCACGTTCCCCGCGCCGATCTGTTGCAGGCTGTTGCCCTGGTTGTGATTGGCCTGGATGGCCATCTGCACGCCGCCACTGTTGGCCGATACGCTGACACGGCCCGCGGCGCTGTCCCCGGTCACTGTACCGCCCGCCACAAGCACCTGGCCGGACTGCAGGTTATTGGCGGGGCTAACCCCATTTTCGACGTTGATGCCCACATTGTTGTAGGCGGCGTTGCCATCGCCGGCGGTGCGTACACTTTGGGTCACGCCCTGGCCGCTGCCGAGGCCGGCACCACCGACCACATTGCCGGTGCCCGTGTTGGGGCGCGTGCCGGTACCGGTCGAGCCGGTGGTTTGCACGTAGAACTGTGGGGTAATGGTGGTCTTGTCGATCTGCATGTTGGCCGTGCCGGTGATGTTGCTACCTTCGGCATTGGTCCAGGTGCTGCTCATGACAATGCCAAAGCTGATGATGCGTCCCGGCATCACATAACGGCCGCGCAGCTCGGCCATTTCGGCGTCCTTGAGTTCGATGGGCTTGAACCCCGAGGACGCATAAGCAGGCATTGAGGCGGCCAGACACAAGACCGTCAGCCAACGGGAAGTGTTCATCTGCTGCTCCTGGGGCGTCCTGCCCCTTATTGCGCTTCTAGAAGAAGTCGCTCTGGATAAAACCGAAATCCATCAGCTCGGCATCGCCCACAGGCCTGAACTCATTCATCTGGCTCTTGGCGGTCAGCGGCAGGGGCGGGTCGAGCAAGACGTTGGCCTTGTCGTAACCCTCGCCCAGTACGGCGAAGACAATGCCATTCCAGCCTTTGACGAAATCGTCATGGGAATAGCGCTTGTGGCCCAATACGGGGTCGCCGATGTACACCCAGTCCTTGTCGGCCCGTTGCAACACCACGAAGTGCTTGTAGCCGCGGATTTCCAGCAGCACCACCACGGGGATTTTCACGGTCAGCAGGGTCTCGGGCGCGATCTTGTAGCCCCGGGCACGCATGCCGATGCTTTCGAGGTAGCGCTTCATGTCCAGCATGGAAAAACCCTGGGTTCGTACCAGGTCCTGGTCGGCGGTGACCAGCATGCCTTTGATGATGTGTGCTTCGTCGACGTCCAGCCAATAGGCCTGGCGCAGGATGGTGGCGAGTGCCGCGGCACCGCAGCTGAAATCGGTTTTCTGTTCCACCAGGTTGGCGAACCGGCGCTCGCGAATACTCTCGACCTTCTTGAAAATCACCGCCCCGCCGGGCATGGCGGAAATCGCCATGGTGCCTGCCCAGGTCGTGCCGGTGAGCAACATCAAGAGGGTAAGGGTCGCGATACGCATGATCGAATGACCTGTTGGACACTGGAATAAAAAAGGGCCTTGTCGCCAAGGCCCCGTTGGATCAGAAGCGCACGCCGCTGGCGCAGACGCTGCAACCTTGGCCGATCGACAGGCTGTTGCTGCCTTGGTTGCCCGCACCCGATTGCAGGTTGACACCTACGTTGCCGGAGTTGCGGTTAACCGAGTTGTCGAGGCTTGCGTTGTTGGACACGTACTGAGGCTTGCCATAACCATGGCTGCTGGCGGCCGTGTTCAGGTAGCTGTTGTTGAGCGAGTTCTGCTCGGTGTTGGACGCTGCTGCGATGTTCTTGCCGTCAGCGGTGGTGATGGCCAGGTTGTTTTTACCCTGGTTACCCTGGCCGGCCTGGCCGTTGTAACCCACGTTGCCGGAGTTGCCGGTGATGGAACCGTCCAGGGAGGCGTTGTTTTGCGTGCCTTTGTTGACGAAGTTGTTATGCGAGCTGCCTTGGTCGACATCGATCACGGCAAACACGGTGGCGAAGTCGCCTTTGGCACTGGAAATGGCGCCGGCGTTGTCAGCCTGGTTGCCGGAACCTGATTGTGCGTTGACCCCGACATTACCGCTGTTGCTATTTACCGAGTTGTCGGCTGATGCGTTGTTCTCGGTGTTGGTGTCGTCGAATTTGTTGTGTTCGCTTTTCTGTACGTCAGTGACCACAGCGGCCACAGTACCGGTGGGTTGTGGGGTTGGATGCCAGCCACCCGCTTGAGCAGCAGCAGCCATGAGTGCGGCGAGAGCGAAAACCATTGGTTTCAGAGCCATTTGAGGTTTCATGGTGTTTCTCCTTGCTTCTAATTAGTTGGTTAAGTGTTGGTACGGTCTAACGAACGTCTACCAAGCGGTTACTTGATAGTGATGCCCAGGGTGTTAGCCACTCGGTTCCCCACCCCGGCACTCTGGTTCACCTGTGTCACTCCTCGGCTGCCGGTGAAGGCCTGGTCGCTGGTCACGACCTGGCGGCTGCCAGTGGTGCGGGTGAGCCCTGAGTCGGTTGCCAGCGTCGTCGTGTTCTGTTGCAACAGGACGCTGTCATCGATGCTCTGCGGGCCAGGGTTGAGGCTGATCCGCACAGCGTTGATGGATTGGTTATGAGCCCCGGCAGACTGGTTGATGCCCAGTACGCCGTTGCCACTGCTGAATGAGTTGCCCTGGATCGCGGCCTTGGCGTTCAGGGACGGGTCGACCTTGCCGTCGACGCGCTGGATGTCGACGTTGGTGGCCTGGCCACCGAGCGCGATGGCGCGGCTGTTGGACATTTGTTGCCCCGTGCCGGCGGCCTGGTTGATCGACAGCACGCCGTCGTATTGCTGGCCGCTGTGGTTGATCACGGCGGTGTTGTCGGCCATGGCCGAGGCGCTGCCCAGCAGGGCAAGCACCAACAGGGCGCGCTTCATCACTTGCCCCCCATCATGCTGCCGAGGTTGTTGAGCGGCGCCATGCCACGCTGGATCGAGTCGCTGATCTGCCCGCCCATGCTGCTGCCGCTGCCCGCACCATGGCCTGCCGCTGCGCCAGCGCCAAGTGTCGACATGCTGTTTTGGGTGGCGCCCAGGCCCGACAGGCTGCCGTTGGGCTGCAGGGAGCGGGCGAGGCTGGAGCCACTGCTGATGCCGCCGATATCCCTGTCGCTGAGTTCGCCGGTCAAAGCGTTGTTGATCTCTTTGCTGGGGTTGGCATTTGCGGTGTTGGGGTAGGGATCGGGCAGCGAGGTGCGCCCGTACATGTGGCCCTGCACCGTACGCCCGGTCACGATCACACCGTCACCCGCCTGGCTCGTCAGGCTGACACCTGCACTGAGCACGCAACTGATCAGCAGTACGTTTATCGACGAGGTGTGTGTGAGTGTGTTCACGGCGGCAGTCCTTATTCTTAACGCTGACCCTAAACAGCGTTGTCAGGGAAAGAGCAGAAGGCGTGCCGCTTTTTATTAGATGTGGTTATTCAAGGGGTTGGGAGAAAGTCGAGGCAAAGTGATGGCAACCCTGTTTCAGGGGTGAAACAGTCTCAAAGGCGTGAGATAGGCCCATGCTCATCTCACGCTGTCTCAGTCATGTAACACTGCCTGTGACAGAACCATGAATCCGCATACGGCGGGCGATGCAGGTGAGGGAGGTGTTTCAAAAATGGACACCTGCGGCCCAAACGTCCCGCTTCGTGCGAGCGGGCTCAGCCCTTGGGGGCTTTACGGGGAATGGAGTTGAGCACGGGGTTGCCGTCCTGGTTTTGGGTCAGGTACACCGGCAACACCTTGGGCAGGGAGGGCACGAGGTTGTTGACCTCATTGATGTTGTAGATACCGCCGACGCGAATCGCGCCGGTACTGGCGTCTGCGAGCATCACCGGCTTTTTCAGGTAGCGGTTGATCAGGGGCAAGGCGTCCGTGAGGGTCAGGTTGTCGAGCACCAGCTTGCCCTGGCGCCATGCCAGCGCGGTGTCATCGGGATTGATAGCGGCGACCTGCGGGGTCGCGTCACCCTGATGGAAACTGGCTTGCATGCCTGGGCTAAGCGGCACACTGGCATGCTCGCCGTCGCTGGAGAGCTGCACCGAGCCCTCCAGTAACATCACCCGCACCTGATTTTCATATTCCCAGACATTGAATTGCGTGCCGGTCACTCGCACCTGGCCTTCGCCGGCCCGCACGATAAACGGGTGGTGGCTGTCGTGCGTGACGTTGAAGAACGCTTCGCCCTTTTTCAGGGTGACACGGCGCTGGTCCTTGTAATGGCTGTAGACCAACTCGGTGCCCAGGTTCAACTCCACTTGGCTGCCATCGCCCAGGGTGACTTTTTTCAAGCCATTGGCTGCTTCGAACCGTTCATAGGAGCTGGGCAACCAGCCCGCTTCCCAGCCGGTGAAGGCGGCAAGCGGCAATGCCGCCAGGCACACCGCTGCGGCCACCGCGTAGGTGCGCAAGCGGCTGGCTGGCTTCTTGATTGGGACCACCACCGCCTCAGGCTTGTCGCGGGGCAGGTGGTCGGCCACGTCCCAGATCTCGAGCATGGCTGCATATTCGAAGGCGTGCAGCGGATGGGCATCGTGCCACTGGGTAAAAGCCTGACGTTCGCCCGCCGTGCAATCTGCAGCATGCAGGCGCATGCACCAATGCGCGGCGGCGTCGGTGATGGCGTCATATTCGGTTTCTGAAAGGGGCTTTTCGCTCATTAACTCATCCTGATTTCCCACATTCTAACCTCCCAAGGTGGACGGCGAGAACTGCATCATGGCGATTGCACATCAATTGGAACTTATTCTTGTTTGTGTGCGCCTAAAAATTCAGGAATTAACCTGTCGTCCACTATGGAGTACGAAAATGTTGAAGAAAACCTTGATCGCCCTGTGTGCTACTTCCGCGCTGTTGAGCGCTGGCGCCGCCATGGCCGACAAGCCGGGTGCAGGCTGGATCACCATTGAGAAAGCCATCGAGGTGGCGAAAACCAAGGCCGGCTACATTGAGGTCTACGCCGCTGAAGCGGATGACAATGGCTATTGGGAAGTCAAAGGTCGCAAGTCCGATGGCATCGTGTATGAGGCGCGCATCGATGGCGCTTCCGGTAACGTGCTGCGTGACCAGAAAGACTGATGCACTCGCCGGGGGCCGTTCAGGCGCCCGGCTCCACCTGGCGGCCAAGATGGGTGATCAGGTACGTCACCGAGTCGGCGTTGGCCAGAATGGTGTCAATCCGTTTATCAGGGACTGACATGAAAATGATCCTCGCGTCCTGCAAGGTCTTGGCGCCGGTGGCCTTGAAAATTTTCTTTTCAATTGCAGAACCTGGTTTGAAGTCTTCCCACAGTTCGGTGAGGGTGTCTTGAGTCTTGAACAGCATCGTTGCAGGCGTCATCGTCGATAACGCGGTGCTGCGCAGATCCTCCAGGGTGGTTTTAAGCACTTCGGCGCCGGGCCTTTCGATATTGATCAAGTCTGGGAAGGGTCGCATGCTGTCCAGGTAGGCAATGTCCACGGTGTCGAGCTTCAAGTGCGATAATTCGTGAATCAGCGTGCTGGCCCTGGCGTGCGTCGATATGTTGAACGCTACATTCTCCAGCAGACGGTTCTGGTAGACGTCCAGATTGGGGTCGAAGAATCGGCTCAGAAGATACAGCTTGCGTTCTGTGTCAGCGGGAATTATGAATGCATAATCCGACGCCGGATCCTGTCGGCTGGTGCCCGCGACAAAACGCATGGAGTTCGGACCGGTCAAGCTGGGGTCGGTGAGTTCATCGATGATCTCGTCGATTATTTTTGTGACTCTCAAGACCTGGTCCGGGGTCAGTGTGACGACACCAAACATTTCCCCTAAAAATCGCCCAACCCGGCTGTCAGGGTCGCGTTGTACAGCAAATTGCGCAACGTTGCGGCGGCAGTTCAGCGCGTAATAAGTCGCAAAGTTCAACGCTTCGGTGATGGCCTGGGCTTTCCAATAGGTCAACGCGCCAATATCGCGGATACCGACCGCTTCAATGTTGATGTCCCGTACCTCATTGCGCCACGTCTTGAGGTACGACTGGGCCCTGCCGAAGCGCGGCTCCTGGCCGTCCAGCTTCAGTACCCATATGCCCTGCGCATTACGGCCGATGTACGGCCCCACCTGCTCGTCGTTGGCGAGGCGCCAATGTTGTGCGGCGTTCTTGACGCTATACACCTTGCCGGCCAGCGGCACGTAGTATTTCGCGTTTTTCTGGTCTTCATACACCTGGCTGAGCGTGCTCTTTTTCAGGTCTTGCAACGCCACGTCCTGTGCCTCGAACGGTTGCAGCCGGGTGCGCGAAGGGCAGGTGACATGCCAGGTGGCGAGGGTGGTGGCTGCGGGCAGTGACTCATCTGTCAGCTCGGCCAGCGAGCGCTCCTTTTCAGTGGGTGGGGCAAGGGCGGTGCCGTCCACCGCACTGCGCAGGGCGGCCATTTGCGCCACGCCCCTGACGAAATCCTTGAATGCAGCCTGCCACTGGTGTAGCTGCAAGGCTTCGGCCGAGCGCTTGAACAAGGTGTAGCTACGCCATACCACCAGCGGGTAGGCGAGTTTGCCGGCCATGAACTGCACCGCCGTCGGGATTTGCGTGCCGAACAAGCGGGTCGCATGATCCCACAAGGTCTTGGTGCCTTCTTCGAATTGGCTGCCCAGTACCTTGAGCAACATCAATGTGTTCTCGCTGAACAGGTAATGCAGCACATTGCCCGTCACTGCCGAAGCGGCCAGGCGGATATCGGACGGGCTATGCTGGTTGTTTTTCAGCAAATGGCGGTAAGTGGCCTGGTGCGGATCTTCCATGTGCATAAGCACCCAGTCCTGCAGGATGCCGGGCCTTTGTATCTCATCCAGCAAGGCCGTTTCATCCGCGTATTCCTTGAACACATGCTGTTCGCTGTACGGCGCGTAGAGCACCCATGGACCCTCGCCAGGAAACTGCGGGCCGATCAGGTACACACCCAGCACCTTGGCGGTACTGGCGCCTTCGGTGGCGATCAGTTCCAGCGGTCGAATCATCGCCGTGGTCCCGCTGAGTGACGCTCGGGCCACGGTGTCCGGCATATCGAAAATCTGCTGGACCAGGCTCAAGGCTCGGGTGGAAAGTCGCTCCTGCAAACGTTGCTCGTCGGCGTGTTGCAGCGCTTGCCACGGCAACTGACGGCAAAACAGACGCCTGCGTTGGCGTGCATCATCGGTTTGCGCCTCAAGGTGGCTTCGCACCTGTTGCTGATAAGCGCTTTTGAGATCCAGCTGTCGCACCATTTGTATCACGGCACTTGCGTCCAGGGCTTGCGGTAATGGCTTTGCCGTGCGTGAACGTGGGCGGATGTGTTGAACTGTCAGATTTGGCCAGTGCCGCAACGCAAAGTCGGTCAGGTTGTCGACATTCACATCGAGCACTGCATCGGTGGGGAGCAGGATGTGATCGGGGTTGAGCGCCTGGCCGGGAAAGCGCGCCTCAAGCAGCGTCATCAGCGTGGTGAAGGCATAAGCACGCAGGGGTTGGATGTCATGCAGGTAGTCATGTTCCTCGTCGGCGTTGTTGCAGTACTGCTCCAGAAGCTCAGCCTGGTGGATTTGGTCCTGGGCCGGCGCCATACCCAGCCACACCGGCAGTGCCTGCTGGTTGACCATGGCATCGGCCAGTGTGATTGCCCTGCCAAGGTTGGTGGGCGGAGGCTGTTCGATGACGGCGTCCAACCGATCCTGCAAGGCACGGGCGCGCAGGCCCATGGATTGCAGGTGATCCACGCCTTCCATGACCGCGTCGTTGTAGCTGTTTACTCGGTCATTCAACAGGTCCTGATCAATACGTTGCAGCGGGCCCTGGCGAAATGCCTGATGGGGCTCGCGCAAGCTGAACGGCAGATTTTCCAGCAGGCTCAAGCTGTTGATCGGGTGCGCCAGGCGCTGGGTGATTTCATCGCGCAGGGCGTTGATCGAGGCAAAGACTTCGTAGCCCAGGCGCGGGGTCCAGAGCAGCGCCTGGCCCGAGCGCTGCGGGTCGATACCGCCGCGCTCAGTAATCACGAACGTATTGGCCAGCGGTTGTGGCGTATCGACGGCGTTCAAGTCCAGCGTCAACCCATAGGCATCCGGCAAAAATCCGTTAAGGCCATGGCGTGTCAAGCGCGACAGACTGTCGGGCTGAAGTAGCGTGTCGAGAATGGCCTGGCTTGTGGGCGCCAGGGTTTTATCCAGCGACCTCAGCTCGGCTTCGCTGCGTAACCCCACCAGCATCGAGTGGGCGTGTTTGGCGTGAGTCTTGACCAGAAACTCGTGGGGTTGCTGGCGCATGGCGTGCTTGGAAAACAGCAGCAGGACGCGCTCGATGACGGTGTTGAACGTCTTGAGCGTCATGCTTGGCAATTGCACGAAGACATTGCCTTCGCCCCGCGTATAGAACTTCGTCCTGGACGAGAAGGGCACCGCAGGCGCCTCTTGGGCCAGACGTTCAATGAAGTGCTCAAGCATGCTCAATGACTGCACTGTCGCACGCTCTTCACGCTCCTGGGCACGCGTGGCGTAGGTATTGATAAACACCTCTTCGGCTTTGACTGACTGTTGCTGCAGTTGCAGTTCAGCGTTGAGCGTGTCAGCGACGATGCTACGTAAGGTCGGGTGGTGCGCGCGCTCCATCGCCAGCGCACGCTCAATCGCCCGCAGGTTCTGAAGCTGCAGCCGGGCGCGCTCGGCCTTGACGGTCGTAGGGCGGCCATTACCACGGGTGACCGGATGCAAGGTCCAGCGCCCGTCGGTCTCTAGTGTGGCCAGTTGATTGTCCAGCAAGGCACGTACGTCCAGGGCACTGTCCAGCAGGGCTGTGAGGTCCACTTGGCCATCGCTGCGCCGGTAGATTTCCAGGGCGTGGTTAAGGTTGTCCGTTTGCTTGCGCGCAATGTCTTGTACCAAGGTCACGAACACATTGCCGGGTATCGGCCTTGCCGCGATGGTGATCGGGTCCAGGCCGAGCAGCGTGTCGCGCTCATCCAATGAGAGGAAGTTGAGCCATTCGTCCTCGTAGCCTTCGGCCTTGAGCATGCTCAGTAACCGGTCTTTGAGGTCGTCGAGGTTTTCCAGCACCTGTAACCCGCGCGATTGGGTGTAGAGGTACGCGTGGTGCTCGGTGATCATCAAGGTGCTCGCTGGTTCAACGAAATGTTGATGAGGGGCATAAAGGCGCACCTTTTCCACGCTGAGGTTTTCGGCATGGGCGCTGCGGGCGCTTTGGTCGCTGAGGAACAGGGCCTGAAGTGCGTGGCTTTCCTCGGCGGTAATAATCTCGCCCTGGCGCTTGAGCAACACATCGAGGCGAAACTTCTGCGCCACGCCTTGAGCAAAAAAATCCACGCGCGAGGTGCCGCTGTCGATATCTTCATTCCAGTAGGTCTGCAACAGGCTTTCCAACAGCTTCGAGAAAGTACTGGAGCTTTGTTCGATCAAGGCCTCCCAACGCCGGTGATCTTCTTCCCGTTCGGAGGCAGTGAAACCAGTGGTGTCATGTTTTGGGTTCGAGTATTCGCGTATCTGCCCTTTGGGCCACCTGTGACGCACATAAAATTGCAGCAGCGCTTCGCTCAAGGTCTGCGAGTTGACCCAGCGTGGCGTTGCTTGCTCAGCTTCGCGGGTTAAGACATTGACCCGTGTGTCCCGTTGATCCAGGTGTTTGAAATGGGGGCGGGCCATGACGCTCAGCAGCGTGTCGAGCATGTCAGGCAAGGTCGGGGTTTTTTGCAGGTGGTCGAGCATGGCCTTGACGTTATCCAGCTGGCAGGCCTGGAGCATGCGTGCTTGCTCCGGCATGACTTCACCTTCGATGAGCTGAGTGGTCAACACCATGGGCGTGTCAGCGCCCAGCGCATTGCGTTGGTCCATCGACAGGTAGCTCAGCAAAGGGGCGCTCTGCAGTGGGTCTTCCAATTGCTCGATCAATTCACTCAGCAGGGCAGCGTGGCTGTCATAGACCTGTATGCCGTTATCCGGCATGTAGAGCAATGCCTTGGCGGCGTCGGGTGTCGGGCTGATCGCGAACGCGCCGGCAAGGGGAATGGGGGGCTTGCCGGAAATGTTGATCAGGACCTTTTCAACGCGCATGGGGTGATCATGCCGGCTTGTGTCCTGCCGAGACTCGTCGGTAGCCAGGTAAAGGTTGTACAGCCAATCAAGGTCTTTGGCGGTGAGCCCCAGCGTACGTTCACGAGCGGTGGGCGAGGCTTTGCCTTGGGGTTTGAGAAACTCAGGGAAGAAATACGGGGGCGTTAAGCGAACCACAGCCTGTCTCCGGCGTGCCAGGAAAAGCACAGGGTAGGCAGGCGTCCGTGGTGCAAGGCGGTAAATATTCAGCGCTGCGCACGTTGACAACGCAGAGTGTGCGTGGTGTTTAATCGAGGGTCTGGATGTCCCATTCGTTGCCCCTTCCAATCATAAAAACGGAGCTTCAAATGTCTGCGCAGTCCCCGACAGTTGCCACCGCTTGTGCCTCGATCCGCTTCGCTGAACTGGAGGAGTTACTTCATCAGGTGTTCGTTCGGCACGGCACATCGGCGCAGGTTGCTGCGATTCTTGCGCACAACTGCGCAAGTGCCGAGCGTGACGGTGCCCACAGTCACGGTATTTTTCGCATCCCCGGTTACCTTTCGACGCTGGCCAGTGGATGGGTCAACGGCACCGCCGTCCCCAGCGTGACCGATGTGGCCTCAGGCTTTGTGCGCGTCGATGCGGGCAATGGTTTTGCCCAGCCGGCCCTGGCGGCGGCGCGCCCGTTGCTGGTGGAGAAGGCACACAGCGCCGGCATCGCGTTGCTGGCAATCCATAACTCCCATCACTTTGCTGCCCTGTGGCCGGACGTCGAGCCGTTTGCCGAGGAGGGGCTGGTGGCACTCAGCGTGGTCAACAGCATGACCTGCGTGGTGCCCCACGGCGCGGATCGTCCGTTGTTCGGCACCAACCCCATCGCGTTTGCGGCGCCCCGGGCCGACGGTGCGCCGATTGTGTTTGACCTGGCCACCAGCGCCATCGCCCATGGCGATGTGCAAATCGCCGCGCGCAAAGGCGAGCGGTTGCCACCGGGCATGGGCGTCGATAGCCTCGGGCAGCCGACCCAGGACCCTAAAGCCATTCTGGAAGGCGGCGCACTGTTGCCATTTGGCGGGCACAAGGGTTCGGCACTGTCGATGATGGTGGAGTTGCTGGCGGCAGCGTTGACGGGCGGCAACTTCTCTTTTGAATTCGATTGGACGGACCACCCAGGCGCGCGCACGCCGTGGACAGGCCAGCTTCTGATCGTGATCGACCCGAGTAAAACCGCTGGGCAAAGCTTCGCCCAACGCAGCCAGGAGCTGGTGCGGCAGATGCATGCGGCGGGGTTGCGTCGATTGCCGGGGGACCGACGCCATCGTACGCGGGCGAAGTCGCAGGAAACCGGGATCGAACTGGACGCGCAGGCGTTGCGCGAGTTGAGGGCGTTGGCGGCGGGGTGAAACAGGCTGCGCGGGGGGGCGCAGCCTGAATGGATCAGTTACGGCGACCCAGCAACAGGCCGACCACCAGGCCAAAGCCTGCGGAAATGGCCACGGTCTGCCATGGGTGCCCGCCGATGTAAGTCTCGGTGGCATCCACGACCGGCTTGCTGCGTTCACGCACATTGGACACCGATTCCAGGGCTTGCTTGAGTTTGATGGCAACCTGCTCGCGCAGGGTTTCACCTTCCTCGCCCACCAGGGATGCGCTGCTTTTGAGCAGTTTGTCCGACTCTTCGATCAACGCGCTCAGTTCGCTGAACGCTTGGTCCTTGATTTGATCTTCGACAGCTTGGGCGGCGGTTTTGCGGGCCATTGAGTGACTCCTTGCAGGTGGATGTGGCAGTGAACAATGGAGTATCGGGGGGTGGCAAAAGTTGCAGTTTTTTTCCCCACGCGCTCATCCGAGGCAAAATCCGGATCGGGAACTTTGGGCCTACAGTGTAAGATGTCACCTATTTGTGCAGCAGGTAATTCAACATGAGCTTCAATCTCGCCAACAAGACCCTCGCCGAACGCGCCGAGCTGGAAGATGAAAAGTCGCGCCTCTACGACCTGTGGCAAACCAACCTGGGCAAGGCCAAGGGCGAAGCCGCGCGCTTGTTCGGTGAGCGCGCCAAGCGCAAGGGCAAGTGGGCCGAATGGGTGCGTGCCGAACTCGACGGCATGTCGCCGCCGGAGTTTTCCAACATGGTGCGCAGTGAAGTCAACAAGCTGATGGCGGCGGCGAAGTAAAGCACGCCACAATCGCTTCGCGCACCTTGAGCAACAGCGGGTCCAACTGAGCCTGGGTGCGCCAGCCCAACTCCACCGGGTAATGCGGTAGCGCCAGCGGGCAGGGCAGCACGCGCAGGCCGGTCATTTGCGCAATGGCGTGGGCTGCATGCCCGGGAATGGTTGCCACGGCGGTGCTGCCTTGGAGCAGATACGGCAGCGCGGCAAAGTGGCTGGTGGACGCGCACACGTGGCGGCGCAGCCCGTGGGCGGCCAAACCTTCATCGGTAATGCCGATAAACCCGCCTGACGACACCAATACATGTTCCCGTGTGACAAACCCCTGCAGGTCGATAGCCTCCTGGCCCGGCGCCAGGCTATGGGGGTCTACCAGGCAACGATAGTCACCTTCCCCCAGCACCTGTCGGCTCAGCCTGCGCTCGGTAAAACCGCCGGCGGTAATGGCCAGGTCCAGCGTGCGGTCGAGCAGGGCGGCGGCGACGATCTGGCTGTAGGTCTGGCGAAAGATCACCCGTAGTTTGGGCAGGCGCAGTGCGATGGCCTCCATCAGGCTTCGGCCATAAGCAATCTCGAAGTCATCCGACAGCCCCAGCACCACCGAGCGGCCCTCGTAGTGCGAGTTTTGCGGGCTGATCATCGCCAGGCTCTGGCGGCAGCGATCCAATGCCTCACTGATCACCGGTTTCAACTGATTGGCTCGCAATGTGGGCGCCAGGCCGCGTCCGGTGCGCACGAACAAAGGGTCGCCGTACAGCTCACGCAAGCGCCGTAGGCCCGCGCTGATCGCCGACTGCGTCACACCCAGTCGCAGCGCCGCACGGCTGGCACTGGACTCGTCGTGCAGGGCTTCGAAGGTTTTGAGCAGGTTGAGGTCAACCTGGGCGATATTCATTTGGCTCATATCATTTAGCACTGAGGTGGGCTTTATTCATGATCGAGTCTGGCCAGAGAATGGGCAACCCCTATCTATCGGAGTAAGCCTGATGCCCGTATCGACTGTCGCAGCCCTGCAAATCGGCGCCTTGCCTGGCGGCAAGGCTGACACCCTGGCGCAGATCCTGGCCTATGAGGATCAAATCCAGCGCAGTGGCGCGCACTTGGTGGTCATGCCCGAGGCGTTGCTGGGCGGCTATCCCAAGGGCGAAAGCTTTGGCACGCAATTGGGTTATCGCCTGCCCGAGGGCCGGGAAGCCTTTGCACGGTATTTTGCCAATGCCATTGACGTGCCGGGGCCAGAAACCGAGGCGCTGGCCGGGATGTCGGCGCGTACCGGTGCCAGCCTGGTGCTGGGCGTGATTGAACGCAGTGGCAGTACGCTGTATTGCAGCGTGCTGTATTTCGAACCCTCGGGCGGCCTGGTGGCCAAGCATCGCAAGCTGATGCCGACCGGCACCGAGCGGCTGATCTGGGGCAAGGGCGACGGCTCGACCCTGCCGGTGATTGACACCGCGGTTGGGCGTATCGGCGGCGCGGTGTGCTGGGAAAACATGATGCCGTTGCTGCGCACCGCGATGTACGCCAAGGGCGTCCAGGTGTGGTGTGCACCCACCGTGGACGAGCGCGACATGTGGCAGGTGAGCATGCGCCATATTGCCCATGAAGGGCGTTGCTTTGTGGTCAGCGCCTGCCAGGTGCAGGCATCGCCTGAAGCCTTGGGTGTGGAGGTTGCCAACTGGCCGGTGGACCGTCCGTTGATTGCCGGCGGCAGCGTGATCGTTGGACCCATGGGCGATATTCTGGCGGGGCCGTTGGTGGGCGAAGCGGGGTTGTTGACGGCGCAGATCGATACTGATCAGTTGGTGCGGGCCCGCTACGACTACGACGTAGTGGGGCATTACGCCAGGCCGGATATTTTTGAATTGGTGGTCGACGAGCGCGCCAAGCCAGGCGTTCGCTATATCACTGACTGAACGCAATCAACCTGTGGGAGCAGGCAAGTCAGCTCCCACATGTGGTTTTCAGCCACTTACCAGGTGGCAGTGTTCGGTAAGTCCAGGGTGCCACGCTCCACAAAACGCATGGTGCCAAACAGGCCACCCGCCAATTTGCCGCGCAGCACGTAGGGCAGGTTGTTCAGGCTTTGGGTCTGGCTAAGGCCCAGGGTCTGGCGCAACACCGAAAACGCCGAAACGCTGACCGGCACCATCAGTACGGTTTCGGAAAAGCGTGGGATGCTCCCAGCCTGATCGCTGACGCCAGAAGCGAGTGGCCGGCCATTGACCTCCAGATCCAGCGCCACGCCGTTGTAGTCGATTGCCGCTTCATTGGGGTTTTGCACCCGCAGCTTCACGGTAAAGCGCACTTCCAGGTCCTGGCTTTGCAGCGGCTCGATGCCCACCACATTGATGTTCACCGGGTCGCGGTTGGGGAACAGTGCGCAGGCGCTCAAGGTCAGCAGCAACAGCGATACAACCATGAGCTTGCGCATAAAGAAATGCTCCTACTTTGGGGTAACGTCCGGGTCCTGCATGACCTTGAGGGTAGAGGACTCCGGCTCGAATTCATCTTCTTCCAGCTCTATGAACTCTTCGGGCAGGAAAATGTTCAGCAGGATTGCACAGAATGCGCCCACGGTGATCGGCGATTCGAAGATGTTGTGCAGCGCCTTGGGCAGCTCGCGCAGCACTTCCGGCACGGCGGCGACGCCCAGGCCCATGCCTAGGGAAATCGCCACGATCAGCACATTACGTCGATGCAGGCCCGCTTCAGCGAGGATCTTGATGCCGGCCACGGCCACGGTGCCGAACATGATCAGAGTCGCGCCACCCAATACGGGCTTGGGCATCAGTTGCAGTACCGCGCCGATCATCGGAAACAGCCCCAGCAGCACCAGCAGGCCAGCAATGAAGTACGCCACGTAGCGGCTGGCCACGCCGGTCAATTGGATCACGCCGTTGTTCTGGGCAAAGGTCACCATCGGCAGGCTGTTGAACGTGGCGGCCATCGCCGAGTTGAGGCCGTCGGCCAGCAGGCCGGACTTGATGCGCTTGATGTACAGCGGGCCCTTGACCGGTTGCTGGGAAATCATCGAGTTGGCGGTCAGGTCACCGGCGGCTTCCAGGGGCGAAATCAGGAAGATCACCGCCACCGGGATAAACGCCACCCAGTCGAACGAGAAACCATATTTGAACGGCACGGGCACGCTGATCAGCGGTACTTGGGGCAGGGCGGCCATGTCGACGCGGCCCAGCAGCCACGCTACTACAAAGCCCAGGGTCAAACCGATCACGATCGAACCCAGGCGCAGGAACGGGTTGTTGAAGCGGTTGAGTACCACGATGGTCAGCAGCACCAACGCCGCCAGGCCCATGTTGCCCGCCGCGCCCAGATCGCTGGCACCATAGCCGCCAGCCATGTCGGTGACGGCCACCTTGATCAGTGACAAGCCCATCAAGGTAATGATGGTGCCGGTGACCACCGGGGTGATCAGTTTGCGCAGTTTGCCGATGAATTGGCTGAGCACCACTTCGATAAACGCCGCGAAAAAGCAGATGCCAAAGATCGTCGAGAGGATCTCATCGGTGCCGCCGCCCCGGGCCTTGACCATAAACCCGGCGCTCAAAATCACACTGATAAAAGAAAAACTGGTGCCTTGCAGGCACAACAGCCCCGAACCCACCGGCCCGAAGGTGCGCGCCTGCACAAAGGTGCCGAGCCCCGAGACAAACAGCGCCATGCTCACCAGGTACGGCACTTCGCTTTCCAGCCCGAGTACGCCGCCGACGATCAGGGTGGGCGTGATGATGCCGACAAAACTCGCCAACACATGCTGCAACGCGGCAAAAATCGCGGCGGTGAAGTGCGGGCGGTCTTCGAGGCCGTACATGAGGTCGGATTTATAGCGCGGGCGGGGGGCTTGAGCGTCAGACAAAATGATGGCTCGGGTCAGAAAATGGAGGCGCAGGATGCCAGAAAGTGCCAGGCGCCTGAAGTGTAAAAAAATATTTATAAAAACCCTGCGCTAAAGCCGTGGCCCAGCCGATATCAAGCATAGGCCCACACTACAACGACAACAGTGGTGACCAAGGTCTGGGCAGCGCGTTGACGCTGACGGATCGTTTCGCGGCAAGGACGCTCGCAAACACTACTTCTGAGAGCAGCCCTATGTCCCTCCGTCACCTGAATATTGCCCCTCGCGCGTTTATCGGTTTTGCCTTCATTGCGGTTCTGGTGGTGCTGCTGGGCGTGTTTGCGGTCAACCGCATGACGCAAATGCGCCAATCCTCCCAGGACATGAGCGCCAACCAACTGCCCAGCATGACCCACCTGGGCACCATCACCGAAAACGTGCTGCGCATGCGCATTCTGTCGTTTCGTGTGCTGGTCAACCGCGAGCCTGCCGCCTTGCAGGAAGCCGAGACCCGCATCGGTGTGTTGGCTGACAAGGTCAAGACCGCCCAGGCCAAATACGCCACGCTGCCTGCCGGCCCGGAGGAGGCAGCGCTGTACAAGACCTTTGGCGTGACCCTGGACAATTACCTCAAGGCCCAGGCCGAGATGGTGGCATTGTCTAAACAGGGCAAGGTCGATGAGATGCGCGCCCTGATCAACAGCCGTATCAAGGACGGCACTGACCAGATGGGCGAGCAACTGAACAAGCTGATTGCCATCAATGCGGCCGACGCCAAGCAGGCCGACGAGGATGCCGGGCAAAGCTACGAAGGCGCGATCACCGGTGTGGTGGCAGTCTCCGTGGTGGCGGCATTGCTCACCGTTCTGCTGGCCTGGTTGCTGACCCGCAGTATCGTGACCCCGTTGCGCAAGGCTGTGGAAGTGGCTGAAACCATTGCCGCCGGCAACCTGAGCAAAACCATCGAGGACGATGGCAAGGACGAACCGGCACGGTTGCTCAGTGCGCTGTCGACCATGCAAGCCAGCCTGCGCCAGACCATCCAGCACATCGCCGGTTCGGCCACGCAGCTCGCTTCGGCGGCGGAAGAGTTGAGCGCGGTCACCGAGGAAGCCTCCCGTGGCCTGCAACAGCAGAACAATGAAATTGACCAGGCCGCCACGGCCGTCAATGAGATGACGGCGGCAGTGGAGGAGGTGGCGCGTAACGCGGTTTCCACCTCCGAGGCGTCCGGGCAGTCCAACCAGGCCGCGCGGGAAGGCCGTGATCGGGTAATGGAAACCGTCGGCGCGATCCAGACCATGACCCAGGACGTACAGAATACCTCCGCGATGATTGAAGGCCTGGCCGCTCAGGGCCGGGATATCGGCAAGGTGCTGGATGTGATCCGTGCGATTGCCGAGCAAACCAACCTGCTGGCGCTCAACGCGGCGATTGAAGCCGCCCGTGCCGGCGAGGCCGGACGTGGCTTTGCGGTGGTCGCCGATGAAGTGCGCGCCCTGGCCCATCGCACCGCGCAGTCGACCCAGGAAATCGAGAAAATGGTCGCCGGCATCCAGAACGGTACCGGTGAGGCGGTGCAGTCCATGCAACAGAGCAACCAGCGCAGCCAGACCACCCTGGAAATGGCACGCGCAGCCGGCGCCTCACTGGAGCAGATCACGGCGTCTATCAGCCTGATCAACGAACGCAACCTGGTGATTGCCAGCGCGTCGGAAGAACAGGCCCAGGTCTCCCGCGAGGTGGACCGCAACCTGGTCAACATCCGTGACTTGGCCACCCAGTCGGCGGCGGGCGCCAACCAGACCAGCGCGGCCAGCCATGAGCTGTCGAGGTTGGCGGTGGATTTGAATGGGATGGTGGCCAGGTTCGTCGTCTAACAGCCGCCACAAAACCCTGTGGGAGCTGGCTTGCCTGCGATAGCAATCTTACAGTCAGCACATCATGGGTTGGCTTACCGCTATCGCAGCATAGGGATCTACACAACTTGGGCCGGTGCTGACCTGTGGCGAGGGCGCTTGCCCCCGTGACGGACTGACAGCCGACGCTGATCTAACTGACGCGCCGCAATCCAAATGTGGGAGCTGGCTTGCCTGCGATGGCGGCCTTACAGCCGACCAGGATGTTGGATCTGACCGCGTACATATCCGTTCCTGCGGTAACGGCCACCTATGGTTCCGCTCTTACAGCGGGTCACTTTTGGAAAGGCCCAAAAGTAACCAAAAGGCCTTCGCCCCACCACTCGGCACCTCGCCTAGGCTCGGTGTGCCCGAACGCAGGCTTGAAGTCGTGGGCCGCCGCCACGCGCCATCCATGGCGCGGGGCGGCTAACCCGGCGTCCTGCCGGGTTGCCCACGACCTCAAGCCTGCGTTCGGCCAGCATAGTTTGACGGGGCGCTTCAGATCAAAAGCCAGATCAAGATCAAGAGCGGCTCGCTTAGCATCGTGGTTACCGTCGATCGCTTCAGAGTTGTGTAGATACCTATGGCTATCGCAGGCAAGCCAGCTTCCACCTTTGCTCTTGTGTTGTGTCAGTGCCGCCATGCCCCTGGATTCACCAGGTTTACCGGCTTTTCGCCAGCCAGTGCCGCCAACAGATTATCCACCGCACACTTGGCCATCGCCTCCCGCGTCTCATGGGTGGCCGAGCCGATATGCGGCGTAGCCACCACATTGTTCAACCGCAACAACGGCGATGCGTGATCCAGCGGCTCCTTCTCAAACACGTCCAACCCCGCCGCGCGGATAGTGCGTTGCTGCAATGCTTGCACCAGTGCTGCCTCATCCACCACCTTGCCTCGGGAGATATTGATAAAGATCGTCTCTGGCCCCATCAGCGCAAACTCCTCGGCGCCAATCAACTTCTCGGTCTCAGCGGTCAACGGCAACGTCAGGCAGACAAAATCCGCTTCTTTGAGCAAGTCCTTGAGGCTTCGGTACTGCGCGCCAAAGCGCGCTTCAACCGCCGGCTTGGGCGAATGGCTGTGGTAGATCACCGGCATGCCGAAGCCAAAATGCCCGCGCTGGGCCAGGGCTTCGCCGATGCGGCCCATGCCGATGATGCCCAGGGTCTTGCCATGTACATCACTGCCAAAATGCGCCGGGCCGATGTTTTTGTTCCATTGCCCGGCGCGTACCATGTCGGCCAGTTCCACCACGCGCCGGGCGGTCGCCAGGATCAGCGCAAAGCCGGTGTCGGCGGTGGTTTCGGTGAGCACATCCGGGGTGTTGCTGAGCAGGATGCCGCGTTGGGTCAGGTAATCGATATCGTAGTTGTCGACGCCCACCGAGACGCTGGCTACTGCTTCCAGCTTGGGTGCCAGGTCGAGCAATCGGGCGTCCAGGCGCAGGCTTGCACCCAACAGGCCATGGGCAGTGGGCAGTGCATCGCGCAGTTTGGCCAGGCCGGTCTCATCCAGTGCATCAATCAGCGTGACCTCGGCCTGCTCATGCAGGCGGGCCATCAGCGGCGCGGACAGTTTCTTGTACAACACAACGGACTTTTTCATGAGGTCTTTACCTTCAACTCCAGGGTTGGCGCCGGCGAGCGGTCACTGGCGCCGGGCTTGAGGAAAATCGTCAGCACCACCGAAAGCAGCAGCGCGCCGCTCATCAGCAGGTACGAAGCGCCGGGCGAGCCGGTGCTGCTGTTGAGGTAACCCACCAGATACGAGCCACCGAACGAGCCCAAGGCGCCCATGCTGTTGATCAGTGCCATGGCGCCACCGGCGACGTTGGCCGGCAGGATTTCCGGGACGATGGCGAAAAACGGGCCGTAGGGTGCATACATGCAGGCCCCGGCGATCACCAGCAGGGTGTAGGACCACCAGAAGTGTTCGGCGCCCAGCACGTAGGACGCGTAGAAAGCAATCGACGCAATCAACAGCGGCGGCCAGACAAAACGCTTACGTTTCTGCAGCTTGTCCGAACCCCAGGACACCACGAGCATGCCAATCACCGCCGCCAGGTAGGGCAGGGCCGAGAGCCAGCCGGCTTCGACCATGTCCATCTGCAAACCGGCCTTGAGGATCGATGGCAGCCACAGTACGAAGCCATACACGCCAATGCTCCAGCAAAAAAACTGCAGGGCGAGAATGATCACCTTGGGCGAACGGAACGCCTCGGCGTAGTTCTTCACGGCCTTGATCCCCACCTGCTCGGCGGCGAGGGCGGTTTCCAGGCTGAGCTTTTCGGCGTCGCTCAGCCACTTGGCATCCTTGGGACGCTCATCGGCCAGCTTCCACCAGATAAACGCCCACAACACCGCCGGCAGGCCCTCGATGATGAACATCCAGCGCCAGCTGAAATGCTGCACCAGGTAGCCCGACACCACCGACATCCACAGCATGGTCACCGGGTTGCCAAGGATCAGGAAAGTGTTGGCCCGCGAGCGTTCGGCACGGGTGAACCAGTGGCACAGGTACACCAGCATGGCCGGCATCACGGCCGCCTCGACCACCCCGAGCATGAAGCGGATGACGATCAGCATGTAGGCGTTGGACACCACGCCGGTCAGCGTCGCCAAGCCGCCCCACAGAATCAGGCTGACGAAGATCAGTTTCTTGACGCTGCGCTTTTGCGCATAGATCGCCCCCGGCACCTGGAAGAAAAAGTAGCCGAGGAAAAACAGCGCGCCGAGCAGGGAGGACATGCCCGGCGTGATCATCAGGTCCTCGGCCATCCCGGAGGCGGCGGCGAAGCCGTAGTTGGCGCGGTCCAGATAGGCCAGGCTGTAGGTGATAAACACGATAGGCATGATGTACCACCAACGGCGGGTGGCGAGTTTCACGGTTTCCATGGGGTTGCTCCTGAGCTTGTTGTAGTTGTGGCAACAGGTAATGGGTCACGCAACGGATCGAGTGGGTAATTCGGCGCGGGTCGGCAAACCCTCCATGTCGCCACGGCTCTGCACAGCGCGGCTGCCGATCCAGTTAGCGCGCTGGACCGCCTCGGGGAAGCTTGAGTTTTCCAGCAGGGCGCTGATCATCCCCACGGCAAAGCCATCGCCGGCACCCACGGTATCCACCACCTTGTCCACCGGTACGGCGGCGACAAAACCCTGGTCCATATGAGTGCGGTAATAGGCGCCCTCCGAGCCGAGTTTGATCGCCACGGCTTCGGCGCCCTGGTCGAGATAGAACGCGGCGATGTCTTGCGGGTCGTCGAAACCAGTGAGCAGGCGACCTTCGCCCAGGCCCGGCAGGACCCAGTCGGCCAAAGCGGCAAGCGCATTGATTTCGCGGATCATCTGCGCCTGGCTGGCCCACAGGGACGGGCGCAGGTTCGGGTCGAACGACACACTGCGCCCGGCCTTGCGCATTTGCGCCATCAGCTCGAACGACAGTGCGCGAGTGGCATCGGACAGTGCTGGTGGAATGCCGGTGGCGTGTAGATGGCGGGCTTGCAGCAGCGTTGGGTGGATGGCCTCGATGGACAAGTGGCTGGCCGCCGAGCCTCTGCGAAAGTACTCCACTTGAGGATCTGCGCCGGCCTCTTCCCGGGATTTGAGTTGAAAGCCGGTAGGGTGCAGCGGGTCGACGGCCACATGGCGGCAATCGAGCCCCTCTTTGGTCAGGGTATCGACCACAAAACGTCCGAGGGAATCGTTACCCACGCGGCTCAGCCAGGCCACGTTGAACCCCAGGCGCGACAGGCCGATAGCGACGTTGCTGTCGGCGCCGGCAATGCGTTTGTGAAACTGCCCGACCTGGGCCAGGTCGCCGGTCTGTTCGGCGACAAACATCGCCATGGTTTCGCCAAACGAGAGGATATCGATCTCAGACATGGGCGTTCTCCACATGGGGTTGGCCAAGGCGGGCCAGGGTCGCGACCTGTTGTGCGGTAACCTCGATCAGGTCATCGCCCTGCAACGGAAATTCCACCGCGCGGGTAATACCTTGAGTCATGTGTTTGAGCAGTTGTTCCCACAGATGCACGTCGGTGGCGCCCGGCGGCAAGGCGACGAGCCTGCCATCGGCGCGGCGGGCCACGGCCTTGCAGTGCAGGTAATCCACATGCCGACCCAGCAACCGCGCGGCGGTGAGCGCGGATTGGTCTTGCCACTGCCAGTTGCCGATGTCGAAGGTCATTTTCACCGGCAGGCCGAGACGTTCGACTTCAGTGAAAAACCGTTGCATCGGTTCAATGCGCCCACCGTGCAGGGTCTGGTCGTTTTCCACCAGCAGCTTGACCGGGTGGCGGTTGAGCAGGGCGTGCAGGCTTTCCAGGTCGTTTGTGTCGGTGAAGTAACCGAGCGAGACCTTCAGCCAGCCCGAGCCAAAGGCCTGGGCGCGGTCCAGCGTGGCGGCCAGCTCGGCATTGGGCTGGGCACGGCCGGCGACCCACAGCTCCAAGGGCGAGGAAAATACTGATTCCAGGCCTTGTTCTGCAGCGGCCAGGGCCAGCTCGGCCGGTTGCTCGGTGGTGAGCAATTCTTCGCGCCATTCAATGCGCTGGGCACCAGCGGCGCTCAGCAGCGCGACAAAACTCAATTGGCCCTGCTGGCGAACCAGGTCGGCGCCGTAGCTGGAAAGGCTGATGGAGACGGGGTATTTATGCATTGTTGTTTACCTCTGAAACCGGTTTCATTTTTATACGCAAAACAAAATGTGGGAGCGGGCTTGCTCGCGAAGGCGGTGTGTCAGTCAGCGCAAGAGTGGCTGATCTATCGCGTTCGCGAGCAAGCCCGCTCCCACAGGGGATTGTGTCGAGCCACGGATAATCAGCTCCGGTAAAAAATCCAGGGTGCGCGTGGGGGCGGTATCGCCGCGCAGGCGCTTGAGCAAACAGTCAAAAGCGCTAGCGCCAATCGCTTGCGTCGGTTGGGCGAGGGCGGTGATGCCGCTACCTACCAGCGGGTACCAGTCCAGGTCATCCAGGGCGATCAAGCCCACGTCGCCGAACAGCTCGCAGCCCAGGGCCTTGAGTGCACGGGTGCAGGCCAGTGCTGCCACGCCGTTGGCGCAAAACAATGCCTTGGGGCCGGGTTTGGCGAGAAAGGCTTGCAGACGGTTTTCCAGTTCACCGTCCAGTTCAACCACGGCACCTTTCAACGCCGGGCGCTTGGCAATCTCGGTGTTGAAACTCTCCAGACGCTCCAAACGTGAACTGGTGCCATCGGTGGTCTCGCTTACCAGCAGCACGTCGCGGTAACCCTGTTGCTCCAGGTGTTCCACCGCCATGCGCACCGCCGCCGGGTTATCCAGGCCGACCAGGTCGCTGTGCAGTGGTTCGACCTTGCGGTCCACCAGCACCAGGGGCATTTCCCGTTGCAGTTCGAGCAGTTGGTCGAGGTGATGGCCCAGGGTGTTCACGATCAACCCTTCGATGTTGTACGAGCGCAGCGCCGCCAAATGCTGGTGCTCCTGTTCGTCATCGCGGTCGGTGTTGCACACCACCAGGCTGTAGCCGTGCTGACGGCAGGCGGTTTCGACGCCGTGCATCACGGCGATGGAATAGGGGTTGCGGATATCGGCCACCAGCATACCGATCAGGCGCGTGCGTCCACGTTTGAGGCCGCGGGCCATCTGGTTGGGGCGATAACCGAGTTCGTCGATGGCCTGTTCGATGCGCAGGGCAATGGCATCGGAGAGCAGGGCGCGGTCATCGCCGATAAAGCGCGAGACGCTGGCCTTGGACACGCCAGCGCGCTCGGCGACGTCGAGCATGGTCACGCGGCTGCGCTGGGCGGCTGAAAAAGGAGTCACGGTAAAGCCTTTCTTATTGGAGTTGGGAGAGACGCTGAAACCGGTTTCAGAAAACACCAAGTATAAGAAACCGTCAAGTTAATCTTCGACATTCAGACGCGGCAAGCTCGAGACAACTGACGAATGGCACTCGCAACCTGTTAGATCTGACAGTACCCAGAAAGGACGGTTTGGCGTTTACTTTTCCATAACTTGACGGGGTAGGACGGTTCTGTGAACCCGCCATTAAAATTAAAAGAGTAAAGAACATGTCCATCTCAAAACTGAGTCACCTTCCTGAAGCGACCAGTGGCGGTGTACTTGCGCTAGACCCGATGGACATCCCAGGTGTCGATCCTCTTGACCCAAACGGTCTCGTACCGGTCTCACTGACTCTTGCGCCTCTGTTGGTCAGGATACCTATGTGGCTCCCGGCGCCTGAACCATTGGATACACCCCACCGGGTGCAACTTCTCTGGGAGCGAGACGGTATTGAAAGGCAGGCTGATCTGAAGTTTATCGATGCCCCACCTCCACCTCTGCCTGCGTTTGTGCCAATGCACGTGCCATTAGCCATGCTCAGAGAGCGTTCAGGCACTGTGAAACTGTTTTATCGCGTGATCGATTCCGAGGGACAACGCAGCGAGCTTGATCCAAAGGTCACGTTGACCATTGATTTGGAATCCCCGGAATTGCTCCGGCCTGATGACCAACTCAGCTTCGTGAATCCACCCGTCACAGGTGTTGATGAAGCCTATTTGGCGAGCAATGACCCGATGCGCTTCAATATTCCGCCTTATCGGGGGCGTGAGCGAAATGATCGTATCGAAATGGTGCTATCCAATAGTCCGAACCCAGCTGCTGCTGCGCCGGACGGCGACTATGTACTGGTAGATGTTTCAGACCCGCTGGTCTGTGAGTTGCCAGCGGCTGCGTTTCGTCGCCTGAATAACGGCCCAGCCTATATCTTTTATCAAGTGTTCGACGAGGCCGGGAATTTCAGTACGCGTAGTGCCGGTTTACCGTTTTCACTCGATCTGATAGCAGGTCCAGATGTACCGCTGCCTGCACCCACTATCATGCCGCCGGCCTACGATGACAATATCATCAAGCGCGACGACGCCCGGGCCGCGGTGGTGCTGCTGATTGACCCCTATATCAATTGGGCCGCCGGAGATCACGCCCGGGCTTTTTGGGACGAGCGGCCGCTCGCAGATGTGCCGGTGTTCGACGGCGTCGTAACACAGGTACCGGTTCCCTGGGCCACTATGCGGGGGCCATCCCCAGTTCTGGTGGCAGAAGAGATCCGGATACGTTACGAAATCATCCGCGGTCTGACGATCTACCCGTCATACCGGCGTCGTATCAGCCAGGATTTCACGGTTGCCGGGCAAGACCATGCGGGTGCGCCCGCACTGCTAAACCCCGATCTACCGTTGGCTGAAGTACGTGGCCTGGTGTCAGATGAGGCCAATCTGGTTGACCTTCGCGACAAGGATGTAGGCGCCCGTGCCAGGGTGTTTCTCTATGACGACCCACAGCCAGGCCAGGTATTGAGATTCTTTTGGAATGGTATAGGGCCTGTGGCTACCAAGACAGTTCAAGTCGGGGAAGTCGCCGGCCAATTAGTATTCTCCAGTGTTATTCCATGGGCGGTGATGGAGGGCACTATTAACGCTTCGTTGCCTGTGCATTACACCACCGATAATGGGATTAACCAGCAACAGTCCCGACATACTGAAGTCGATGTTCATACCGGGCCGCTGCTCAGCTTTCCTACTCCGATTATTCAGCACACGCTGGTGGGTAGCACGGGTACGTTTCTCACCTGTTGCTCATCCCCAGAGATATTTGCCGGCGTGCGTTGGAAAGTTGTCGCTCATGGCGATTTTGATTTGAACGATGAAGTTCGATTTTTTACCCATGGCTATAACAATAACGGCTGGGATGACCCCGTGGTGGAGGACAGTCGATTTACTCAAGACAAGACATTTGATACGCCGGCGGACTTGGTGAATGGGTTGGACTTTACAGTGACGCCTTTCGATCCAGTGGTGTATTCGCTGCGCCAGGAGAGTACTGCTGTCGCGTGGTATGAGGTGTGGCGTGGTGGGCGCAAAATCGGTGAATCCATCCTGCGGCGCTTCAGAGTTGACCTGGCTTATCCCGCAGGTGGTTACTGCCAGGCAGGCGACATTATTCAGTGTTCAAGTGACGGCGTGCCCACCCTGATAAACACCAAGTGATTACTTCGGTGCAAGGTTAAACGCCAGAAATGCATCCCGTAGGGAAATAGCGATACTAAAGGGTTAAACGAATAGTTTTTCGCTGTTGTTCGTCGCCCATATTGTGACTGATGGAGAACGATGATGAACAAAAGAACGCGTGATTATTTTGCAAGGTTGAATTCCGTTAAAAATCCTCCGCCAGCTGTTTTGGCGGAGCTGGCTCCCCCCGAAGTTGAATTTGTTCCCGGATTTCCAGGGTTGATTTATCGGGAACAGGCATTGTCCGAAGAGTTGGAACTAAAAATACCGCGTTGGGAAGACTTTAGTACCGACCCCGCAGCGCCAGATACTGTATTCGTGTACATAAAACCGGTGGATGATGCTGAGTATGGGCTCCCGTTCATAACGTTCGAATTCAATTTCGATGCGGCTCTACCCCAGGACCATGCAACCGTTAATATTGCCCGAGGCAGACGCCCACCCGGCTTGTGGGATATCAAGTATGAGGTCTATATCGTCCGCATTCCGAATTTGAGTGAGTCGGACCCAATGCGCTTGATTGTCGACACGGATGCACCCTACGCATCATCACCGAATCTTCCCCCAGCGCCTATACTGCCGGCAGGCTTGACACTGCCCATTGACGAGACCGATTTTCCAGCTGCTCCCAATGATCGGTTGTTTTTTTCAATTCCAGATTATGTTCTCAACGGGCGTGCGCCGGGTGACAGGCTGAGGGCGTTCTACGGCGGTTCCGATACCCCTTATGCTCCTGATCCTCCCTCTACCGAGGTGGATTGGCCGGTCACGGACCTTAGGTTTCCATTGCCCAAGAGTGTTGTTTCGGCTGGACCGGACGCGTTTAACACGCTTCGATATCAGTTACTGGACGCCGCGGGCAATCCCAGCCAGCTTTCCTCCTCCTTGCGGTTGGATGTGGCCTTGCTACCTGCACCGGCTAATCTGAAGCAGCCCTTGATCGGCAGGGCGTTTCCGGGAGATAACCGCTTCGATCGGATTGACGGCTCCATTGACCTGGGAATGATTGTAAGAATTCCCGCTTATGACAATCCGCAGCGGGGCAATGACGGTGATGTCTTTGACGTCATACTGTCGACCAGCGTCGGTACCGAAACCATCGAGGGTACTTCATTGGGCGGTACGAGCTTTCCAGTGCCCATTGTTGTTGCACTTCATATTTTGCAAATTCTCTGTGGCGTGTTGACAGGTGACGTGCCGTTGACGGTCACTTACGTCATCCGCCGTCGATCCGTGACGTATCCTGCAGCGCCGTCGACGATCATCAATTTGAATTTGCACGTGGTCGGGCCGACTCCTACCGATCCTCCGGAACTGACGAACACCGACCTGGATCCGGTGGTGATCAAGGGGGTAAATGCCGCTGGCGTGGAGGGCGCTGACAACGAGCTATTGCCGGAGCACGCCAATCGGCCCGCCAATGCCTATATCACGTTGTGGGATGAAGCCCCAACCCCTGACGCCGAGGACTTTTTCATCCGGCTGTGGTACGAGGGAGAACTCGCCGCCACTCGCCAGATAACGGGCGGGATCGCCGGCGCCCCGGTCACCCCGCCGCTGCAGATTCCGTGGGCGCTGATCGCCAAGCATGGTAATGCACCGCCTATGAAACAGGTGCATTACACAATCGACGCGGGCCTCGGTACGAATCGGCAGGAGTCTGAGGTGACCTCGGTGGACGTACAGGCCAATGTCCAGTCCCTTGCCATGCCTGAAGTTCGTCATCTGGAATTGTTTGGCGGCCCCCCAGGCGTGATCAACTGCAATACAATCAGGCCTTTGAATACGGACGGGAATGTCATTGTTTTTATTCCGCCGTCGCGCTTGTTTGAGGAGTTCATGGTGGTCCGGGTGGACTGGAAAGGCTACAGCGATAACGCCGGTACGACTGAGGTAACAGCAGCTGCAGGGTTCAAAGACTCCCCTCCATTGACCCCCGCTATGATCTCGCTGGGTTTTGAAGTGAACCTGGGCCCTTTCTCTACCATCATGAAGTTGATCCAGCCTCACCAGGGCACACGGCTCATGGGGGCGGCGAGGATCAATTACACCATCCAATTGACGTCTGGGCCTTTGACATCGAGTGATGCCTTGCACTTGTCACGTTCGATCAAGTCCGGCGCCAATCCTACCTACTGCGACAACACGCCGGTACCCGCAGCGCCTTGACGTGGTTGCGAAAACAGCCTGGGAGCAGCCACGCTGCTCCCAAGGTTCATAGAGGGACAACTCATTTGTTCTCACCGTGCGCATCGAGATTGATTCGGGGGTATTAAGATTAATCCTACATAAATAGGGAACAACTCTGGATAACTTTGGCACCGCTTGATTGGCAGGGTTCCACGCTCTTAGGTACCGGCCAATTTCTTCAATAGGAATGCCAAACCCAGAGGGTTTTTCGATGTCGTCAATGTTTAATTTTAAGCTCAAGCCGTTGAGTTTTGCCTTGAAGGCCAACGCGGTTTCATTAGCAGTTCTTATGTCAAGCGTGGCCGAAGCCCGCGTGGTTACGGGCCCGAATGAAACAGTTCGGCCTGGCCCTCCACCTGACAGTTTCGAGCTCAAGCCCGGCTCAGGCCTCACCGTGGAAGGGGCCACCACCAAACAAATCCGTACCCAGTCTGCCAACTTGACCGTTAATCCGGGCAGCAAAACTCAAGACATCACGGCATTCAATTCGAACGTGAATATTGATGGCGCCGAGATCACTGCGCGGGCGACACAGCCGGCAGCAGTGTTCATGAGTGGCGGGACGCTGTCGCTCAAGAACAGCACACTTACCCACAGCAATGGCGTTGGCCTGGTCGTTTCTCGTCCGATCGGCAGTGACGAGGGGGCAATTGCCTCGGTATTCAACAGCAGCATCACCGGCACCACGCGTGGCGTCAGTGTGGGTGGTAACAGCGCGTTGGCCCTCTACCAAACCGACGTTGCAGGCACGGGCGAAAATGGCGTGGGCCTGTATCTGTTCGGTCAAGCCATTGCGATCGATAGCTCCATCACCGGTGAGCTCAATGGCGTGCGGCTGGATATGGACCGCAGCCCCGACGTGCCAGCTGCATTGATACTTGATGGCTCATACGTAGAAGGAAAAGCGGGCGCAGCCATTCTGGTCGAAAGCTCGAAGGCGGGTACACCGGCTAATGCAACTATAGATGTGCGCAACGGTGCGACCCTCAAGGGCGGCAACGGCAATATCCTCGAAGTCACCGGCGGCTCCTTCGCCAACATGAATGTCGACGGCAGTACCTTGTTCGGTGACGTCGTGGTCGAGGAGGGCAGCACTGCCAAGTTGCAGCTCAACAACGGCTCGTGGTTGACCGGCCAGCTGAAAAACGTAGCTGAGTTAAGCGTGAACAACGCCTCCCACTGGGCGCTTGTGGGTGACAGCGAAGTCGGTGACCTGAAAATGGCGGGCGGCAGCGTGCATTTTGGTGGGCCTAATGAGTTCTACCGGTTGGATGTCGACAGCCTGTCGGGCGAAGGCACGTTCGTGATGCATACCGACTTTGGCAGCGGCCAGACCGACTTGCTCGCCGTTAATGGCATCGCCGAAGGTAACCACAGCCTGTTGCTGGCGGCCACGGGGTCGGAGTTGGCCACGGCCGAGCCGATTCGCGTGGTGAGCACCGAGGGCGGTGATGCACAGTTCGCCCTGGTCGGCGGAACGGTTGACGCAGGTGCCTACAGTTACGGGCTCAAGCAGGAAGACACCGATTGGTACCTGGACCCTAACCGGCGCGGCACCAGCAACAGCACCAAAGCGGTGATGGCGTTGTTCAACACCTCGCCCACAGTGTTGTACGGCGAGATGACTTTGTTGCGTACCCGGATGGGTGAGCTGCGCTTCAGCCAGGGCAACAACGAAGGTTTCTGGATGCGCGGCTACGGCAACAAGTACGAGGTCAGCGGCAATCAGGATGGTGGCGGCTACACGCAGAACCAGCGCGGCTTTACCTTGGGTATCGACACGCCGCTATACGGCGGCGATGGGCAGTGGGTGGCCGGTGTGATGGCCGGTCACAGCACCTCCGATATCGACCTCAACCGCTCCGGTGGCGGTACAGTCGACAGCTACTACGTGGGCGGTTATGCCACGTGGCTCGATGACGAGAGCGGCCTGTATTTCGACGGTGTGGTCAAGCTCAACCGCTTGCACAACGAAGTCAACGTGAGCATGAGCGACGGCAAAAAAGCCAAGGGCAACTACACCCAGAACGCCGTGGGGGCTTCGGTGGAAGTCGGTCGGCATATCAAACTGGATGACGGCTACTTCGTAGAGCCCTACGGGCAACTCAACGCTGCGATCACCCAGGCTCAGAGTTATGACCTGGACAATGGCCTGCACGCCAAAGGTGACCGTTCGGCCTCGGTCGTGGGCAAGGCTGGCGTCACGGTGGGCAAGAATATCCAGTTGGACAGCGGTGGTGTGTTGCAACCGTACTTGCGTACCGCGTTGGCCCATGAGTTCAACCACAACAATAAGGTCACGGTAAACGGCGAGCGCTTCAACAACGATGTATTCGGTTCGCGCATTGAAATGGCCGGTGGTGTGGCGATGTCGGTGACTCAGAACGTCAAGCTGCATGCGGACCTCGAGCATACACGTGGTAAAACCGTCGACCAGCCATGGGGTGTCAACTTCGGCGTGCGTTACGACTTTTAATTCATCCATCCACCCGAACAGGGGAGGCTTAGGCTTCCCCTTTTTTTCGCCTTCAGATCAGCACACTCAGCCAGGCTGAGCCCAACAGCAGCAAGGCCATGACCCGGTTGAATGCGCCTACGGTCCTGGGGGAGCGCAACAGGCGGCTAGACCCGGCACCCAATAAAGCCCAGGCGCCGAGGCAGGGCAAGGCGATCAGGAAAAACATCAGGGACAGGTACACCACCTGGCGCTGCCCACCCTGGCCAGCGAACACACTGACTACCGCCAGTGCCATCATCCAGGTTTTGGGGTTGATCAATTGCAGGGCCGCGGCGCCCAACAGGCCCAAGGGTTTTTGCGTGTCATCGGCATTGATGGCCTGGGCTGGCGCCCTGAAGATCTGCCAGGCCAGGTAACTCAGCCAAGCCACGCCGGCCCACTGCATCGCCGTTTGCACGTTGGGCAGTTGCACCAATGACTGACCCACACCGCAACCCACCAGCAGCACAATCCCCGATGCCCCCACGCAAGCCCCCATGATGATTGGCAGCGCAGCCTTGAAACCGTAACGGGCGCTGTTGCTGAGCACCAGGATATTGGTCGGGCCGGGGGTGATGGAGGCGACAAAGGCGAACAGCATGAAAGGCACGAAGGTGGACAGCATGGCGGGTGACTCCGGCGGGCTCATTTAGAGCGACCATCTTCACAAGCCCGGGCGTTACCGGTCTGGAAGATTTGTGCAGCGCTTGCGGTACGCGGCCGGTGTCAGCCCATAAGCCCGCGTGAACCAGCGGCCCAAATGACTTTGATCGGCGAAACCCAGGGCCATCGCCACGTCTGCCGGTTGATCGCCCTTGGCCAATAGATACCGGGCACGGGCCAGGCGCAGTTGCACCAGATAAGCGTGGGGCGGCAGGCCGAAGGCACTCTTGAACGCGCGGCTCAGGCGAAAGCGGTCGACGCCGCAAGCCTGCGCGAGTTCATCCATGCCGACGTCCTGATGCAGATGGGCGTGCAGGTATTCCCGGGCCTTGTGCGCCACCTGCGGCAAGCGCGGGTCATCGCGGTAGCGCATGCGCCAGTAAAGCTGGCCTGTGAGGCGTTCCAGTAACTGATCCAGCGCGCTTTGCCGCACGATCCGCAATTCACCGTGATGCAAGCTCTGAAACGCGTGGCTTGTGGCCAGGGCCAGGCGCGGATCACTGGCCAAGGTGCTGGCGAAACTCAGCTGATGATGGGCGGGTGCTTCCTCGAAGACACTGGCGATTTCCCGTTCCAGCCACTGCGGGTCGAGGTAGAGCATGCGGTAAGTGAAGCCGTCGACTGTCGGGGCATACCCGTCGTGGAGTTCCCCGGGCTCCAACAGGAACACCTGCCCCGGCACACTGTCATGGCGCATGCGCCGACAGTTGAATTGCTGCACGCCTTGTTCGGTCACGCCCACCAGGTAGCTGTCGTGCCAATGGGGGTCATACGCATGGCCTTCGAAATGCGCGCGCAGGGTCTCGATACCGGTGTCGGCGTCCTGGGACAAGTCGATCCAATTGTGCGCAGGCATACAACACCGAGGCGGAAAGTGAAGGGCTATTAGCGGCGACGCCTCAGTGGGCGTCTAGAAGGTTTGTGCAGTCTAGCCAAACAACCCGGCGGCGATGTTGATCGAAAAGCCCAGAATGGCCGTGTTGAACAAAAAACCGATCAACGACTGCCCCAGTACCACCTTGCGCAGGCTACGGGTGGCGACGCCCACATCCGAGGTTTGTACCGCTACGCCGATGGTGAAGGAAAAGTACAGGAAATCCCAGTAGTTGGGCGTGAGCAAGCCTTCGGCAAAACGCAAGGCGGGTTCCTTGCCTGGCCAGGTGTAATAGAGCCTGGCGTAGTGCACGCTGAAAATCACCCCGATCAATAGCCAGGAGCCGATCACCGTCAGCCCGGTGAAACCGTAGTGCAGCAGGCGCTCGGAGGTGGCCAGGTCCTTGCTGCCGACCAGTTCGAACGTAATGGTCGCCAAGCTAGCGATGGCGGCGATACATACCATGAACAGCACCAGGCCGGCGTTCTCGTCTTCGATTTCGGCGATGCGCTTGACGTCCTCGGCCTTGGCGCGAATGGTCAGCCACAGCATCAGTATCAGGTAGGTCCAGACCCCGGCGTTCCAGCCGATCAGGATTTTACTGGCGAGGGTGTCGGCCGGCACCAGGAGGCCGACGGCAAGGCCGAGTAAGGCGGCGGATGAGAGGCGAGGGTGGGTGCGGGCGAGGAAGGGCATGGTGGCTCACAAAGAACTATGTGTGAGCACCATAGCTTATTCGGATGTACCTGATCATGAATGCAATCAATAACCCTGTGGGAGTTGGCAAGCCAGCTCCCACATTTGGCTGCGGCGTTGATCAGTTTGCTTTATGGCGCTTGCGCACCAGCTTCATCACCACCACGAAGAACACCGGCACAAACACCACCGCCAATGTCGCTGTGATCATCCCGCCAATCACACCGGTACCAATCGCCTGCTGGCTGGCCGAACTGGCCCCGGTGGCAATTGCCAATGGCACCACTCCGAGGATAAACGCCATCGAGGTCATGATGATTGGTCGCAGGCGCAACCGCGCCGCCTTCAAGGTGGCGTCGATCAAATCCTCGCCCTGGTCATACAGGTCCTTGGCGAACTCGATGATCAGGATCGCGTTCTTCGCCGACAGGCCGATGATGGTGATCAGGCCGACCTTGAAGAACACATCGTTAGGCATCCCGCGTAGCGACACGGCTAACACCGCGCCCAGCACCCCAAGCGGCACCACCAGCAACACCGAGGTGGGGATCGACCAGCTTTCATACAGCGCGGCCAGGCACAGGAACACGATCAGCAGCGACAGGCCCAACAGCAACGGTGCCTGGGAGCCGGACAAGCGCTCCTGCAACGACAAGCCCGTCCATTCCTGGCCCAGCCCGGCAGGCAACTGGCTGACCAGGCGCTGGATTTCGTTCATGGCCTCGCCCGTGCTGTGCCCCGGCGCCGCTTCGCCGCTGATGGCGATGGCCGGGTAGCCGTTGTAACGGGTCAACTGCGTTGGGCCCTGGGTCCACTTGGCTTCGACAAAGGCTGACAGCGGCACCATTTTCCCGGCGTTGTTGCGCACGTGGATTTTCATCAGGTCGGCCACCTGGCTGCGCTGGTCGCCTTCGGCCTGTACCACCACGCGCTGCATGCGGCCCTGGTTGGGGAAGTCGTTGATATACGCAGAACCAATCGCGGAGGACAGCACGTTGCCCACGTCGGCAAACGAAACGCCCAAGGCGTTGGCCTGCTTGCGGTCCACTTCCAGCTGCACTTGCGGTGCTTCGGCCAGGGCGCTTTCACGCACGTTGGCCAGGATCGGGCTTTTCGCTGCAGCGTCCAGCAATTCGGTACGCGCGGCCATCAACCCGGCGTGGCCGACGCCACCGCGGTCCTGCAAACGGAACTCAAAACCACTGGATGTGCCCAGGCCGTCTACCGGAGGTGGCAGAACCGCGTAGGCAATCGCGTCCTTGAGCTCGCTGAAGGCCATGTTGGCGCGGTCGGCAATCGAGGAAGCGGAGTCGTCGCTGCCACGCTCCGACCAGTCCTTGAGCGTGGTAAATGCCAGCGCCGCGTTCTGCCCGGAACCGGAAAAGCTGAAACCCATGATCATGGTGGTATCACCCACCCCAGGCTCGCCGGCGTTATGCGCCTCGATCTGCTCGGCCACCTGCACCGTGCGGTTCTTGCTGGCGCCCGGCGGCAACTGTATATCAGTGATGGTGTAGCCCTGGTCTTCCACCGGCAGGAACGAGGAGGGCAGGCGGCTGAACAACATCCCCATGCCCACCAGCAAGACCAGGTAGATCAGCAAATAGCGGCCGCTGCGCTTGAGGGCATAGGCCACCCAACCTTCATAACGGTTGGTGAGGTGCTCAAAGCGCTGGTTGAACCAGCCGAAGAAACCACCCTTGGCATGATGCTCGCCCTTGGCAATCGGCTTGAGCAGCGTGGCGCACAGCGCCGGGGTCAAGGTCAGGGCCAGGAACGCCGAGAATAGAATCGAGGTGGCCATCGACAGCGAGAACTGCTGGTAGATCACCCCCACCGAACCCGGCATGAAGGCCATCGGCAGGAACACCGCCACCAGCACCAGGGTGATACCGATGATGGCCCCGGTGATCTGGCCCATGGCTTTCTTCGTCGCTTCCTTGGGCGACAGGCCCTCGGTGGCCATGATGCGCTCGACGTTCTCCACCACCACGATGGCATCGTCCACCAGGATACCGATGGCCAATACCATGCCGAACATCGTCAATACGTTGATCGAGAAGCCCAGCAGCAACATGGTGGCGAAGGTGCCCATCAGCGCAATTGGCACTACCAGCGTGGGAATCAAGGTGTAGCGCACGTTCTGCAGGAACAGAAACATCACCGCGAACACCAGCGCCATCGCCTCCAGCAAGGTGTAGACCACCTTGGTGATCGAGACTTTGACAAAGGGCGAGGTGTCGTAGGGAATCTTGTATTCCACATTGGCAGGGAAGTAGCGTGACAACTCGTCCATTTTCGCCCGCACCAGCGTTGCGGTGCTCAAGGCATTAGCCCCGGGCGACAGTTGCACGCTGACGGCGGTAGACGGCTTGCCGTTCAGACGCGTGGAGAACTGGTATTCCTGGCTGCCGACTTCCACCCGTGCCACATCGCCGATGCGCACGGTGGAGCCGTCGGGGTTGGCCTTGAGCACGATGTCAGCGAATTCGGCCGGGGTGGACAGTTGCCCCTTGACCAGCACCGCCGCGGTGATCTCCTGGGTGTGGGTGCCCGGCAAGTCACCGATGCTGCCCGCTGAGACCTGGGCGTTCTGGGCGCTGATCGCAGCGTTGACGTCGGCCGGCGTGAGGTTGAAACCGATCAGCTTCTGCGGGTCGATCCAGATACGCATGGCGCGTTCGGCGCCATACAACTGAGCCTTGCCGACGCCGTCCAGGCGCTTGAGCTCGTTCATCACGTTGCGCGCCAGGTAATCACTGAGCGCGACGTCATCGAGCTTGCCGTCGTTGGAGGTCAATGTGACCAGCAGCAGGAAGCCGGCGGAGACTTTTTCCACTTGCAAGCCTTGCTGAGTCACGGCCTGGGGCAGGCGCGGCTCGACCACCTTGAGGCGGTTCTGCACATCCACCTGGGCCATTTCCGGGTCGGTGCCCGGCTGGAACGTGGCGGTAATGGTCGCCGAGCCCAGGCTGCTCTGGGATTCGAAATACAGCAGGTGATCGGCGCCGTTGAGCTCTTGCTCGATCAGGCTGACCACGCTCTCATCCAGGGTCTGGGCCGAGGCGCCGGGGTACACCGCGTAGATTTCCACCTTGGGTGGCGCGACGTTGGGGTACTGCGCCACCGGCAATTGCGGGATCGCCAGGAAGCCCGCCAGCAGGATAAACAGGGCCACCACCCAGGCGAAGATCGGGCGGTCAATAAAGAACTGCGGCATGACGGGTTATTCCTTTACGAGCGGGCTGTCGTCCACTTCAACTTTTTCACCGGGGCGTGCGTGTTGCACGCCCTCGACGATGATGCGGTCGCCGGGCTTGAGGCCACTGGTAACGATCCAGCGATTGTCGACCACTGCACCCAACTCCACCGGCTGCTGGCTGACGGTCTGCTCGGCGTCCAGCAGCAACACCATCGGGATACCGGCGCTGTCACGGGTGATGGCGCGTTGCGGCACGCTGAGGCCTTGTTTGTCCACGGCCTGTTCCACGCGCACCCGCACAAAGCTGCCGGGCAACAGGTCGAGGTCCGGGTTGGGGAACTCGCTGCGCAGGATGATCTGCCCGGTGCCCGGGTCGACGCTGATGTCAGCGAAGAGCAATTTGCCTGGCAACGGGTACTGGCTGCCGTCGTCCTGGATCAAGGTAGCCTTGGCCTGGTCCTGGCCGACCTGCTTCAGGCTGCCGGCACGAAACGCACGACGCAGGTCATTCAACTCACGGGTGGACTGGGTGAGGTCGGCGTGGATCGGGTCCAGTTGCTGGATAATCGCCAGCGGCGTGGCTTCGTTCTGGCCGACCAGCGCGCCTTCGGTCACCAGGGCGCGGCCAATGCGCCCGGAAATCGGTGCGGTTACGGTGGCATAGCCCAGGTTCAGCCTGGCACGCTCGACGGCAGCCTTGTTGGCGGCCACTTCGGCGTTGGTCTGGCGCAGGGCGGCGCGGGCGTTGTCGTACTCCTGGCCGCTGATGGCGTTGCCTTCGACCAATTGGCTGTAGCGCTGTTCTTGCAGGCGCGCCTGGAACGCATTGGCCTCGGCCTTGCTCAGGTTGGCCAGGGCACTGTCCAGGTCGGCCTTGAACGGCGCCGGGTCAATACGGAACAACACGTCGCCTTGCTTGACGTCGTGGCCTTCGTTAAACACCCGCTGCATCACCACCCCTGCGACCCGGGCGCGTACCTCGGCGATACGCGGTGCGGCGATGCGCCCGCTCAGTTCGCTGGTAATAGAGAGGGGCTTGGCCTGCAGGGTTTCGATCCGCACTTTGGCCAGGGGCATTTGTGGCGTCTCGTCTGCCGACTGACCACACGCGCTCAGCGCCAGTGTGAGGGCCAACAGGCAAAACGGCGCAAATAGATTCTTCGACATGCTCTTATCCCAATATTGACTGGCGCATCCTAGAGGCACCTGCGCCGTGGTGCTGTGAAGCTGTGTAGCGGGTCTGTGAAGAAGTGTAAGGTACGGCGCACGTGGCGTCGGGGGCGTATATCCTTGCACAATCCTGCAACACACCAACAAACAGCATTATTTGGAAACACCATGCCCAACATCCTCCTGGTGGAAGACGACGCCGCACTCTCCGAGCTGATTGCCAGCTACCTGGAACGCAATGGCTACCACGTCAGCGTGCTCAGCCGTGGCGATCATGTACGCGAACGTGCACGCCTGAACCCGCCGGACCTTGTGATCCTCGACCTGATGCTGCCGGGCCTCGACGGCCTGCAGGTGTGCCGCTTGCTGCGCGCCGATTCTGCGGGCCTGCCGATCCTGATGCTGACCGCCCGCGATGACAGCCACGACCAGGTTCTGGGCCTTGAGATGGGCGCCGACGACTACGTGACCAAACCCTGCGAGCCGCGCGTATTGCTGGCCCGGGTGCGCACATTGCTGCGGCGCAGCAGCCTGTCCGAACCCCAGGTGGCCAGCGACCAGATCGTCATGGGCAACCTGTGCATCGACTTGTCCGAGCGCACCGTGACCTGGCGCGAACAGGCGGTGGAGCTGTCCAGCGGAGAATACAACCTGTTGGTGGTGCTGGCCCGGCATGCCGGCGAAGTGCTCAGCCGCGATCAGATCCTGCAACGCCTGCGCGGTATCGAGTTCAACGGTACCGACCGTTCGGTGGACGTGGCCATCTCCAAGCTGCGGCGCAAGTTCGACGACCATGCGGGCGAGGCGCGCAAGATCAAGACGGTGTGGGGCAAGGGGTATCTGTTCAGCCGTTCCGAGTGGGAATGCTGAACCATGTTTCGCGTACTGCTGCGCCTCTACCTGATCACCATCGTCACCTACAGTGCGGCGATTTACCTGATTCCCAAGCTGGTGATCCAGCTGTTCGAACACCGCTACATGAACTACAACATCGAACAGTCCCGCGGCCTGCAAAAACTCATGGTCAAGCAGTACCAGCGCGCACCGGTGGAGCGCTGGTCCCAGGTGACCGACCAGTTGAGCCGCGATTTTGCACCGTTGAAAGTGCAACTGTTGCTGCGCCAGGACGCCCGCTACACCCCTGAGGAAGAACAGTTACTGGAGCAAGGCAAACCGGTGATCCGCCTGGGCGAGTGGGGCTGGATGGAGGAAATCAGTTCGCCGATCAACCAGCAGTTCGCGGTCAAGCTGACCGTACCGCCAGACCCGTTGGACATGAACCTGCTGTATTGGTCGATGAACGTGCTGGTCGGCGCCGCCTTGTTGGCGTGCCTGCTGGTGTGGCTACGTCCGCACTGGCGTGACCTGGAACGTCTGAAAAGTACCGCCGCGCTATTGGGTAAGGGCCACTTGGAGGCCCGTACGGGGCTTGCACCCAGCTCCAGCATCGGCGGCCTGGCGGCGGTGTTCGACACCATGGCCGACGATATCGAGCATCTCTTGAACCAGCAGCGCGACTTGCTCAATGCGGTCTCCCATGAACTGCGCACGCCGCTTACCCGCCTGGATTTCGGGCTGGCCCTGGCGCTTTCCGAAGACTTGCCCCTGGCCAGCCGCGAGCGTCTGCAAAGCCTGGTGGCGCATATTCGGGAGTTGGATGAATTGGTGCTGGAATTGCTGTCTTACAGCCGCCTGCAAAACCCGGCGCAATTGCCCGAGCGGGTAGAGGTAGCGCTCGACGAGTTTATCGACAGCGTGTTGGGCAGCGTCGACGATGAGTTGGAAAACCCCGAGATCGTCATCGATGTGGCGCTTGATTGTGCCGTTGAGCGCTTCAGCCTCGACCCGCGTCTGACTGCCCGAGCCTTGCAGAACCTGCTGCGCAATGCGACGCGCTACTGCGACAAGCGCATCCAGGTGGGCGTGCGCGTATGCCCCAAAGGCTGTGAAATCTGGGTGGACGACGATGGCATCGGCATACCGGCTGACCAGCGCGAGCGCATCTTCGAGCCGTTCTACCGCCTCGACCGCAGCCGCGACCGCGCAACCGGCGGCTTTGGCCTGGGCCTGGCGATCAGCCGGCGCGCCCTGGAGGCCCAGGGCGGCACCTTGACGGCCTTGGCGTCGCCCCTGGGTGGGGCGCGGTTTCGTGTGTGGCTGCCTAACCTTTCGTGATCAAAGTACTTTGACTGCTCGGCCGATCCCGTGAATCGGCCCGGTGGGTTTGCCGGTAGGCGAGCCATTGGGCCCTTCCAGCGTCAGTTCAAACAACTGGTTCGGCGCCAGCGGCGGCAGCTTGTCCAGGGGCACCGACAAGGTCTGCCCAGGCTTGACCAGGCCCAGGGATACGGGACCCTGCCAGCCATCGGCGTTGGTCCAGAACTCCAGGGCTTTGTCTGCGGGAATCTCCATCACCCCCAATGGGATCAACTGGATCTGCCGATTATCACTGGCCTGCACCACCCAGCCCGGTGCCTGGCTTTGTGGCGCCATCAGCACCACCACGAAGCTGGGTGCGGTCATGGGCGGGCGCGTCAGTAATAAAGCCGCCAGCACCACGCTTGCCATCAGGCCGACGGCAGAAAGCCCGCGCCAGAACGCCAGCAGGTTCCACCACGCCACGCCCGTTTCGGCGATTTTGATGCGGCGTTCAATGCGCCGCCACAGCTGTGCCGAAGGCGGCACCGGTTGCGCCAGCGCCACCAGAGGCAACAGACGCTGCTCCCAGGCATCCACCGCTGCGCGCAGTGCCGCATCATGGGCCAGGCGTTGTTGTACCTCAGCGCGCTGTTCGGCGGGCAGGGTCCCCAGCACGTATTCACTGGCCAGTTCATCCAGGCTGTCGTTCATGCCATGCACTCGCGCAAGGCGGCGAGGCTGCGTTTGATCCAGGCTTTGACCGTGCCCAGCGGGGTACTGAGTTTTTGCGCGATTTCGCTGTGGGAGTAACCGTCCACATACGCGTGCAGAATGCAGGTGCGACGCGTCGGGTCGAGCCGTTCCAGGCACTGGTGGATCTGCCCGGAGCGTGCGGCAAACTCGATGGACTGGGCCGGCTCTGCCAGCGGCTCGTACTGATCGTCCAATGGCACGTCACGCCCGGCGCTGCGTACCACGTCCAGGGCCAGGTGGCGGGTCACGCTGAACACCCAACCCCGTGCGGAGCCTCGCAGGGGGTCGAAACTGTGTGCGCCGTGCCAGATCTTGATAAAGGCGTCATGCACGATGTCCTCGGCCAGTGCCTTGTTGCGGGTAATGCGCAGCGCCACACCGAGCAAGCGGCTGCTGTCCTGCTCATAGAGCTGGTGCAGGGCGCGATGATCGCCGCGGGCGCAGGCTAACAGGCACACTTGATAATCAAAGATGAGTTCAGCCAAACCAGAATTCCTGCCACTGAGGAGACGTCTACGCGTGGTAGGCGCGAGGTTGCTCGCGCCTACCTGGCCAGCGTAGCTGAGTTTGCTCAGTTGGCGGCCCAGAAGAGGTAGTCCGCCTGGTATTTCACCATTTCCTTGGCGCCTTTGTTCGCCGTGGTGCAGGGCGCAGCCGGAGCGACCCCGCCTTTGAGCGCAACCCGCTGGATATACACCACGCCACTCATTGCACCTTTGCCCTCGGCTGGATTGGCCTTGACCAGTTGATAGGGCAGGTTGCCGGGGCTCGACGGCGCCACGGCCAATTGCGTGCCGGTGATGGTCGAGCCGTCCTTGGCCTGCCACGTGGCGGGTGGGCCGAAGTAGGTGCCGACCTGCTGGCCATTACGGTCGTTCAACACGGCTTTAGGGCCGACGAAGGTCCACTCGGTCTGGCCGGCAGCGTTGGCCTTGTCGCGGCATTCATAGGTGATTTCGCCGACCCCGGTGGTGTGCATCGCTACCTTGTGGCCATCGGGCACCTTGATGCTGTCCGGCAGGCCCGCCTGGGCAAACGCCGACGGTGCGGCGAGGAGCAAGCTGGACAGGCACAGCAGTGTTTTAGCGTTCATGGTGTTTCTCCATTGGGTAGAACAGCAGGGTTACGTTGATGACTACGGCCCAGGCCCGACCATTGGATGCAGTTTTGTGCAAAAAAATTGGAGTTTCCAAAAAGGCATAAACTCAGATCGCATCGGTATAAGTGGTTATAAGAAAAATCGCTATCCTGCGGCCAGAAATTTATAAGGCCGCGGGTAGCTGGAATGGATGTAGGTAATATTGGTTTCGTGGTTGCCGGCTTGATCGTGGGGTTTATCGTGGGCATGACGGGGGTGGGCGGCGGTTCGCTGATGACCCCGATCCTGCTGTGGTTTGGCATCAACCCGGCCACCGCGGTGGGCACCGACCTGCTGTACGCTGCTATTACCAAGTCCGGTGGCGTGCTGGTGCACAGCAAGAACAAGAACATCGACTGGACCATCACTGGCTGGCTCACCCTGGGCAGCGTGCCGGCAGTGTTGCTGACGTTATGGTTCCTGGCCAGCTTGCACACCGACCCCAGTGCGATGAACGCGGTGATCAAGCAGGCCCTTGGCGTGGTATTGCTGCTGACGGCCCTGGCGATCCTGTTCAAGAAAAGCCTGTTGGCGTTTGCCCAGCGTCATGCTGGCGATTCCTACCATCTGCGCCCGCGCAATCTGAATGCGCTCACTGTTGTGACAGGTGCGATCCTTGGCACCATGGTGGCCCTGACCTCGATCGGCGCCGGCGCTCTGGGCACGGTGGCGCTGTTTATCCTGTACCCGTTCCTGGCCACGCGGCGCCTGGTTGGCACCGAGATCGCCCATGCCGTGCCCCTGACATTGGTGGCGGGCCTGGGCCATGCCAGCATGGGGAACATGGACTGGCATCTGCTGGGCTTTTTGCTGATGGGGTCGCTGCCGGGGATCTACATGGGCAGCCATATGACCGGCAGGATTCCCGACGGGGTACTGCGGCCGTGCCTGGCGGTGATGTTGATGGCGGTGGGGTACAAGTTGGCGTTCTGAGTGAGTGGCCTGACACCCCACGATCCAAATGTGGGAGCTGGCTTGCCTGCGAAGGCGGCCTCACAGTCGACACCGTTATACCGAGTACATATCCATCCCTGTCGATTCCGGCCAGCGTGGTTTAACGGGGCGCCTAAGATCAAGATCAAAAGCAGATCAAGATCAAGAGCTACTCGCTTCGCATCGTGGGTACGCTTGGTGCTGGTCGCAACTGTTGCTCCAGCAACAGCAGATCCACAAACTGCTGCGATCCCAGACACTGGCAAGCCATCGCTTCAATCCCCCTTTTTTCCGCAACCCCCAGGCTACGGGCATTTGCCTGCCCCTGGCACGCTTGCTGCCTAAGCACTGGTACATCCCCTGTGCGAGGTACCGTCCGATGAGTCAGCAAGCCGTGAAATTTGCCTATTGGGTACCCAACGTCAGCGGTGGGTTGGTCGTCAGCAAGATTGAACAACGCACCCACTGGGGCATCGAGTACAACCGCAAACTGGCGCAACTGGCGGAGGCGGCGGGCTTTGAGTATGGCTTGACGCAGATTCGCTTCACCGCAGGCTACGGCGCCGAGAACCAGCATGAGTCTGTGGCGTTCAGCCATGCGTTGCTGGCGGCGACCACCACCCTCAAGGTCATCGCGGCGATCCTGCCCGGGCCGTGGCAACCGGCGTTGGCGGCCAAGCAATTGGCGACCATCGACCAACTGACCAATGGCCGTATCGCGGTGAATATCGTCAGTGGTTGGTTCAAGGGCGAATTCCAGGCCATTGGCGAGCATTGGTTGGAGCATGATGAGCGCTATCGGCGTTCCGAAGAGTTTATCCGTGCTCTCAAAGGCATCTGGACCCAGGACGATTTCACCTTCAAGGGCGATTTCTATCGTTTCAACCAATACACCCTCAAGCCCAAGCCCCTGGGCCAGCCGGAGATCTTCCAGGGCGGCAGTTCGCGGGCGGCTCGGGACATGGCGGCGCGGGTCTCGGATTGGTATTTCACCAATGGCAACACGCCTGAAGGCGTCAAGGCCCAGGTCGATGATATTCGTGCCAAGGCCGCTGCCAACCACCATTCGGTGAAGGTGGGCGTGAACGCCTTTGTGATCGCCCGCGACACGGAAGAGGAGGCACGTGCGGTGCTGGCGCAGATCATCGACCAAGCCGACCCGGAGGCGGTCAACGCCTTTGGTGACGCGGCCCGGCAAGCGGGCAAGGCGTCGCCGGAGGGCGAGGGGAACTGGGCCAAGTCCAGCTTTGAGGACCTGGTGCAATACAACGATGGCTTCAAGACCAACCTGATCGGCACGCCGCAGCAGATCGCCGAGCGCATCGTGGCACTCAAGGCCGTGGGTGTGGACTTGGTGCTGGCAGGCTTTCTGCACTTCCAGGAAGAAGTGGAGTATTTCGGCAAACGTGTATTGCCGCTGGTGCGCGAGCTTGAAGCCAAGGCCACTGTAGGAGCGAGCTCGCTCGCGAAAAACGTCAACGAAGAAGTGGGTAGCCTGGTTTAACGCGTAGTCCTTGAGGCCTTCGCGAGCAAGCTCGCTCCTACAGGGTGTGAAGGTTTTGAGGGGTTTGCAAGGTCAGCACTTCAAACCCGTCCGCCGTCACCGCCACGGTATGTTCCCATTGCGCCGAGAGGCTGTTGTCCTTGGTGACCACCGTCCAGCCGTCTTTCAGGCTGCGGGTTTTGGCGCTGCCCTGGTTAAGCATCGGTTCGATGGTAAACACCATGCCTTCGCGCAATTCCAGGCCGGTGCCAGGCCGGCCGAAGTGCAGAATTTGCGGTTCTTCGTGCATTTGCCGGCCGATGCCGTGGCCGCAGTATTCGCGCACCACGCTGTAGCCGTTGGCTTGCGCATGGCTCTGGATGGCATGGCCGATATCGCCCAGACGCGCCCCGGGCTTGACCTGGCGTATACCGGCCCACATCGCCTCGAAGGTCATGTCCACCAGGCGCCTGGCCTTGGGCGTCACGTTGCCGATCATGTACATCTTGCTGGAGTCGGCAATGAAGCCGCCTTTTTCCAGGGTGATGTCGATGTTGATGATGTCGCCGTCCTTGAGCAATTGCTTGGCGCTGGGCATGCCGTGGCACACCACTTCGTTGATCGAGGTGTTGATGCAGAAGGGGTAGTCGTACTGCCCCAGGCTGGCAGGGCGGGCCTTGAGGTCATTGCGGATGAAGGCTTCGACGGCGCTGTCCAGCTCCAGGGTAGAGCGGCCGGCGGCGACGAAGCCGTCGAGCATGTCGAAGACCTGCGCCAACAGGCGCCCGGCTTCACGCATTACGGCCAACTGTGCGGGGGTCTTGATCATCAGCTACGCCCCCGGATCAGGTCGGGTTTGTCCAGCAACAGCTTGTTGATCAGCTCGTTGTAAGGCAGGTGCGGGTTGAGTTCGGCGAGCAGGCCGATCTTGATCCAGAACTCGGCTTGGGCGTTGATGGAGCGGTCCATGGCGGCGCTGGCCAGGCGCAGTTGTTCGTGCAGCTGATCGGTGATCTTGACGATGCCCATAAGGTTCACTGTGTTTAATTGATATACGAATCGTATATGGTTCGTATGTCGATCGCAAACCTTCTTCGGCTGAACGGTGATGGGTTGATGGGCTGCGATAGGTTGCCGAAAAAAGGATTCCCACCTAAACGCCGGTCCCCACGCTGCGGGTTAAACGTTTAATCGATGTAGTTCGACGAGGATGCCAAACAAGCCGTTTTCTTTAATATGAGCAAGCGGTTTGCTTATGAGGAAAGGTTACAACCACCACGGTTTTTGCCGAGTAGGCTTACTGATTGAAAGCGTCTTCCAGGGTTGGCAAGACGTGGCAGGCAAGTGCCTGTCGGATACATATAACTGTTGGCAGTCTCAAAAAAGGAGAGGTTAGCCATGCTTTCAGAACTAGAGCTTCGCAGCATTATTGAAGGAAGTTTCCTGCCTAAACGGTGCGAATGCACCAAAGCCGAAGATGCCTCGTTGACGATCAGGGTCTACGACGATCGCGACCGGGATCGGGTGGATTTGGAAGTCAAAGGTATCCACCCTGACAAGCTCGACAGCAGCCGAGCGATTTGCAACCTGATCACCGGGTTGCGTGAAGACCTCAAGCAAAGCCACGCACCGGTACTGCAACGAGCCGGCGCTCGCGGTTATCACTAGCGGATGCTTGAGTGCAAGTTGACCCATGGGCCTGGTAGTTGCCAGGCCCAATGTTGACATCCTTCCTGTTTACCAACGCGCTCTTACGCCGAAATTGCCACTGACACCCTCAAAGTTGTTGTCGTCCAGTTGGGTGCCATAGTTACCCTCCATATAAACACTGACCGTGGATGACAATTGAGCCACAACACCGATGCCCATATCAGCCGTGGAGGACTTGTGATCGCTCTTGATCCGGTCCACCCCGTCGAACGTCACCGTGTCGCTACCGCCGAAGGTGTGCCAGACATTCGCCCGTAGGTACGGCTCCACGGGCGTGTTGCTGACCAGATAGCGACCCTTGAGCCGTGCGCCGATGCGGCCGGTCCAATACTCCTGGGAGTCGAAAGAGACCTTGGAAATGCCGTCGTGCTGGTTATCCAGATCGATCTTCTGGCCGATGACCTGGGCCTGAGGTTCCATCTCCCAATGCTCGGACAGCCTGAACGGGTAGCCGGCCTCGGCGGAGAACGCCAGGGCGTGGCCCTTGGTATCCATCTTCACCCCTCGGTCGGACTTGTTGTCGCCATCCAGGCGGGTACCCATGGCCACCAGGTCGACGTACCAGCCGGTCGGATCGGTGAGTGTCCAGTAGGCACCGAAGTTGTCGCCGTCGAGTTTGACCCGCCCGGAGCGATGGTTCTGCCAGCCCATTGCAAAGCCCTTCACGTCGCCGCGCAGGCGGCTCTGGCCGATAAAGAGGCCAAGGCGTTGCGTCTGCCCGCCGCTGGTTTCGGCGGCGTAAAGGTCATGGCCAACCTGATAGCCCTTGACCGTGCCGTCAAAACTCGGCGCCACGCTGCCCGACCAGCTTTTGTTGAAATCACTGCCATAGGCGCGGCCCCAACCTGCCGGCACTGCACCGGTATCGGTCAGCAGGCTTTGCTCGCCCTGGCGTTCATGGAAGGTGCCCAGCGCCTGCAACGTCATCAGTTGCGCAGCGGGGATGTCTACGGAGTAGACCGGAACTTCCAGGCGATACAGTGGAATCGGCGCGGCACCCGCCACGGCGGTGGGAAGTACAGGGTTACTCGCCGCCGATTGCGGCGACGTGGCTGCAGCGACTTGGCTGGGCGGTGGCGCGGCAGGCTCTATTGGGGGTTGCGGTTGCGCAGTGGGCGGTTCCACGGAAGGTTCATCCGAGTCCACTACAGGGGGAGTGGCGGGGATCGGCGGCACCGGCACCACCACGGCCGGTGTCGGTGGTACGGGTGGGACCGCCGGCGGTTGCACGGCCACCACTGAGGAACGAAGGAACCAGCTGTCTTTCGTATTGGCAAGGGTGCCGCCCTTGAACAGCAGGTATTCATACGCCCCGGCGGAGACCGAGCCCTTCAAGGCAAACGCATCGTTGCTGCTGATGGCGCCGTTGGGTGCCTGGACCACTTCGATGCCGTTGTTCTGAGTCAGCCCGCCGATACCGCCGAGGTTGCTGACACTCAGTTGGGTGTGACCGCTGATGTTGCCGTCGGACACTACCAGCTTGTCGGTGGCAGAGTTTTCGTCGCCGAGTACGGTTTGCAGATGCAACTGGCCGTTGTTGCCCACGTAGTTGCCATGCACCGTCAACACGCTGGTAGCGCTGTTGTCAGCGGTCATGTCGACAGTGCCGGTGTTGTTGAGCGTCGCCAGTTGCCCGGCGGTGTAGGGGCGGATGCTGCCTTGGGTCACGGCCAGGGTACTGCTGCCGTCGATGTTGAACGTGCCGGTATTGCTGCCACTGTCACCGAGGAAAAAATCCCCGGCCAGATTCAGGCGTGAGTGGTTGGTGAGGTTGACGGTCTCCCAGCCGATATAGCGGGCCGCAGTGCTGGATGTCGTTGTGTCGAAGGTCAATTGATCGTTGCCCAGGCCACCATCGACGGAGGGTTTGGTGGCCAGCAGGCTTTCATTCAAACCGCGCAGCAGGGCGGTGTCGTCACCATCGCCCATCAACACCGAGGACTTGATCTGCCCACCGTCAAGCCACCGGAAAGTGTCGTTGCCGACGCTGGCACGGATCTCACCACTGATCACGCCGCCACTCACGGTAATGCTGTCGTCACCACCGCTGGTGCTGATATTGCCGCCGATGCTGCCAGCGGAAATGATGATGGTGTCAGTATCAAAACCGGTGACCAGGTTGCCCAGGATGGCGCCTCCGGACATGTCATAAAGGTTCTTGTCCAGCTTCATATTCACTCGGCCAATGGTGCCACCGCTCTGGTAGGCCACATCGCCGTCCTCAAAGGCATCGACGATGGTGCCTCCCTCCATCCTGAAGGTGTCGAGCCCATCGCCCTGGAACAGCGCCTGTATTTGCCCTCCGAGCATGACGAAGTCATCGATGCCAGCCCCTTGTTGCACCGCGCCGGTGATCTGCCCGGACTCTATGCGCACCGTATCCACGCCAGGGCCAAAGGTGACATTACCGTTGATGGTGCCGGTGCCGCCTGCGGGGAGGGTCAGATGGTTATCCCCGGAAAGGTCGGTAAGGCCGGGACTGCTGCCGCTGTCGCACGTATAGGTATCGTTACCGGTTCCCGGGGTGAGAACGCAGGCGGCGGGGGAGGGTTGAGGGATCATGTACTGCAATGAAATGAGGCCGACAGCTAAAACGGCCCGGGTCGAGAAACCACTGGGCTTTTGCATGGGTGTGTCCTGAGTTTGTTGTAATAACTGCTCCTGTTTTTGGGTTTAGCACAGTTTTCCAGTAGCGCAATTTTTTATGCATGGCGCGCAGGCCACGGAATACGTGGCCTGCGTGATGGCACTTTGGGTTTTTGCCCGCTCAGCTCAAGCCAGTTGTTGACGATAGGGCAGGTCTGGGCCGGTCTTGCCGCAGGTCAGTGCGGCAGCCCGGATCGCGAAGCCCAGCATGGCGTCGATCTGCTCGCGGCTCAGTCGTTGCAGCCCTTCAACCGAATCCAACTGCTGTTCCGTCAGCCACGCAATCAGCGCCGCCTGGAAGGTGTCACCAGCGCCCACCGTATCGGCCATCACCACCTTGACCGCAGGTTGCGACCAGCTGCCATGCTGGCGGCTGAACACCGACGCACCGTCGCCACCACGGGTGAGGAACACCAGTTGGCAGCGGTGTTGCAGCCAGCCTTGCAGCACGCTTTCCGGTGTCTGGTCGGGGTAGAGCAGGTGCAGGTCTTCGTCGCTGACCTTGATCAGGTCGGCGTGTTGCACCAGCTCTGCGACGCGGGCGCGCCACAGGTGGATATCGGGCTGCGGGTTAAGGCGCACGTTGGGGTCGAGGCTGATCAGACGCTTGCCGCTTTCACGCTTGACCAGGCTGAGCAGGGTGTCACCAATCGGTTGCACCACCAGCGAAAACGAGCCCACATGCAGCCCGCGAATCTCATCGCCCAAAGGCGGCAGGTGGGTCAGTTGCAATTGCCGGTCGGCGCAGCCTTCGCCGCGAAAGCTGTACTGCGGCGAGCCATTGGCGCCCACGGCCACCATCGCCAGAGTGGTCGGCGCGTCGAACGCCACCAGAAAGCGTTCGCTGATACCTTCGTCATTCAGGACCTGCTGCAAGCGCCGTCCGAGGTAATCGGTGGACAGACCGGCGAAGAGCCCCGACTCGATCCCCAGGCGGCGCAAACCCACCGCGACGTTGAACGGCGAGCCACCGGCAATCGCCTTGTAGTTGAGCTTGGCGGCCTGCCCGCTGGCATCCTCCTCGCTGAAGAAATCAAACAGCGCTTCACCACACACCAGATACATAGTTGCTCGCTCTCAAAGGGTTGCCACGTGCTGTTGATAACGCTCATACGCCTGTTGATAAGCGCTGACATTGGCCGCCACGGGTAAGGTGCGGCTGGCCGGGTCAATGCTCACGCATTTGTCGCACAGGCTGGCCAGCGGTTCGCCGCTCTGGCACCACGCCGCCTGGATCGCCGCGCCCAGGGCGGCCGCCTCGCTCTGTTCGGTACACACCACTTCGGTGTGCATGATATCGGCGACCATCTGCCGCCACAGCGGGCTTTTCGAGCCGCCCCCGATCAGGCGGATGCTCTGGCTTTGCAGGCCGGTCTGGCGCAGCAGGTCCAGGCCATAACGCAGGCCGAAGGTGGTGCCTTCGACCACCGCGCGGCACAGGTTGGCACGGGTCAGGTTGGTCATGGTCAGGCCCTGCAGGCTGCCGGTGGCGTGGGGCAGGGCGGGCACGCGTTCGCCGTTGAGGAACGGCAGCATGCTCACCCCATCGGCCCCGATGGATGCCTGTTCGACCAGCGCGTTGAAGGCATCGAGGTCCAGTTCGAACAGCTCGCGAATCACCCCGGTGGCGTTAGTCAGGTTCATGGTGCAGATCAGCGGCAGCCAGCCGCCGCTGGAGGAGCAGAAGGTCGCCACCGAGGCCTGGGGACTGACGTTGGGCTGGTCGGCAAAGGCATACACGGTGCCCGATGAGCCCAGGCTCATGGTGATCACGCCGGGGGCGATATTGCCGGTGCCAATGGCGCCCATCATATTGTCGCCGCCACCACTGGACACCACCGCGTTGGGGTTGATGCCCAGGCGCTCGGCAATGGCCGGCAGGATCGTGCCCACCGCTTGGTCGGCTTCGATCAACGGCGGGAGCGCTGCCTCCAGGCGTCCGCTGGGGTCGATGTGCCTGAGCAGCGCCACATCCCAGGTGCGGCTGCGCACGTCAAAGTAACCGGTGCCCGAGGCGTCGCCGTACTCGGCGCAGGCGCGGCCGGTGAGCCAGTAGTTGAGGTAGTCGTGGGGCAGCAGGATATGGGCGATGCGCGCGAACACGTCCGGATGCTGCTCGCGGGTCCAGAGCAGTTTCGACACCGTGTACCCCGGTGCGATTGCAACGCCCAGGCGCTCCAGCGAGCCGCTTTCGCCGCCAAGGTGTGCCAGCAGGCGCTCGTTCTCCGGCGCGGTTTCGGTGTCGCACCACAACTTGGCCGGGCGCAACACTTCACCTTGTTCGTCCAGTAGCACCAGGCCATGTTGCTGGCCGGATACGCCGATGCCGAGGATGTCCTGGCCGTCCACCCCGGCTTGTTGCAGGGCGCGGTGGGTGGCTTCGGTGAAGGCGTCCAGCCATTCCTGGGTGTGTTGTTCACGCCGGCCGTTGGCGCCGCTGATCAAGGTGTGCGCGGCGGCGCCCAGGCCCAGCACCTTGCCGCTGGAGGCGTCGAGGACGATGGCCTTGGTGCCTTGGGTGCCGCAGTCGATTCCGAGGAACAGGTTTTGCTGGGTCATGATGGAGTGCTCAGCATTATTATTGGGTTGAAAATACGGTCGATGTGGGAGCTGGCTTGCCTGCGATAGCGGTCCGGCAGTCATCACAGGGTTTACTGGACCACCGCTATCGCAGGCAAGCCAGCTCCCACCTGTTTAATCCGGTTTGTTCAGCAGGTTTTGTAGTGTGGTGGTGACGCCTTTGTCGCGCAGGCTTGCATAACACCGCTCGAACGCTGCCACAAACGCCGCCGACTTGGGAATAGCTGTGCCAAAAATCTCTTCCACCCCCAGCAACCGCTGGCTGATCAGCGCGTCATCGCTCACCAGGTCCTGGCAGAACGCTGCCCGCGGATCCGGGATGCTGTAGCGCACGCCGTTTTCATCCACACCTTTCAAGTACAGCGCCCAGGCCGCCACCACCAGGGCGGCACGGTCCGTGTCGCGGCCGTCGGCAATCAGGCGGTTGATGGTCGGCACGGTGAACTTGGGAAACTTCGATGAACCGTCGGAGCACACGCGCTCCAATTGGTCGGCAATCGCCTGGTTGGAAAAGCGTTCCACCAGGGTCTGCTTGTATTCGGTCAGGTCGATACCAGGTACCGGCGCCAGGTTCGGCGTGACGTCCAGGTCCATGTAGGCGCGCATATACGCCACGAACAGGGGGTCGTTCATGGTCTCGTGAACGAACCGGTAGCCCTTGAGGAACCCCAGGTACGTGAGGGCCAGGTGGCTGCCGTTGAGCAGGCCGATCTTCATTTCTTCATAAGGCGTGACGTCATCGGTGAACTGTACGCCGACCTTTTCCCAGGCCGGGCGGCCGTTGACGAATTTGTCTTCCAGCACCCACTGCACAAACGGCTCGCACACCACCGGCCAGGCATCGTCGATCCCGTGCTGGTCATGCAGTTGCAGGCGGTGGGCGGTGCTGGTCATGGGCGTGATGCGGTCAACCATGGCGTTCGGGAAGCTCACGTTGGCCTTGATCCAGTCATGCAGGCCCGCGTCGTGCAGGGCGGCGAAGGCCAGCAAGGCCTTGCGGGTGACGGCGCCGTTGTGAGGCAAATTATCGCAGGACATCACCGTAAAGGCCGGGGTGCCAGCGGCGCGACGCTGGGTCAGCGCGGCGCAGATAAAACCGAACACGGTTTTCGGCACTCTCGGGTGCGCCAGGTCATGCTGGATCTGCGGCAGGTGGGCCATGAACTCGCCGTTGCTGTCGTCGATGCAGTAACCGCCTTCGGTGATGGTCAGCGAGACGATGCGGATCTGGGGGCTGGCAAGTTTATCGATCAGCGCCTGGGCGCCGTCTTCGGCCAGCAGCATGTCGCTGATCGAGCCGATCACGCGCACTTGCGTGTCGTCGGTGTCGCCCAGTTCATACAGGGTGAACAAATAATCCTGGCCGGCCAGGTCATCGCGGGCCTTGCGGTCTTCACTGCGCAGGCCGACGCCGCAGATGCCCCAGTCCAGGCCTTCGCCAGTGTTCATCAGGGCATCAGTGTAAAACGCCTGGTGCGCACGGTGGAAACCGCCGACGCCAATGTGCGCGATGCCCTGGCGGGTGTCGGCAATCGCATAGGCAGGCAACTGCACTTGGGGCGCCAGTTGGGTAAGGTTGGTTTTATTCAATTTCATCTGGAAATACTCACGGAATCAGGCGGCAGCGCGCAGTGGACGGGCCACGGCTACGCCATCGGTGTCGAACAGATGGCAGTGCGCCGGGTCCAGGTGCAACTGCAGCGTTTCGCCGTATTGGCTGGCCATGTCGCCACGGATACGCATGGTCAGCGGTTCGCCGTTGCGGGTGATGACGTGGCAGAAGGTGTCGCTGCCCAGGCGCTCGCCAACGTCAGCGGTCACGGTCAGGGTGGTTTGCCCTTGCGCGGCGATTTCCAGATGTTCCGGGCGAATGCCCAGGGTTACCGCGCTGCCCACGCTCAGGGTGGCGCCGCTCAACGGCAGGCTGATCAGGGTGCCGGCGTCCAGTTGCACCTCGCAGCCTTGGCTGTCGACGCGGGTGACCTGGCCCTTGAGGAAACCCATCTTCGGCGTGCCGAGAAAACCGGCCACAAACAGGTTGGCTGGCTGGTGGTACAGCTCCAGCGGCGAGCCGACCTGTTCGATGCGCCCACTGTTGAGCACCACCACCTTGTCGGCCAGGGTCATGGCTTCGACCTGGTCGTGGGTCACGTAGATCATGGTCGCTTGCAGTTCTTTATGCAGGCGCGCCAGCTCCAGGCGCATCTGCACACGCAGGGCGGCGTCGAGGTTGGACAGCGGTTCGTCGAACAGGAAGATCTTCGGATTACGCACAATCGCTCGGCCAATCGCCACGCGCTGGCGCTGGCCACCCGAGAGTTGCTTGGGCTTGCGCTCCAGCAAAGGCCCCAGCTCAAGGATGCGTGCCGCTTCGCTGACTTTGCTCTCGACCAGCTTCTTGTCGACGCCCGCCAGGTCCAGGGCAAACGACATGTTCTTGCGCACGCTCATGTGCGGGTACAGCGCGTAGGTCTGGAACACCATGGCCAGGTCGCGCTTGGCCGGGGTGACTTCGGTGATGTCGCGGCCATCGAGTTCGATGGTGCCGTCGCTGACTTCTTCCAGGCCGGCGATCAGGCGCAGCAAGGTGGACTTGCCACAGCCCGACGGGCCGACGAACACCACGAATTCCTTGTCGTTCACTTCCAGGTCGATGCCCTTGATGATGGAAAAACCTTCAAAGCCTTTTTGCAGATTCTTGATTTTCAGGTTGGCCATGATGGGCCCTCCGCTGGGAATTATTATTTGACGGCGCCAAAGGACAAACCGCGTACCAACTGCTTCTGGCTGATCCAGCCAAAGATCAGGATCGGCGCGCAGGCGAGGGTCGAGACGGCGGACAGCTTGGCCCAGAACAAGCCTTCGGGGCTGGAGTAAGAGGCGATCAAGGCGGTCAGCGGCGCGGCGCTGGAGGAGGTCAGGTTCAGCGACCAGAAGGCCTCGTTCCAGCACAGGATCAACGACAGCAGTACCGTGGACGCCAGGCCACCCTTGGCAATCGGCAGCAGCACGCGCACCATTTCCTGCCACAGGGTGGCGCCGTCCAGGCGGGCGGCTTCGAGGATGTCCTTGGGGATGTCCTTGAAGTAGGTGTACACCATCCACACCACAATCGGCAGGTTGATCAGGGTGTAGATGATGATCAGCGCAATGCGCGTATCCAACAGGCCAAAGCTCTTGGCCAGCAGGTAGATCGGCATCAGTACGCCCACCGGCGGCAGCATCTTGGTGGACAGCATCCACAGCAGCGTGCCCTTGGTGCGCTGGGTTTCGTAGAACGCCATGGAGTAGGCGGCCGGTACCGAAATCAGCAGGCACAGGGCGGTGGCGCTGAACGAAATCACCACCGAGTTCCAGGCGTAGGCAAAGTAGTTGCTGCGCTCGTTGATGTGCAGGTAGTTCTCCAGCGTCGGCGTGAAGATGAACTGCGGCGGCGTGGCGAACGCGTCGATTTCGGTCTTGAAACTGGTCAGCACCATCCAGAAGATCGGGAAGAAAATCAGGATCGCAATGGCCCAGGCCAGCGTGCCGAGCAACAGGCTTTGCAGGCGGCGGGATTGTTGAAGCGTCATGGCGCGGCCCTCAAGGTTTGTCAGTCAGATTTTTGCCAATCATCCGCACCAGGATGATCGCCGCGATATTGGCGATGACCACGGCAATCAAGCCGCCGGCCGAGGCCATGCCTACGTCGAACTGCACCAGCGCCTGGTTGTAGATCAGGTAGGCGAGGTTGGTCGAGGCGTAGCCGGGGCCACCGTTGGTGGTGGTGAAGATTTCGGCGAACACCGAGAGCAGGAAGATGGTTTCGATCATCACCACCACGGCAATCGGGCGGGCCAGGTGGGGCAGGGTCAGGTGCCAGAAAATCGCAATGGCGCCGGCACCGTCCAGGCGTGCCGCTTCCTTTTGCTCTTGGTCTAGCGACTGCATCGCGGTCATCAGCAGCAGGATCGCAAAGGGCAGCCATTGCCACGACACAATGATGATGATCGACAGCAGCGGGTAATGCGCCAGCCAGTCCACCGGCTCGGCGCCAAAGAACTTCCACACGGCGGCGAGAATCCCCGACACCGGGTGAAAAATCAGGTTCTTCCAGATCAGCGCGCCCACCGTGGGCATGATGAAGAACGGCGAAATCAGCATCACCCTGACGATGCCGCGCCCCAGGAACTCACTGGCCTCCAGCAGCGCACTGATCAACACGCCGAACACCACGCTGATCAGCAAGACGCTGCCCACCAGCAACAGGGTATTGGTGGCGCCGGGCAGGAACCCCGAATCGGTGATGAAGTAGCTGAAGTTTTCCAGCCCCACGAATTGGTTTTCGCCGGGGTAGAGCAGGTTGTAGCGGATCAGCGAAAAGTACAGGGTCATGCCCAGCGGCACGATCATCCACAGCAGCAACAAGGCCACCGAGGGGCTGACGAGAAACCAGCCGGGGTTGGCCAGGCGGTTTTTTGGAGGTGTATTCATGGTGATCAGAACCAGTCAGATGCCTACAGAACCTGCGTCGGAGCGCGGTCACTGTGGGAGCTGGCTTGCCTGCGATGGTATCGCCTCGGTACTACTGATAGACCGAGTTGTTTCCATCGCAGGCAAGCCAGCTCCCACAAAAGCCCTGCTCCTACATTTGCGCGGGTGAAGCTGGGTTACTTGGGGTAACCAGCCCGCTTCATTTCCCGCTCGGTGGTGGTCTGCGCGGCGGTCAACGCAGCATCGACGCTCTGCTGACCGGTCAACGCGCCCGAGAAGAACTTGCCCACCTGAGTACCAATCGCCTGGAATTCAGGAATGGTCACCAACTGGATACCGATATACGGCACCGGCTTCTCGGTCGGCTTGGTCGGGTCCGCCACTTTCAGCGATTCCAGCGTCACCTTGGCGAACGGCGCGGCCTTCATGTATTCATCGCTGTAGGTGGATTGGCGCGTACCTGGCGGCACATTGGCGATGCCATCGGTCTTGGCCACGAGCTGGCCGTATTCCTTGGAGGTGGCCCAACTGGTGAACACCTTGGCGGCGTCCTTGGCCTTGGAACTGGTGGGGATCGCCAGGCTCCAGGAGTACAGCCACGAGGTGCCCTTATCGGTTTTCTCATGGGGCGCGAAAGTAAAGCCCACATGGTCTGCGACCTTGCTCTGGCTCTTGTCGGTAACAAACGAGCCGGCCACGCTGGCATCCACCCAGATCGCGCACTTGCCGCTGTTGAACAGCGCCAGGTTTTCGTTGAAACCGTTGCTGGAGGCACCCGGCGGGCCGGATTTTTTCATGTTGTCGACGTAGAAGTTCAGCGCGTTCTTCCACTCGGGGCCGTTGAATTCTGGCTGCCACTTCTCATCGAACCAGCGCGCGCCGAAGCCGTTGGCCAGGGTGGTGATCAGCGCCATGTTCTCACCCCAACCGGCTTTGCCGCGCAGGCACAGGCCGTATTGCTCTTTGGACTTGTCGGTGAGTTTGGCGGCGAATTCGCCGATCTGGCTCCAGGTTGGGTGCTCAGGCATGCTCAGCCCGGCGTCCTTGAACAGGTCGGTGCGGTAATAGGTGATCGAGCTTTCGGCATAGAACGGCAGGGCGTACAACGAGCCCTTGACCGACAAACCGTCACGCACCGAAGGGAACACATCGTCGAGGTCGTAGGAAGCCGGCAAGTCCTTCATCGGCTCCAGCCACCCCTTGGCGCCCCAGAGTGCGGCTTCGTACATGCCGATGGTCAACACATCGAACTGCCCGCCTTGTGTGGCGATGTCGGTGGTCAGGCGTTGGCGCAGCACGTTTTCTTCGAGCACCACCCAGTTCAACTTAATCTCCGGATGCTCGGCCTCGAAGGTTTTCGAGAGCTTCTGCATGCGGATCATGTCGCTGTTATTGACGGTGGCAATGGTCAGGGTTTGCGCGCCAAGGCTGACGGCGCTGAGGGTCATGCAGGTACAGGCAAGCAATGCTTTTGCTGTGAACTTCATCGCGCACTCCATTTCCGCGCCCAGAGGGCTACAGAAGGACGGTTATTGTTGTTGTGTCTTCCTACGAGAAGTCAGGAAGAGTGTGCGTTGATTACAGCCTTCAAAAGCGGCGGTGACAAATCCTTGGGCGCACGCTCACTGATACTTTTTTGCACTCATCGACCACCTGATCGTTCCCACGCTCCGCGTGGCAACGTCGCTAGGGACGCTCTGCGTCCCGGGGTGACGCAGAGCGTCACGGTATGCATTCCCACGCAGAGCGCGGGAACGATCCTCAGTGCAGTGCTTAACGCTTGATCGTTCCCACGCTCCGCGTGGTAACGCCGCTTGGGACGCTCTGCGTCCCCAGGTGA
>NZ_FPJJ01000001.1:1167278-1217576 GCF_900119375.1 Pseudomonas sp. NFR02
GCGGGAACGATCCTCAGTGCAGTGCTTAACGCTTGATCGTTCCCACGCTCCGCGTGGTAACGCCGCTTGGGACGCTCTGCGTCCCCGAGTGATGCAGAGCGTCACGGAATGCATGCCCACGCGGAGCGCGGCAACGATCGATGCCGTCTTTAACGGTGAATAGCACGCTGGGTGCTGGATCGTTTGGGGGATTTGGGGTGGGTTTGATCATGGTGAAACTCCTGATTTAAGTGGAGCTGCCACCCTTTCGCCGCGACGCTATGGGGTGGTAGCCGTACGCAGGTTCGCGGACCGGAATCAGGAAACCGGCATACCCGAAGGTATCCCGCGCACAGCCACCATGAAGCCGCACAGTAGACGATAAAAAAACGCCGACTAAAAGCGGAAATGGCACTTTGCATCTGATTAAACCGGGCCGCGACGCCCGACGCTGCCTGTGCAGCGGTGTACGGAGACTAGAGATCGAGTGTCCTAGGGGCAACCTCAAAGCCTTGTAAGACGTTTCTGTTTCCCACCACCTAGATGAACGATCAACCTCAAGCCAAATTCTGCTCAGTCAGCCGCTGCACCGCCAACCGCCGATAGTGAGACGGCGTCATCCCCTTAAGCTGCTGAAACCGCCGATTAAAGTTGGAAATATTATTAAACCCCGACTCAAAGCACACATCCGTCACGGCCTTGTCCCCATCGGCCAGCAATTCACAGGACTTGCTGATGCGCAGCCGATTGACGAATTCAATAAAAGTCCGCCCGGTCGCCTGTTTGAACACCCTGGAAAAATACGTCGGCTTCATCCCCAGGTACTCCGCCACTTCTTCCAACGGCAGCTCTCGGGCGTAGTGGGCAAAGATGTAGTCCACTGCGCGGTTGGTGCGGTCGATGCTGTGTTCGTCGGCTTGCTGTGGCGTGGTGACGCCGGACAGTAACTGGTAGTCCTCACAGGCGCTCAACACCTCCAGCAAGATAAAGAAGTGCCCCAGGCGTGCCATGCCTTGGGCGTCTTCGATGCGTTGCATCAGGGTCATGGCGTTGGCGATGGTTTTTTTGCAGCGAAATTCGATGCCGTATTGCGCACGTTCAAGCAGCGGCGCCAGGCTTTTGAGTTCGGTGAAGATGTGGCTGCCGTGTTCGAACAACTCATCGGTGAAGTTCACCAGCATGTCACGCTTGGGCACCACTTCATCTTCCTCCACCTGGCTGATCCAGTTATGGGGCAGGTTGGGGCCGGTGAGGAACAGGCTTTCCGGGTAGAAGTTGCCGATGTAGTCGCCGATAAACACCTTGCCGGAGCTGGCGACGATCAGGTGCAGTTCGTATTCCTTGTGGAAGTGCCAGCGCACCAACGGGCAGGGGAAGCCATGCTGACGATAGATGATGGACAGGCCGTTGTGGTCGTCCATCAGTTCGTAGGAAGGGTCGGTGATGCGCGTTGCTCGGGTCATGCTGCCGTCGCTTTATTGTGGTCGCTGCGTAGGATAATGCCCCGTCGCGCGCGACCTCGCCAGCAGCAGTGTTTATAGGGTGCGGTTTTTGGCCTCGATCCACTGGGACATGTACTGGGTACTTTTATGCGCGTGATGGCGCAGCATGCTGCCGGTGAAGTTGTCCCGGCGATGGGCGGCGAGGCTGCTGCGGCAACGTTCCAGGCATTCCACCAAGGCGGGCCCGTGCACGTCCTGGTCATAGCGTCGGGCCAGGAGTTGGCGCCCATGCTCCTGGGCTTGAGTCCAGCGCTCGCGGTTTTGGTAAAGGGCCACGGCAGCGGCGGCCAGGGCCGGGGCGTCCTGTGCGATCTCGCCGGGCCAGGGCTGGTCATCGCCCATGGCTTCGGCGCCGATCGGGGTGGTGACATTGGGTGTGCCGCACAGCATGGCGTCCACCAACTTGCCCTTGATGCCGGCGCCAAAGCGCAGTGGCGCCAGGCAAATACGCGCCGCCGTCATGACTTGCAAGGCATCTTCGGCCCAGTTCATCACATGAAAACCCTGTGCCGGGTTGTGCAGGGCGGTGGCTTTGGGCGGGGTGTAGGCGCCGTAGATGTGCAACTGCGCGCCCGGCAACTGTTGGCGGATCAGCGGCCACAGGCTGTGCTTCATCCACAGCACTGCGTCCCAATTGGGCGCGTGGCGGAAGTTGCCGATGCTGAGGAAATGCGCACGGTCTTCAAAGGGCGCAAAGGCTGCAGTGGGCGGTTGCAGCATCAAGGGGCACCAGTGGAGCAGGGCGGCAGGCACCTTGAACTGTTCGGTGAGCAGGCGGATTTCCACGTCGGAGATCATCAGGCTGATGTCGCAGCGGTAAATCGCGGCGATTTCGCGCTTGGCCAGGTCGGTATCGGCCATGCGCTGGAATTCGTCCTCCAGCGCCGGCGCGAACAGGGCGCTGAAGTCGTCGCTGTCGGGGTTGGCTTTTACTTGTTCTTTGAAACGCTGGTGGCGGGCGTCGCGCAGGCTTTGCAGGTCGGAGGTTTCCAGCACGCGCAGGGCGTCGGGGCAGCATTGTTCTACGCGCCAGCCGAATTGCTCCTCCATCATGAAACGGTCGAACAGCACGATATCCGGGGCCAGTTCGCGAATAAAGTCGTCGAAACTGCTGTTATTCAGTTCGATGGCGCGTTCGGCGATCCCGAGTGCCGGCAAGTCGGCCTTGTGCTCGCCAATGGTGGCCGGGCTGCTGAAGGTAATGTCCCAACCTTGCGTAAGAAAGCTCTCAAGGATTTGCATCATATGCCCGCCCGCTGCCGAGGAGCGGGGCTCGGGCCAGACGTAGCCAATGACCAGGACTTTGGTGGCGGGCTGATTCATCGACGAAGGTTTCCTTGAAGGGCAGGCGCAAAGCGCGCAATTAAACCACAACCTCAGGACATGACAATTTGTGTCTGGCGGTAGGTAGCTTCGGCACTTTGTGGTTAACTTCCGCCTCTCGAATTCGTTTAACCAAACCCAGCATAAGGATTCCGTTCATGGCTCAAGTCACCCTTAAAGGCAACACGGTCCAGGTTGAAGGCCAATTGCCGAAAGTCGGCGCCAAAGCTGCAGACTTCACCCTGACCGCCGGCGATCTGTCCAACGCCACCCTGGCTACCTTTGCCGGCAAGCGCAAAGTGCTGAACATCTTCCCAAGCGTTGACACCCCAACCTGCGCCACTTCGGTGCGCAAGTTCAACGCCCAGGCCAACGATGTGGCCAACACCGTGGTGCTGTGCATCTCCTCCGACCTGCCATTCGCCCAAGCGCGTTTCTGTGGTTCCGAAGGCCTGGAAAACGTTAAGAACCTGTCGGATTTCCGCAATGCCGACTTCGCCGTCGACTATGGTGTTTCCATCGCTGACGGCCCGCTGCAGGGCCTGACCGCTCGCGCTGTCGTGGTGCTGGATGAAAACGACAACGTGCTGCACAGCGAGTTGGTCAAGGAAATCGCTGAAGAGCCAAACTACGACGCCGCCCTGGCTGTGTTGAAGTAACTGTTTCTACGTATGACTGTCGTTTGGCAGTAACACGTATGATGCATGATTGCGGCCTGGCCTAGTCCAGGCCGTTTTTATTTGAGCGTCAGCGGCTTAGCGAAATAGCCGGTGGACTAAGATCAAAAAGTTAAACGTTGTAAGCCTAAGGTAAATAGCCGGTAAAGGTGCTTTTCTAAACGCACCCCAGTGCTTATCTTTCAGCCTCCCGAAGAAGAAGCTCTCACCCCCAATGGTTGATCACTCCATGCAATCCTCCTCCCGCAACTCCCGCCGCTGGCTGTTTGGCCTGCTCGTGCTGCTGGTTATCGCCGGCCTGTGCTGGAAATTCTGGCCCAGTGGCGCGGCCCATAAAGATGCTCCGGCGGGACACACGGGCAAGACCGGCATGGCGCGCCCAGGCTTCGGTGGTTCCACCGGGCCGGTACCGGTGCGTGTGGCGCCGGCGGTGCTGGGGGAGTTTCCGGTGTACTACAAGGCCCTGGGGACGGTCACTGCACTGAACACCATTAATGTGCGCAGCCGGGTGGGCGGCGAGTTGGTCAAGATCGCCTTCGAGGAAGGGCAGATGGTCAAGGCCGGTGACCTGCTGGCAGAAATCGACCCGCGCAGCTACCAGAACGCCTTGCTCCAGGCCCAGGGCACCTTGCTGCAAAACCAGGCCCAGTTGAAGAACGCCCAGGTCGATGTACAGCGTTATCGCGACCTGTACGCCCAGGACAGTATCGCCAAGCAGACCCTGGACACCGCCGAAGCGCTGGTGTTGCAGTACCAGGGTACGGTCAAGACCAACCAGGGCGCGGTGGACGATGCCAAGCTCAACCTGGAATTCACCAAGATCCGTGCGCCCATCAGCGGCCGCGTCGGTTTGCGCCAGCTTGACGTCGGCAACCTGGTTGCGGCCAACGACACTACCGCCCTCGCGGTGATCACCCAGACCCAGCCAATCAGCGTGGCCTTCACCCTGCCGGAAAATACCCTGGAAACCGTGCTGGCCCGTTACCACGCCGGTAACAAGTTGCCCGTGGAAGCCTGGGACCGTAGCGACGTGAAAAAACAGGCGGTCGGTGTACTGCAAAGCCTGGACAACCAGATTGACGTCACCACCGGCACCCTGAAGTTCAAGGCGCGTTTCGATAACAAGGACCAGGCGCTGTTCCCCAACCAGTTCGTCAATGTGCACCTGCTGGCCGATACCTTGAAGAACGTGGTGCTGGCACCCTCTGCGGCGATTCAGTTCGGCAACAATGGCACCTTTGTCTATAAGCTCGACGGTGACAAGAAGGTCAAGGTCCAGCCGCTGGTGGTGGGGGATACCGATGGCGAAAACACCGTGATCAAAGAGGGCCTGGTCGCTGGCGACCGCGTGGTGCTGGAAGGCACCGATCGCCTCAAGGACGGTAGCGAGATCGAAGTGGTCAACGCCAGCAGCGAGGTGCCGACCACGCCGACCGAACACCTGCAAGGCAAGCCCGCAGCTAAAGGGGAGACCGGGGCAGACGCCGGCAAGGCGCAAAAGGTCGGTTCATGAACCTGTCGCGCCTGTTCATCCTTCGCCCGGTCGCCACCACGCTGAGCATGCTGGCCATTGTCCTGGCCGGCATCATTTCGTACCGCCTGCTGCCGGTATCGGCGTTGCCCCAGGTGGATTACCCGACTATCCGGGTGATGACCCTGTACCCCGGCGCCAGCCCCGACGTGATGACCAGTGCGGTCACCGCACCGCTGGAGCGTCAGTTCGGGCAGATGCCCGGGCTGACCCAGATGGCGTCCACCAGCTCCGGCGGCGCGTCGGTGCTGACCCTGCGTTTCAACCTCGACATCAATATGGATGTCGCCGAGCAACAGGTGCAGGCCGCGATCAACGCCGCCACCAACCTGTTGCCCAAGGATTTGCCGGCGCCGCCGGTATACAACAAGGTCAACCCGGCGGACACCCCGGTGCTGACCCTGGCAATTACCTCCAAGACCATGTTGCTGCCCAAGCTCAATGATTTGGTCGACACGCGCATGGCGCAGAAAATCGCGCAGATCAGCGGCGTCGGCATGGTCAGCATCGCCGGTGGCCAGCGCCAGGCCGTGCGCATCAAGGTCAACCCCGAGGCCCTGGCGGCCAATGGCTTGAACCTCTCGGACGTGCGCGCCCTGATCGCCGCCTCCAACGTCAACCAGCCCAAGGGCAACTTCGACGGCCCCACCCGCGTGTCGATGCTCGACGCCAACGACCAGTTGGTCTCGCCCGAGCAATATGCCGAACTGATCCTGGCCTACAACAATGGCGCTCCGCTGCGGCTCAAGGATGTGGCGCAGATTGTCGACGGTGCCGAAAACGAACGCCTCGCCGCCTGGGCCAATGAGAACCAGGCCGTGTTGCTCAATATCCAGCGCCAGCCGGGCGCCAACGTGATCGAGGTGGTGGACCGCATCAAGGCCCTCCTGCCGAGCATCACCGACAACCTGCCGGCCGGCCTGGACGTGACGGTGCTCACCGACCGCACCCAGACCATCCGCGCCTCGGTCAAAGACGTACAGCACGAGCTTCTGATCGCCATTGCCCTGGTGGTCATGGTGACGTTCCTGTTCCTGCGCCGGGTCAGCGCTACGATCATTCCGTCCATCGCCGTGCCGCTGTCCCTGGTGGGCACCTTTGGTGTGATGTACCTGGCCGGATTCTCCATCAATAACCTGACGCTGATGGCCCTGACCATCGCCACCGGGTTTGTGGTGGACGACGCGATCGTGATGCTGGAGAACATCTCGCGCTATATCGAGGAAGGCGAGACGCCGATGGCGGCCGCGCTCAAGGGCGCCAAGCAGATCGGTTTCACCCTGGTGTCCCTGACGCTGTCGTTGATCGCGGTGTTGATCCCTTTGCTGTTCATGGCCGACGTGGTCGGGCGGCTGTTCCGTGAGTTCGCCATCACCCTGGCAGTGGCGATCCTGATTTCCCTGGTAGTGTCCCTGACCCTCACGCCCATGATGTGCGCGCGCCTGCTCAAGCGCGAACCCAAGGAGGAAGAGCAGGGCCGCTTCTACAAAGCCAGCGGCGCCTGGATTGACTGGTTGATCGAAGCCTACGGCCGCAAGCTGCAATGGGTGCTCAAGCACCAGCCGCTGACGTTGCTGGTGGCGATCGCCACCCTGGGGCTTACGGTAGTGCTGTACCTGGTGGTGCCCAAGGGCTTTTTCCCGGTGCAGGACACCGGCGTGATCCAGGGTATTTCCGAAGCGCCGCAGTCGATTTCCTTTGCGGCGATGAGCCAACGCCAGCAGGAGTTGGCGAAGATCATCCTTGCCGACCCGGCGGTCGAGAGCCTGTCGTCCTACATTGGCGTGGACGGCGATAACGCCACCCTCAACAGCGGCCGCTTGTTGATCAATCTCAAGGCCCACGGCCAGCGCGATTTGAGCGCAGCCGAGGTGATCACCCGCCTGCAACCGCAAATCGACAAGCTGGTGGGCATCCGCCTGTTCATGCAGCCGGTGCAGGACCTCACCATCGAAGACCGCGTCAGCCGTACCCAGTACCAGTTCAGCATGTCCTCCCCGGACGCCGAGTTGCTGGCGTTGTGGAGCGGCAAGCTGGTACACGCCCTCAGCCAGTTGCCGGAACTCACCGACGTCGCCAGCGACCTTCAGGACAAAGGCTTGCAGGTGTACCTGGTGATAGACCGCGACGCGGCCTCGCGCCTGGGCGTGAGTGTCTCGACCATTACCGACGCGTTGTATGACGCCTTCGGCCAGCGCCAGATTTCCACCATCTACACCCAGGCCAGCCAGTACCGGGTGGTGTTGCAGGCCCAGTCCGGCGAAACCCTCGGCCCGGCGGCCCTCAACCAGATCCATGTGAAAACCACCGACGGTGGCCAGGTGCGGCTGTCGAGCCTGGCCCATGTGGAGCAGCGCCAGGCGCAGTTGGCGATTGCCCATATCGGCCAGTTCCCGGCGGTGATGATGTCGTTCAACCTGGCGCCCGGCGTGGCGCTGGGCAAAGGCGTGGAGCTGATCAACCAGACCCAGAAGGACATTGGCATGCCGGTGGGCGTGCAAACCCAGTTCCAGGGTGCGGCCCAGGCGTTCGAAGCCTCGTTGTCGAGCACCTTGCTGTTGATCCTGGCGGCGGTGGTCACCATGTACATCGTGCTCGGTGTGCTCTATGAGAGCTATATCCACCCGATCACCATCCTCTCGACCTTGCCATCGGCGGCGGTGGGGGCCTTGCTGGCGTTGCTGCTCAGTGGCAATGACCTGGGCATGATTGCGATCATCGGCATCATCCTGCTGATCGGTATCGTGAAAAAGAACGCGATCATGATGATCGACTTCGCCCTCGACGCCGAACGCAACCAGGGCCTGGACCCGCAGACGGCGATCTACCAGGCGGCGCTGTTGCGCTTCCGGCCAATTTTGATGACCACCCTGGCCGCGTTGTTCGGTGCGGTGCCGTTGATGCTCGCCAGCGGTTCCGGCGCCGAACTGCGCCAGCCCCTGGGCCTGGTGATGGTCGGTGGCTTGCTGGTGAGCCAGGTGTTGACGCTGTTCACCACGCCAGTGATCTACCTGTACTTCGATCGTCTTGGCCGTCGCTGGCGCAAAGAGCCGCAACGCCTGGAGCCGGTTGAGCCATGAACCTGTCCGGACCTTTCATTAGCCGGCCTGTAGCGACCATGCTGCTGAGCCTGGCGATCATGTTGCTCGGTGGCGTCAGCTTCAACTTGCTGCCGGTGTCGCCGCTGCCGCAGATCGACTTCCCGGTGATCGTGGTGTCGGCCAGCTTGCCCGGTGCCAGCCCCGAGGTGATGGCGTCCACGGTGGCCACGCCGCTGGAGCGCTCGTTCGGCGCGATTGCCGGTATCACCACCATGAGCAGTTCGTCGAGCCAGGGCTCAACCCGGGTGATTCTGGCGTTCGATTCCGACCGCGACATCAACGGGGCGGCGCGGGAAGTGCAGGCGGCCATCAACGCGTCGCGCAACCTGCTGCCCAGCGGTATGCGCAGCATGCCCACCTACAAGAAGATCAACCCGTCCCAGGCGCCGATCATGGTGCTGTCGCTGACCTCTGACGTGCTGCAGAAGGGCCAGTTGTACGACCTGGCCTCGACCATCCTGTCCCAGAGCCTGTCCCAGGTGCCGGGCGTGGGCGAAGTGCAGATCGGCGGCAGTTCGCTGCCGGCGGTGCGCATCGAGCTGGAACCCAAGGCCCTCGATCAGTACGGCGTCGCCCTGGACGATGTGCGCAACACCATCGCCAATGCCAACCAGCGCCGGCCCAAGGGCTCCTTGGAAGACAGCGAGCGCAACTGGCAGATCCAGGCCAACGACCAGCTGGAAAAAGCCAAGGATTATGAGCCCCTGCTGATTCGCTACCAGGATGGCGCCGCTCTGCGCCTCAAGGACGTGGCGAAGATCACTGATGGCGTGGAAGACCGCTACAACAGCGGCTTCTTCAACAATGATTCGGCGGTGTTGCTGGTGATCAACCGCCAGTCCGGCGCCAACATCATCGAAACCGTGCGGCAGATCAAGGCGCAGTTACCGGCGTTGCAGGCGGTGTTGCCGTCCAGCGTCAAGCTCAGCCTGGCCATGGACCGCTCGCCCGTGATTACCGCCACCCTGCATGAGGCGGAAATGACCTTGCTGATCGCTGTAGGGCTGGTGATCCTGGTGGTGTACCTGTTCCTGGGCAACTTCCGCGCTTCGTTGATCCCGACCCTGGCGGTGCCGGTATCGCTGGTGGGCACCTTCGCGGTGATGTACCTGTACGGGTTTTCTCTGAACAACTTCTCGCTGATGGCGCTGATCCTCGCCACCGGGCTGGTGGTGGACGATGCCATCGTGGTGCTGGAGAACATTTCCCGGCACATCGACGACGGCGTGCCACCGATGAAAGCTGCGTACCTGGGCGCTCAGGAAGTCGGCTTTACTTTGCTCTCGATGAACGTGTCGCTGGTGGCGGTGTTCCTGTCCATCCTGTTCATGGGCGGGATCGTCACTAACCTGTTCCGTGAGTTTTCGATCACCTTGTCGGCGGCGATCATCGTTTCGCTGATTGTCTCGCTGACCTTGACGCCCATGCTGTGCGCCCGCTGGCTCAAGCCCCACGTCAAGGATCGGCAGACCGGTTTGCAGCGCTGGAGCCAGAAGGTCAACGACCGCATGGTCGCCGGCTACGCCACCAGCCTGGACTGGGTGCTGCGCCATCGGCGCCTGACCTTGCTCAGCCTGTTGATCACCGTGGGCGTGAATATCGCGCTGTACGTGGTGGTGCCCAAAACCTTCATGCCCCAGCAGGACACCGGCCAGTTGATCGGTTTTGTGCGCGGCGACGATGGCCTGTCGTTCAGCGTGATGCAGCCGAAGATGGAGATCTTTCGCCAGGCGGTGCTCAAGGACCCGGCGGTGCTCAGCGTGGCCGGCTTTATCGGTGGCAACCAAGGCACTAACAATGCGGTGATGCTGGTACGCCTCAAGCCGATCGGCGAACGCAAAATTTCCGCCCAGGCGGTGATCGAGCGCCTGCGCAAGGAGGTGCCGCTGGTGCCGGGCGGGCGCTTGTTCCTGATGGCCGACCAGGACCTGCAGTTCGGGGGCGGCCGCGACCAGACCAGCGCGCAATATTCCTACATCCTGCAAAGCGGCGACCTGGCCGCGTTGCGCCTGTGGTACCCGAAAGTGGTTGCGGCGATGCGTGAGTTGCCGGAGCTGACCGCTATCGACGCCCGCGAAGGCCGCGGCGCGGCCCAGGTGACGTTGATTGTCGACCGCGACCAGGCCAAGCGCCTGGGCATCGACATGGACATGGTCACGGCGGTGCTCAACAACGCTTACAGCCAGCGGCAGATTTCTACCATTTACGACAGCCTCAACCAGTACCAGGTGGTGATGGAGGTCAACCCCAAATACGCCCAGGACCCGATCACCCTCAACCAGATGCAGGTGATCACTGCCGACGGCGCACGGGTGCCGTTGTCGACCATTGCCCACTATGAGAACAGTCTGGCCGACGATCGCGTCAGCCATGAAGGCCAGTTCGCTTCGGAGAATATCGCCTTCGACATGGCACCCGGGGTCACGGTGGAGCAGGGCACGGCGGCTATCGAGCGGGCGATTGCCAAAGTCGGGTTGCCCGAGGACGTGATCGCCAAGATGGCCGGTACTGCCGATGCGTTCGCCGCGACCCAGAAAGGCCAGCCGTTCATGATTCTCGGCGCGCTGGTGGCGGTGTACCTGGTGCTGGGTATTCTGTATGAAAGCTACATTCACCCGCTGACCATCCTGTCGACGCTGCCGTCGGCCGGTGTCGGCGCGTTGCTTGCGATTTACCTGCTGGGCGGCGAGTTCAGCCTGATCTCCTTGCTGGGCTTGTTCCTGTTGATCGGCGTGGTGAAGAAAAACGCGATCCTGATGATCGACCTGGCGCTGCAACTGGAGCGCAACGATGGCATGAGCCCGCTGGAGTCGATCCGCAGCGCCTGCCTGTTGCGCCTGCGGCCGATCCTGATGACCACCCTGGCCGCGATCCTCGGTGCCTTGCCGTTGCTGCTCGGCAGTGGTGATGGCGCGGAAATGCGCCACCCGTTGGGCCTGACCATTATTGGCGGCCTGGTGTTCAGCCAGATCCTGACCCTTTACACCACCCCGGTGGTTTACCTTTACCTGGACCGCGCGCGCCATCGCTTCAACGCCTGGCGCGGCGTGCGTACCGATGCTGCCCTGGACACTGCGCTATGACCGACTCAACCAACGCCCCTGCGACCTCTGTAGGAGCGAGCTTGCTCGCGAAAAAGGCCCAGACGCCGCGCTCATCCAGAATGAACGCGTTAACGTTGGCAGTCTTCGCGAGCAAGCTTGCTCCTACAGTGGGCTTGGCCATGTTGCTCAGCGCCTGCGCCATCGGCCCTGACTACAAACGCCCGGACGTCATCGAGCCGGTGCAGTTCAAGGAGGCCCAGGGCTGGCGCCAGGCCAATCCGAGCGACTCCCTGGCCCGCGGCGCCTGGTGGGAGCTGTACGGTGACCGACAACTCAATGACCTGGTGGTGCGCCTCAACGCGTCCAACCAGACCGTCGCCCAGGCCGAAGCGCGTTTTCGTCAGGCAAAGGCGCTGGTGCGCAGCTCACGCGGGGCGTTTTACCCCAGCGTTGACCTGAGCGTGGGTAAAACCCGCGCCAGCCAGGGCACCGGCAGCAGCAGCGCCAGCCTCAGCAGCTCCAGCAGTGGTATCCGCGACACCCTCAATGCCCAGTTGGGTGTGAGCTGGGAAGCCGATATCTGGGGCAAGTTGCGCCGTGGTCTGGAGGCCAACGAAGCCAGCGCCGAGGCAAGCTCGGCCGACTTGGCCGCAATGCGTCTGAGCCAGCAGTCCGAACTGGTGCAAAGCTACCTGCAACTGAGGGTCATGGACGAACAGACGCGGCTGCTGCAAGCCACGCTGGACACCTACCAGCGTTCATTGAAAATGACCGAAAACCAATACCGCGCCGGTGTGGCCGGCAAGGACGCCATTGCCCAGGCGCAAACCCAGCTCAAGACCACCCAGGCCAGCCTGATCGACTTGATCTGGCAACGCGCCCAGCTGGAAAACGCCATAGCCGTGCTGATTGGCGAAGCCCCGGCCAACTTCAATCTGGCGGTGAGCAAAGATATTCCGGCGCTACCGCAAATACCGGTGAGCCTGCCGTCCCAACTGCTGGAGCGTCGCCCCGATATTGCCTCGGCCGAACGCTCGGTGATCGCCGCCAACGCCAATATCGGCGTGGCCAAGGCGGCCTATTACCCGGACCTCAGCCTGAGCCTGCAGGGCGGCTATTCCAGCAGCACTTATGAAGATTGGATCAGCCTGCCGAACCGCTTCTGGTCGGTGGGGCCGAAACTGGCCATGACCCTGTTCGATGGCGGCCAGCGCTCGGCGGAAGTCGACCGCAGCGTGGCCAGCTATGACGAGACCGTGGCCAAGTACCGCCAGACCGTGCTGGACGGTTTCCGTGAGGTGGAAAACTACATGGTCCAGCTCAAGGTGCTCGCCGATGAGGCGGTGGTCAGCAATGAAGCGCTGGAATCGGCGCGTGAATCCTTGCGCTTGACCGAAAACCAATACAAGGCCGGGTTGATTGCCTATCTGGATGTGGTCACGGTGCAGGCAACGGCCTTGAGCAACGAGCGCACCGTGCTGACCTTGCTGCAATCGCGCCTGGTGGCGAGTGTGCAATTGATTGCAGCGTTGGGCGGAGGCTGGGACGGCCAGACCTCCCTGGCCGAAAAGGAGTAACCGGATGCGCCGCGCATCCTGGGGGAGCAAGATCAACTGTGTGGGCTTGCCCCAATGCCAGTCAGTTAAGCACAGTACCCTGTGGGAGCTGGCTTGCCTGCGATAGCGTTAGTGCAGTAGTAGTTGCGGTGACTGACACACCGCCTTCGCGGGCAAGCCCGCTCCCACAGGGGATCTGCGCAGGCCACATTTTGATGTCCATGACGTCGTTGAAAACAGCCTGGCGAAGCCATCCGATTGACGCCAAAAACTCACTAATGGCCAACTGATTAATTAATCACCTGCCTCGGATTCATACTCGCTACAATCGCCCGCTTTGCCACCCGGCACGGGCTTTTTCGCCCCGTCGCCAGCGAGAAAACCTATGTTGATCGGTAGCTATTCAACCTCCCTTGTCGTGATTTCCCTGTGCGTGGCCATCCTGGCGTCCTACACGGCCTTGGACCTGGCCGGGCGTATCGCGACCGCCAAGGGGCGGGCTGTATACCTATGGATCACTGGCGGCGCAGTGGCGATGGGCGTGGGCATCTGGTCCATGCACTTTATCGGGATGTTGGCCCTGCGCCTGCCGTTTGCCCTCGGGTTTGAGGTAGGCATTACCCTGTTTTCGCTGTTGATCGCCGTGCTATCCAGTGGTTTCGCGTTATGGCTGGTCAGCCAGCCACGCTTGCCGGTCTGGCAACTGGCATTCGGGGCGTTGGTAATGGGCGCTGGAATTGCCAGCATGCATTACACCGGCATGGCCGCGATGCGCATGACACCCGGCATTGATTACGACCCGACCTTATTTGGCGCTTCGTTGGTGATCGCGGTGGTGGCTTCCGGCGCCGCCCTGTGGATCGCCTTCAACCTGCGGCGCAACACACCTTATGTGCGGCTGGCACGGGGTGGCGCCGCCGTCGTGATGGGCGTGGCCATCGTGGGGATGCACTACACCGGGATGGCTGCGGCGCGCTTTGCCGATGGCAGCTTCTGCGGCGCCGCATTGACCGGCCTGAGCGGCAAGGGCCTGGATAACCTGGTCTTGGTCACTTCGCTGGCGGTGCTGGTCATTGCGCTCTTGACCTCGGTGCTGGATGCGCGCCTGGAAGCGCGCACCGCCGTACTCGCCGATTCCCTGACCCTGGCCAATCAGGAACTTACTCACCTGGCCCTGCATGACATGCTCACCGGCCTGCCCAATCGCACGTTGTTGGCTGATCGCATTCAACAAGGCATCCAGGCGGTGAACGAGCGGGGCGGTTGCTTTGCCTTGATGTTTATCGACCTGGATGGCTTCAAGCCGGTCAACGATGCCTTTGGTCATCACTTGGGCGACCAGTTACTGCGCGAGGTCGGCTTGCGCTTGCGTGAGGACTTGCGCAGCCAGGACACCCTGGCCCGTATCGGCGGCGATGAGTTCGTATTGCTGGTGCAACTCACCCAGCCCGACGATGCCATGGGCTTGGCCGAGCGCCAGGTGAGCCTGATCAACCGCACCTTCACGGTGGCCGAGCATGAGTTGCAGATCTCAGCCAGCGTCGGTATCGCCATGTTCCCCGGTAACGGTAATAGTCCTCAGGAACTGCTGATGAACGCCGACGCGGCGATGTATCACGCCAAGGGCATGGGCAAGAACGGCTACAGCTTCTTCGATGTGTCGATGAACACCAATGCGCGCAAACAACTGCAATTGCTGCAGGACCTGCGCAATGCCCTGGAGCAGGGGCAATTTCGTTTGCACTACCAACCCAAGTTCGACGCCGTCAGCGGTCTTGCCGTGGGGGCCGAGGCGCTGTTGCGCTGGGAGCATCCGCAACAAGGCTTGTTGATGCCCGCTACGTTTATTGCACTGGCGGAGAAAACCGGGCTGATCATCCCCATCGGCGAATGGGTACTCGATGAAGCTTGTCGCCAGATGAGCCTGTGGTACGCACAGGGTTATGAGCACTGGCGCATTGCCGTAAACCTCTCGGCGTTGCAGTTCTGCCACGCCGGGTTGGTCAACAGCGTAGCGGCCGCGCTGGAGCGTCACCAATTACCGGCCAACAGCCTCACGCTGGAGATCACCGAGACCACCGCCATGAGCGATGCCGACGCGAGCATGAAGGTATTGCAGCAACTGTCGGACATGGGTGTGGACCTGTCTATCGATGACTTTGGCACCGGGTACTCCAGCCTCATGTACCTCAAGCGCCTGCCGGCCAATGAGTTGAAGATCGACCGCGGCTTTGTACGTGACCTGGAACACGACAGCGACGACGCCGCCATCGTCTCGGCCATCGTGGCCCTCGGCCAGGCTCTGGACTTACGGATTGTCGCCGAAGGCGTGGAAACCGATGCGCAGCAAAATTTCCTTACCCGCCTGGGGTGTGATTCCTTGCAAGGCTATCTGTTGGGGCATCCATTGCCGGCCGACAGCTTCATGACCAATATCCGCAGTGCCGAACAGGCAGCAGTGCCTGACAAACGCCCAGAGTGACGGGTATTCTTGGATCCAACCCTAAACATCAGGTTGAATCAGGAGACCGCAGCCATGGACAAAGTCGTCATCATCACCGGGGGCAGCCGAGGGATTGGCGCCGAGACGGCCTTGCTGGCCGCTCGCGAAGGTTATCGCATCTGCATTAATTATCAGTCGGACGAGAAGGCTGCCCATGCTGTGCTTGAACAAGTGCGCGGCCTCGGAGCACAGGCCATCGCGGTGCGCGCCGATGTCAGCATCGAAGATGAGGTGATTGCGCTGTTCAATCGTGTGGATGCCGAATTGGGGCGTGTCACTGCGCTGGTCAATAATGCCGGTACCGTGGGGCAAAAATCGCGGGTCGACGAGATGTCCGAGTTTCGTATCCTCAAAATCCTCAAGACCAATGTGCTGGGCCCGATTCTGTGTGCCAAGCACGCGGTGTTACGCATGTCGCCCCGGCATGGCGGGCAGGGCGGCAGTATCGTCAACGTGTCCTCGGTGGCGGCGCGGCTGGGCTCGCCGGGTGAGTATGTCGACTACGCCGCCTCCAAGGGCGCGCTGGATACCTTTACCCTGGGGTTGTCGAAGGAGGTGGCGGGCGAGGGCATTCGCGTCAACGCCGTGCGCCCAGGCTATATCTTTACCGATTTCCATGCCCTGAGCGGCGACCCGGACCGAGTCAGCAAGCTGGAGTCCGGCATCCCGATGGCGCGCGGCGGGCGTCCGGATGAAGTGGCGGAGGCGATTATCTGGTTACTGTCGGACAAGGCATCGTATTCCACCGGAACGTTTATCGACTTGGGGGGCGGCCGTTAAAACGATCGCACAATCCGCCCTAATGTCTCCATGGCCTTTTCCGATGCCTCGTTCCACGGGCTGCCATAGTTCAAGCGTATGCAGTTTCTGAACCGCTGAGTTGCGGAAAAGATCGGTCCCGGGGCAATGCTGATGCCCTGGGCCAAGGCCATCTGGAACAACTTCAGCGAGTCGGTCTGCTCCGGCAATTCCAACCACAGGAAATAGCCCCCCGCCGGCTGGCTGACCCGTGTCTGGGCCGGGAAGTAGCGAGCGATAGCCGCGAGCATGGCGCTTTGCTGTTCTTCCAGGGCGTAGCGCAGTTTGCGCAGGTGGCGGTCATAGCCGCCGTGTTGCAGGTAGTCGGCAATTGCCGCCTGGGCCGGCATCGACGGGCATAACGAGGTCATCAACTTGAGCCGCTCGACCTTCTGTGCAAAGCGCCCGGCGGCGACCCAGCCCACTCGGTAACCCGGCGCCAGGCTCTTGGCAAAGGAGCCGCAATGCATCACCAGCCCTTCGGTATCGAAGGCCTTGGCCGGCTTAGGCGCTTGTTGCCCGTAGTACAGCTCGGCGTAGACGTCATCTTCGATCAGCGGCACTTGATGGCTGCGCAGCAGTTCCACCAGCGCCTGTTTTTTCTCTTCAGGCAGCGTAGCGCCCATGGGGTTCTGGAAGCTGGTCATGGTCCAGCAGGCCTTGATCGGATAGCGCTCAAGGCTTTGGGCCAGGGCGTTCAGGTCAATACCGTCGCGCGGGTGCACCGGGATCTCCACGGCCTTGAGCTTCAGGCGTTCAAGCACTTGCAAACACGCGTAGAACGCCGGCGCCTCGATGGCCACCAGGTCGCCCGGTTCGGTCACGGCCTGCAGGCACAGGTTCAACGCTTCGAGAGCACCGTTGGAGATCAACAGCTCCTCCATCGGCAGCATCAGGCCACCGACCATATAGCGCAGGGCAATCTGCCGGCGCAGTTGCGGGTTGCCCGGCGACATGTCGGTGACCACCAAGCGTGGGTCCATTTCGCGGCTGGCGCTGGCCAGGGAACGGGCCAGGCGCGGCAGCGGGAACAGCATGGGGCAGGGGAAGGCCGAGCCGAAGGGCACGGTGTTGGGGTCTTTGATGGAGTCCAGTACCGAGAACACCAGCTCACTCACGCCCACCTCGGTGGACTCATGCACCTGCTCACTCACCACCGGTTCGGAAAACGGGCTGGGCGCATGGGTGTTGACGAAGTAGCCAGAGCGGGGGCGTGCGCGAATCAGACCACGACGCTCCAGCAGGTAGTAGGCCTGGAACACGGTGGACGGGCTGACGCCGTAGGCCTGGCTGGCATAGCGCACCGATGGCACGCGCTGGCCGGGGCCGAGGACGCCGGAGCGGATCAGTTCTGCGATGTCGTCGGCAAATTTTTCGTAGCGTTTCATGGCGGCCTAATTAGCTTTTTGAATGTGTACGCAGGGCAAATTGTAGGCGCTGGCTTGCCTGCGAAGGCGGTGTGTCAGTCACTGCATCTGTTACTGCTCTACCGCTTTCGCAGGCAAGCCAGCTCCCACATTTGATCTCTGTTGTTGATGAAGTATCAGCGATTCAAGGGCGCTACGAAGCGGCTGTCAGCAGCGGTATAGATCCAAGGTTCATCCACATCAGTGACTTTAAAACGTAAGGTTTGAGAGCTGCTGGCCGGTGTGTCCGCCAGCAATGCTACCGACACCGGTATATCGACAATTTCCCCGGCAGCCAGGCTGACCTGGGTCTTGCCTTGCAACTGGAACCCCTCGGCATCCACCAGTTCCAGGCGGTATTCCTGGCGCTGCTGGGTTTTGTTGATCACCTTGAGGCTGTAGATGTTTTCGATCAAACCCAGGCTGTTTTCGCGGAACATGCCACGGTCTTTGGTCACATCCAGCGACACCATCGGCCGTTCAATCAGGGCCACCACCAGTGCCGCGAGCATCACCACCAGCACGGCACTGTAGCCGATCAGGCGTGGCCGCAGCAGATGAGTCTTGCCACCCTGCAATTGGTGCTCACTGGTATAACTGACCAAGCCACGGGCATAGCCCATTTTGTCCATGATCGAATCGCAGGCGTCGATGCAGGCTGCGCAGCCGATGCATTCCATCTGCAGGCCGTCGCGGATATCGATGCCCGTGGGGCATACCTGCACGCATAGCTGGCAATCGATGCAGTCACCGAGGCCAACCTGCGCTGGCGGCACGTCACGTTTACGCGGGCCACGGTGCTCGCCGCGGGCGGCGTCGTAGGAAATAGTCAGGGTGTCTTTATCAAACATCACGCTCTGGAAGCGTGCATAGGGGCACATGTGCATGCATACGGCTTCGCGTAGCCAGCCGGCATTGATGTAAGTGGCCCCCGTGAAAAACAATACCCAAAACAGGCTCACACCGCCCATCTGCCACGTCAGCAGTTCGGCGGCCAAGGGGCGGATGGGGGTGAAGTAGCCCACAAACGTCAGCCCGGTCAACACACTGATACCCAGCCACAACGTATGTTTGGCCGAGCGCCGTGCCAGCTTATTCAGGCTCCAGGGTGCCGCCTGCAGTTTGATACGTTGGTTGCGTTCACCCTCGGTCACCTTCTCGCACCACATGAACAGCCAGGTAAACGAGCTTTGCGGGCAGGTGTAGCCGCACCAGACGCGGCCGGCAAACACCGTGATCGCGAAGAGGCCAAAGGCACAAATGATCAACAGCGCCGAGAGCAGGATGAAATCCTGGGGCCAGAACGTGGCGCCAAAAATGTGGAACTTGCTCTCGGCCAAGTCCCACAGTACGGCTTGGCGCCCGCCCCAGTTCAGCCACACAGTGCCAAAAAAAGCCAGGAACAGCAGGCCGGCACCGCCCACGCGCAAGGTGCGGAACACACCGGTAAAACTGCGGGTATGGATCAGGTTGTCGCTGGATTTGGCCTTCACCTTCTTTGGGTGAATGGGCTCAAAGGTTTCCACGGTTGGGATTCGTTCGCTCATGGTCGTTCGCTCATCAGCCTCCATCAGGCCGATGAACTATGGGCGACAGGCTGTTTACATAACAGACTCAGGTGTAAGGATAAAAAGCGGATCAGATAGGCTTGGTGCGTTCTGTGCGTCAATGTGCTGCACCCCGAGCGCATAGGGGTGCAGGCGTTCATAGGGTTCGATGATACAGATCAATCAAATCACCGAACCAGGCTCTTGCGCCTTTACATGGTTACGGCCATCCGTGGCCCCTTCAACCGTCAGCGCGTCGGCTTCGGCTTCAGTGATATAGATCCGCTCGCCCGCCAAGTCCACATAGGACATGGCTTTGTCATTGTCGGTAAGGACCTTCACGCGGGTGGCTGGCAGGCTTTGTTCCTGGCCGTCCACGTCGAGCGTGAAGTAGCACAAATGGTTTTCGATGCGCAGGGGCATGGCGATCTCCTTTCTATGGGCTCTATCACTTTAGGCGACCCCTATGACGAGGGGTTCCAGGCAACTGACTGGCGGTCTGCGCTGTCCATCCTTTATCTATCCATACTAAAAGGAGCGCATCCATGGACGCCTGGTGGCATCAAGTGTGGCAAACCCTGCAAGCCGAATTCGCGGACATCGGCGATGCCCGGCAACTCACCCAAGTGACGGTGCGCCTGCTGATCGCCGCGATCCTGGGCGGCATCCTGGGTTTTGAGCGTGAGCACAAGGGCAAGGCGGCTGGCGTGCGCACCCATATGCTGGTTGCGCTTGGTGCGGCGCTGTTCGTGCTGGTGCCGCAGATGTCCGGCAACCAGGCGGACGCCATGAGCCGTGTGGTTCAGGGGGTGATTGCGGGCATCGGCTTCCTTGGCGCTGGCACCATCCTCAAGGGCAAGGAAGATGAGGAGGGCCAGCATGTGAAGGGCCTGACCACGGCGGCCGGGTTGTGGATGACCGCCGCCATTGGTGTGGCGGCGGGGATGGGGCGTGAATCGACGGCAGTACTCAGTACACTGCTGGCCCTGGCGGTGTTCAGCATCATGCCGAGAATCGTCAGATTGTTGGAAAAGTGATCCTGAGTCATACCGCGGATCAAGTCACGATGTTGCTTTGGCGTACCTCACCAAATACCTTGAGCAAAAAGGGGGCTTTGCCCGGCGCATCGGCGATGACAATAACGCTGGTGTTGGCGCTGGGCGAGTGATGGATCTGCATTTCACCGATTGCCTCTGGAAACCGATCGACCGGCCGCAGCGACGTGTTCAGCTGCCGCTGGATGCCGGACAGGTCCAGTTTATCTCCCGATTTGAAATTGCGGATCTCGCTGGGGGCCTTCAGGGTAGATTCACTGGTGGCGTTGAAACTGTAGGTTGCAGCGCGAGTGTCGGCAGGCGATGAGTCCTGCGTTTCAGGCGCCGCCGATTGGTCGAGCTTTTCGTCGCTCAGGGACGAAGCTGCATCCGTGAGGGCTTTGGACTTGGTCTCCATTGCAGAAAAATTTTTGCTCAGAGCACCCAGTTCTTCGAGCCAATTTTTGTGATGGTCAACGGTGTTCCAGATGTCGCCGTCGAACGCGGCGGTAATGATTTCCAGAAGTTTGAGCCTCATTTTATCGGCCGCCTCATTGATCACCTGGTGCTTGGCAGACTCCAGGTTTGAATCAATATTTTTTTTGTCGAGCTTGTCCCTGATCTCTCGAAGTGTTTCGCGGTTTTTTTTCGCGTTGGCGCCCCTCGACATTAATTTGACATTCTCTGGGGTCAATGTGGTGTTGAACTGCTCAGTGATTGCGCGAGATTTCGGCGAGCTTGGATTGCGTTGTATCTCCTTGATGGTGTCTGGGGTCAATGCCGTATTCAGGTCGTCCAACTTATTCTTCGCCTCTACCTCCGACATAGAAGGTGAGGTGTTGGACTTCGTCGTTGGCGACAGGGGGGTATGGGGTGAGCGGTCAGGCGCCTTAGGGGAGGAGGACCAGTTCGGGCCGGCCTTGAGCAACGTATTTATTCGCTCGGGCGTCAGCGCCTGTTGATTGGAGACGGGATTGGAGGATGTGGGTGTTGTGACTGGAGCAGTGGGCGTTGATGGGGAGGCGATAGTCGACATGGGTCTACTCGTGATAAATGGGCTAAAGGCCAGGTGAAAAAAAGGCTGAGCATTCACGCGAGATCAATATAAAAAGGAACAGTAAAACGAACATTCAGCCTTGACGTGGAACTTCGTAGGACTCCTCGTTTTTTTGTGTGCTCGAACACCAGTACGTCTAGGTGTTCGAGCAGGCCGTGTTCTTGCTCTGATGATTTAGACGATCACCGGAGGCAGGGTCGTCGGCGGCTCTTGCACGGGCGGTGGGTCGTTTTCCGGCGGCTCTCTCTCTGGAATGGGCGCCGGTTCACTGGGCGGCGTCGGTAGTGGCGGAGTGTCGATATTCGGATCTTCAGGTTCAGGTGGTATCGGGATATTCATCGGTGTGGCCTCCTTTGTGCTTTGCTCTAGCGGTGGACCGCTGCCTGGGGCAATTGATTCCCTGCCCAGCGGCGGCATATCCACCTGAACTTTTGCGGCGCGCCCAGGCTCGGACCTTATACGGCCACGCTCAGGGAAAGCGTCGCCGCCTTTGAATTCGGATCAAGCCAAGAGCGTCCACAGGGCGTAAGGGGAAGATGCTCGATGATTGCTGAAACACTGGCTCCAGAAGGCTCGATACTGCCGCTGTCGCAAGCGCTGTTGTTACCCAGGATCGCTATCGAAAGCACCATGCCGGTGATCGACAATGGTGAGTTCGCCGTCAAGGCTGTGGTCGGCCAGCGTGTCAATGTCACCAGCAAAGTGTTCGCTGATGGCCACGACAAGCTGGCGGTGCTGATCCGCTGGCGCGTGCTGGAGGAAGAAAGCTGGCACAGCGTGGTCATGACCGATGTCGGCAACGATGGCTGGGAAGGCGCGTTCACCGTCGCCCAACTCGGGCCGCATGAGTACTGCATCGAGGCATGGATCGATACCTTCGCCAGCTTCTGCTATGAATTGCGCAAGAAACATGAGGCCGGGGTGCCGGTCAGCCTTGAATTGCAGGAAGGCCGCAGCCTGGTGTTGCAGGCTGCCGAGCGCAGTGACAACGAATTGCGCGACCGTTTGATGGTGTTGCACCACGAACTGTCGGGCCTGCTGGAAACCGAGCAGGTGGCGTTGTTCCTGCACGAAGACAGTGCACACCTGATGACCCAGGCCGATCATCGCGCGTATCTGAGCATCAGCCCCGCCTACCCAATTGACGTAGAGCGTGAGGCGGCGCAGTTCGCCAGTTGGTATGAGCTGTTTCCCCGCTCGATCACCGATGATCCGGCCCGCCACGGTACATTCAACGACGTGCACTCGCGCTTGTCGATGATCCACGACATGGGTTTTGACGTGCTGTACTTCCCGCCGATCCATCCTATCGGCCGCAGCCACCGCAAGGGCAAGAACAACTCACTCACCGCAGGCCCCGATGATCCGGGCAGTCCGTATGCCATCGGCAGCGCGGAGGGCGGGCATGAGGCGATTCACCCGCAACTGGGCAGCCGTGAGGATTTCCGTCGCTTGGTCAAGGCCGCTGCCGACCACGGCCTGGAAATTGCCCTGGACTTCGCCATCCAGTGCTCCCAGGACCACCCATGGCTTGAACAGCACCCTGGCTGGTTCAACTGGCGCCCCGACGGCACGATTAAGTACGCCGAGAACCCGCCGAAAAAGTATCAGGACATCGTCAACGTCGATTTCTATGCGGCGGATGCGATACCGGGCTTATGGACAGAACTGCGCGACATTGTGGTGGGCTGGGTGGAAGAGGGCGTGAAGACCTTTCGCGTCGACAACCCGCACACCAAGCCGCTGCCGTTCTGGCAATGGCTGATCAGCGACGTGCGTGCCAAGTACCCGGAGGTGATCTTCCTCGCCGAAGCTTTCACCACCCCGGCAATGATGGCGCGCCTGGGCAAGGTCGGCTATTCCCAGAGCTATACCTACTTTACGTGGCGCAACACCAAGGCTGAACTGAGCGAGTACCTCACTCAACTGAACCAATCGCCCTGGCGTGAGTGCTACCGCCCGAACTTCTTCGTCAATACGCCGGACATCAACCCGGGTTTCCTGCATGACTCCGGCCGCGCAGGCTTCCTGATCCGCGCTGCGCTGGCCACGATGGGCTCGGGCCTGTGGGGGATGTATTCAGGCTTTGAGTTGTGTGAGTCGGCGCCCGTGCCAGGCAAAGAAGAATACCTCGACTCCGAGAAGTACGAGATCCGCCCCCGCGACTTTACCGCCCCCGGCAACATCATCGCCGAGATCGCCCAGCTCAACCGCATCCGCCGCCAGAACCCGGCGTTGCACACGCACCTGGGGCTCAAGCTCTACAACGCCTGGAACGACAACATCCTGTACTTCGGCAAGCGCAGCGAGGACGGCAGCAATTTCATTCTGGTCGCCGTCAACCTCGACCCGCACAACGCCCAGGAAGCCCACTTTGAATTGCCGCTGTGGGAGATGGGCTTGCCCGACGATGCCCAGACCCAGGGCGAAGACTTGATGAACGGCCATCGCTGGACCTGGTACGGCAAGACCCAATGGACCCGGCTGGAGCCGCAGATGCCGTTCGGGATATGGCGCATCAGCACCCCCTGAGTGCTCGTTCCCACGCTCTGGTGGGAATGCCTCGCTTGACGCTCTGCGTCGCGCTTGGGACGCGGAGCGTCCGGGGCTGCATTCCCACGCGGAGCCTGGGAACGATCCTCGAGAACTTTGTATTTTCAGGAGTTTGCAATGGCCAAGAAACCCAAGGCAGCCACCTTCATCAAAGACCCGCTCTGGTACAAAGACGCGGTGATCTACCAGGTACACGTCAAATCCTATTTCGACTCCAACAACGACGGCATTGGTGACTTTGCCGGGCTGATCGCCAAACTCGACTACATTGCCGACCTGGGCGTGAACACCATCTGGCTGCTGCCGTTCTACCCGTCTCCCCGCCGTGATGACGGCTACGACATTGCCGAATACCGCGGCGTGCACAGCGACTACGGGACGATGGCCGACGCCAAGCGCTTTATTGCCCAAGCCCATCAACGCGGGCTGCGCGTGATCACAGAGCTTGTGATCAACCACACCTCCGACCAGCACCCCTGGTTCCAGCGTGCGCGCAAGGCCAAGCCGGGCTCGGCCGCACGGGACTTCTACGTGTGGTCGGACGATGACCAGAAATACGACGGCACGCGCATTATTTTCCTGGACACCGAAAAGTCCAACTGGACCTGGGACCCGGTGGCCGGCCAGTACTTCTGGCACCGTTTTTACTCGCACCAACCGGACCTCAACTTCGATAACCCGCAGGTCATGAAAGCGGTGCTGTCGGTGATGCGCTATTGGCTCGATCTGGGCATCGACGGCCTGCGCCTGGACGCCATTCCCTATCTGATCGAACGGGACGGCACCAACAACGAAAACCTGGCGGAAACCCACAACGTCCTCAAGCAGATCCGCGCTGAGATCGATGCCCATTATCCCGACCGCATGCTGCTGGCCGAAGCCAACCAATGGCCGGAAGACACGCAGCTGTACTTTGGGGATAGAAAGGGTGATGACGGCGATGAATGCCACATGGCCTTTCACTTTCCACTGATGCCGCGCATGTACATGGCGTTGGCCCAGGAAGATCGCTTCCCCATTACCGACATTCTGCGCCAGACCCCGGAGATTCCCGCCAACTGCCAGTGGGCAATTTTCCTGCGCAACCATGATGAGCTGACCCTGGAAATGGTCACCGACAAAGAGCGCGACTACCTGTGGAACTACTACGCCGCAGACCGCCGCGCCCGCATCAACCTGGGCATTCGGCGACGCCTGTCGCCGCTGGTGGAGCGCGATCGTCGGCGGGTGGAATTGCTCAACAGCCTGTTGCTGTCGATGCCGGGCACGCCGACCCTGTACTACGGCGATGAAATCGGCATGGGCGACAACATCTACCTGGGCGACCGTGACGGCGTGCGCACGCCCATGCAATGGTCCATCGACCGCAATGGCGGGTTTTCCCGTGCCGACCCGGCCAGCCTGGTGTTGCCGCCGATCATGGACCCGCAATACGGCTACCAGTCGGTCAACGTCGAGACCCAGGCCCAGGACCCGCATTCATTGCTCAACTGGACCCGGCGCATGCTCGCAGTGCGCAAGCAGTCCAAGGCGTTTGGTCGTGGCAGCTTGAAAATGCTCTCGCCGACTAACCGGCGCATCCTGGCTTACACCCGTGAATACACCGGTGAAGACGGCCACACCGAGATCATCCTGTGCGTGGCCAACGTGTCGCGCAGCGCCCAGGCGGCGGAGCTGGACCTGTCGGCCTTTGCCGGCATGGTGCCGGTGGAGATGCTTGGCGGTAATGCCTTCCCGCCAATCGGCCAGCTGAATTTCCTGCTGACCCTGGCGCCCTATGGTTTCTATTGGTTCGTGCTGGCAGCGGAAAACCAGATGCCCAGCTGGCATGCGGAACCGGCGCAAAGCATGCCCGACTTCACCACTTTGGTACTGAAAAAACGCATGGAAGAGCTACTCGAAGAACCTTGCCGCACCAGCCTGGAACATACGTCACTGCCCGCCTGGCTGCCCAAGCGGCGCTGGTTTGCCGGCAAAGATACGGCAATCGACACGGTGCACATCGCATATGGCGTGCGTTTTGGCGACCCGCAGCATCCGGTGTTGCTCAGTGAGATCGAAGTGACCAGTGCCGGCCAGGTCAGCCGCTACCAACTGCCCTTGGGCTTCCTTGGCGAAGACCAGTTCACCAGCGCCTTGCCCCAGCAATTGGCGTTGGCCCGAGTGCGACGCACCCGCCAGGTAGGTTTGGTGACCGATGCCTTCAGCCTTGAGCATTTTATCCTTGAGGTGATCCAGGCCATGCAGGCCGGCACCGTGCTCAATACCCCTGACGGCGATCTGCGATTCGAGGCCACTCAACACTTGGCCGCATTGCAACTGACCCGTGAATCGCCGGTGCGTTACTTGTCCGCCGAGCAGTCCAACAGCTCGGTGGTGGTCGGTGAGAGTCTGGTGCTCAAGCTGATTCGCAAAGTCAGCGCCGGCGTGCACCCGGAGCTGGAAATGAGTGCGTACCTGACCGCCGCTGGCTACCCGAACATCTCGCCGCTGCTGGGCTTTATGAGCCGCCAGGACGGGCAGGGACAGGACAACTTGCTGATGATTGCCCAGGGTTACTTGAGCAATCAGGGCGATGCCTGGAGCTGGACCCAGAACAACCTGGAGCGGGCGATCCGCGATGAGCTGGCCGACGCGATCTCTGAACAGGAACAGCATTACAACGCCCTCGGGGAACTGGCAGATTTTGCCGGTTTGCTCGGTCAGCGCCTGGGTGAAATGCACCTGGTGCTGGGCGCGCCAACGGCGGACACGGCCTTCAAACCCGAACCCACCACAATCAAAGACACCCAAGCCTGGGCCAAGGATGTCGGCGCCCAGATCGACCGTGCCTTGCAGTTGCTCAAGCTTAATCAAAGCCAGTTGAACCCCGCCGACCAGGCGTTGGTCAGTGAATTACTGGCGCAGAAAAAAGCCATCGCGGCGCATGTCCAGGCGTTGGCCAAAGCCACGGCGGGCGGATTGCGCATTCGCGTCCACGGTGACTTGCACCTGGGCCAGGTATTGGTGGTCAAGGGCGATGCCTACTTGATCGACTTCGAGGGCGAACCGGCGCGACCGCTGCATGAGCGGCGCGGCAAACACAGCCCTTATAAAGATGTGAGCGGTGTGCTGCGTTCCTTTGATTATGCCGCGGCCATGGCGCTGAATGTACAAGGGGTGGATCACACGCCAGAAGCGAACGCTGCGCGCAAACGCGTGACCGACCGCTACCTGAATGAAGCCCGCGTAGCATTTACCCAGGCTTACCAGGCCGCTGCGTCTACACTGGCGCATGACTGGCAGGATGCCAACGGCCAAGACGCAGCGCTGACCTTGTTCAGCTTGGAAAAGGCCGCGTACGAAGTGGCCTACGAAGCAGAAAACCGCCCGACCTGGCTGCCGGTGCCCCTGCAAGGGCTGCACGGCTTGTTGAGCGGGCTGACACCTATATCTAAACCTGTACGCGGTGGGGAGACGTCATGAGTTTTACACAGAGAGAACCGCTGCAGCCCAAGTTGACTGCATTGCCGGCGTCCAAGGACGTCGATGCGCTGGTGCGCGCCGAGCACCCCGACCCCTTTTCGATCCTGGGGCCCCATGATGACGAGCAGGGCGGCCAGTTTATCCGTGCGTTCCTGCCCGAGGCCCTGAGTGTCCAGGTACTGGCGCGTGACACAGGTGAGCCGTTTGGCAGCCTCGATGCCACCCAGGTGCCAGGCCTGTTTATTGGGCACTTCAGCACTCGCCAGCCCTACCTGCTGAAAATCCAGTGGGCCGGCGGTGAGCAGATCACCGAAGACCCCTACAGCTTCAGCCAATTGCTGCTGGGGGAAATGGACCTGTACCTGTTTGCCGAAGGCAATCACCGTGACCTGGGCAACTGTCTGGGGGCTCAGGTGGTCAGCGTCGATGGCGTGCAAGGCGTGCGCTTTGCCGTGTGGGCGCCGAACGCACGGCGGGTTTCGGTGGTGGGCGACTTCAATATCTGGGACGGGCGCCGCCACCCGATGCGCCTGCGTCATCCATCGGGAGTGTGGGAAATCTTTATCCCGCGCCTGCAACCGGGCGCGGCCTACAAGTATGAAATTCTCGGTGCCCACGGCATTCTGCCGCTCAAGGCCGACCCTGTGGCGCTGGCCACCCAACTACCGCCGGACACCGCCTCGAAGGTCGCCGCACCTTTGCAGGTGGATTGGCAGGACCATGAGTGGATGCAATCGCGGGGAGACAAGCAGAAAGCCACCGCGCCGTTGTCGATCTACGAGCTGCATGTGGGGTCCTGGCAGTGCGAGCTGGACGAGGCCGGTGAAGTGGCTCGGCAATATGGCTGGCGCGAATTGGCCGAGCGGCTGATTCCTTACGTTCAACAATTGGGCTTCACCCATATCGAACTGATGCCGATCATGGAGCACCCCTTTGGTGGCTCGTGGGGTTATCAAGCGTTATCCCAGTTTGCCCCCAGCGCGCGCTTTGGCTCGCCGGAAGACTTCGCCTGGTTCGTCAATGCCTGCCATCAGGCCGATATCGGCGTGATCCTTGATTGGGTGCCAGCGCATTTCCCCACCGATACCCACGGCCTGGCGCAATTTGACGGTACCGCGCTGTACGAATACGCCAACCCGCTGGAAGGTTTTCACCAGGACTGGGACACGCTGATCTACAACCTGGGCCGCACCGAGGTCCACGGTTTCATGCTCGCGTCGGCCTTGCACTGGCTCAAGCATTTCCACGTGGACGGCCTGCGTGTGGACGCAGTGGCCTCCATGCTGTATCGCGATTATTCGCGCAAGGCCGGTGAATGGGTGCCCAACCGTCATGGCGGCCGCGAGAACCTGGAAGCCATCGATTTCTTGCGGCACCTGAACGACGTGGTTGCCCTTGAAGCGCCGGGCGCGCTGGTAATTGCCGAGGAGTCCACGGCCTGGCCCGGCGTCAGCCAGCCGACCCAACAGGGTGGCCTGGGCTTCAACTACAAATGGAACATGGGCTGGATGCACGACTCCCTGCATTACATCCAGCAAGACCCGGTGTACCGCGCCCATCATCACAACGAGCTGAGTTTCGGGTTGGTGTACGCTTGGTCCGAGCGCTTTATCCTGCCGATTTCCCATGATGAGGTGGTGCACGGCAAGCACTCGCTGATCGACAAGATGCCCGGCGACCGCTGGCAGAAATTTGCCAACCTGCGCGCCTACCTCAGTTTCATGTGGATGCACCCCGGCAAGAAGCTGCTGTTCATGGGCTGCGAATTTGGCCAATGGCGCGAGTGGAACCACGATCAGCAACTGGATTGGTATTTGCTGCAGTACCCCGAGCACCGTGGGGTGCAGAAGCTGGTTGGCGACCTGAACCGCCTGTACCGCGAAGAACCGGCGTTGCACGAACAGGACGATGCGCCCCAGGGCTTCCAATGGCTGATCGGTGATGACGCGATCAACAGCGTCTACGCCTGGCTGCGCTGGAGCAAGGATGGCAAGCCGGTGTTGGTGGTTGCCAACTTCACCCCGGTGCCCCGTGAAGGCTACGCAGTCGGTGTGCCGTTTGGTGGGCGTTGGAGTGAGGTGATCAACAGTGATGCCGATACCTACGCCGGCTCCAATTACGGGAATGGCGGAGCCGTGTTTACCCGGGATGAGCCGCGCCATGGGCAACCGGTGTCATTGTCGTTGAACCTGCCGCCCCTGGGCGTGCTGATTTTGCGACCTCAAGAGCCTGAAACGCTCTAGCGCGGCGTATGCCGCTGTTCGGCTTGCTGGCAAGGTGCCACAATGGCGCCTTTGCCGTCGCCGGTCAAACAGGCCAACCCCATGAATAGCCTCGGGCAGGACCAGGGTCACTCCATCGAAGAGCAGGTGCGAACCGACCGTTTGCACCAGCTGTTTCGTCAATCATTCTCGGCGATCTTCGGCAGCTACCTGGGCGCCGTCATGCTCTGCTGGCTGTGCTGGGATCGGTTCGATCATCAGGTCATCCTGGTGTGGTTGGTACTGTTGGCGGGCTCGTCATTGGTGCGCCTGCATCTGTTCGTGCAATGGTTTCGCTGCCCTGACGCGGCGCGCACGCCCGCCCGTTGGGAACGCCGCTACTGGGTCACGCTGATGCTGTCGGCGGGTATCTGGGGCGGCGGGGCGCTGGCGGTGATGCCGGTCGATGACCGCTTATCCCAGGTGCTGGTGATGCTGTTTACCGTGGGCATGTCGGTCAGCGCGGTGTCCTGTTATTCAGCCTATCGCTACATGACGCTGGGCTCGATGGCGCTGGTGTTGCTTCCCTGTACGGTATGGATGCTGTTTCAGCCTTCGCCGATGCAGGTCGGCGTGGCGTTGGCGGTGCTGGTGTTTGCTTCGTTTGTGGCCGGTGCCACGCGCAAACTCTCCGATGCCCTGGAAAAAGCCTTTCGCCTGACGAGGCAAATGGAACGCGCTCATCATATTTCCACCCGCGCCGCTCAGACCGATGAACTGACCGGGCTGATGAACCGTCGGGCGTTCTACGAACAGGCTCAGTTGCTGTATGCCCAGTGCCTTCGCGAGCAGCAGCCGTTGTGTGCATTGATGATGGACATGGACCACTTCAAAGCCATCAATGACACCTACGGCCACCAGGCCGGCGACCAGGTGTTGCGTCAGATTGGCGCGGTGATCAGCGCGTCCTTTCGCCAGACCGATATCTACGGTCGCCTGGGGGGCGAGGAGTTTGCAGTGCTGCTGCCCAATACCTCATTGGAGACCGCACGCAGCATTGCCGAGCAGTTGCTCCAGACGATTTATCACTTGCCCGCCGACCCGGTACAAGGGGTGAGCGCAAGCTTGGGCGTGGCATCGACCCACGCTCAGCCTCTGGATTTGAACGGCTTGATGAACAGCGCCGACAAGGCCCTGTACCAGGCCAAGGCATCGGGCCGCAATCAGGTGGCGGTTGTCGACTGATCCTTGCTCATCGCCTTTGCCAGCACTCGCGCAACCTGGTCGGCGGAGTAGGGCTTGGCGAGGAACTCAAAGCCTTCATAGCCGCTGTCCGCCAGTTCCTCGCTGTAGCCGGAGACGAGTACCACGGGCAGGTCCGGGCGGCGCTGGCGCAGTAGCTTGGCCATGGCCACGCCGGTCATGCCGGGCATCACCACGTCGGAGAAAATCGCATCGAACCCCTGGACGTCTGTGCCGGCGAGGTTCAGCGCCTGTTCGGCATTGGTCGCCCACGTGGTCTGGTAACCCAGGTCCTTGAGGATCTGGCTGGCGAAGCGTCCTACCTCAAGGTTGTCCTCGACGATCAGCACGTGCTGATGAGCAGCCTCTTGCGGCGCTGGCAAGTCTGTATGCGGGTCTTGATCCGGCGCCGCTTCGCCTTCGACCTGCGGCAGGTACAAGGTAAACACCGTACCCTGGCCAAGGGTGCTGGCCACATCGATATTGCCGCCTGACTGCTTGGCAAAGCCGAATACCTGCGACAGGCCAAGGCCCGTGCCTTTGCCCACGGCCTTGGTGGTGAAGAACGGCTCGAAGATGCGTTCGAAGGTATCGCTGGGAATCCCGGTGCCGGTATCGGCCAGAGAAATGGCGATGTAGGGCATGCACGACTCGGCATCCCCGCGAATACGTGGCAGCGTTTGCTCGCTGGCGACTTTGAGGGTCAGGGTACCCTGGCCGTCCATCGCATCGCGGGCGTTGAGGGCGATGTTGATCAGCGCGGTTTCGAACTGGCTTGGGTCGATGCGTGCATAGCAGGGCCGATCGGGCAATTGCACCTGCACATGAATGCGTGCGCCGGTGACGCTTTCGAGCATCTCGCCGATGTTCTGCACGCGCTGGCCGACATCGAACACCTGCGGGTTCAATGGTTGGCGACGGGCAAAAGCGAGCAGTTGGCTGGTGAGCTTGCTGGCCCGCTCCACCGTGTCGGATACCGCGCACATATAACGTTGCCGACGCTCTTCGGACAGGCCCGGTTGGCGCAGGAAATCCACGGATGAGCGGATAATGGTCAGCAGGTTATTGAAGTCATGGGCGACGCCACCGGTCAGTTGGCCGATGGCCTCAAGTTTTTGTGACTGGCGCAGTGCAGCTTCGGCTTCGGCCAGCGCACGGGTACGCTCATTCACGCGCTGCTCCAGGCTGGCATTGAGTTCCGCATAGGCGGCCAGGCCCTTACGCACGGCGGCGTCGGCACGCACGCGCTCGATATGCGCCCATGAACGTTCGGTGACTTCGCCCAACAGCGCGATGTCGTAGGACGACCAAAAACGCGGCACTTTGTCGTGTACGGCCATCAGCGCGGTGAGCCGCCCGTCTTTGATCAACGGCATGCAAATAGTGGCGGTCACGCCCAGTGCCTGGAAGCTCGCGGCGTCATGGGGCGGCAGCTCGATCAGATTATTGCGTATCACCAGTGGCTCGCCGGCACGCAGGCAGTTGACCGCGCATTCGCCAAACGCCGCCAGGCTGTAATGGCCGATGATGCTCGGCGAGCCTTGCGCCGACCAGTCGCCTCGAATGGTAAAGCCATCTTCATCCTCGTCCATGTCGGCGTAGGCACAGATGGACACCTGCAGATGTTCGGCCAGCAGGCGAGTCGTAGACGTCAGGATGGTTTCGGCGTCGGTAGCGTTGGTCACGCTATTGCTAATGGCGTCCAGCACTTCAAGACGACGGGCGAGGAACACCGTGGCAGTGGTTTCGGTCACCGTGTCGAGCAAACCGACCACTACACCTTGGGCATTGCGAATCGGGCTGTAGCAGAAGGTGAAATAGGCTTGTTCCGGCGCTTCGTTGCGTTGGATCAACAGCGGGAAGTTTTCGATATAGGTGGCGTGCCCATCGAACGCGGCGTCGGCGATAGGGCTGATATCGTCCCACACCTCGTGCCAGATCTCGTTGAACGGGCGGCCCAAGGCGTCGGGTTTGCTACCCAGGATCGGCGTGAACGCGTCGTTGTAGAGGGTAATCAACTGAGGCCCCCAGACGATGGCCTGGGGGAAACTCGACGCGAAGCACAGCGCAACGGTTGTCTTCAACACATCGGGCCAGTGTTCAAGTGGCCCCAGGGGCGTACTGGCCCAATCGTGCTGACGAACCCGCTCTGCCATTTCGCTGCTGCCTTGCAGCCAATTCATCATGGGGTTCACACCTTGCTTGCTACGTACTGTTTAGCTTTGAAGAGTCATACCGACTAGCAACAGACCGGAATGACCGCATTCAGTTCAGCGCGATTATCTCCCTGATAGCACTTTGATTTCATTGTCTATTTGCACGCCGTCATTATTGGCCGGGTTGGGCCGGCGCCCAACCTTATTGCGTGCCGAATAAGCCCGTCCAATAGATGCCCGCGTCACTCTTGGGGTCCATGGCGTAGGCAGCACCCAATTCGCGAAACTGCGGGTTCATCAGGTTGGCGCAGTGGCCGGGGCTGGCGAGCCAACCGTCGACGACCTTGCGCGGCGTGTCGAGGCCGGCGGCGATGTTTTCGCCGATATTCTTCGCGATATACCCCGCCAACTCGGCGCGGTCACCCGGCGTGCGGCCGTCGGGGTCCAGGTGGTCGAAGAAATTGCCGTTGGCCATGTTGCGGGTATGGCTGTTGGCTGCGCCGGCCAGGGTGTCGTTCCACGACAGGGGCGCCGTGGCGGTGAACGCCTGGGTGCCACACTGGCGCGGCTCGGCACGGGCGGTGTTGATCAGGTCGAGCAGTTTTCTGCCTTCGGTCTGCCAATCGCCCAGGCCGCTGGTCACCAACGGGCGAGCCAGCACGATGCGCCAGTCCTGGCCGCTGTTGCTGACGCCGATGTCGACAAATTGCGGATCGAGCACTACGCGGCAAAAGCTTTCGCGCACCGCTTTCATCGCGGCCTCGGCATCCTTGGGCCCGGACAGGCTGATGGCCTGCACATTCACCATCGGGTAGGCAGCGCGCGCCAGCGACTGCTGCAAATCGCCGACATTGGAGGCCGGCAGCACCAGCCGCGTGTCGCTGGTCAGCGGCGGAAGCTCCTGGGAACCCTGGTCACCGCAGCGTTGCACCTGGCTGCGGTATTGGTTGATCTGTTGGACTAACTGACTTTCTTCATTCGCCATCGCGCTGGCGCAGAACACCGTAGTGGCGGCCAGCGTCGTAAGACCCATCATCAATGACAGAACGCGCATGGACGTTACCCTTGAGCTTGAAAGTGCCCATGATGCGCGATCCAGGTGCATCCATGCACCCGTTGGTCCGAACTTTTTTTGCTCAGTTCTTGAATGTCGAGTGTTTCGCGCCCTGATCGCAGAGGGCAAACACCACCACCAACAAGGCAGAAATCGCGAGGATCACCACCACGCCATCGGTGGAGTGGGTGGCCGAGGCCGCTACCATCGACAGCGCGCCCAGCGGTGCCAGGCCACCGGCAATGGCGGTGCCGATCTCCCGCCCGGTGCCAAAGCCCGATGAGCGCGTTTGCGTCGGGAACTGCCGGCTCAGGAACGAACCCTGGGGAGCGAACATCATCGGCGCGAGGATTCCGGTGCCCACCCCGATGGCGAGGTAAATCATCAGGCTTTCACCACTGTTGAGCAGGGCCAGGAACGGGTAGGCGAACAACAGCGAGCACAGCCCGCCGAGCATCAACACGGTCTTGCTGCTCCACTTGTCACACAGCCAGCCGAAGCAGGGCACGGCGACGATGGCCACCAGGCTGGCGATGGTCACCGACAGCGAGGTGACATGCACGTCCACGCCTTTGAATTGGGTCAGGTACGCCAGGGAGAAGGTCTTGAAGATGTAGCTCAGGGCGTTGTAGCCAATCGCGACAAAAAACACCACGGCGAGGCCCTTGAGGTCATTCTTGAACAAGGCTTTGAGAGGCGATGGCTTGGCCTTGGCTTTTTCTGTGCTCAGCGCTTCGAACTGTGGGGTCTCCGGAATGCTGTTGCGCACCCACAGGCCGACGCCTACCAGCACGATGCTGCAGATAAACGGAATGCGCCAGCCGCCGGCCAGCAGGAACTCGTTGCCGTTGATGGTCAGCAGGTAAATAGTCAGTGAGGACAGCAACAGGCCCAGGTTCAGGCCCAGTGCCGGCCAGGCGCCCTGGCTGCCACGCTTGCCTTGGGAGGCATGCTCGTAGGAGGTGACTGCCGCGCCCGACAACTCGGCACCTGCGCCCAGGCCCTGGATGATGCGGATAAACACCAGCAGGATCGGGGCCCAGATGCCGATGGAGGCGTAGCTGGGGATCAAGCCGATCAAGGTGGTGCACACGCCCATCAGGCAGAAGGTCAGCACCAGCACTTGCTTGCGCCCGAACTTGTCGCCCAGGTAGCCAAACAGGATGCCGCCGAAGGGGCGGGCGATAAAGCCGATGGCAAAGGTCGAAAAGGCCATCAGCGTGGCGGTCTTCGGGTCGCTGTTATCGAAGAAGATCTTCGAAAACACAATCGCCGCCATGGTGGCGTACAGGTAAAAATCGTACCACTCCAGCATCGAGCCGAAGATGGTGGCGGCGGCTACTTTGCGTAGGCGCTTGCGGGTTTGTTCGGGCGTTTCGGTACCGGGAATGGAGGCGGATGCCGACATGCTGGACTTCCTTCTGGGTCTTTGTAGTTATTGTTGGGTGAGCGGGCGGTGCGGTCTTACTGGGGGTGGAACAGGCGGTCGGCGATCATCGCGCCGATGGGCATGGCTGAGGTGGCGGCCGGTGAGGGCGCATTGCACACATGCAGCATTCGTGAGGTTTGGGCGAACAGAAAGTCGTGCACCAGGCTGCCGTCGCGCATTACCGCCTGGGCACGGATGCCGGCCTCGTAGGGCAGCAGGTCATCGAGCGTCAGGGACGGGCAGTACTTGCGGCACTGCTCCAGGTAGCCGGACTTGAACAACGAGTTCTTCATCTCGGTGGTGCCGGAGCCGAGGTTTTGCCACAGGGTTTTCCAGAAACCGGGGAAGCTGGCGTACTGCGCCACGTCGCGCCAGTTCACCGAAAACTTGCGGTAGTTCTCGCGGCCCAGGCCCAGCACGGCATTCGGGCCGACGGTGACGCTGCCGTCGATCATGCGGGTCAGGTGCACGCCGAGGAAGGGCAGCTCCGGGTCGGGGATCGGGTAGATCAGATGGTTGACGATGTTGTTCTTGGTGGCGGGCAGGCGGAAGTATTCGCCCCGAAACGGGATGATCTGATGGTCGATGCGGATGCCGGCCAGGCGGGCCAGGCGGTCCGACTGCAAGCCGGCACACACCACCAGGTGGCGGGCCTGCCAGGTCTCGCCCTCGGTGTTGACGGTGACCGTGTCGGTATTTTCTTGGATGGCGGTGACGGTGCGCTCCAGGCAGATCTGCCCACCGCTGCGACGAATCACCTGGGCCATGGTCTCGCACACCTGGCGGTAATCGACAATGCCGGTGGCATCGAGAAACAAGCCGCCGAGGCCGACGATGTTTGGTTCACGCTGGCGCAGTTGTTCGGCATTCAAGCGCTCGACCTGCATGCCATTGAGCTGGGCACGGGCGTACAGCGCTTCCATGCGTTGCATTTCAAGCGGGCTTGAGGCCACCAGCAGCTTGCCGCACACCTCGAATTTGATCCCGTGTTCGCGGCAGAACTGCTTGGTGGCTTCGGCGCCGCGCTTGCACAAGTCGGCCTTGAGGCTGCCGGGTGCATAGTAGATGCCGGCATGGATCACGCCGCTGTTGTGGCCGGTCTGGTGCTTGGCCAGCACCGTCTCTTTTTCCAGGATCACCAGCGACGCGCCCGGTTGGCGCTTGAGCAGCTCCATGGCGGTGGCCAGGCCGACGATGCCGCCGCCGATAATGCAAAAGTCATGAATCATTGCAGAAGTACCTAGGCTGTACATTTCAGTCTGCTTATCAGGTTGTCAGACTAATGTTTTTGTTAAAAAAATGGCGTGTCCGCGGACACGCTGCAAACAAGGTGGATCAGTTCGTGGTCGGTAATTCCAGTTGCAGGCGTCGCGCCGCGGCACGCAGGTGCGCCTCGGCACTGGCGGCGGCGCGTTGGGCGTCGCCGTCGGCAATGGCCTGGTAGAGCTGTTGATGTTCCTGGGTGGCATCGGCCGAACCGGTGGCAAAGCGCGACGCCGAGTTCTCCCACGCGGTTTTACGCGCACTGGCCAACTGGCTCCTGAGGAAGTCATGGAAGGCCACGAAGTAGTCATTCTTGCTGGCGTCGGCAATGGCACGGTGGAATTCCACATCGGCCAGGGCTGCGGCTTCATAGTCGTCGCGGTTGTCCTGCATGGCCTGCAACGCGCTTTTCATGCGCTGCAGGTCGGCACTGTCGCGGCGCTGGGCGGCAATCGAAGCGGCCTGGGTTTCGATCCACAGGCGCACTTCGAACATCTGCGCCAGGTCAGGTCGTCGACCGTTGGGCTGCGGAAACCGAAACACCGTGCCCGCAGGGGTCTGCGAAATAAACGAGCCTAGGCCACGGCGGGCGGTGAGCACACCGTCGGCCTTGAGCTGGGCAATGGCTTCACGCACCACGGAACGGCTGACGTTGAGTTGTTCGGCCAGTTGCTGTTCGGTCGGCAGGCGCGACTCCGGGGCCAGTTGGCCGGATTCGATTTCTGCGCGAATGGCGCTGACAACCCGTACGACAAGCGAATCGGGGCGCTGGAGCTCAAGCATGGGAAAACCTTGGTGATCAGGTTGTCAGACAATAGTCGTTACGATTTTAGCTTGTCAATATTTGTCTGCTTCGCGCTGGCCAGGGAATACCCACGTCTCCAGGCAATCAGCACCGCCAGTAACAGCAAACCTACCGCCATGGCGAAGGTGGCGTGCAGGCCGGCAGCCACCGCCTGGGGCGCGGCGAGGCTGACATCCGGGGTGGCGCGGGCGAACACCGCGCCGAGGGCCGAGGCGCCGAAAATCAGGCCCAGGTTCCGTGACAGATTCAGCAGGCCGGACACTGTGCCTCGGCGTGTCGCCTGTATATCGCTCATCACCGCCGTGTTGTTGGCCGCCTGGAACAGGCTGTAGCCGGCCGTCAACACGATCAGGCCCGCGAGATAAACGCCAAGCCCGGACGCCTGCGACAGCAACAGGGCCCCGCACAGCATCACGCTTAGCCCCACGAGGGTCAGGCGTTGGCTGCCAAGGTGATCGGTCAGGTAACCCGCCGGTACACCGGTCACCGCCGCGACCGTTGGCCCGACGGCCATGGCCAAGCCCATCCAGGCGGGATCGAGGCCCAGGCCACGTGACAGGTAGAACGGCCCCACCACGAACGTGGCCATGATCACCGCCGACACCAGGGCACTCATGGCCAGGCCGGCGCGCAACGGCGCATCGCGCAGGGGCGCCCAGACTGTATCGCCTGGCCAAGCGTCGCGGCGGTGAGCATCCACCGGCAAATAACGGTAGGCGAAGGCGGCAGCCACACCCGCCAAGGGCAGGCCGATCAAAAACAGCGCGCGCCAGCTCCACAGGCTGAGCAATACCCCGCCGACACTCGGACCCATGGCCGTGCCGAGTGCCGACAGGGTGCCCAGCAGGCCCATGACTCGGCCGGTATTCTCTTTCGTGACAGTGTCACCCACCATGCCCAGGGTCATCGCCATCATGATCGCCGCGCCCAGGCCCTGGAATGCCCGTGCGCCGATCAGCCAGGGCAGGGTTGGCGCGGCGGCACACCCGGCGCAGGCCAGGGCAAACACCAGCAACCCGGCCAGCAGCAAGCGCCGGCGCCCCAGACGGTCGCCCAGGCGCCCGGCGCTGACAATCACGGCGGTGATGGCCAGCAGGTAGGCGAGCACCACCCACTGCACGGCCTGAAACGAGGCACCGAAGGCGTGCGCCAGGCTGGGCAGGCCGACATTGGCGATGCTGGTGCCCAGGGCGGCCAGCAACATGGACAGCGACAAGGCGACCAGGCCGCCGCGTGTGGAGGTTTGCATGCGCGTTTCCTTGAGTGAATGCACCTGTCACAAATCTACGGCGTCGCCTAACATGGCGGAAGACGCATGGCTTGCAGGTTATAGCTGCACCCAACGCCTGATCAGGAGCCCGCATGCCCGACCTCAATTTACTCATCACCCTCGACGTGTTGCTTGCCGAAGGCAGCGTCGCTCGCGCCGCCCAGCGCCTGCGCCTGAGCCCTTCGGCCATGAGCCGGGCCCTGGCGCGTTTGCGTGCGGCCACGGGCGATCCGCTACTGGTACGTGCCGGGCGCGGCCTGGTGCCGACGCCCCGGGCGTTGCAATTGCGCGAACAGGTTAGCCAACTGGTGCAGGACGCCCATGCGGTATTGCGCCCGGCGCACAGCCTGGACTTGGATGAGGTGGTGCGCACCTTCACCCTGCGCACCAGTGAGGAGTTCGTCGAACGCTTCGGCCCTGCATTGCTCGCGCGTATCGCCCAGGAGGCTCCAGGGGTGCGCTTGCGTTTCGTGCACAAGAGCGACAAGCACAGTGCGCTGCTGCGCGACGGTGGCGTCGACCTGGAAACCGGTGTGGTCGATGTCGGCGCCAGCCCGGAGGTGCTGACCCAGGCGCTGTTCCGTGATCGCCTGGTGGGCGTGGTGCGCGAGGGCCATGCTCTGAGCCGCGGCCCCTTGAGCGCAGCGCGCTTCGCCCAGGGACAACATGTCTACGTGTCGCGGCGCGGCCAGGACCGTGGCCAGATCGATGAGGCCCTTGAGGCGCAAGGTCTGGTTCGGCAGGTCAGCATCGTGGTCGCCGGTTTCAACACGGCCATCGCCCTGGCGCGTGATACCGACCTGATCGCCAGCGTGCCTGAGCGCTATATCACAGTGCCGCCTCGAGGCTTGTATTGCTTTGAGCTACCGGTGACATTGCCGCCATTTACCGTGGCGATGCTGTGGCACCCGCGACAGGATGCCGACCTGGCCCATCGCTGGCTGCGCGCGTGTTTGCGCGAGGTGTGCGGGCCATGAGCGGCGCGCAACAGGTACAATCGCCGCTGCCTTGACGCGAAACCCCAGGAATTTGCATGTTCAGCCTTACCCGCTATACCACGCCGTGCCCCGAACCGGTCAACAGCCAGATCCTGCAGATGGTGGTGGACAACCTCACCGATATCAGCAGCGTAGCGCTGGCACCGAGCAACCTGCTCTACAACATCTACCAGTACGCCATCGGGTTTGAGGTACACCTGTACCTTGAGGCGTTGAATGGCGAAAAGGGCATCGCCGTCGAGTTGGTCGTGGCGATGGAAGACGAGACGGTGGTGGGCTTTTGCCTGTACCTGCCGGTGAAGGATGACCCGAACGCGTGTGGCATCGCGTTTATGGCGGTACACGCCCGCTTTCGTCGCCAGGGTGTGGCACGCAGCCTGATGGACGAGGTGTTGGCGCGTTATCCCCACGCCGAACTGGCCTGTGCGGTAGAGAAGGTTGCGGTGTTCGAAGCCATGGGTTTCCAGGTACGCGGTGCGCGTGGCACCCAGGTCGTGATGAACACCCGCAACTACGGCACCGATGGGCTGCTGGGCGTGTTGGATGTGGCTTCAATCTACAGCTCGCTGGAAGTGCGGCAGATCCACACCTACCTGCTGCAAAAACACGGCAAGCGCGCCATGGTCGATGCGGAGAAACAGCGTGATCGGCACCTGGACCAGCTGACGCGCAAGGCGCAACTGTTCGTCCAGGGCCGTCTGCCTACGGCCTGACGCGCATGACCATCCCGAGGATAGTCTCCAGCAGTTCCTGCTGAGCTTCCTCGCGGCTGATCTCGCCATTGGCCGCCGCATGGGACAGGGCTTCCGCCGCGCCGAGCATGGCGCGCAACCCGGCCTGGGAAATACTGCCGCCGTGAGTGAAGGGCGACAGCGCGTCTCTGCACTTATCGAGGAAGATCGCCTCGTATTCGCGCTTGGACGCTTCCAACTCCGGCGAACCGCTCAAGGCGGCAATCACCCCGGGGATTTCCCGACCTTGCAACAACACACAATCGACATACGACGACGCGATAACCCACGCGCGGTCCTCAAGCGTCGCCTTGCTGGTGGCGATGGCATCGGCAAACACCTGGTCCTGGCGCTCGTCGAAGTCTGCATACAGCGCGGCCAGCAACCCCGCGCGTGTAGCGAAGTGGTCGTACACCACTGGTTTGGTGACGCCCGCCAGCTCGGCCAGGCGGCCCAGGGTCAGGGCGTCGGTGCCTTCGTCACGCACCAATTGCCAGGCGACGTCGAGTAACTGGCGCAGGCGATCTTCACGGGACAAACGACGACGGGGGGCAGGGGATTCATTGCTTGACATGCTTATATACCAAAAGTAACTTATTCGACGTAACTTACTAAAAGTAGATTAAGCCGAAACGGAGTCAAAGTCATGCACGCACTGATCGTTGTTGCCCATCACGACCCGCAATCCCTCACCCACAGCGTGGCCGCCGAGGTGGGCGCGGGCTTGAGCGCCTCTGGCCACACCTTTGAAATAGCCGACCTTGCCGCTGAAGGGTTCGACCCACGCTACAGCGCGGCCGACCATCGGGTGCACCGTACTCGGGCGACGCCGCCAGCCGACGTGGTGGCCGAGCAGGCCCGCATCGATCGCGCCGACGCGCTGGTGCTGGCATTCCCCATCTACTGGTGGTCAATGCCGGCATTGCTCAAGGGTTGGGTCGACCGCGTATTCGTCAATGGCTGGGCGATTGATTACGGCCCCGATACACCGGTGCAGAAGAAACTAAGGCATTTGCACGTGCATGTGCTGGCCCTGGGGGCGGCTGACCAAAGCGCCTTTGAGCGACACGGTTATGCCAAGGCCATGAATACCCAGATCGACTACGGCATCTTTGATTATTGCGGGGCGCGGGTACTCACTTCCGAGTTGTTGTTGGACTCGGAAAGTGGCACGGCCCAGGCGCATTTGCACAAGGCCCGGGCGGTGGGGCAGGGGTTGTTTGAGCGTGAGGCCGTCGCGGGATAATTCAAGCGTCGCGAAACAGGTCGTGGGCGTCCAGCAAGCGGTAGGCAATCTCTGGTTTTTTCTCCAGGCCGCGGCGAATGGAGGCGGGGATCGACTGGCGAGTCTTGCGGCACATGCCCGGCAGTTCGTCGATGACGATCTGGATCCCGCGCATGCTTTTGACCTCGGTATGCCCGGGCGCGATGTGGACGCGGATGCCCAGTTGGTCGTACATCCGCTGTTGCAGGTGTTCGAGGTCTTGCAGGCTCTTGAGGTTCTCCAGGCGCGCCAGCAGGATTTTTTCCTGCTGGCGCGTCAGTTGCAGAATGCGCAGATCAGCGCCGGGAGCTTCCAGCAGTTGTTCACGGTTGCAGACACAGGCGCCGGGTGGGCAGGGTTGGCGAAGGGTCATTGACGCTCCCGGCAGAGTTGTAGGAGCGAGCTTGCTCGCGAAAAACGTCAACGATAACGCGTGTTTCCTGAAGAAACGCGGAACCTGTGCGTTTTTCGCGAGCAAGCTCGCTCCTACAGGTTTGTGTGTCAGTCGTTTAGGTGAACGCCCAGGCTGGCCAGGGCTTTCCAGTAGTCAGGGTAGGTCTTGGCTACGCATTCCGGGTCTTGGATGCGAATGCCCGAGACTTTCAGCCCGGCCAGGGCAAAGCACATGGCGATGCGATGGTCGGCGTGGGTGTCGATCAGTGCGGTGCAGGCGGTGCCAGCCAAAGCGGGGTCGCTGGCAACCAGCAAGTCATCACCCTCGATGGTCGCCAGGCTCGGGCGAATTTCGTTGAGGCCATCGTGCAGCGCCTGCACGCGGTCACATTCCTTGACGCGCAGGTTCGCCAGTTCAGTGAAGCGCACCGGGGTGTTGTTGAACGCGGCGACCACCGCCAGGGTCGGGATCGCATCCTGCATTTGTGAACCCACCACCGTGGCCTGCATGTTCGGGAATTGCGCGATCACGGCCTGGGCCTTGGCGTCGGGCTGGGTGAAGTCCTGTGGGGCTACACCAATATCGATACGGCCACCGGTCAGTACTTCTGCGGCCCACAGGTAAGTGGCGGCGGAAGCGTCGGGTTCGATCAGGTAATCATGGGCGGTATAGCCGGTGGGGGCCACGCGCCAGGTGGTGTCGTCCACGGCGTCGACCTGGGCCCCGAACGCACGCATGCAATCGAGGGTCAGGTCCACGTAGCCACGGGCGCCAATGTCCTTGCCGGTCAGCGCCACTTCAATCGGCGCTTCGCCGCACGCCGCCAGCATCAGCAGGGCCGATACGTACTGGCTGGACAAACCTGCGTCAATCTCAAAACGCCTGGCCTGGACCTTGCCCGCGCCGTGCACGGTTACCGGTGGGCAACCGGTGGGGCTGTCGACCTGGATGCCGTTCTGGCCCAGGGTGGCCAGCAGCGGGCCGATCGGGCGTTTTTGCATGTACTCGTCACCGTCCAGTACCACGGTGCCTTGCACGGTAGCGACGGCAGCCGTGAGAAAGCGCATGGCGGTGCCGGCGTTGCCGAGGAACAACGGCTGGGCCGGCAATTGCAGCGAGCCTTGGCTGGTGACGACAAAGGTGGTGTCGTCCGGCTCGTCGATGGTGACGCCCATCTGCCGCAGGGCGACCGACATGTGGCGCGTGTCATCACTTTTGAGCGCACCGCTCAAACGGCTGGTGCCCTTGGCCAGTGCCGCCAGCAACAGCGCTCGATTGGTAATGGATTTGGAGCCGGGGGGCGCGACCTTGCCAGTGAGGGGGAAGTTGGGCGGTGTAACGGTCACGGTTTTCTGCGAACTCAAGGTACAAGGCTCCTGGTCAAGGCAAGGTGGCGTGGAGTGGCCGACGTGCGGACCCGAATCATCAGGCAAACACGCCATGCTTGTCGAGTGAGTGGGTGATCTGCGTGATTTATTGGCATGCGCTCCTACTGCCTTAACGCTGGCTCAACCAGTAGTCATGCAGCGCCCGTGCAGCCGGTTCGATTTCGCTGACCTGCAGTTGATGGGCGTTTACATCCAGATCCGCCGGCAATTCGAAATTGTCCTGTTCGGCGCACCAGGAAATCCGCTCCAGTTGCCCGGCTTGTACAGCGGGCAATGGCGGCCAGTTGGCGATTGTCACGCCGCGCACATAACCAAAGCACCATTCCTCGGCAAGGGTCACCGCCTGGCCTTGATGTTCGGTTTCATCGAAACGGGCTTTGAATGCCTGGGAGTCAGTGGCCAATTGCGCGGCCAGGGTATTCATATGGCGTACACACAGCTCGAGAAAAGCCTGGGCCTCGTCCATGTTGTCCCATTCAGGGTTTTGCCCACCCCAGATCGCCGGGAACCACTCGGCCACATCCACCTTGGCCGGGCTGGAAACCAGGGCGGTGAAATAACCGTCGAGTTCGGCCATGTTCAGCACCGAGTGGTCTTCGCCGTATTTGAGCAAGGTGGCGTCAATGAATTCGAAATCGGCGGGAGCGAGGGGTTGGGCGTGCATGGCATATCCTTAAAACGTCGAGCGCCGCGCACAGCGCGGCTTAAAGCGCAAAGGATGGCCTGTGCATCGGGTTTTATCCAGCGTCTTTTCCCTCACCGTGACCAGTCCCGTTTTTGGCCGATGCGCCGTGGCGCACCCTTGATATAGTCTGGCCTTTCTCAATCGCCAGTCAGGGATCACTGCCATGTCCGAATACCAAGCCTTCGTTGTCGAACTCAGTGGCAACGTTGCCCATGTGCAGATCAATCGCCCGGAAAAGATCAACGCCATGAACGCGGCGTTCTGGACCGAAATCATCGACATCTTCCAATGGGTCGACGAGACCGACGCCGTGCGTGCCGTGGTGCTCAGCGGGGCGGGCAAGCACTTTTCCTCGGGCATCGACCTGATGATGCTGGCCTCGATCGCCAATGACTTTGGCAAGGACGTGGGTCGCAATGCGCGCCTGCTGCGCCGCAAGATTCTCGAGCTGCAAGCTTCGTTCAACGCCGTGGACACTTGCCGCAAGCCCGTGCTGGCGGCGATCCAGGGCTACTGCATTGGCGGTGCCATCGACCTGATCAGCGCGTGCGACATGCGCTACGCGGCCGAAGACGCGCAATTCTCGATCAAGGAAATCGACATCGGCATGGCCGCTGACGTCGGCACCTTGCAACGCCTGCCGCGCATTATCGGCGATGGCATGCTGCGTGAACTGGCCTATACCGGTCGTCAATTCGGCGCTGAAGAAGCGCGCAGCATCGGCCTGGTCAATCGCGTGTTTGCCGATCAGCAAAGCCTGCTGGCGGGTGTCATGGACCTGGCCCAGCAAATCGCCGCCAAGTCGCCGATTGCCGTGACTGGCACCAAGGCCATGATCAGCTACATGCGTGACCACACAGTCAATGACGGCCTGGAATACGTTGCCACCTGGAACTCGGCTATGTTGCAATCCAACGACCTGCGCGTGGCCATCGCGGCCCATATGAGTAAGCAGAAACCCGAATTCGTGGATTGACTGACATGACCCCAGGCTGGATTACCACAACGCTGCTGGACAACGACGCCCCCGGCGGCTGGGCCGTCGCCCGCAGCCGCGAAGGCTTTTTACACGATACCAACGGCCCGCTGTTCCCGCGCGAATGGCTCAAGCGCCAGGACCTGTCGGTGTTTGCCGAACATGGCATCGGCCATCTCGATGGCGAGCCGGTGTACCTGTTGGAACTCAACGCGTCGGCAGAGGTGCCAGGGTGCAGTTGGCAAGGCTTGCGCGGCTTTATGCTGCAAGGTGATCACACCCTGTACAAGGTGCTGGGCTACGCCGCGCAGATCGGCACCTGGGCGCGGGAGCACCGTTTTTGTGGCAGTTGCGGCCAGGCGATGGTACAGGTGCCGCGGGAGCGGGCGATGTATTGCCAGGCCTGCGACCTGCGCAGCTATCCACGCATCTCGCCAAGCATGATCGTGCTGGTGACTCGTGGCGATGACATCCTGCTGGCGCGCTCGCCGCGTTTCGTCACGGGGGTCTACAGCACCCTGGCCGGTTTTGCCGAGCCGGGTGAGTCCGCCGAAGACTGCCTGATCCGTGAAGTGCGCGAAGAGGTGCAGTTGGAGGTCAAGAACATCCAGTACATGGGCAGCCAATGCTGGCCGTTCCCTCACTCGATGATGCTGGGCTTTCACGCCGAATACGCCGGTGGCGATATCGTGCCCCAGGCCGACGAGATCGAGGACGCGCAGTGGTTCAATATCCACGAGCTGCCGCCGTTGCCGGCGTCACGCTCGATTGCGCGTTACCTGATCGACCTCTACGTGGCCCGCCGCCTAGGCCACGCTGAACCAGTGCTGCCAGGCTAGGCGCACGGTCAGGCCCAGCACCACGGTGATAAACACTGGGCGGATGAATTTGGCGCCGCCGCTGATCGCGCTGCGTGCGCCAAAGAACGCGCCACACATCACCGACACACCCATCGCCAGGCCGACGATCCAGTCCACCGACCCATTGATGATGAACACCGTCAGCGCCGCGGCGTTGCTGACGAAGTTCATGCTGCGCGCCACGCCGCTGGCCTTCACCAGGTCGATGGGGTGCAGCAGCATCGTGCTGACCGTCCAGAACGCCCCCGTGCCGGGCCCGGCCACGCCATCGTAAAAGCCCAGGCCAAAGCCCTGGGTGGCTTGCCATTTCTTTTTGATCGGTGCCTCGGCATCCAGTGGCGCCTTGGGCGTGCCCCCGAACAGCAGGTACACACCGCAGGCGAAGACGATCACCGGGAGCATCTTGTTCAGGGTTTCGGCAGGCAAGTAATGAGCGACGACCGCGCCGGTCAGTGCACCGATCAAGGTACCGACGATGGCGTGCACCCATTGGCGTGGGTGGAACAGCTTGCGGCGGTAGAAGGTAAAACTGGCGGTGGCCGAGCCGAAGGTGGAGCTGAGCTTGTTGGTGCCCAGCACCAGGTGCGGCGGCATACCGGCGGTGAGCAGGGCCGGGGTGGTCAACAAACCGCCACCGCCGGCGATGGCGTCGATAAAACCGGCGATAAAAGCGACAACGGCCAGGATGGCCAGGGTGGTGAGGTCTACGCTGAGTTCGAAGGGCATGGGCAGGGCTTATTGTTGGAGGGCCGCAGAAGGCCAGCATCTTACTGCGATGTGACTCAAATGTGGGAGGTGGCAAGCCTCTCCCACATCTTTTACCGGGCCCGCCTGGTTATTTGTGCGCGCCCAGCCATTCCACGGCCGTGCGCCAGATGCAGATACCCAGGAAGTACGCCGACATCAGCGACCACAAGCCAAATGTCCAAGGGTTGGTATTCGGGTAATCCACCACCATCAGGAAGCTGCACAGCAGCCAGATAGTGGTCACCGCGATGTTGATCGGCATGAAGCGCTTGACCCGGAACGGGTGCAGGAACTTCATCGGCGTCACGGTCAACAGCGCCAGGCCGATCACGGTCAGCAAGGTGACCCAGGCATCCGGCTGGATGATATAGACGCACAGGGCAACGACGTTCCAGGCGGCAGGGAAGCCGACGAAGTAGTTGTCCTTGCTCTTCATGTTCACATTGCAAAAGCAGAACAGCGACGACACCAGGATCACCGACACCGCAAACAGGTGGGTGAACTCGGGCAGGTCGATGTAGCGGTAGATAAACAGGGCAGGAATGAACACGTAGGTGAGGTAGTCGATCACCAGGTCCAGCACCGAGCCGTCAAAGCTGGGCAGCACCGTGCTGACATTCACCCGTCGCGCCAGCGAGCCGTCGACGCCATCCACCACCAGTGCCAGGCCCAGCCACAGCAGGCACGCCTTGGGGGAGTTTTCCAGCAGCGCCAGGGTGGCCAAAAAGGCCAGTACCACACCGGTGGCGGTAAAGCCGTGGGCGCCCCAGGCTTTGAGTCTGGCTACATGCAGGGTCGATATCACGGGCGGTTCTCCAAAAGGTCAAACGGGGCAGCCGACGACGTAGCGCCGTCGAGTCTGGCCAGGGAATGCAGGTATCGACCGGGAAGGGGAGGATAAGGTTCACCGCCCGGCGTATCCGTTAGCGTAGCAAGCGTAGGATGTTTCGGCATCAGCCCTGACGGAACACCAGTGCCTTTAGTCCACTCTGCGGATCAATGTCAGGAAATTCCGGTGGGTTTTCCAGCCGCTGTACAAACCGCAGGCCCGGTGCTTCGCGGGTCACGCCGTCGATCAGGAAATCTTCGCCGAAGGCCGGATCGTTCATGCATGCCAGTACGGTGCCGTGGGCACTGAGCAAGTCCGGCAGGCGGCGCAGCACGCGCTGGTAATCCTTGGTCAGCAGGAAACTGCCTTTCTGGAAGGAGGGCGGGTCGATGATCACCAGGTCATAAGGACCGTTGTTCGTCACCTTGGCCCAGGACTTGAACAGGTCGTGGCCCAGGAAACTCACCCGGCTCAGGTCGTGCCCATTCAAACGATGGTTGTCGCGGCCACGGCTGAGGGCACCACGGGCCATATCCAGGTTCACCACATGGTCGGCGCCGCCTTCGATGGCGGCCACGGAAAAACCGCAGGTATAGGCAAACAAATTCAGCACGCGCTGGCCCTGTGCTTGCTCACGTACCCAGTTGCGCCCGTAACGCATGTCGAGAAACAGCCCGCTGTTCTGTTTTTTACCCAGGTCGATCAGGTAGCGCAGGCCGCCCTCGGTGATGGTCAACTCGTCGATGGCGTCGCCCACCAGCCATTCGGTGGTGCTTTGCGGCAGGTAGCGGTGTTGCAGGGCCACGGTGTGCGCGCCGAAAGCGGCCCAGTCGATGTGCAGTAGCGTCTGCTTCAGGGCCTGCAGGTGCTCGGTTTCCTTGAACAACGCCACCAGCACCACCCCTTGCAGCCAGTCCACCGTCAGTTGTTCCAGGCCCGGCCAGCAGCGGCCACGGCCATGGAACAGGCGCCGGGTTTCCGCGGGCGCGTCAGCCAGGGCAGTGAGCAAGTGGGCGTGCAGGGTAGCGAGTGCGTCTGGGTTCATCGTTAAGGGTCAGTCATCGGGCGGGCGGCATTTTAAACACAACTGTGGGTCAGCGCGTGGCAATCAGCGCCGGGCCGAATGACTCCTTCAAGAAAACCGGAGCGATATAGCGCTCGTAATGTGCCTCGGACAGCAGAAAAAACTCTCGATCTATCGCATCGCGCAAATCCGCCAGGTGGCGTTCGCGAAACTCCGGTAACAGCGTCAACCCATAGGCATCCAGCTTGGAAATCACCCGCGCTCCGCGCGCAATCAACTGGTATGCCCAGCAATACGGCGACTGGTGCGGCATAAAACGAATCTTGCGCGCTTCCAGCTGCTGTCGCAGGCAGTGCGGGTCGAACACTTCCAGCTTGCTGGCCATCACCTGCACCAGCAGTTGTTCCAGGCGCAGCCACACCGCCTGTTTTTCCTCGGCGTTATAGCCATTCCACTGGATCACCTCGTGGTGATAACGCTTGCAGCCCCGGCAGACCAGGTCACCGTAGACGGTGGAGCACAGGCCGACGCAGGGGGTTTTGATGGTGTGGTTGGGCATAAAGGCTTACTTGCAAAGTCTATGGATCACAATAGCCAATGTGGGAGCTGGCTTGCCCGCGATAGCTGTGTGTCAGTGGGTACATCCGTGACTGATACACCGCTATCGCGGGCAAGCCCGCTCCCACATTTTTTGGTTCGTGTTGATTAGTCCCAGCTCAACGCGCCGCCAGTCTGATACTCAATCACACGGGTCTCGAAGAAGTTTTTCTCTTTCTTCAAGTCCATGATCTCGCTCATCCACGGGAACGGGTTGGTGGTGCCTGGGTACTCTTCCTTCAAGCCGATCTGCGACAGGCGACGGTTCGCGATGAACTTCAGATAGTCTTCCATCATCGCCGCGTTCATGCCCAGCACCCCACGCGGCATGGTGTCACGCGCGTATTCGATCTCCAGCTGCGTACCCTGCAGAATCATCTGGGTCGCTTCTTCCTTCATCTCGGCATCCCACAGGTGCGGGTTTTCGATTTTGATCTGGTTGATCACGTCGATACCGAAGTTCAGGTGCATCGACTCATCGCGCAGGATGTACTGGAACTGCTCGGCCACGCCGGTCATCTTGTTGCGGCGGCCCATGGACAGGATCTGGGTGAAGCCGCAGTAGAAGAAGATGCCTTCCAGCACGCAGTAGTAGGCGACCAGGTTGCGCAGCAGCTCTTTGTCGGTGTCGACGGTGCCGGTTTCGAACTTCGGATCGGAGATCGAGCGGGTGTACTTCAGGCCCCAGGCGGCCTTTTTGGCCACCGATGGAATCTCGTGGTACATGTTGAAGATCTCGCCTTCATCCATGGCCAGCGATTCGATGCAGTACTGGTAGGCGTGGGTGTGGATCGCTTCTTCGAAGGCCTGGCGCAGGATGTACTGGCGGCACTCCGGGTTGGTGATCAGGCGGTACACGGCCAGCACCAGGTTGTTGGCTACCAGGGAGTCGGCGGTGGAGAAGAAGCCCAGGTTGCGCATGACGATGCGGCGCTCGTCGTCGGTCAGGCCTTCGGGGTTTTTCCACAGGGCGATGTCGGCGGTCATGTTGACCTCTTGCGGCATCCAGTGGTTGGCGCAGCCGTCGAGGTACTTCTGCCAGGCCCAGTCGTACTTGAATGGCACGAGTTGGTTGAGGTCGGCGCGGCAGTTGATCATGCGCTTTTCATCAACGGCGACGCGGGCGGAGGCACCTTCCAGCTCGGCGAGGCCTTCGGCGACGTCGAGTTTGTCCAGGGCGGCCTTGGCGCGCACGATGGCGGCGGAGTCGTTGGCGGTGACGGCGCGGGCTTCCACGGCGGCAGCGGCGCCGGCACCGTCGAGGCGGTCCATGTTGGCTTCGGTGGCGTGGCCGGCGTTGGCGCCTTTG
>NZ_FPJJ01000002.1:0-1022154 GCF_900119375.1 Pseudomonas sp. NFR02
CTGGCCACGACTCAGTACCCGAATTTCTTGACGACCATAGAGCATTGGAACCACCTGATCCCATCCCGAACTCAGCAGTGAAACGATGCATCGCCGATGGTAGTGTGGGGTTTCCCCATGTGAGAGTAGGTCATCGTCAAGATTAAATTCCGAAACCCCAATTGCGAAAGCAGTTGGGGTTTTGTTTTGGGCGCTCGAAAAGTGTCCACCTTGTCCCCGCACGCCTGTCCGCCCCCACCTGCGACCTGACTGGCCCGACAAATTTGCACAGTTATTTCTGAGCGACACCACTAGAATAGCCACCTAACCATTATTAGAGTCAGAGCCCTATCTATGCCCGATCCGGTTGATGCCCGCGAGGTGTCGGATTTACCGCTGGACGACCTGGTGGCATGCCATGAGTGCGACTTGCTGATGCGCAAACCAACGCTCGCCCTCGGCGAAAAAGCCCAATGCCCACGTTGTGGTTACGAGCTATACGCTCATCGGCACAATGTGGTCGAGCGCAGCCTCGCCTTGGTACTGGCAGCCCTGCTGCTGTACATCCCCGCGAACTTTTTGCCCATCATGCAGCTCAATCTACTCGGGCAGTCCTCGGAGGACACCGTGTGGAGCGGCGTGGTCGGCCTGTTCGATACCGGTATGCAAGGCGTTGCCGCCGTAGTGTTCCTGTGCAGCATGGGCATCCCCTTGCTCAAGCTCCTGTGCCAATTGGCAGTGCTGCTCAGCATTCGCTGGAACATCGGTCGCAACTACGGGCTGCTGCTATACCGCATCTACCACCACATGAAGGATTGGGGGATGTTGGAGGTCTACTTGATGGGTGTGCTGGTGGCGATCGTAAAGCTCGCCGATATGGCCTCCATCACCATTGGCCTGGGTCTGGTCTGCTTCGTCAGTTTATTAATAGTCCAAGTTCTGCTTGAGGTGGTGATGTCACCTCATCAGATCTGGCAAGCGCTGTCAGGAGAGGATGACCATGCGGGCGATTGATGCAGGCATTCTGATTTGTACCGAATGTCATGAGTTGAACAAGCAGGAAGCGGATACCGATGAGCAACTCTGCAACCGTTGCGGCGCGTTGATCCATGCCCGTCGCCCTAATAGCCTTACACGCACCTGGGCACTGTTGATCACCGCCGCAATCCTGTATATCCCCGCTAACCTGTTACCCATCATGACGGTCAGCTCCCTCGGGCAAGGCGACCCCAGCACCATCATGTCGGGTGTCATCCAATTGGTGCAGCACGGGATGTTTCCTATCGCTGCCGTGGTGTTCATCGCCAGTATCCTGGTACCGACCTTCAAGTTGGTCGGCATTGGCTTGCTGCTGTTCTCGGTGCAGCGTCACCAGCCACTGTCCGCGCAACAACGCATTGTGATGTATCGCTTTATCGAATTCATTGGGCGTTGGTCCATGCTGGATATTTTCGTGATCGCCATCCTGGTGGCGGTCGTTAACTTTGGGCGACTCGCCAGTGTCGAGGCCAACCTCGGCGCTGCGGCGTTCGCCAGTGTGGTGATCTTGACGATGCTTGCCGCAGTAACTTTCGATCCCCGACTGATTTGGGATAACACGGAGTCGGACGACGACCATGAGTGATTTGCCTAAAGCTAAAACCCGCCCAGCCTCTAACTGGTCGGCCATTTGGGTGTTGCCCCTGATTGCCCTGATCATCGGTGGCTGGCTGGGGTGGCGTGCCTATTCCCAGCAAGGTATCGAGATTCAAGTTCGCTTTGAGAGCGGTGAAGGCATTCAGATCAACAAGACCGAAGTGGTCTACAAAGGCATGACCGTGGGCAAGGTCAAAACCCTGGCCCTGGATGACGAGGGCAGCAATCGCGGGGTGATCGCCACCATCGAGATGAACAAGGACGTTGAGCAGTACCTGAAGACCAACACCCGCTTCTGGTTGGTCAAGCCCAGCGTCAGCCTTGCCGGCATCACCGGCTTGGAAACCCTGGTTTCAGGTAACTACATCGCCGCCAGCCCCGGTGACGGCGAGCCCACGCGCAAGTTCAAGGCGCTCTCCGAAGAACCGCCGTTATCCGACGCCAAGCCCGGCTTGCACCTGACCCTCAAGGCCGATCGCCTGGGCTCGCTGAACCGTGGCAGCCCGGTGTTCTACAAGCAGATTCAGGTCGGCCAGGTTAAAAGCTACCTGCTGTCTGAAGACCAGAGCACCGTCGAGATCAAGGTCTATATCGAGCCGACCTACGCCAACCTGGTGCGCAAACACACGCGTTTCTGGAATGCCAGCGGCATCAGTATCGACGCCAACCTTTCCGGCTTGAAAGTGCGCAGCGAATCCCTCTCCAGCATTGTCGCCGGAGGTATCGCCTTCGCCACTCCTGAAAACCGCAAAGACAGCCCGCCCACCGATCCGAGCCTGCCTTTCCGCCTATACGAAGATTTCGATGCCGCCGCAGCGGGGATCAAGGTCAAGGTCAAGCTCACTGACTTTGAAGGCCTGCAGGCCGGGCGTACGCCGGTCATGTACAAAGGTATCCAGGTTGGCAGCCTGAAAACCCTGAAGATCGATCCGGACCTGTCCAGCGCCAGCGCCGAGCTGACCCTCGATCCATTGGCTGAAGATTACCTGGTCGAAGACACGCAATTCTGGGTGGTCAAGCCGTCCATCTCCCTGGCAGGCATCACTGGCCTGGAGGCCTTGGTCAAGGGCAACTACATCGCGATTCGCCCAGGCGACAAAGGCACCCCGCCACAACGCGAATACGTAGCCCGCGCCAAGGCCCCGCCTTTGGACCTGCGTTCCCCGGGGCTGCACATGGTGCTGCTCACCGACAGCCTGGGCTCGTTGGATGTCGGCAGCCCGATTCTGTACAAACAGGTCAAAGTCGGTTCGGTGCAGAGCTACCAGTTTTCACGCAAGAAAAAACAGCTGGTGATCGGCGTTCATATCGAGAAGGAATACGAAAGCCTGGTCAACGGCTCGACGCGCTTCTGGAATGCCAGCGGCGTCACCCTTACGGGCGGCCTCACCGGCGGCATCCAGGTCAAAAGCGAGTCCCTGGCCAGCCTGATGGCGGGTGGTATCGCCTTCGAAACGCCGGAACCGAATGTGCCATTGAAACATCGCATCCCGCGCTTTCGCCTGTATGCCGACCGTGATGCCGCCAACCAGCACGGCACTCTGGTGACCATCAAAGTCGACCGCGCCGACGGCCTGAGCGCCGGCACACCGGTGCGCTTCAAGGGGTTGGATGTCGGCAAGATCGAAAGTGTCGACCTCAGTGCCGACATGCAGTCGGTGCTGCTCAAGGCGCGTATCACTCAGGTCGCGGACCGCATTGCGCGTACGGGCAGTCAGTTCTGGGTGGTCAAGCCGGAACTGGGCCTGATGAAGACGGCTAACCTGGAGACCCTGGTCACCGGCCAATACATCGAAGTGCAACCGGCCGCGAAAAATGCCGGCCCGCAAAAGAGTTTTGTCGCCCTGGCCCAGCCGCCCGAAGCGGTGCATCAGGAGGCTGGCCTGAGCCTCACACTCAGCGCTGCCCGCCGTGGTTCGCTGAAGGAAGGGGTACCGGTCACCTACCGTGAAGTGACGGTGGGTAAAGTCACCGGCTACGAGTTGGGCCAGACCGCTGACCGCGTGCTGGTGCACATCCTGATCGAACCCAAGTACGCGCCGCTGGTACGCAGTGGCAGCCGCTTCTGGAACACCAGCGGCTTTGGCCTCGACTTCGGCTTGTTCAAGGGCGCGACCGTGCGTACCGAGTCCCTGGAAACGCTGGTGGCCGGCGGGATCGCCTTTGCCACCCCGGATGGCGAGCGCATGGGTAACCCGGCACGGCCGCAGCAGACGTTCCCGTTGTTCGACAAGTTTGAGGATGAATGGCTGACCTGGGCGCCTAAGATTCCACTCGGTAAATAAACCGAGGCGCGGCTATCGCGGGCAAGCCCGGCTCCCACAGTTGGAATGCATACTTGCTGAAAATGCATATCCCTGTGGGAGCCGGGCTTGCCCGCGATGAGGCCCACAAACACACCGCAAATCCCAAACCGAAAAAAAGGCCGCGATCCAAAGGATCGCGGCCTTTTTGCCTTTCAGTACAACCCGTCAGACTTCATCCAGCTCCGGCTCGTCCGCCTGTACATTCATCGTCGCCTTCACCACATCATGGCGACGGATGTACTTCCAGTCCGCCTCATCGATGTAGATCCCGCTCGGCCCGCTGCCGCCTTCCAGGTCAATCGCCACCTGGGCGGACACCTGCGGCTTCACACTGGCCAGGATCGGTACAAAGCCCAATTGCAGGCTGGTTTCCAGCAAGGCGGCCTGGTTCTTCTCATCGATGTCTGCCGCTTCATCGAGGTAGTACGGCAACCGTACGCGACCGGCCTGGTCGCGGTCCATCAAGTGCAGCAACAGGTACATGTTGGTCAGCGCCTTGATGGTCATGGTGGTGCCGTTGGACGCAGCGCCGTCGATGTCGGTATGGATCACCGGCTGGCCGTTGACCTTGGTGATCTCGAACGCCAATTCGAACAAGTCCTTGAGGCCTAACTGGTTATGGTTGGCGGCTACCAGGCGAGCCAGGTATTCCTTGGCTTCTTCGTTCTTGTTGTCCTGTTCGGCGCTCTGGCTGAGGTCGAACACCGAGAGGGTCTCGCCTTCTTCATACTGACCGGCACTGTGGATGATCTGGTCGATATGCTTGAGGGCTTCCTTGTTCGGCGCCAGCACGATGCGAAAGCTCTGCAGGTTGGACACCTGGCGTTTGTTGATCTCGCGGTTGAACAACGCCAACTGGTGTTCAAGGCTGTCGTAGTCGCTGCGGATATTGCGCAGGGTACGGGCGATATCGGTGACCGCCGCACGACGTGCCTTACCAAGCGTCAACGCCTCATCGGTGCGGTGCGCATAAGCGTTGATCAGCAGCTGCAGGCGACGCTCCATGTCATCTTCGCTGTCGAACTTGGCCACGCCCTTGAGACGCACCTGGGCGTACAGCGCTTCGATCTGGCCATCGGCGCGCAGCAAGCCCTGCCAACTGTCCTGATAGTCATTGAGCAGCGGCAGCAGGTTGTCCATGGAGTCGTCGACCGGGTCCATGAATGGCGTGCCGAACGGCAGGTCCGCCGGCAAGAGCTGACGACGGCGCAAGGCGTCATCCAGCGTGCGTTGCTTGGCTTCCATATCGCCGATCTGGCGGCCGACCAATTGCAGCTTGGCCGACAGTTGCTGGACGCGCTCGGTAAAGGCATCGCTGGAACGTTTCAACTCGTCCTGGGCGGCTTCCATCTGCGCCAGGTTTTCCAGCTTCTCGCCTTCTTCGGCGCTCAGGGTCTGGGTGCGGCGGAAGTCTTCCAAAGCCTTCTGGGCGTCCAGCACCTGCTGGTACAGCGCTTCGGTCTGGGTCTTGCTTGCAGCGCGGTCGGACGCCACGGCCTGCTGGGTTTTCAGTTGCTTGAGTTCTTTTTCCAGACGTTCTTTCTGGTCACGCAACGCGGCGCGGTCCGCCAGGGCTTGCAGTGCCGGCGGCTCGATGTGGGAGATATCGATGGACAGCCCCGGCACTTCAAAGCGCTCGCCCTTGAAGCTATCGAGGATCTGCTCCAGGGATTTGACCCACTGGCCGTCTTCGTCCAGCGTGATGCCATGTTCGCCCAGCGGCAGGCTGAACAACGAGCTGTTGAACAGGCGCATCAGGCGCTCGACATCCTGCTGCGAGAACTCTTCGCGCAGCTTGGCGTAGCTGTTGTTGTCCGCGTGATCGAGCTGCTGCTTGACCGACTTCAAGCGCTTTTCCAGGTCGCGCAGGCGCTCGTCCAGGTCCTCGGCGCTGAACTGTCGCGACTGCGCCAAGGCGCCCGCCAGTTCATCGTGGGCGTCTTTGGCGGCGAGCAGTTGTTGCTCCAGCATCTTGACGTCATCCACCAGGGCAAAGCGATGCTTGAGCACCGACAACTCGCCCAACCAACGCTGGATGCCGCTGATTTCGCGCTCCAGGCGCATCAGCTCTTGGGTGCCGCCGCGCTGGTCGTTTTGCAGCGCGTCCTGCTCGTTGCGGTAGTGTTCGGCCTGGATGGTCAGCTCTTCCTTGCGCGCACTGGCGTAGTCCGACCAAGTGCCCAGCAATGAATCCAGCAGTGGCGACAGGCGATGCAGTTTGCCGCGCAGGGCGTCGCGCTGTTTCACGCCATTGGCCAAGGCTTCAACCAAGGGGCCGGCTGCCACCAGCGAGTTGTAGTCCTGCTCCATGCGTCGCACATCGCGGAAGGCTTCTTCACAGGCTGCGATGTAATCGACACTGCCCGAACGCAGGCTGTGTTCGAAGGCATCAAGGAACAGTTGCTTGAGCTTGGCCGCGGTGATTTCGCGCATGTGTAGCAGGTTGATAAACAGCGCGCGGAACGTCTTCAGGCTCTGCTCGCTGGTGGAGCGCAGCGGAATCAGGGTCAGGTCCAGCGGGATCGACGTATGCCCGCCCACCAGCAAGCGCCGCAGCTCATCAGGCTTGAGTTCGTAGGCTTTGAGGCCCTCGCGCTCAAGGTTGGTGAACAGCTCTTTCTGGCGCAGGCAGGTGTCGTTTTTCTGGTAGTGGGCCAGGTCCAGCTTGCCGGCGTAGGCAAAGAACTGATGACCAAAGCCGCCGCCCGGGCCGCGGCCGACCACGCCGATGACGTGGGGGCCGTGGGGCAGCGAGACTTCTACCAGGATGTAGCTGGTGTCGGTGGCAAAGTAGAAACGCCGTGATTGTTCCAGGGTGTACTTGCCGAAGCTCATGTCCGACATACGTGCCAGGATCGGGAACTGCAAGGCGTTGATCGAGGCGGATTTACCCAGGTTGTTGGCGCCGTACACCGACAGCGGCTCTTCCAGCGGGAACAAACCCAGGCTGTAACCGGCGGTGTTCAATAGGGCGAAGCGGCGGATGCCGTAGCGTTCCTTACTCATGCGTCGGTCTCCTGTTCTTCGGCAATGGCACGGGCCAGGGCATCTTCTTCGCTTTCCTCAGTGAAGGCGCTCAAATCCAGCGGGTCATCGGTCTTCAGCAGTTTCTCATCGCTGTCTTCGTCGATAATCACCGGTTCTGGCAGTGGCAGTACGCTGTGCACGCTGGCGGCGAGGTCGCGGTCTTGCTGCACCGACAGGCACACATCCAGGAAGCGGTGCATCGGCGGCAGGAAGCGGTAGATACCGTTGTCTTCGCTGGCAAAACCCAGTTGGGTCATGCGGCGCATGATTTTTTCTTCGAGTTCTTCCTGGGTTTGCACCTCGGCCTGGATAAACAGGTCACGGTATTTCTCCAGCAACGAAGGCAATTCATCACGGCCCAGGCTGCCGCCGTCGAGCACGGCAACCGGGTCGCGGCCTTGGTCGGCCAGGTGTTCGACGATGATGAAAGTAAACAAGGCCAGGCGCTGGGCGGTTTTGTTCACCTGCGCGGCAGCCACGGCGGTGTCCGGGACGAAGTAGTAGAAACCGCGGGTATCGCATACCAGCTCAAAGCCCAGCGCCTTGAACAGCGTGCGGTACTGGTCCTGGAAGTTCGACAATTGCGCGTACAGCTCCGGGTCGCGGCGGCTGACGTGGTAACCCTTGAACAGCTCGCGAAAGATCGGCGCCAGTTGGGACAGTTCGGATAGATCAAGATGCATAAGGCGTGCTCGCAGAATTCTCGGTGGCATCGACGCCGGCCGGGAGCAGGGCGAAGGAGCGCAGGCTGACCTGGTGCTCGTGGGTGTGGTAATCGCGACGTTCCAGGCGCTCGCGCTTGAAGCGTTTTTCCCGGGACAGGCGCGAGAACCAGTACAGCAATTCATCGGTGGCGCCGTCCGGTTCCTGCTCCAGCAGCCAGGTCATCAGGTCCGGCATTGGCAACGCGTCTTCGCAGCGTTCAAGCATTTCCTTGACCGTACGCGGTGCGCGCGGGGCTTCGCCTTTGTGGGACTTGTGCGCCTTGGGGAAACGCGCCGGTTTCGGCTCGAAATTCGCCAAGGCGTACACATAGGCTTCGACCTGGCTGGCACTGCCCAAGAAGGTACTTTGCGGCCGCGTGAACATCGGCATCGCCGCTTGCGGCACCGCGTCCAGGCCTTTGCGGCGAATCGCCGACAGGGCCAGCGCCGCACCGCGAGTCACGGCGTTATGCCGGCGTGCTTCTTCACGCAGCGGCAGCAGCAACTCCCGTGCATGGCGCAAGGTCAGCTGGGCGCTGGTTTGCATTTCGAGAATGCGTGCGTGGGTGCGCAGCAGCATGTCGTCGTCCACCAGGTGGCCAAGACGCTGTTGCTCGGTGAGCATGCGCAGCAGCACGTTTTCCACCTTACGCACGCCTTGCTCGAAGGCGCCGTCGGCGTTCACCAACTGGATCATCGGCTCGACGTATTCGTCCCAGGTCGCCAGTACTTCGGCGTAGCGCTGGCGCAACGGAATCTGGCGGTCGCTGGTCTTGGCGCGGTCAGCCACGGCGGCGAGGGCCTGTTCGTCGTTGGCAAGTTTTTTCAGCACGTCGCGCACGCGCATATCCAGCAGGCGCAGTTGCCGAGCCAGGTCATGGCCGTCGCGGATGTCGAAGGCGTCCTGGATATAACCGGCCAGGCGCTCCAGGTGGCGCAGGTAGGCTTCGATTTCCAGGCACAGGCCAAGCCGGTGCTCCTTGCGAAGATAGGCGAGGAAGTCGTGGATCTGCGCGTTGAGCTCGAAACGGTTCGGGCTCTTGGCGACAGGCACCAGGATATCCAGGCGAATCCACACGTCCAGCAGGCTGGTGATGTCCTGGGGCGTGCTGTCCAGTTGTTGGGCGGCCAATTGCGCGCGCAGCTCGCCCAGGCTCAGGGTGCCTTGGTCGAAGTGTTCGCACAGAGGCTCAAGTAAGGCCCAGTGTTCGGCGAGGGCGCGCAGGACGCGCTTGGGTTCGATCATGGGAATGGCCGGCTGGTTGGCGATTAAAAGTCGCGATTGTACTGCATCAGGCGCGGGATTTATCCACAGCCGGTCAGTGCGCAGTGGGCGATTGTGGCCGAACAGCGGTAGAATCCCCGCTCTTTACTTATCCACAAGTGGCCGAGCTGTGCTTATCGAGTCCCGACGTCGCGCTTACTTGACCGCCATGCAGGTGGTCAACTGGCTGCCCCGCACCGAACTGCCGTTTGCCGCACCATCGCGGCCCGAGTTGTTGCAGGCGCTTGAGCCCTACGAGGCGTTCGAGTCGTCGGGAGAAGAGGCGGCCGCGCCCGTGGCGGTGGTCAAACCCACCCCAGAGACGCGCCCGGCGGTCGAGCGGGCCAAGATCGAAGTGCCGCGCCCTGCGCCGGCGACCAAGGCTGCCAAGGTGGTGGAGGAGGCTGCGCCGGTGGCCAAGGCGCCCGTGGTGCCGCCGCCACGCTTTGCCCTGCAATTGCTGCGGGCCGGGCGTTGCCTGTTGCTGGTGGAACTGCCGACCGGCGAGCGTTTCCAGTCCCGCGACCCGGCCTACCTGTTGCTCAAGGACATGCTGCGCGCCGCCGGCCTGCCTGACAGTCCTCAGATAGTCGGTGAGCCGGTGCGCTGGCCGCTGCTGGTGCGCGGCACCATGGACCAGGGCCCGGAGGCCGCACGAGATTTCGTCCAGGGGTTTGTCTCGGCACGCCTGGAAGACGAGCCCTGCGTGTGCCTGTGGCTGATTGGCCTGCCCGCCGTGCGGTTTGCCGGTGAAGCCAACGCCGAGGCCTGGTACCGCGAGCTGCAGGTTGAAGGCCTGGGTTCGGTGTGGGCCCTGCCGGGCCTGGAATTATTAATGGAAGAGCCACAGCGTAAGGCTGATGTCTGGCAAGCCATGCGCCGGCTGATGGCGCGCTGGAAAACAACTGATGAGTGAGGCTTTATCCTTTCGCCCGATGACCGAGGCCGACCTCGACGCCGTGCTGAAAATCGAATACGCGGCGTTCAGCCACCCCTGGACCCGCGGGATTTTTCTCGACGGGCTGGGCAAGTACCAGATCTGGCTGATGTTCGAAGGCGAGCAGCAAGTGGGTCACGGGGTGGTGCAGATCATTCTCGATGAAGCGCACTTGCTGAACATTACTGTGAAGCCGGAAAACCAGGGCCGTGGTTTGGGCCTTGCTTTGCTGGAACACCTGATGTCCCGTGCCTATGCGGCCAATGCCCGGGAGTGCTTCCTGGAAGTGCGCGACAGCAATACCGGCGCGTTTCGCCTGTATGAGCGTTATGGCTTCAACGAGATCGGCCGTCGCCGGGATTACTACCCGGCAGTCGGTGGCCGCGAAGACGCGGTTGTGATGGCCTGCACCCTCGTCGACTGAAAAACCGTGAGCTGTAGGAGCGAGCTTGCTCGCGAAAAACGTCAACGATAACGCGTGCTTCCTGGATGAACGCGTCGCCTGTGGGTTTTTCGCGAGCAAGCTCGCTCCTACACTTACATAGGGTGATGATCGATCAGCGCTTGCGGTTCAGCGGGTCCAGATCCGCCAGTTCCGCCTCATCCAAGCCATTCCCGCCACCAATGTCATTTTCTCCCACGACGCTCAAGTCATAGTCGGCGGCATTGTCTTCGCCTTCCTCCTGCGCATCCCGCGCGCCATCCTCACGGATCAGCGTCTGCGGGCTCATATCGTCATCGGTGGATTCATGATCATCCGTCGAAGCGCCGGTCAGCCCGGCTTCGCGCACCCGTTCGTCGGGCATCAGATGGTCGCGCTCACGGCGCGGCAGCTCGTCGCCGATTTCCGCAGTCTGGTCCTGCTCGTCAAAATCCAGCTCGCGCATCTCACCCATGCGGTCTTCGTTGTCATCGATCGGTTCCGGCTGTGTTGCGCCGTAGGGACGTCGTGATTCAGTCATGGCCAATCCTCATACTGTGGGGCTTATAGTGTGTGGACAGGCATGGCAGCCAAAAAATTCAAGCTAATTAGCGCCTGGCGTGACCCGGACGAGGGCTTGTCAGTCACAAACCTGCGCATCATTCCTGAGGCTTCCCTGATGAACGAACTACAAGACCTGCTTGATAACAACGAACGCTGGGCGGATGCGATCAAACAGGAAGATCCCGAATTCTTCGCCAAGCTCGCCCGCCAGCAGACCCCGGAATACCTGTGGATCGGATGTTCCGATGCCCGTGTACCGGCCAACGAGATCGTCGGCATGTTGCCTGGTGACCTGTTCGTGCACCGCAACGTGGCCAACGTGGTGCTGCACACTGACCTCAACTGCCTGTCGGTGATCCAGTACGCGGTGGACGTGCTCAAGGTCAAACACATCCTCGTCACCGGCCACTACGGCTGTGGCGGCGTGCGTGCGTCGATGCAGGACCGCCAGTTCGGCCTGATCGATGGCTGGCTGCGCACCATTCGCGACCTTTACTACGAAAACCGCGATGTGCTGGCCCAGTTGCCGACCGAAGAAGAGCGTGTGGACCGCATGTGCGAGCTCAACGTGATCCAGCAGGTGGCCAACGTCGGCCACACCAGCATTGTGCAAAATGCCTGGCATCGTGGGCAGAGCCTGTCGATCCATGGCTGCATCTATGGCATCAAGGACGGTCGCTGGAAGAGTTTGAACACCACCATCAGTGGCTTCGAGCAACTGCCGCCGCAATACCGCCTGCGTCCGTTGGGCGAAGCCTAAGGTCGTTTGTGCTCACGCCACCAGGCCATGAAGGCCTGGCCTTCGGCGTTCAGCGGCTCCTTGCTGCCGGCGATCCAGCCCCGGCAGTTCAGCTCGCCGCAATGGCAAGCGAACTGCCGGGCCAGTGTGTCTTCGGTGGTGGCGTAATCCAGCGTCAGCAAGCTGCCGGCGCCGATGGGTTGCACCGTCCATAGCTCCAGGTACGTCGTGTCTAGAAACACGTTCGGGTTGCAGGAGTGCTGTAACAGGCCGCAGAGCCAACAATCGTACAAGTGGATGCGGGGTGACAGTTGCAGCGTGTACGGGCGCCGTTCGCTCACGGCATAACCGGAAACCTTAGCAATGCGCGTGCGACTCTCAAAGGCCACGCGCGCCGTGACCCTGGCCGCAACCCCTTCAGCCTCTTGCTTGACCTCAAAGTGCTCGGTCGAGGGGTAACCCTGTTCCACGAGCAGCGTCTTGAAGGGATAGAGGCAGTCATTCACAGCCGTTTCAGCCTTATCCATGGCTCGAGTTTTCATCACTCTCCTGAGCGGGGCTGCATGGACCTGCGGGTGTGACGGCTAGTCTTGCAGCAAATGGGCGCGGCCCAAGATTCGCCGAAGTGGGATCCGATTTCTACTGTCAAAGTTGACAGTAGAAACGGTTTATTCACCTTAAAGCGCAGGGGCCGTGACGGTGGGGGCGGGGGCGGCATTTCTCAGCTGTTTCAACTGCGCCTTGATGGGCGCTGTGGCGCACTTGGCGTTGGCCTGCTCGGGTGTCAGGTGGCGCACCGAGGTGTAGAACAACTCACACGTCTGCTCCTTGCGCGTGACCTGCCACGTGTTCTGGCAGGCCTTGAGCAATACATTTGCATCGCTGGCGGGCTTCTGGCCCATGCCGGCTTGCCAGCAGGCGGCGCTCAAGTCCTGGCCCATCACTTTCAAGCCGGCGTCGTCGGCTTTTTGCTCGTCACCGTCATAGCTGTCGGGGCTGGCGGCATACCAAATGTAGCTGGGGTGGTTGGCGCCCAATACCGAGACGGTTTTGCCAGGCTCCGGGCTGATCTGCGCCAGGCTCAGCACGCCCACGGTTTGCCCGTATTGTTGCTGGATCCAGCTACGCACCGGCGCGCCGAAGGCCACCATCGGCAATGCGCCGCCAGGGCGCAGGCTCAGCTCCTTGACCATGCGGGTCTGGTAGTCGGTGAAATACCCGTAGACAGTTTCCAAGTCTTTGCCGGCATTGGACGGTGCAGCGATGGGCGCGATATCGATGATGGTCTGGTACGCCGGCGTTTCCGTGGCCGGTACGCCATTTTCGCTTAACAAGGTGGCCCAGCGGTCGGTGGTGGCCGATTCCAGGTAATCCTGAGCCTGGGTCAGCGAGTAATCCGGAGGGAAGTGCAACAGCTCAATGCTTTTGCGGTTTTCCAAGGCCATGCCTAACGGCAGGAACAGGTACCAGTTGTAGGCCCATTTGCCATCGCTGTTGAGCTGGCGCGCACCTTGGTAAGCCAGGTCGGCGGTATTGAGCAGCGTGGTCAGTGGCTGGCCGTAACCGTCTGGCACGCCGCTGAAGGTCGCCGTGACCTGACCGTCGTGGGTCTTAACACTGACCTTGGCCCGGCTGTAACCGTCACGTTGCAGGCTCTGGTTCAAATAGTGTTCGGCCGTCTGCTCCAGTGACCATGGCCGAAAGCAGATCACGTTGCAGTTATTGGGGTACGCGAACAACTGGGTGACGCGCTGCGTGCTGCCCAGTGGCACCTCGATGTCGGCCTGTACGACCGCACTCGCCAGTAGTGCGGCGAGGGTGAAGGACAGCCTGGTCGGTTTAAACATAGTCAATTCCTTGTCAGCGAAGCCCGTCTGCGCGGGATGGAAGCCCACCTGCACACAGTAGCGGCTGACCAGGAAAATCGCGTGTTAAATCGCCCGGCATGTCGTTATTGGATAAGCCCCTACAGGCTGAACTGCAGAGCATTGCTCAGATCGCCCATGGGCTTCTGGCCGCGCGCGATCATCGCGTCATCACGCTGCTTGAGGCCGTCCAGGGTCTCCAATTGGAACACCCGGGTGATCAAACGCAGGATCGATGCCGTGTCGTACACCGTATGGTCCACCGTGCCTTTGCGGGCAAACGGCGACACCACCAGCGCCGGAACCCGCGAGCCTGGGCCCCAGCGGTCACCCTGGGGCGGCGCCACGTGGTCCCACCAGCCGCCGTTTTCATCCACGGTCACCACCACCACCATGTTTTTCCACTGCGGGCTTTCTTGCAGCACCTTCAAGGCGCGGGCGATATGGCGGTCGCCCGAGGCCACGTCGGCATAACCGGCGTGCATGTTCAGGTTGCCCTGGGGTTTGTAGAAGCTCACGGCGGGCAGCTTGCCGGTCTGGGCGTCGGCGAAGAACCGGTTGGTGCTCGACTCATCGCCCAAGCCACCGTCACGCAAGCGCTTGGCACGTTCTGCGGGGTTTTGCGGCCCTTGCTGTTTGAAGTAATTGAACGGCTGGTGGTGGTACTGGAAATTCGGAATCTTGGGGATGCCGCCGGAGTCCTTGAACTGCTCCAGGGTGGCTTGCCACGCACCGGCGTACCAGGCCCAGTCGATGTTCTTCTTCGACAGCTTGTCGCCAATATGCTCGTGGGTTTGCGGCACCAGCACATTGGGCAGGTCGGGCTTGGAATAATCCGGGTTCTGCGGGTCGCGGATCCAGGTGGGCCAGTAGGGCGGGGCCAGGGTGTTTACCCCGTAACCATCGGGTGTCAGTGCGCTGGGGCCGAATTGCGGCGGGCCGGTCATGGCGCTGGCCGGTGACGTGTCCAAGGGTTTGAGGCGTGTGCCGCGAGGGTCATCGCTTTGCAGCGTGGCGATCTGCGCTTTGGCCACCGACTGCGCGGCATTGGGATAAAACGGCGCGGTGGCGCTGATCAGGTACTGGTGGTTAAGGAACGAGCCACCAAACGCGCCCTGGAAGAAGTTATCGCACAGCACAAACTCCTTGGCCACGTCCCACAGGCGCAGGGCATAACGGCTTTGGGCGTAATGGCCCATCACCAGCCCACCGGAATCGCCCCAGGCGACAAAACCATCATTCTTGCCGCCGTTGATCTGCATCTGGTTCTGGTAGAACACGTGCCACAGGTCGCGAGTCACCAGGCTCAATGGCAGGTCTTCGCCCTGCGGGCCTTTGAGGGCAAACGGCGCGTTGGGCAGGTTTTGCTGGAATTGCACTTCGCTGGGGTAAGTCACCCCGTCCACCGTTTGTGGGCCGACTTGCAACACACCGCCCCAGCTCGGTGGCAGGGCAGGCAATACGCTGCCATCGCGGTCGCGCTGCTGGAAGTCCTTGGCGGTTAACGCCGACAGCGGTTTCTCCACCCCGGGGAAATCTGCGAACAGATTGTTGAAGCTGCGGTTCTCGGCGTAAATCACCACCACGGTTTTCACCTGCTCGCGCAGCGCTTTGTCCAGTTCCTGGGGCGTGAGCGGCCGCGTCACGGGTGGGCTCGGTGCTTCGCTGGTATTGCCGCAGGCACTCAAGGTTGCACCCACCCCCAACACCGCCGCACCGCCGAGGAAGCGCCGACGGCTGGTGTCTACCGGCGTTTTGGGGGCGCAGTCGTGGGCAGGGTGGTCGTTGTGCTCGTCACTCATTGCGAGGAATCCTTGGCGAGATGTTGCAAGATATTTCGCAGGACGGTAGCAATGGAATGTGACGGAACAAAGACAGGCGTGTGATGGGCGGGGCGTGTCTACACAGCTCAAGCGCTGCTAGACTGCCCTTCTGATGCACATCACTGAGATGAGTCGTGAGACCTTCAACTGCACTTGATCTGCAACGAACGGCTGTACGAGAAGTGGTCGGACGTTTCCGTATTTCCAATCCCAGAGTATTTGGGTCGGTACTGATGGGGACTGACCAAGAAGGCAGTGATCTTGATTTGCTGGTAGACGCGCCGCCGGGCACAACGCTCTTTGATCTCGGTGGGTTGCAGGTCGAGCTTGAGGACTTGCTCGGCGTTAATGTCGACCTGCTTACGCCTGGCGACTTGCCTTTGAAGTTTCGCGATAAAGTGCTAGCGGAGGCCCGGCCAGTATGACGGAAAGTCGGCTAGGGGATTATCTGGCAAGCTGCCACTGACGCGATCACTTTTGTAGAGGGCTTGAGCAAAGAAGAGTTTTTGGAGGACCGGCGAACACAACAAGCTGTGGTCATGAGCCTGATCATCATTGGTGAAGTGTCGACGAAAATCATGGATCAGCATCCGGACTTCGCGGCACGCCATTCACATATTCCTTGTACAGAGTGCATTACCTGATCTATTGGCACGCCTTCCTGTAAATCCTTGACCGCAACTGTTTACCAACAGTTGCGGTCACCCGTTATTCAGGGCATCACAGGCGGCAAATACTTCAGCGTCGTTCCCAACGCCCACAGCAGAAACAACACCAGCGGCGTATGCACCAGCAACTGCACAAATGAAAACCCGATCAAATCCCGCGCCTTCAGGCCCAGCACACCCAGCAACGGCAACATATAAAACGGGTTGATCAAGTTCGGCAGCGCCTCGGCGGCGTTGTAGATCTGCACCGCCCAGCCCAGGTGGTATTGCAGGTCATTGGCCACTTGCATCACATACGGCGCTTCGATGATCCACTTGCCGCCACCCGAGGGGATGAAGAAGCCCAGCACTGCCGAGTACACACCCATCAGCAGGGCGTAGGTGTCGTGTGAGGCGATGGAGGTGAAGAACGTCGAGATGTGGTGCGCCAGGGTCTGGCCGTCGCCGCCCTTGACTACCGTCATCAGCGCGGCGATCGAACCGTACAGCGGGAACTGGATCAGCACGCCGGTGGTGGTCGGCACCGCACGGGCCACGGCATCGAGGAAGCTGCGCGGGCGCCAGTGCAGCAGCGCGCCCACCATGATGAACAGGAAGTTATAGGTATTGAGCCCCGAGATGGCGCTGATTGCCGGCTTGGTCGAGAACTCATGGAACAGCCAGCCGGCCGCCAGCAACGCCAGCAGAATGGTCAGCAACGGGCTGTGTTCCAGCCATTCACCGGGGCGTGTCGGCGCCTGTGGCTTGGGCAGGTTGAAGGCCGGGTCAATGCCGCAGGCCTTGGCATCCCGGGCGCTGTTGGGGCCAGGAGCGGTGGCGTAGGCGATGATCAGCGACACTACGATCAGCGCCAGCAACAGCACGCCGGATTGCCACAAAAAAATAGTCTCGGTGAACGGGATCATGCCGGTGATCGACAGAATCGACGGCGGCAAGCTGGCCGGGTTGGCCTGCAACTGCGCGGCCGACGACGACAGCCCCAGCGCCCATACGGCCCCCAGGCCCAGGTACGCTGCAGCGCCAGCGGCACGGTAGTCCATGCGCAAGTCCGTGCGCCGGGCCAATGCCCTTACCAACAAACCGCCGAACACCAGGGACAGGCCCCAGTTAAGCAATGAAGCCACCATGGAAATCAACGCCACCCAGGCCACGGCCGAACGGCCATTCTTGGGAATACGTGCCAGGCGGTCGATCAATTTTACTGCGGGTGGTGAGCTGGCGACCACGTAACCGCCGATCACCACAAAGGCCATCTGCATGGTGAACGGGATCAGGCTCCAGAACCCATCGCCAAATGCCTTGGCCGCTTCGGCCGGTGCGGCGCCCATGCCCAGGGTCGCGACGGCGACGATAATCACGGCGAGGGCGGCAAACACCCAGGAGTCAGGAAACCAGCGCTCGGCGAAGTTGGAGCAACGCAGGGCAAATCGGGCATAGCGGCTGTCTTCGATAGCATCGGCCACGAGTCTTTCCTCTTGTAGTTATTATGGGGTTTGGCAGTTTTACGGCATGTTCCTCTACGGCCATTGATTTGGGAATGTTGTTATCTTCAACGATCAATGAGTAAAACAAATATATCCGCCGCGATTGCCATCGATGGGCTCAGCTCATAACCTGCACGCCATTTTGTTTGTCTGCCGAGCCTGCACATGACTGCCACCTTTTCCCCACGGGCGCAGCGTTTTTCCCGCTCCGACTACAAAACTCTGGGCCTGGCCGCCTTGGGTGGAGCCCTGGAAATCTACGACTTCATTATCTTCGTGTTCTTTGCGCTGACCCTTAGCCAACTGTTCTTCCCCCCAGAAATGCCCGAGTGGCTGCGCCTGCTGCAAAGCTTTGGCATCTTCGTCACCGGTTACCTCGCCCGTCCACTGGGCGGCATCCTGATGGCGCACTTTGCAGACCACCTGGGACGCAAGCGCGTCTTCAGCCTGAGCATTCTCATGATGGCCTTGCCCTGCCTGCTGATCGGCGTCATGCCGACCTACGCGCAAATCGGCTATTTCGCCCCGCTGATCCTGCTGGCGCTGCGCGTGCTGCAAGGCGCAGCGGTGGGCGGCGAAGTGCCCAGCGCCTGGACCTTCGTCGCCGAGCACGCACCGCGTCACCATCGTGGCTATGCCTTGGGTTTTTTGCAGGCCGGCCTGACCTTCGGTTACCTGCTGGGGGCACTGACCGCCACTTTGCTCGCGCAAGTCTTCACCCCCGCCGAGATCCTCGACTACGCCTGGCGCTTCCCCTTCCTGCTGGGCGGGGTATTCGGCGTGATCGGCGTATGGCTGCGCCGCTGGCTCAGCGAGACCCCGGTATTCCTAGAGATGCAGGCGCGTCGCCAGGCCGCTGCCGAAATGCCCTTGCGCACCGTGCTGCGCGACCATCGCGCCGTGCTGCTGCCGGCGATGATCCTCACCTGCGTGCTGACGTCTGCCGTGGTGGTGCTGGTGGTCATCACCCCGACCATGATGCAGAAAACCTTCGGCATGAGCCCCAGCCATACCTTCGCTCTGAGTGCCCTGGGCATCGTCTTCCTGAATATCGGCTGCGTCCTCGCCGGCCTGCTGGTGGACCGCATCGGCGCGTGGCGCGCGGTATTGGTCTACAGCCTGTTGCTGCCGGTGGGCATTGCGCTGCTGTACGCCAGCCTGATCGCCGGCGGCGTGTGGCTCGGCGCGGCGTATGCCGTGGCGGGCCTGAGTTGCGGCGTGGTGGGCGCGGTGCCGTCGGTGATGGTCGGGCTGTTTCCGGCGCAGGTGCGGGTGTCGGGCATTTCCTTCACCTACAACATTGCCTACGCACTCTGGGCAAGTACTACACCGTTGTTGTTGATCGCGCTGATGCCAACCAGCCCGTGGATCTGCGTGGGGTATTGCGTGGTGATGGGGGCGGTCGGGGTAGCGAGTGTGGCGCTGTTTGGCAAGCGCCACACCTTGGCCGCCTGAGGGTCAGGTCAGGAAGTGCCAGAGCAACAAGGTACCCACCAACCCAACCACCGAAACAATCGTCTGCAGCACCGACCACACCCAGATTGTCTGCTTCAACTGCAAGCCAAAGTACTCACGCACCATCCAGAATCCGGCGTCGTTGACGTGGCAGAAGAACACCGAGCCGGCGCCGATGGCCAGGGCGACCAATGAGCTTTGAGTCGCCGCCAACCCGGCCATCATCGGCGCGAGGATGCCGGCGGTCGTGGTGGTGGCCACGGTGGCCGAACCGGTGGCCTGGCGCAGGGCCACGGCAATCAGCCAGGCCAGCAGCAAGTAGGGCATGTGCGCGCCTTCGGCGACTTTGCTGATGGTCTGGCTGACGCCGGCGTCCAGCAGGGTTTGCTTGAGGCCGCCGCCGGCGCCGATGGTCAGCAGCAGTACGGCGATAGGCGCCAGGGCTTTGCGCAGGGTGTTGCCGACGTCGGCGCGTGGCATGCCCGCCGCCCAACCCAGGCAGACGACCGCGGCGATTACGGCCAGGCCGAGGGCGACCAGCGGTTCACCGAGGAATTTCAAGGTCAGGGCGAGGGTGCTTTCCGGCGCCAACGCGACTTTGGCCAAGGTGCTGCCGAGCATCAGGATCACCGGCAACAGAATGATCAGCAATGACACACCGAAGCTCGGCTGGCGCGGGGCCTTGGGCGGTGCGCTGAACAAGGCGCCGATATCCGCCGGTTCATCCACGTGCAGGCGCTTGGACAGCCAGTTGCCATACAGCGGCCCTGCCAGGATCACGGCCGGCACCGCCAGGCAAAAGCCCAGCAACATGGTCAGGCCCAGGTCGGCGTGCAATGCGCCCACGGCGATCAGCGGCCCCGGATGCGGCGGCATCAAGGCATGCAGGGTGGTCATGCCCGCCAGCGCAGGGATGGCGATTTTCAGCAATGGCTGGTTTGAACGCTTGGCCATCACAAAGATGATCGGCACCATCATCACCAGGCCCACTTCGAAGAACAGCGGCAGGCCGATCACCATGGCAACCAACGCCATCACCCAGGGCAATGACTTGCCTTTGCCCAGCCCGAGCAACGTGGTGGCAATACGGTCGGCCGCGCCGGATTCGGCCATCAGCGCGCCGAGCATCGCACCCAGGGCAATGATGATCCCGGCTTCGCCGAGAAACGCCCCGGCGCCTTTACTGAACGCCTTTGCCACTTCTTCCGGCGGCAGGCCGGCGCCGACCCCGGCGATAAAGGTGCCGATCAAAATCGACAGGAAGGGCGGCAGTTTGGTCGCGCTGATTAGCACAATGATGCTGGCGATCGCCAACAGTACGCAGAGCATGAGGCGGGTGTCGTGAACCATCCACGCGGCAGTCGATAACTCCAAGACGGGACTCCTTATCGAGCAGGTTGGCTAATGTGTTTCTTTTTGTTTCAGCCTGAAAAGCATACCTGATAGCGCTCCCCCAACGCGTGCATGAACGATTTTGGTGCGCCCGAAGCTAACGACGCTCTGGCGCTCAGATGACAATTTTGCAAACCATGCCAGTGGAACTGGCCTATAGCTCTATGATCCGCCCCATCCCAACCCACGAGGACATTTCATGAGCGCAGGACACAGCCACGCCCAAGTACGCGCCGGCCACGAACGCAAGTTATGGATCGCCCTGGGGCTGACCGGCAGTTTCATGCTGGCCGAAGTCATCGGCGCCTTTGTCACCGGCAGCCTGGCGCTGTTGTCCGATGCAGCGCACATGATGACCGACGCCCTGGCCCTGGCGATTTCCCTGGTGGCGATCCAGGTCGCCAAGCGCCCGGCAGACCGCAAGCGCACCTTCGGTTATGCGCGGTTCGAGATCCTGGCGGCCGCCTTCAATGCATTACTGCTGTTCGCCGTGGCGTTCTACATCTTGTACGAGGCTTACCAGCGGCTGCAGGCGCCCGCCGAAATCCAGTCCACCGGCATGCTGGTGATTGCGCTGCTGGGGCTGGTGGTCAACCTGATCTCCATGCGCCTGCTCAGCGCTGCCAGTGGCGAGAGCCTTAACGTCAAGGGCGCCTACCTGGAAGTCTGGAGCGACATGCTGGGCTCCGTCGGCGTGATCATTGCCGCGCTGGTGATCATGTTCACTGGCTGGGGTTGGGTTGACTCCGTGGTCGCGGCCGCCATTGGCTTTTGGGTATTGCCGCGCACCTGGACGTTGCTCAAGGCGAGCATGAACATCCTGCTGCAAGGTGTGCCGGAGGGTGTGGACATCGAGCAGGTGGAGCAGGGCATTCGCAGCGTGCCTGGGGTCAAGGACGTGCACGACCTGCACATCTGGGCCCTCACCAGTGGCAAGAACGTGCTGAGTACGCACCTGGTCGCGGATGCGTCCCAAGGCAGCGAGCAACAGATCCTCAGCCGAGTGACGGAGTTACTGCACGAACAATTCGATATTTCCCACGCCACGATCCAAGTGGAGGGCGAGGGATTCACGCACGACGAGCATGACGAAGTGCATGCCTGAGCCTGGCTAACGGATTTGTAATCTTTCGCCCACGGCCCTGATAAGTACCGAAAGCTACATTGCCCCCGCTGGGAAACCTCAGCGACTTCATGGGCGTGGAACTCTCGTTATGGCAATTTTTGTTAGAACACTGTTGGGGGCGGCGGCATTGGCAGTGTGGATATCCGCAAACGCCGCCCAGGCACAACCCCTCACCCTCGATGCTGCCTTGCAAACCGCCTTCGCCAACAACCCGGACCTGGCGGCCGCACAATGGGAAATCGACATCGCCGAAGGCGGCCGCCAACAGGCCGGCTTGATCCCCAATCCGGTGGCCTCCTGGGACGCCGAAGACACCCGCCGCAACAGCCGCACCACCAGCATCAAACTCAGCCAGACCCTGGAACTGGGCGGCAAGCGCGGTGCGCGTATCGAAGTGGCCACCCGCGCCCAGGATGCCGCCGCGCTGACCCTGGAGCAGCGTCGCAACTTGTTGCGCGCCGAGGTCATCGACAGCTACTACGGCGCCCTGCGTGCCCAGGAACGCCTCGACCTGGCGCAACGCTCCATGACGCTTGCCGAACGCGGCCTGGTGGTCGCCAACGGGCGCGTCACTGCTGGCAAGTCGTCACCCGTGGAAGCCACTCGCGCCCAGGTGCAGGTGTCGCAAATCCGTCTGGAATTGAACCGCGCACAGATCGGCCTCACTGACGCCTACCGTCGTCTGGCCACCAGCACCGGCAGCGCCGCCACCGACTTCCAGGTCGTCGCCACGCCAAGCACTTCCGTACCGGCGTTACCCGCCGCCGCGCCATTGTTGGCACGCCTTGAGCAGACCGCCGAATTGCGCCTGGCCGAACTCAACATTGTGCAGAACGAAGCCAGCGTGGGCCTGGAAAAAGCCCAGCGCATTCCGGACCTGGACGTGTCCATCGGCAGTCAATACGACGCCAGCGTGCGCGAACGGGTGAACCTGGTGGGCGTGTCGATGCCGATCCCGTTGTTCAACCGCAACCAGGGCAACATCCTCGCGGCCACCCGACGCGCCGACCAGGCCCGCGACCTGCGCAACGCCGCGGAGCTGCGCCTGCGCACCGAAACCCGCCAGGCCCTGGACCTGTGGCAGACCGCGAATACCGAAGTGCGCGCGTTCAACCAGCAGATCCTGCCCGCCGCACAAAGTGCGGTAGACAGCGCCACCCGTGGCTTCGAGATGGGCAAGTTCAACTTCCTCGACGTGCTCGACGCCCAGCGCACCTTGATCGCGGCCCGCACCCAATACCTTGCGGCCACCGCCCAGGCCACCGAGGCCTGGGTACGCATCGAACGCATTTACGGCGACCTCGCCCGCTTTTGATTTTTCCTGGAGTCTTCTGATGAACAAAAAACATGGCATGGCGCTCGCCGTCGCCCTGGGCCTGATGCTTTCCGGCTTCGCCCACGCCGAGGAAGAAGAAGGCAAGCTCGAACTCACCGAGCAGCAGATTCAAGCCGCCGGCATCCAGTTGGCCCAGGCGCAACCGCGTGCCATCAGCACCGTGCTGACGCTGCCGGGCGAAGTGCGTTTTGATGAAGACCGTACCTCCCATATCGTGCCCCGTGCGGCAGGCGTGGTGGAGGCGGTGAAGGTCAACCTGGGCCAGTCGGTGAAGAAGGGTGAACTGTTGGCGGTGATCGCCAGCCAGCAGATTTCCGACCAGCGCAGCGAATTGGCGGCCAGTGAGCGCCGGGTCGAACTGGCGCGTACCACCTTCCAGCGCGAGCGTCAGTTGTGGCAGGACAAAATCTCTGCCGAACAGGATTACCTGCTGGCGCGGCAGACCCTGCAAGAAGCCGAAATCGCCCTGAACAATGCGCGGCAAAAGATGACCGCCCTCAGCGGCAGCGCCGTATTGGCCGGCGGCAATCGTTATGAACTGCGTGCGCCCTTCGCCGGTGTGGTGGTGGAAAAACACCTGGGGGTGGGCGAGGTGGTCAGTGAAACCAGCAATGCCTTCACCCTCTCGGACCTGTCACAGGTGTGGGTCACCTTCGGCGTATTTCCCAAAGACTTGAACAAGGTTCGCGTGGGCAAACCGGTGAAAGTCAGCTCGACGGAAATGGGCACCGAAGTGCTGGGCACCGTGGCCTATGTGGGCAACTTGCTCGGTGAGCAGACGCGCACCGCCACCGTGCGCGTAACGGTCCCCAACCCTGACGACGCCTGGCGCCCGGGCTTGTTCGTGGCCGTGCAAGTGGCCACCGATACCTACCAGGCCAAGGTCACCGTGCCGCAAACCGCTATCCAGACCGTCGAGGACAAACCCTCGGTGTTTGTGCGCACGGCGGACGGCTTTATCACCCGCCATCTTGAACTGGGCGTCAGTGAAAACGGTTACGTCGAAGTGCGTAAAGGCCTGGAGGCCGGCGCGCTGGTGGCGACGGCTGGCAGCTTCATCCTCAAGTCCGAACTGGGCAAAGGCTCGGCCGAACACGCCCATTGATCCTGCGAGTGATTCCCCATGTTTGAGCGCCTTATCCAATTCGCCATCGAGCAGCGCATTATCGTGTTGCTGGCGGTGCTGTTGATGGCCGGTGTCGGCATCGCCAGCTATCAGAAACTGCCCATCGACGCGGTACCTGACATCACCAACGTACAGGTGCAGATCAACTCGGCGGCGGCCGGTTTTTCGCCGCTGGAAACCGAGCAGCGCGTCACCTTTCCCATCGAAACCGCCATGGCCGGCCTGCCGGGCCTGCAGCAGACGCGTTCGCTGTCGCGTTCCGGTTTGTCCCAGGTCACGGTGATTTTCAAGGACGGCACCGACCTGTTCTTTGCCCGCCAACTGGTCAACGAGCGTCTGCAAGTGGCGCGCGAGCAATTGCCCGACGGCATCGAAACTGCGATGGGGCCGATTTCCACTGGCCTGGGGGAAATTTTCCTATGGACCGTCGAAGCCGAGGACGGTGTGCGCAAAGAGGACGGTACGCCTTACACCCCCACCGACCTGCGGGTGATCCAGGATTGGATCATCAAACCGCAGCTGCGCAACGTGCCAGGCGTGGCCGAGATCAATACCATCGGCGGCTTCGCCAAGGAATACCAGATTGCGCCAGACCCCAAGCGCCTGGCCGCCTACAACCTGACGCTCAACGATCTGGTCACGGCGCTGGAGCGCAACAATGCCAACGTCGGCGCCGGTTACATCGAGCGCAGCGGCGAACAGTTGTTGATCCGCGCGCCGGGCCAGGTGGCGTCTATCGACGACATCGCCAACATTGTCATCACCACCTCGGACGGCACGCCGATCCGCGTGCGCAATGTGGCCCAGGTCGACATTGGTCGTGAGCTGCGTACCGGCGCCGCCACCGAAAACGGCCGTGAGGTGGTGCTGGGCACGGTGTTCATGTTGATCGGCGAGAACAGCCGCAGCGTGTCCCAGGCGGTGGCGAAAAAGCTTGAGGAGATCAACCGCTCGCTGCCCGAAGGCGTGGTGGCTGTCACTGTTTACGACCGCACCAACCTGGTGGAAAAAGCCATCGCCACCGTGAAGAAAAACCTCTTCGAAGGTGCATTGCTGGTGGTGGCGGTGTTGTTCCTGTTCTTGGGTAATATCCGTGCAGCGCTGATCACGGCGATGGTGATTCCGCTGGCGATGCTGTTCACCTTCACCGGCATGTTCACCAACAAAGTCAGCGCCAACCTGATGAGCCTGGGCGCGCTGGACTTCGGCATTATCGTTGACGGTGCGGTGGTGATCGTCGAGAACGCCATCCGCCGTCTGGCTCATGCGCAACACCGTCATGGCCGGTTGCTGACCCGCAGTGAACGCCTGCACGAAGTGTTCGCCGCGGCCAAGGAGGCGCGACGCGCGCTGATCTTCGGGCAGTTGATCATCATGGTGGTGTACCTGCCGATCTTCGCCCTCACGGGCGTGGCCGGGAAGATGTTCCACCCGATGGCCTTCACGGTGGTGATTGCCTTGCTCGGCGCGATGATTCTGTCGGTGACCTTCGTACCGGCGGCGATTGCGTTGTTTGTCACCGGCAAGGTCAAGGAAGAAGAAAACATTGTGATGCGCAGTGCACGCCGGGTGTATGACCCGGTGCTCAACTGGGTGATGGTGCGTCGGCCCTTGGTGTTCGGCCTGGCCGCACTCACCATCGTCGTCTCGGGTCTGGTTGCCAGCCGCATGGGCAGTGAATTTATCCCCAGCCTCAGCGAAGGCGACTTTGCCCAGCAGGCGCTGCGTGTGCCCGGCACCAGCCTGACCCAATCGGTGCAGATGCAGCAGCAACTGGAAAAAACCTTACTGGCCCAAGTGCCGGAAATCGAGCGGGTGTTTGCACGCACCGGTACGGCGGAAATCGCCTCCGACCCGATGCCGCCGAATATTTCCGACAGCTACGTGATGCTCAAACCCAAGGACCAATGGCCGAACCCGAAGAAGTCCCGCGAGGCAATTATCGCTGACATCCAACGGGCCAGCGCGATTGTGCCGGGCAGCGTGTATGAGCTGTCGCAGCCGATCCAGTTGCGTTTCAACGAGCTGATTTCCGGAGTGCGCAGCGATGTGGCGGTGAAGGTGTTTGGCGATGATATGGCGGTGCTCAACCAGACAGCTGGGGAAATCGCCGAGACCTTGCAGAAGCTCAACGGCGCCTCGGAAGTGAAGGTGGAACAGACCTCCGGCCTGCCGGTGCTGACCATCAATATCGACCGCGACAAGGCCGCTCGCTTTGGCCTGAATGTAGGTGATGTGCAGGACACCATCGCCGTCGCGGTCGGTGGGCGCCAGGCCGGTACGCTGTACGAGGGTGATCGGCGTTTTGATATGGTGGTGCGCTTGTCCGATACGTTGCGCACCGATATCGACGGCTTGTCACGCCTGTTGATCCCGGTGCCGGCGCTGGCGAGTAGTACCTCGGGGCAGTTGGGCTTTATCGCCTTGTCCCAGGTTGCCAGCCTCGACCTGGTGCTGGGCCCCAACCAGATCAGCCGCGAGAACGGCAAGCGCCTGGTGATCGTCAGCGCCAACGTGCGCGGGCGCGATATCGGCTCGTTTGTCGAGGAGGCCGAAGCCGCCATCACCACCCAGGTGAAAGTCCCCGCCGGTTACTGGACCATCTGGGGCGGCCAGTTCGAACAGTTGAAGGAGGCTTCTGAACGCTTGCGCATCGTGGTGCCGGTGGCCTTGCTGTTGGTGTTCGGGTTGCTGTTCATGATGTTCAACAACCTCAAGGACGGCCTGCTGGTGTTTACCGGCATCCCCTTCGCGCTCACCGGCGGGATCATGGCGCTGTGGCTGCGCGATATTCCGTTGTCGATTTCAGCGGGGGTGGGCTTTATCGCCTTGTCGGGCGTTGCGGTGCTTAATGGCCTGGTGATGATCGCCTTCATCCGAAACCTGCGCGAGGAAGGTCGCTCATTATCGGTGGCGATCCACGAAGGCGCGTTGACCCGTCTGCGCCCGGTGCTGATGACCGCGCTGGTGGCGTCCCTGGGGTTTATCCCCATGGCGCTCGCCACCGGCACCGGTGCCGAAGTGCAGCGCCCATTGGCGACCGTGGTGATTGGCGGGATTATTTCTTCGACCTTGCTGACCTTGCTGGTGCTGCCGGCGTTGTACCAATGGGCTCATCGCCGCGATGAAGAGACCGCCTGACAACCGTGAAAACGCCGCAACCCCCCTGGGGGAGCGGGCTTGCTCGCGAATGCGCCGGGTCAGTCGATACCTTTACTGACGGATACACCGCCTTCGCGGGCAAGCCCGCTCCCACAGGGGGCCAACGGCGCTTCCAGAGCCTGGGGAAACACCAGGCTGAACCGCGTAAAACGCCCAGGCTGGCTGGTGACATGAGCATGCCCCTGATGCAAATGCATGATCGATTTCACGATGGCCAGCCCCAGCCCGGTGCCGCCCTCGGCACGGGTACGGCTGCTGTCGGCGCGGTAGAAACGTTCGAACAGGTGCGGCAGGTGGTGCGCTTCAATGCCTCGCCCCGGGTTGCCCACCGACAGCGATACGCTCTGCTCGTAGGTCTCCACCAACAGCAACACGGTAGAGGCCTCGGGTGTGTGGCGAATGGCATTGGAGAGCAAGTTGGAAATCGCCCGCTGGATCATCAGCCGATCGCCCGTCACCCAGGCATCGCCGCGCAGGCTCAGGGTGATGTGTTTGTCTTCGGCACTCAGGGCAAACAACTCCATCGCCCGCTGGGCTTCCTGCGCCAGGGACACCTCGGTGAATGAGGCCCGGGCCGCCGGGTGGCTGACCTGCGCCAGAAACAGCATGTCGCTGACAATCCGCGCCAGGCGTTCGAGCTCTTCGGTGTTGGATTCCAGCACCGCCTTGTATTCCTGCGGCGGGCGCTGGCGCGACAGGGTCAACTGGGCCTTGCCCATCAGGTTGGTCAAGGGCGCGCGCAGTTCGTGGGCCAGGTCATCGGAGAATTGCGAGAGTTGCTGCACCCCGGCGTCCAGGCGGTCGAGCATCACGTTGATGCCGTGGGCGAGTTCACCCAGTTCGTGGGGCAGGTTGTCCACAGACAAGCGATGGGTGAGGTCTTGGGTGGTGACTTTCGCCGCCACCTGGCTGAACTGCTTCAACGGCGCCAGGCCCCGTTGCACCAGCCACCAGGCGCCCATGCCAATCAGTATCAGCAGTAGCGGCAGCGCAATCAGCGTGGCGCGCAGGTAGGCACTGAGCAATGCCTGGTCGTCCATGCGGTCCAGGGACAGCAGCACCCGCACGCGTTCACCGTTGGCCAGGCGCATCAAGCTGGAGGCACTGAGTATCTGGTTGCCGTAGCTGTCGACCCAATTGAGGTAGCCCAGGGTTTCCCGTGGCTTGAAGTCGGTGAGCAGTGGCTCCTGGGGCTTGCTGCCGACGTTCAGCAGCACGCTGTTATCGGGCGCGGTGCCGACGATGGTCAGGTGGAAATTGTCGTGGCCGATCACCAGGTCCATCAGCGAGTGCGGGCGGCCGCGAATGGCGTGGGCGTCCAGGCCCAGGGCCAGGCTGTGCTGGATCTGTTCCATTTTGCTTTCCAGGTTCTTGCGCGCGAGTTTTTCCAGCTCATGGGTGAGGGCCAGGTAGGCCAGGGTCGCCAGCAGCAACACCAGGCCCGCGCCCATCAGGCTGACCGTCAAGCCCAGGCGCATCGACAGGCTGCCGGTCTTCATGGGCGCGCTTCCAGCACGTAGCCCACGCCGCGAATGGTGTGGATCAGCTTGACCTCGCTCTGGTCATCCACCTTGGCGCGCAGGCGGCTGATGGAGACTTCGACCACGTTGGTGTCGCAGTCGAAATTCATGTCCCAGACCAGGGAAATAATCTGTGTGCGGGTCAGCACTTCGCCGGCCTGGCGCATCAGCACTTGCAACAGGGCGAACTCCTTGGTGGTCAGGTCGATGCGCCGGGTGCCGCGATAAGCGCGGTGGCGGCGCGGGTCCAGTTCCAGGTCCGAGACGCGGAACACTTCCGGCTGTGGAATGTGCTCGCTGCGACGCATCAAGGTGCGCACGCGGGCCAGCAGTTCGGGAAACTCGAACGGCTTGACCAGGTAATCGTCGGCGCCCATGTCCAGGCCCTTGATCTTGTCAGCCAGCCGGCCACGGGCGGTGAGCATCATCACGCGCTGGGTGCCGTTGCGGCGCAATTCTTCCAGTACTTGCCAGCCATCCTTGCCCGGCAGGTTGACGTCCAGAATCACCAGTTCATAGGCGTGTTGCCCTGCCAGGTGCAGGCCGTCGACGCCATTGGCGGCGCAGTCGACCACGTAGCCACTTTCGTTCAAGCCCTGTTGCAGGTAGTCGGCGGTTTTCTGCTCGTCTTCAACCACAAGAATACGCATGGGGGTTACCTCTTGAATTAGGGGGAGAGAAGGCGCCCATGTCCCTATGGCGGCGGTTTCGGAAGTGGGAAAAGTCTGAAGGCTAAAGTAGCTTTAGGGTCAACTGCGACCGTCGGTCGCATGTGTCGCAGGCAAAAAAAACGCCCCAAGCGGGGCGTTAAAAATTCATCTCTTTCCAAAGGAGCTACACAAAAGCTTCAGAGATGAATGTGCTCGGGTGAATAAGTTGAAGCGAGTATAGAAAGTTCCACTTAACGAGAAGCTGAGGCCAATATTACAATTTTGATAACTGGCTATTTGTGAACAGATGTTAGTTAATCGCGAGCGAATGTAAGGGCTACAGCACGACCAATGGGTATTCGGCAATCAGACGAACTTCTTCCAGGTCTGACTCGAACGCACTGGAGCGCACGGTGGCCTGGCGCAAGCGCAGGGACAAATCTTTCAAACGCCCACTTTGCACCACGTATTTGGCCTCGATATCCCGTTCCCAGCGGCGTTGATCGGTCAAGGGGTTACCCGCTGCATCGCGGCGCATATACACGGCATTGGCGTTGCTGTAGTCGGCGCCGGTGCCTTTGCCGTAGCGGGTCATGAACGACAGGCCGGGAATGCCGAACGCCTGCATGTCCAGGTCGTAGCGCAGCATCCATGAGCGCTCCTTGGGCGCGTTGAAGTCGCTGTACTGGATGGAGTTGTTGAGGAAGATCGAATCAGACTGGCGCAGATAGTCGAAGTCATCGTCGCCGTTGTTACGCTGGTGCGACACGGCCAGGCTGTGGGCACCGACCTTGACCCCGAGCCTGGCGCTCCAGATGTTGTTGTCGAACTCGCCGAGCCGTTTCTGGCCTTCGTCCACGGCCTTGTAGTAGTTGAAGTCGCCGAACAATGACACGTCGTCGGTCAATGCGTAATTGGCATTGCTGCCGAAGTAGTACTGGTCCCAGGCGTCCTTCAAGCGGCTGCTGTACAGGCTAAAGCCCAGATGGCTGTTGAGCTGGTAGTCACCGCCGAAGTAGGCGATCCAGGGCGAGTCGACCTTGCCTGCATAGAAGGTGGCAAAGCCTTTGTTCATGCCGCTTTCACTGGGCTGGCTCATGCCGCTCAGGCGCCCGCCTTGCAGGCTCAAGCCTTCCAGGCTGGTGTTTTGCAGGGTGACGCCGCGAAAGCTCTCGGGCAACAGGCGAGAGTCGCCGTAGGCCACCACCGGGGTGAGTGGGAACACGTCGCCGGCCTTGATCACCGTGTCCAGCACGCGCAGTTTCGCCGCGCCGCCGATTTTGCTGTAGCTGTCTTCCGGCTGGTTGTCGCTGTTCACCGGCAGCACGCCGAACGAGCCTTTGCCGCCGCTGCGGCCGCTGCCCGAGTCAAGCGTCAGGCCGTACATGGCGAACGCGTCCAGGCCAAAACCCACGGTGCCCTGGGTAAAACCGGATTCGAATTTGCCGATAAAGCCCTGGGCCCAGGCTTCGGAGTAACCATTGCCAGTGGGGCTGGACTGGCCTTTGCGGTCATCGCGGTTGAAGTAGAAATTGCGTGCCAGCACGTTGATGCGGCTGCCCTCGATAAAACCTTCGGGCTTGTCCTCCACCGCCAAGGCGGCCATGGGCAGTGCAGCCATCAGTGAAAAGGGAAGGGTGTAATGACGAATGCTCATGATGCGCTCCTCGGTGATGGCAGTTATCGGCTTCTTATAGAGGCGGGCGTTTTTATTGATCTGGCCCTGGCTGATAGTTGCAAACGACGGATAACAGCTGCATGGCGCGAAGATTACAATTCTGGAAACTAACGGCCATCTAACAAATAAGTAATGTTCTGGTGAACCTGGCGTCAGGGTGGGTTGGTTAATCTCGACACTGAACTTTTCAGTCGAGGAAACCGCGATGAACTTTTATAAAGCAGGTTTGGCTGTATTAACGGCTGTGTTGTCATTCGGCGCACTGGCCGAAGGGGGTGGGGATCGCACCTTTGCCCTGATGATGGAGCGCAATGAGAAAGCCATGGCCGCCTACGCCATCAAAAAAGGCAAGCCGGTGCCCGAGGTCCAGGCGTACCGCTATGGCATGGACCTGGACATTGCCAAGGTCGTCAACGTGACGCCGCCGATCCGCTCGTGCAACGCCGTGCCGTCGCGCATGACCTATGAAGACTCCAGCGGCAAGCTCAATACCCTGGAATATCAGGTCATGGGCGTATGCCGTAACAATGGCGGTTGAAAATATAGTTCGGCCCAGGGCTCAAGCGCTCTTCAGAAAACCCCGGCAGCGCCGATGCAAGGGAGTACACCCACCTCACTTGCCTAACGGTGCCCCATGTTCAATACCCGCCTGAAGCAGGAGCTGACCGCTCTGCGCGAAGAATTGTCGAGCTTGCTTCAGGTGAAAGAGAGCCTGGAAAGCGAAATGCTCTGCCTGACGCTGGACCCTGAAGGCCGTGTGGAGTGGGCCAATGCCAACTTCCTGCAGGAGCTGGCTTACTCGCTGGGCGAGATTGTCGGGCGCGCGATCGAAGACTTGGTGCCGGCCCACGTGCGCCAGGACGAGTTCCAGCTGCGCTTCAAGCACGCGCTGGCCCGCGGCGAACACTTTGCCGGCGCCGTGCGCCTGATGCGCGGCAATGGCAAGGAAGCCTGGTTGCGCTCAATCGTGCAGCCGGTGCGCAGTTCTGAGGGGCGCATCAAGCAGTTTTCGATGTTCTCCAGCGACCTTACTCGCACCATCGAGAGTTCGCGTGAACATGAAAACCTGATCACCGCGCTGATGCGTTCTACCGCGTTGATCGAGTTCGATCTGGAGGGGCATGTACTCACCGCCAATGACCGCTTCCTCGGCGCCATGGGTTACAGTCTGGCGCAGATCGAAGGCAAACATCACCGTATGTTCTGTGAACCACAGGAATACAACAGTGCCGAATACCAACAGTTCTGGAAGCGCCTGAACGCCGGTGAGTTCGTCGCCGCGCGCTTCAAACGCGTGGACAGCCACGGCCGCCTGGTGTGGTTGGAGGCCACCTACAACCCGGTGCTGGACGCCAATGAGCGGTTGTACAAAGTGGTCAAGTTCGCCACGGTCATTACCGACCAGGTCAACCGCGAGCAGGCGGTGGCCGAGGCCGCCAATATTGCCTACAGCACCTCGTTGCAAACCGACGACAGCGCCCAGCGCGGTACCACTGTGGTCACCCAGGCCGTGGACGTGATGCGCGACCTGGCCCAGCACATGCAGCAGGCCGGCGAAGGTATCGAGGCGCTGAATGCCCAGTCCCAAGTGATCGGCAGCATCGTCAAGACCATCAGCGGCATTGCCGAGCAAACCAACCTCTTGGCGCTCAACGCCGCCATCGAAGCGGCGCGTGCCGGTGAACAGGGGCGGGGCTTTGCGGTGGTGGCCGATGAAGTGCGGCAATTGGCGTCACGCACCAGCAAAGCCACCGAGGAAATTGTCGGTGTGGTGCGCCAGAACCAGGACATGGCCCGCGACGCGGTGGCCTTGATGGCCGACGGTCGTGCGCAAGCCGAGCAGGGCCTGGCCCTGGCGGCGGAGGCGGGTACCGTGATCGTCGAGATTCAGGACGGTGCGCAAAAGGTGGTGAGTGCGGTCGGGCAGTTTGCCAATCAGCTGTCGAGCTGACCTGTCGGGCTTGTGCTTGAGGTATCGTAGGTCTTTTCTCGCTTGCAGAGCTGATCGACCATGAGCCCTACGTTCCGTCGCCCCGTCCCATTGTCCAAGGCTTACCGTTTGCTCAACCACGGGCCGACCGTGTTGGTGAGTGCAGCCCACAACGGCCAGCGCAATATCATGGCCGCTGCCTGGGCCATGCCGTTGGATTTCGAACCACCGAAAGTCGCGGTGGTGCTCGACAAGGCCACCTGGACCCGCCAACTACTGGAAGGCGCCGGCACTTTTGTGCTGCAGGTGCCTTGTGTTGCGCAGGCTGATCTGGTGCAGACGGTGGGCAATACCCGCGGCGTTGAAACCGACAAATTCGCAGCCTATGGCCTGCACACTTTCAGCGGTGAGCACACCGAGGCGCCGATGCTGGAAGGCTGCGTGGCCTGGCTGGAATGCCGCCTGCTGCCCGAGCCGCATAATCAGCAGGCCTATGACCTGTTCCTGGGCGAAGTGGTCGCGGCCTATGCTGATGAGCGGGTATTCAGCGAGGGGCGCTGGCATTTTGAGGGGCATGATGAACTGCGCACGTTGCACCATGTGGCGGGCGGAAACTTCCTGGCCATTGGTCAACCGGTTGTCGGGCGCCAGCTCTGACAGAGGCGCAAAGCCACGAAGATCAACTGTGGGAGCTGGCTTGCCTGCGATGGCATCACCTCGGTGTACCTGATGTACCGAGGTGTCTGCATCGCAGGCAAGCCAGCTCCCACAGTTTGAACGTATTCCAACCCAGTACTCAGCGTCCGAGCATTTTCACCCAACGCGATGGCGGCATGCCGTAGGTGCTGCGAAATTGGCGGGTCATGTGGCTTTGGTCGGTAAAGCCAGCGGTCATCGCCGCATCCACCAACGATTGGCCCTGGGCCAATAAGTGGCGCACCAGGTCCAGCCGGCGCATGGTCAGGTAGCGGTAGGGGCTGGTGCCGAACAACAGACGAAAATCCCGCGATAACGCCCAGCGGTCGCGGCCGGCATGGTCGGCAATTTCATCGAGGTTGATGCTGCGGCCCAGGGCGCTGTGGATGAATTCACGGGCGCGTTCGGCCGCGACGTAGTCGAAGGATTTACGGCGAATGAGGGCCCCGGACGCAGCGCTCAGCGCGTGGGCCAGGTCGAACATAGCGTCTTGTTCTTGCATCGGGTCTATCGGGCAATCCAGGCTCTGCAGCAACACTTCGCTGGCGCGGTGCAGCCGTGGGTCGGTGGACAAGCCGTCGGGGATAAACGGCAACGGCTGGCCACCGAGGATCTGCTGGATCAGCGCCGGCTCCACATAAATCATCCGATACTTGAAGCCTTCGTCGCTGCCGGCGCGACCGTCATGGGTTTCATCCGGGTGGATCACCATGGTGGTGCCAGGCAGGCTGTGGGTCGTGCCGCCGCGATAATGAAAACTCTGTACGCCGAACAACGTGCGCCCGATGGCGTAGGTGTCATGGCGATGAGGGTCGAAGGCAAAGCCGGCAAAGTACGCCTCGATACGGTCAAGGCCACTGGCGTGGGGCGCGCGGTGCAGCCAGTCGAGGGAGTGGATGGGGTTGCCCATGGTGACTTGTCACAAAAGGAAGTGGAAACACGTTAACTGAGTCTGCACCGGTTGTCTGCTGGGGTCTTGTACGATTGTGCAGGTGTGGGGCGAGGCCTATGCTCCCTGTTCGTATACTGCGCTGGTGGTGCTCCTCATGGATGTTTTCAACCCTGCCTATGTGGCGCCGCTGGTCTCGCTCGCGCTGCTGTGGACGGTCGCCGTGGTGACCCCCGGTCCCAACTTCTTCAATACGGCGCAGTTGGCCGCCAGCTGTTCGCGGCGTCACGGTGTGGTGGCGTCGGCGGGCGTGGCGACCGGCACGATTATCTGGGGGTTGGCTGGTGGCTTGGGCATCAAGTCGCTGTTTACCGCCGCGCCCATGTTGTACCTGGCGTTCAAGATCATCGGCGGCTGCTACCTGATCTATCTTGGGCTGAAGCTGTTCAAACGCTCGGCGCCGAGCACGGGGCAGACGGTGTTGCCCGATGAGCCGCGACGGTCACTATTTTCCGCATGGCGTTTCGGTTTACTGGGCAACTTGTCCAACCCCAAGGCAGCTCTGTTCGTCGCCACAGCCTTTGCCTCGACGATGCCACCGTCACCCTCGCCGGCGCTGTTGACGCTGGCGGTCATCACCATGGCTACCTTGTCGTTCAGTTGGTATTGCAGCGTCGCCCTGGTGTTTTCCAGCGAGCACATGGCCAACCTCTACAGCCGTTCGCGCAAGTGGCTCGACCGCTTTGCCGGGAGCTGCTACCTGTTATTCGGTGCACATCTGGTAGCGAATCGCTAACCACCCATGGTAAGAAGCCTTACTTTCAACAGTGAGGCCGGGTCATGAGCAAGGTGCGGGTAGGGATTATTTTTGGTGGCCGTTCGGCTGAGCACGAGGTCTCGCTGCAATCGGCGCGCAACATTGTCGATGCCCTTGATCGCTCACGCTTCGAGCCGGTTTTGATCGGTATCGACAAGGCCGGTCACTGGCACCTCAATGACACCTCGAACTTCCTGCTCAACCAGGAAAACCCGGCGCTCATCGCCCTCAACCAGTCCAACCGTGAATTGGCCGTGGTGCCCGGCAAGGCCAGCCAGCAAGTGGTAGAGACCTCTGGCCAGGGCGTGCTGGAACACATCGACGTGATCTTCCCGATTGTCCACGGCACCCTCGGTGAAGACGGTTGCCTGCAAGGCTTGCTGCGCATGGCGGACTTGCCCTTCGTCGGTTCCGACGTACTCGGCTCGGCGGTGTGCATGGACAAAGACATCAGCAAGCGCTTGCTGCGCGACGCGGGCATTGCGGTCACGCCGTTCATCACCCTTACGCGAGCTAATGCGGCGCGCACCTCTTTTGAAACGGCCGCTGGCAAGCTCGGTGTGCCGATGTTCGTCAAGCCCGCCAACCAGGGTTCGTCGGTGGGGGTAAGCAAAGTCGGCAGCGAAGCCGAGTACCGCGCTGCCGTTGAACTGGCGTTGGGGTTTGATGAGAAGGTGCTGGTGGAGTCCGCCGTCCAGGGCCGTGAGATCGAATGCGCCGTGCTGGGCAATGACGAGCCCATCGCCAGTGGTTGTGGCGAGATCGTGGTGAGCAGTGGTTTCTATTCCTACGACAGCAAATACATCGATGGCCAGGCCGCCCAGGTGGTGGTGCCGGCGGCGATCAGTCATGACGCCAGCGAGCGGATCCGCAGCCTGGCCATTGAGGCGTTTGAAGTGTTGGGCTGCGCCGGGTTGGCGCGGGTGGATGTGTTCCTGACGCAGGACGGCGAAGTGCTGATCAACGAGATCAACTCACTGCCCGGTTTTACCCGCATCAGCATGTACCCCAAGCTGTGGCAGGCGGCAGGCATGAGCTACAGCGAGCTGGTGAGCCGGTTGATCGAGCTGGCGCTGGAGCGGCATGCGGGGCGCAAGGGCTTGAAGATCAACCGCCAGTGATTGGCCCGAAGCAGTAACGCGATCAGGCGTTACTGAGTACTTCGCGAAAAACGTCCGGCCTTATGGCCGCAATATGCAGTAGCGAACGTGCTGCTCCGGAAGGTGCGCGACGCCCTTGCTCCCATTCTTGAAGGGTTCTTACTGACACGCCCAGAAGCTCGGCAAATTTGGGTTGTGAGAGCCCTGTCTTGCTTCTTGCTTCGGCAGCCTGAGTGACCTCAACGTGCTGCACGGCACCGTAACGTCCCGCTTTGACATCCTGAATGGCTGTGAGTAGTTCTTCGCCTATATTGCGTTTGGCGTCACGTTCCTTCAGTTCTTTATCAGTGAGTGGCATGGTTCATTTCCTTTGCGATTTTGTACAGGATATGTGCCGGAATATTCTCCGTGGCGCTCTTGCCATAAATCAGTAGCGCGACGACTGCTCCGCACTCCAGTTGTGTGGTGTAGATGACCCGCACTGATCCACTTTTACCCCGGCCTCCATGCTCCAGCGTATCTTTCGGCAACCTCCCGAGCGCGGAATGACATTTCCAGCATCAGGATGGCTGGCGAGAAACGCCATGAAGATACCTTTTTCATCTTCAGTCCAATAGTCAGGCCATTGCCTGCTGAAGAGAGGGGATTCTATGAGAGTGAACACGCGAAATTCTACGTCTTTGACGTAGCCTCTGGCAAGAAAGGGCGGGCCAGAAAATCGCAGGTGAGATGGGGCTGCTCAAGAAGGTTTTTATCGCAAAAGATGACATGGCACTTTGAGTTCTGGCGCTCCGCGTAGGATTTAAGGCGTAAGGGTGCAGGTCTTTTTTTATAAGCCTGTACGGATAGATCAACACCTTAATCACCCAACGCCTCACCTTCACGCCGAGGGTCCGCGCCACCACTGAGCGTCACCTTACCCTGGGCATCCCGTGTGCGCACGATGGCCTGCACGCCGCTGGTCATCTCGATCTCGCTCAGGGCGTGGCTCTTGTCCTTGAGCGCCTGTTTCAGCGCCGGACTGAACAGCCCAGCTTCCAACTCGGTAGCACCATTGCGACTGCCAAAGTTGGGCAGGCTGATGGCCGCCTGCGGGTCGAGCTTCCAGTCGAGCATGGCCACCAGGGATTTACTCACGTACTCGATGATCTGCGAGCCGCCGGGGGAGCCGACGGTAGCCAGCAGTTCGCCCGAGTTGCGGTCGAACACCAAGGTCGGCGCCATGGCCGAGCGTGGGCGTTTGCCCGGTTGTACGCGGTTGGCTACAGGCTGGCCGTTTTCTGCGGGGATGAACGAGAAGTCGGTCATCTGGTTGTTGAGCAAAAAGCCCTGGACCATCACATGAGAGCCGAATGCCGCTTCAACCGTGGTGGTCATCGACACGGCGCCGCCCTGGTCGTCCACCGCCACCACCTGTGAGGTGGAGATGCGCAGCGGCGAGCGGTCTGGCGCATACGCTACCTGAATACCGGCGGGTTGGCCGGGCTTGGCGATGCCCATGCTGCGTTCGCCGATCAGCGTGGCGCGCTGCGCCAGGTAACTCGGTGCGACGAGGCCGGCGACGGGTACGGGGGTGAAGTCTGCATCGGCCACGTACAGCGCGCGGTCGGCAAAGGCCAGGCGCCCGGCTTCGGCGAGCAGGTGCACGGCCTCGGGTGTCGGCTCAAGCCCGGCCGGCGAGGCACTCTTGACCGGTGTCATAGGGGCGATGGCCAGGCGCGGGGTGCGGTTTTCCAGCGCCTGCAGTGTCCCGAGGATCTGCGCCACGGCAATCCCGCCCGAGGACGGCGGTGGCATGCCGCAGACCTTCCATTGTTTGTAGTCGGTGCACAGCGGTGCGCGTTGCTTGGCGGTGTAGCCCTTGAGATCAGCCTGGGACAGGCTGCCGGCATTGCGATGGCCCTGCACCTTGCGTGCGATCTCATCGGCAATCGATCCTTGGTACAGCGCATCCGGCCCTTCCTTGGCGATGCGCTTGAACACCGCGGCCAGAGCCGGGTTTTTCAACAGCGTGCCGGTGGCTTTTGGCGAGCCATCGGCATTCAGGAAGTACGCCGCCATGTCGGGCGATTGCGCGATAAAACGGTCAGCCGCGATCAAGCTGTGCAAGCGTGGGGAAATGGCGAAGCCTTGCTCCGACAGGCGAATCGCCGGTTCAAACAGCTTGGCCCATGGCAAGTGGCCGCTCTTTTTGTGCGCCATCTCCAGGGCGCGCAATACCCCTGGAGTGCCCACCGAGCGCCCGCCAATCTGCGCATCCGTGAACGCCATGGGCGTACCGTCGGCCTTCAGGAAAAGACGCTCCGTGGCCCCGGCCGGCGCAGTTTCGCGGCCGTCATAAGCCTGCACGTTGTGCCCATCCCACAGCATGATGAACGCACCGCCGCCGATGCCGGAAGACTGCGGTTCCACCAGGGTCAATACCGCTTGCATGGCAGTCGCCGCATCAATGGCTGAACCGCCTTGACGCAGCATTTCACGCCCGGCTTCAGCGGCCAGCGGGTTGGCGGCGGCGGCCATATGGCGCTCGGCGTGGCGGGTGCTCAGGTCGGTGCGGTAGCCCGAGCCCAGCTCTGGCGCCGGAGGCTGTTCGTTGACGGGCGTGTGGCAGGCGGCGAGGGCCAGGGTTGCGGCGATGACTGTCAGACTGCGGCGGGAAATCAAAAACACGCGCTGAACTCCGTTCATGTTGAGAAGGTGCTGTGGTCCTTGGGCTACTGCGTTGTTTACAGGTAAATCGTGCCTTGCATGTACAGCACGGCCTTGCCGGAAATAATCACCCGGTCACCCTGCAGTTCACAGCGCAGCTGGCCCTTACGCTGGCCGCCTTGCTCGGCGCTCAATTGCGATTTGCCCAGGCGCTCGGCCCAGAAAGGTGCCAGCGACGTGTGCGCCGAGCCGGTAACCGGGTCTTCATTAACGCCCACATTCGGGCCGAACCAGCGCGAGACAAAATCAAACCGAGTGCTTTTAGCGGTCACCGCAACCCCGCGTTTAGGCAGGCCTTTGAGCCGCGCAAAGTCCGGTGTGAGAGCCGCCACCTGTGCTTCATCTTCCACCAGCACGATGTAGTCGTCGGTGCCAAACACCTCGGCGTTTTCAAGCCCCAGGGCGCTCAACATGCCGTGGGGCGGCTCGCAGCGTTCGGGTTTTTTGGCCGGAAAATCCATCGCCAGCTCATCGCCGTTGCGCGTTACCCGCAACTCGCCGCTACGGGTGGCAAAGCGCAGAACCTGCGGGGCGTCCGCCAACTTGTGGATCAATACCCACGCGGCTGCCAACGTGGCATGGCCGCACAGATCCACCTCGACTTCCGGCGTGAGCCAACGCAACTCATAGAACTCGCCACGGGGTACAAAGAACGCGGTTTCCGAAAGATTATTCTCGGCTGCAATCTGCTGCAGTTGCTCGTCGGCCAGCCACTCAGTGAGTGGGCACACCGCTGCCGGGTTGCCGCCGAAGGGATGGTGGCTGAAAGCGTCGACTTGGTAGATGTCCAGTTGCATCGGGGCACTCCGTGTTTAGGGGAGGCAGGACACTAACAGTGGGGTTGGGGGGCGTCAAAATACAGTTGGGGAGTTTTTTTGCGCGCATAAAAAAACGGCCCACCTTTCGGTAAGCCGTTTTTAGTACTTGGTGGCTACACAGGGACTTGAACCCCGGACCCCAGCATTATGAATGCTATGCTCTAACCAACTGAGCTATGTAGCCAAGTGGCGCGCATTATTCGCTTGGAACGGCAATGCGTCAAGCGTTTTTGTTGAAAATTTTTCTACGCTTTCAACTGTTTAAGCCAAAGCGCTGATTTTGGCGACGGGCGGTGGCGAATGCACCGTGCATGAGGGGAGCGCAAGCGCTAAGCGTCTTCGAAGGTCTACTCACGGGCCCAGTCCGACAGTGTTGGGCAGATATCCCTGTCGCCCAACGCTTGACTGGCTAGTTCAACTTACTGATGCAGTGGGGTGTGGGTGACGCGCTTGAGCTGTTCGCGTGCCCGTGACAGGCGCGAGCGCACGGTGCCGATAGGAATGTCCAGTACGTCGGCGGTGTCCTGGTAACTGCCGTCGGTTTCCAGGGAGGCATACAGTGTTCTGCGCATCTCTGTGGGCAAGTGATCAATTGCGCTCAGGGTATTTTCCAGGCGTCGGTTGACCTCGAATTCCCAATCCAGGCTGTGGTTTTCTTCATGGCCATGCCACAGCGACTCGTCGAATTCGCAATGAGAGGGCTTGGCATACAGGCGCCGGAAGTGATTGCGGATCAGGTTCTGCGCGATGCCACACATCCAGGTGCTGAGCGTCGCGGTACCACTGAAGCGCTCGCGATTGCGCCAGGCCTCCAAGTAAGTCAGTTGCAATAGATCATCCGCGTCTTCCGGGTTGAGGACCCGTTTGTGAATGAAGCGCCGCAGTTTTTTCTGTTGATCGTCTGTCAGATGGAGCATGAATTGAGGCGAATTGCCACCAAGGTGAACTAAGGCTTCAATAGGGATATTCATGATTTTTTCCTTAAGGTAGACGCAGTCGAAAACGTATCGACAGGAACCCGATTGCACTGCGTGTGCCAAAGAGAAAAAATCGTTTAATAGCTTGATATACATAGATAAATATTTTGAATGGAGGTGTTTTTACGCAGACTTTTGCACGGGGGACCAGGTGCCTGTGCAAGTCTTTTCAAACCCGGCTCAGCCTCAAATTTCTATGGAACCGTATGGGTGGGCCTCGCCACACAGGGAAAACACTCTTCCTGAACTGGCCTGTCCATGAAAGTCGAATCTCGCAACGATGTGCAAACGGTCCAAAGCTCGGATCAACCTGTTATCAACACTGGCTCCGTGCCTGCACCTGCGAAGGGTGTCGACGAACTGGCCCATCTGTTCAATCAGGAAGTGGAGCTCAATAAGCTCCCGCTGGCCCATCGGCAAATGGGCGTGCGCGTGCCTGCGGCTGAAAAGCTGGTGGAGCTTTATGACCAGTTGGGTCACCCGGCCCAGGCGAGCATGGCTTCGGTTTCGCGCCGAATCAGGATGCAGTTGCTGCAAAGCGCCAGTCTCGAAAAATTGCTCGACCTCGCCGGAGGCGACCCGGCGCGTGCTTTCGTGGTGCTCAAGCATGTGGTGAGCGAGGCGGACGCTGAAGTCCGTAAATCCGAAGCGGCCCTGGCACACGCAGCCATCGCCAAGCTGGAGGCGCGTTTCAAGGGCGAAATCCAGGCCGGCCTGAACATCGCCTTAACACTGCAAGCCGCCAGCGTGGACCCCGAGGAGCGCCAGGCCCTACGTGCGCTCTACTACGCCAGCGTGGTCACGCGCCAATCCCTGGCAACAATGATGCAAGCCCTGCTGGGTGTATACGGCGGTGATGGGTTTCAAGAAGGGCTTAACGTGATGCGTAAAGCCCTGGCAGACGATATTGCCGCCTTGGTGTCCTCGGTGCCTACACCATTGCTGCGCTCCTTGCTGGTGGGGCTGCGAAGCTGCGGGCAGTTGAGCGCAGTGCTGGCCAGTTGCGTGACGTGCAAGCAGCGCCTGGAGATGGAGGATGAGGCCGTTACGCTGCTGCAGCGCCTGCTCGGATATGCCAGCAGCGGCATAGGCGCCGATGAAATTCTGCGGTTGGGGAATGAGATGGGGAGTGGTTCGCCTACCAGGCAATTAACAGCTCTCAACGCGCTTTACCCTCTGATCCGGCAGTTACCTTTGGCCTTGTGGCCTGACACCAGAGTCCGTGAGGAAACCTTGTTCAAGTTTGTAGCGGTGATGGACGAACTGAACCGGATCGATGGCGGAACCCAGCGTTCTCCTGAGCTGGCCGAGGCTATGACGTGACCCTGCTGTCGACCATCAATGGCTTACTGCTCAAAGTGGCACAGCGAGCTGAAGTGCTGGGCGCTGTGGTGGTCATGGCCATTATCTTTATCTTTATCGTTCCACTGCCGACCTGGCTGGTAGATATTCTGATTGCTCTCAATATCTGCATATCTTGCCTGTTGATCGTACTGGCGCTTTATCTACCGGGCCCTTTGGCGTTCTCGTCGTTCCCGTCGATCCTGTTGTTGACCACTATGTTTCGATTGGCGCTGTCGATCGCGACCACGCGCCTGATCTTGTTGGAACAGGACGCCGGTGACATCGTTGAGGCGTTCGGTAATTTTGTGGTGGGGGGAAACCTGGCGGTGGGGATGGTGATCTTCCTGATCCTGACCCTGGTCAACTTCCTGGTGATCACCAAGGGTTCGGAGCGGGTTGCCGAGGTCGCGGCGCGATTTAGCCTGGATGCAATGCCGGGTAAGCAGATGTCTATCGACAGCGATTTGCGTGCCGGGTTGATTGACGGTGTGCAGGCGCGCGACAAACGCGATCAGCTGTCGCGTGAAAGCCAGCTGTTTGGGGCCATGGATGGCGCCATGAAGTTCGTCAAAGGCGACGCCATCGCCGGTTTGATCATCGTCGTGGTCAACCTGTTGGGCGGCTTCTCCACGGGCATGTTCCAGCACGGGTTGAGCGCTGCCGATTCCATTTCGTTGTATTCGGTGCTGACGATTGGCGATGGCCTGATAGCACAGATTCCAGCGCTGCTGATCTCTCTGACTGCGGGCATGATCATCACCCGCGTGGCGCCGGATGGACGCAAAGGCGTCAGTAACATGGGCGTCGAAATTGCTCGGCAAATGACCAGCGAGCCCAAGAGCTGGGTGATTGCCTCGGTGGGAATGCTTGCGTTTGCCCTAGTGCCGGGCATGCCTACCCTGGTGTTTATTCTTATCGCGCTGATCACCGGCTGTGTGGGTTACTACCTGGTACGCCAGCGTCAACGACAGGCAGAGCCCGCCAACGAAGCCGCTGAGGTCGTTCGACCTGAAGAGAACGGTAAAGAGGACTTGCGCGGATTTGATCCGTCGCGCCCCTACCTGTTGCAGTTTTCCCCCGTGCTGCGCGGAACGCCTGAGGTGACGGACCTGATTCATGGGATTCGCCAGGCGCGAAACTCGCTGGTCGCCAATATCGGCCTGACATTGCCGCCGTTCGAAGTTGAACTCGATGATTCCCTGGCCGCCGATGAAATGCGCTTTTGCGTGCATGAGGTGCCCATGGTCAGGGCGTCAGTGGTCAACCATGTGGCTGTTGAGCGCAAGGCGCTGACGGTTGAGCCTGAGCACGCCATACCGGGGCTGGCTGAGCGGGATGAACAGGATTGGCTCTGGTTGCCTCCTGATGATCCGCTGCTGGAGGACCCAGAGCTGGAGCGCTTCACGGCTACGCACCTGATCCTGGAGCGCATGAGGCAGGCAATGATGCTTAGCGGGCCGCAGTTCCTGGGGATTCAGGAGAGCAAGTCGATCTTGAGTTGGCTTGAGCATAACCAGCCGGAACTGGTGCAGGAACTGCAGCGCATCATGCCGCTCTCGCGTTTTTCGGCGGTGTTGCAACGCCTGGCCAGTGAAGGCGTACCGCTGCGAGCAGTGCGGCTGATTGTCGAGTCGCTGATCGAGTACGGGCAGCATGAGCGTGAGCCGGAAGCCCTGGCCGACTATGCGCGCATTGCCCTCAAGGCACAGATCTACCACCAGTACAGCGAGGCCGATGGCCTGCATGCCTGGCTGTTATCTCCGCAGAGCGAAAACATCCTGCGCGAGGCGCTGCGCCAGACCCAGACCGGCGTGTTTTTCGCGCTGGACGAGAACCACAGCGCGGCCTTTATCAGTTTGCTCAACCAAGCCTTTGTTCTAAGGGCCAAGAGCAAAAGTGTGATGTTGGTGGCGCAAGACTTGCGCAGCCCATTGCGGACCTTGCTGCTGGAAGAGTTCAACCATGTACCGGTGCTGTCTTTCGCTGAGTTGGGAAGCACATCCAAGGTCAAGGTCCTGGGGCGCATAGACCTGGGCCAGGAAGCCTTGATGCGGGGGGCGGCGGCATGAGCCTGCGGCCATGGTTAATACGAAGGAGGGCTCGATAATGTATGAGCTAAGGGTGCTTGATGGCCAGCGCCAGGGCGCTGCGTTGCCGTTGTTTGGCGAACAATGGAGCATTGGCGCCCAGGCAGATGCTGACTTGGTGCTGAACGATCCAGGGGTTGCCGAGCAGCATGCGTTGCTGCGCTTTTTTGAGGCTAACTGGTCGGTGCAGGCCCAGGCGGAACTGTTGTACGGGGCTGCTGGGCAAGCCATGGCGCAGATCCCGAATCTGGCATTGAACGTGCCCTTTCTGGTGGGCAGCGTAAGGTTGTGCGTCACCCTGGCGGATCAACCGTGGCCCGAGCCTGTGGCGCCGGCGGCCGCAGCGGTGCCATCGCCGGATGAACCCGCGCAGGCACTGATGTTGTCCGCCATTGCGCCCTCGCAGCAAAAGCGCTTGATCAGCCTGGTGCTGGTGATGGCGATCATCATCGCCGTAGTGGGCATGGTCTCGACAGGGGAGCATGAGGCCCAGGCTTCGCTGATGCCTGCGGTGGCTGGCAAACAGGAACTGGCCTCACCGATTGATGTGCGCCAACAGTTGGTGAAGATGCTTGGCGAGCGTGAGTTGAACCCGCGCATCGGCTTGCAGGTGATCAACGGCCAAGTCGTGCTGAGCGGGGATGTTTCCCAGGAAGATGTGGAGTTGGTGTCGCGGATGCTCAGCCGTTTTGGTGAGCAATTCGACAGTGCGGTGCCGGTGATCAGTCGTGTCCGTGTGCGCGATGAGGCCTTGCCGTTCAGGATTGTGCAGATAGTGGGCGGACCGAACGGCCACGTGGTTCTGGAAGAGGGGAGCCGGCTTTTTCTGGGGGATCAGGTAGATGGCCTGCGCCTGGTGTTGATCGACAACAGCAAGGTGGTTTTCGACGGCGCGCAGCGTTATGAGGTGCTTTGGTGAGTACGCAATTGCAAGCGCGTCTCGACGCCTGGCAACAGCGCCAGGCCCAGGCGCTGAGCAGCTTTGCGCCAGTGGCGATGCGTGGTCGCATCCAGCGCGTCAATGGCATGTTGCTGCAATGCCGATTGCCTCAGGCGCGCATCGGCGATTTGTGCCAAGTGGAAAAAGGGCCGGGCGATTTCATGCTCGCCGAAATCATCGGCTTTGATCAGCAGGATGCAGTACTCAGTGCCCTGGGTAATCTGGAAGGCGTACGAGTGGGCGCTGGCGTTGAGCGCCTGGGCGTTTCGCATCGTGTGCAGGTCAGCGAGGCGCTGTTGGGCCAAGTACTGGATGGTTTCGGGCGACCGATTACGGGGCAGGGCGCCAGTGCGTTTGTCGAAGCTGAACTGCCCGATACCAGTGCGGTGCTGTGTGAAGCGCCGTTACCCACCGAGCGCCCGCGGATCAACCGTGCCCTGGCCACTGGGGTGCGTTCCATTGATGGCTTGATGACGCTGGGTGAAGGCCAGCGCGTCGGTCTGTTCGCCGGGGCCGGTTGCGGCAAGACGACCTTGTTGGCCGAGATCGCCCGTAACGTCGAATGCGACGTCATCGTGTTCGGCCTGATCGGCGAGCGAGGCCGCGAGTTGCGTGAGTTTCTCGACCATGAGCTGGATGAGCAACTGCGCTCCAAAGCGGTACTGGTGTGTGCTACGTCTGATCGCTCCAGCATGGAGCGCGCTCGCGCTGCATTCACCGCCACGGCGTTGGCTGAAGGTTTCCGGCGCAAGGGTCAACGGGTGTTGTTGCTGATTGATTCCCTGACTCGTTTCGCCAGGGCCCAGCGCGAAATTGGCCTGGCTGCCGGTGAGCCCCTGGGACGCGGTGGTCTGCCGCCTTCGGTGTACAGCTTGCTGCCGCGTCTGGTGGAACGCGCCGGGTTGACCCGTGACGGTGTGATCACAGCGATCTACACGGTGCTGATCGAGCAGGACTCCATGAACGACCCAGTGGCCGACGAAGTGCGTTCGTTGCTTGACGGCCATATCGTGCTGTCGCGCAAATTGGCCGAGCGTGGGCACTATCCGGCGGTGGATGTGCTGGCGAGCCTTTCACGAATATTGAGCAACGTCGCAGAACCTGCGGATATCCAGGCGGGCACGGCGTTGCGGCGTTTGCTATCGGCGTACCAGCAGATTGAGTTGATGCTCAAGCTGGGCGAGTACCAGCCTGGCAGCGATGCCCTGACGGACCTGGCGGTGAACAGTCGCCAAGCGGTGGATGGTTTCCTGCGCCAGGATTTGCGTGAGCCGACACCGATGGCTGTCACGCTGGAGCAACTCAAGGAGCTGACCGCCCATGTCCCATTCTGACGTACTGCTCGGTGAGGTGGAGACGCTGCGGCGCCTGCGCAGGCACCGGGCCGATCGGGCCGAGCGTGCCCTGCGTGAGGCCAAGCGTGCGCAGCAGGCCCTGCTTGCGCACATCCAGCAGGCCCAGGAAGCACTTGAACAGACTCGGCAGGAGGAAGCCCGGCAAAGTGCGCAGTTGCTCAGTCAGCATCAGGGCCAGACCCTGACCTTGAAGGGGCTGAAATCCTGGCGCGCGCAGGAACACTCCTTATCCGCCAGCACCCAGCGAGAAGAGGGGCAGCTTGAGGCGTTGCGCAGCCAACGGCCAGTAAAAGAAAGCCACGTTGGCAAAGCCCAGAGGCAAGCCACCGAATGCTTGCGACAGGTCGAAAAGTTACAGGAGTTATCACTTTTACTGGCACGGGAGCCGGCATGACTAAGGTTGCTAATAAACCCCCTCAAAGACCGCCCCTGCGTGAGCCACGGGAAGAACGTGAGCCGGGAACAGCGGGCGTGGTGCCCTGGGAGCAAGGGCGACTGTTTGCGCGGCTGTTTGCTGATGAGCGTGAGGGCACAGGGACGGGAGCCTCCTTATCGGGAAAAAAATCAGCATCCGGTATCGCCATGATCGAGGCGCTCGCCGAACAGCTGGCGCCGCGTGTATTGGCCGGTTCGCAATGGCCGTTGCAGGCAGTGTTGTACTTGCCACGTCTGGGACGGATCAATGCCAGCGTGCGCCGAGAACAGAGCGCCTGGACCATTGAGCTGGAAGCAGAACAGGGCGCCACGGCACGGTGGCTCAGTGGCGTACGACAGCAGTGTGAGGAACGTTTTGCGCAAGCGCTGGGGCGGCCAGTCAGCGTACTTGTGCCAAGCGTCGGCAACCTATGATCGTACCGCTACTGACATTCCCGTCGATCAAGAGCGACTTGGTTGCCGCACGCAACCGACTGGGGCGCGGCCTGTACCTGCCGTTCCATGTCGCGGGTCAGGCCGGTGAGCTGCGGCTTGAGCCTGGACGTGCGCCAGTTGGCAGTGAAGCGGTGTGCTTTGACACGCAGTGCGGCGTGCTGGCGCTCGCTAAGGCAGGGCCGTTGCTCAGCCTGATGGGCGAGTGTCCGGTGACCCTCGCTGGGGCCGACAACGAACCAGACTCCTGGTTCTGGGCGTTGTTCCAGTATTACCTGAGCCCCGAAGTGCGGTCGTTGTTGGGTTATGTGAGATTGCTGCACACCGAGCGACCAAGGGGGTTTGGCTGCCGCCTCACCGTGACCCTGGGGGCATCCTGGGCTGAGGGTTATGCCTGGTTGAGCCCCGAAAGCTTTTTGGCCTTGCACGAGGCGAGTTCCTGGCGGGCCACGGCTGCGCCACTGCCGTTGTCGTTTCAATTGGCAATTGCCGTGACCCTTGGGCGGTTGCGGTTACCGATTGTACAGGCCAGTAGCCTGCGGACCGGCGATGTGCTGGTGCTTGAACAGACCTTTTTCCAGGCCCTGGGCAGCGGCTATGTGCAGGTTGGCAGAGAGCGCCTGCACGGGGGCATTGACGATGACAACGGGCGGTTACGTTTCATTCTTACTTCTATCGAGGACATGTCCGTGGACGAAGATTTAGCTGTACCTCATTACTCGGGGCATGAAAACGATGAACCTGTCATGGACGTATTCGGCCCCGAGCCGTTCGATGAGTTGAGCATGACGCTGAACGTACGCTGCGGAACACTGAACCTTACCCTGGGGGAGCTGCGTAACCTCGTGCCCGGCTCGGTATTGGGCATTGCCGGTTTCGCCCCGGGCACGGCGGGACTGTATTACGGTGATCGACCCATCGGCCAGGGACAGTTGGTGGAAGTTGACGGGCGTCTGGGGTTGCAGTTGTCCCGAGTGGTGTTCGGTCGATGATTCTTCAGGGGCTGGACCCGGTAGTTCTGGCGGTATTTCTGGGGGCGTTGTCGTTGATGCCCATGCTGTTGGTTGTCTGCACAGCCTTCTTGAAAATCGTGATTGTGCTGATGATTACCCGCAATGCCATCGGCGTACAACAGGTGCCTCCAAGCATGGCCATCAACGGAATCGCCCTGGCTGCCACCTTGTTCATCATGGCGCCGGTGGGTTACGAGATCGCCGAGAACCTTAAGGCTTCGCCTCTGGACATGACCAACGTGCAAACGTTTCTGAGTACCGGCAATGAGGCCATCAACCCCTTGCGTGCCTTCATGCTGCGTAATGTGGACCCGGATGTGCTGACCCATCTATTGGAAAATACCGCACGTCTGTGGCCAGCGAAAATGGCGCAGGAGGTGCAGCGTGAGGATCTTATCCTGCTGATTCCGGCCTTTGTGCTTTCGCAATTGCAGGCGGGGTTCGAGATCGGGTTCCTGATCTACATCCCCTTCATCGTGATCGACCTTATTGTTTCCAACCTGCTGCTGGCGCTGGGTATGCAGATGGTCTCGCCGATGACCATTTCCCTGCCGCTCAAGCTGCTGCTGTTCGTGCTGGTGTCTGGCTGGTCGCGGTTGCTCGACAGCCTGTTCCTTTCTTATCTCTGAGTGGCGTATGGAACCTATCGTGCTGTTCAAGCAGGGCATGTTGCTGGTGGTTGTACTGTCGGCGCCGCCGCTGATCGTGGCGGTGGTGGTGGGGGTACTGACTTCCCTGGTACAAGCACTGATGCAGATCCAGGACCAGACATTACCCTTTGGTATCAAGCTGGTGGCGGTGGGTGTCACATTGATCCTGACGGGCCGCTGGATTGGCGTTGAGTTGATCCAGCTGATCAACCTGACGTTTGAAATGATCGGCCGTTCGGCCCTGAACTGAGGCGTCGCCTGTGCTGCTTTATCTTGACTACCTGCCCAGCCTGGTGATTGGCATGGCGCGTATTTACCCCTGTGGCATTTTGGTGGCGGCGTTTTGTTTTCAGCACGTGCGAGGCCTGCCTCGGCACACCATCGTGATGGTCCTGGCGCTGCTGCCCGCGCCGGGTATTCACGCAGCTTTGGCAGGGCAGGACCCTTCAGCAATCATGCTCGGTGCGCTGATGATCAAGGAAGTGGTCCTGGGGTTGCTGCTCGGGGTGTTGCTGGCGATGCCGTTCTGGATGTTCGAGTCGGTCGGGGCACTGCTGGACAACCAGCGTGGAGCCTTGGCAGGTGGCCAACTTAACCCGTCACTGGGGCCGGACGCGACACCGATCGGGCACATGTTCAAGCAACTGGCGATTTACCTGTTGATGGCCGTTCTGGGGTTGGGCACGCTGACCCAGGTGATCTGGGACAGTTATCTGATCTGGCCTCCCACCGTGTGGTTTCCGTTTCCAGCGGCTGATGGCATGAGCGTATTTGTCGGGATGCTGAGTGACACGTTCATGCACATGATGCTTTACGCTGCGCCCTTTATTGCCGTGTTGTTGCTGTTGGAGTTTGGCATCGCGTTGCTGGGCGTCTACAGCCAGCAATTGCAAGTGAGTACCTTGGCGCCACCGGTCAAATGCCTGGCGGGAATCGGTATTTTGTTGCTGTACTTTGCATTGTTGCAGGATCTTATTGTCGGGCGTATGAGCCAGCTGGGTGACCTTAAGCACTATCTGGGGCTTTTGTTCTCGGTCTCGGCACCGTGAGTGATTCGGGGGAAAAAAAGCACCCGGCGTCCGCCAAGAAACTGCGTGACCAACGCAAGAAAGGTCAGGTCGCCCAAAGCCAGGATGTGAGCAAGCTGTTGGCACTGACGGCTATCAGTGAAGTCGCCTTGTTCACTGCCGAGACCAGTATGCAGCGCTTTCAGCAACTGATGGTGTTCCCGATGTCGCGCTTGAGCCAGCCGTTTGTGCGAGTGCTGGAAGAAGTACTGGTGGAGGGCCTGGTCATGTTTTTCTCGTTCTCTCTGCTGATGGCCGGGCTTGCAATTGCTGCGAAGCTGATTGGCAGCTGGATGCAGTTCGGCTTGTTGTTCGCCCCGCAAACGCTCAAGCTGGATTTCAATCGCCTCAACCCTATCAGCCAGATCAAGCAGATGTTTTCTGCCCAGTCTTTGATGAATCTGTTGATGAGCATAGCCAAGGCGTTCCTCCTGGGCCTGATTGTGTACGTGGTGGTTTGGCCCTCTTTGGGGGCGTTGATCAATCTTGCCAACAGCGATCTGCAGAGTTACCTACTGGCGCTGATCGCGTTGTTCCGTCACTTGCTGCATGCCTGCCTGGGGCTGTTGCTGGTGTTGGCGTTGATCGATCTGACGTTGCAGAAGCACTTCTTCGCCAAGCGTATGCGCATGACACAGGTTGAGGTCGTCAAAGAATACAAAGACATGGAAGGCGACCCTCATGTGAAGGGGCAGCGCCGTCAGTTGGCGCAGCAATTGGCCCAGGAGGAACCGAAGGTCAAACTGCCCAAGCTGGAAGAGGCAGACATGCTGGTAGTCAACCCGACGCACTTTGCGGTCGCCCTGTATTACCGTCCTGGCAAGACGCCTCTGCCCCTGCTGATCAGTAAAGGCACGGACGACGAGGCGCGAAAACTGATCGCGCGCGCGAAGGCCGCCGAGGTGCCCGTGATTCAGTGTGTGTGGTTGGCGCGTACGATCTACACCAAAAAGTTGGGAGCCAGCATTCCTCGCGAAACCCTGCAGGCCGTGGCGTTGATCTATCGCACCTTGCGCGAGCTGGACGATGACGCCAAACGCGAGACGCTGGAGCTCCCGGAGCTTGACCAGCGCTGATCAGCGAATGGATCCTGGGTCCAGGACACTGAGACCTGCCAGCGAGAGCATCCGGCTCAGCGTCCTGTCCAGATTGCCGGGCGGTGTTGGCAGCGCGTGCCAGATCACCATGGCGCCCTGGGCATCGAGGTAGACAAAGCACCCCTCGAAGACCAGGGCCTGCTCAAAGCGGCGCTGTAATATCCGTTGCAATTGCCCGGCTTGCAACGCTTCGCGAGCGACATGCAGAGCCAGCCCCGGGCGATTGCCGGCCTGCAACGTGCACACTTTGATACCGGGCGCGAGGGACTGGTGAGCGGCAGCGCCGCTCACCAGGTCGTTCAGCACTACCTGGGGTTGGTTGCCGGGCATTTGCGTCGTGCTCATCGCTCCAGCGATACCGTCTGGTGGTCCGCGCGCTCCCCGGACGGTCCAGGCTGGACGCGCATGTGCGATGGCCACCAGATCACCATCTTCTGCGCGGTCGACTGCGGGCGTGAGCAGGAGTCGCCTTTGCATGTTGGGGTACAAGCGCTGACGAGCAGCGCCGCACCGATCAGGGTGACGCACAACAATTGATGCTTCATGGTCGGGCCTTTTTGACAGGAGTAATCAAGGTAGGGCGCGGAACGCTGAGGTGTTCATCCTTCTTCACCGGGCGCATGGCGATAAAGACTTCGGCTTCTTCTCCCGGCTTCAACCAGGCGCGTGGCCACACGGTGACGGCCAAAGTCTGCGAGTTGCTGCATTCTTTTTCATCGATGCGCACATTGCGGTTGAACTGGTTGCGCATCACCACGACGGCGACGTTGTACTCGGGGCCTGCGTACCATTGGCTGCGCTCGCTGTTCAGCGCCAGCAAGTCGCGGGGGCTGCACAGCGTGTTCAATCCCAGGGGCATGGGCGCCAACTTGAAGGCCTTGGGCACTTCTCCCGTCACCAGATGCGCCAACGTGCTGATGATGTCGCTACGCTTGATCTCGGGCTGGTGAGGGGCGTTGCGCCTGGCCAGTGGTGCAAGGGCCGTCTGCAACTCGGCCTGGTCTGCCTGAGGCAAGTAGCGGGACGGATCGGCCTGGTCGCCGATGACGCGTGGGGTGATGATGAACAGGCGTTCACGCCGATTGTTCTGCCGTTCGCTTGAAGAGAACAACGCCTTGCCCAGCAGTGGGATATCGCCCAGCAGCGGCACCTTGTTGTGCTTGTCGGTGCTTTCCGTGACATGGAATCCGCCCACCACCATTGAGCGTTTTTCCGCCATGACCGCCTGGGTACTGACGTTACCGCGGCGCACATCCAAGTTATTGAGGTCACGATTGGGGTTGGACTCATCGAACGTACCGTCCTCGATATCCACCACCAAGTGAATCTGATGGCTGCCTCGGCTGGTGATGACGCGGGGCACGACCTGCACGCTGGTACCCACGGTGACCGGCAGGATGGTTGCGTTCTGACGACCGGGTGTCAGGTACTGAGTGCGGTTGAAGTCGATCACCGCCGGTTGGTTTTCCAGGGTGAGCACGGAGGGGTTGGACACCATGGTCGCCAGCCCCTTGGCTTCCAGGGCGCGTATGTCAGCATAGAAACGGTCGCGATTCTCGATCGACAACTGCTGCGATGTGCCGGGCGCCATATTTGCACCACCACGGAAACGGCTGTTCTGAAACCCCCAGTTCACGCCGAATTCACGCAATTGGGTGCGCTCGATATCCAGAATGATCGTATCGATTTCCACCAACTTGCGCGCCACATCGAGTTGAGCGATCAACTCGCGGTACATGGCCTGGCGCTCTGGCAGGTCATAAATGAGCACCGCGTTATTGCGCATATCGGCTTCGACGCGAATGCGACTGGTGGGTGCCGGCGCCCGCGGGCTGAGTGTGGCGCCAATATCCATTGGCATGGGAGTGCTGTTTGTAGCGAGCATCTGCCCCAGCAACGGGTTGCTCAAGCGGGGAACGTTGGGTACGAGAGGGGCGGGCTGTGAGGCGGGGCGCTGGGCTAACGCAGGGGGTGTCGCGTTGGAGCGTGGCTCCAGTAAGCCCCGCACAATGCTGGAAACACCGGCAATGGTGATCTTCTGGCCGCGATAATCCACGTGGCGATCCGCTGCATTGGCAAACTTCAGCGGGAAACTCAGCACGCTCTGTTTTTCGTCCACCGAGCGGCGTTGGCTGCTGAACTGTTTGACTTGCTCGATATAGCGCCGAGGCCCTGAGACCAACACGATGCCATCGTCGGGCAACTCACCCCAACCGAAGCGGCTGTCGAGCAGGCCGATATCAGTGAGGGCTTGCTTGAGGTCGGCAATGGTCTCGGAGGAGACCTCCAGGCGCGCTGACTCTTGCTGGTCCAGAGTACTGACGTAGAGCGTGTTGTTGTACAGGTACCATTGGAAGCGATGCTCTACCCCCAGGCGGTCGAGCAATGACTGCGGGGTGTTAGCGCGTATCTTGCCATTGACGATGCCTTCCAGCAGGCCCTCGATCTGCAGTTGTGTACCGAAGGTCTGGGCGAAATCTTCGAGTACCTCGCGCACCGGCTTATGCTCGGCTTCATAAGCGTAGGCGGTGTTTTTCCATTCCGAAGGGATGGCGGCCAGCGCGCTTTGTGCTGAAACCAGCAACCAGGAAAACAAAAACACATTCCGCCAGTGGGTTCTTTTGGCTGTAACGGCAGGCGAGCCAAGGTACGAGCGATTGCCCTTATGGGTCTTGTTAGACATAGACAGTTCTCTGATTAGTACGAACGTGAACTTAGCGGGGTGGGTTTGAGGTTTTGAACTGGGCGAGCAAGTCGTGCATTGATTGCGCGCCATGTGTCGCGTTGGTTGAGCAGGGCTTCAAGGCAGCCAAGCAGGCCGGCTTCTCCACGGTCGGCGCGCAGGCTGTTAATCACCCATAGCGCTCCCGTGTCGGCTTTTTGAGCCAATGCACCTTGAAAATGATTCAAGCTGGCCGCGCCCAGGCGCAGCCAGCCTTGCAAGGCTGAGTTATCGGGTAGAGAAGAGGTCAGTTGAGCCCCCAATAAAACGGTGTCTCCCTGACGTTGCAGGGTGACTTCGTCGTCGCCCTCAAATAGAGCGATTTTTTCCTTTCCGCTGCTCAACCAGTCACTCACGAGCGCCTTCATCTACTGGAAGCTTTCAATAGTTGTTTTAAGCATTTGGTTGACGGTTTTACCGTGCTCGTTATAAAGCGCAAAGGTGACCTCTCTACGCGTTACCAAGTTGTGAAAGAGTTCGCTGTCTTCGGCGGCCAGGCTTTCTTCGAAGCCGGCTTTGAACTCCTTGTATGTCGATGTTTTATTTCGGGCAATCGAATGAGTCAGTTCTTTGAAAAAATCCATGATTTTTCCTCGGTTTTCTATTGTCGATGGATGAATTTAAACAGTCAGCTCTGAGTGATTAACATAAAGAAAGTCTCTATGTTCGTAGGATTAAATCTCGATCAAGTACTCTTTATCCTGCTTGAAAAAAGTGTCGAGCATGGCGTTCCAGCTGATACGGAAGTCGCCCTCATCTGTTTTCAGTACGAGTGTCTGAAGATGAACTGTGTCGTCGGCGCTTAACTTCCAGGCGTTGCTCTTGTGGCGTGCAAGGCTCTGCCTTATTTCCTCAAGATCAAGGGGATGACAGAGCAGCGTCGCGCTGACTTCCTGAACTTGGCTCTCCAGCAAGTGCTTTAACAGTGCTGCGAGCCTTTGCGGGGCAGTCGTCTCGCCGAGCAAGCAGCGAATGGCCTGGTTGGTTATGGAGGTCGCATAGTGTTCAAGGTTGTCGCGCATCGTTTGACGGTCGCGTTCCCATTGCTTGAGTTGTGCATCTGCGCGTTGCCAGATTTCCAATGAGGCTTGTTCAAGCATGGCCTCGCATTTTTTCTCGGCCATACTTATCAATTCGTCGGCCTGGGCCTTGGCGTGGCTCAGGAGGTGGTTGGCGTGTTCCCAATGGGCAAGCTCTTCGCGCTTGATAAGGCTTCCTCGTGCGCCGGATGCGTCATTGCGTAACTCAATAGTATGTCGGCATAACATTACTGTTTTCCTCACCTGTGCGAGACAGGGGCGTGTTGCCGCTCGCCATGGTCGTGACGCGCCAGACGACGGCCTGCCAGAGAGTGTTCAATCGGCCGCTTGCATGTTCGAGTGGGGCGTTTGCTATTTCAGCCTCGCTCACACGTGTACGGGGAAAGCGCAATCGAAGACGCTGCCAGATAGCCGGTTCAACCCAGCTATGAAGCAGTCGCAGTGGATCGGAATGTGGGGGCAGCATGGAGGGGTGCAGCGCCATGGAGAGGCGCATGCACCACTGGTGATGACTTTCACTCAATGGTGATGGCGCTTCGGGATTGAATATGTGCGTGACCAATGCCAGCCCCAGGTTCAGTTGATCCGTCGTGGCCAGGGCCAACCGAAGCACGGTAGCGTGAGGCGCAGCAGGCAAGCAGGCTTTAAAACCCGTCAGGTTGTCGGGCACTGACCGGCCGTTGTAAAAAAGCCTTTCAATCGCACGATACTCCTCACCTCGCCAGTCTTCGTGGGCCTGCTTCCAGGGAAAAGCCCACCACTGAGCCCAGGCCAGTTGTTCACGCATGAGAGGGTCGGGTCTAGGTGCCATGCGTTGACCCCGCTGAGTCGCCTTTAATGGCCGGCTCCTGGGAGTGACGCTTGCGCCGCGCTTGGAGGAAGATCATGGCGGCCACGGCCGAAACCAGAGCGAGCAGCACAATCATTATGCTGGTTCGCCAGAAGCCGAGATCGTCGCCAGGCACCAGGAAGGGGCCGAAATACACCAGACGTTGCTGTTCCTGATAAGTGGAGGCAGGTACAAACACCACAGTGAGTTTTTGCGGGTTATCCACCGCTGTGGTCATCCCGGGAATACTGCTTGCCACCATTCTGCGGACCCGCGCACGGATGTTGTCGGGATCCAGGCGGGGATCATGCTTGATAAACACGGAGGCAGATGCAGGTTGGACCGGCTCTCCTGGCGCAATGCGCTCGGGCAACACCACATGCACGCGTGCGACAATAACGCCATCGATCTTGGACAAGGTGGTTTCAAGCTCTTGGGATAAGGCATAGATGTAGCGGGCACGCTCTTCCAGGGGGGTGGAAATGACCCCTTCCTTGCGAAATGTATCCCCCATGGTGGTCCGGGCAAGTCGAGGAAGGCCTGCCGCTTCCAAGGTACGTACGGCGCGCCCGATGTCGTTTGTATTGACCGTTACGACGACGCCATCTTTGGCCGGGGTCTTTTGCGCACGAATATGTTTATCAGCCAATTCGGCGACGACCTCATTGGCTTCTTGCTCGGACAATTGGCGATGAAGTTCCACTCGGTCACCGCATCCGCTCAGTATAAAAGCCATGATCAAAACTAAAACGACACGCAGAGAGTTATTCATGCTCAGGACTGCATGTTACTGATCTTGTCGATGCACTGTGTTGTCTTGGCCAGACATTTCACCATGAGTTGTGATGTGAGTTGTGCGCTATATAACTCTCGTGGGTAAGTACTGATGGCCTCAACATCTATACCTTTTTTGGTTGAGCGGATTATTTTTGCGAAGCCATCTCTTGAGTGACTGAGGTGCTTTGAGGCCTCTGTCAAAAGGAGCGAGACTTCAGGCTTGGCAGAAGTCGCGTTGGTGGGGCGTTCAAGCATCGATGTGAAAAAACTGGCATCCATACCGTCTGGCGACTGTTCCTGGGCTGCACGGGTATGTTCCGTACTGCTGCCTTTCTGTGAGAAAGGGTCGTTTGCTATTCGCATGGCGGTTTACTCGATCAAAGTGGGCGCAGCTTTACAGGCGTACACACTGGCCTGTCGGGAGGGGGGATGATTACCTTTCGGACTAGAGAGCCTGAAAGGTAATCGATCACCCGATAATTATTGACCGGACCCCGACCGGATCAACCCTTGAATGTTTTTCACTTCAGCGCTTCTCCAGCCGTTTTTTATGGCATCAGCCTTCATCTTTTCGAAGATGCCTTCGGCGCCATCTTCGCCACCTCCAGCAAATCCTTCTCCTGTGCCTCCGTTAAATTTAGTGAATGGGTTAGACGTGTTTTCCAACGCTCGTGAATAGATCGCACTTGAGGTAATAGTTGACATATAAGGGTCCTTTGTGAATTAAGAATTGTATTCGCTGCCCGTAACATCATCATAGATATGACGCTGTTGACATATTTTGCAGCTATAATTGTGTGGCCTATAAAACGGATGCGTTCCAAAAGTTTTGAGCGGAGGTGTAACGAAATATGATCCTCAATATTTGAGAAACTATCGGCTCTTCATGTGCTGGCTCGTATCATTGATGTTTTGACTATAAGATTTTTGAACCGGGCGTCATCAAGCTTATGCCAATGATATGTTCAATTGTTTCATTTTGTAATACAGCGTGCGCTTCGCAACCCCCAGCTCAATGGCTACGGTATCCACACAGTGGTGGTGACGGTACATCGACTCTTCAATCAACGCTTTTTCAATTTGTTGAAGGCGTGCCTTCAGGTCCGTCTGAGGGGGCGGCTGACGGCAGGCGGGCGCTGAGAGCGGCGGGAGGCCCAGGACGAACCGTTTCGCCGCCGAGCGTAGCTCGCGAACATTACCCAGCCAGGGGTGGCAGAGCAGTTCATGCAACAGGCCGTCAGAAGGCGATGGAGGTGTGCAATTGAACTGGTCTGCTTCTTCCTGAATCATCTGCAGAAACAACGGGATGATGCGCTCGCGCCGATCGCGCAGGGCGGGCAGTTCGATGTTCACGACATTCAGCCGAAAGTAGAGATCACGCCTGAAGGCGCCCTGGTCGACCATGATTTGCAGGGATTGCTGGGCCGATGCAATGACGCGCATGTCCACGGAAATGAACCGAGTCGAACCCAGGCGCTCCACCCCGCGGCACTCCAGCACACGCAGTAGCTTGGCTTGCAGGCTCAAGGGCATGCTGTCGATCTCATCAAGGTACAGAGTACCCAAGTGGGCGGCTTCGACAAATCCAGCCCTTGATTGCACTGCCCCGGTGTAGGCGCCGCTGTTGACACCGAACAGCTGGCTTTCCGCCAGGCTTTCAGGGATGGCCGCACAGTTCACGGCGACAAAATTACCTCGTCGACCCGATAAGCGATGAATCCGTTGTGCAAGCGTATCTTTGCCGGTACCCGTTTCTCCCAACAGCAGGATGTCAACGTTAAGCGCGGCGGTGTTGTTAAGTGTGGTTTCAATTTCCTGACCATCGATGAGTGAAACGTCTGTTGTATTATCCTTCTGGACGTAGGCCGACATCGATGTGTACTCCCTGTTCGCTAGTACTTCACTGTGGAAGGACGGTGTGCAAGCGCCAACTCAGTAGAACGCAGAATATAAAAGTTTTCACGCGGCGAAGAGGTAGTTATGTGCCGGAATAATGTAGGAAAATAACTGTAAGTTTAAGTTTTTAATGTGTTCGGCTTTAGTTTGGTTAATGCGTCGAAAAAGGTAAGTAGGAGGATTCTGAGATATTTGAGTATTTGGATATGTGTTTTTATTTGTAAGCTTAAATGCCGGCCACAAAAAAGCCGATGCAATGCATCGGCTTTTTGTTCGCAGTCAATACTGCGGTGGTGCTTACACGTTAAAGCGGAAGTGCATCACATCGCCATCTTTAACAATGTAGTCCTTGCCTTCCAGGCGCCATTTACCGGCTTCCTTGGCACCGGCTTCACCCTTGAACTGGATGAAGTCGTTGTAAGCGATCACCTCAGCTCGGATAAAGCCTTTCTCAAAGTCGGTGTGGATCACGCCAGCAGCTTGTGGCGCGGTGGCGCCGACCTTGACGGTCCAGGCGCGGACTTCTTCGACACCGGCGGTGAAGTAGGTCTGCAGGTTGAGCATTTCGTAGCCGGCGCGGATCACGCGGTTCAGGCCAGGCTCTTCCAGGCCCAGGGCCTCGAGGAACATGTCCTTTTCTTCGCCGTCATCGAGCTCGGCGATTTCCGCTTCGATCTTGTTGCACACCGGAACAACGATGGCGCCTTCTTCGTCGGCAATAGCCTTGACTACGTCGAGCAGCGGGTTGTTCTCGAAGCCGTCTTCGGCAACGTTGGCGATGTACATCACAGGCTTGGTGGTCAGCAGGTGGAAGCCCTTGATCACGGCCTTCTCATCGGCCCCCATGTTCTTCATCAGGCTGCGCGCAGGCTTGCCTTCGGTGAAGTGCGCGATCAGTTGCTCCAGCAGGCCCTTCTGGACCACTGCATCCTTGTCGCCGCCCTTGGCGTTACGCGCGACTTTCTGCAGTTGCTTTTCGCAGCTGTCGAGGTCGGCGAAGATCAGTTCCAGGTCGATGATCTCGATGTCGCGCTTGGGGTCGACGCTGTTGGAGACGTGAATCACGTTCTCGTCTTCAAAGCAGCGGACCACGTGGGCGATAGCATCGGTTTCGCGGATGTTGGCCAGGAACTTGTTGCCCAGGCCTTCACCTTTCGAGGCGCCGGCGACGAGGCCCGCGATGTCGACGAACTCCATGGTGGTCGGCAGGATGCGCTTGGGATTGACGATGGCCGCCAGTGCGTCAAGACGCGGGTCCGGCATCGGCACGATGCCGCTGTTGGGTTCGATGGTGCAGAAGGGGAAGTTCTCCGCCGCAATACCGGACTTGGTCAGGGCGTTGAACAGGGTGGACTTGCCGACGTTGGGCAGGCCGACGATGCCGCAATTGAATCCCATGGTGTTTCCCCTCGGATAAGAGTCAGGCCTTCTGGCTGTGCAGGTTTTTCATCGCACGGTTCCATTCACCGGCGAAGATATCCGGCAGCACGCCGAGGGCAAAATCGATGCTGGCATCGAGTTTTTCCTGTTCGGCGCGTGGCGCACGACCCAGGACGAAATTTGAAACCATACTGGCAACGCCTGGGTGGCCAATGCCGAGCCGCAGACGGTAAAAATTATTCTGATTGCCCAACTGCGCGATGATGTCACGCAGGCCATTGTGCCCACCATGCCCGCCGCCGAGCTTGAGCTTGGCTACGCCGGGTGGCAAGTCCAGTTCGTCATGGGCCACCAGGATTTCTTCGGGTTTGATCCGGAAGAAGCCCGCAAGCGCCGCGACAGCCTGGCCGCTGCGGTTCATATAGGTGGTGGGAATCAGTAGACGAACATCCTGACCCTGGTGCGAGAAGCGCCCGGTCAGGCCAAAATATTTGCGATCGGCCACCAGGTTGACGCCTTGGGCGTGGGCGATGCGCTCAACAAAAAGGGCCCCCGCGTTATGCCGGGTCTGTTCGTATTCGGCGCCTGGATTTCCCAGGCCAACGATCAGTTTAATGGCAGTCACGACAGGAGCCCTTCCTTTGGAGTTGTGGATAACATCGCCGTACCCAGGTGCGGCGAAAGTGGACGACACTACATCATTTACTCAAGAGTAAACGCCGCGTTATCGCCCGCTTTCTCGCTACGTTTCGGTCCGCGATGTTTCCTCAAGCTCCGGCAATACAGAGTGAATTACTCTGCAGCGCCTTCTTCAGCTTCTTCTGGAGCAACGCGTGGAGCGTGAACGTTGGCAACAGCTTTGTCATCACCGTGAGCCAGTGCGACAAACTCAACGCCTTTAGGGGCCTTGAGGTCGGACAGGTGAACGATGGCGCCGATTTCCAGAGCCGACAGGTCGACTTCGATGAACTCAGGCAGGTCTTTCGGCAGGCAGGTCACTTCGATTTCGTTCAGGACGTGAGAGATCTCGCCGCCTTTCTTGACCGGAGCTTCTTCACCCACAAAGTGCACAGGCACGATGGCGGTCAGTTTCTGGCCAGCTACAACGCGAACGAAGTCAGCGTGCATGATGAACTGCTTGGAAGGGTGACGCTGCATCGCTTTAACGATGACGTTCTGCTTGGCGCCGTCGACGTTCAGCTCGATAACGTGGCTGTAGGCAGCTTCGTTTTCGAACAGCTTGGCGATTTCCTTGGCCAGGATGGTCACGGATTCAGCAGGCTTGTTACCACCGTAGACAACGGCTGGGATGTTGGCGGCGTGACGCAGGCGGCGGCTCGCACCTTTCCCCAGGTCAGTACGCGCTTGGGCGTTCAGAGTAAATTCGTTCATGTTGTATCTCCAAAATAGCCATCATCGAGGGGCGTTTGCGACCAGCGCCGAACTCGATATGGGCAAAAAAGCCCCGCCCCAGCGGAATGCTGGGGCGGGGCGCTTTTCGTCAGTGAGGTGATCCGTTGGTTTGACCCTTAACGGAACATCGCGCTGATCGATTCTTCATTGCTGATGCGGCGAACCGCTTCGGCAACGACCGGTGCAATATCCAGTTGGCGGATACGTGCACAGGCTTGAGCTGCGGCGGACAACGGGATGGTGTTAGTCACCACCAGTTCGTCCAGCACGGAGTTCTCGATGTTTTCGATCGCTCGGCCCGACAGCACAGGGTGTGTGCAGTAGGCGAAGACTTTTGCTGCACCGTGCTCTTTCAAGGCTTTCGCCGCGTGGCACAGCGTGCCGGCGGTGTCGACCATGTCATCAACCAGAATACAGGTACGCCCTTCGACATCACCGATGATATGCATCACTTCAGAGTGATTGGCTTTCTCGCGGCGTTTGTCGATGATCCCGAGGTCCACGCCCAGGGATTTGGCAACAGCCCGTGCACGCACGACGCCACCAATGTCCGGGGACACGATCATCAGGTTTTCAAAGCGCTGGTCTTCGATGTCATCCACCAGGACGGGGGAGCCGTAGATGTTATCTACCGGAATATCGAAGAACCCCTGGATTTGGTCAGCGTGCAGGTCAACCGTGAGCACACGGTCGATACCTACCACGGTCAGCATGTCAGCAACGACTTTCGCGCTGATAGCTACACGTGCGGAGCGCGGACGGCGATCCTGACGGGCATAACCAAAGTAAGGGATTACAGCTGTGATTCGAGTCGCTGAGGAGCGGCGGAAGGCATCAGCCATCACGACGAGTTCCATCAGGTTATCGTTGGTCGGAGCGCAGGTCGGCTGAATAATGAAGACGTCTTTACCGCGGACATTTTCATTGATCTCGGCTGTAATTTCGCCGTCGGAGAATTTACCGACAGAGATGTCACCGAGAGGGATATGCAGCTGACGTACGACACGTCGAGCCAGATCGGGGTTGGCATTCCCCGTAAAGACCATCATCTTGGACACGCGCAGTACCTAGAGGCTGAGGGTAACCTGGATGAGTATTAGAAAATGGCAGGGGCGGCTGGATTCGAACCAACGCATGGCAGGATCAAAACCTGCTGCCTTACCGCTTGGCGACGCCCCTGTATCTGTTGCAACGAGTGCCTAACACTCGGTTCCTTTTAGAGCAGACTTTGCAGCTTGCGATGCAACATCGAAACGTTGCTTCCTTTTGCTACAAACCCTGTAAGGGTCTCTGTAAGAAGGGCCGAGACTTTATCAGCTTCAGCTTTGCTTGGGAAGCCCCCAAACACACAACTTCCAGTGCCGGTTAATTTTGCTTCGGTAAATTTACCTAACAAATTCAAAGCGTTACGTACCTCTGGATAACGCCTTGCTACAACCGTTAAGCAGTCATTTCGACTGTTTCCCTTGGGAACGGGGCGCACTTTAATGGGAGAAGAGTTACGTGTCAACAACGGATCTGAAAAAATTTCTGCTGTACTTACAGATACTTGCGGCACCAGCACGACATACCAAGGTTCTTCGGGCTCTACAGGGGTGAGTTTCTCCCCAACGCCTTCAGCAAATGCGGCGTGCCCCCGCACGAAAACCGGGACGTCGGCGCCCAGCGTGAGGCCCAGCGCAGCAAGGCGATCGTGGTCCCAGCCCAGTTGCCATAAGTGATTGAGGCCCAACAAAGTGGTCGCGGCATTGGAGCTGCCGCCACCGATACCCCCGCCCATGGGCAGGATTTTGTCGATCCAGATATCAATGCCAAGTGGGCAGCCGGATTGTGCCTGAAGTTTTTTGGCTGCCCGCACAATCAGATTGCTGTCGTGGGGCACGCCGTCGAATTCGGTGTGCAGTTGGATTACGCCATCCTCACGCACGGCAAAGGTCAGCTCATCGCCGTAGTCGAGAAACTGAAACAGCGTCTGCAACTCGTGGTAGCCATCTTCACGACGGCCAAGGATGTGCAGCATCAGGTTGAGCTTGGCCGGGGAGGGCAGGGTCAATTTTTGTGCGGACACGTTATTGCCCCAGTTTGCGCGGTTGCCAGTCCTTGATCACCAGCGTGACATCAAGGTCGGTGCCATGCAGCTTGATACGTTCGGGAAGCCAATAGCCGCTTTGCTCCACGTAGCTCAAATATTCGACCTGCCAGCCATCCTGCTCCAGGGTGGCGAGGCGGCTGTCGCCATTGAGGCTCAGCCGGCTCTTGCTGTCAGGTGCCGGCAGGCCGCGGACCCACCAGACCAGATGAGAGACGGGCAGCTTCCAGCCAATCTGCTGCTCCAGCAGTTCTTCCGGAGAGGTTGCCTCGTAGCGGCCCTGATTGGCCACTTCCAGGCTTACTTGCCCTGGCCTGCCAGTCAGGCGGGCTGCGCCACGACCCAGGGGGCCCGAGAGGCGAATGTCGTAGTAGTCCTGGCGTTGCAGCCAGAACAGGGTGCCGCTGCCGGAGTCTTTCGGCGCACGCACCCCGACCTTGCCCTCGATCTGCCAGCCATCGATGCTGCTGAGCTGGTCCTTGTGTTGTTTCCATTGTGCCGGGTTGCCCTGGCCTTCAACGGATTCACGGCTGCCGATGCCCGCGCAACCGGCGAGCAGGGCGATGAAACTGAAAACGATAATGTGGCGCAAGAACATAAGCTTAAAGGGTCTCGGATCCGGTCAGGCGCTTGATGGTGCTGCGCAGGATAGGGCTGTCGGGTTGTTCCTTGAGGAATTTTTCCCAGATTTGTCGGGCTTCGCGCTGCTTGCCATTGGCCCAGAGCACTTCGCCCAGGTGTGCGGCAACTTCCTGGTCCGGGAAACGCTCCAGCGCCTGGCGCAGCAAGCGCTCGGCCTCGTCGAGGTTGCCCAGGCGGTAATTCACCCAGCCCAGGCTGTCGAGTACGGCCGGGTCTTCCGGGTTGAGCGCGTGGGCTTGTTCGATCAGCACCTTGGCTTCGGCGTAGCGCGTGGTGCGATCGGACAAGGTGTAGCCCAGGGCGTTAAGGGCCATGGCGTTGTCCGGGTCACGCTTGATAATCAGGCGCAGGTCTTTCTCCAACTGCGCCAGATCATTGCGTTTTTCCGCCTGCATGGCTCGGGTGTACAGCAGGTTCAAATCGTCGGGGTATTGCAGCAACGCCTGTTGCAATAACTTCCAGGCGCGTTCGCCCTGCTTGTTGGCCGATAAGGTCTCTGCCTGGATCAGGTACAGCTGGATGGCATAGTCCGGCTCGGCATCGCGGGCCGCGGCCAGGCGTTTTTCCGCTTCGTCGGTGCGGCCATTGCTCATCAGGATGTCGGCTTGGCGCAACTGCGCTGGCAGATAATCATTGCCGGGGCCGACTTGGGCGTATTCAAGCAGGGCCGCCTGCGGGTCGTTGCGCTCTTCAGCGATGCGGCCCAGGTTCAAGTGCGCCGAATCCACGTGGCTGTCACGTTCGATCAGCTCTTGCAGGTAGCCCTTGGCCTCGTCCCAGGCCTTGGCTTCCAGGCACACCAATGCCAGGGAATAACGCAGTTCGTCGTCGTCCGGGTATTGCTGGACCAGGTTGGCGAACTGCACTTTGGCGTCTTCCATACGGTCCTGCTCAACCAGCATGCGTGCATAGGTCAGGAGCAGGCGCTTGTCGCCGGGGTATTTCTTGATGCTTTTTTCCAGCAGCGGAATCGCTTCCTTGCCGCGGTTAAGGCTTTGCAGCAGGCGTGCACGCAACAGGATCGGCGCGATTTCGCCTTCTTCCGGCGGGTTCTGTTCCAAGAGGTTGAGCGCGGCGTCGGCTTCATCGTCCTGTTGCAGCAGCAGGGCCTTGCCGAAAATCAACTGGCTGTTCTTTGGATGCTTTTGCAGCAGGCGATCGAAACTCTTCATCAGGCCGTTGCGCGTGTCCTGGTCGGTGTCGGCGGCCGACAGCGCAAGAAAGTCAAAATGTGTGTCGCCCTTGCCCTGCAGAACCTTCTCCATATAGACCATGGAGTCGTCATAGCGCCCGGCACGCGCCAGTTGCACCGCCGCGGCGCGTTGGGCTTCCAGATCATCCGGCGCGTTTTTGGCCCAGATCAGCGAGGTGTCCAGCGCTGCCTGGTCGGCGCCCAGGTATTCGGCGATGCGAAACGCTCGCTCGGAAATCCCCGGGTCCTGGGTGTTGATGGCCTGGGTCACGTAATTATCCAGTGCAATATCGAAGCGATTGCGCTGGCCGGCCAGTTCAGCGGTCAGCAGGCTGTAGATCGTTTCTTCACTGAACGAGGAATAAACCTTGGGTTTTTCAGGGGCTGGAGTGCTGTCTTCCACCGGCGACGTAGCGTCCGGCGACACGGGTGCCATGGCCTGGCAGCCGCTGAGGAAGACAAAAGCGAGGAGCAACGCGGAAGATCTATTCATATAGGAAGAGGACGACTAACCTGCGGTCGGATCATCATGACACAAGCCTTCGGCCAAACATAACCGGGGCACTCGGAATACGACTATTGCTGCCTTTTGCCTTTCCTTTGTAGGCGCGAGCTTGCTCGCTCCTACAAAAGTGCATTGATAGGCATAAGATATAGGGACAATAGACGACGGTGGTTGTTCTGGATCTTTCGAAGTAGGACAATTGTCGGCTTCCCGACATCATCAGCGATATTGAATGGCCTTCCTCGCACTCGGTATTAACCACAAGACTGCCTCCGTAGACGTGCGCGAGCGCGTGGCGTTTACGCCAGAGCAGTTGGTTGAGGCCCTGCAGCAGCTCTGCCGGCTTACCGACAGCCGCGAAGCTGCGATTCTTTCAACCTGCAATCGCAGCGAGCTCTATATAGAGCAGGAACATCTCTCGGCGGATGTGGTGCTGCGCTGGCTGGCCGATTATCACCATTTGAGCCTCGATGACCTGCGCGCCAGCGCTTATGTGCATGAAGAGGATGCGGCAGTTCGTCACATGATGCGCGTGGCGGCCGGTCTCGACTCGCTGGTGTTGGGTGAACCGCAGATTCTCGGCCAGATGAAGTCCGCCTACGCCGTGGCGCGTGAGGCCGGCACCGTCGGCCCATTGCTGGGCCGCCTGTTCCAGGCCACCTTCAATTCCGCCAAGCAAGTGCGTACCGATACGGCCATCGGCGAAAACCCGGTGTCCGTGGCTTTTGCCGCTGTGAGCCTGGCCAAGCAGATTTTCAGCGACTTGCAGCGCAGCCAGGCCCTGCTGATCGGCGCTGGTGAAACCATCACCCTGGTAGCCCGTCACCTGCACGATCTTGGCGTGAAGCGCATCGTGGTCGCCAACCGCACCCTGGAGCGCGCCAGCATTTTGGCCGAGCAGTTCGGTGCGCATGCGGTGCTGCTGTCGGACATTCCCGCTGAACTGGTACGCAGTGATATCGTCATCAGTTCCACCGCCAGCCAATTGCCGATCCTGGGCAAGGGCGCGGTCGAGAGCGCGTTGAAGCTGCGCAAGCACAAGCCGATCTTCATGGTGGATATCGCCGTTCCCCGGGATATCGAGCCCGAAGTCGGCGAGTTGGACGACGTTTACCTCTATAGCGTTGATGATCTGCATGAAGTGGTCGCTGAAAACCTCAAGAGCCGGCAGGGTGCCGCCCAGGCCGCCGAGGAAATGGTCAGCACCGGTGCCGAAGATTTCATGGTGCGCCTGCGTGAACTGGCGGCAGTGGATGTGCTCAAGGCGTATCGTCAGCAGGGTGAACGCCTGCGTGATGAAGAGTTGCTCAAGGCCCAGCGCATGCTGGCCAATGGCAGTGGCGCCGAAGAGGTGCTGATGCAATTGGCCCGTGGCCTGACCAACAAACTGCTTCACGCGCCTAGCGTCCAGTTGAAAAAGCTTACCGCCGAAGGCCGCCTCGATGCGCTGGCCATGGCCCAGGAACTCTTTGCCCTCGGTGAGGGCGCGTCAGACAGCTCTTCGGATAAAAAACCGCAATGAAAGCGTCACTGCTCAATAAACTGGACGTGCTCCAGGACCGTTTCGAAGAACTGACCGCCTTGCTCGGCGATGGCGAGGTCATTTCCGATCAGACCAAATTCCGTGCCTATTCCAAGGAATACGCCGAAGTTGAGCCCATTGTGGCCACCTATAAAAACCTGCTGAAAGTCCAGGCCGACCTCGAAGGTGCCCAGGCCCTGCTCAAGGACAGCGACCCGGACATGCGTGAAATGGCCGTGGAAGAAGTCCGCGAAGCCAAGGACAAACTCGCTGAGCTTGAGGGTGACTTGCAACGCATGTTGCTGCCCAAGGACCCTAACGACGGACGCAACGTGTTCCTCGAAATCCGCGCCGGCACCGGTGGCGACGAGGCGGCGATTTTCTCCGGCGACCTGTTCCGCATGTATTCGCGTTATGCCGAGCGTCGTGGCTGGCGGGTGGAGATCCTCTCCGAGAACGAGGGCGAGCACGGCGGCTATAAAGAAGTCATCGCCCGGGTTGAAGGCGACAACGTCTATGGCAAGCTGAAGTTCGAGTCCGGTGCGCACCGCGTACAGCGGGTGCCGGCCACCGAGTCCCAAGGCCGTATCCACACCTCGGCGTGCACCGTCGCGGTGTTGCCTGAGCCGGACGAACAGGAAGCCATCGAGATCAACCCGGCGGACTTGCGCGTCGACACTTACCGCTCATCCGGCGCGGGTGGCCAGCACGTTAACAAGACCGACTCGGCGATCCGTATCACTCACTTGCCGTCGGGCATTGTGGTGGAGTGCCAGGAGGAACGTTCCCAGCACAAGAACCGTGCACGGGCCATGTCCTGGTTGTCGGCCAAGTTGAACGACCAGCAGACCAGCGCCGCGGCCAACGCAATTGCCAGCGAACGCAAGCTGCTGGTGGGCTCCGGCGACCGCTCCGAGCGTATCCGCACCTACAACTTTGCCCAAGGCCGGGTTACCGACCATCGGGTCAACCTCACCCTGTACTCCCTCGACGAAATTCTCGCCGGTGGCGTGGATGCGGTGATCGAGCCTTTGCTCGCCGAATACCAGGCCGACCAACTGGCAGCGATAGGTGACTAAATGACCATCATCGCCAGCCTGCTGCGCGCCGCTGACCTGCCCGACTCGCCGACGGCGCGCCTGGACGTGGAGTTGCTGCTGGCCGCTGCCCTGGGCAAATCGCGCAGCTACCTGCATACCTGGCCGGAAAAGATCGTCAGCAGCGAAGACGCGCTGACCTTTTCCGGCTACCTGCAGCGCCGCCGCAGCGGCGAGCCGGTGGCCTATATCCTCGGCCAGCAAGGCTTCTGGAAACTCGACCTGGAAGTAGCACCGCACACCCTGATCCCGCGCCCGGAAACTGAATTGCTGGTGGAAGCTGCCCTGGAATTGCTGCCCGCCACGCCCGCCCAGATCCTGGACCTGGGCACCGGCAGCGGTGCCATCGCCTTGGCCCTGGCCAGCGAACGGCCGGCCTGGCAGGTCACGGCGGTCGACCGTGTGCTGGAGGCCGTGGCCCTGGCCGAGCGCAATCGTCAACGCCTGCACCTCACTAACGCCACGGTGCTCAACAGCCACTGGTTCAGCGCCCTGCAAGGCCAGCGCTTCGACCTGATCATCAGCAACCCGCCCTACATTGCCGACAATGACCCGCACCTGGCGGCCGGCGATGTGCGCTTCGAACCGGCCAGTGCGCTGGTGGCGGGGCACGATGGCCTGGACGATTTGCGCCTGATCACCCTAGAGTCTCCTGACCACCTGAACGACGGAGGCTGGCTGTTGCTCGAGCACGGTTACGACCAGGCCCAGGCCGTGCGCGAATTGTTGCTGAACCAGGGTTTCGAAGGCGTACATAGCCGCATCGACCTCGGCGGTCACGAACGCATCACCTTGGGGCGCCGCCCGTGCTGACCGATCAGGAGCTGTTGCGCTATAGCCGGCAGATTCTGTTGCAGCCTGTCGACATCGACGGCCAATTGCGCCTGAAGCAGAGTCGCGCGTTGATCGTCGGCCTGGGTGGCCTGGGCGCTCCGGTGGCGCTTTACCTGGCCGCTGCCGGGGTGGGCGAATTGCACCTGGCGGATTTCGATACAGTCGATTTGACCAACCTGCAACGCCAGATCATCCATGACACTAACAGCGTGGGGCAGACCAAGGTCGATTCGGCCATGGGGCGCCTGAGGGCGATCAACCCTGAAGTCACCCTGGTCGCCTATCGTGCTGCGCTGGATGCCGACTCGCTGGCCGCTGCGGTCAACGCAGTGGACCTGGTGCTCGATTGCAGCGACAACTTCTCTACCCGCGAGGCGGTCAACGCGGCCTGCGTCGCCGCCGGCAAACCCCTGGTCAGTGGCGCGGCCATTCGCCTTGAGGGGCAGTTGTCGGTATTCGACCCCCGTCGCGCCGACAGCCCCTGTTACCACTGTTTGTACGGGCACGGCAGCGACACGGAACTGACCTGCAGCGAAGCCGGCGTCGTCGGGCCGTTGGTGGGGGTGGTTGGCAGCCTGCAAGCGCTGGAAGCCTTGAAGCTGCTGGCCGGTTTTGGTGAGCCGCTGGTGGGGCGCCTGTTGTTGATCGATGCGCTGACCACGCGTTTTCGCGAGTTGCGCGTCAAGCGTGACCCAGGCTGCAGCGTCTGCGGGACACAGCATGGTTAAGGGCGCGCCTATTGGTGTGTTCGATTCCGGCATCGGCGGCCTCACGGTGCTGGAAGAAATCCAGCAGTTGTTGCCCCACGAGTCACTGTTGTACGTGGCTGACTGCGGGCACATTCCTTATGGCGAGAAAACGCCGGCGTTCATTCTTGAGCGTTCTCGCTCGGTCGCTGAGTTTTTCCGCGAGCGGGGCGCCAAGGCCTTCGTGATTGCCTGCAACACGGCCACGGTCGCCGCGGTGGCCGATTTGCGCCAGCACTACCCCGACTGGCCGCTGGTAGGCATGGAGCCTGCGGTCAAACCTGCTGCCGCGGCCACGCGCAGTGGCGTGGTGGGTGTGCTCGCCACCACCGGCACCCTGCAAAGCGCCAAGTTCGCCGCCTTGCTCGACCGCTTCGCCACCGATGTACGGGTGATTACCCAGCCGTGTCCAGGCCTGGTGGAGCTGATTGAAGCCGGCGACCTCAACAGCCCGGCCTTGCGCGCCCTGCTGCAAGGCTATGTCGAGCCGCTGCTCAGCGCCGGTTGCGACACCATCATCCTGGGTTGCACTCATTACCCCTTCCTCAAGCCACTCCTGGCGCAGATGCTGCCCCCCAGCATCATCCTCATTGATACCGGCGCCGCCGTGGCGCGCCAGCTCAAGCGCTTGCTGGGTGAGCGCGACCTGCTGGCCGTTGGCGAACCTGAACCTGCACAGTTCTGGACCAGCGGCGATCTGTGTCATCTAAGAAATATCCTACCGACACTTTGGAAACATCCTGGAGTTGTGCGAAGCTTTGGCTCGTGAAAATTTCGTGAAATAACACTGAAAAAAAGCTGAACTTCTGGCTATGCGTCGGCTTCTATAGCCCGTTAGCCTGTACATAACCCAATTATTCCGTTTGCAAAGGACGTTTCACATGAAGCGCTTGTTCTGTTTGGCTGCGATTGCGGCCGCTATGTTGGGACACTCTGTTTCAGCCCAGGCCGCCGGCCTGGAGTTCGGCTTGGGGAGCACCAGCGATTCGACGCTGACCTACCGCCTGGGCCTGACCTCCGATTGGGACAAAAGCTGGATGCAGAGCAATGTCGGCCGACTGACCGGCTACTGGAGCGGCGCCTATACCTATTGGGAAGGGGACGACCGTGCAGGCGCCAGCAGCCTGTCGTTCTCGCCGGTGTTTGTGTATGAGTTTGCCGGCGAGTCGGTCAAGCCCTACATCGAAGCCGGTATCGGCGTGGCGTTGTTCTCTCGCACTCGGCTGGAAGACAACAACATCGGCCAGTCCTTCCAGTTCGAAGACCGCCTGGGTTTCGGCCTGCGGTTCAACGGCGGGCATGAAGTGGGCATTCGTGCCACGCATTATTCCAATGCCGGCATCAGCAGCAATAACGATGGGGTAGAGAGCTACTCGCTGCACTACACCATGCCGCTCTAATCTCAAGAACACTTGGCCCCCCTGTGGGCGGGCTTGCTCGCGAAAGCGGTGTATCAGCTAGCACATACTTAGACTGACCCACCGCATTCGCGAGCAAGCCCGCTCCCACACAAGCCCGTGATCGTCACGAAGTTCGGGGTCAGCGATAGGCCGTGGTAATACCTTCGCGCTCTTCAAGGCATTCCGGCGCCCCCATCTCGAACTCCCGGCAAATCAACGGCCGAAGCTCATAGATCGTGCACATCATCGTGTCGCGGTCCAGCGCTGCGCACCAGCCGTCGTCCAGGCGCAGCATCACCTCGCCCCCCCAATCGTCGGTATCGATAAAGCGTTGCGGCACGCCGGTGTCGGTGATCAGCATGACTTCCAGCTGGCAGCAACAGGCCGCGCACGTCGAGCAGGTGACGGGTTCGGTGATTTGAATGTGAGGGATGTTGGTCATAGGCGCGCAGTGTAAGGCAAGTGCGCTAGACGCGTATGAATGCTCGGACGGGCGTCAGTATTCCAGCCTCTGTGCAACCCCGTGCAACAGCGGAAAGAGCATGGCCCATAACAGCGCCAGGCCGATCAGTGTTGGGGTGGTGCCGTACGCAAAACTCACGCCTGCCAATTGGCTGCCGGCGTAATAAGACAACGGCCCGCCCACCGCGCCTAGCAGGCTGGCCAGCCACCAGGGCCGTGCGCTCCAGGCCAGGCAATGGCGCAAGGTGGTGGCCAGCAAGGCCCATAACAGTATCAGCCACAGCGGAATCAGTGCCCCCGGCGTATTGAACTCAAACACGCCGAGCCCACGCAGTGCCGTATCGACCAGTGTTCCCAGCACCGTAACGGCCAGAATCACTTGCCCCTCTCTTGCCCAAGCACTTATCCACAGCAAGTGTGCGCCCAGCACCGCGACGCCGATCAGCAACCAACGGCTATCGCCGCCGAGTACGCAGGCAAACCAGCCGCACTGAAACAGCACGGCATTGGCCAGGGATTTAAGCACTGAAACGCCCGAGCAGCGGCGGATTGATGGCCGCCGGTTTGGCCAGCAGCAACTGCGCGGTGCCGATGGTGCGCTCCATAAAGCCGCCTTCGCAGTAGCACAGGTAAAACTCCCACAGGCGCAGGAAGTATTCGTCATAACCGAGTTCCGCAAGACGGCCATGGGCGCGGCGAAAGTTTTCATGCCACAGGCGCAGGGTGCGAGCGTAGTGCAGGCCGAAGTCTTCCATGTGCAGCAGGTTCATGTCGGTGTCGCGGCTGACGATCTGCAGCATGTTTTGCACACAGGGCAGCGCGCCGCCGGGGAAGATGTAGCGCTGGATAAAGTCGACGCTGCGCTTGGCCTGTTCAAAGCGCTGTTCACGTATGGTGATGGCTTGCAGCAGCATCAGGCCGTCGGGCTTGAGCAACTGGGCACATTGTTTGAAATAGGTGGGCAGGAAACGATGGCCCACCGCTTCAATCATTTCGATCGACACCAGCTTGTCGTACTCACCGGTGAGGTCGCGGTAATCGCTCAGCAGCACGGTCACTTGATCTTGCAGGCCCAGCGCCTCGATACGCTGGGCGGTGTAGGCGAACTGCTCCTTGGACAAGGTCGTGGTGGTGACCCGGCAACCATAATGCTGCGCCGCATACAACGCCATGCTGCCCCAGCCGGTACCGATTTCCAGCAGATGGTCGCTGGGCTTGAGCGCCAGTTTCTGGCAGATGCGCGCTAATTTGTTCAGTTGTGCCTGTTCCAGGGTGTCATCGGGGGTCAGGAATTGCGCGGCCGAGTACATCATGGTGGGGTCGAGAAATTCTTCGAACAGGTCGTTGCCCAAGTCGTAATGGGCGGCGATGTTTTTTTGCGAGCCTTTGCGTGTGTTGCGGTTGAGCCAGTGCAGGCCCTGAGTGAACGGCCGCGCCAGGCGTGCCAGGCCACCTTCCATGGCGTCGAGCACCTCCAGGTTGCTGACCATCACCCGCACCACGGCGGTGAGGTCGGGGCTGGTCCAGTAACCATGGATAAACGCTTCGCCGGCGCCGATCGAGCCATTGGCCGCCACCAGCCCCCATACCGCCGCGTCGAGAATCTGAATCTCGCCCAGCAGGTGCGCTTCCCGTGCGCCGAAGACTTGCCGCTCGCCATCCTCGATGATCACCAACTGGCCGTGGCGCAATTGGCTGAGCTGGCGCAACACGCCTTTGCGCAACAGCGCAGCGGTCATGCCGTTGACGTTCAGGCGGTTAGCCTTGACCGATAAGCTAGGGGATTTCATGGTGGCGATCCTTGGTATACCCGACTGCGGTGCGAGAGGCGCCATCGGCGGCCTGGTGGGAAAAAATCGGTGTGCGTTTGAGCAGCAGGCGCAAGGCTTGCCAGTAGATCGCAAGGCCGGTCTTGGCGGTCATCCAAGGAAAGCGCCACAGATAGCGATGCAGGCTGGCGCGGCTCAGTGCCTGTTTTTCCAGGCTCAAGGTGGCGTCGAAGACTTTTTGCGTGCCCTGCCAATCGGCCATATGCACGCCGAGCCTGGCTGCGGGCGGGCTGAAACTCATGCGGTATTCCAGCTCGCGAGGCAAAAACGGCGACACATGGAAGGCCTTGGCCACGGCGAAATGCTGGTGCTCATCGGCGCCCAGTGCCTGGGCGGGCAGCACGTAGTGATAGCGCTCGCGCCATGGGGTGTTGGTCACTTCACACAGGATCGCGGCCAGTTGCCCGTCAGCCTCGAAGCAGTAGAAGAAACTCACCGGGTTAAAAGCCAGGCCCCAACTGCGGGCCTGGGTCAGCAGGCAGATAGCGCCCTGGGGTGTTTGCCCCAGGGCCTTGCCGACTTCCTGGCGCACGGCATCGCTCAGGCTCATGCCGTGGCGTGTGAATTCACGCAGGTAATCCTGCTGGCGGAAACCGAAGGGCGCCAGGCGCCCCGTGCCGGCCAGCGGCGAGAGCCCCAGTACTTCGTCCTCTTCGCTGAGGTCCAGGTACAGCAGGCCGATGCGGTAGCGAAAGGCGTGGGCCTTGGGCTTAAACCGCCGATGGGCGATCCAGCCGCTGTACAGGGCGCTGTTCACAGGGTTTCCCCAAACGCCTGGGCCACGCGCAGAGCGCTGACCACGCCGTCTTCGTGAAAGCCGTTGGCCCAGTAGGCCCCACAGTAGAAGGTATTGCGCACGCCGTTCAATTCTTCCCAGCGTGCCTGTGCGGCGACTGCGGCCAGGCTGTATTGCGGATGGGCGTAGGTGTAGCGCGCCAGGATCTTCAGCGGGTTGATCATCGGCGTCTGGTTGAGGCTGACGCAAAAGGTAGTGGCGCTGTCGATGCCTTGCAGGATGTTCATGTCATAGGTGACGGCGGCCTGTTGTTGCACGTTGCCCGTCAGCCGATAGTTCCAGCTGGCCCAGGCCAGTTTGCGATCGGGCAGCAGGCGTGTGTCGGTGTGCAGCACCACGTCGTTTTCGGCGTAGGGCAGGGCGCCGAGGATCTGCTGTTCGGCCTGGCTGGGGTCATCGAGCAAGGCCAGGGCCTGATCGCTGTGGCAGGCGAATACCACGCGGTCGAAGGTTTCGCTGCCGGCCGGGCTGTGGATAACTACACCTTCGTCGCTGCGTTGCACCTTATGCACAGGGCAGTTGAGTCGTATCTGTTCGCGAAAGCTGCGGGTCAGCGGCTCGATATAACAGCTGGAGCCGCCTTCGATCACGCACCATTGCGGGCGGTTGCTCACCGAGAGCAAGCCGTGGTTCTTGAAGAAACGCACAAAAAACTGCAGCGGAAACTTGAGCATATCGGCCAGGGACATCGACCAGATGGCCGCACCCATCGGCACGATGTAATGCCGGATAAACCGCGGCCCATAGCCGCCGGCGGTGAGGTAATCGCCCAGGGTCATGTCGGCGCTGATGCGCTGCTCTTGCAAGTCCAGGGGCGCCTGGCGATTGAAGCGCAGGATATCGCGCAACATGCCCCAGAACCCCGGTGACAGGATGTTGCGGCGCTGGGCAAACAGGCTGTTGAGGTTGTTGCCGTTGTACTCAAAGCCAGTGCTTTGGTCACACACCGAAAAGCTCATCTCGGTGGGTTTGAACCTGACCCCGATCTGCTCCAGCAGACGGATGAAGTTGGGGTAGGTCCAGTCGTTGAACACAATGAAGCCCGTGTCCACCGCATAGCTTTTGCCGTCGACCGTCACCTTGGCCGTGTGGGTATGCCCGCCAATGCAGTCACTGGCCTCGAACAGCGTAATGTCGTGTCGACGGCTGAGCAGGTAGGCGCTGGTCAGCCCGGCGATGCCGCTGCCGATAATGGCGATCTTCACAGGTCGTCCTTCTTCGGTGGCGGGCTGCGCAGCATGCGTTTGCCGATGATCAGTTGCGCGCGGTTGGGCAGCTTCGACAGCGGCCACAAGGTGGCAATGAACAGGGCCGGAAAGGCGATTTCCAGCGGGCGTTTTTCCAGCTTGGCGAAGATGTGTTTCGCGGCTTTGTCGGCCGGCCAGCTCAGGGGCATCGGGAAATCATTGCGCTCGGTCAGCGGCGTGTCGACGAAGCCTGGGCTGATCACCGTGACATTGATGTTTTCTGGCGACAGGCCGATACGCAGGGATTCGAACAAGTAACGCAGGCCGGCCTTGGACGCGCCGTAGGCTTCGGCGCGAGGCATGGGCAGGTAGGTCACGGCACTGGCCACGCCCACCAGATGCGGGGTACGCCCGGCGCGCAACAGCGGCAGCGCGGCCTCGATGCAATAACTGCTCGCCAGCAGGTTGGTACGCACCACGTGCTCGATGATCGAGGCGTCAAATTGCCGGGCGTCGACGTATTCACAAGTGCCGGCGTTGAGGATCACCGTGTCCAGCGAACCCCAGACCTCGCTGATACGCTCACCGATCTCGCGCACGGTCTGGCTGTTGGTCAGGTCGCCGGCCACCACCAGCACCTGGCCTGGATATCGAACGGCGAGGGCATCCAGCGGGCCTTGGGTGCGGGAACTCAGGGCCACTTGGGCGCCGCTCTCGAGCAACTCCACGGCCAGCGCCGCACCGATACCACTGCTGGCGCCGGTCAGCCAATAACGACGGGGCGGTGTAAGGCTCATCCCATTCTCCTTTTCAGCCAACGAATAACGCGACCCAGTAGGGGGACATGTTCATAGAGCAGGGCGCCGGCATCGAAGTAGTCGCGATGGCGGTAAACCTTGTCGTGCCACATCAAATGGGAACAGCCTGGCACCTCGATCACCTGGCCGCCGGCCAGGCGTGGGTGACGAAAACGCATAGTCCAGCGCAGGTAGCCCTCGCCTTCGGCCACGGTATCGAAGCCGTGGAAGTCAAAATTCAGCTCGCTGACGTTGCTGTACAAGTCGGCAAAGTAACGCTGCAACGCTGGCAGGCCCTGAACTTCATGCAGGGGGTCGGCGAAGGCGACGTCCTCGCTGTACAGGCGGCCGAGCAGGTGCAGGTTGTGCTTGTCCAGCGTGGCGAAGGTGGGGGCGAACTGGCGCAGGAAGTCACTCATGTTCGGCCATCTCCTGACGCGAAGGCAGCCGGCGAAATGCGGCCAAGGCGCGCTCGCGAGACTGTTTCAAATCGACGATGGCACGCGGGTAATCCGCCACGCCGAACAGGCCGCCAGCCGCTTCGGGGTTGTGCACTTGTTTTTTATTCAGCGCGGCCAGTTCCGGGAGCCAGCGTTTGATGAACACGCCGTCGCCGTCGAATTTTTCCGATTGGCTCAGCGGGCTGAATATCCGGAAATACGGCGCCGAGTCGGTGCCGGTGGACGAACTCCACTGCCAGCCGCCGTTGTTGGCCGCCAGATCACCGTCGATCAGGTGGCGCATGAAGAAGCGCTCGCCTTCGCGCCAGTCGATCAGCAGGTTTTTGGTCAGGAACATCGCCACCACCATGCGCAGGCGATTGTGCATCCAGCCGGTTTCCAGCAATTGGCGCATGGCCGCGTCGATGATCGGCAAGCCGGTGCGCGCCTGTTGCCAGGCGGCCAGGTCTTCGGGCGCCTTGCGCCAGGCCAGCGCTTCGGTTTCCGGGCGAAACGCGCGGTGGCGGGAAACCCGTGGGTAGCCGACCAGGATGTGCTTGTAGAACTCGCGCCACAGCAGCTCGTTGATCCAGGTGATGGCGCCGATGTCGCCGCTTTCGAACTCGCCCTGGTTGGTTTGCAGCGCGGCGTGCAAGCACTGGCGCGGCGAAACCACACCGGCGGCCAGGTAGGCAGAAAGCTGACTGGTGCCGGGCTTGGCCGGGAAGTCGCGTTCGTCCTTGTAATAGCTGATCTGCTGATCAGCGAAGGCATCGAGGCGACGGCGCGCCTCGTCTTCGCCAGCGGGCCAGAGGGCACGCAAGGTTTCGCTGGGTGTCTGGAACCCTTCGACTGCCGTCGGCACAGGGTCGCTTTTCACGCCAGGCTCGGCCTGGGCCTTTGGCGTCGGCACCACGCGGGGCAGGGCGCTGTGCAGGCGGCTGTAGCAGACCTTGCGGAACTGGCTGAACACCTGGAAGTAGGTGCCGGTCTTGGTCAGCACACTACCCGGCTGGAAAAACAGTTGGTCCAGGTAGCTGTGGAAGGTCACGCCGTCAGCTTCCAGGGCCTGGGCCACGGCGCTGTCGCGGCGGCTCTCGTGAATGCCGTATTCCTCGTTGACGTGTACCGACTCCACCGACAGCTCGCGGCACAGTTGGCTCAGTACCGTCGGCGCCTGGTCCCAGGTCGCGGCGTGGCGGATTAACAGGGGGATGTTGAGGTTGTCCAGTGCCTGGCTCAGGTGCTGCAAGTTGCGCAGCCAGAAATCGACTTTGCACGGCGCGTCATCATGCGCCTGCCATTGCTCGGGCGTGATCAGGTAAACAGCCGCGACGGGGCCGCGCTGGCTCGCGGCCGCCAGGGCAGTGTTGTCGTGCAGGCGCAAGTCGGTGCGCAACCAGATCAGATGCATTCAGACAATTCCACGCTGGATCAATAATTGATGGGCCGACAACAGGTCCTCGGCCACGGACAACTCAGGGATGTCCTGGGTTAATACGCCCAACTCGGCGTGGTGGATGCACACCGTTGGTCCGGCAATCACGGTTGGGCAACGGATGCCGCCCAGCAGTTTGCTGAGTGCCGGCACCTGCAACGCCTTGCTCGAATACAGCAGCACCGCACGCGGTTGCAGGTGTTCCACCGCCAGGGCGAGTTCGCCCACCGGCAGCGGCCAATCGAACACTTCCACCGGGCAATCGGCACTGCTGGCCAGCCAGGCGCTGAGCCACAGGTGGGGTTCCAGGGGCAGGTCGGAATGATTGACCAGCAACAGCGGCGCGCCGTGGAGTTGACGATTGTTGTGATAGATCCGTGCGCCAAACTTGCTGCGCAGCCAGGACAGGAAGAACACCCGCTCCATCTGCGCGCCGAACTGGCCCTGCCAGCGTTGTTCCAGCTCGTTGAGCAGCGGCAGCATCAGTTGCTCGCACAAGGTGCGTGGCGGGTAGAGCGCCATGGCCTGGTTGAAGGCGTCATCGACCCGGCGCTCGGCCAGTTCACTGATGGCACTCACCAAATGCTGGCGCAGGCTCTGCCACTCGTTTTCCATCGGCTCCGGGCTACCTTGGGCGGAGTCGATCAGCCCTTTGACCTGGCTGACCGGCACGCCGCGATTGAGCCAGGTGAGGATGGCCTGGATGCGTTGTACGTGTTCGGCGCTGAACAACCGATGCCCTTTGGGCGTGCGCTGGGGCACGATGAGGCCGTAGCGGCGCTCCCACGCGCGCAGCGTCACCGCATTCACGCCGGTCTGGCGCGCCACCTCGCGGATCGGCAGCCAGCCGTTTTCCAGGGCCAGAGCGATGTCTTCGCCGGGTTCGTCGAGCAGGGCAGGTTTCATGGGTTAGATCGCATTACGCAGGCTGAGGTTTTCCGGGTGCGGTTGCAGGTAGGCCTGCTGCGCGATGTAGCGGTCCGGATGTTGGCGAAAGTGGTGCTTGAGCAGGGTCAGCGGCACCACCAGTGGCACGATGCCGTGGCGGTATTGGCCGATGACGGTCTGCATTTCCTGTTTTTCATCGGCGCTGATGGCCTGCTTGAGGTAGCCACTGATGTGTTGCAGCACATTGGTATGGGTACCGCGAGTCGCGCATTTTTTCAGGCCCGCCATCAGTTCGCTGAAATAGCCGTCGGCCAAAGCTTGCAGGTCAATGCCCTTGCCCATGCTGCCGAGCAAGTGGCCCAGGCTTTTGTAATGCGCCGGGCTGTGGGCCATCAGCAGGTACTTGTAGCGCGAGTGAAACGTCAGCAAGCGGTGACGGGTAAGGCCGTCGGCCAACAGTTGCTGCCAACTGGCGTACACGAATACGCGGGTGAGGAAGTTTTCTCGAAGCACCGGGTCGTTCAGGCGACCGTCCTCTTCCACCGGCAGGTTGGGGTGGCGGGCACAAAACGCCTGGGCGTAAATACCGCGCCCGCCACCGTCGACGGGCGTGCCGTTGTCGCGGTACACCTTGACCCGCTCCAGCCCGCAAGACGGTGACTTTTGCATGAAAATGTAGCCGCACAGGTCGGTATGTTCCCGGGCCATTTGCTGGCCGTAATCGTCCAGTGGCTGAGTGACATTGAGCGCAGGGTTTACGCTGCCCACAGCCTGCGGTTGGTTGGGATCGCCGACCAGGCGGATCGCTTGCCGAGGAATGCCCAGGCCGATGGCAACTTCAGGGCACAACGGGACAAAATCGAAGTAGTCACTGAGGGTCTGGCTGCATAGCAGGGACTGTTTATGACCGCCATTGAAGCGCACGTTCTCACCCAGAAGGCAGGCGCTGATGGCGATCTTCGGTTTCACATGGCTGGACATAAGCAAACCTCTGCAAGAATCCTGTACAAGCTAAAAATCTTGTACAACTAAATCTCATCATAGGCTCGATGTTGTACAAGTCAAATAATTTGTACAGGTTTGTGCCGCCGCTTTATTTCCAGCCGATTTTCCAGTCTTCAGCGTTTTTCAGGGTCTGCCAGGGCAGGCGTTCGGCGCGCCGAGTCAGGATGGCCTGCAGTTCGATGTCCAGCACCGTGCCCTCGTCGTCACGGAACAACTCGGTGACCAGGAAGTGTTTTTCCTTGTGGCGAGGATGAGCTGCCGTCCATTTTGACAGCAGCAGTTTGGCGGGGTTGATGCGGTTCATTGCAGGTGCTCGATCAAGCGTCGCGCCGCTTCCTGGCCACTCAACCAGGCACCTTCCACCCGACCGGACAGGCACCAGTCGCCGCAAACGAACAAGCCCAGGTCGGCGTCGGCCAGCACACCGAACTCATGGCTGCTGGAGGGGCGTGCGTAGAGCCAGCGATGCGCCAGGCTGAACGACGGCGCGGGCATGGCGCTGTGCAGCAATTCGGCAAAGGCGCCGTGCAGGTGTTCGATCACCGCTTCCTTGGGCAGGTCCAGGTGGGCCTTGCTCCAGGCGCTGGTGGCGTGCAGCACCCAGGTGTCGAGGGTGGTGTCGCGCCCAGGCTTGCTGCGGTTGCGCGCCAGCCAGTCGAGGGGGCTGTCTTGCACGAAGCAGCCTTCCATCGGCGTATCCAGGGGCTTGTCGAACGCCAGGGCGATGGCCCAGGTCGGGTCCATTTTCACTCCGGCGGCGGCGCTCGCCAGCTTGGGCGCGGCGGCCAGCAGGGCGGTGGCTTGGGGCGCCGGCGTGGCAATGATCACGTGACTGAAAGGGCCGTGATTGCCGCCGTCCGCGTCGAGCAGGTTCCAGTGCTGCGTGCCCTGGAAGACTTCGGTGATGCGGCAACCGAACTCCACCGGCAAGTCGTCGAGCAGGGCGCGGGTGATGGCGCTCATGCGCGGTGTGCCCACCCAGCGGATCTGCTCATCGGGGGAGGGCGTCAATTGCCCGGACTTGAAGTTATACAGCTGGGGCTTCCACTGCTCGGCCCAGCCGTTGGTTTGCCAGCGCTGCACTTCGTTGACGAAGCGCCGGTCGCGGGCGGTGAAATATTGCGCGCCCATGTCCAGCGCGCCGGCGTCGCTGCGCTTACTGGACATGCGGCCACCGCTGCCGCGGCTTTTATCGAAGAGTTGTACTGCGTGCCCGGCGTCTTGTAACGCTCGGGCGGCGGAGAGACCGGCGATGCCGGTACCAATGATCGCGATGGGAACAGTCATGGGAGGCCTCGTTTTACCGTTGGGTACAGACTACGCCGACACCAATAGCTGTACAATATTGTTTTTTGGTATAAGTTTTGGCGTGCCTGATTGTGTGGCGTGACCTATGGTTAAGCTAAGGCTTGAACCCCCGTCACGCTCAATTATCAAATTGATCCCTGCTTATAAAATAGACCAGTGAGCGGCGGCGAACGTTACATGAGGAGAGTCCCATGCATATTTTGCTGACCGGCGGTACCGGCTTGATCGGTCGCCAACTCTGCAAGCACTGGCTCGCGCAAGGCCATCGCCTGACGGTGTGGAGCCGGCAACCGGAAACGGTCGCCCAGGTGTGTGGTGCGCAGGTGCTCGGGGTGGCTCGTCTACAAGAGGTGATTGGCGCGGTGGACGCGGTGGTCAACCTGGCAGGCGCGCCTATCGCCGACCGGCCTTGGACCCACAAGCGCAAGGCAGTGCTGTGGAACAGTCGCATTCACCTCACCGAAACCTTGCTGGCCTGGATGGAAAGCCTGGAGCAAAAACCGGCGGTGCTGATCTCCGGTTCTGCGGTGGGTTGGTACGGCGACGGCGGCGAGCGCGAACTGACCGAAGCCAGCGGCCCGGTGCTGGATGACTTCCCCAGCCAGTTGTGTATCGCCTGGGAGGAAACCGCCCAGCGTGCCGAAGCCTTGGGCATTCGCGTGGTGCTGGTGCGTACGGGGTTGGTGCTGTCTGCCGAGGGCGGCTTTTTGTCGCGCCTGCTGCTGCCGTTCAAACTGGCGCTGGGCGGGCCGGTTGGCAATGGACGGCAGTGGATGCCCTGGGTGCATATCAAGGATCAAATCGCCCTGATTGATTTTCTTCTGCACAAGCAAGACGCCAACGGTCCTTATAATGCCTGCGCGCCACACCCGGTGCGCAACCGCGAATTTGCCAAGACCTTGGGCCAGGTGCTGCACCGCCCGGCGTTCATGCCGATGCCGGCATTTGCGTTGAAGGTTGGCCTGGGTGAGTTGTCCGGCTTGTTGCTGGGCGGGCAAAAGGCTTTGCCTGAACGGCTGCAGGCCGAAGGTTTCACTTTCCAGTTCACTGAGTTGCGTGCGGCTCTGGACGACTTGTCCAGCCGCCTCTAAAGATAGGATGTTGCATGACCGATCACGCGTTGTTACTGGTCAACCTGGGTTCGCCAAAGTCCACTTCAGTGGCCGATGTGCGCAGCTACCTCAATCAGTTCCTGATGGACCCTTATGTGATCGACTTGCCGTGGCCGGTGCGGCGCTTGCTGGTGTCGCTGATCCTGATCAAGCGCCCCGAGCAATCGGCCCATGCCTATGCGTCGATCTGGTGGGACGAAGGTTCGCCGCTGGTGGTGCTGAGCCGCCGCCTGCAACAGCAGATGACCGCGCAGTGGACCCAGGGCCCGGTGGAACTGGCGATGCGTTACGGCGAACCGTCCCTGGAAACGGTCCTGACGCGCCTGGCCGCCCAGGGTATTCAAAAAATCACACTGGCGCCGTTGTACCCTCAATTTGCCGACAGCACCGTCACCACGGTGATAGAGGAGGCCAAGCGAGTGGTGCGCGACAAGCAACTGAATGTGCAGTTTTCGATCCTGCAACCGTTCTACGATCAGCCTGAGTACCTCGATGCGCTGGCGGCGAGTGTGCGCGCTTATGTGGAGCAGGATTACGATCACTTGCTGCTCAGTTTCCATGGTTTGCCTGAGCGTCACCTGACCAAGCTCGACCCTACCGGCCAGCACTGCTTCAAGGACGCCGACTGCTGCAAGAACGCATCCCCTGAAGTGCTTGCCACCTGTTACCGCGCGCAGTGCTTCAGCGTGGCGCGGGATGTGGCCGAGCGGCTGGGTTTGCCGGAGGGCAAATGGTCGGTGGCGTTCCAGTCCCGCCTGGGCCGGGCCAAGTGGATCGAACCCTACACCGAGGCGCGCCTTGAGGCATTGGCCCAGCAAGGGGTGAAGAAGCTGCTGGTGATGTGCCCGGCGTTCGTCGCCGACTGTATTGAGACGTTGGAGGAAATTGGCGATCGCGGTCGCGAGCAATTTCGTGAAGCGGGGGGCGAGGAGTTGGTGTTGGTGCCTTGCCTGAATGACGAGCCGCAGTGGGCGGCGGCGCTTAATACCCTGTGCGAACGGGCGCCGGTTGCCTTGTAATCGAGCCCTGCGGTGATCCAATTGTGGGAGCTGGCTTGCCTGCGATGGCGGCCTAACCGCGACGCTTCCCTACTTGACCCCCCGCGGACCAACTGTGGGAGCGGGCTTGCTCGCGAAGGCGGCATGGCAGTCAACACAGTTGGATTGTGTACATATCCATTCCTGCGGTAACGGCTGCTTAGGGTTCCGCTTTTACAGCGGGTCACTTTGGAAAAGAGCCGGAATGCCGGCCCAGCCCAAAGTAACCAAATGGCTCTTGCCCCACCACTCGGCACCTCGCCTAGGCTCGGTGTGCCCGAACACAGGCTTGAATCCGTGGGCCGCCGCCACGCGCCATCCATGGCGCGGGGCGGCTAACCCGGCGTCCTGCCGGGTTACCCACGAATTCAAGCCTGCGTTCGGCCAGCGTGGTTTAACGGGGCGCCTGAGATCAAGATCACAAGCAGATCAAGATCAAGAGCGGCTCGCTTCGCATCGTGATTACCTATGGTCATCGCAGGCAAGCCACACATTTTGACTGTATCTACAGATTAAGGGTCAGGCTAACCGTGAAGTTGCGCGGCTCGCCGGGGTTGACCCAATAGTTGCTGTAGGACCGCTCGTAGTACTTTTCATTGAACAGGTTGTTGAGGTTCAGCCCCACCGTCACGTTCTGCGTGGCCTTGTAATGGGCCAGCAAATCCACGGTGTGGTAGGCGGGCAGTTCGAAGCCTGTGCCGGCTTCGCCTGAGCGGTCACCTACATAGGTGAACGCTGCGCCCAGGTCTGAGCCACGCAATGCGCCGTCCTGGAATTCATACACACCCAACACACTGCCGCTGCGCTTGGCCACGCCGAGAATGCGGCTGCCCGTGGGGATGATTTTGTCGCCCTTGGTCACTTCAGCGTCGATGTAGGCCAAGGCGCCGATCACGCGGACTGCGTCGGTCACTTGCCCGGTTACTTGCAGGTCGAAGCCCTGGCTGCGGGCCTTGCCCATGGCGCGGTTGAGGTTGGTCGTCGGGTCCAGGGTCAGCACGTTTTCCTTTTCGATATGAAAGGCCGCCAGGGTGGCGCTGAGGCGGTCGTCAAACAGCTCGCTCTTGACCCCCACCTCATAACCCACGCCTTCTTCGGGCTTGAAGGACTTGCCACCGGCATCCAGGCCGCTATTGGGCTTGAACGACGTGGAGGCGTTGGCAAACACGCCGACTTCTGGCGTGAGCTGGTAGAGCAGGCCGGCGCGCTGAGTGAAGGCGTCGTGGGTTTGGCGGCCCTTGGCGTGGTTGCGGGTGAAGTCGTCGGTGCTTTGTTCGAAGTGTTCGAAGCGCGCACCGATCATGCCGCGCAGGCGGTCGGTGAAGATGATCTGGTCTTGCAGGTTCAGTGCGTGGCTTTTGGTTTGTTCGAAGAAGTCAGTGCCGGAGCGTATGCCGTTGGGTTTGGGCTGGCCGTACACCGGTTTGTAGATGTCGATGGGATAGTCGCTAGCGATCGTCGTCACACGCTCTTTCTTGCGGTAATCCTCGTATTCGGTGCCGATCAACAGCTCATGTTGCCAACTGCCGATATCGAACACCCCGCGCAGTTCCAGCTGGGTGATGCTGTCATGCCAACCGGTGGAGCGTTCACGGTAGCGGCGATTGACGCTGTGGCCGTCTGCGTTCAACGCTCGGCTTTCCGAAGCATCGCCCCACAGGCTGCCTTGCTTGTAATGGCTGGCCAGGCGCAGTTTCCAGGCGTCGTTGAGGTGGTGTTCCAACGCCGCCTGAATGCGGTTGTTGTGGTTGCGGATATTGCCGTCGTTGGGCTCGCCGAGGAAGGTGGAATGGGACATGCCGGTGTTGGCGACGATGCCCCGGTCGAAGGTGGAGCTGTGGCGCACGAATTCGCTTTCCACCAGCAGCGTGGTGTCCGGGTCCAGTTGCCAGCTGAAGGAGGGCGCGACGAACACACGCTTGGCGTCGACGTGATCGCGAAAGCTGTGGTTGTCTTCAACGGCCAGGTTCACTCGCGTCAGCACGCGCCCCTCGCTGTCCAGCGGCGTATTCACATCCAGCGCCGTGCGGTAGCGGTCCCAACTGCCTGCGCTGGTTTGCAGCGTGGTGAAGGCCTCGGGCTGAGGTTTCTTGGTGACGATATTCACCGTGCCGCCGGGATCGCCACGCCCATAAAGGCTGGCGGCGGGGCCTTTGAGCACTTCAATGCGCTCGATATTCGCCGCGTCCGGGGTGCTGGGGTAACCACGGTTGGCGCTGAAACCATCCTGGTAGAACTCGGATGTGGTGAAGCCGCGCACGCTGTATTCGTAGAGGGTCAGGCCGCCGAAGTTGTTTTGCTTGGACACACCGCCTGCGAATTCCAGGGCGCGTTCAACGCTGGTACTGCCCAGGTCTTTGAGTACCGTGGCCGGAATCACGCTGATCGACTGCGGGATGTCGCGCAAGGCCGTGTCGGTCTTGGTCGCACTGGCAGAGCGGGTGGCACGGTAGCCGTCGACCGGACCGGTAGCGGATTCATAGGCGTCGGAAGTGACGCTGATGGTGTCCAGTTCCAGGGTGTTTTCTTCGGCGTAGGCAGGGTCGAGCAGCAAACCCAGGGCCAGGCCGGCCAAGGGCACAAACTTTCGAGACGACATGATAGAGCGTTCCAATAGCGATATTGAAACAATATAACATGCCTAATGAGAATGAATCGCTAAGAAATATGGCCTTACAAGCGCCCGCGAACGGGCGCTTGGGTCGCGACGGTTATTGCTCTTCTTTCACTGGCGCGGTCGCCGGTGGTGGGCGCAGGCCGATTTCCGCCGACAGTTTGATCTCCTTGCCGTTGCGCATCACCAGGATCGCCACCTTGTCGGTCGGCTTGATCCGCGCCACCTGGTTCATGGACTTGCGGCCATCACCCGCCGGCGCGCCGTCGATGCTGAGGATCACATCGCCCAGTTGCAGGCCGGCTTTCTGCGCCGGGCCGTCGCGGAAGATCCCCGCTACCACGATGCCTGGACGCCCGGTCAGGCCAAATGACTCGGCCAGTTCCTTGGTCAAAGGCTGTACTTCAATGCCCAGCCAGCCGCGAATCACCTGGCCGTGCTCAATGATCGACTTCATCACTTCCATCGCCAGCTTTACCGGGATGGCAAAACCAATGCCCTGTGAACCGCCAGACTTGGAAAAAATCGCGGTGTTGATGCCAGTCAGGTTGCCATTGGCGTCCACCAGCGCACCGCCCGAGTTGCCGGGGTTGATCGCCGCGTCGGTCTGGATGAAATCTTCGTAGCTGTTAAGGCCCAACTGGTTACGCCCGGTGGCGCTGATGATGCCCATGGTCACCGTTTGCCCCACTCCGAACGGGTTGCCGATGGCCAGCGCCACATCGCCCACGCGCAAACCGTCGGAGCGGCCGAGGGTGATGGCCGGCAGGTTCTTCAGATCAATCTTGAGTACCGCCAGATCCGTTTCCGGGTCGCTGCCCACCACACGGGCCAGGGTTTCGCGGCCGTCACGCAGGGCCACCACGATCTGGTCGGCGCCCGTGGTCACGTGGTTGTTGGTGAGGATGTAGCCTTCGGGGCTCATGATCACGCCGGAGCCGAGGCTGGATTCCATGCGGCGCTGCTTGGGGCCGTTGTCACCGAAGTAGCGGCGAAATTGCGGGTCTTCAAACAACGGATGCGCAGGTTTGTTGATGACCTTGGTGGTGTACAGGTTGACCACCGCCGGAGCGGCGATGACCACGGCATCGGCATAGGTCACCGGCCCTTGCACCACTGTGTTGGTCTGCGGCGCCTGTTGCAGGTTCACATCCAGTGTGGGCAGGCCCACCCACTGGGGATAACGCTGGATAATCAGCATCGCGATCAGCACGCCAGCCAACAATGGCCATCCAAAAAAACGCAGTGCCTTGAGCATCAAGTAAGTCCTGACAGGTTGCAGGGGGCGGGAGAGCGCCCATAATGTCGCGCATTATACGAGGCTGTGACGCCTGCGAACGGGATATTTAGGAGTCTTTTATGGCCGTGCCCCTTACTACCCTCGTCGAGGAAGCCGACCGCTACCTCGGCAGCGCCAAAATTGCCGATTACTGCCCCAATGGCCTGCAGGTCGAGGGCCGGCCCCAAGTGATGCGCATCGTCAGCGGCGTGACCGCCAGCCAAGCCCTGCTGGACGCCGCTGTCGAAGCCAAGGCCGACCTGGTGCTGGTGCACCACGGTTACTTCTGGAAGGGCGAAAACCCATGCATCACCGGCATGAAGCAGCGCCGCCTCAAAACCCTGCTCAAGCATGACATCAGCCTGCTGGCTTACCACTTGCCCCTGGACCTGCACGCCGATGTCGGCAACAACGTGCAACTGGCTCGCCACCTGGACATCACCGTCGAAGGCCCGCTGGACCCCGGCAACCCAAAAATCGTCGGCCTGGTCGGCTCCCTGGCCGAGCCCTTGTCACCCCGCGACTTCGCCCGCCGCGTGCAGGAAGTGATGGGCCGCGAACCGCTGCTGATCGAAGGCAGCGAGATGATTCGCCGCGTCGGCTGGTGTACCGGTGGCGGCCAGGGCTACATCGACCAGGCGATTGCCGCGGGTGTCGATTTGTACCTGAGCGGTGAAGCGTCCGAACAGACCTTCCACAGCGCCCGGGAAAACGACATCAGCTTCATCGCCGCCGGCCATCACGCCACCGAACGCTATGGCGTGCAGGCGCTAGGCGACTATCTGGCGCGACGCTTTGCCCTGGAGCATCTGTTCATCGACTGCCCCAATCCGATCTAAAGCACAGCATGAACACCGTGGACGCTGGCTTGCCTGCGATGGCATCACCTCGGTCAGCCTGAAGGAGCACGGCGCCTGTATCGCAGGCAAGCCAGCTCCCACATTGAGCGAGTTGGGCGCCAAACTCGGCGGCATATTCATATACCGTTTCGGTCTAGCTGGCTCCCTAAATAGAAGAAGTTGCTGTGCTAGCATGCCTCGCTCGAACACGGCCCGCTGGCCGTCCACAAGATCGTTTTTCCGTGAGTAACCATGGTCGACAAACTGACGCATCTGAAACAGCTGGAGGCGGAAAGCATCCACATCATCCGCGAGGTCGCCGCCGAGTTCGATAACCCGGTGATGCTCTACTCGATCGGTAAAGACTCCGCCGTGATGCTGCATCTGGCACGCAAGGCCTTCTTCCCAGGCAAACTGCCATTTCCGGTGATGCACGTCGACACTCGCTGGAAATTCCAGGAGATGTACAAGTTCCGCGACAAGATGGTCGAGGAGCTGGGTCTGGACCTCATCACTCACATCAACCCCGATGGCGTGGCGCAGAACATCAACCCGTTCACCCACGGCAGTGCCAAGCACACCGATATCATGAAGACCGAGGGCCTCAAGCAGGCGCTGGACAAGCATGGTTTCGACGCAGCATTCGGCGGTGCCCGTCGCGATGAAGAGAAATCCCGTGCCAAAGAGCGCGTGTACTCGTTCCGCGACAGCAAGCACCGTTGGGACCCGAAGAACCAACGCCCGGAGCTGTGGAACGTCTACAACGGCAACGTCAACAAGGGCGAGTCGATCCGCGTGTTCCCGCTGTCCAACTGGACCGAGCTTGACATCTGGCAGTACATCTACCTGGAAGGCATCCCGATCGTGCCGCTGTACTTCGCCGCCGAGCGCGAGGTGATCGAGAAGAACGGCACGTTGATCATGATCGACGACGACCGCATCCTCGAGCACCTGTCCGACGAAGACAAAGCCCGTATCGTCAAAAAGAAAGTACGTTTCCGCACCCTTGGCTGCTACCCGTTGACGGGTGCGGTGGAGTCCGAAGCCGAGACGCTGACGGACATCATTCAGGAAATGCTCCTGACGCGAACTTCCGAGCGCCAGGGCCGTGTCATCGACCACGATGGTGCAGGCTCGATGGAAGATAAAAAACGTCAAGGCTATTTCTAAGGGGCTGTCATGTCGCATCAATCTGATTTGATCAGCGAGGACATCCTCGCCTACCTGGGCCAGCACGAGCGCAAAGAGATGTTGCGCTTCCTGACCTGCGGCAACGTCGATGACGGCAAGAGCACCCTGATCGGGCGCCTGCTGCACGACTCCAAGATGATCTACGAAGATCACCTGGAAGCCATTACCCGCGACTCGAAGAAGTCCGGCACCACCGGTGACGATATAGACCTGGCGTTGCTGGTCGATGGCCTGCAGGCCGAGCGTGAGCAGGGCATCACCATCGATGTTGCCTACCGCTATTTCTCCACCGCCAAGCGCAAATTCATCATCGCCGATACCCCCGGCCATGAGCAGTACACCCGCAACATGGCCACCGGTGCGTCTACCTGTGACCTGGCGATCATCCTGATCGACGCCCGCTACGGCGTGCAGACCCAGACCCGTCGTCACAGCTACATCGCCTCGTTGCTGGGCATCAAACACATCGTGGTGGCCATCAACAAGATGGACATCAACGGCTTTGACCAAAGCGTATTCGAGTCGATCAAGGCCGATTACCTGAAGTTCGCCGAAGGTATCGCCTTCAAGCCGAGCACCCTGGCCTTCGTGCCGATGTCGGCGCTCAAGGGCGACAACGTGGTGAACAAGAGCGAGCGTTCGCCCTGGTACACCGGCCAGTCGCTGATGGAGATCTTGGAGACTGTCGAGATCGCCAACGACCGCAACTACACCGACCTGCGTTTCCCGGTGCAATACGTCAACCGCCCGAACCTGAACTTCCGTGGGTTTGCCGGCACCCTGGCGAGCGGCATCGTGCACAAGGGTGACGAAGTGGTGGTATTGCCGTCGGGCAAGAGCAGCCGCGTCAAATCCATCGTCACCTTTGAAGGTGAGCTGGAACACGCAGGCCCAGGCCAGGCCGTGACCTTGACCATGGAAGATGAGATCGACATCTCCCGTGGCGACCTGTTGGTGCATGCCGACAACGTGCCGCAAGTGACCGACGCCTTCGATGCCATGCTGGTGTGGATGGCTGAAGAACCGATGCTGCCGGGCAAGAAATACGACATCAAACGCGCCACCAGCTACGTGCCGGGTTCCATCACCAGCATCGTGCACCGCGTGGACGTAAACACCCTGGCCGAAGGCCCGGCGAGTTCGCTGCAGCTCAACGAAATTGGCCGGGTCAAGGTCAGCCTGGACGCCGCCATCGCCCTGGACGGTTACGACAGCAACCGCACCACCGGCGCGTTCATCGTGATCGATCGTTTGACCAACGGCACGGTCGCCGCGGGCATGATCATCGCGCCACCGGTGGGTCATGGCGGCGCTGCGCAGCACGGCAGCCTGGCGCATGTCGCCACCGAAGAGCGCGCCTTGCGTTTCGGCCAGCAGCCGGCCACGGTGTTGTTCAGCGGCTTGTCGGGCGCAGGCAAGAGCACTCTGGCCTATGCGGTCGAGCGCAAGCTGTTCGACATGGGCCGTGCGGTGTTCGTACTGGACGGCCAGAACCTGCGTCACGACCTGAACAAAGGGTTGCCGCAGGACCGTGCCGGGCGTACCGAGAACTGGCGTCGTGCCGCTCATGTGGCGCGTCAGTTCAATGAAGCCGGCCTGTTGACCCTGGCAGCCTTCGTTGCGCCGGATGCCGAAGGCCGTGAACAGGCCAAGGCGCTGATTGGTGCGGACCGACTGCTGACCGTCTACGTGCAGGCATCGCCGTTGGTGTGCGCCGAGCGTGACCCGCAAGGTTTGTACGCGGCCGGTGGGGATAACATCCCTGGCGAATCCTTCCCGTATGACGTGCCGCTGAATGCCGACCTTGTGATCGACACCCAGGCGTTGTCGCTGGAAGACAGCGTCAAGCAAGTGCTGGAACTGTTGCGTCAGCGCGGCGCGATCTAAGCTTTATTGCCGCACAAAAAAGCCCGCCACCGGTTACCCGGTGGCGGGCTTTTTACATATTCTCAAATATGGACTCGGTCAATGTGGGAGCTGGCTTGCCTGCGATGGCGGACTGTCAGTTTATTGATCCTTAGCTGATCCACCGCTATCGCAGGCAAGCCAGCCCCCACATTAAATTGCATCCACATGTTGATCAGCGGCTGGCCGGAAAGTCTTTGTGCAGCTGTTCCAACAATGCATCCTTGTCTTGCCACAACTGGTTGATCCAGCCCTGGAACGCCAGTCGATATTCCCCATCCTGCTCATAATTCTTGCCGATGAATTCGGCCGGTATCTGCACCTCTTCAAAGTGCACCACCACGTCCTTCACGTTACCGCACAGCAAATCCCAATAACCTGGGCGCCCGGCGGGGTAGTGGATGGTCACATTGATCAGTGACTTGAGCTGCTCGCCCATGGCATCCAACACAAACGCAATGCCGCCCGCCTTGGGTTTAAGCAGGTAGCGAAACGGTGACTGCTGCTGCGCATGCTTGCCCGGCGTAAAGCGTGTGCCTTCGGCAAAGTTGAAAATCCCCACGGGGTTGTCGCGAAACTTCGCACAGGTCTTGCGCGTGGTTTCCAGGTCTTTGCCTTTCTTCTCCGGGTGCTTCTCCAAATAAGCCTTGCTGTAGCGCTTCATGAAGGGGAAGCCCAGCGCCCACCACGCCAGACCAATCACCGGTACCCAGATCAGCTCTTGCTTGAGGAAGAACTTCAGGGGGCGAATGCGCCGATTGAGCACGTACTGCAACACCATGATGTCGACCCAGCTCTGATGGTTGCTGGTCACCAGGTACGAGTGCTGGTAGTCCAGGCCCTCAAGGCCAGTCAGGTGCCAGCGCGTACGGCGCACCAGGTTCATCCAACCCTTGTTGTTGGTGACCCAGGCTTCATGGGTGTGGTTCATCAGCCATTCGCTCAGGCGCTTGGCGAACGGCAGCGCCTTGAACAGCGCCACGATAAACAGGAACGAACACAGCAGGATCGTGTTCAGCGCCAGCAACAGCGAAGCGATCACCCCGCGCACGGCGGCAGGTAGAAAATCCAGCATTTAGATATCCATGGGTCGGTTGGCGGCTTGGATCGCCGTCAGGGCGATGGTGTACACGATGTCGTCCACCTGGGCGCCTCGTGGCAGGTCATTGACCGGTTTGCGCAGGCCCTGGAGCATCGGCCCCAGGCTCACGCAATCGGCGCTGCGTTGTACGGCTTTGTGGGTAGTGTTGCCGGTGTTCAGGTCCGGGAATACAAAGACGGTGGCCTTGCCTGCCACCTGGCTGTTGGGCGCCAGTTGTCGGGCGACGTTTTCGTTGGCGGCAGCGTCGTATTGCAACGGGCCGTCGATCAGCAGCGAGCTTTGTTGTTCGTGGGCGAGCAGGGTGGCTTCGCGGACTTTTTCCACCTCCTCGCCGCTGGCCGAGTCACCGCTGGAATAGCTGATCATCGCCACCCGTGGCGTGATGCCGAACGCGGCCGCCGAGTCGGCGCTTTGCAGGGCGATTTCCGCCAGTTCCGCAGCGCTTGGGTGCGGGTTCATCACGCAGTCGCCGTACACCAGTACCTGCTCGGGGAACAACATAAAGAACACCGACGACACCAAGGTGCAGCCCGGCGCGGTCTTGATCAGTTGCAGGGCAGGGCGAATGGTATTGGCGGTGGAGTGAATAACGCCGGAGACCAGGCCATCCACTTCGTCGAGAGCGAGCATCATGGTGGCGATCACCACGGTGTCTTCCAGTTGTTGCTCGGCCATGGGCGCATTGAGGCTTTTGCTCTTGCGCAAGGCGACCATCGGCTCCACGTAGCGTTGGCGAATCAGGTCGGGGTCGAGAATCTCCAGGCCTTCGGGCAGGTCGATACCCTGGGCGCGGGCGACTGCCTCCACATCCGCAGGCTTGGCCAGCAGCACGCAACGGGCAATGCCGCGGGCCTGGCAGATGGCGGCGGCCTGTACGGTCAGCGGCTCGCTGCCTTCGGGCAACACGATGCGTTTGTTGGCGGCCTGGGCGCGTTGGATCAACTGGTAACGGAACACCGCCGGCGACAGGCGCATCTCCCGCGGCGTGCCGCAACGCTGGTGCAGCCAGCGCGCATCGAGGTGGCTGGCGACGAAGTCGGTGATGATTTCCGCACGCTCGCGGTCATCGATAGGGATTTCCTTGTTGAGGCTATTGAGCTGGTTGGCGGTGTCATAGGAGCCGGTGCTCACCGACAACACCGGCAACCCGGCCTGGAAGGCGCCCCGGCACAGATCCATGATGCGTGGGTCGGGCAGGGTGTCGCTGGTCAGCAGCAGCCCGGCCAGCGGCACGCCATTGATGGCGGCCAGGCTGACGGCGAGGATGATGTCATCGCGATCTCCCGGGGTCACCACCAACACGCCGGGTTTGAGCAGCTCGACAGTGTTACGCATGGTGCGTGCGCAAATGATGATCTTGGTCATGCGCCGGCTTTCGTAGTCGCCGGCGTTGAGGATCTGCGCGCCCATCAGGTCGGCCACGTCGCGGGTGCGCGGGGCATTCAGCTCGGGTTGGTAGGGGATGCAGCCGAGCAGCCGGAAATCGCCGCTGCGCAACAGCGGCGAATGCTCTTTGAGGCGCGCCGAGAAGGCTTCCATGCTTTCGTCGGTGCGTACCTTGTTGAGGATTACGCCCAGCACTTTCGGGTCTTTGGGACCGCCAAACAGTTGGGCCTGCAATTCCACACGGCCGGAAAGCTCGGTGAGCACTTCATTTTCCGGCGCCGAGACCAGGATCACTTCGGCGTCCAGGCTCTTGGCCAGGTGCAGGTTGACCCGTGCCGCGTAGCTGGCGCTGCGGGTCGGCACCATGCCTTCGACGATCAGCACGTCTTTGCCTACGGCTGCCTGTTGGTAAAGGGTGATGATCTCTTCGAGCAGCTCATCGAGCTGGCCGTCGCCGAGCATGCGCTCCACGTGAGCCAGGCCCAGGGGCTGCGGCGGTTTCAGGCCGTGGGTGCGCGCCACCAGCTCGGTGGAGCGTTCCGGCCCGGTATCGCCAGGGTGTGGCTGGGCGATGGGTTTGAAAAAACCGACTTTCAGGCCGGCCCGTTCCAGGGTGCGCACCAGCCCAAGGCTGATGGAGGTCAGACCCACACCAAAATCGGTGGGCGCGATAAAAAAAGTCTGCATGCGAATTCTCTGGAGGTGCATGGCTTGGGTGGCGCTCTATGGGTGAGTGCCTACCGCGAATCAGGCGCCAAGGTTATCGTTATTCGTGCCCTTGCGCACACCAGCCGCACGCAAAGGCCTGGCCTATTTTTTCAAGGCGTTGCGCGGGGTCGAGCACCCAGGGGCGCGACTGCCAGGGCGGTTGGTGGCGCAGGTGCTGGGTGTGGCCGCAGGACAGCTCGGCCACCCAGTGGCCATCGTCGTCCTGATGAAAACCTGTGATCGTGACCGTTGATCGGCCCCGTCCGTCCGGGTTCCGTTCGCTTTCGGGCAAATCCTTGTTTAGACTTGTCCGTTCTTCATTCTTTTGCAAAAGGTCTCGCCCCATGACGATCGCCGCTAACAAGGCTGTCTCCATCGACTATACCCTGACCAACGACGCTGGTGAGGTCATCGACAGCTCCGCCGGCGGCGCGCCGCTGGTTTACCTGCAAGGCGCAGGTAACATCATCCCGGGCCTGGAAAAGGCTCTGGAAGGCAAGAACGTCGGTGACGAACTGACCGTCGCCGTAGAACCTGAAGATGCCTACGGCGAATACTCCGCCGAACTGGTCAGCACCTTGAGCCGCAGCATGTTCGAAGGTGTTGATGAGCTGGAAGTGGGCATGCAGTTCCACGCTTCCGCGCCGGACGGCCAAATGCAGATCGTCACCATCCGCGACCTGGACGGCGACGACGTTACCGTTGACGGCAACCACCCTCTGGCTGGCCAGCGCCTGAACTTCCAAGTGAAGATCGTGGCCATCCGCGACGCTTCCCAGGAAGAAGTGGCTCACGGCCACGTCCACGGTGAAGGCGGTCATCACCATTGATTGTGGTTTGATCAATCGGTATCAAAAACGCCCCGACTGGTTCGGGGCGTTTTTTTGCCTTGAGAATATTCCCGGTCAACTTTCTGTAGGAGCGAGCTTGCTCGCGAAAAACCTGAGAACCCCTCGGGCGCCAGGCTTCCCGCGTCATCGTTAACGATCTTCGCGAGCAAGCTCGCTCCTACAGTTTTCAGGGGGCAAACAAAAATGCCCCGGACCTTTCGGTACGGGGCATTTCTTAACTGTTACGCAACCTGGGCTACGTGGCAGTTGTTACCACTTAGGCTGCAGCAGGAACGCTCAGAGCCTTGATGTGGCCATTCAGGCGGCTCTTATGGCGAGCGGCCTTGTTCTTGTGGATGATGCCTTTATCGGCCATACGGTCGATAACAGGCACAGCCAGAACGTAAGCTGCTTGAGCTTTTTCAGCGTCTTTGGTGTCGATGGCTTTGACTACATTCTTGATGTAGGTGCGAACCATGGAACGCAGGCTGGCGTTGTGGCTGCGACGCTTCTCAGCCTGTTTTGCACGTTTTTTGGCGGAAGGTGTGTTGGCCACCGTCGAGCTCCTCGAAAGACTTTTTAGGAAATAGCAAACAAAATAGGCCGCGAATCATGCCGATGACTTGACGGGTTGTCAAGGGCGGCTGATGCGAACTGCTGAGTGGTCGATCTGAAGAGGCGGGTGATTTATTTCCGGCGCTTGACCTGTAAACTCGCGAGCTTTGGCTCTGTGCTGTTGCAGGCGCGCAGTATCGCATAAGTGGGCGCGTAGTTCGCCTGCTCTTTATCTATAGGCGCAAACTCTTTCAATGAATCTGCTCAAATCGTTGGCTGCCGTCAGCTCTATCACGATGATTTCCAGGGTGTTGGGGTTCGTGCGTGACACCCTGCTGGCCCGCATCTTTGGCGCCAGCATGGCCACGGATGCGTTCTTTATTGCCTTTAAACTGCCCAACCTGTTGCGGCGGATCTTTGCCGAAGGCGCGTTTTCCCAGGCGTTCGTGCCGATTCTGGCCGAGTACAAGACCCAGCATGGCGAGGAGGCGACCCGTACGTTTATCGCCTACGTCTCAGGTTTGCTGACGCTGGTGCTGATGCTGGTAACCATCGTCGGGATGCTCGCCGCGCCCTGGGTGATCTGGGCCACGGCGCCCGGTTTTGCCAATACGCCGGAAAAGTTCGCGCTGACCACTGATCTGCTGCGGGTGACCTTTCCTTATATATTGCTGATTTCCCTGTCTTCGCTCGCCGGGGCGATCCTCAATACCTGGAATCGTTTCTCGGTACCGGCCTTTGTGCCGACCTTGCTGAACGTCAGCATGATTATTTTTGCGTTGTTCCTTACGCCGTATTTCGATCCGCCCGTCATGGCCCTGGGCTGGGCGGTCCTGGCCGGCGGCCTGGCACAGTTGCTGTACCAGCTGCCGCACCTGAAAAAAATCGGCATGCTTGTACTGCCGCGCTTGAACCTCAAGGATTCCGGCGTCTGGCGCGTGATGCGCAACATGCTGCCGGCGATCCTCGGGGTGTCGGTCAGTCAGATTTCCCTGATCATCAACACCGCGTTCGCCTCGTTGCTGGTATCCGGCTCGGTGTCGTGGATGTACTACGCCGACCGCCTGATGGAATTGCCATCCGGTGTGCTGGGCGTGGCGTTGGGCACCATCCTGCTGCCGACCCTGGCGCGTACCTACGCCAGCAAGGATCGCCAGGAATACTCACGCATACTCGATTGGGGCCTGCGCCTATGCTTTCTGCTGGTGTTGCCGTGCGCCCTGGCCCTGGGCATCCTCGCCGAACCGTTGACGGTCTCGCTGTTTCAATACGGGCAGTTCGACGCCCATGACGCCTTGATGACCCAGCATGCGCTGGTCGCCTACTCCGTCGGTCTGCTCGGCATTATCGTGATCAAAGTGCTGGCGCCCGGCTTCTACGCTCAGCAAAACATCCGTACCCCGGTGAAAATCGCGATTTTCACCCTGGTGGTTACGCAACTGCTCAACCTGGTGTTTATCGGCCCGCTGGCCCACGCCGGCCTGGCTTTGGCGATCAGCGCGGGGGCATGTATAAACGCAGGCCTGCTGTTTTACCAATTGCGTAAACAGCAGATGTACCAACCACAGCCCGGCTGGGGCGTGTTTGCGCTCAAGCTGCTGGTGGCGGTCGCCGCGATGTCGGTTGTGCTCTTTGCCCTGATGCACCTCATGCCGGCCTGGGACCAAGGTAATATGCTGGAGCGCTTCATGCGCCTGGGTGTATTGGTGGTCGCGGGCGTGGCGGTGTACTTCGGGATGTTGCTGTTGCAGGGTTTCCGCCTGCGTGATTTCAATCGCAAGTCGTTGGGATAGAGACTTTGCCGCGATAAAACGGTTGTTTTATCGATTCGACCCATTTGGCCTGCGCAGTTGCCTGTCGTCCGGGGCTGGGTGTGGTTATAATCGACCACTTTATGAGCAAGAAGCGCGTTATGCAGCTGGTTCGAGGTCTCCACAACCTGCGCCCCGAGCATCGGGGCTGCGTCGCCACTATTGGCAACTTTGACGGTGTTCACCGTGGCCACCAGGCTATCCTGGCTCGGCTGCGCGAGCGTGCGGTCGAGTTGGGCGTGCCCAGCTGCGTGGTGATTTTTGAGCCACAACCGCGGGAGTTCTTTACCCCCGAAACCGCGCCGGCCCGCTTGGCGCGCTTGCGGGACAAGCTGCAGCTGTTGGCGGAGGAGGGCGTGGACCGTGTCCTCTGCCTGGCATTCAACCAGCGTTTGCGCAGCCTCAGCGCCGCCGAGTTCGTCGACCGCATCCTGGTGGACGGCTTGGGTGTACAGCACCTGGAGGTCGGCGACGACTTCCATTTCGGTTGTGATCGGGTCGGGGATTTCGATTTCCTGCAACATGCCGGCGTCAATCAGGGTTTCACTGTCGAAGCCGCGCAAACCGTCGAACTGGACGGCCTGCGCGTGAGCAGCACCCAGGTGCGTAACGCCCTGGCCGCCGCCGACTTCGACCTGGCCGAGCGTTTGCTCGGTCGCCCGTTCCGCATTGCCGGACGGGTATTGCACGGCCAGAAGCTGGCGCGCCAATTGGGCACGCCAACCGCCAACGTGCAACTCAAGCGCCGTCGTGTGCCGCTGACCGGGGTTTACCTGGTAAGCGTCGACATCGACGGCCAATCGTGGCCAGGAGTCGCCAATATAGGCGTCAGGCCCACGGTTGCAGGTGATGGCAAGGCCCACCTGGAAGTTCACCTTTTGGATTTTGCCGGTGATTTATACGACCGGCGTTTGACGGTGGTTTTCCACCAGAAGCTGCGTGAAGAGCAGCGTTTCGCCTCCCTGGAGGCGTTGAAAACGGCGATCAATGCGGATGTCGCCGCCGCCCGTGCACTAGCCGCACCTAGCGCCCATCGCTAACCGAAGAGCCTTAAATGACCGACTATAAAGCCACGCTAAACCTTCCGGACACCGCCTTCCCAATGAAGGCCGGCCTGCCACAGCGCGAACCGCAGATCCTGCAGCGCTGGGACAGTATTGGCCTGTACGGAAAGTTGCGCGAAATTGGCAAGGATCGTCCGAAATTCGTCCTGCACGACGGCCCTCCTTATGCCAACGGCACGATTCATATCGGTCATGCGCTGAACAAGATTCTCAAGGACATGATCCTGCGCTCCAAAACCCTGTCGGGCTTTGACGCGCCGTACGTTCCGGGCTGGGACTGCCATGGCCTGCCGATCGAGCATAAAGTTGAAGTGACCTACGGCAAGAACCTGGGCGCGGACAAGACCCGCGAACTGTGCCGTGCCTACGCCACTGAGCAGATCGAAGGCCAGAAGTCCGAATTCATCCGCCTGGGCGTGCTGGGCGAGTGGGACAACCCCTACAAGACCATGAACTTCAAGAACGAGGCCGGTGAAATCCGCGCCTTGGCTGAAATCGTCAAGGGCGGTTTCGTGTTCAAGGGCCTCAAGCCCGTGAACTGGTGCTTCGACTGCGGTTCGGCCCTGGCCGAAGCGGAAGTGGAGTACGAAGACAAGAAGTCCTCGACCATCGACGTGGCCTTCCCGATCGCCGACGACGCCAAGCTGGCCGAGGCCTTTGGCCTGGCAAGCCTGAGCAAGCCAGCGGCCATCGTGATCTGGACCACTACCCCGTGGACCATCCCGGCCAACCAGGCGCTGAACGTGCACCCGGAATTCACCTACGCCCTGGTGGACGTCGGTGATCGCCTGCTGGTGCTGGCCGAAGAAATGGTCGAGTCGTGCCTGGCGCGTTACGAACTAAAAGGTTCGGTGATCGCCACCACCACTGGTTCTGCGCTGGAGCTGATCAACTTCCGTCACCCGTTCTATGACCGTCTGTCGCCGGTGTACCTGGCTGACTACGTCGAGTTGGGTTCGGGTACCGGCATTGTCCACTGCTCGCCTGCCTATGGTGTGGACGACTTCGTGATCTGCAAGAAGTACGGCATGGTCAACGATGACATCATCAACCCGGTGCAGAGCAATGGCGTCTACGTGCCTTCGCTCGAATTCTTCGGTGGCCAGTTCATCTTCAAGGCTGACCAGCCGATCATCGAAAAGCTGCGTGAAGTCGGTGCGTTGATGCAAACCGCCACCATCCAGCACAGCTACATGCATTGCTGGCGTCACAAGACCCCGCTGATCTACCGCGCTACGGCGCAGTGGTTTATCGGCATGGACAAAGAGCCGACCAGCGGCGACACCCTGCGTGTACGCTCGCTCAAAGCCATCGAAGACACCAAGTTCGTCCCGGCCTGGGGCCAGGCGCGCCTGCACTCGATGATCGCCAACCGTCCTGACTGGTGCATCTCCCGCCAGCGTAACTGGGGCGTGCCGATCCCGTTTTTCCTGAACAAGGAAAGCGGTGAGCTGCACCCGCGCACCGTCGAGCTGATGGAAGTCGTGGCCCAGCGCGTTGAACAGGAAGGCATCGAAGCCTGGTTCAAGCTGGACGCCGCCGAGCTGTTGGGCGATGAAGCGCCGCTGTACGACAAGATCAGCGACACCCTCGACGTGTGGTTCGATTCGGGCACCACTCACTGGCACGTGCTGCGCGGTTCGCACCCTATGGGCCACGAGACCGGCCCGCGTGCCGACCTGTACCTGGAAGGTTCGGACCAGCACCGTGGCTGGTTCCACTCGTCGCTGCTGACCGGTTGCGCCATCGACAACCACGCGCCGTACCGCGAGCTGCTGACCCACGGCTTCACCGTCGACGAGACGGGCCGCAAGATGTCCAAATCGCTGAAGAACGTGATCGAACCGAAAAAGATCAACGATACGTTGGGCGCCGACATCATGCGTCTGTGGGTGGCTTCCACCGATTATTCGGGTGAAATCGCCGTGTCGGACCAGATCCTGGCCCGCAGCGCCGACGCCTACCGTCGTATCCGCAATACCGCGCGCTTCATGCTGTCGAACCTGACCGGTTTCAACCCGGCCACCGACCTGCTGCCGGCCGAAGACATGCTCGCGCTGGACCGTTGGGCCGTGGACCGTACCCTGTTGTTGCAGCGCGAGTTGCAGGAACACTACGGCGAATACCGCTTCTGGAACGTCTACTCCAAGATCCACAACTTCTGCGTGCAGGAGTTGGGCGGTTTCTACCTCGATATCATCAAGGACCGCCAGTACACCACCGGCGCCAACAGCAAGGCTCGCCGTTCGGCGCAGACCGCGCTGTACCACATCAGCGAAGCGCTGGTGCGCTGGATCGCGCCGATCCTGGCGTTCACCGCCGACGAGCTGTGGGAATACCTGCCGGGCGAGCGTAACGAGTCGGTCATGCTCAACACCTGGTACGAAGGCCTGACCGAACTGCCGGCCGACTTCGAACTGGGCCGCGAGTACTGGGAAGGCGTCATGGCTGTCAAGGTTGCGGTGAACAAGGAGCTGGAAGTTCAGCGTGCGGCCAAGGCCGTGGGCGGCAACCTGCAAGCCGAAGTCACCTTGTTTGCCGAGGACGGCCTGACTGCCGACCTGGCCAAGCTGAGCAACGAACTGCGCTTCGTACTGATCACCTCCACCGCGAGCCTGGCACCTTTCGCCCAGGCCCCGGCAGATGCCGTGGTCACCGAGGTGCCGGGCCTGAAGCTCAAGGTGGTGAAGTCGGCCTTCTCTAAATGCGCCCGTTGCTGGCACTGCCGTGAAGATGTCGGCGTGAACCCTGAGCACCCGGAAATCTGTGGTCGTTGTGTCGACAACATCAGCGGTGAAGGCGAGGTTCGTCACTATGCCTAATACAGCCAGTCGTTTCGGACGTCTGGGCTGGCTCGTACTGAGCCTGCTGGTGCTGGTCATTGACCAGGTCAGCAAGGCTCACTTCGAGGGCTCCCTGGAAATGTTCCAGCAAATCGTGGTGATCCCGGATTACTTCAGCTGGACCCTGGCCTATAACACGGGTGCCGCCTTCAGCTTCCTCGCTGATGGCGGTGGCTGGCAGCGCTGGCTGTTCGCGCTGATCGCCGTGGTGGTCAGTGCCGTGCTGGTGGTGTGGCTCAAGCGCCTGGGCCGCGACGACACCTGGCTGGCTATCGCGCTGGCCCTGGTGTTGGGCGGCGCGCTGGGTAACCTGTATGACCGCATCGCCCTGGGCCATGTGATCGACTTCATCCTGGTGCATTGGCAGAACCGCCACTACTTCCCGGCGTTCAACTTTGCCGACAGCGCCATCACCGTTGGTGCAATCATGCTGGCGCTGGATATGTTCAAGAGCAAGAAAACCGGAGAAACCGTCAATGACTGATCAGGTATTGGCTGAGCAACGCATCGGCCAGAACACGGAAGTCACTTTGCATTTCGCATTGCGCCTGGAAAATGGCGACACGGTCGACAGCACCTTCGACAAAGCCCCGGCGACCTTCAAGGTTGGCGACGGTAACCTGCTGCCTGGTTTTGAAGCGGCATTGTTCGGGTTCAAGGCGGGCGACAAGCGCAACCTGCAGATCCTGCCGGAAAACGCTTTCGGCCAACCCAACCCGCAAAACGTGCAGATCATCCCGCGTTCGCAGTTCGAAGGTATGGACCTGTCGGAAGGTTTGCTGGTGATCTTCAATGATGCGGCCAATACCGAATTGCCCGGTGTGGTTAAAGCCTTCGATGATGCGCAAGTGACCATCGATTTCAACCATCCGTTGGCCGGTAAAACCTTGACGTTTGATGTTGAAATCATCGACGTTAAAGCGCTCTAACTGACGAAACCGGTTCCTGTGGGGCTGGCTTGTGTGGGAGCTGGCTTGCCTGCGATAGCATCACCTAGGTGTATCTGATACATCGAGTCGTTTGCATCGCGGGCAAGCCCGCTCCCACAGATGCTTATTCTATAGAGCTGAGTTGATCCAATTTCTTGGCCTGCAAGGCACGAGGCACAGCATGCAAATCAAACTCGCCAACCCCCGTGGCTTCTGCGCTGGCGTGGACCGGGCGATCGAAATCGTCAACCGCGCCCTGGAGGTCTTCGGGCCGCCGATTTATGTGCGCCACGAAGTCGTGCATAACAAGTTCGTGGTCGAAGACCTGCGCGCACGCGGTGCGATCTTTGTCGAAGAACTCGATCAGGTACCCGACGACGTTATCGTCATCTTCAGTGCCCATGGCGTGTCCCAGGCCGTGCGTACCGAAGCGGCTGGCCGTGGCCTTAAAGTGTTCGATGCCACCTGCCCGCTGGTGACCAAGGTGCACATCGAGGTGGCCCGTTATAGCCGCGACGGTCGCGAATGCATCCTGATCGGCCATGCCGGTCACCCGGAGGTCGAAGGCACCATGGGCCAGTACGACGCCAGCAACGGCGGCGCCATCTACCTGGTGGAAGACGAAAAAGACGTTGCCAACTTGCAGGTACACAACCCTGATCGTCTGGCTTTCGTCACCCAGACCACCTTGTCCATGGACGATACCAGCCGCGTCATCGACGCCCTGCGCACGCGGTTTCCTGCTATTGGCGGCCCCCGCAAGGATGACATCTGCTACGCCACGCAAAACCGCCAGGATGCGGTCAAGCAACTGGCGGACGAATGCGATGTAGTGCTGGTGGTCGGCAGCCCTAACAGTTCCAACTCCAACCGCCTGCGCGAGCTGGCCGAGCGCATGGCCACACCGGCGTACCTGATCGACGGCGCCGAAGACATGCAGCGCAGCTGGTTCGACGGTGTCGAGCGTATCGGCATCACGGCGGGCGCCTCCGCTCCGGAAGTACTGGTGCGCGGTGTGATCCAACAGTTGCAAGCCTGGGGTGCCACCGGCGCCGATGAGCTGGCGGGCCGTGAAGAAAACATCACGTTCTCCATGCCCAAGGAACTGCGGGTCCGCTCGCTGCTCTGACGGCCAGGGTGCTGGAATAGCCTCGGCATAATGCCTGTTCGGTCTTGTCACTGCGCAGGCTGATGCGCCCGCTGGGGGCCAGCACGATCTGATACAGGCTCTGTGCCTGGTCCTTGTCACACACATGTACGGTGCCGGCACGAAATCCCCCGCCGGCAAACACCGGCTCCCCCAGGCCGCTGAAGCGCACCTGGCTCGTAACCGGGCCATTCCCGGCCACCGACACGCGCCCATTGCCCTCGCGCTCCAGCAATACTGGATCGTCGTCATCCAGGTGGCCGCGCCCACTCACATCCAGTATCACGCGCCATCCCAGGCTCCAGTCCTCGTCCTTTGCATGAATGACCACCGCCCGGTTGCGCGCGATGGCCTCGGTGCGTGCGTAGCGCAGCCCGGAGGCGAGTGCTTGGGCCGCGTTTTGTCGTTGTTGCGATTCAAGCAAGCCCTTGAAACCGGGTACGGCCAGTTGCGCGAGAAAACTGGTGACGATCAGCCCCAGCAGCATTTCAATCAGGGTGAATCCTTTTTGTTTCATGTGCGTTCCCTCCATGGGCACGAGTGGGTTTTCTAGGTATAGCGCTTGGTCCTTGGCGCTGGATGATGGCCTTTATGTCCAAAGTATTTCCCTTTGTTCCGGGAGCAGCGCCGCTCGAAAACCGACGCTAGTCTTGGGTCGCACAGCAGGCCTTGCCTGCTTTTTTCTCCGGCCTTCGACATGGATGACGACGGAAATGCCTGCCTGCCAGAACCGATTCCTGCGCGTTGCGCACTTGCGCCAATCCGGCATGACACTGGTCGAGGTGCTGGTCGCGCTGTTGATTTTGGCGATCGGCCTGATGGGCGCTGCGGTGCTGCAACTCAACGCGCTCAAGTACACCAACAGCGCCAGGATGACCAGCCAAGCCAGTTTTATTGCCTACGACATGCTCGACCGCATTCGCAGCAATGCTGGCGCCGATTACACATGGGGCCGGGCGGAGCTGGCGCCACCCAGCATTGCCACCGCCAGCGTACGTGACCTGGACCTGCACGATTTCGAAGCCAATATCATGGGTTTTGCCGGCGAGGATGCCAAAGGATCAGTGGTGGTGAACGGGCACGAGGTCACCATCAGCATCAGTTGGGCGGATGCTCGGGCAGCAAATCGCCCTGGGGCGCGGGAAACCTTCACCCTGACCAGTCGCATCAGCAATGAACAGGGAGTGTCGCAATGAAGCGTCTTGGGCGAGGTTTCAGCCTGGTGGAAGTGTTGCTGGCGCTCGCCATCGGGTTGGTCATGATACTGGGGGCAAGCCAGATACTGATCAGCTCGCGATTGACCCATGCCAGCCAGCAGGCCGCCATGGTGCTGCAGGATGATGCGCGCTTTGTGCTGAGCAAGATCACCCAGGATATTCGCCAGGCGGGCATGCTGGGGTGTTTGGCCGTGGCGGCTATCGACAATGCTCCGGTTGCCTTTGATCGGCCGATAAGCTGGGAAGCGGCAGGGAGTGCGAAGTCATTGACGCTGGTGACCGCGAATGTCGGCGATGGCGTCGGCAGGCCTGACTGGACAGTGTTGTCCGACTGCAAGGAGGCGGCCAGGGCTTATGCAGGCACGCCACCCGGCGCCGAGCCCGGCCAACTTCGTTTTGGCATACGCCAACTTACCTACACCTACGAATCGGGCCAGTTGAAGATCAGTACCCCGGCGGCGCCGGCCAGGGCGGTATTGATGGATAACGTAAGGGCATTCGACGTCAGCTTCGGCATGGCAGCCACCTCGGCATCAACAGTTGTGGAGCGCTATGACAGCCATCCCGCCGATGAGTCGCTGATACGTAGCGTGCGCATCCTCATGACCCTTCAAGACCCCGCTGGGCGGGTGAAGGACCAGACCTATAGTGTCGTGGCGGCACTGCGAAATCGGCTGGGGTAGGGGCAATGATCATGCATGGCGGCATTCATGTACGGCAGACCGGGATGGTGCTGCTGATCAGTCTGGTGTTCCTGTTGGTGCTGTCGCAAGTGGGACTGTCATCAATACAGGCTGCGGTCTCCCAGCAAAAAGTCGCGAGCAGCCTGTGGCATCGCAATCAATCGTTTCAATCTGCCGAAAGCGGCCTGAGATTGGGGGAGTCGACCGTGCAAAAGGTTGGCCAGGCGATGCCTGTCTGCCACTCGATCATCCGTTGTGCGCCGCCTGCTGAAGCGTCTTCCTTGACGGCGGCCGGGACGAACCCGGTCTCGGCGGTCACCTGGCTCGCCTTGAAGGATGGGTTTTATGGCATTCAATCTCTTGGGGAAGGTGCAGGGCTTGCTCATTTACCCCCCCAAACCTTAGGCACACTTTTTCGTGTCACCTCGGTCGGCCTCGCGGGGCAATCGCGCACGGTGCTGGAGACGGTCTATGCCCGTGTAGAGGAGGGCGGCCGCGTCAAGTTTCGACGGGTCTTATGGCGGCAACTTCAATAAGGAGCAATCGGATGGGCAAGGAGAGCCAGGGTTTTACCCTAATTGAGTTACTGATCGTCGTGGCGATCATCGCGTTGCTGGCCGGGATTGCGTATCCCGGGTACCTCAGCCAGGTGAAGAAGGCGTATCGGGCGCAGATCGTCGCGTTGTTGAGCGAACAGGCCCAGCACCTGGAGCGTTCTTATACGAGGAATGGCACTTTTATTGATGCAGGCGACGTCAGCGCGGGCAATGATCATTATAGAATCAGTGCCGTCCTCAACCCTCAGGATTTTGACCTGCTCGCCACACCCGCTGCGGACTCGGTCATGGCGAACGACGCGTGCGCAGCATTCAGCTTGACCAGCACCGGTATGCGCGGCAACCCGGGAGCAGGGCCTGAAATGTCGCCCAAGGTCTGCTGGGGGCAAGGATGAGCGTACTTGAAGCGTGGGCGCCGGGCGCGCCTTTCCCTGTTTATCGGCTGGATCAAATGATGGCTAAGCAACAGCAAGTGGTGATTGTCGGCGGCGGAGTAATCGGGCTGTTGACGGCGTACAACCTCGCCAGTGAGGGCCAGGCGATCACGCTGCTGGAGCGCGGTGGGCTTGGGCAAGAGTCTTCCTGGGCGGGCGGTGGGATTGTCTCGCCGTTGTACCCGTGGCGCTATAGCCAGGCGGTCACTGCCTTGGCCCATTGGTCCCAGGATTTTTACCCGCAACTGGCGCAACGGCTGTTTGCAGCGACCGGCGTCGATCCAGAGGTACATACCACGGGGTTGTATTGGCTCGACCTGGATGACGAAGCGCAAGCACTGGCCTGGGCTGCCCGTGAAGGGAGACCGTTGAGCAAGGTGGACGTATCTGCGGCCCATGACGCGGTGCCGGTGTTGGGGGGTGGCTATTCTCAGGCGATCTACATGGCCGATGTGGCCAACGTACGCAACCCGCGCCTGGTCAAATCACTGAAGGCGGCCCTGCTGGCGTTGCCGAACGTGACGATTTGCGAGCAATGCGATGTGTCGGGTTTTGTGCTCGGCGACGGCAGGGTGGTGGGTGTGAATACCGCTACGGGCCAGGTTTTGGGGGATCAGGTGGTGCTCGCGGCCGGCGCCTGGAGCGGACAAATGTTGGGTACGCTGGGCTTGGGGCTACCCGTGGAGCCGGTCAAAGGCCAAATGATCCTGTACAAATGCGCGTCCGACTTTTTATCCAGCATGGTCCTGGCCAAGGGGCGTTATGCGATTCCCCGGCGGGATGGGCACATCCTGATCGGCAGCACGTTGGAGCATGAAGGATTCGACAAGACGCCAACCGACACCGCGCTGGAAAGCCTCAAGGCGTCTGCGCTGGAACTGATTCCCGCCTTGGCGGACGCCGAGGTGGTCGGGCATTGGGCCGGTTTACGGCCTGGCTCCCCCGAAGGTATACCGTTTATCGGTGAGGTCCCTGGCTTCAAGGGGTTGTGGCTCAATTGCGGGCATTACCGCAATGGTCTGGTACTCGCACCGGCATCTTGCCAGTTGTTCACCGACTTGCTGCTGGCGCGGGCTCCGATCATCGATCCAGCGCCTTACGCCCCCGCAGGTCGCCTCAACGCTGAATAGACTTTGGCCCTTGTTCCAGATGCGCCTGGGTGCAGTACCATTCCTGGCGTGAACTCAGTGCGCGGTCCTGCGGCAGGTGCACGCCACAGTGGGCGCAACGCACCATCAGGGCCGCATCCGGTTCGGCAGGCCGTTGCTGATGGGAGGCATTTTTTTTGAATTTGCGCCAGAACCATACCGCGGCAGCAATGACGGCAATCCAGAACAGTAGACGAAGCATGATGGGCAGTTTCTCGACAAGGAATGCGCCAGTTTAGCCAAGGTGGTCACGGGCGCACAGGGCAATAAATACTCGCTCATAAAAAAGGGAGCTCCTTCAGAGCTCCCTTTTGCGTTGCGTCGAACAATCAGTCGAACACACCGAAGGTCATGTAGCTGAACCACGAGCGGTCCTGGTTGTTGCCCAGGGCTTGCGGCTCTTCTTCTTCGATCACGTCACCGTTCTCGTCGTGCGGCTTGAGATCCGAAGGAATAGCGTCCTTGGCGTCCTGGTACATCTTGATCACGTCCTGGTTGGCGCGAGTTTCACCCGGCGGCAGTGGTGGACGGGACTCGATCAGGCCCAGGGTGTACTTGCTCAGCCACGAACGGTTGTCCGCTTCGGCAACCTGAGGCACGAACTGGCCGTCTTTCAGGCTAGGGTGGTCGGGGTAGTTGAGCTTCAGGGTTTCCAGGCTGGTCGTCGCCAGTGTGTCCAGGTGCAGACGCTGGTAAGCCTCGGTCATCACGGCCAGGCCGTCACCCACGGACGGGGTTTCCTGGAAGTTTTCCACCACGTAGCGGCCACGGTTGGCGGCGGCCACATAAGCCTGACGGGTCAGGTAGTAGTGGGCCACGTGGATCTCGTACGAAGCCAGCAGGTTGCGCAAGTAGATCATGCGCTGCTTGGCGTCCGGCGCATAGCGGCTGTTGGGGTAGCGGCTGGTCAGCTGGGCGAACTCGTTATAGGAGTCGCGGGCAGCACCCGGGTCGCGCTTGGTCATGTCCAGCGGCAGGAAGCGCGCCAGCAGGCCAACATCCTGGTCGAACGAGGTCAGGCCCTTCATGTAGTAGGCGTAGTCCACGTTCGGGTGCTGCGGGTGCAGGCGGATGAAACGCTCGGCAGCGGACTTGGCAGCTTCCGGCTCGGCGTTCTTGTAGTTGGCGTAGATCAGCTCAAGCTGGGCCTGGTCGGCATAGCGGCCGAACGGGTAACGCGACTCCAATGCCTTCAGCTTCGCTGTGGCGCTGGTGAAGCTATTATTGTCCAAGTCTGTCTGAGCTTGCTGGTACAGCTCGACTTCGCTCAGGTTTTCGTCGACGACGTCCTTTGTTGACGAGCAAGCAGCAGTCATGGCGAGGATGGCGATCAGCAGCAGGTGTTTCACTTGCATGGCGGCTTGCGTCCCTATGACGGCCGCTGTCTTGGGCGGGGCCGTCCTGTTATGATGAGCGCCCCGTTGAAAGCCTCGGGGCAAAAGACGCCGTATTTAACCACAAGCGCGCAGCCGAAACCAAAGGCTACGCCACGCCTAGTCTGAGCATGTCCGATAAAATTGAACTTCGCGCAGAGGTGCCGTCCGAATTGGGCGGCCAACGCCTCGATCAAGTCGCCGCACAATTATTCGCTGAGCACTCGCGCTCGCGCCTTTCCGCCTGGATCAAAGACGGCCGCCTGACTGTGGATGGAGCGGTTATCCGCCCGCGAGACATAGTCCATGGCGGTGCGATTCTTGAGCTGACTGCCGAGCAGGAAGCCCAGGGAGAATGGGTTGCCCAGGACATCGAGCTGGATATCGTCTATGAAGACGACGACATCCTGGTCATCAACAAACCCGCAGGCCTGGTGGTTCACCCGGCCGCCGGGCACGCTGATGGCACCTTGCTCAATGCCCTGTTGCACCACGTGCCGGACATCATCAATGTGCCGCGCTGCGGCATCGTGCACCGTCTGGACAAGGACACCACCGGCCTTATGGTGGTGGCCAAGACCATTCAGGCGCAGACGCAACTGGTTACGCAATTGCAGAGCCGGAGCGTCAGCCGCATCTATGAGTGCATTGTGATCGGCGTCGTTGTGGCCGGTGGCAAAATCAACGCACCCATTGGTCGTCACGGCCAGCAGCGCCAGCGTATGGCGGTGATGGAAGGTGGCAAGCAGGCCGTCAGCCACTACCGTGTGCTGGAGCGTTTCCGTTCCCACACCCATGTGCGGGTCAAGCTGGAAACCGGGCGTACCCACCAGATTCGCGTGCACATGGCGCACATCAACTTCCCGTTGGTCGGCGACCCGGCCTACGGTGGCCGCTTCCGTATTCCGCCGGCGGCCAGCCAGACCATGGTTGAGTCGCTCAAGACGTTCCCGCGCCAGGCACTGCATGCACGCTTCCTGGAGCTGGATCATCCGACGAGCGGTAAGCGCATGAGCTGGGAATCGCCACTGCCAGACGATCTGGTCTGGCTGCTGTCGCTGCTCAAGCAAGATCGCGAGGCGTTTGTCGGATGAGTGACTGGCTGATACCTGACTGGCCCGCGCCGGCTCGGGTAAAAGCCTGCGTCACCACCCGCGCGGGCGGCGTCAGCCTGGCGCCGTTCGACAGCCTCAACCTGGGTGATCATGTCGAGGACAGCCTCGAGGCCGTCCTTGAGAATCGCCGTCGCCTGAGTGAGGCCTTCGATATCCAGCTTGCCTGGTTGCGTCAAGTCCACGGTACTCGCGTGGTTGAGGCCGATCCGGGCCGTACTGTCGAGGCTGACGGTAGTTGGACCAGCACCGCTGGCATCGCCTGCACAGCCATGACCGCTGATTGCCTGCCTGCGCTGTTCTGTGATCGAGCGGGCACCCGGGTTGCCGCAGCCCATGCCGGTTGGCGTGGTTTGGCGGCCGGCGTGCTGGAGGCCGCTTTCGAAAGCCTGGATAGCGCACCCGAAGACGTTCTGGTCTGGCTCGGCCCTGCCATAGGCCCACAAGCCTTTGAGGTCGGCCCGGAAGTGCGTGAGGTGTTCATGCAGCAACTGCCGGCCACCGCTGAAGCCTTTGTTCCCAGCCACAACCCTGGTAAGTACATGGCCGACATTTACCAGCTGGCGCGCCTGCGTCTGGCCGCGCGCGGTGTTAGCGCTGTGTATGGTGGCGGTTTGTGCACTGTGACCGACCCGCGTTTCTTTTCTTATCGCCGAAGCCCACATACGGGCCGATTCGCCTCCCTTATCTGGCTTGAACGCTAGACTGTCCTGATCTGTATCAACCGTCCGCCGCTTGAAACGCCCAGAATCCACCCCATCTATAAGGGTATCTGGCAGGTTTCTTCATTCAGGATGTGTTTGTTCATAGCTCCGGCCTGCTCAAAAGGAAGGTGACTAATGCGTATTGATCGTTTAACCAGCAAATTACAGTTGGCCTTGTCCGACTCTCAATCCTTGGCGGTGGGCCTCGACCACCCGGCCATTGAGCCTGCGCACTTGATGCAGGCACTCCTGGAACAGCAAGGTGGTTCTATCAAACCCTTGCTGATGCAGGTGGGCTTTGACGTTAACAGCCTGCGCAAGGAGTTGAGCAAAGAGCTCGACCAACTGCCGAAAATCCAGAATCCCACCGGTGACGTGAATATGTCCCAGGATCTGGCGCGCCTGCTCAACCAGGCCGACCGCCTGGCCCAGCAGAAAGGTGACCAGTTCATCTCCAGCGAACTGGTGCTGCTCGCCGCCATGGACGACAACAGCAAACTCGGCAAGTTGTTGCTGGGCCAGGGCGTGAGCAAAAAGGCCCTGGAAAACGCCATCAACAACCTGCGTGGCGGCGAAGCGGTGAACGACCCCAACCACGAGGAGTCGCGCCAGGCCCTGGACAAATACACCGTCGACCTGACCAAGCGTGCCGAAGAAGGCAAGCTGGACCCGGTGATTGGCCGTGACGACGAAATCCGTCGCACCATTCAGGTATTGCAACGTCGCACCAAGAACAACCCGGTGTTGATCGGTGAACCTGGCGTGGGTAAAACCGCGATTGCCGAGGGCCTGGCTCAGCGCATCATTAATGGTGAAGTGCCGGACGGCCTCAAAGGCAAGCGCCTGCTGTCTCTGGATATGGGCTCGCTGATTGCCGGAGCCAAGTTCCGGGGTGAGTTCGAAGAGCGCTTGAAATCCTTGCTTAACGAATTGTCGAAGCAGGAAGGGCAGATCATTCTGTTTATCGACGAATTGCACACCATGGTCGGCGCCGGTAAAGGCGAAGGCTCCATGGACGCCGGCAATATGCTCAAGCCCGCCTTGGCGCGGGGTGAGTTGCACTGCGTCGGTGCAACTACGCTTAACGAATACCGTCAGTACATCGAAAAGGACGCAGCCCTTGAGCGTCGCTTCCAGAAAGTTCTGGTGGAAGAACCCAGCGAAGAAGACACCATCGCGATCCTGCGGGGCCTGAAAGAGCGCTATGAGGTCCACCATAAGGTGGCTATTACCGACGGTGCGATCATCGCGGCGGCCAAGTTGAGCCACCGCTATATCACTGATCGTCAGTTGCCGGACAAGGCTATCGACCTGATCGACGAAGCGGCCAGCCGCATCCGTATGGAGATCGATTCCAAGCCGGAAGTGCTTGATCGCCTGGATCGGCGCCTGATTCAACTGAAAGTCGAATCCCAGGCGCTGAAGAAAGAAGAAGACGAAGCGGCCAAGAAGCGTCTGGAAAAACTCCAGGAAGAAATTGTTCGCCTGGAACGCGAGTATTCGGACCTCGAAGAAATCTGGACCTCGGAAAAAGCCGAAGTACAGGGTTCGGCGCAGATCCAGCAAAAGATCGAGCAGTCCCGTCAGGAACTCGAAGCGGCGCGCCGTAAAGGCGACCTGAACCGCATGGCCGAGTTGCAGTACGGGGTGATCCCGGACCTGGAGCGCAGCCTGCAGATGGTTGACCAGCACGGCAAGCCTGAGAACCAGTTGCTGCGCAGCAAGGTGACCGAGGAAGAAATTGCCGAAGTGGTCTCCAAGTGGACCGGTATTCCCGTGTCGAAGATGCTCGAAGGCGAGCGCGACAAGTTGCTGAAGATGGAAAGCCTGTTGCATCAGCGCGTCATCGGCCAGGAAGAGGCAGTGGTGGCGGTGTCCAACGCGGTACGGCGTTCCCGGGCAGGTTTGTCCGACCCGAACCGTCCAAGCGGCTCGTTCATGTTCCTCGGCCCAACCGGTGTGGGTAAGACCGAGTTGTGCAAGGCCCTGGCCGAGTTCCTCTTTGATACTGAAGAGGCCATGGTGCGGATCGATATGTCCGAATTCATGGAGAAACACTCGGTGGCTCGTCTGATCGGTGCGCCACCAGGCTATGTGGGTTACGAAGAGGGCGGTTATCTGACCGAAGCCGTACGGCGCAAGCCTTACTCGGTGATCCTGCTGGATGAGGTCGAGAAGGCGCACCCGGATGTGTTCAACATCTTGCTGCAGGTGTTGGAAGATGGTCGCTTGACGGACAGCCACGGGCGCACGGTGGACTTCCGCAATACGGTGATCGTGATGACCTCCAACCTGGGCTCGGCTCAGATCCAGGAATTGGTGGGTGATCGTGAAGCCCAGCGTGCGGCGGTGATGGATGCGTTGACCACGCACTTCCGTCCGGAATTCATCAACCGGGTCGACGAAGTGGTGATCTTCGAGCCTCTGGCGCGGGATCAGATCGCGGGCATTACCGAAATTCAGTTGGGCCGCCTGCGTAGCCGTCTGGCTGAGCGCGAGTTGGACCTGGAGTTGAGCAGCGAAGCGTTGGACAAGCTGATCGCGGTCGGTTACGACCCAGTGTATGGCGCACGGCCACTCAAACGTGCGATCCAGCGCTGGATCGAGAACCCACTGGCGCAGCTGATCCTGTCGGGCAGCTTTATGCCTGGCACCCGCGTCACGGCGACGGTGAAAGACGACGAAATCGTCTTCCATTAAGGCCTGCGCTTGGCGCAACCAGAGAAGGCCCCGCATTGCGGGGCCTTTTTTTTCGATAGGGCGTTGAACTGTAAGGCAAAGGCTTGTAAAGTGCGCCCCGCAGCAACGTCAGCCCACGGGTTTCTTCTCCCCAAGAAGAAATCAGAAAGAAGCGCAAATCATTGTCTTAAAAGCAATTTAAAGGGTTGACAGGGGTTTTTAAGATTGTAGAATAGCGCGCCTCAGAGACGCTAACGTAGCGATACGGACAGGGTCGAAGAGGAAGCAACACAGCAGTAACTTTGAAATATGTAGTTCCGTGATAGCTCAGTCGGTAGAGCAAATGACTGTTAATCATTGGGTCCCAGGTTCGAGTCCTGGTCACGGAGCCAATTTCAAACCGGGGTATAGCGCAGTCCGGTAGCGCGCCTGCTTTGGGAGCAGGATGTCGGGAGTTCGAATCCCCCTACCCCGACCATATTTGGGTCGTTAGCTCAGTTGGTAGAGCAGTTGGCTTTTAACCAATTGGTCGTAGGTTCGAATCCCACACGACCCACCATTTTTGAGACCAGTTAACGCTGGAATCGAATCTTAAGATCAGAGGCCAAAAGCGCTGATCGGAGAAGGCGACTGAAAGGTCGCCTTTTTATTACCGGGGTATAGCGCAGTCCGGTAGCGCGCCTGCTTTGGGAGCAGGATGTCGGGAGTTCGAATCCCCCTACCCCGACCATATTAAAAATCCTCGTATCGAAAGATACGGGGATTTTTTTTGTGCTCGCAAATTCTGAATTCACCGCAAAATAAAGTGGGAGCGGGCTTGCTCGCGAATGCGGTGGTTCAGTCAAAAATGTACTGACTGACACAGCGCATTCGCGAGCAAGCCCGCACATTTGCCAGGCCTCCTTCGAGACCAGGTTGTTAGTGCAATTTAAGGCGTGGCTCGGTGCCGCGGCCGATCTTGCTGCCCAGCATCAGCATCGCCGTGCGGAAGAACCCATATAGCGCCATCTGGTGCATGCGGTACAGCGACACGTAGAACATCCGCGCCAGCCAGCCTTCCAGCATCACACTGCCCGTCAGATTGCCCATCAGGTTACCCACCGCGGAAAAGCGCGACAGCGAGATCAGCGAGCCGTAGTCGGTGTACTTGTAGGTCGGCAGCTCCTTGCCTTCGATTCGTAGCTTCAGCGACTTGGCGAGCAATGAGGCCTGTTGGTGAGCCGCTTGGGCCCGTGGCGGTACATTGCGGTCGGTGCCCGGCTGCGGGCAGGCGGCGCAATCACCAAAGGCGAAGATATTTTCGTCGCGGGTTGTTTGCAGGGTTTGCAGGACTTGCAGCTGGTTGATGCGGTTGGTTTCCAGGCCGTCGATGTCCTTGAGGAAACCGGGGGCGCGGATACCGGCCGCCCAGACCTTGAGGCTGGCCGGAATCACCTGGCCGCTGCTGGTGATCAAGGCGTCGGCAGTTACTTCACTGACCGCCGAGTTGGTCAGTACCGTCACCCCTAGTTTCTCCAGGGTCTTGTGCACTGGCCCACCGATCCGCTCCGGCAGTGCAGGCAATACCCGCGGGCCGGCTTCGATCAGGGTGATATGCATGTTTTCCGGCTTGATACGGTCCAGGCCATAGGCAGCCAGCTCATGGGCAGCGTTATGCAGCTCGGCGGCCAGCTCGACCCCGGTGGCACCGGCGCCCACGATGGCGACGCTGATCTGTTCAACGGCGTCGGTCTGCCCGGCATGGGCGCGCAGGTAGTGGTTGAGCAGTTGCTGATGGAAGCGCTCGGCCTGCTTGCGGGTATCGAGGAACAGGCAATGTTGCGCTGCGCCCTCAGTGCCGAAGTCGTTGGTAGTGCTGCCTACCGCAATCACCAGGCTGTCATAGCCCAGCACGCGGGCAGGCACCAGTTCGCGGCCTTCTTCGTCGAGGGTTGCGGCCAGCTGGATTTTTTTCTGCTCACGGTCAAGCCCGCTCATGCGCCCTAGCTGGAACTCGAAGTGGTTCCATTTCGCCTGGGCAACATAGTTGAGTTCGTCTTCAGAGGAGTTCAGTGAGCCGGCCGCCACTTCGTGCAGTAACGGCTTCCAGATGTGGGTCAGGTTGGTGTCGACCAGCGTGATGCTGGCCTTGCCACGCTTGCCCAGAGTCTTACCCAGGCGGGTAGCCAACTCCAGGCCGCCGGCACCGCCGCCGACGATAATAATACGATGGGTCATGGGGATATCTCGCAAGGCTAAAAGAAATCGGAGCAGTTACCTTCGCGAGCGCCAGGCGGCTCATAGCGTCAGGTAACTCAATAGGCGGCTCAGCGCACCGAGCCCGATTACCACGACCAGCACCACGCAGAGGAGCAGCCACGGCCGGAAAGGCTTGCGCTCGACTCTGTGCTGGGTAAGTCGCAGGTACTCTTCGACACGCTCTTGGTCATCGGGTTTCAGGCGGCTGGTCATAAAGGCCTCGTCAGGTAGACGTTGCAAAGGGGCGCCACGTTACAGCCAGGGGCATCAAAGGCTGATGCCGACATCAAACACTATGCTGCGGCCCAGGTTGTTGCGCAAGAAGTCCGGCGCGTCGGGATGTGCAAACAGCACCCTGGCAAAGGTTGGCCCCACCAGTGACAGCGAGCGCCAGCCTTGGCGCAGGTATTCGGTCGGCGGCGGAAAATGGCTGTTGAGGTCCAGCACTTCGCGTTTGAGGCTGGTAAACGCAATGAGGTCCAACTCCCCCAGGTCCATGCCGCGTTCTTTGTAGTTGTGGGCTTTTTTACGCAGTGTGGGGGCCAGGCGCAGCAGGAATTCATGGGCCGGAATGCGCCGTGGCTTGGCTTCGCGCCGTACCAGTTGGCTCAAGGAGAAAGCACTGCGCCTGCGCAGCAACTCATCGCGCCACTCGTCGTTCAGGCGACGGCCCTCGTCCAGCACAAAAAAGACCTCGAAGCTGGCGTCGCGAAACAACACGTCGGGCGGCTCCTGGCCCGCAGCGTGAAACTCTTCGACGCGGTAGGGCACGTTCAAGCCTTGCAGCAGGCGCTGGCAGACCCAACGCTCACGCTCCCACTTGCGGGCATTGGACAGAAACGCATTGGCTTGTTCGGCTGCTACGGTGAGCAGGCGCAAATAATCTGAGTCATCCATAGTCGCAGCTTAGCGTTCAAATGATGACCACAGGAAGTCTTGCCTTAAAAACGCGGGTGTAGAATGCTGATGTGGAGCAGGCCCAGGGACGAGGTGTGTGATGAGGTTTTTGGTAAAGGCAGAGCATCCGTGATCAGTGCAGCGGTTCTGGCACCCCAGACGCTCGGCCTCGGCTGGCTGGTGTATGCGCCCGTGTTGATGTGGGCGATGCTGCGCTCGCCATGGGTGGAGTTGTTTGCCGACCGTCGGCGCCAGCACTTGCTGTTCGGCACGGTGTTCGCGCTGTTCATGCTGTGGCTGGTGCGACGGGATTTCGATACCGGCGTGTCCTACCACTTTATCGGCATGACCGCCGTGACCTTGCTGCTGGATTGGCCGCTGGCAATCGTCGGTGGCTTTGCCGCCCAGCTTGGCTTGATGCTGTTGGGGCGCCAGGATCTGGCCGCGCTTGGCGTCAATGGCCTGCTGCTGATCGTGCTGCCGGTGCTGGTTACCGAAGGGTGCGCGCTGTTTGTAGAGCGGGCGCAGCCGCGAAACCCCTTTGTGTATATCTTCTGTTCGGGCTTTTTTGCTGCCGCCCTCTCGGCATTGCTATGCCTGTTGGCCGGCTTGGGCTTGTTGTGGTTCGACGGTCTTTTTGCGATGCCTGAGTGGTTGGAAGATTTTGTCGGTTACCTGTGGCTGATCATCTTTCCCGAAGCCTTTATCAACGGCATGGTCATCAGCGCGCTGGTGGTGTTTTGCCCGGAATGGCTGGAGACGTTCAACCGCACTCGCTACCTCTCGGCGCCGTGGAAGGACGACGATTCGCGGCGTTGATCCAGGTCAAATGCCAGGCCGCGGCGCGGGTCCATGCTCTGCAAAATTTTCAGGAGCACGGACAATGAGTGTGTACGAGTGGGCACGGCAGGAGTTGCGCAGAAGCCAGGATGCAGCGCAGGAAATCGGTTTTGACCCCGGCTTGACCTTGCGGGCCATGCTCAGTGCGGTCGTGCAGCAAAGCAAGGGTGTACGCAGTTTTGAAGACCTGGCCGACGAGTTGCAATACCTTGCAGAGAACCTCGACGACCAGCAGGAATATGCCTTTATGCGCCCTTAGTGGCGTGGCGGCAGGTCTTCGGAAAACAGTTCATCTTCGGCGTCAAGGGCCACGGGAATCTTGTGTTCTTCAGCGGCCCAGGCGCCCAGGTCTATAAGCTTGCAACGGTCCGAGCAGAACGGTCGGTTGAGGTTGGTCGCTTTCCATTCCACGGGTGCACCGCAGGTTGGGCAGTCGACGGTCAGGGGTTGGCTCATGATCGGCCTCCACGCAAAGTAAGGTAAAAGTGGTGCAGTCGCTCGACCTCGCCGTGCAGCCAGGCGAGGTCCTTATCGTTGACCAGCACGTCATCGGCATGGTTCAGGCGGTCTTCGCGGCTGGACTGGGCCTTGAGAATCGCCTGCACCTGTTGTTCGCTGATGCCGTCGCGCTGCAGGGTACGCTGAATCTGCAGTGATTGCGGCACGTCGATCACCAGGATGCGCTGGGTCATGCTGTACTGCCCGGACTCGATCAGCAGCGGCGACACCAGGATCGCGTAGGGCGATTGGGCGCGTGCCAGGTGGCTGCGAATTTCCTCGGCGATCAGCGGGTGCAGCAAGGCTTCCAGCCACAGGCGCTCTTGCGGGACCTCAAAGATCAGTTTGCGCAGCGCGGCACGGTCCAGTTGGCCGTCGGCTTGCAGCACGTCGCTGCCGAAGTGTTCGGCGATGCGTGCCAGGGCCGGGCGGCCAGGCTCGACCACCCAGCGCGCGGCGTGATCGGCATCCACCAGGTCGATGCCCAGCTTGATAAAGTGCTCGGCCGCAGCACTTTTGCCGCTGCCAATGCCGCCCGTGAGCCCAAGAATCCAGGGTGTTGCAACAGAAGTGGTCATCTGAAACCGACAGACTGCAAATAGAAGTCGGTTATTTGACCACCCCAGAGCAATGCAATCCAGCCGGCAATTGCCAGGCAGGGGCCAAACGGCATCGGCGCTGACACCTGGGCCTTACGCAAACGCAGCAGGATCAGCCCGGCAAGCACGCCCAGCAGCGAGGCCATCAGCAGGGTCATCGGCAGAATCTGCCAGCCGCCCCAGGCTCCCAGCAAGGCCAATAACTTGAAGTCGCCATGGCCCATGCCGTCTCTGCCGGTGGCCAGCTTGAACAGCCAGAACAGGCACCACAAGCTCATGTAGCCGATAACCGCGCCCCACACTGCATCGGGCAGTGGCGTCAACAGGTCAGCACTGTTGAGGATCAGCCCCAGCCATAGCAGCGGCAGCACCAGCACATCCGGCAGCAGTTGGTGGTCCAGATCAATCAGGCTCATGCCCAGCAAGCCCCAACTCAACAGCATCACCGCGCCGGCTTGCCAGCCGAAGCCGAAGTGCCAGGCGACAGCGGTTGAGATCAGCGCGCACGCGAGTTCGGTGAGGGGGTAACGCAGGCCGATGGGCTCACGGCAGTGGGCACAATGCCCCCGGAGCAACAGGTAGCTGAGCACCGGGATATTTTCCCAAGGCCGAATCGGTTGATTGCAGCGCGGGCAGCAGGAGTTCGGACGCATCAGGTTATAGGCCGGCCCACCGGGCTCGGCTGGCAAGTCGAGAATCTCATGGGCCTGGGCACGCCATTCCCGCTCGAGCATTTTGGGCAGGCGCCACGCCAGCACATTGAGGAAGCTACCGACGATCAGGCCCAACACCAGCGCCAGGCCAACAAACGCCCAGGGATGTTCGCTCAGCAGCAGGCTCAAAATGCCGTCCCCAATTGGAACACCGGCAGGTACATGGCCACTACCAGCGCGCCGACAATCCCTCCCAATACGACCATGATCAGCGGCTCCATCAGGCTGGTGAGGTTGTCGACCAAGGTATCCACGTCTGACTCGTAGTGGTTCGCGACTTTTTCCAGCATGCGGTCCAGGGTGCCGGACTCTTCCCCGATTGCGGTCATCTGGATCGCCATGCCTGGGAACAGGCCGCTGTTATGCATCGATTGATTCAACTGCATGCCTGTGGATACATCGTGGCGCATACGTTCGATTGCCTGTTTGAAGGGGCCATTGCCGACGGCGCCGGCCACCGAACCCAATGCCTGTACCAGAGGGACGCCCGCCGCAAAGGTGGTGGAAAGTGTACGAGCGTAGCGGGCGACCGCAGATTTGTGCAGCAGTTTGCCTGCCATGGGCACTTTCAACAAACCTGCTGCCCACCAATGGCGAAACCCCGGGTAAGTACGGTAGGCGTGGCGCCCCGCAACCAGCGCCGCGCCCACACCCAGCCCCAGCATCCACCACGCCTGTTGCAGCAGTTCCGACAGCGCGATGACCCCCAGGGTAAACCCCGGCAATTGGCCGTTGACCCCGGCGAACAAGTTCTGGAATTGCGGCACCACATGGATCAACAGCACTGTGCTCACCCCTGTGGCAATTACCAGTACCGCGAAAGGGTAGGTCATGGCTTTCTTGATCCTGGTTTTGAGCCGTTGGCTTTTTTCCAAATGAATCGCCACGCGCTCCAGCAGGGTTTCCAGGGCGCCGGCCATTTCGCCAGCCGCCACCAGATTGCAGTACAGCTCATCGAAGTGGCGGGGATATTGACGCAGGGCAGCGGCCAACGGGTGGCCGCTGGCAATATGCTGTTTCAACGCCTTGACCAGTTCGCGCAGCTGTGGGTTTTCGACGCCTTCGCTGATGATGTCGAAGGCGTGCAGCAGCGGGATGCCGGCTTTGAGCAAGGTGGCCAACTGGCGAGTGAACAAGGCGATATCTGCAGGCGTTATTCGCGTCTTGAAGATGTGTAAACCATAAGATTTCTTGCGCACACGCTCAGGGCAGATCCCTTGCTGGCGCAGTTGCAGCTTGATCAGCGCAAGGTTATGGCCGGCGATTTGCCCGGACACCCGGCGCCCTTTGCGGTTGATGCCTTCCCAGGCATAAATTGTCGACGTGTCGTTCATGTGAGGTTGACGCACCCAGGTCGTGAAGAATTTATAGCTTAGTCAGGCGGCGGATTCGGACAGGCTGGCGCTAGGCGATAAAATGTCAGATTGTGCGTCTCGCAGGCGATGGACTGCGTGGGGATGAGTACACTGGCGCCGTTGCACACTACGGGGCGCAGGACGTGCCTTGTCATGGTTCTATTCTGGAGAGTGAAAGAGATGCGTCAAAAAGGTTTTACCTTGATCGAGTTATTGATCGTCGTGGCAATCATCGGCATTTTGGCCACCATTGGCCTGCCCATGTACACCAAGCACCAGGCCAAGGCCAAGTTCACCGCGGGGTTGGCTGAAATCAGCGCGTTAAAGGCCGGCTATGAGGACGTCATCAACCAGGGCACCACGCCGACCCTTTCCCTCATCGGGGGCACCAGCCCTACCGCCAACTGCGCGATCGAGGTGACAGGCGATGTGGCCTCGGGCGCAGGCACCCTGCGTTGTGAAATCCTCGATGCACCCGCGCCCGTGCTCGGCAAGACCATCACCTTGACCCGCAGCGCCACCACCGGCTGGAGCTGTGCCACCACGGTAGAGCCGCAGTACGCTGCCAAGGGCTGCGGCGCCAACGGCGCGTGACAGTCGCCGGGCGGTGAGCGAGCAAGTTGCTGCATGCCCAATGCAGTGCTAGCTTTAGCCCACCGCCCGTGTAGCTCAGCCGGTAGAGCAGCGCACTCGTAACGCGAAGGTCGCAGGTTCGATTCCTGTCTCGGGCACCACAGGCACCACTGTTTCAACGGCAATGTTTTCAGATGATCCCAGAATGGTTCTGAAGGCCAGGTGAGCCGGGCATTTGCGCCCGCTCTTTTGTAACTGCGCAACCTTGAAGACCCAGATGCATTCCCATTCCTCGATCTAAGAGAACAATATGACCACGACCGAAATGACCCAGGCCGCTCGGCACGAACAAGCACTCAAGCACTACCTTGAGGACACGCCGCAGCTTAAAGAAGAGATCAAGGACCTGAGTGCCGACGATCAGCGCGACCAGATTCAGTGGGCATTCGAAGATGAGGCCGAGAGTCAGGGCTACCAGCCTTGGGAGCTGACCCTCAAGTACACCTCGACACCACAAGAGTTCGAAGCTGCGCGGTTGGCCTTGCACAAAGAGGCGGCCGAGGTGCTGGGTGTCGATTGGGAAGAGTACTGCGAGATGAATAATCTTGTAGTTTAAAAGCAGCCTGTAGGAGCGAGCTTGCTCGCTCCTACAGTTACGGCATCTTTCAGATACTGAGGCGCATCGACAGGTCCACCGCCTTCACATCCTTGGTCATCGCACCGATGGAGATGTAGTCCACGCCGGTTTCAGCGATAGGCAGCAAGGTGGTTTCATTGATCCCGCCGCTGGCTTCCAGTTTGGCCTTGCCGGCGTTCAGGCGCACGGCTTCGCGCATGTCGTCCAGGCTCAGTTCATCCAGCATGATGATGTCGGCACCCGCCGACAGGGCTTCACGCAACTCCTCCAGGTTTTCCACTTCGATTTCCACGGGCTTGCCCGGCGCGATCTTGTGGGCGGCGGTGATTGCTTGGGCAATACCACCGCAGGCGGCGATATGGTTTTCCTTGATCAGGAACGCGTCATACAGCCCGATGCGGTGGTTGTGGCAACCGCCGCAGGTCACCGCATACTTCTGCGCCAAACGCAGGCCGGGCAATGTCTTGCGGGTGTCCAGCAGCTTGACCTGGGTGCTGGCGACAAAGTCCGCCAAAAATTGCGCACGGGTGGCAACCCCTGACAGCAATTGCAGAAAATTCAACGAGCAACGTTCACCACTGAGCAGCGAGCGGGCAGGGCCCTCAAGGTGGAACAACGCCTGGTTGGGGCTCACCCGTTCACCGTCAGCCACCTGCCAGTGCACGGCAACCCGAGGGTCCAGTTGACGAAACACTGCGTCCACCCACGCCGTGCCGGCGATAACAGCCGCCTCACGGGTAATGATCGTGGCCTTGGCCAGCCGTTCGGCCGGGATCAACTGCGCGGTGATGTCACCACTGCCGATGTCTTCCAGCAGTGCGCGGCGCACGTTGGCTTCGATTTCGGCGGTGAGGTCGGCAAGACGGAGGTTCGGCATAACAGGCTCCACAAACAAAGTGCCTCGATTATAGGGCCAGCGTGCGTTCTAACCCAGGCTCGCCACTCATTTACCGCACAAAGTCAGAGTGTGCTGGCGCAACTGCCCTCGTTTGCAAGATAATCTCGCGCCTTGCAATTGGCGTCATAGCTTTGACGTCTTGGTGGTGATCGGGTATTTGCAGTGCCTGCCGGGCCTGCGCTCCGTCTCTCCACCTCTCAAAACCGCCGTTTCAGGAGGCCAGGATGCACAATGACGGGAAGGTGGTGCCTATCAACAGGGCGCAGGCCACGCCATCGCCGCTCGCGCGCCTGCCGGTGGTGTTGCTGCAGGTGCGTGACAAGGCTGCGCAACAGCTGCAGCAAGGCTTGCAGGAACTGTTCGATAACGCCGACGACACCCTGTTCGAAATGGCCGAAAAGGCCCGTAGCACCGTCGACCATCATATTTTTTTCGAGGCCATGCGCGACCTGCGCCTCAAGCGCAAGAACTTCGAGCGCGTGTTCATGGAGCAGCTGTTCGTGGCGTTCGCCAACCTTGGCCAGGCCCGGTGCAGCGGGGCACACCTGGTGCCGGTGGTGTCTTATGAGGAGGTCCCCGGCACTGGCGCCGATGACGTGGAAAAAGCCGTGGCCCTGGAGGCGATGCTCGGTCGTGTGCATCACCGTGATGGTTTGGCGCTGGGGCAGTTGAACGCGCGCGTAAGTGCATTGCTCGGCAGGCGCCTGGACGATCCTGAAAACCCATTGGGCCCGGCGCGGTTGTGCGAGTTTTTCCTGCAAGCAGGGCGCAGCCTGGGGGTGGAAATCCGCGTCAAGCTGGTCATGCTCAAGCTATTTGAGAAATACGTGCTCAGTGACGCAGACTTGTTGTATGGCGAGGCCAACCAATTACTGATCGCCACTGGCGTATTGCCGGAACTCAAGGCGCTCCCATCCCGTCGAGCCGGCGGACGTGCGGCCCGGGAGCACCAGCATTGCACCGGCCAGGCGATGGCCGACCCGCCGCTGGATAAAAGCGGCCAGCAAGCGTTCAGTGCCTTGCAGAAGTTGCTGGTAGCCGTGCGTGGCAGCGTGGCCCCGACCCTTGAAGCCAGCGCCGAACCGCAACCTGTTGTCAGCCGCGATCTGCTGCGTCTGCTGTCGCATCTGCAGCAATATGTACCGGAGCCGGAGTGCGAGGACGATTTCGACCTGCGCAACCAGCTGGAACAGCTGCTCACCCGGGTCAGTGTCAAAAGTGGCAAGTCGCGGGTGTTAGAAGAAGCAGACGAAGATGTGATCAATCTGGTCGCCATGCTGTTCGAGTTCATGCTCGATGACAGCAGTGTGCCGGACGCTTTCAAGGCGCTGATCGCTCGCTTGCAGATCCCGCTGCTGAAAGTGGCGGTGCTGGACAAAAGTCTGTTCAGTTGCGCGGAGCATCCCGCGCGGCGCTTGCTCAATGATATCGCGAGCGCCGTCATCGGCTGGAGTTCGCCCCATGACCACACACGGGACAACCTCTACCTGTGTATCGAGCAACTCGTACAGCGCTTGCTGAATGAGTTCGTCGAAGACCCGACGATTTTCTCCCAGTTACTCACCACCTTCAGCGAATTCATAGCCCAAGAGCGCAAGCGCAGCGAACGCCTTGAGCGATATACCCGTGACGTCGAGCAAGAGCATCTGCATATCAAGGTGGCGCGCCAGCGTGTGGCGCACGTGCTCAATCGACGGCTCGTGGGCGAAACCTTGCCGCAATCGGTGCTGCAATTTGTACAGCAGGCCTGGAGCCAGGTGCTGTTAGTGGCCGTTCTCAAGCACGGTGAACACTCGCTGCAGTGGCAGACGGCGCTGCGCACCCTGGATGAATTGGTCTGGAGCGTCGGCCTGCGTGAAGACACCGAAGCGGGCCGGCGTTTGCTCGAGCAATTACCCGGGCTGCTCAAGGCATTGCGTAGTGGGTTGGCCGATGCGGCGTTCGATCCTTTCAGTACCCGCGAGTTCTTCCTGCGGTTGCAGGCCATGCATGTTGAGCCGCTCGACAGTGAGGCGCTGGTTGAAGTCCGTGAGCCTTTTGCCCTGTGGGCTGGCCCGCCGGCTGCCGACGAACCACTGCCCCCTGATGACCCCGACCTGCTCAAGGCCCAGCAGTTGCGCGTCGGTGACTGGGTAGCGTTGCTGCAAAATGAAGCCGGTAACCTGCGCTGCAAGTTGACCGCAATCATGCCGCCCGCCGATACCTATATTTTTGTCAGCCAAGCGGGTCTTAAGGTGCTGGAGAAAAGCGCGGGCCAGTTAGCCTTGGCGTTCAAGCAGGGCGCCCTGCATACCTTGAATGATGGCCCGCTGTTCGAACGTGCACTGGCCGCCGTGGTGGGCGACCTGCGGCAACTCAATCGCGGCAAGTGATCGCAACCGCAGGGTGGAACGCGGCATACTGGTCACACCTCGTCTCACTCAAGGAGCCTGTATGCAGTTGGACCCCGCCAGCGGTTGGTGCCAGGGCATTCGTCATTGCCCTTCGCCCAACTTCAACGAGCGCCCTGAAGGCGAAATCTCGCTGTTGGTGGTGCATAACATCAGTTTGCCTCCGGCGCAGTTCAACACCGGTAAGGTGCAGGAGTTTTTCCAGAACCGCCTGGATATCTCAGAACATCCCTACTTTGAAGGGATTGCCAGCCTACGGGTGTCTGCGCATTTTCTGATTGAACGTGACGGCACTGTGACGCAATTTGTTTCGTGCCGTGACCGGGCCTGGCATGCCGGTATTTCCGTCTTTGAGGGGCGCGAGATCTGCAACGATTTTTCTCTGGGAATCGAGCTGGAAGGTACGGATGACCTACCGTTCACCGATGCCCAGTATGCGGCGTTGATCGACTTGGCACGCCAACTGTTGGCCGCTTACCCCGCGATCACCCATCAACGTATTTGTGGTCACAGCGACATCGCTCCGGGTCGCAAGACCGACCCGGGCCCCGCTTTTGATTGGATGCGCTTTCGCAGCGCCCTGCAGGATGGAGGACACGAACGATGAGTTTCCTGGTGTTGGTGCTGGCGGTATGGATCGAGAAGTTCTCGGCCTTGCGCCTGCGGTTGCAGCGCGACGGTGGATGGCTGCGTGAGCTGGCCAAGCTGGAATCGAGCCCGCGCATGGGCAAGCGGCCCTGGTTGATCCTGCTGGTATTGGTGCTGCTGCCGGTGGCGTTGCTGGCGTTGTTGTTGCTGGTCCTGGAGCCAGTGGCCTATGGCCTGTTGGCATTGCCGGTGCACTTGCTGGTGGTGATCTACAGCCTGGGCCGTGGCGATCTATTGGCCGGGCTGGGGCCGTTTCGCGATGCCTGGCGGCGCGGTGACCTGCAAGCGGCCGAGCATGTGGCCGAACGCGACCTCAAGCTTGGTGCCGACAGTGGCGAGCAACTGCTGGAGCGTGTTCAGGGCTACCTGCTGTGGCAGGCGTATCAAAGCTTTTTCGCGGTGATTTTCTGGTATTTCCTGCTGGGCCCGGTGGCCGCCCTGGCGTACCGCCTGTTGGCGCTGGCCAGCGAAAACAGCCAGAACCCCTTGGTGGCCGAGCGCGCCACGCAATTGCGCCACGCGTTTGACTGGTTGCCGGTACGCCTGCTGGCGGCCAGCTTTGCCTTGGTGGGCAATTTCGTCGGGGTCAGCCGGGTGATGCTCCACGAACTGCTGAGCTGGGACATCAGCGCTGCCCAACTGATGGAAAAAGTCGGCCTGGCCGCCGCGGAAATTCCTCCCCCCGTGGTGGGGGCCGATGGCATCAACAGCCTGGATCGCCTGTGGGAGCTGCTGCTACGTGCGGCAGTGCTGTGGTATGCCGGGTTTGCCATCTGGACGGTGTTGCCCTGAGTAATAGCGGCGGGGTGCATCCATCACTCCCGCCGTTAACCTTACGTTACAAAACTCCCTTTCGAATTGAGCTATACAGATAGAGCGCCAAATAGTGGCTATCTGCCGTCGCCCTGCGCCTCAATAAAAATAAAAGAAGGGGAGGTCACCTGTGAAGAGCTTGCTTTATCCCGCCGTCGCGCTGATGAACCGCCTGAGCTTCGGCATGAAGTTCAGCCTGATCAGCGTGCTGTTCCTGCTGCCGATGCTGGCGACCAACTATTACCTGGTGCGCGACTCGTGGCGCGAATACCAGGGCACCCGCGTCGAACTGCAAAGCCTTGACCTGCTCGGCAGCAGCCTGGCGTTGCGTCGGGAGTTGGAAACCCTCAACAACCAGGTACAGATCAACGCCACCCTCGGCCAGTCAGGCAAAGCGGCAGACCTGGAGGCCAGGATCAGCGCCTTGGAAGCCAGTGTAGTGGAGCGCTTGCAGGGCTTGCACGCGATCGCGACCCAGCCCGAGCACGTTGCCGTCTTCGACAGTAAGCGCGATGAGTTGATCGCTGCGTTCAAGGCTCAGCAACAGGAAACCTCGTTGCTCAACAAAGCAGCGTTGATCGGCAAGTTACTCAACCAGGCCCAGATGTTCAGCCAGATTATTGCCAGCCAGGCCGGCTTGAACCGTGATCCGCAAAGTGATCTGCGCCAGCTCAGCGACCTGGTCACCACCGTCACCCCTCAGGTCACCCAGGCCTTGGGTGAAGGCCGTGCGATGGGCGCGTACTCCCTGGGGCAGGGCTTTATCAATTCGTCCTCCAGTACCCGTTTTGACGAACTGCTGCAGCAGTTGGAAAAACTCCATGGTGAATATGGCCTGAAGCTGCAGGACGCGCTGGGCGCCAGCAAGGCCGCGCACGCCGCCCTCGAGGTGTCGGCGCAAGCCAGCCAGGCGAGCCTCAAGCAAGGCAGTGAGTTTTTCGAAGAGCAGGTGGTGATGGCCGAAACCCTCGACGCGCCTTGGCAGGGGTTTTATGACGGCGTCAGCCAACTAATGGCCAAGACCTATCAATTGGATGACGCCACCCTGGCGTTCCTCGGGCAGCAGTTGCAGCAGCGCCTGGCGCAGAACCGTCTGCACATGGTGTTGCTGGTCACGGCCCTGGCGACGGTGTTTGCGCTGATTTTCTATCTCTATGCCGGTTTCTTTGTTTCCACTCGCACCACCTTGCGCCGCCTGGGGGCGATGATGGACAAAGTGGCGGCGGGCGATATGACCGTCACTTTCGTTGCGCAAAGCCGTGACGAATTGGGCGACCTGGGCCAGGTGTTCAATGGCACCGTGGCCAAGATTCATGACCTGATCGAGCGCGTTGGGCATACGGTCAGCCAGGTGGAGTTGCAGGCCGGCCAGGTGCAGGCGGTGTCGGCACAGAGTAACCAGGCGGTGTCCGGCCAGCGCAGCCAGATCGAACAAGTAGCGACGGCGATGAACCAGATGTCCGCCACCGCCCAAGAGGTGGCGCGCAGCGCGGCGGCGGCGGTCAGCAGTGCCCAGAGCGTCAATGATGAAACGGTCAGCGGGCGTGCGCTGGTGCAATCCCAGCAAGGCGGCATCGCACGCCTGGCGGCGGAGATCGACGATTCGGTGCGGGTGATCAACCAGCTGGCAGCCGACAGCCAGTCCATCAGCAGCGTTTTGGAAGTGATCAAGAGCATTGCCGAGCAGACCAACCTGCTGGCGCTCAACGCGGCCATCGAAGCCGCGCGCGCCGGTGACCAAGGGCGCGGGTTTGCGGTGGTGGCCGACGAGGTGCGCACTCTGGCTCGGCGCACCCAGCACTCTACCGAGGAAATCGAGCAGATGATCAGCCGCTTGCACAGCGGCGTCGGCGCGGCGGTGAAGGCTATGGGCAGCAGCCATGAGATGGCCAATGGCACGGTGGGGCAGTCGGAAAAAGTCCAGCAAGCCCTGGAAAATATCCTGGGAGCGGTAGGGATGATCGTCGACCAGAACCAGCAGATCGCCGCCGCCGTGGAACAGCAAACGGCGGTCGCCCACGACATCGACCAGAACATTGTCGAAATCAACCGTGCTGGCGAGCATGCAGCGCAAGGCGCCCAGCACACGGAAGCGGCCAGTCGGCAGTTGGCAATCCAGGTGGTTGAGTTGAAGCAATTGATTGGTGCGTTTCGGGTGTAGGGAGGTTCTGAAGGATGTAGCTACCGACCCTGTGGCCGATGTCTTGATTTGCCTGGGCGTGTTTTATCGCGGCGTGAATAGGTGAAAATTTATTTCATCCGTCACGGTCACGAGGAGACACGACGATGGCCGCTGCAATCGGTATCAAAGGGCATTGCGCCCAGTGCGACATGACGTTTGAACTCAAGCCTTGGCAACTGAATGCCATTGCCATTGATGTGCCTTTTGACTGTACGTATTGCCACTCGGGGTTGCAGTTGGGGTGCGCCAAGCAGTTGCGGCAGTTCAGGGCCCTGGACCAATGGGCGCTGGTGCGGCCGAGCATGATCATGCTGACATGCGCGACCTTGCTGGTGGCCTTGTTCGCTGAATGGTTGGGGCTGCTCAGTGTGATCGGGCAACTGAACGTTTCGCTGGTCGCCGTGCTGATCCATTTGCTGGTGGTGCGCTATGCCCGGCATCGACAGACAATGATCTTGAAGTTGCAGGTGATCAGTCCGCTACCAGTTGAACAGCTCGCACGCATTGCGTGTGCTCGTCTCAGCGAGCGATAGAGGGCTGATACCCATGCGCTCGGCCAGGGCCGTGCAGATATCTGGCAGATGCTGCGGGCTATTGCGCTGGTTGGGGTACATGGCCGGAGCCATATCCGGCGCATCGGTTTCCAGCACCACGGCGTCGAGTGGCAACTGCGCCAGTACCCGGTGCATGCGCAGCGCCTGGGGCCAGGTGGCAGCGCCACCCAGGCCCAGTTTGAACCCCAGCTTGATGTACTCGCGCGCCTCTTCAGCGCTGCCAGCGAACGCGTGGATGATGCCGCCTCTGGGCACGCGGATGCGCTTGAGGGTGGCAATCACGGCGGCGTGGCTGCGGCGAACGTGGAGCAAGGCCGGCAGTTGGAAATCCACCGCGAGTTTCAGTTGGGCTTCAAATAACTGTTGCTGGCGCTGGTGGTCCAACTGTTCGAGAAAGTAATCCAGGCCAATTTCGCCCACGGCGCACAGTTGCCGGTGGCCATGCAGGCGCGTCAACCAGTCGCCCAGCTCCAGCAGGTCGGCGGGGCGATGCTCATCGAGATACACCGGGTGCAAGCCGAAGGCGGCGAACAAGCCTTCGTCCTGTTGCACCAAGTCCCACAGCCGCTGCCAATTTTTCTGGTACACCCCCAGCACCACCAGGCGCCGCACGCCGAGTTCACGGCTGTGGGCAAGGATGTGCGAGCGATCCTGGTCGAAGTCCTCGAAGTCCAGGTGCGTGTGGGTGTCGATCAGCTCCACGCTCAGGCCTCGTGGATACGCTGCTTGAAGGTCCGGCCAATCGCATGCACGCCGGGTTGGTACTGTTCTTCTTCAATGGCGGCCAGGGCCAGGCGCAGGGCGGTCTCGGCAATCAATTGATGTTGCTGGGCCATGGCGTTGACCGGCAGCGGGAGGAAATCCAGCAACTGGGTATCGCCGAAGGTGCCCAGGCGCAGGGGACGTGACTTGAGGGGGAAGTCATGCAGCGCATCAAACACGCCTTGCAGCAGTACGTAGGAGGTGGTTACCAGCGCGTCCGGCAAATGGCCCAGGCGTTGCAGCAGTTGCTCCATCAGCTCTCGGCCGCAGTCACGACTGAAGGCTTCGCCCTGTTCGATAATCTCTTCGCCCGTAAAGCCTTGCAGCGCATCACGGAAACCGGCGGTACGTGCCTGGCTGATGCTCAGCTCGGGCCGCGCGCCAATCAGTGCGATCTGCTTGGGCAACGGTTGCAGCAGGCTGCTGGTGAGTTGCCTGCAGGCCTGGTGGTCGTCGCTGACCACGGAGCAGAACTGGTTCGGCTCCATCTCCCGGTCGATGGCAATCACCGGCAGCCCCTTGGCCTGCAGCTCGCGATAGCTGTCATCGCTGGCTGGCAGGCAACTGGCGACGAACAACGCATCGCAACGCCGCGCCCGGAACAGTTGCAGCAGTTGGCGTTCGCTGTCCGCTTCATCATCGGAGCTGGCGATCAGCAACTGATAGCCCCGCGCCCGTGCCCCTTGTTCCAGCAGTTTGGCGATGCGTGCGTAGCTGGGGTTTTCCAGGTCTGGCAGGATGAACCCCAAGGTTCGCGTATGCCGACTGCGCAGCCCGGCGGCTTGAGGGTTGGGGGTAAAGCCATGGGCTTGGACCACGGCACGCACACGCTCAACGGTTGCGTTGCTGATGCGCTGCTGTTCGGCCTTGCCGTTGATGACATAGCTGGCGGTGGTAACGGACACACCGGCCAGACGTGCGATATCACTGAGTTTCAAACCGGGATTTCCTTGTTTTTTGGCGCTCGCCCCGACATTTTGTCCAATCGTAACCGATTCCAGCATTCGACCAATGTCCCACAGCAAGCGCCGAGTGGCCCTTCAAGCTTGCGCAATTAACGCGTAATCTGCCATAAATTCTAGATTAAACGTTTCAGCAAGCGTATTTTTACGATGTTCGCCACTGAGTGACCACTGCCAATTGACCGCTCAGTCAGTTAATTTCGAACTTATTTACCTACAACAATACCTAGTGCGCCCGTCGCACTAACTAGGAGAACGGCATGCTTGAGCTCACTGTAGAGCAGATATCCATGGGCCAGGTGGCTGTGGATAAATCTGCTGCCTTGCACCTGCTCGCTGACAAACTGGTGGCCGATGGCCTGGTTGCCGAAGGTTATCTCAGTGGCCTGCAAGCCCGTGAAGCCCAAGGCTCGACCTTTCTCGGCCAAGGCATCGCTATACCCCACGGCACGCCAGAAACCCGCGACCAGGTGTTTTCCACTGGTGTGCGCCTGCTGCAGTTCCCCGAAGGGGTGGACTGGGGCGATGGCCAGATCGTTTACCTGGCGATTGGCATCGCGGCTAAATCCGATGAACACCTGCGCCTGTTGCAACTGCTCACCCGTGCCCTCGGCGAAACCGACCTGGGCCAGGCGTTGCGCCGTGCCGGCAGCGCCGAAGCGCTGTTGAAACTGTTGCAAGGCGCGCCCCAGGAACTGGCGTTGGATGCGCAGATGATCAGCCTGGGCGTGTCGGCCGATGATTTTGAAGAGTTGGTGTGGCGCGGTGCGCGCCTGCTGCGCCAGGCCGACTGCGTGAGCAATGGCTTTGCAGCTGTATTGCAGCAGGTCGACGCGCTGCCCCTGGGCGATGGCCTGTGGTGGTTGCACAGCGAGCAGACGGTCAAGCGTCCGGGCCTGGCCTTTGTGACGCCGGACAAACCCATGCGTTACCTCGGCCAGCCCCTGCACGGCCTGTTCTGCCTGGCGAGCCTCGGTGAAGCGCACCAGACCCTGCTTGAACGCCTGTGTGCCTTGCTCATTGAAGGGCGCGGCCAGGAGTTGGGGCGCGCCACCAGCAGCCGCGCGGTGCTGGAAGTGCTGGGCGGTGAACTGCCGCCGGACTGGCCCAGCGCCCGTATTACCCTGGCCAACGCCCACGGCCTGCACGCGCGCCCGGCCAAGATCCTGGCGCAATTGGCGAAAAGTTTTGATGGCGATATCCGCGTGCGCATCGTCGATGGCGCGGTGGGCGCCGTGTCGGTCAAAAGCCTGAGCAAGTTGCTCAGCCTCGGCGCACGTCGTGGTCAGGTGCTGGAGTTCGTGGCCGAGCCGACGGTGGCCGGCGATGCACTGCCCGCCCTCTTGGCCGCCGTGCAAGAGGGCCTTGGCGAAGAGGTCGAGCCCTTGCCCACCGTGAGCGCACAGCCCGCACAGGTCGATATCGAACCGGTGCTCAGCGCGCCACTGAGCGGTAGCCAACTCCAGGCCATTGCCGCCGCACCGGGTATCGCCATCGGCCCGGCCCATATCCAGGTGCCGCAGGTGTTCGATTACCCGTTGCGCGGTGAGTCCGCCGCCGCCGAACGCCAGCGTCTGCACACGGCCTTGAGCGAGGTGCGCACGGATATCCAGGGCTTGATCGAGCGTAGCCAGGCCAAGGCCATCCGCGAGATTTTCATCACGCACCAGGAAATGCTCGACGACCCGGAACTCACCGACGAAGTCGACACCCGCCTCAAGCAAGGCGAAAGCGCCGAAGCCGCCTGGATGAGCGTGATCGAAGCCGCCGCCAAACAGCAGGAAGCCTTGCAGGATGCCTTGCTGGCCGAGCGTGCTGCCGACTTGCGCGACATCGGCCGCCGCGTGCTGGCCCAGTTGTGCGGCGTCCAAAGCGTGCAGGAACCGAGCGAGCCCTACATCCTGGTGATGGAAGAAGTCGGCCCTTCGGACGTGGCGCGCCTGGACCCGGCCCGCGTTGCCGGCATTCTCACCGCCCGGGGCGGCGCCACCGCTCACAGCGCCATTGTCGCCCGCGCCCTGGGCATTCCGGCCTTGGTCGGCGCTGGCGCTGCGGTGTTACTGCTCAACGCGGGCACGCCGCTGTTGCTCGATGGCCAGCGCGGCCGCCTGCATGTGGACCCCGACGCCGCCACCCTGCAACGGGCCACCGTGGAGCGCGACAGCCGCGAGCAGCGCTTGCAAGCCGCTTCGGCCCAACGCCATGAACCGGCGCTGACCCGCGACGGACACGCCGTGGAAGTGTTCGCCAACATTGGCGAAAGCGCCGGGGTGGCCAGTGCCGTGGAGCAGGGCGCCGAAGGCATTGGCCTGCTGCGCACCGAACTGATTTTCATGGCCCACCCCCAGGCGCCGGACGAGGCCACCCAGGAGGCCGAATACCGTCGCGTACTCGACGGCCTCAATGGTCGCCCGTTGGTGGTGCGCACCCTGGATGTGGGCGGCGACAAGCCTTTGCCCTATTGGCCGATCGCCGCAGAGGAAAACCCCTTCCTGGGTGTGCGCGGTATTCGCCTGACGTTGCAACGCCCGCAGATCATGGAAGCGCAACTGCGGGCGCTGCTGCGTGCTGCGGATAACCGCCCGCTGCGCATCATGTTCCCCATGGTCGGCAGCGTGGATGAGTGGCGCGCCGCCCGGGACATGACCGAGCGCCTGCGCCTGGAGATCCCGGTGGCGGACCTGCAACTGGGGATCATGATCGAAGTGCCCTCAGCCGCGTTGCTGGCGCCGGTCCTCGCCAAGGAAGTCGACTTCTTCAGCGTCGGTACCAACGACCTGACCCAGTACACCCTGGCCATCGACCGCGGCCACCCGACCCTGTCGGCCCAGGCCGATGGCTTGCATCCGGCAGTCCTGCAACTGATCGACATCACCGTGCGCGCCGCCCATGCCCACGGCAAATGGGTAGGCGTGTGCGGCGAGTTGGCGGCGGACCCGCTGGCGGTGCCGGTGCTGGTCGGCCTGGGCGTGGATGAGTTGAGCGTGTCGGCCCGCAGCATTCCTGAAGTGAAGGCGCGGGTGCGTGAATTCAGTCTGAGCGAGGCCCAGGGCCTGGCGCAACAAGCACTGGCGGTGGGTTCGCCCGCCGAAGTGCGTGCCCTAGTGGAGGCCGTGTAGATGGCAAATATTCTGACCCTGACGCTGAACCCGGCGTTGGACCTCACGGTACGTCTGGCGCACCTGCAACCCGGTGAGGTCAATCGCAGTGAAGCGATGCTCACCCACGCGGCCGGCAAAGGCGTGAATGTGGCGCAAGTGCTGGCGGACCTGGGCCATTACGTCAGCGTGGGCGGGTTCCTCGGCAGTGCCAACCCCCAGGCTTTCAATGCGCTGATCAAGCGTCGTGGGTTTGGCGATGCCTTCATCCGGGTTCCCGGCGAAACCCGGAGCAATATCAAGATTGCCGAACAGGATGGGCGTGTCACCGACATCAATGCACCGGGGCCGCTGGTGACTGAAGAGGCGCTAAAAGCGCTGCTCAAGATGGTCGCGATCATTGGCCCGGAGTTCGATGCGGTCGTGGTGGCCGGTAGCTTGCCGCGCGGCGTCAGCCCGCAGTGGTTTAAAGGTTTGCTGGAGGCGTTGAAAGACCTCGGGTTGAAAGTCGCCCTGGACACCAGCGGCGAAGCGCTGCGCCTGGGGTTGGAGGTTGGCCCGTGGCTGGTCAAACCCAATACCGAAGAGTTGGCCGAGGCCTTGGGTAACGCCACCGATGCCATCAGCCGCCTGCATCAGCAAGGCGTCGAACATGTGGTGGTCTCCGACGGGGCCGCAGGTGTGACCTGGTACCGCCCGGGTGCGGCGCTGCATGCCACGCCGCCCAAGGTGGCAGTGGCCAGTACCGTGGGTGCCGGCGACTCGCTGCTGGCCGGGATGCTCCACGGTTTGCTCAGTGGCGACACGCCGGAGCACACCCTGCGCCGGGCCACGGCGATTGCCGCGATGGCGGTGACACAGATCGGTTTTGGCATCAGCGATGACGCCCAGTTGGCGCATCTCGAAAGCGGCGTCGAAGTACGCACGCTGACAGAACAATAAGAGGGTTTGTGATGAAGTTAGCCATTGTTACCGCCTGCCCGAACGGCATGGTCACCAGTGTGCTGTGCGCCCGCTTGTTGGACGCCGCCGCCCAGCGCATGGGCTTGCACACCAGTGTTGAAGTCGTCGATGTGCAGCGTCCGGAGCGCCAGTTGTCCCAGGCGACGATTGATGATGCCGAGTGGGTGCTGCTGGTCAGCAGTACCCCGGTGGATATGCAGCGGTTTGTCGGCAAGCGTGTGTTCCAGAGCACGCCGGCCCAGGCGTTGGCGGATGTCGAAGGCGTACTGCGCCGGGGCGCCGAAGAAGCCCAGGTGTATGTCGCCGACGCCGCCCCGGTGGCGGCCAAGGCTGCGCCGCGTATCGTCGCGATTACCGCGTGCCCCACCGGTGTGGCCCACACGTTCATGGCCGCCGAAGCCTTGCAGCAGACTGCTCAGCGCCTGGGTTATGACCTGCAGGTCGAGACCCAGGGCTCGGTGGGCGCTCGCACGCCGTTAAGCCCGCAAGCGATTGCCGATGCCGATGTGGTGTTGCTCGCGGCGGATATCGAAGTGGCCACCGAGCGTTTCGCCGGCAAGAAGATTTACCGCTGTGGCACCGGCATTGCCCTCAAGCAATCCGAAGCCATCCTCAACAAAGCCCTGGCCGAAGGCGCGGTGGAAAGCGCGGCCGGCGGTGCACCGGCCAAGGCGGAGAAAACCGGCGTCTACAAACACCTGCTCACCGGCGTGTCGTATATGTTGCCGATGGTGGTGGCGGGGGGCTTGCTGATCGCCTTGTCGTTTGTCTTCGGCATCCATGCTTTCGAGCAGCCCGGCACCTTGGCGGCGGCGCTCAAATCCGTGGGTGACCAGGCGTTCCTGTTGATGGTGCCGCTGCTGGCGGGCTACATCGCCTACTCGATTGCCGACCGTCCTGGCCTTGCGCCCGGCATGATCGGCGGGCTGCTGGCGGGGACGCTGGGGGCTGGGTTTATCGGCGGCATCCTGGCCGGTTTCGTCGCCGGATATTGCGTCAAGCTGATCAGCCGCACGGTGCAACTGCCTCAGAGCCTGGAAGCGCTCAAGCCGATCCTGATCATCCCGTTATTGGCGAGCCTGTTTACCGGCTTGGTGATGATCTACCTGGTGGGCCCACCGGTCGCCCGCTTGCTCACGGGCCTGACGGATTTCCTCAGCACCATGGGCACCACCAACGCGGTGCTGCTGGGCATTCTGCTCGGCGGCATGATGTGTGTGGATTTGGGCGGGCCGATCAACAAGGCGGCGTATGCGTTTTCGGTTGGCCTGCTGGCCGCGTCGAGCGGCGCGCCGATGGCCGCGACCATGGCCGCCGGCATGGTGCCGCCGATTGGCATGGGCATCGCCACGTTGCTGGCCCGGCGCAAGTTCGCCCAGACCGAGCGCGAGGCCGGCAAGGCGGCGATGATCCTGGGGCTGTGCTTTATCTCTGAAGGCGCGATTCCCTTCGCCGCCAAAGACCCGCTGCGCGTCATTCCGGCCAGCATCGCCGGTGGCGCGTTGACCGGTGCGCTGTCGATGTACTTCGGCTGCAAACTTGCCGCGCCCCATGGCGGGTTGTTTGTGCTGGTGATTCCGAATGCGATGAACCATGCGTTGTTGTACTTGTTGGCGATTGTGGCGGGCAGTGTGTTGACCGGTTTGGTGTATGCCGTGCTCAAGCGACCGGAAGCGGCTGAACTGGCCGTGACTGCCTGACACTGGCAGAAAATGTGGGAGCTGGCTTGCCTGCGATAGCCTCGACGGGGTTTGCCTGATACACCGAGGTGTTTGCATCGCAGGCAAGCCAGCTCCCACAGGTGAACTCGACCGTTCTGCTAATCGGTGTCACATCCGCTTCATCCCATCATGCTTTAGTGGCCCTTTTGATACTCAAGAGGGCACCTGCATGAGCCACTTCGATCTCGGTCGCCGCCGTGTGATGCAAGCCGTGGGCGCTGGCCTGTTGTTGCCGGGCCTGGCGCCGGCGGTGATCGCTTCGGTGAAGGACCGACCCCAACTCACTGACGGCGTGCAATCGGGCGACCTGCAGGGCGATCGCGCAATGATCTGGAGCCGCAGTGACCGCCCGGCGAAGATGGTGGTGGAGTGGGATACCCGCAGCGTGTTCAGCAACCCGCGCCGATTCGTCTCGCCCCTGGCCGACAGCCGCACCGACTTTACCGCCCGTGTCGAGCTCACCGGGCTGCCGGTCGACCAGGCGATTTTCTACCGCGTGCATTTCGAAGACGCCCAGACCGGCATTGCCAGTGAACCCTGGTTCGGCCACTTGCGTAGCGTGCCGCAACAGCGGCGTGACATCCGTTTTGTGTGGAGCGGCGACACTGTCGGCCAAGGCTTCGGCATCAACCCCGACATCGGTGGCATGCGCATCTATGAAGCCATGCGCCTGCGCCTGCCGGACTTTTTTATCCACAGCGGCGACACCATCTATGCCGACGGCCCGGTCCCCGCGCAGCTCACCACTGAAGGCGGGCGCATCTGGCGCAACATTACCACTGAAGCCAAAAGCAAAGTCGCGGAAACCCTCGATGAATATCGCGGTAATTACCGCTACAACCTGCTGGATGAAAACGTGCGCCGCTTCAATGCCGAGGTACCGCAGATCTGGCAGTGGGACGATCACGAGGTGATCAACAACTGGTCATCGAGCAAGCAGTTGGATGAGCGTTACCAGACCCGCGACATCAATACCTTGGTGGGCCGTGCCCGCCAGGCCTGGCTGGAATATTCACCCATGCGCCGACAGAGCGCCGACGGTGGCGGGCGCATTTATCGCAAGCTCAGTTATGGGCCGCTGCTGGATGTGTTTGTGTTGGATATGCGCAGCTATCGTGGGCCGAATGATGACAACCTGGGCGCGGAAAAGCCCTTCCTCGGGCGGGAACAGTTGGACTGGCTCAAACGCGGGCTCAAGGCCTCGCAAGCGCAGTGGAAGGTGGTCGCCGCCGACATGCCCATCGGTCTGGGCGTGCCCGACGGTGAAGTCAGCCCCGGCGTGGCGCGTTGGGAAGCGATCGCCAATGGCGACCCTGGCCCGGCGCAAGGGCGTGAGCTGGAGATCGCCGAACTGCTGGGGTTCCTGCATGAGCATAAGGTGCGCAACCACGTGTGGCTGACGGCCGATGTGCATTACTGTGCAGCGCATCACTATCACCCTGACCGTGCGACGTTCCAGGATTTCGAGCCGTTCTGGGAGTTTGTGGCAGGGCCGTTGAATGCTGGGAGTTTCGGGCCCAACCCACTGGATAAAACCTTTGGCCCGCACGTGGTGTTCCAGAAGGCGCCACCGGCGCAGAATACCTCGCCGTTTGCGGGCTTTCAGTTTTTTGGTGAAGTGCAGATAGATGGGCAGACGGCGGAGTTGACGGTGATGCTACGGGACTTGGACGGGGTTTCCGTGTTCGAGCAAAAACTGCAACCGGCCTGATCGTTCCCACGCTCTGCGTGGGAACGCATCCTGTGACGCTCCGCGTCACGCCGTCAAGAGCGGACGCGGAGCGTCCAGGGGCGGCATTCCCACGCGGAGCGTGGGAACGATCAAATATCAATAAACATCCCTGCGATAGCGACCCTGTTCGATCAGGCGCTCCAGCGCCTCATTGCCCAAGATGTCTTTCAGTGCCTGATCCACCCCCGTCGCCATCCCCTGCAAGCTGCCACACACATAAATCGCCGCGCCATCCGCCAGCCATTTGCGCAGCACATCCGCTGACTCGCGCAGGCGATCCTGTACGTAGACCTTCTCCTCTTGATCACGGGAAAATGCCAGGTCCAGCAGGGCCAGGTCTCCACTGGCGAGCCAGCCTTGCAGTTCGTCCTGGCACAGGTAGTCGTGGGCGATATTGCGCTCGCCGAACAGCAGCCAGTTTCGCTGCTGGCCGTCGGCAATGCGTGCTTTGAGCAAGCTGCGCAGGCCCGCAAGCCCGGTGCCGTTGCCCAGCAGAATCAGTGGCACAGGCGCGTCGGGCAAATGGAAGCCGCTGTTGCGCCGCAGGCGCAGGCTGATGGCCGAGCCGAGGGCGGCGTGTTCAGTCAGCCAGCCGGAGCCAAGCCCCAGGCTGCCGTCGGGGTGGCGTTCCTGGCGCACGATCAACTCCAGCACGCCGTCGCTGGCAATCGAGGCGATGGAGTATTCGCGCATGCCCAGTGGGACCAGCGCGTCCACCAACGCCTGGGCGTGCAGGCCGACCAGGTGCGTGCGGTTGTCCGGCAGTTGGCGCGTGGCCAGGGCCTGATCAAGGGTGTGGGCCACGCCGTCGATCGCCACACCGTCGCTGCCGACCAAGCCCAGGCCGGCCAGGAAGTGTTCGATGGCCCAGGGGCAATTGCGCGGCAGGACTTCCACCAGGTCGCCGGCCAGCCAGCTGTGTGCAGACGTGGATGTGAGGCCCAGCAGGTAGACGGGCGAGCCGACACTGTCGGGGTTGAGCAGGGTGCGTTGGCTCAGGGTCCAGTTTTCGTACTGGGCCGTCGGCCAGGCCGCTGCCGGCGCATGCCCGGTGAGCTGGCCCAGTTGCTGTTGCCAGGTGTGCAGGGCCACTGCGTCGCCGCTGTCGACTTCCACCGGGGCAAACAGCGGGGTACCGCCCTGGTTGGTCAGCCAGAAATGCAGGCGCCGGGCAAAGCCGCAAAAATGTTCGTACTGCCGGTCACCCAGGGCCAGCACCGAGTAGTTCAAGCCTGTGAGGGGCAGCGAATGGCCGAGCACGCTGCGCTCGAAACCTCGGGCGCTGTCGGGGGCTTCGCCGTCGCCAAAGGTACTGACCACAAACAGCGCGTTCTGTGATTGGCTGAGGTCGTCGCGGCTGACACTGCCCAGGGGCTGCACCTTCACCGCCAGGCCCGCAGCCTGCAGTTGCCCGGCCGTTTGCCAGGCCAGTTGTTCGGCAAAGCCGCTCTGGCTGGCGAAGCCGATCAGCCAGGCCGGGGCATTGCTGTGGTTATCTGTCAAACCTTTGCGGGCATCGCGGACCTGGCGCTTTTTGCGGCGTCGGTCGAGGTACAGCAGCCAGCCCGTGATGAAAAACAGCGGCATAAGCAGTGAGCTGACGGTGAGGACGATGCGCCCGACCAGGCCGAAATAGCTGCCGGTGTGCAGCGCATACACACTGGTCAGCAACTGCGCCTTGAGGCTTTTGCTGGCGTAGCGCTCGTGGGATTTGACCTCGCCGGTGGCCGGGTCCAGGTTGATCTGGTTCAGCGCACGGTCATGGGGCGATGAAGTGAGCAGGTAATACACGGTGGCCGGTTGCCCGGCGACCGCGGGCATCCGAATGTTGTAGGCGCTCAAGTCGGGGCCGGCGTTGCTGTAGATGCTGCTCCAGATTGCGTCATAGTTGGCCACCGGAGCCGGGCCTGCGGGAGCCGGGCCGCGCTTACGCATGCGCTCGTTCTGCGGCGCGTCGGACAGCAGTTTGGTCACGCCACGGTTGTACCAGTCGTAGGACCAATACAGCCCGGTCAGCGCCGCCAAAAGATAAAACAGCAGGCACCAGGTGCCGAATACCGAGTGCAGGTCCCAATTGAAGCTGCGGCCCTTTTTGCGCCAGTCCAGGGTCAGCCAGACGCGCCAGCTTTTCACCTGGCGCGGCCAGCGCAGGTACAGGCCGGAGAGGCAGAAAAACAGCAGGATCAGAGTGCAGGCGCCGGTGATATTGCGCCCGGTATCGCCGATGGCGAGGAAGCGGTGCAATTGCAGGATAAAACCGAACAGGTCCTGGCCGACCGCGTCGCCCATGTAGTCGCCGGTGTACGGGTCAAAGTAGCGCATCTGGCCACGGCGCTCGCCCGGTGGCGGGGTGAAGGACACACGGCCGGCGTTGCCGCTGTCGCTTTCCACCCACAACATCGCCACGCTCTTGCCTTCGGTGGCCTCCAGCTTGCGCACCAGTTCGGCAGGCGGCAGCACACCGGCTTCGCGTTTCTGTACGCTCAAAACCGTGGGGTTGAGGGCCCGCAGGATTTCATCCTGGAACGAGTACGCAGCCCCGGTGATCCCCATCAAGGCCAGCACCAGCCCGGCAGTGATGCCGAAGAACCAGTGCAACTGGAACAGGGTTTTCTTCAACACGTCGGGCCGCCTCGCTTATCTGGATATCGATGTCACGGCGCGCATTATGCCGTGGGTTATCGAGAAAAATTCTGTTTTACACACAAAAGCCCCACGCATCCGATGCGTGGGGCCTTGGGTCGAGCATTGACTGCGTTTAGAAGTGGAAGCTGGTAGTCAACAGAGCGGTACGACCGGCCGCCTGGTTGGCGAAGTGCGCCGAGTAGGCCTTATCGTAATACGTCTTGTCGGTGAGGTTTTGTACGTTCAATTGCAAGTCGACGTTTTTGGTCAGCTTGTAGCTGGCCATGGCGTCGTAGCGGGTGTAGGACGGCACGTACACGGTGTTGCCTGCATCGCCGTAAACCTCATCGACGTAGAACGCGCCGCCGCCGACGGTCAGCTTGGGGGTGATGTCGTAGGTGGTCCACAGGCTGAAGGAGTTCTTCGGCGTGTTGGGCATCTGGTTGCCTTTGTTGGAACCGGCACTCACCACGTTTTGACGGTTGCCGATTCTGCCAGGATCTACCAGCTCGCTTTTCAGATAGCTGTAACCAGCGAACACTTGCCATTGATCAGTGATTTTTCCGCTGGCAGACAGCTCCAAGCCATCGACTCGGGATTCACCGCCGTTTTCGAAGGTGTTGGAACTCACCAGAATTCGTGTGTTTTTCTTCTCAGTGCGGAACACGGCAGCAGTTAGGGACAAGCGATCATGAAACAGATCCCACTTAGTGCCGAGTTCGTAGTTGACTGTTTCTTCGGGTTCCAGGTCGCTGGTGTTAATGCCGGTGACGAAACCATTGGGTTCCTGACCTTCACCTACTAAGCCGCCAACTGGCGAAGCTGAGGTAGCGTAGGAGGTATAGATGCTGCCGTTTTCCGTGGGTTTCCACACAAGCCCGGCCTGCCAGTTGAAAAATTGGCTGTCGTCCTTGAGCTTGGTACGTCCTGTAGCGGCATTGGTATTGGCTTGAGTGTCGAAAGTGTCGTAGCGCAGGCCGACATTGAGCAGCCATTTAGGATCAAGTTCGATGGTGTCGAATACATAGGCAGCGCGACTGGTGGCTTTGGTGTTGGTGCCGTTGTAGTTGCGCGCAACGTTGCCGTTCCAGGCATCATCCGGATTCGGGTTGCCGAGAGACGTACAATTGCCGCCGCTGCTGCCGACTACGCTAGGCGTGCAGCCATTGGGTATTGGGTTACTGTTTGGAGTGACCGTGTAGCCACTTACGCGGGTTTCTTCGCCCGTGAACTCCAAACCAGTGGAGTAGGAATGCTTCATCCCCGCCAATTGGAAATTACCAAACAGATCGGTCTGGTTAGTGGTCGTCGTAGTGGTGGACACGCGACTGTTAGCCCGACGCCACACGGTGCCGAACTGGTTGACGTTGTGCTGGCTGTCATCAGGCTGCGTCAATACGTAATCCTGGCCGGTGCTGCCATGACGCAGGGTGTTTTTCAGCGTCATGTTGTCGTTCAGGTCGTGCTCGATGGAGACCGTGCTGATGTCGGCGCGTGTTTTGCGGAAGTCGCGGCTTTTTAAGCCGTAAAAGTTGCTGCTATCGCCGCCATCGGTAGGTTTGTCATGAACGTGCACGGCATTCTTGGCTGTGCTGCCATAGCCATACGGAATCCCCGAATCCGGCAGGTCGTCACTTTCCATGTGGTAATAGCTGAGGTTGACGCGGGTCGGCGTGCCCAGGCCAAACGTCAGCGACGGTGCCACGCCCCAACGGTCGTAGTTCACCGCGTCGCGGCCAGCCACGTTTTGTTCATGGCTCATCAGGTTCAGGCGGAATGCCGCGCTGTCGTCCAGGAACTGGCGGTTCACGTCGAGCACGTAGCGGCGGGTCTGGTCGGAGCCATAGGTAAAGCCGCCGTTGGTGAAGTCCCGCGCTTGTGGGGTCTTGCTCACCAGGTTGAGGCTGCCACCGGCCGAGCCACGGCCGCCGAACGAAGAGTTCGGGCCTTTGCTGACTTCGATGGACTCGATGTCGAAGATCTCGCGGCTCTGGCCGCCGGTATCGCGTACGCCATCGAGGTAGGTATCGCCCTGGGCATCAAAACCACGGATGAACGGACGGTCGCCCTGAGGGTTGCCACCTTCACCGGCACCGAAGGTGATACCCGGTACGGTGCGCAAGGCGTCCTGCAACGAGGTGGCGGCGGTGTCCTTGAGGACTTGTTGCGGCACCACAGTGACCGAACGCGGCGTGTCCACCAGCGGCGCGGTGTACTTCTGCGACGAGGCTTTTTCCACCTGGTAGGAGGTGTTGTCCTGCTCCTGGCCGGTGATGTTGGTGGCGCCGAGGGAGATAGGGTTGCGCTCGCCTTTTGGCTCGGTATTTTCAGCCGCCTGCGCCAGGTGGGCGGCGGAGCCGGCACTCAGGGCAACGCCAATGGCGGAGGCCAGCATGCGTGGTGAACTGGCCGGTATTTTTAGAATAGTGCGCGACATGACGTGTCCCTTCCCCAAGGTTGTGAGGCCGCGGAATATAGGGCCAACAAGACTTTGTATCAATTGCGAGATATTGCTATTCGCATCGAATTTACATTCTTTACACTTTTTTGTTACGGATTTTGCGCTCTCGTTCGTCCCCGTGTTTTACAGGGAGGATAAGAATCAATACCATTGGCGCCTCTCTGATCGCAGGTATTGCCTCATGTTGCTGCACATTCCCGGCCTGTTCTCTCGCGAGGAGGTGCTGCGCATTCGCCAAGCCCTGGAAGAGACCGAATGGGCTGACGGCAAAATCACCGCCGGGCACCAGTCGGCCAAGGCCAAGCACAACCTGCAATTACCCGAAGGCCACCCCCTGGCCAAGGAAATCGGCGCGGCGATGCTGGAACGGTTGTGGAGCAACCCGCTGTTCATGTCGGCCGCGCTGCCGCATAAAGTCTTCCCGCCACTGCTCAACTGCTACACCGCTGGCGGCAGTTTCGACTTTCATATCGACAACGCGGTGCGCCAACCCAAAGGCAGCCATGAGCGCGTGCGCACCGACCTTTCGTCCACGTTGTTCTTCAGCGATCCCGACGACTACGACGGTGGGGAACTGGAGATCCAGGACACGTTCGGCCTGCAGCGGGTCAAGCTACCCGCCGGCGACATGGTGCTGTACCCCGGCTCCAGCCTGCACAAAGTCAACGCGGTGACCCGTGGCGCGCGTTATGCCTCGTTCTTCTGGACCCAAAGCCTGGTGCGCGAAGACAGCCAGCGCACCTTGCTGTTTGAAATGGACGGCGCGATCCAGCAACTGACCCGCGACGTGCCCGACCACCCTGCGCTGATCCAGCTCACCGGCACCTACCACAACCTGTTGCGCCGCTGGGTCGAGGTCTGAGCATGGGCTTTTTATTGCGCCGCGAAGAAGTGCTCAATGTCGAACAATTGCAGAGCATGCTCGATGACTCCCCGGTGCGCGCCGCTCAGGCCATTCTGATCGCGGCCAAGGCAGGCGTGGTCGATGCCCAGGCCCTGCTCGGGCAAATTCTGCTGGAAGGGCGCGGCATCGCACGCGATGAAGCATTGGCGCTGCGCTGGTTCCAGATTGCCGCGCAGGGCGGGCACCTGATGGCGCGCAATATGATCGGGCGTTGCCGCGAGCATGGCTGGGGCTGCGCTGTCGATGAAGCCGCCGCAGCACGGGAATATCGTCTGGCGGCACACGCCGGGTTGGATTGGGGGCAATACAACTACGCCAACCTCTTGGCTACCGGCCGTGGCGTTGTTGAAGACCAGGCGCAAGCACTGGCGCTGTATCGCCAGGCTGCCGAACAGGGCCATGCCAAGTCGATGAACCTGCTCGGGCGTTACCTGGAAGACGGGCAGCATTGCCCCAAGGATGTTGAGGCGGCCGTTGAGTGGTACCGCCGCTCAGCCGAGGCAGGTGATTTTCGTGGGCAGTTTAGCCATGCGGCGGTGCTGGCAGACAGCGGCCAGGTCGACGCGGCGCTGGAGTGGTTGCACAAGGCGCTGGCAGGCGGGAATCTCAAGTTTCTGCAAACGGCACACAAGGCGCTGGCACGGGCGGATGACCCGCGAATTCGCGCCATGGCCGAGTTGTACCAGCAACGAGCTACGAGCTGATCGTTCCCACGCTCCGCGTGGGAATGCCGCCCTGGACGCTCCGCGTCCGCACTTGAGCGCGTAACGCAGAGCGTCACAGGAGGCGTTCCCACGCAGAGCGTGGGAACGATCGGGGGGGGGGGTTAAACGTAGAAGGATTTCAGCGGCGGGAACCCATTGAACTCCACCGCGCTGTAGCTGGTGGTGTAGGCACCGGTCGACAACCAGTACAGACGATCACCAATGGCCAGGTTCAACGGCAGGCCGTACTTGTAGTTTTCGTACATGATATCGGCGCTGTCGCAGGTCGGGCCGGCGATGACCACTTCTTCCATCTCGCCTTTCTTCTCGGTCCAGATCGGGAACTTGATGGCTTCGTCCATGGTTTCGATCAGGCCGGAGAACTTGCCCACATCCGTGTACACCCAGCGCTCCACGGCGGTACGGGACTTGCGCGCCACCAGCACCACTTCGCTGACCAGGATGCCGGCGTTGGCGATCAGCGAACGGCCAGGCTCCAGGATGATTTCCGGCAGGTCGTCACCGAAGTCTTCTTTAAGGAAACGGATGATTTCTTCGGCGTAGGTTTCCAGGCTGTTGGTGCGGGTGATGTAGTTGGCCGGGAAGCCGCCGCCCATGTTGATCAGCTTCAGGTGGATGCCGTCTTCTTCTTTGAGGCGTTCGAAGATCACCTTGACCTTGGCGATGGCTGCGTCCCACACGCTGATGTCGCGCTGTTGCGAGCCGACGTGGAACGAGATGCCGTAAGGCACCAGGCCCAGGTCGCGGGCGAGGATCAGCAGGTCCATGGCCATGTCGGTCTGGCAGCCGAATTTACGCGACAACGGCCAGTCAGCAGTGGTCGAGCCTTCGGTGAGGATACGCACATACACTTTCGAACCCGGCGCGGCCTTGGCGATGTTGCGAAGGTCGGCTTCGGAGTCGGTGGAGAACAGACGCACGCCCTTCTCATAGAAGTAGCGGATGTCCTTGGATTTCTTGATGGTGTTGCCGTAGCTGATACGGTCGGCGCTGACGCCGCGGTCCATGACCTTGTCCAGCTCATAGATCGAGGCGATGTCGAAGCTCGAACCCTTGTCTTTCAACAGGTCGATGATCTCAACGGCCGGGTTGGCCTTGACGGCGTAATACACCTTGGCGAATTCGAAACCGGCGCGCAGGTCGTCGTAGGCCTGGCTGATCATCGCGGTGTCGATCACCACGAACGGGGTTTCTTGCTTGTCGGCGAACGCCTTCATTTTGTCAAAAGTGGCGCGCGCGAAATAATCTTCGACGTTGATCGACATGCTGGGAACTCCTAAGGGCAAACTAATTTGATCAATGGGTGCAAATGAACGTCCTCCGTATCCCCACTTTGGTTCGCCTACTTCCCAAGGCATGTCGCCGAAAGCAAAAAGGCCATGGGGTAAGCTGCCCTTGGCCTTGCTGTCTCGTCGTCAGTACTTGAGCCGGATGGATCGTTTCCAGCATGGACGTTCGGCGCGAACTTTAGGGCTTGGCGGGCGTGGGATCAACTAAAAATGTCGCGTTTTTGCACGCGTTCGTCGCGCGGCCGCGTGCAGCTACTTATGTAACCGACCGGTGTGACGGATTGATGTTCCCCGGATGGGGCCAATCAGATGGATTTGCGGTGTATTCATCGCAGGCAAGCCAGCTCCCACATTTGAACTGCATTCTTATGCTGGAATGCATTCCCCTGTGGGAGCTGGCTTGCCTGCGATAGCGATCTATCAAGCCAAAGCAGTTTCGGCAGGCGAGACAATGCTGGTCTTGCCGCCACGGGATTTACCGGAACTCAGGTACTCGGCAATCGACTCCTGGGTCACTTCACCCAAGAACACGCGCTCGGCATCCATCACCGGCAACCACGAACGGTTGAACTCGTACATGCGCGACAGCAGGATGCGTAAATGCTCGTCGTACGCCGCCGTGGCATTGAACTCGCGCAGGTACTGGCCGCAGGTGCCGGCCTGGCGGTGCAGGTCGCGACGGCGTACGTAGCCCAGCGCCTTGTTCTCCGAACAGGTGACCACCACATAGCGGCGGTCGTGCTCGTCCATCAATTCCAGCGCATCGGCCACGGGTGTTTCCGGGCTCACCGACGGGGCGTTGTCCGCCGCGTCTTCGGCTTTTACCAGCAGCAGGCGCTTGAGGGTGCTGTCCTGGCCCACGAAATTGCTGACGAACTCGTCGGCCGGGTGCGCCAGCAGCGTGTCCGGGTGGTCGATCTGCAGCAGCTTGCCGGCGCGGAAGATGGCGATCTTGTCACCCAGCTTGATGGCTTCGTCGATGTCATGGCTGACCATGATCACGGTCTTGTTCAGCGCGCGCTGCATCTCGAAGAATTCGTTCTGGATCATCTCGCGGTTGATCGGGTCGACCGCGCCGAACGGCTCGTCCATCAGCAGCAGCGGCGCATCCGCCGCCAGGGCGCGGATCACTCCGATGCGCTGTTGCTGCCCACCCGACAATTCACGCGGGTAGCGATGCAGGTACTGCTTGGGCTCCAGCTTGATCATGCTCATCAATTCGCGGGCGCGGTCGTGGCATTTTTGCTTGTCCCAGCCGAGCAGCTTGGGCACCACCACGATGTTCTCTTCGATGGTCATGTTGGGGAACAGGCCGATCTGCTGGATCACGTAGCCGATGTTGCGACGCAGGGTCACCTCGTCGAGGTCGGTGGTGTCTTCGCCGTTGATCAGGATCTTGCCCGAGGAGGGCTTGATCAGGCGGTTGATCATCTTCAGCGTGGTGCTCTTGCCGCAGCCCGAGGGCCCCAGGAATACGCAAATTTCGCCTTCGTTGACGGTCAGGCTTACATCGTTGACGGCGGTGACGGTCTTGCCGTTGCTTTGAAAAGTCTTGGACAGGTTTTGAAGTTCGATCATTTGAGCAATCCTTTTGGAGTCAGCGAGCGTTGCAGCCATTGCAGAAGCAGGTCGGCGAAGATGGCCAGGAGACTGACCAGCACGGCGCCGACGATCAGCATCGACATGTCGCTGCGGCTGATGGAAGCCAGAATAAGTACACCCAGGCCACCGGCACCGATGGTGGCGGCGATGGTCATCACACCGATATTCATCACCACGGCGGTGCGCACGCCAGCGAGAATCACTGGCACCGCAATCGGCAGTTCGACCATGCGCAGGCGCTGGCCGAAGGTCATGCCAATGCCGCGTGCGGCTTCGCGAATGCCTGGCTCAACGCCGGTGAGGGCCAGGTAGGTGTTACGCATGATTGGCAGCAGGGAGTAAAGGAACACGGCGGTGATCGCCGGCATTGGCCCCAGGCCCTGGCCGAACTTGGAGTAGAACGGCAGCAGCAGGCCGAACAGTGCGATGGATGGCACGGTCAGCAACACTGTGGCGCTGGCTTGCAACGGGCCGGCCAGGGTCGGGAAGCGCGTCATCAGAATGCCCAGGGGCACGCCGATAAAGATCGCGAGGATCACGGCGATGCCGACTAGGGTGATGTGCTGCCAGGTCAGGTGCAGGACCTGGGCCCAATCAAGATGGGAAAAGGCGTTCAAAAATTCCATGTCTTCTCCTTTTTAGTTGATTGGATGTTGGCGCAGGAAATCGGCGGCAACGGCGGACGGGCTTTCATGGTCGACGTCGACCCGTGCATTGAGCTGACGCATGGTTTCATCGTCGAACAGGTTGGCCAAAGGCTTGAGTTCGGCGGCCAGTTGCGGGTGTTTGTCGAGGTATTCCTGGCGGATCACCGGGGCTGCGGTGTAATCCGGGAAGTAGTGCTTGTCGTCTTCGAGCAGCTTCAACTTAAAGGCGTTGAGGCGCCCGTCGGTTGTGTAGACCAGTCCGGCAAACACCTGGCCATTACGCAGGGCGGTGTAGACCAGGCCCGCGTCCATTTGCCGGGTGTTCTCGCGTGTCAGGTTCATGTCGTACAGCTTGACCATGCCGGCCAGGCCATCGGAGCGGTTGGCGAACTCGGTATCCAGGGCGACCAGACGGTGCTCTTTGGTGTTCTCGGCCATGGCGTTGGTGAGGTCGCTGATGCTGTTGATCTCGGGATGTTCCTGGGCGACCTTCTCCGGCAGCGCCAGCGCATAGGTGTTGCTAAAGCGCGACGGCGATAGCCAGACCAGGCCTTTTTTCCCATCGAGTTCTTTGACCCGAGCGTAGGACTGTTCGCTGTCGAGTTTCTCGTCGATATGGTTGTAGGCCACCAGCGACACGCCGGTGTATTCCCATATCAGGTCCAGTTGCCCGCTTTCCTGGGCACTGCGCGCCAGGTTGCTGCCCAGGCCGCCGGTCACGCGGGCGTCGTAGCCCTTGGTGCGCAGGTATTGGGAAGTGATTTCGGCGAGCAGGGTCTGCTCGGTGAACACCCGGGCGCCGATGCGGATCACGGGTTTTTCGGCGGCTTGCGCAATACCTGCAAGCAGCAGGACGCAGCCTAATATCAAGCTCAGTTTTTTCATGTGAATTCCTTTACCGGGCTTAAGACGGGCGTAACCCGCGTTCCAGCCAGAGGCGGCTGGCCATGGTCACCAGGCCATCAAGCAGCAATGCCAGCAGCGCGGTGCAGGCGGCGCCGAGCAACAGTTGCGGCTGGTTGTTCAGGGCGATGCCAGGGAAAATCAGGCTGCCCAGGCTGTTGGCGCCAATCAGGAACGCCAGCGGTGCGGTACCGACGTTGATCGCCAGGGCCACGCGCACACCGCCGATGATGATCGGCACGGCGTTGGGCAGCTCCACGCGAAACAGCACCTGGCGCGGGGTCATGCCGATGCCGGTGGCGGCTTCCTTGAGGGAGCCCTGAACGTTTTTCAGGCCTTCGTAGGTGTTACGCACGATGGGCAGGAGCGAGGCGAGGAACAGCGCGAAGATGGCCGGGCCGCTGCCGATGCCGAGGACGCCGAGGGCGATGGCCAGTACGGCCAGGGGAGGGACGGTGTTGCCGATGTTGAAGATCTGCATGAAACGTTCTGCGCGCCCGACCATGTTGGGTCGGCTGAGCAGGATACCGGCGGGGATGCCCACAATCAGGGCCGCCAGCATGGAGACTAAAACCAGAATCAGATGAGCTTGCAGGTAAAACAACAAATCGTCGCGGTACAGTTCGATCGTGTTGATGCCGATCCAGTGGACCAGCAGGGCCAGGAGAGCGACGACAACCACTGCTCCTATCAGCCCTTTGCCATAGCGAATAGCCACAGGCGGACTCCTTTTTTTCTTTTGTCGGCGAACACATTTCCGAGCGGCAATGCCATTCCTGGCTGCCTCTGATGAGTTCGCGAAAAGCAGCTCGCCGATACTGGCAATGCAGTATGCGATCGAGCCATAAGCGCAGCCTCGTCAGGCTAACTTGCTGATTTTTCAGCCCCTGTTCCGAGTGCGGTAGCAGGGGAGTGGACGTCTCGACCTTTTAAAAGGTTCCACACTTGGGCGCATTTAGCCACCCCCAATGGGCTCAACGGTGGTCCGTACCCTCGCGTTTGCGCTATACTCGCCGCCCTTTTTTGACTCACCTGCCAGGCGATTTCCCATGACCCACCAGGCCGCCGAAGTCGCGAAACGCCGCACTTTCGCCATTATTTCCCACCCCGATGCCGGTAAGACCACCATCACCGAAAAGCTGTTGCTGATGGGCAGGGCGATCGCGGTGGCCGGCACGGTGAAATCGCGCAAATCCGACCGCCATGCCACCTCCGACTGGATGGAAATGGAAAAACAACGGGGTATTTCCATTACCACGTCGGTCATGCAGTTCCCGTATCGCGAGCACATGATCAACCTGCTCGACACCCCGGGGCACGAAGACTTCTCCGAAGATACCTACCGCACCCTCACCGCGGTGGACTCGGCGCTGATGGTCCTCGACGGCGGTAAAGGCGTCGAACCGCGTACCATCGCGTTGATGGACGTGTGCCGTCTGCGTGACACGCCGATTGTCAGTTTCATCAACAAACTCGACCGCGATATCCGCGACCCCATCGAGTTGCTGGATGAAATCGAAGCCGTCTTGAAGATCAAAGCCGCGCCGATCACCTGGCCGATTGGTTGCTACCGCGACTTCAAGGGCGTGTACCACCTGGCCGACGACTACATCATTGTCTACACCGCCGGCCACGGCCATGAACGCACCGAAACCAAGATCATCGAGAAGCTCGACTCCGACGAAGCCCGTGCCCACCTGGGCGACGAGTACGATCGTTTCGTCGACCAGCTGGAACTGGTGCAGGGCGCCTGCCATGAGTTCAACCAGCAGGAATTCCTCGACGGCCAACTGACGCCGGTGTTCTTCGGTACCGCGCTGGGCAACTTCGGTGTCGACCACGTGCTCGACGCCGTCGTGGACTGGGCGCCAAAACCCCTGGCCCGCGTTGCCAACGAGCGCACCGTGGAACCGGTGGAAGAGAAATTCACCGGCTTCGTGTTCAAGATCCAGGCGAACATGGACCCGAAACACCGCGACCGTATCGCCTTTATGCGCATCTGCTCCGGCAAGTACGAAAAAGGCATGAAGATGCGCCACGTGCGCACCGGCAAGGACGTACGCATCGGCGACGCCCTGACGTTCTTCTCCTCCGAGCGTGAACAGCTGGAAGAGGCGTTTGCCGGCGACATCATCGGCCTGCACAACCACGGCACCATCCAGATCGGCGACACCTTTACCGAAGGCGAAGCCCTGGGCTTCACCGGCATTCCGCATTTCGCCCCGGAACTGTTCCGCCGCGTGCGCCTGCGTGACCCGCTCAAGTCCAAGCAACTGCGCCAAGGCTTGCAGCAATTGGCCGAAGAGGGCGCCACCCAGGTGTTCTTCCCCGAGCGCAGCAACGACATCATCCTCGGCGCGGTGGGTGTGCTGCAGTTCGACGTGGTCGCCAGCCGCTTGAAAGAGGAATACAAGGTGGAGTGCTCCTACGAGCCGATCACCGTGTATTCGGCGCGCTGGATTGATTGCAGCGATAAGAAGAAGTTGGAAGAGTTCTCCAACAAGGCCGTGGAAAACCTGGCAATCGACGGCGGTGGTCACCTGACCTACCTGGCGCCGACCCGCGTCAACCTGGCGCTGATGGAAGAGCGTTGGCCGGATGTGAAATTCCGCGCGACCCGCGAACACCACTAAGGTTTGAGCGGTAGAGAGAAGGGCGAAGCTGTGATGGCTTCGCCCTTTTTTATGGTTGCCCGAAGGCTAAGTGTGGGAGCGGGCTTGCTCGCGAAGGCGGTGGATCAGCCGACGCATCTGTTGAATGACGCCCCGCATTCGCGAGCAAGCCCGCTCCCACAGTTAATCTCGATTTAACCAGAAATTGGCGCAAACCCTTGATCAGAACTAGTTTCAAAGACTGGCGATGGTAATGGGTCTGTCGCGTGGGCTATACCTACTGACTGGACGGAATCGATCATGAGTATTTTTCAACGAATAGTGCTGTTGATGAAAGTGCTGGTGCTGTTGTCGTTGGGGATGTCGACGGCCTGGGCGCATAACCCGGTGCCGAGCGCAGCGGTGGTGACCAGTGGTCAGGCATCGCACTTGCAGTTGGCCAAGTCCGAAGCCGAACCAGGCGATCAGGGCCAGGGCGGCAGCGAGGGTGATGATGACTCTACTACCGACGAGCCCGACAGCGACGACGCAGACGCAGACGAAGGCGATAGCCAAACGTAGGCTCGCTAGAAAGAAAGCGCCTCCCGCCAGTCTATAGCTGGTGGGAGGCGCTTTTCAGACCTCAAACAATGCCTTAGAACGATGTAGTCACCGACGCGAAGTAAGCGCGGCCCGGTTCATTGTAGGTCTGGGCACCGGCGTCGTCGGCGTTACCTTTGCGAGACAGGCGCTTGTCCAGGAGGTTGTTGATGCCCACGCGTACGCTCAGGTTTTTGCTGAATTCGTAGCCGCTGCTCAGGCCCATCAACCCGTACGGGTCGACGTCCTGCTGGGCGCTGCGCTCGTAACTGCTGGCGCTGCGTGAGTTGAGCGTCGGTGCTTCTTGTTTGCCGTAATAGGTGCCGCTGACCTGGAAAGACAGCTTGTCAGTGGCTTGCCAGTCCAGCGTGGTGTTGACGGTGTACTTGGGGATGATGCTCAACGGCTCGCCGGTGTCCTTGTCCTTGGAGTCGATCATGTAGGTCAGGTTGGTATTCAAGTTCAAGTCATCGCGCAGGCTGATGAACAGGTTGCCTTCAACGCCCTGCACCAAGGCGGGCCCGCTGTTTTCCCACTCCAGCACGCGGCGACCGTTGCCCAGGCGGAAGGCCGCCTCGTTACTGGCGTTGATCTTGTTCTTGTAGTCATTACGGAAGTACGTCGCACTGGTACGCCAGGTGCCCTTGTCGAAAGCCAGGCCGATTTCCTTGTTGACGCTGATTTCCGGCTTCAGGTCGCGATTACCCACCAGGTAGCAACCGCCCATGTTGGCTTCGCTGGCGTTGCAGCCATTGCCACGGCTGTACAGCAAATAGTTCGGGTTGGACTGGTACAGGTTGGGTGTTTTATAGGCGCGGGCGATGCCACCCTTGATGCTCAATTCATCGGTCAACTGGTGCGAGGCGTTGAAGCTGGGGCTCCAGTTGCCGCCGTATTCCTCATGGTCGTCGAAGCGCAAGCCAGGCGTGATGACAGTCTTGCTGCCTAGCTCGATGTTGTCCTCGGCAAACAAGGCGTAGCTCGAGGCGGTGGTCTTGGTGCTGTTGCGGCTCACGCCCGGGATGGCGGGGACGCCGCCGGTGCCTGGGTCATAGCTTTGCGGGCGCAACGAGCCTGGGTCGTTCATCGACTCGTAGAGGTACTCGCTGCCCAGGGTCAGCACCTGTTCGGCACCGACGCTCAGGGGCAGGTTGACCTCGGCGGTGGCCCGAGTGTTGCGCAAGCGCGACTCGAAACGGCCTGCGCTGGCAGACGGCGCACCCTCGCCAGAACCGGCCAGGCCTTCATTGAGGCGTTCGTTGCGGGTCAGGTCGTGGGTTAGCGAAGCCAGGGTCGAGCCCCAGTCGAACTCGCCGCGGTGCGTGGCAGAAAAGCTGCTGCGCTGAATCACACTGGTTTCCTTGCCCACCAAGCTTTCCACGAATGCGCCACCGCCGTTGAGCATGGTATCACCGGCGAAAATATTGCCCTGGCGGCTGTAGCTGGCTTCCAGGTCGAGGGTTTGCTCGGGGGTGAACTGCCAGCTCAGCAAGCCGTTCACGTCTTTATTGCGCACGCCCTCGCGGCCGGCCACCAGCGAGTCTGGGGTCGCCTGTGCTGCGCGGTTGATGTCGGCGTCATCGGCGTCGGTCTTGTTCAGGCCGCCATAGACGCGGAACGCCAGTGTGTCGGTCAACGGGCCGCTGAGGTTGAAGTTGGTGCGTTTGCTCGCGCCTTCGGCATCGTTTTCGGGGAAGGCGGTGTAGGCGGTCAGCGAGCCGTGCAGTTGGTCGGTGGGGCGTTTGGTGATGATGTTGATGACACCGCCCATGGCACCGGAGCCATAACGGGCGGCGGCCGGGCCGCGCAGGATTTCAATGCGTTCGACTTCTTCGGCCGGCACCCAATTGGTTTCGCCACGGGTATCGCGGTCGCCGCTCCAGCCATAACGCACGGCGTTTCGGGAGGTGGACGGCTTGCCATCGATCAGGATCAGGGTGTTTTCCGGGCCCATGCCGCGCAGGTCGATTTGGCGGTTGTTGCCACGGCTGCCGCTGGAACTGTTGCCGGTCAGGTTCACGCCCGGCTCGCGGCGGATGATCTCCGACAGGTCGTTGGTGGGCGGGCGTTTCTTGATGTCTTCGGCGGTGATGATCGACACACCGGGCGCCTGCTTGAGTTCTTCGGCAGCGGTGCCCAATACACGCGTTTCGCCCAGCACCAGGGCTTGGGGCGTGCCATCCACAGGCAGGTCTGTCGCTTGGATCGGCACTTTATCGCGCTCTTTTTCCACACTCTGCGCCAGCAGCGCGGGGGACGAAAGGGTAGCGATAAACGCCAGCGAGAGATGGCTGAGCCTGAATTGAGACGACATGTCCACAAAGTCCTTTAGGAGGGGCGATTGAACGAGAGGCGTCTGAATTTTTGTCGTGCATCCAGCGCTCTCCGTGCGCCGTAATGGTATTGATTCTCAAACAGAAGTAAATTGCATTTACAATCTATACACTTTTCGAAACGCTCTGGCTCAATGTTTTCAGGGCTTTTGGCATGGGTTCAAACGGTATGTTTTTTGTTACAACCGCGCAAAAAAAAGCCCCTCCAGCCAGACTGATGCGCAATCTGGCGGGAAGGGCGATGGAACTCGATATCACGCATTACCCCTGTGGGAGCGGGCTTGCTCGCGAAGACGGTGTGTCAGCAACCCATCTGTAGCTGAACCCACGCATTCGCGAGCAAGCCCGCTCCCACAGAGGGAAACAATGTTGCTTCAGGCCACGAATTGCTCCGCGTAGTGACAAGCCACCTGCCGGTTATCCAACGGCCGCAACAGCGGCTCCTCACTGCTGCAGCGCTCGGTCGCATACGGGCAGCGCTTGTGGAACGCGCAACCCGGCGGCGGGTTCAGTGGGTTGGGCAGTTCGCCGACGATCTTGATCTTTGGCTTGCTCGGGTCCGGGTGAATGGTCGGCGTGGCCGACAGCAGCGCCTGGGTGTAAGGGTGCAGCGGGCGTGCGTAGATGTCTTCCTTGGGGCCCACCTCAACCGGGCGGCCGAGGTACATCACCATCACATCGTCAGCTACGTGCTGTACCACCGCCAGGTTGTGGGAAATGAACACGTAGGCGGTGTTGAATTCCTGCTGCAAATCCATGAACAGGTTAAGCACCTGTGCCTGGATCGACACGTCCAGCGCCGAGGTCGGTTCGTCCGCCACCAGCACCTTGGGTTGCAGCATCATTGCCCGAGCCAGGGCGATACGCTGGCGCTGACCACCGGAGAACATGTGCGGGTAGCGCTGATAATGCTCAGGGCGCAGGCCCACTTGCTTCATCATCGCCTGCACTTTTTCGCGGCGCTCGGCAGCGGACAGATGGGTGTTGATCAGCAGCGGTTCGGCCAGTTGATCACCGACTTTCTGGCGTGGGTTCAACGAGGCATAGGGGCTCTGGAACACCATCTGCACGTCTTTGCGCAATTGCTTGCGCTGAGCCTTGTTGGCGCCGGCCACTTCTTGCCCGGCGATTTTCAACGAGCCCGACGAGGGCTCTTCAATCAGCGTCAGGGCGCGGGCCAGGGTGGATTTGCCACAGCCCGACTCGCCTACCACGGCGAGGGTCTTGCCGGCTTCCAGCTCAAAAGACACACCATTAAGAGCACGCACGGTGGCGTGGCCTTTGAAGAGGCCACGGGACACTTCGTAGTGACGGGTGAGGTCGCGGGCGGTAAGTACGACGGCCATTACGCCACCTCCTGGTTCAACGGGTAGAAGCAGCGGGCAAGGCTGTTGCTTTTCGGATCGAGGCCCGGCCGCTGGGCGCGGCAGGAGTCCTGCACATACGGGCAGCGCGGCGACAGCAGGCAACCCTGCGGACGGTCATAGCGGCCCGGCACGATGCCCGGCAGCGTGGCCAGGCGCGTGGCACCCAGGCTGTGCTCGGGAATCGCCTTGAGCAACGCTTCGCTGTACGGGTGTGCCGGAATGTCGAACAACTGCGGCACCTGGCCGACTTCCACGGCCTGGCCGGCGTACATTACGCACACGCGCTGGGCAGTCTCAGCCACTACCGCGAGGTCGTGAGTGATCAGCACCAGGCCCATGTTCTGCTCTTTTTGCAGGGCCAGCAGCAATTCCATGATCTGCGCCTGGATGGTCACGTCCAGCGCAGTGGTCGGTTCATCGGCGATCAGCAGTTTGGGCTCGCCGGCAATGGCCATGGCGATTGCCACGCGCTGGCTCATACCGCCGGACAGTTGATGCGGGTAAGCGTCCATACGGCTGGCGGCGCCCGGGATCTCGACTTTTTCCAACAGCTCAATGGCGCGTTTGCGTGCTTGTTTGCCGGACATTTTCAAATGCAGGCGCAGCACTTCTTCGATCTGGAAACCCACGGTGTAGCTGGGGTTCAACGCGGTCATCGGGTCCTGGAACACCATCGCCAGGTCTTTGCCGACGATCTGACGGCGCTGGCGGTTGCTCAGCTTGAGCATGTCCTTGCCGTCGAAGTTCAGGGCATCGGCGGTGACGATGCCGGGATGTTCGATCAGGCCCATCAGCGCCATCATGGTCACGGATTTACCCGAGCCCGACTCGCCAACGATTGCCAGGACTTCGCCCTTGTCGACGGAAATGTCGAGGCCATCGACCACCGGCACGGCGGTCTTGTCGCCGAAGCGCACGTTGAGATTCTTGATTTCTAACAGTGACATGGGAATCTCCTCAGGCGGCGTTCTTGAGTTTCGGGTCCAGCGCATCGCGCAGGCCGTCACCCATCAAGTTGATTGCCAGCACGCTGAGCAAAATGGTCAAGCCAGGCAGGCTCACCACCCACCAGGCGCGTTCGATGTAGTCGCGGGCCGAAGCCAGCATGGTGCCCCACTCAGGGGTTGGCGGTTGTACGCCAAGGCCGAGGAAGCCCAGGGCCGCGGCATCGAGAATCGCCGAGGAAAAGCTCAAGGTCGCTTGTACGATCAGCGGCGCCATGCAGTTAGGCAGCACGGTGATGAACATCAGGCGTGGCAGGCCGGCGCCGGCGAGGCGGGCGGCAGTCACGTAGTCGCGGTTCAGTTCGCCCATCACGGCGGCGCGGGTCAGGCGCACATAGGATGGCAACGACACGATGGCGATGGCGATCACGGTGTTGATCAGGCCAGGGCCGAGGATGGCCACAATCGCCACGGCCAGCAGCAGCGATGGCAGGGCCAGCATGATGTCCATCAAGCGCATGATGGTCGGGCCGAGCAAGCGCGGGAAGAACCCAGCGAACAGGCCCAGCAGGATGCCCGGGATCAGCGACATCACCACCGACGATAAACCGATCAGCAACGACAGGCGCGAGCCCTGGATCAGGCGCGAGAGCAAGTCACGGCCCAGTTCGTCGGTGCCCAGCAGGAACTGCATCTGCCCGCCTTCCAGCCAGGCCGGTGGCGTGAGCAGGAAGTCTCGGTATTGCTCGCTGGGGTTATGCGGCGCAACCCACGGGGCGAAGATCGCGCAGAACACGATCAGCAACATGAACAGCAGGCCGGCAACCGCGCCTTTGTTCTTGGAGAAGGCTTGCCAGAATTCTTTGTACGGGGACGGGTACAGCAGGCTCTGATCGACTGCTGACACTTGAGTAGGTGTGGTCATGGTCATGATCTCAGCGCTGGTGACGGATGCGTGGGTTGGCGAAGCCGTAGAGGATATCCACCACGAAGTTCACCAGGATCACCAGGCAGGCGATCAGCAGAATGCCGTTTTGCACCACCGGGTAGTCCCGCGCGCCAATGGCTTCGATCAGCCATTTGCCGATGCCGGGCCACGAGAAGATGGTTTCGGTCAGTACCGCACCGGCCAGCAGCGTGCCGACTTGCAGGCCGACCACAGTGAGCACCGGGATCAGCGCGTTACGCAGGCCGTGCACGAACACCACGCGCGCCGGCGACAGGCCCTTGGCCTTGGCGGTACGGATGTAGTCCTCACGCAGCACTTCGAGCATCGACGAACGGGTCATGCGCGCGATCACCGCCAGCGGGATGGTGCCGAGCACGATGGCTGGCAGGATCAGGTGGTGCAACGCATCCCAGAACGCGTCCGGCTCGTCGGCCAGCAGGGTGTCGATCAGCATGAAGCCGGTGCGTGGCTCGATGTCGTAGAGCAGGTCGATACGCCCGGACACCGGGGTCCAGCCCAGGCTCACCGAGAAGAACATGATCAGGATCAGGCCCCACCAGAAGATCGGCATCGAATATCCCGCCAGGGAGATGCCCATCACCCCGTGGTCGAACAGGGATCCTCGTTTGAGTGCCGCGATCACCCCGGCCAACAGGCCCAGAATACCGGCGAACAACAGCGCGGCCATGGACAGTTCCAGGGTCGCGGGGAAGAGGGCGGTGAACTCGGTCCACACGCTGGTGCGAGTGCGCAACGATTCGCCAAGGTCGCCCTGCGCGAGCTTGCCGACGTAATCCAGGTATTGCGCATACAGCGGCTTGTTAAGGCCAAGGCGCTCCATTGCCTGGGCGTGCATTTCGGGGTCAACCCGTCGCTCGCCCATCATGACTTCTACGGGGTCGCCTGGAATCATGCGAATCAACGCAAAGGTCAGCAACGTGATGCCGAAGAACGTGGGGATCAATAACCCCAGTCGGCGGGCAATAAAACTAAACATCTTGGTGTGTACCTCAATCAGCCGGTTAGGCAGGTCCGGCACCGTCAGTGTCGACGGTGCCGAGCGTTTTTCTTATTTACTTCACCTGGGTGGTGGCGAAGTTATTGGTAGTCAGAGGGCTTTGGGTATAACCCTCGACGTTCTTGCGCATGGCGGTAAACATTTTCGGGTAGGCCATGGGGATCCACGGTTGGTCCTTCTCGAAAACGGCCAAAGCTTGTTCATAGAGTGCAGCGCGTTCGGCGGGTTCAGCGTCGGCGCGGGCCTTGTCGATCAAGTCTTGAAACTCTTTGTTACACCAGCGGGCGTAGTTTTCGCCGTTTTTCGCTGCGTCGCAACTCAGGTTAGGGGTGAGGAAGTTATCCGGGTCGCCGTTATCCCCGGCCCAGCCTGCAGAAACCATGTCGTGTTCTCCGGCTTTAGCGCGCTTGAGCATTTCGCCCCACTCCATGACCTTGATATTGACCTTCAGGCCAATCTGGGCCAGATCCGCCTGCATGCGCTGGGCGCCGAGCATCGGGTTGGGGTTGGTTGGGCCGCCGCCGTTACGGGTGAACAGTGTGAACTCGGTACCTTCCGGCACGCCGGCTTCCTTGAGCAGGGCGCGCGCCTTGTCCAGGTCGCGAACTGGGTTTTTCAGCTTGTCACTGAAGCCCAGCAGGGTCGGCGGGTACGGCCCGGTGGCATCGACGGCGTTGCCTTTGCCGTACAGCGATTCGTTGTAGCCCTTTTTATCGAAGGCAATATTGATCGCGTGACGTACCCGCGCATCGCTCATGTATTTGTGGGTGGTATTCATGGCGGTGTAGCTGGTGGTCATCGCCGCTAGTTCCGCCACTTTCAGGTTGGGATCAGCCTTGGCGCTGGGTACATCATCGGGCTTGGGATACAGCGCGATCTGGCATTCGTTGGCCTTGAGCTTTTGCAGGCGCACATTGCTATCGGTGGTGATTGCCAGAATAAGCGGGTCGGCCGGCGGCTTGCCACGGAAGTACTCCGGGTTGGCCTTGAAACGCACCTGGGCATCTTTTGCGTAGCGGTTGAAGATGAACGGCCCGGTGCCGATGGGCTTGGCGTTCAGGTCATCGGTCTTGCCGGACTTGAGCAACTGGTCGGCATATTCGGCGGAGTGAATCGAGGAAAACGCCATGGCCAGGTCGGCCAGGAACGGGGCTTCAGGACGGGTCAGGGTAAACACGACGGTGTGATCGTCGGTTTTCTCTACGCTCTTGAGCAGTTCTTTAAAGCCCATGCTTTCGAAGTACGGATAGCCCACGTTGGACTTTTTATGCCAAGGGTGATTCGGGTCCAGCTGGCGCTGGAAGCTCCAAAGCACATCATCGGCATTCAGGTTGCGCGTGGGTTTGAAATAGTCGGTGGTGTGGAACTTGATGTCGTCACGCAGGTGGAAGGTGTAGGTCAGGCCATCGGCGCTGATTTCCGGCAGGTCTTTGGCCAGGGCAGGCACCACTTCTGTGGTGCCGGGCTTGAAGTCCACCAGGCGGTTGAACATGGTTTCAGCGGCGGCGTCAGCGGTCACGGCAGTGGTGTACAGGACCGGGTCGAAACCTTCCGGGCTGGCTTCGGTGCAGACCACCAGCGGTTTGGCCGAAACGCCGATCGCCACGCTCAACAGCGCAGCGGCCATGGCGGCTTGTAGTGGGAGCATTTTCATTCAGAGCCCTCTGCAATCGATGGAACCAGAAAAGCGTAGGCGGCAAGCTCGTCCTGAGCTCGCCGCCTGCCTGGCACTAATTAAAGGATGTTGAACGGGATGGTGGTAACCAGACGGAACTCTTTGATGCTGCCGTCGGACTGGAACTCGCTGCCACGGTGCTCAACATAGGTTGCGCGCACGGTGGTGGCTTTGAGCGGGCCGCTCTGCAGCGCGTAAGAGGCGCCTACACCGTATTCCTGGTGCTTCTCGCCGTCCTGGGACTGGATGCCGTCATAGGCAAACTTGGCCCGGCCATTGTTGCCGGTGTAGTGGGTGCCGTCGATGCCCCAGCCGCGTGCCGAGTAGGCGTTGAACTTAAGGCCAGGTACGCCGTATTCAGCCATGTTGATGGCATAGGCGATCTGGAAGGATTTCTCGTTCGGGCCGTTGAAGTCAGACGTCAGGGAGTTGGCCAGGTAGATACCGTTGGTTTCGTGCAGGTAGTCGAAGTACTCGTTACCGTTCACTTGCTGGTAGCCAAAGGTCAGGCTGTGTGCCTGGTGAGTCAGGCCCAGGGAGAGGGAGAAGGTATCGTTGTCGATTTCCCCCATCTCTTTTTTGCCTTCATCGACAGTCTTGTAGTAGTTGAAGCCGGTGGTCAGGCCCAACTGCTGCGCGTCGCCCAGCTCGTGGGTGGCGCCGAAGTAGTACTGGTTCCAGAAGTCCTTCACGTTAGCGGCGAAGAAGCTGGTCTTCAGGCTTTTCAGCGGCTGGTAGTTCACACCCAGGGTCGACACTTTGTCGGTTTCTGCGCCATTGCCGTATTCGGTACGGAATTTCGACAGGCTCTGCTCGCTACGTGGGGAAACGCGGTCGAACACGCCGCCCTGGAACGACAGGTTGCTGAACTCTTCGCTGTTGAAGCTCACGCCCTGGAAGCTCGAAGGCAGAGCACGGTTGCCGATGGTGTCGACGATGCCGCTGCTGAAGTTCTGGCGACCGGCGGTCAGTGTGGTGTTGGACACACGGAATTGCACGTTGGCCAGGCCCAGTTTGCTCCACTGGTCTACGGCATCACCGTTGGAGTCGGCCAGGGTACGGTTGGAGCCGCCTTTGATATCACGCTTGCTGCGGTCCAGTACCAGGGCGTTGTACACCGCCACTTCAGTCTTGACCCCAACGGTGCCCTGGGTGAAACCCGAGCTGGCGTTGAGGATGGTGCCTTGCACCCAGTTGGTACGGTTGCGATCGGTCAGGGTCTGGCCGTGTTTCTGGTACGAGAAGGTGCCCCCGCGGTATTTGCTTTCATGGGAGTACCAGTTACGCGTGGTGCCGCCCAGGCTGAAATCTTCGATAAAGCCTTTGGCCTCGCTTTGGGCGCTGGTGCCGGCCAGGGTGGTAGGAACGAAGTCCTGGCTTTGCGTTTCAGCGTAGGCGGTGGCCGTGATGCTGCTGATGGCCAAGGCCAGAAGCGCTTTGCTGCTCAGTTTCATGGGTGAAGCTCCTTTGGTTCTCTTTTTTAATGCCGGTCTTTTTGGGTGATCCGGCTATTGGGTGTGGAACTTGTTCAAGCTATTGCAAACGTTTGGCGTAGGAAAATTCCCAACAAAAGCCTGCACGTTTGCCGGGGAGCTGATTTCGCTCCCCGCCATCCGGTTATTTTCTTATGGGTTGATGCTGACGCCCGAGAACACGTTGCGGCCGAAGGGGCTTACCTTGAAGCCTTCGACTTTGGCGCTTAACGGCTGGTTGACCGTCGAGTGGGCGATGGGCGTGATCGGCACCTGCTGCTTGAGCAGTTGCTGCGCCTGTTTGTACAGAACAGTCCTTTGTTCACGGTCGGTCACGACCTTGGCTTGCTTGATCAGCTTGTCGTACGCCGGGTCGCACCACATGGAGTAGTTGTTCCCGCCGATGGCGTCGCAGCTGTAGAGGGTGCCGAGCCAGTTGTCCGGGTCACCGTTGTCGCCGGTCCAGCCGATCAGGCTGACATCGTGCTCACCGTTCTTGGTGCGTTTGATGTACTCGCCCCATTCATAGCTGACGATCTTGACCTTAAGGCCGATCTTGGCCCAGTCGTTCTGCAGCATTTCCGCCATCAGCTTGGCGTTGGGGTTGTACGGGCGTTGCACCGGCATGGCCCACAGGGTGATCTCGGTGCCTTCCTTGACGCCAGCGGCCTTGAGCAACTGCTTGGCTTTTTCCGGGTCGTAGGCGGCGTCCTTGATGCTGTCGTCGTAGGACCACTGCGTGGGTGGCATGGCGTTGACCGCCAGTTGCCCGGCGCCCTGGTACACAGCATTGAGGATGCTCTGCTTGTTCACCGCCATGTCCAGCGCCTGGCGTACTTCCAACTGATCGAACGGCTTGTGGCGCACGTTGTAGGAGATATAGCCCAGGTTGAAGCCCGGTTTGGTCAGCAGTTGCAGGTTCGGGTCGGTCTTGAGGGCTTCGACGTCGGCGGGGCGTGGATGCAGGGTCACCTGGCATTCGCCGGCCTTGAGCTTCTGCACGCGCACCGAGGCGTCGGTGTTGATGGCGAAGATCAGTTGGTCCAGCTTGACGCGGCTCGGGTCCCAGTACTGTTTGTTGCCCACGTAGCGGATCTGCGAGTCTTTCTGGTAACGCTGGAACACGAAGGGGCCAGTGCCGATCGGCTTCTGGTTGATGTCGCTGGGCCGGCCTTGCGTGAGCAACTGCTCGGCGTATTCCGCCGAAAGGATCGCGGCAAAGCTCATGGCGATGTTCTGCACGAAGGCTGCGTCGACCGTGTTCAGCGTCATCACTACGGTGTAGGGGCCGGTTTTCTCGACCTTGGCGATGTTCTTGTTCAGGCTCATCCCGTTGAAGTACGGAAACTCGGTGGGGTAGGCCTTACGGAACGGGTGCTCGGGGTCAAGCATGCGGTTGAAGGTGAACAGCACGTCGTCGGCGTTGAAGTCTCGCGTCGGCTTGAATTCCTTGTTGCTGTGGAACTTCACCCCTTCACGCAGGTGGAAGGTGTAGGTCAGGCCATCAGGGGAAATATCCCACTTGGTTGCCAGCCCAGGGACGACGTCGGTCGCGCCTTTTTCGAACTCCACCAAACGGTTATACAAAGGCTCCGCCGCATCGTTGTCGGTAGCGGTGGTGTATTGCGCAGTGTCAAACCCTGCCGGGCTGCCTTCGGAGCAGAACACCAGGCTCTTTTTCTCGGCGGCTTGGCCCATGGTGGCCATGGCCAGCAGGCTGGTGGCAAACAGAGCGGATACAACGGTGGTATGGCGCATGACGATCCCGGTCCTTGTTTGTAGTTATCAACAGCGAGCCTACCTGCTGGCGTGCAGCCAGGCAGACCTCACTGATCCCACACACAGCAAGTGCCCTTCCCAGAGTGATGCCTCTGCTGTCCTACGACCTTATGGGGCGTTGACCTTGCAGTAAATGCGTCAATTCTGACTGACCTTGTAGGCAACGGAGGCAAGGGTCGCAGTTCATTGCTGTAAGACGGCAACGCTTGCAAACGTAGTCTGTTTCCTAAGGTCCAGGCGGATGGAATAACGGCGACGTTATGAAACGTCGCCGTTATTGGTCCTTACTTGCCGCTGACGCTAACGCCGTAGAAGGAATTCAAGCCAAACGGGCTGATCTTGAAGTCCTGCACGGTATTACGCATGGGTTGATACACCGTCGAGTGCGCGATAGGTGTGTAAGGCAATTCGCGTTTAAGCAGCTGTTGCGCCTGTTTGTACAGTTCGGTGCGCTTGGCGACATCCGTGGTCGATTTGGCCTGGCTGATCAGGTCGTCATACTGTTTATTAACGAACTTGGAGAAGTTGTTACCGTTCAACGCCGGGGACGAAAACAGGGTGCCCAGCCAGTTGTCAGGGTCACCATTGTCACCGCTCCAGCCGATGATCATCGCCTGGTTCTCGCCACCTTTGGAACGCTTGATGTACTCGCCCCACTCGTAGCTGACGATGTTGACCTTCAGGCCGATCTGTTTCCAGTCGCTCTGCAGCATCTCGGCCATCAGCTTGGCGTTCGGGTTGTACGGACGCTGAACCGGCATGGCCCAAAGAGTGATCTCGGTGCCTTCCTTGATGCCAGCCTCCTTGAGCAGTTCCTTGGCTTTGGCAGGGTCGTACTTGGCGTCCTTGATCGTAGTGTCGTACGACCATTGGGTGGGTGGCATGGCATTGACGGCCAATTGCCCAGCGCCCTGGTACACGGAGTCGATGATCTGCTGCTTGTTCACCGACATGTCCAAAGCCTGGCGAACCCGCAGGTCAGCCAGCGGGTTTGGCGTCGTCTGGCCCTTGAGCACAGGCATCACGTTGTAGGCGATGTAGCCCAGGTTGAAGCCGGCCTGGTGCGGCATCTTCATGTCCTTGTCCGCTTCCAGCGGCTTGATATCGGCCGGGCGAGGATAGGCTGTGATCTGGCACTCGTTCTTTTTCAGTTTCTGGATGCGTACTGAAGGGTCCGTGGAGATTGCGAAGATCAGGTTATCGATCTTGACGTCTTCAGGCTTCCAGTATTCCTTGTTGCCGGTGAAGCGAATGTTGGAGTCTTTCTGGTAGCTCTTGAACACGAACGGGCCAGTGCCGATCGGCTTCTGGTTGATGTCGGCGGCCTTGCCTTCCTTCAACAGTTGGGCGGCATATTCGGCCGACTGGATCGATGCAAAGCTCATCGCGAGGTTCTGGATAAACGCCGCGTCCACGGTGCCAAGGGTGAACTTGACGGTGTGGTCATCGACTTTCTCGATGTTCTTGATGTTCTTGTCCATCTCCATGTCCGAGAAGTACGGGAACTCGGTAGGGTAGGCCTTACGGAACGGATCGTCTTTATTGATCATTCGGTTGAAGGTGAACAGTACGTCGTCAGCCGAAAATTCACGAGTAGGCTTGAAGTACGGGGTGGTATGGAACTTGACGCCTTCGCGAAGGTGGAAGGTGTACGTCAGGCCATCCGGGGAAACGTCCCAGCTGGTGGCCAGGCCAGGAACGACGGCGGTGCCGCCACGTTCGAACTGGCTCAGGCGGTTGAACATGGTTTCGGCCGAGGCATCGAAGTCTGTTCCGGTGGTGTACTGGCCTGGGTCGAAACCGGCCGGGCTCCCTTCGGAGCAGAACACCAGGTTAGTTGCCGCAAGGGCTACGGGGGCTGCGGCCATAAGGCCAGCGCTCACTAATAACGGAAGGACTGCGTGTTTAAGCATGTTGGCCTCATGATTTGTTGTCATTTTTGGTGGTGAGGGCGACCTCGTGAGTCGGCCTGCGGATACTTATGCAGGCGCCATACCCAATGCAAGATGCAGAGCGGTTGCAAAGGGAAAACTGTGGTACGAACGTACAGGAATGTCGCAATTATGAAAGTTTCGACACAAAAGTGCTTATTTGGAGGGTTTTTTCGGTGCAAATGGCGCACCAAAAATGCCCATCCGAGGCGTCTAGCGCACTCGGTTGGGGCATTGATGTTACTTATCTAGACCCACGCCGTAGAAGGGCGTCAGTCCAAACGGACTGATCTTGAAATCCTGTACTTGCTTGCGCATAGGCTGGAAAACCGTCGAGTTTGCAATGGGCGTTATAGGTACTTGTTCCTTAAGGATTTTCTGGGCCTGTTGATACCACTTGATGCGCTGCTCGCGGTCGCTGCTGACCTTGGCTTGTTGCACCAACTTGTCGTAGGCCGGGTTACACCATTTGGCATAGTTGCTGCCCTTGACCGCGGCACAACTGTAGAGCACGCCTAGCCAGTTATCGGGGTCGCCGTTGTCGCCGGTCCAGCCATAAATCATTGCATCGTGCTCGCCGTTTTTGGCGCGCTTGATGTACTCGCCCCACTCATAGCTGACGATGTTGGCCTTGATACCGACCTTGGCCCAATCCTGTTGAATCATCTGCGCGGACATCCGTGCATTAGGATTCGAGGCGCGTTGTACGGTCATCGCCCACAGGTTAATGGTGGTACCTGGTGCAACCCCTGCTTCTTTTAGTAGCAACCGGGCCTTGGTCGGGTCGTAGGGCGCATCGTGTATCGTGGGGTCATAAGACCACTGCGCGGGAGGCAGTGCGTTCTGCGCCAATTGTCCGGCGCCCTGGTAAACGGCCTTGATGATGGCGGGCTTGTCGATGGCCATGTCCAGGGCCTGACGAACCTTGAGTTGATCCAGCGGCGGGTGAGTCACGTTATAGGCCAGGAAGCCCAGGTTGAAGCCTGCTTGTTGCAATACGCGCAGGTTGGGGTCTTGCTTCATCATTTCGATATCGGCAGGGCGCGGGTAACCGCTGACCTGGCATTCGCCTGCCTTGAGTTTCTGCAGGCGCGCGGCGGCGTCCGGGGTGATGGCGAATATCAGGTTGTCGAGCTTCACATCCTCGGGTTTCCAATACTGTTTATTGGCCACATAACGGATCTGCGAGTCCTTCTGATAACGCTTGAACACAAACGGCCCGGTACCGACCGGTTGCTGGTTGATCTGCTCGGCCTTGCCTTGTTTCAACAACTGGGCGGCGTATTCGGCCGATTGAACAGAGGCAAAGCTCATGGCCAGGTTTTGCACGAACGAAGCATCGACAGTGTTCAAGTTGAACCGCACAGTGTGCTCGTCGAGATTTTCGACGCTTTTGATCGTGGTGTTCAAACCCATGTCGGTGAAGTAGGGCGATTCGGACGGGTAGGCCTTGCGAAACGGGCTGTCGGCATCGAGCAAGCGATTGAAGGTGAACAGCACGTCATCGGCGTTGAAATTGCGGGTCGGGGTGAAGACGTCGGTGGTATGGAACTTGACGCCTTCACGCAGGTGAAAGGTGTAGGTCAGGCCATCCTTGGAAACATCCCAACTGGTGGCCAGGCCAGGTTCGACTTCGGTACCGCCGCGCTTGAACTGGGTCAGGCGGTTGAACACGGTTTCGGCGGACGCATCGAAATCGGTGCCGCTGGTGTACTGGCTGGGGTCGAAGCCGGCGGGGCTGGCTTCGGAGCAGTAGACCAGGGTGGTGGCGGCTTGGGTCATTGGCATCAAAGCCAAGAGGCCGGTGGCGAGAAGGAGCTGTTTGAAGACGATTCTGTCCATGGTGTCCCTTGAAGTTGCGGGCAAAAAACTGTCTGTACGAAAACGGAGGTAACTGAGGTTACCTCCGTTGAGGTTTGCCAGATAGCCGTTGATGCTCGCTTAAGCGCGAAGCTCATTTTCTTCAGGGAGTGGCATAACCATAAGGCTTGCTCGGGCAGGAGCCGATTGGTCGATCTTGAATGGCTCACTTACATCGTTGGTAGCGAGTATTTTGAAGCGTTTGGTCAGTGTCACCTCGATACCGGGGACCGGGTCGATACCCCGTTCTGTATCCTGTATATGACCAATGCCGATTGCGTTGACTTCAGTCACCTCGCTCGTCGGGTCGTAGACGATGGTATAAGAGGTATTGTCTACTTTTAGTCTGAAACCTTCTTTGAGCTCCGTGTCCTCGAGTGACATAAATCCCGCCGAAACGTCGGCCATCGCCCCCTGGTGAGCGACCTCGGAAATGCGCGCCCTGAGATCTGGGTCGGGGATCAGCGTTTCGAACTGAGTGATTCTTGCCCTGCGTATATCCTCAGTAGTGGCCCCGCCTTGATTCAACTCCGCCGTTTGCGGTGCACCGCCTGTTTTTACTTCCACACGGTATGTACTGCGATTGGTGTCTTTGACGAACTGGTCTGAGTATTCACTTGTGCCGTAATCTGCCGGGCCTGCTCTTTCTGTTTCGCTAACAGCAAAGTTATTGTCGGGAACTTCCCAGGAAACCTCCAACTTTGTCTTGTCGATACCTTTGCTATTAACGTTTCGAATGGAAAAGTCGAAGTTCTGGCGTCCACTATTTTTTAACAGCTCATCGAATCGCTCTGCCCCGGGTAATTTCTCGCCTTCGAGACCAACGAAGTTGTCCGAAATCTTAGGCGAGATTTTCATCTCTGTACTGGGGGGAGGGGGGGAAACTGCGAGGTTCCACGGCCATTTTATCCCGCCATCACCCGGTGCTCGGGCCCACTCTCCATTACGCCCGGGTGTGATGACCATCAGCCCCGCGCCGTTATCGGGGTTGATGACTTTGGCAAATGCATCGCCGGTCCGGTAACGCCCCGATATCTCAAATACCTTGCTCGTCCCTGTTTCATCGGTAAGGCGTACGAATTGGCGGAACGCCCCGGTGTCGTCAGTCATTCGATAAACCCCCAGTGCATCTCGGGTGGCATTTTTTATCAATGCCTCACCCTCAGGGACCGCATATTTGGCCAGCGGGATGAGTGACCGGGAGTCAGGCAGGGGCTGTGGAGCAGGTTTGACAGCGCTCGTTCCCCTGGACGGTCCCGGTTGTGGTTCCGCGACTTCATTGGCGGGGGTTGGGGTAATCGGTTCACCCAGTGGTAATTCTTTTTCGGGAGGCAATGCAAAAGGGTCTTCGGGGACTGAGCTGGCTCCGACCGAGAAGAGTGTGTTCAGTAAGCCATCGAACGCCTTGGAGGCACCCTCGTCACGCTCTTGCACTGTGTCGCCAGACGAGGTTTTTTCTGCGCCCAGCGCCAATTCGGTCAATCCTGTCACGACGGCTACCGCGGCCACGGGTGCGGCAATCGGCGCAAGTTTGGCCAATAAGCCAGCCGCCACGGTAATGTCGTTGAGCCAGGTGTCTCGAGTCTCTTCGCTGTTTGACTTGATGACCACGTCAGCATCGCTTTTCATGCGCTCCTGGGTGGTGGTCGCCAGGGTAGTAAATAAGTCGCCGGTAATTTTCGAGTGGCTTGCATCGATTGCCGGTCCCTTCAGTTCGCCGCTGGCCATTTTCTTCAGGTGTGTATCCAAGCCATCTTTCGTTTCGCCTACGTGGGTGAACCACAGGAGGGGCATAAGTACTTTCGCCGCTCTGGCGGCAAAACCGGCGGTTTGGTCCTGGCGATAAATCATCGGGAAGTGACTCGCCAAGGCCTCACTTTTTTTCGGATCTTTTGCCTGATCAATCAGCCATTGTTCCAGCTTTTGCGCAGAGTCGAACCTGAGAAACGCCGGCTCGGCGCCTGGGATGTAAAGCACTTGCCGGCCACCGTCGCCCGCGCTGAATCGCACAATGTCGCTGGAGGTAAAACCGTGGATGCTCAAGGCATTCGCCTGTACAGGGGCTTTTATCGGTGTTTTGGCTTTGAGTTGGTCGACGCTGATCGGTGCATTTTCATCCAGGGGCAGGTCGGGTACTGCTGCCATCACCATCTTGTAGTCGTCACGAGTGAATTGGTGTTCGGGTGCTTGCAGCGCACGTTCAACTGCAGGCCATGCTTGAGCTGTCTTGAATTGTTTGCGGGCCTGGAAGGTGAACTCGCCTTTGATCGCCGTCTGGTAGCTATCGGAATGAGAGTTCCAGAAGTTGTCGATCTTCTGGGTCATTTGGCTCTGGAAGTCAGTCTTCCAGCTTTCATGCATCACTTGCGACGGTTTGAGGTCGATCTGGTTGTGCTTGCCGTAGCCGCCTTTTTCGCTTTGCCCAGCAGGTTGGGTATACAGCCCCGCTTCCAGGTCCAGGTTGCCGGGCACCCAATCGTGCTCGGAGAAGTTTTTCAGCAGGGCGTCGGGCAGGCGCAGCGAAGACCAGGGCTCTTGGAATGTGTGTTCCCAGCCGGTCGCCGTGTCTGCACTTTCGCCACCTTTGAAACGGTTCAGGTACACGGTGTCGGAGTCGATAGGTTTGCCCGTGAGTTTGAGCAGCAGGTCATCCGCCCACTTTTTGGCCTCTGCCCGCGTATTGGGCAGGTTGTTGGCGACGTCAACCGCCAAACGCTTGTAAGCCAACGCCTGTGGTGCGGTGCTGTAGTAATTGGCGGCATTGTGTGTTTGCACTTGCAGCGCTTGTGAAGAGCGGCTGCTGGCAGGGCGCAGGCGGTCATTGGCGGGGATAGGGTCGAAGCTGTCTTTATGTTCCAGATACCTTATTTGTGTTCGAGCCTGGGACAGCGTTTGGGGAAGGGACACGCCTTCAAAGTTGGCCACCACTTTTGCACTGACCTGTATGGAGTCCTTACCCAGCCTCACACGCAAATCACCGTTATTGCCAGGGGCGATAACTTTTGCGGTCTCCAGCAAGGGGCCTGAAATTTGTCCCCAGCCTGATGTATCCGAGAGATGGAAGGTTTTCGTTTTGCCCTCGATCTCGGCGGACAAGGTACCTGTAGACGGGTTGATTGAAAGCAAGGTGTCCGGGGCGAAGTGTTGTTCGCGCAGCCAGCCCTGTACCACGGCGTTTTCCACATGCATGCGATACAGCCCGAGCCATTGGCCCAGAGTGCTTTGGGGCGGCACGGTTATCAGCCCGGCATTGCCGTGCAACACCTTGCGTTGTACGGCCTCGAGGTAGGCCTTGAGCAGTGCTGTTTCATCGGGTTGGACAGCCTTTGGCGTGGGCGGTGACGATGCCGGTGTCGCCTGAGCTTGAGTGTTGGATGTCGCAGTAGCGACGGCGAGGGGCAGCGATAACGAGGGTGTTGGATCGAGTGATAGGGACATGAATTCGGCTCTCATTGTATGAATAAATGCCAGCACAGCCCTCCCTGGTAGCTATGGCAGTAATGAGTCGTGAAAACCGGACACTTGATTCCTACGAGATGTGCTGCCGTATATGACGGCGCGCGTGCGCGCAAAAAAAGCGCAATCCCGTGGGGCTGCGCCTTTGTTCTGTCTAAAAAGTTACTGTAAAACTTCGATCACACCATCGGCACTCATGCTGACCTGGCTGGTACCTGCTTCCACTTCCGGCGTCGGTGCTGAATCGGCCATCGCGGCTTTCATCATCATGCCGCCATTGCGGGCGTAGGGCATCGGGTAGCCATTGGTGTTGAAGTTCAGGTTGACGATCTTGTAGCCCTTGCCACCGAGTGCATCGGTCGCCAATTGTGCGCGCGCCTTGAATGCAGCCACGGCGTCTTTGAGCAGCGCATCTTCGCTGGCCTTGCGCGTGGCATCGGCGATGGCGAAGTCCATGCTGTCCATTTTCAACGTGTTCAACAGCTCGCCGGTGAGCTTGGACAGCGCCGGGAAGTCCGCGCTTTCCAGGCGCAGCTCGGCGCGTTCACGCCAGCCGGTGATCTTCTGGTTCTTGCTGTCGTAGATCGGGTAGCTGTTGCGGCTGCCCTGGCGCAAGGTCACGCCTTTGACTTCGCGCGCCTGGCCCAGGGCCTGGTTCAGGGTGGTGGTGATTTCGGCCGCGAGCTTGGCCGGGTCGGCGTTTTGCGATTCGGTGTAAAGGGTGACGATCATCTTGTCGCGGGCCACTTCCTGGCTGGCTTCGGCGCGCAGGGAGATCTGGTTGTAATGCAATGCATCGGCGGCCATGGCCGGCAGGCTGGCCAGGGCGCTGGCGCTGAGGGTAATGATGGCTGCACTGCGAATGAAACGAGACATGGAAGCTCCTTGAGATAGTCGTGCTCGGTATGACTGTAGACGTTGGCACTGGGTTCTTCGGGTTTACACATTACCTACAAGTTATGCCGGCGCCGACGAACGGTCATTTACCCGGCCTGCGTCAAAGAGCCACACACGCCGTGCCAGCAGGTCTGCTTCGTTTATACTCGTGCCGATCCGCCTGCAGCGCTCAACGGGAGAGCTCATGCTCGCCGCCGTAAAACTGACTTCCGCCACTCGCCAGAACCTTTGGCGCCTGACGTTCATTCGCACCCTGGTATTGGCCGCACAGGCTGGTTCCGTCGGGCTTGCCTATTGGTTCGACCTGCTGCCGCTGCCCTGGCTGCAACTGGCCGTGACCCTGGGTTTTTCCACCGTATTGTGTGTGTTCACCGCCATTCGATTGCGTACCACTTGGCCGGTGACCGAGTTGGAATATGCTCTGCAACTGGCCTGTGACCTGTTTATCCACAGCGTGTTGCTGTACTTCTCCGGTGGGTCCACCAACCCCTTCGTCTCCTACTACCTGGTGCCTTTGACCATCGCTGCCGTCACCCTGCCGTGGCGCTATTCGGTGGTGCTGTCGGGGATTGCGCTGACGCTGTACACCCTGCTGTTGGCGCAGTTCTACCCCTTGCAGACGTTCCCCATCGCCCGGGAAAACCTGCAGATCTACGGAATGTGGTTGAGCTTCGCCCTGTCTGCGGCAGTCATCACCTTCTTTGCCGCGCGCATGGCCGAAGAACTGCGCCGCCAGGAAGAACTGCGCGCCATTCGCCGTGAAGAAGGCCTGCGTGACCAGCAGTTGCTGGCTGTCGCCACCCAGGCCGCAGGCGCTGCCCATGAGTTGGGCACGCCGCTGGCGACCATGAGCGTGCTGCTCAAGGAAATGACCCAGGACCATCACGACCCGGCCCTGCAGGACGATTTGAGCGTGCTGCAGGAACAGGTCAAGCAGTGCAAGCTGACGTTGCAGCAACTGGTGCGCGCCGCTGAAGCCAATCGCCGTCTGGCGGTCGAAATGCAGGACGTCACCCAGTGGCTCGATGAGGCGCTCAACCGCTGGCACCTGATGCGTCCCGAAGCCAGTTACCGTTTCAACCTGCTGGGCCAAGGCAGCGTGCCGCGCATGGCGCCACCGCCGGACCTGACCCAGGCGCTGCTCAACTTGCTGAACAATGCAGCCGACGCTTGCCCTGAAGGCCTCGGCGTGCAGTTGGACTGGGACGCGGAAAACGTCACCATCAGCATTCGTGACCACGGCGCGGGCGTGCCGTTGGCCATTGCCGAGCAGATCGGCAAACCCTTCTTTACCACCAAGGGCAAAGGCTTCGGCCTGGGCCTGTTTTTGAGCAAGGCCAGCGTGACCCGCGCGGGCGGCTCAGTGAAGCTCTATAGTCATGAGGAAGGTGGCACGCTCACCGAGCTGCGCCTGCCCCGTGTCGCACGAGGAGATATCGATGAGTGACGAGATCCAAGTCGAAGGCGAAGAACTGCCGCACCTGTTGCTGGTAGATGACGACGCGACCTTTACCCGCGTGATGGCGCGCGCCATGAGCCGGCGCGGTTTTCGCGTCAGCACTGCAGGCTCTGCCGAAGAGGGCCTGACCATCGCCCAGGCCGACCTGCCGGACTACGCCGCCCTCGACCTGAAAATGGACGGCGACTCGGGCCTGGTACTGCTGCCCAAGCTGCTGGAACTCGACCCGGAAATGCGCGTGGTGATCCTCACCGGTTACTCCAGCATCGCCACCGCCGTCGAGGCGATCAAGCGCGGCGCTTGCAATTACCTGTGCAAACCCGCGGATGCGGACGACGTGCTGGCCGCCTTGCTGTCCGAGCATGCCGACCTCGACACCCTGGTGCCGGAAAACCCGATGTCGGTGGACCGCCTGCAGTGGGAACACATCCAGCGCGTGCTGACCGAGCACGAAGGCAATATCTCCGCCACCGCGCGCGCTTTGGGCATGCATCGGCGTACCTTGCAGCGCAAGTTGCAGAAGCGCCCGGTACGACGCTGAACGGCGACTGAACAACCCGCTTCAGGCTGCACGGACGCACGAACCGATCACCTATGATCGGTTCAAACGCCTGTCACTTTTTCCTACCGAGCCTGAACGATGAATCAGAACGCTGAATACCGCGCGGTCAACGATGCGGTGCGTGGGCAATTCTTCCGCCGAACCTGGGCGATGATCACACCCTATTGGCGCAGTGAAGAGAAGGGCAGGGCCTGGCTGCTGCTGGCCGCAGTGATTGGCCTGTCGCTGTTCAGCGTGGCGATCTCCGTGTGGATCAACCACTGGTACAAAGACTTCTACAACGCCCTGGAGAAGAAGGACAACGCGGCCTTCTGGCAGTTGATCGGCTATTTCGGCGGGATCGCGGCGGTGGCGATACTCGGCGCGGTATACCGCCTTTACCTGACCCAGATGCTGACGATCCGCTGGCGCGCCTGGCTCACCGAAAAACACTTCAGCCGTTGGCTGGCCCACAAGAATTACTACCAGCTGGAGCAGGGCGGCTACACCGATAACCCGGACCAGCGGATTTCCGAAGACCTCAACAACTTCACGTCCGGTACCTTGAGCCTGGGCCTTGGGTTGCTGCGTAACGTGGTCAGCCTGGTGTCATTCTCGATCATCCTGTGGGGTGTCTCGGGCAGCATCGAAGTGTTCGGCATCACCATTCCCGGCTACATGTTCTGGTGTGCGTTGCTGTACGCCGCCGTGGGCAGTTGGCTGACGCACCTGATCGGCCGGCGCTTGATTGGCCTGAGCAACCAGCAACAACGCTTTGAAGCGGACCTGCGTTTTTCCATGGTGCGGGTGCGTGAGAATGCCGAAAGTATCGCCCTGTACAACGGCGAGCCGAATGAAAGGCAGCGCCTGAGCACCCGCTTCGGCAAAGTCTGGCAGAACTTCTGGGACATCATGAAAGTGTCCAAGCGCCTGACCTTTTTCACCGCCGGCTACAGCCAGATCGCAATCATCTTCCCCTTTATCGTCGCCGCGCCGCGCTATTTCACCGGCAAGATCGAGCTGGGCGAGCTGATGCAAATCAACTCGGCGTTCGGCAACGTGCAAGAGAACTTCAGCTGGTTTATCAATGCCTATTCGGAGCTGGCGACCTGGCGCGCCACCAGTGACCGTCTGCTGAGTTTCCAGCAGGCCATGAGTGACAACGAGCAACGCACGCCGGCGATCGACGTGCGCCCTGAAGGCGAGCGCCTGGTGATCAAGGACCTGGGCATGGACCTGGCCGACGGCCGTCACCTGCTCACCGATGCCGACATGACCGTGGAGCCTGGCGAGCGCGTCATGCTCAGCGGGCGTTCCGGCAGCGGCAAGAGCACTTTGCTGCGGGCGATGGGGCATCTGTGGCCCGCCGGTCATGGCAGCATTCGCTTACCGGCGACGCGCTATCTGTTCCTGCCACAGAAGCCTTACTTGCCGATTGGTACGCTCAAGGCCGTGTTGAGTTATCCACAGGACGACAGCGTCTATCCGGCAGAACGTTATGCACAGGTCCTGGAGACTTGCCGCCTGCCGCACCTGGTCAATCGCCTGGATGAAGCCAACCACTGGCAACGCATGCTCTCGCCGGGTGAGCAACAGCGCCTGGCCTTTGCCCGTGCGCTGTTGTTTGCACCGCGATGGCTGTACATGGATGAGGCAACCTCGGCCATGGATGAAGAAGACGAAGCAACCTTGTACCAGGCGTTGATCGATCAGTTGCCGGGGTTGAGCATCGTCAGCGTCGGCCACCGCAGCAGCCTAAAGCGTTTCCATGGGCGGCATGTGCGCATCGACGGTGGGCGGTTGCAGGAACAACAACCGACCTGAACGCGTGCGCGCTCGATGTGGGAGCCGGGCTTGCCCGCGATGGCGGAGTGTCTGAGGCAGGTGTGTCAACGGGCACGCCGCTATCGCAGGCAATCCAGCTCCCACAGGAGGCGGTGTTGTCTGATAATTCAGGCACCTAATAAAAAGCCCGGCTGATCATCGATCAGCCGGGCTTTTTTATTGCCCGAAGATGACTTACTTCTTCAAGCCGTAATGCTCATCCAACATGCCTGGAGCGTTCGGCGTCTTTGGCGCGTAGTCCCGTGGTGGCTCCTGGTTTTCCCGAGGCGGGGTCAGGCGTTCCCGTGGGGTTTGCGGTGCATCGGAATGCAGCGCGGCCAGCAGGCGCTGGCGGGTGATGTCGTCGAGGGCCAGGCGGTTAGCGCCATCGGCGAGGTGATCCTGTACTTCCTGGTAGCTCTGGGTGAGCTTCTTGACCAGGGTCGCGGTGCTGTTGAAGTGGGTAACAACCTCGTTCTGATAACTGTCAAAACGTTCCTGAATGTCATCCAGCTGACGCTGCGTGCGGTTAGGCGCGGCATTCGGCAGCAGGCGGGCAACCAGGAAACCAATGGCGACACCGGCAACCAGGGCAAGAGTCGGCAACAACCAAACTAAGAGCGAGTGTTCCACGAGTCCTTCCTCTATAAACGGCTTTGCTTTACGTTAACGGCTCAAACCTGCGCTGTATACCGCGATTAAGCTCGCAATGATGCCATGCACAGACTTTTAGCTAGACGAGTCGACCCCTTGAGAGGTCACGGAGTTCATCCTTGCTCATGCGTGAAACCCCCGTTTTGATCGATGGCCCGGTGGGCCAATTGGAAGCCCTGTACCTGGATCACCCCGAACCACGTGGCCTGGCGCTGGTTTGCCACCCTAACCCGGTGCAGGGTGGCACCATGCTCAATAAAGTCGTCTCGACCCTGCAACGCACTGCCCGCGATGCGGGTTTGATTACTTTGCGTTTCAATTACCGTGGTGTGGGTGCCAGTGCCGGTACTCACGATATGGCCACCGGTGAGGTCGACGATGCTGAAGCGGCCGCCACCTGGCTGCGTGAAAAGCACCCGGACCTGCCGATCACCTTGCTCGGTTTTTCCTTCGGCGGTTACGTGGCTGCCAGTCTCGGCGGGCGTTTGGAGGCCAAGGGCGAAAAGCTCGCGCACCTGTTCATGGTGGCTGCGGCGGTGATGCGCCTGGGCGAGTCGGACGTGCTGCCCCAAGGCTGCCCATTGACCCTGATCCAGCCGGAAAGCGACGAAGTGGTCGACCCGCAAGTGGTCTACGCCTGGTCCGCCGCCCTGAAACGCCCCCATGAGCTGCTGAAAGTGGCAGAATGCGGACACTTTTTTCATGGCAAGCTGACCGATCTCAAGGATCTGGTGCTGCCACGCCTTTCGAATTGATGACAAGCGATCACCCATGACGACCCGTACCCGTATCCTCACCGGCATCACCACCACCGGCACGCCGCACCTGGGCAACTACGCCGGTGCGATTCGCCCGGCGATCCTCGCCAGCGAAGACGCGAATGCCGATTCCTTCTACTTCCTGGCCGACTACCACGCCCTGATCAAATGCGATGACCCGCAGCGCATCCAGCGCTCGCGTATGGAAATCGCCGCGACCTGGCTGGCCGGTGGCCTGGATGTGAACCGGGTGACCTTCTACCGCCAGTCGGACATCCCGGAAATTCCCGAGCTGACCTGGCTGCTGACCTGCGTTGCCGCCAAGGGCCTGCTCAACCGCGCCCATGCCTACAAGGCCTCGGTGGACAAGAACGTGGAGAACGGCGAAGACCCGGATGCGGGCATCAGCATGGGCCTGTACAGCTACCCGGTGCTGATGGCCGCGGACATCCTGATGTTCAACGCGCACAAGGTGCCGGTGGGCCGCGATCAGATCCAGCACGTGGAAATGGCCCGCGACATCGGCCAGCGTTTCAACCACCTGTTCGGCAACGGTAAAGAATTCTTCACCATGCCCGAGGCGCTGATCGAAGAAAGCGTGGCCACCTTGCCGGGCCTGGATGGCCGCAAGATGTCCAAGAGCTACGACAACACCATCCCGTTGTTCACCAGCGCCAAGGACATGAAGGACGCGATCTCGCGGATCGTCACCGACTCCCGCGCGCCAGGCGAACCCAAGGATCCGGACAATTCGCACCTGTTCACCCTTTACCAGGCGTTCGCGACCAAGGCCCAGGAAGCCGAATTCCGTGGTCAGTTGCTAGAAGGCCTGGGCTGGGGCGAGGCAAAGAACCGTCTGTTCCAACTGCTCGACGGCCAGCTCGGCGAAGCGCGCGAGCGTTACCACCAACTGATGTCGCGCCCATCGGACATGGAAGACCTGCTGCAGGTCGGCGCGAAAAAAGCCCGTGCCGTGGCGGCACCGTTCCTGGCCGAGCTGCGTGAAGCGGTGGGCCTGCGTTCGTTCGTCAACCAGGCGGCGGCGCCGGTCGCCACCAAGAAAAAAGCAGCGAAGGCTGCGCGGTTTGTGAGCTTCCGTGAAACTGACGGCAGCTTCCGCTTCCGCCTGCTGGCCGCTGATGGCGAGCAACTGCTGCTGTCGCGCAACTTTGCCGATGGCAAAGCAGCCGGCGCGGTGACCAAGCAACTGCAAAGTGGTGATGCGCTGGACGTACGCGCCGAGGCCCTGGGCTTCAGCGTATGGCTGGACGGCGCCGCAGTCGCTGACAGTGCCGAGTATGCCGATCAAGCATCGCGTGACGCGGCCATCGAAGCCTTGCGCGTTGCGTTGACCCCAATCGAGGATTAACCCGACCAAGGGTTGATTGCCATTATCCAGGGCCGTCGTTACAGTGTCGGCCCGTTTTTGTTGCCTTGCTAACGAAATTATGACGCCCCTAGAACGATATCAAGCTGATCTGAAACGCCCCGAGTTCTTCCACGACGCGGCCCAGGAAAATGCCGTGCGTCATTTGCAGCGCCTGTACGAGGACCTCGTGGCCGCGTCGCAAAGCAAGCCAGGGATGTTCAGCAAGCTGTTTGGCAAGAAAGACCACACGCCGGTCAAGGGCCTGTATTTCTGGGGCGGCGTGGGTCGGGGCAAGACTTACCTGGTAGACACCTTCTTTGAAGCGCTGCCGTTCAAGGAAAAAGTGCGTACGCACTTCCACCGCTTCATGAAGCGCGTGCACGAAGAGATGAAGACCCTGCCGGGCGAGAAAAACCCGCTGACCATCATCGCCAAGCGTTTCGCCCAAGAGGCCCGGGTGATCTGCTTCGATGAATTCTTCGTCTCCGACATCACCGACGCCATGATCCTTGGCACCCTGATGGAAGAACTGTTCAAGAACGGTGTGACCTTGGTGGCCACGTCGAACATCGTGCCCGATGGCCTGTACAAGGACGGCCTGCAACGTGCACGCTTCCTGCCGGCCATTGCGCTGATCAAGCAGAACACCGATATCGTCAACGTCGACAGCGGCGTCGACTACCGCTTGCGTCATCTGGAGCAAGCCGAGCTGTTCCACTTCCCGCTCAACGAAGCGGCGCACGAAAGCCTGAAGAAAAGCTTCCGTGCGCTGACGCCGGAATGCACGCAAGCGGTGGGAAACGACAAGCTGATGATCGAGAACCGCGAAATCATCGCGCTGCGCACCTGCGATGACGTGGCCTGGTTCGAGTTCCGCCAACTGTGCGATGGGCCACGCAGCCAGAACGATTACATCGAGCTGGGCAAGATCTTTCACGCCGTGATCTTGAGTGGTGTGGAACAGATGGGCGTGACCACCGACGATATCGCCCGACGGTTCATCAACATGGTCGATGAGTTCTACGACCGTAACGTCAAGCTGATCATCTCGGCGGAAGTCGAACTCAAGGATCTCTATACCGGTGGTCGCTTGAACTTCGAATTCCAGCGCACCTTGAGTCGCCTGCTGGAAATGCAGTCCCACGAGTTCCTGTCGCGCGGCCACAAGCCTTAAGCAATCTCCAGCTCAATGGAGAGCTAATGTGGGAGCCGGGCTTGCCCGCGATGGGGGTGTATCAGCCAACTATAGGCTGGCTGATACACCGTCATCGCAGGCAAGCCAGCTCCCACAATGGTTTGTGTTGGTCTGAGCTCAGGCGGCTTGCTGGAATTGCTGCCTGTACTGGTTCGGCGACAACTCCGTGTGCTGCCTGAACAACCGCGCAAAGAAACTCGCATCGTCGTAACCCACCTCGTAGCTGATGGTCTTGATGCTCTTGCGGCTGCCCGAGAGCAAGCCCTTGGCCGTTTCGATGCGTAGGCGCTGCAGGTAATGCAGCGGCTTGTCACCGGTGGCGGTCTGGAATCGGCGCATGAAGTTGCGGATGCTCATGCCGTGTTCCCGGGCGACGTCTTCAAAGCGGAATTTGTCGGCAAAGTGCTCTTCAAGCCAATGCTGGATCTGCAGGATGATCACGTCCTGATGCAGCTTCTGCCCGCCAAACCCGATCCGCCCCGGTGAATAGTTGCGCTGCACTTCATAGAGAATGTCGCGGGCCACCGCCTGGGCGATGTTGGCGCCGCAGAAGCGTTCGATCAGGTAGATATAAAGGTCGCAGGCCGACGTGGTGCCGCCGGCGCAATACAGGTTATCGGCATCCGTGAGGTGCTTGTCCTGGTTGAGCTGCACCTTGGGGAAGCGCTCTGTGAAGGCATTGAAGAAGCGCCAGTAGGTGGTCGCCTCCTTGCCATCGAGCAGCCCGGCTTCGGCCAGCCAGAACACCCCGGTGGCCTCGCCGCAGAGAACGGCGCCGCGGGCGTGCTGGTCGCGCAGCCACGGCAGCACCTGCGGGTAGCGGGAGCACAGGGCATCGAAGTCGTCCCAGAAGGCCGGCAGCACAATGATGTCGGCGTCTTCGAGGCCGCCGTCCACTGGCATGATCACATCGCTGAAGCTGCGCACGGACTGGCCGTCGGGGCTGACCAGACGCGTTTCGAACCCTGGGGTCAGGCCCAGCCCTTGCTGTTTGCCATGGCGCAGGCTGGCGAGATGGAAGAAATCCTTGGCTTGCATGAGGGTTGAAGCGAATACCCGATCAATGGCCAAAATGCTGACGCGCCGCAACGGCGTGGAGATTTGGTTAGACATAATTTCATTTATTCTTATAGGGGAAAGTGGTCACCAGACGGCTGGATCGTCTTATTTTTTGTCGCATGTGTCCAGTGTCCCGTGACGCCTTCGGGGCATAGGCTCTGTGGGCTCGTCCTTGTCCGACAATCCACGCAGGTGACCCATGATCCCCAGAACCTTGTTCAGCTCGGAGCACGAACTCTTCCGTGAGAGCGTACGCACTTTCCTCGAAAAGCATGCCGTGCCCTTCCATGGGCAATGGGAAAAGCAGGGCTATATCGACCGTAACTTGTGGAACCAGGCGGGGGAGGCGGGCATGTTGTGTTCCCACCTGCCAGAGGAGTATGGCGGGCTGGGCGCGGACTTTCTCTATAGCGCGGTGGTGATCGAAGAAGTCAGCCGCCTGGGTTTGACCGGCATCGGTTTTTCCCTGCATTCGGATATCGTCGCGCCCTACATCCTGCATTACGGCAGTGAAGCGCTGAAGCACAAGTACCTGCCCCAGTTGATCTCCGGAGAGAGGGTCACAGCCATTGCCATGACCGAGCCGGGCGCCGGTTCCGACCTGCAAGGGGTCAAGACCAGCGCAGTGCTGGACGGTGACGAGTATGTGATCAACGGCTCCAAGACCTTTATCACCAACGGTTACCTGGCCGATCTGGTGATTGTCGTCGCCAAGACCGACCCCAAGGCTGGCGCCAAGGGTACCAGTCTGTTCCTGGTGGAAGCCGACACGCCGGGCTTCGACAAAGGTAAGCGCCTGGAGAAAGTTGGCATGAAGGCCCAGGACACCTCGGAGCTGTTCTTCCAGGATGTGCGCGTGCCCAAGGAAAATCTGCTGGGCCAGGCGGGCATGGGCTTTGCCTACCTGATGCAAGAGTTGCCGCAAGAACGCCTGACCGTGGCGATTGGCGCGCTGTCCTCAGCCGAAGCGGCGTTGCAGTGGACCCTGGACTACACCCGTGAGCGCAAGGCGTTCGGCAAGGCGATCGCCGACTTCCAGAACACCCGGTTCAAGCTGGCGGAGATGGCCACCGAGATTCAGATTGGCCGTGTGTTTGTCGACCAGTGCATGGCCTTGCATCTGGAAGGCAAGCTGGACGTGCCCACGGCGGCGATGGCCAAGTACTGGGCCACCGACCTGCAGTGCAAGGTGCTCGATGAGTGCGTGCAGTTGCATGGCGGCTACGGCTTCATGTGGGAATACCCGATTGCCCGGGCCTGGGCGGATGCGCGGGTGCAGCGAATTTATGCGGGGACCAATGAGATCATGAAGGAGATCATTGCGCGGGCACTTTGATTGTTAGGTGCTCTTGATTGATCGTTCCCACGCTCCGCGTGGGAACGCCTCATGTGACGCTCCGCGTCACGACTCTGAAAGCGGACGCAGAGCGTCCAAGGCGGCATTCCCACGCAGAGCGTGGGAACGATCAGTGCGGATCAATCAAGGTGCTGGGTTTGGATGATCCTTCTGAATCGCCTCAATCCCTTCCAACACTTCTTTCGATAATTTCATGTCGGCACTGGCGATGTTGCTGTCCAGTTGTTCCAGCGATGTGGCCCCAATAATATTGCTGGTCACAAACGGTTGCTGCGTCACAAACGCCAGCGCCATCTGCGCCGGGTCCAGGCCATGTTCCCGCGCAAGAGCCACATACCGGCTGCACGCCGCTTCCGATTGCGGGTTGAAGTAGCGGCTGAAGCGGCTGTACTCGGTCAGGCGCGCCTTGGCCGGGCGAGCGCCATTTTCGTACTTGCCACTGAGCATGCCGAACGCCAAAGGCGAATAGGCCAGCAAGCCGCACTGCTCACGAATGGCAACCTCCGCCAGGCCCACTTCAAAGCTGCGGTTAAGCAGGTTGTAGGGGTTCTGGATTGACACTGCACGTGGCCAGCCGCGGGCTTCGGCCAGGGCGAGGAACTTCATGGTGCCCCACGGCGTTTCGTTGGACAGGCCAATGTGGCGGATCTTGCCGGCCTTCACCTGTTCATCCAGGGCTTCGAGCGTTTCCTCCAGTGGCGTGAGGTCGTCTTCGTCCTTGTGCTTGTAGCTCAACTGGCCGAAGAAGTTGGTGCTGCGCTCCGGCCAATGCAGTTGGTAGAGGTCGATCCAGTCGGTCTGCAGGCGCTTGAGGCTGGCGTCCAGGGCTGCGGCGATGTGCTTGCGGTTGTGGCGCAGGTGGCCATCGCGGATGTAGTCGATGGTGTTGCCGGGGCCGGCGATCTTGCTGGCGAGAATCCAGTCGGCGCGGTCGCCACGGCTTTTGAAGTAGTTGCCGATGTAGCGCTCGGTGGTGGCGTAGGTGTCGGCCTTGGGCGGCACCGGGTACATTTCTGCGGTGTCGAGGAAGTTGATCCCCGCGGCCTTGGCCCGTTCGATCTGCGCGAAGGCCTCTGCCTCGCTGTTCTGCTCGCCCCAGGTCATGGTGCCCAACGCGATCGCGCTGACATTCAGATCGGTGCGGCCCAGCTGTCGGTAATCCATCGGGTACTCCTTCGGGGGAAAACAATCATAAAAGCAGGTTGAATTTTTTTTCGCAATCTGCATAATTGCCCACCTCTTTCTGCAGTGGAAGTGATGCGCCGCCTGCCGAAGAATCTTGCCGTTGAACGGACGCGCCGACCCGAGCCCCCGATAGCGTCTGTATCCGGCTGCCTTTGACCTTGTCAAAGTACGCACTATTCAGTAAGATCCGCCGTCTAAATTTACAGGCGGCCCCTGAGGCTATTAAAGAATGACAACTTTTACTGCAAAACCGGAAACAGTTCAGCGCGACTGGTTTGTCGTCGACGCCGCTGGTCAGACCCTGGGTCGTCTGGCCACTGAAGTCGCCAGCCGTCTGCGTGGCAAGCACAAGCCTGAATACACCCCGCACGTTGATACCGGCGACTACATCGTCATCATCAACGCTGAGCAGGTTCGTGTAACCGGCAACAAAGCAAGCGACAAAATGTACTACCGTCACTCCGGTTTCCCAGGCGGTATCAAGTCTTCCAACTTCGAAGGCCTGATTGCCAAGAAGCCTGAAGCCCCGATCGAAATCGCGGTCAAAGGCATGCTGCCTAAGGGCCCACTGGGTCGCGATATGTTTCGCAAGCTGAAAGTCTATGCGGGCGCTGTACACCCTCATGCTGCTCAGCAGCCCCAAGAACTGAAGTTTTAACGGAATAGTTCATTATGTCGGCGACTCAAAATTACGGCACTGGCCGTCGCAAAACCGCAACCGCACGCGTTTTCCTGCGTCCGGGCACTGGTAACATCTCGATCAACAACCGCTCCCTGGACAACTTCTTCGGTCGCGAAACTGCCCGCATGGTAGTTCGTCAGCCGCTGGAATTGACCGAGACCGTTGAAAAGTTCGACATCTACGTCACCGTTATCGGTGGCGGTGTAAGTGGTCAAGCTGGCGCAATCCGCCACGGTATCACTCGCGCTCTGATGCAGTACGACGAAACCCTGCGTGGCGCTCTGCGCAAAGCTGGCTTCGTGACTCGCGATGCTCGTGAAGTTGAACGTAAGAAAGTCGGTCTGCGTAAAGCGCGTAAGCGTCCGCAGTACTCGAAGCGTTAATTCGCTTTACGTTCCACAAAAACGCCCAGCCTCCTCACGGAGCTGGGCGTTTTTTATTGCCTGTGATTTATGCACATTTTTCGCCGTGACAACTTGCCACATCCGTAGACCCCCTATACTACAAGGCCTGGAGACGGAGCCCCGGGCAATTCCCTTGTCATACGTGGGGCTTTTCATTACCATCCGTCAAAATTTTTATAAGTAAAGATTCAACACTTAGTAGACGCCTGATTTAACAGGCCAAAAAGCTGATGGGAGAGGACTGAATGAGCAATGACGGCGTGAATGCAGGCCGGCGTCGCTTCTTGGTAGCAGCCACATCCGTGGTGGGTGCTGCAGGAGCGGTGGGGGCTGCGGTCCCGTTCGTGGGGTCATGGTTTCCCAGTGCCAAGGCGAAAGCCGCAGGTGCACCGGTGAAGGTGAATGTCAGCAAGATCGAGCCAGGCCAGCAGATGATTGCTGAGTGGCGCGGCCAGCCGGTTTTCATTGTTCGTCGTACCGAGGAAATCCTGGGGAATCTGAAGAAGATCGAAGGCCAGCTGTCTGACCCGACATCCGAAAAGTCCGACCAGCCCGCCTACGCCAAGAACGAAGCACGTTCGATCAAGCCAGAGATTCTGCTGCTGGTTGGTCTTTGTACCCATCTGGGTTGCTCACCTACCTTCCGCCCGGAAGTGGCGCCTGTCGACTTGGGTAAAGACTGGGTCGGCGGTTATTTCTGCCCGTGCCACGGTTCCCACTATGACCTCGCCGGCCGCGTCTACAAATCCCAGCCCGCGCCCCTGAACCTGCCGGTTCCTCCTCACAATTACGAATCTGACGACATCATTGTCATTGGCCTCGACAAGGAGAACGCGTGATGAGCAAGTTCATGGATTGGGTGGATGCGCGCTTCCCCGCCACTAAAATGTGGGAAGACCATCTCAGCAAATATTACGCGCCGAAAAACTTCAACTTCTTCTACTTCTTCGGCTCCCTGGCGCTGTTGGTGCTGGTCAACCAGATCGTCACTGGCGTGTGGTTGACGATGAGCTACACGCCGTCGGCGGAAGAGGCGTTTGCCTCTGTCGAATACATCATGCGTGATGTCGAGTACGGCTCGATCCTGCGCCTGTTGCACTCCACCGGTGCGTCGGCGTTCTTTATCGTCGTCTACCTGCACATGTTCCGCGGCCTGCTCTACGGCTCGTACCAGAAGCCTCGTGAGCTGGTGTGGGTCTTCGGCATGTTGATCTATCTGGCACTGATGGCCGAAGCCTTTATGGGCTACCTGCTACCTTGGGGCCAGATGTCGTACTGGGGCGCCCAGGTGATCATCTCGCTGTTCGGCGCAATCCCGGTGATCGGCAACGACCTGACCCAGTGGATTCGTGGTGACTACCTGATCTCCGGCATCACCTTGAACCGCTTCTTCGCCTTGCACGTGGTGGCCTTGCCGATCGTGATCCTGGGCCTGGTGGTCTTGCATATCCTGGCGCTGCACGAAGTGGGTTCCAACAACCCGGATGGCGTGGACATCAAGAAGCACAAGGACGAGAACGGCATCCCGCTGGATGGCATTCCGTTCCACCCGTACTACACCGTGAAAGACATTGTCGGCGTGGTCGTGTTCCTGTTTGTGTTCTGCTCGATCGTGTTCTTTTTCCCGGAGATGGGTGGTTATTTCCTGGAGAAGCCTAACTTCGAACAGGCCAACGCCTTCAAGACACCTGAGCACATTGCCCCGGTCTGGTACTTCACGCCGTTCTACGCGATCTTGCGCGCGATCCCCGACAAACTCATGGGCGTGATCGCCATGGGCGCGGCCATCGCGGTGCTGTTCGTGCTGCCGTGGCTCGATCGTAGCCCGGTCAAGTCAATGCGCTACAAAGGCTGGCTGAGCAAGATCTGGCTGTGGGTGTTCTGCATTTCGTTCGTGATCCTGGGTGTGTTGGGTGTATTGGCGCCCACCCCTGAGCGGACGTTGCTGTCGCAGGTTTGCACCTTCCTGTACTTCGCCTACTTCATTCTGATGCCGTTCTATACCCGGCTCGAGAAGACCAAACCGGTTCCGGAAAGGGTGACTGGCTGATGAAAAAATTACTCGTTGCATTCGTGCTTGCGGCACTGCCGCTACTGTCCTTCGCTGCCGAACATGGTGCGCAGCTGGAAAAAGTCGATATCGATGTGTCTGACAAAGCCGCCATGCAGGATGGGCTGCGTACATTCACCAACTACTGCATGGGTTGCCACAGCGCCAAGTTCCAACGGTACGAGCGCGTTGCCGATGACCTGGGCATTCCCCATGAAGTAATGCTCAGCCACGCGGTGTTCACAGGCGCCAAGATCGGCGACCACATGAACATCGGCATGCAACCGGCCGACGCCAAGACCTGGTTCGGCGCCGCACCGCCCGACCTTACCCTGGTGGCCCGTGTACGCGGTACCGACTGGCTCTACGGTTACCTCAAGTCCTTCTACGAAGACCCTGCACGCCCCTATGGCGTGAACAACAAAGTCTTCCCGAACGTCGGCATGCCGAACGTTCTGGTCGGCCTGCAGGGGCGCCAAGTGGTAGGATGCAAGCAGGTTCAGGTCGTTGAAGACGGCAAGAAGCAATATGATCCGTTGACCGGCACGCCGCTGACCCATGAAGCGTGCGATCAACTGACCATCGTGCCCAAGACCGGTACGCTGAACGAAGAGCAGTTCGACGAGAAGGTCAAGAACCTGGTGACCTTCCTGGCCTACTCGGCCAACCCGGTCAAACTGCAGCATCAGCGCATCGGTACCTACGTCTTGCTGTACCTGGCTTTCTTCTTCGTATTCGCTTATTTGCTCAAGCGTGAATACTGGAAGGATGTGCATTGATCCAACCGTAAGCAATTGCTGTTAATCTTGCGCGCCCAGCGGCATCTCTGAACACGTAGCGCCGGTTTGAACCGGTCGTTACAGGGATGCTTTCTGGGCGCGCTCGTTTTTGAGCTTTCGATAATTTCAACAAGCGAGGAGGACCGCCATGGGCGTGACCAACCGGTTGGCCTGTTACTCCGACCCCGCCGACCACTATTCCCACCGAGTACGCATCGTGCTCGCAGAGAAGGGTGTCAGCGCCGAGATCATCAGTGTGGAGGCGGGCCGTCAGCCGCCGAAGCTGATCGAAGTGAACCCTTACGGCAGCTTGCCCACCCTGGTCGATCGTGACCTGGCGTTGTGGGAGTCGACCGTGGTGATGGAATACTTGGATGAGCGTTACCCTCATCCGCCTTTGCTGCCGGTGTACCCGGTGGCGCGTGCCAACAGCCGCCTGCTGATCCATCGGATCCAGCGTGACTGGTGCGGGTTGGTGGATGTGATCCTGGATTCGCGTTCCAAAGAAGCCGCTCGGGTGCAGGCGCGCAAGGAATTGCGCGAGAGCCTCACCGGCGTTTCGCCGTTGTTCGCCGATAAACCTTTTTTCCTCAGTGAGGAACAAAGCTTGGTGGATTGCTGCCTATTACCCATACTCTGGCGCTTGCCGATTCTGGGCATTGAACTGCCACGGCCGGCCAAGCCGTTGCTTGATTACATGGAGCGCCAGTTTGCGCGTGAGGCTTTCCAGGCGAGTCTGTCTGGCGCCGAACGCGATATGCGCTAAGGCTTAAGGAGCCGTTGATGAACTCCAGTCGACCTTACCTGGTCCGCGCGCTCTATGAGTGGATTGTGGACAACGATTGCACCCCGCACATGCTGGTCAATTCCGAATTTCCTGCGGTTCAGGTACCCCAGGGTTTTGCCAGTGACGGGCAAATTGTGCTGAACGTATCGCCCAGTGCCGTGCGCCACCTGCACATGGACAACGAAGCGGTGAGCTTCGAAGGGCGTTTCGGTGGTGTGCCCCATACGCTGTTCGTGCCCATCGGTGCCATCCTCGGGATCTACGCCCGGGAAAATGGCCAGGGCATGGTGTTCGATCTGGAGTCGCCTTTAGAGGATGACGAAACGATCGAAGGCGAAGACGGTGATGATGTACCGCCACCGGATACCGAGCCGCCGCGCCCTAGCGGTCGGCCAAGCTTGAAAGTGGTGAAGTAGGCGGATTTCGCTTACAGATCCATCTGAAAAATGCCCCGACGTCGGTCGGGGCATTTTTTTTGCGTGAAGGATATGGATGAAAGTCGCGCCAGAACGGTGATCGTACAACCACCATGGGCTATGATGCGGTCTTTAGTTCGTCGAGAAAGATGGTTCATCATGGAAAACGCCAGCGCCGCCCCACGTCTTCCCCGCAAGCGCCGCAGCCTTGCCCAGGAATTGGTCACGGTGTTGTCCGAGCAGATCCGCGATGGCCAGCTCAAACGCGGCGACAAGCTGCCCACCGAGTCGGCGATCATGGACGCCCACGGCGTCAGTCGGACGGTGGTGCGTGAAGCCATCTCGCGCCTGCAGGCGGCGGGGCAGGTCGAGACTCGCCATGGTATCGGCACCTTCGTGCTGGACACGCCAAGCCCCAGCGGTTTTCGCATAGACCCGGCCACGGTGGTGACCTTGCGTGATGTGCTGGCGATTCTGGAGTTGCGTATCAGCCTGGAAGTGGAGTCTGCGGGCCTCGCGGCGCTGCGTCGCAGCGATGAGCAACTGGCGGCCATGCGTGCGGCCCTCGATGCCTTGAATGAAAGTGCGGCCCACGCCGGCGATGCGGTGGCGTCGGACTTTGCCTTCCACCTGGAAATTGCGCTGTCTACCGGCAACCGCTACTTCACCGACATCATGACCCACCTGGGCACCAGCATCATTCCGCGTACCCGCCTGAATTCGGCGCGCCTGGCCCATGATGACCAACAGCACTACATGAGCCGCTTGAGCCGCGAACACGAAGAGATCTACGAGGCGATTGCCCGCCAGGATTCGGATGCGGCACGGGCGGCGATGCGCTTGCATTTGACCAACAGTCGCGAGCGACTGCGCCATGCCCATGAAGAGGCAGAGGCGCAGCGGGGCTGATCGTTCCCACGCTCTGCGTGGTAACGCTTCTATGGACGCTCCGCGTCCCGATGCGCGTGAATTTCTCAAGCGCTCGCAGGGTGACGCGGAGCGTCATAGGCTGTATTCCCACGCAGAGCGTGGGAACGATCATGCCAGCCGTTAGTTGGCGGGTTGGTTTGGCTTGTAGTCCTTAAGCAATAAGTACGTACTCCATCCCCACCAATCATTGGTCCAGTGCTTGTCGTTCAAATCGTTGACGTCCTTGCGCCGCAGCACCTTGTCCCCCTCTATCTTGAACAGCGGCGAGAAGTTATTCGCCGGGTTCTGCGCGGCGTTCAGGTCGGGCACATACAGCGGTGCCTTGAACTCAGCCGGGGAGGGCGCGATGCCGCTGATGAAGGTTTCGAAGATTTCATCTGCCGAGGCCTGTACCGCCCGTTTGACCTGCACGCGATTGTCGGCGTCAATGCTGTCGAAGTAGCGCTTGTCGCCGTAGGCATGCCACTGAGCGCCCATGGCATTGCGCACCTTGAGCCCGAATTTACTGTCTTCATCGTGCATGAAGCGGCTGATCAGCGAGCCGAGTTCTCCTGGCGTCACCACTGCCGCCAGTTGTTTGCGCGGTACCCGCAGGTGGCCGGCGGAAAACAGATCGGTCAAAAAGTGATCGGCAAAGCTGTTCATGGCGTAAGCCAATTCCAGGGCCTGGTCGGTGCCGGTCTGATGGGCCACCACTGCCTGTTGCAGTGCTGCCGTATGGCCGGCCATGTAGGCCGACAAGGCCCACTCACCGAAGTGGTCGGCGTTGTCCGCTGCCAGTTTCAAGTAGCGGCCCAGTGGCACGAGGGCCGAAACAGCGCTGCCGCCGCCGGTGATGCGGTTCCACTCCTCGGACAACGTATCACCCAGGGCGTCGTAGGCTTCGTGCGGCTGTTTGCCGTCCTTGATCGCCTGGTTGACGGCGTTGATCTCCTTTTGCATCACCGCCAGGATCTTCTGCGCTTCTTCCCGTGAAGCGGGCAACACGGCAAGAGAATTGAAGGCCGCGGTAAAGCGTTGCACGCGCTCGGACGGCGAGTTGCCATCGCTGATCGGTTGGCCGGGGATGCCATAGAAGTCGCCGCCCAGGGCGATTACTTGACCATAGGTCAGCGCGAGCCCGTTGGGCAGGTGCAGTTCGACTTGGCGCGCAGGGATGGCCGGGGCGTCCTTGTTGAAGCGAAGCAGGGTGTCATCGCCGATGGCGGTGTGTTCACCGCCTTCGAAACGCAGGGTAGGCGGGTTTTTTTCGGGTGCTGCGAGTTCAAGACCTGACATGTTAGCTCCTTGCTATGTCGTAGGAATCTTCCGTGATAACTGTATGCATATACAGTTATATGGATCATAGGTGAGAAATTTCCTACGTCAAGAGCCGCGTCTTAAGCCTTCGCAGGAGTACGCCGGATGAATTGCAGTTGACGAATTTATTTATAGTTGTACGATGACGTACGACATCATCAAAACCAACAACAACCTTTCGTTAGAAAGTCTTCGCCCAGGGTGTTCGAATAATGAATCCACAAGAACTGAAGTCCATCCTCTCCCACGGTCTGCTGTCTTTCCCGGTGACCGATTTCAACGCCCAGGGTGATTTCCACCAGGCGGGTTACATCAAGCGCCTGGAATGGCTGGCCCCTTATGGCGCCAGCGCCTTGTTCGCCGCAGGCGGCACAGGTGAGTTTTTCTCCCTGGCGGCCAGCGAATATTCCCAGGTGGTGAAAACCGCCGTGGATACCTGCGCGTCCAGCGTGCCGATCCTGGCCGGTGTGGGCGGTGCTACCCGCCAAGCCATCGAGTACGCCCAAGAGGCCGAACGCCTCGGCGCCAAAGGGTTGCTGCTGCTGCCGCACTACCTCACCGAAGCCAGCCAGGACGGGGTTGCCGCCCACGTTGAAGCGGTGTGCAAGTCGGTCAAGATCGGCGTGGTGGTGTACAACCGCAATGTCTGCCGCCTGACCGCACCGCTGTTGGAGCGCCTGGCCGAGCGCTGCCCGAACCTGATCGGCTACAAGGATGGCCTGGGCGATATCGAATTGATGGTGTCGATCCGCCGTCGCCTGGGCGACCGTTTCAGCTACCTCGGTGGCTTGCCGACCGCAGAGGTTTACGCCGCAGCCTACAAGGCCCTGGGCGTGCCGGTGTACTCCTCGGCGGTGTTCAACTTCATCCCCAAGACGGCGATGGATTTCTATCACGCCATTGCCCGCGAAGATCACGCCACCGTCGGCAAGATCATCGACGATTTCTTCCTGCCGTACCTGGATATCCGTAATCGCAAGGCCGGTTACGCGGTGAGCATCGTCAAGGCCGGTGCGAAAATCGTCGGTTATGACGCCGGCCCCGTGCGCACGCCACTGACCGACCTGCTGCCGGAAGAGTACGAAGCCCTCGCCGCGCTGATCGACAAGCAAGGCGCGCAATAAATTATCCACAAGGCCGCTGAGCAATCAGCGGCCTTTTGCGTCAGGAGAAGATTCGTGTCCCAAGCAAAGCGTTTTGAGAACTACATCAATGGTGAATGGGTAACCGGCGCCGACTACTGCACCAACATCAACCCCTCGGATGTGTCCGACGCCATTGGCGAATATGCCAAAGCCGACGTGGCCCAAGTCAACGCGGCCATCGACGCTGCCCGCGCCGCGTTCCCGGCGTGGTCCACCTCCGGTATCCAGGCGCGTCACGATGCGCTGGATAAAGTCGGCAGCGAGATTCTCGCCCGTCGTGAAGAACTCGGCACCCTGCTGGCCCGGGAAGAGGGCAAGACCCTCCCCGAAGCCATTGGTGAAGTGACCCGCGCCGGCAATATTTTCAAATTCTTCGCCGGTGAGTGCCTGCGCCTGTCGGGCGATTACGTGCCTTCGGTGCGCCCGGGCGTCAACGTTGAAGTGACCCGCGAAGCCCTCGGTGTGGTGGGCCTGATCACCCCGTGGAATTTCCCGATCGCCATCCCCGCGTGGAAAATCGCTCCGGCCCTGGCCTACGGCAACTGCGTGGTGATCAAGCCTGCCGAACTGGTGCCGGGCTGTGCCTGGGCCTTGGCCGAAATCATCTCCCGCGCCGGCTTCCCTGCCGGTGTGTTCAACCTGGTGATGGGCAGTGGCCGTGTGGTCGGCGACGTGCTGGTCAACAGCCCGAAAGTCGATGGCATCAGTTTCACCGGGTCTGTGGGTGTTGGGCGTCAGATCGCCGTCAGCTGTGTATCGCGCCAGGCCAAGGTGCAGTTGGAAATGGGTGGCAAGAACCCGCAAATCATTCTCGACGATGCCGACCTCAAGCAGGCTGTCGAGCTGTCGGTACAGAGTGCGTTCTACTCCACCGGCCAGCGTTGCACCGCGTCGAGCCGCTTGATTGTCACCGCGGGGATCCACGACCAGTTTGTCGCCGCCATGGCCGAGCGCATGAAGTCGATCAAGGTCGGCCACGCTTTGCATAGTGGTACCGACATTGGCCCGGTGGTGTCCCAGGCCCAGTTGGATCAGGACATGAAATACATCGACATCGGCCAGAGCGAAGGCGCCCGGCTGGTGAGCGGTGGCGGCCTGGTCACCTGCGACACCGAAGGCTATTACCTGGCGCCCACACTGTTTGCCGACAGTGAAGCGGTGATGCGCATCAGCCGTGAAGAGATCTTCGGCCCGGTGGCCAACGTGGTGCGCGTGGCGGACTACGAGGCGGCGCTGGCCATGGCCAATGACACCGAGTTCGGCTTGTCGGCCGGCATCGCCACCACCTCGCTCAAATATGCCAACCACTTCAAGCGCCACTCCCAGGCTGGGATGGTGATGGTCAACCTGCCGACGGCGGGGGTGGACTACCACGTTCCATTTGGTGGCCGTAAGGGCTCCTCCTATGGTTCGCGTGAGCAGGGTCGCTATGCGCAAGAGTTCTACACCGTGGTGAAAACCAGCTACATCGGTTCGTAACACGCAGCACCCCGTGGCACCGGCTCCAGGTGGGAGCTGGCTTGCCTGCGATAGCCTCACCTCGGTCTCGCTGACACACCGAGGTGCCTGCATCGCGGGCAAGCCCGGCTCCCACATAGTGCGGTTTCCAGGGCAAAAAAAATGATTACCCGCAAAAAAAATAATTAGTGGGAGTACTTCTACATGCAAGCGACCAAGCCGACCCATGTCCGCTATTTGATCCTGCTCATGCTGTTCCTGGTGACCACGATCAACTACGCCGACCGGGCCACCATCGCTATCGCCGGCTCCAGCCTGCAAAAAGACCTCGGCATCGACGCGGTCACCCTCGGTTATATCTTCTCTGCATTCGGTTGGGCCTACGTGGCCGGGCAAATTCCCGGTGGCTGGCTGCTCGACCGTTTCGGCTCGAAAAAAGTCTATGCCCTGAGCATCTTCACCTGGTCGCTGTTCACCGTGCTGCAAGGCTATGTCGGTGAGTTTGGCGTCTCCACTGCGGTGGTCGCGCTGTTCATGCTGCGCTTTATGGTGGGCTTGGCCGAGGCGCCGTCGTTTCCGGGAAATGCCCGTATTGTTGCGGCGTGGTTTCCTACGGCGGAACGCGGCACTGCGTCGGCGATCTTCAACTCGGCCCAGTATTTCGCCACGGTGTTGTTCGCGCCGTTGATGGGCTGGATCGTCTATCGCTTTGGCTGGCAGCACGTGTTTATCGTGATGGGCGTGATCGGCATTGTTTTCTCGCTGATCTGGCTGAAAGTTATCCACAGCCCGCGCCAGCATCCGATGATCAACGAGGCCGAGTTCAATCACATCGCCGCCAATGGCGCGATGGTCGATATGGATCAGGACAAGGGCAAGGGTAAGAAAACCGACGGGCCGAAGTGGGATTACATCCGCCAGCTCCTGACCAACCGCATGATGCTCGGCGTCTACCTGGGCCAGTACTGCATCAACGGCATCACCTACTTCTTCCTGACCTGGTTTCCGGTGTACCTGGTGCAGGAGCGTGGCATGACCATCCTCAAGGCCGGATTCATTGCCTCGTTACCGGCGATCTGCGGCTTTATCGGCGGGGTGCTCGGCGGGGTGATTTCCGACTACCTGCTGCGCAAAGGCCATTCGCTGACCTTCGCACGCAAGGCGCCGATCATCGGTGGCCTGCTGATTTCCAGCAGCATCGTGGCGTGCAATTACGTGGACATCGAATGGATGGTGGTGGGCTTCATGGCCTTGGCCTTCTTCGGCAAAGGCGTTGGCGCATTGGGTTGGGCAGTGGTGTCCGACACTTCGCCGAAACAAATCGCCGGCCTCAGTGGCGGCTTGTTCAACACCTTCGGTAACCTGGCGTCGATCACCACGCCGATTGTGATTGGCTACATCATCAGCACCACCGGCTCGTTCAAATGGGCCCTGGTGTTCGTCGGCGCCAACGCGCTGGTGGCGGTGTTCAGTTACCTGGTGATTGTCGGCCCGATCAAGCGCGTGGTGCTCAAGGAGCCGCCTACCCAGGGCCCTGAGTTGACCAACCTTTCTCAAGCGCATTCCTGAGGTTCGTGTGATGCAGTTGATTGAACATGCCGACTCGCCGCGCTCGATCCGTTTGCACGAGCGCGACAATGTGGTGATCGTGGTGAACGATCAAGGGGTACCCGCCGGTACCGAGTTTCCCGACGGCCTGGTCACCGTGGATTTCATCCCGCAGAGCCACAAGGTGACGCTGGAAGACATCCCCGAGGGCGGCCAGATTATTCGCTACGGCCAGACCATCGGTTATGCCCTGGCGCCGATTCCTCGCGGCAGTTGGGTGCAGGAGGACCAGTTGCGCATGCCCACCGCACCGCCGCTGGACAGCTTGCCGCTGTCCACCGAGGTGCCTGAAACCCAGGCTCCCCTGGAGGGGTTTACCTTCGAGGGCTATCGCAATGCGGACGGCACCGTGGGCACGCGCAATATCCTCGGCATTACCACCACCGTGCAATGCGTTACCGGCGTGCTGGACCATGCGGTCAAGCGCATCAAGGACGAGTTGCTGTCCCAGTACCCGCATGTCGATGATGTGGTGGCGCTGACCCACAGCTACGGCTGCGGCGTGGCGATTACGGCGACGGATGCCTATATCCCCATCCGCACCGTGCGCAACCTGGCGCGCAACCCCAACCTGGGCGGCGAGGCCTTGGTGATCAGCCTGGGCTGCGAAAAGCTTCAGGCAGGGCAGGTGATGCACGATAACGACAGCTCCGTGGACCTCAGCGAGCCATGGCTGTATCGCTTGCAGGATTCCAGCCACGGCTTTACTGAAATGATCGAGCAGATCATGGCCCTGGCCGACGTGCGCTTGAAGAAACTCGACCAGCGTCGCCGCGAAACCGTGCCGGCCTCCGAGTTGATCCTGGGCATGCAGTGCGGCGGCAGCGATGCGTTTTCCGGCATCACCGCCAACCCGGCGCTGGGGTATGCCTCGGATCTGTTACTGCGTGCCGGCGCGACGGTGATGTTTTCCGAAGTGACTGAAGTGCGCGATGCGATTTACCTGCTGACCTCACGCGCGAAGAACCCGGACGTTGCCCGCGAGCTGGTCCGGGAAATGGACTGGTATGACCGTTACCTGGCCAAGGGCGAAGCAGACCGCAGCGCCAATACCACGCCGGGTAACAAGAAGGGCGGGCTGTCGAATATTGTCGAGAAGTCGTTGGGCTCCATCGTCAAATCCGGCAGCAGTGCCATCAACGGCGTGCTTGGCCCTGGCGAGCGCTTCAAGGAAAAGGGCCTGATCTTTTGCGCCACACCGGCCAGTGATTTTGTCTGCGGCACCTTGCAACTGGCGGCGGGGATGAACCTGCACGTGTTCACCACCGGGCGCGGCACGCCGTACGGGCTGGCGATGGCGCCGGTGGTGAAGGTCTCCACCCGCACCGAACTGGCCCAGCGTTGGCCGGACCTGATCGATATCGACGCCGGGCGCATTGCCACGGGGCGGGCGAGTATCGAGGAGTTGGGCTGGGAGCTGTTCCACTTCTATCTGGATGTGGCCAGCGGCAAGAAGCAGACCTGGGCAGAGCGGCATAAGCTGCATAACGACATCACGCTGTTCAACCCGGCGCCGATTACCTGAGACCGTGTCGCTGCCTTCGCGAGCAAGCCCGCTCCCACTTTTGACCGAGTTCTACCTTTGGAATGCGACTAAATGTGGGAGCGGGCTTGCTCGCGAAAGCGCCCTACCAGACGCCACAGGCTCTATGGCTTATCATTAGCCAACTAACGACGCCCACCAAGGTTCTCTCCGGCATGCTGGCAATCTTCCTCACCACCCTCACCATCACCGCGCCGGTGTTTGCCATGCTGTTCCTGGGCGTGTTTCTAAAGCGCATCAACTGGATCAATGACAACTTTATCCACACCGCATCGTCCCTGGTGTTCAACGTCGCCATGCCGGCGCTGCTGTTCCTTGGCATTCTGCATGCCGACCTGCACTCGGCGCTCAAGCCTGGGTTGCTGATCTACTTTTGCGTCGCCACCCTGGTGAGCTTTGCCATGGCCTGGGGCTGGGCAATCTTTCGTTGCAAGCGCGAAGACCGAGGCATCTACGCCCAAGGCGCGTTTCGTGGCAATAACGGGGTCATCGGCCTGGCACTGGCGGCCAGTATGTACGGCGACTACGGTATATCGCTGGGCGCGATCCTCGCCGCGCTGGTGATCCTCTTTTACAACACGCTGTCGACCATTGTGCTGGCGGTCTATAGCCCAGTGATCAAGTCCGACCCGTGGAGCATCTTCAAAAGTGTATTGGCCAACCCGCTGATTATCAGCGTGATCGTCGCCACGCCGTTCGCGTACTTCCAGATCGGCGTGCCCGGCTGGCTTGAGAAATCCTTGCAGTACCTGTCCGATACCACGTTGCCGCTGGCGTTGATTTGCATCGGTGGCACCTTGTCCATGGCCGCGCTACGCAAGAGCGGCAACATGGCATTGAGCGCGAGCCTGATGAAGATGATCTGGCTACCAGTGATCGCCACGTTGGGCGCTTGGTTGCTGGGGTTCCGGGGGCCGGAGTTGGGGATTCTGTTTCTGTATTTCGGCGCGCCCACGGCCGCCGCGAGCTTTGTAATGGCCAGGGCGGCGGAGGGTAATCATGAGTTGGCGGCCGCGATTATCGTGATCACCACGTTGATGGCGGCGGTGACCACGAATATCGGGATTTTTGTGTTGCAGGCGGGTGGTTGGATCTGAAATAGGCGGGCAGCTTGAGGCCCCATCGCAGCGATGCGGCGACCCGACAAGCCAGCTCCCACATGTGGATGTGTGAATACTCTCAAGTGTGGGAGCTGGCTTGCCTGCGATAACTATCTGGCAGTCACTGCTGATCGGCCTGATACGCCTCAATCACTTCCTGCGCCGCCCGAAACGCATCAATCGCCGCCGGCACCCCGGCATACACCGCGCAATGCAGCAGCGCTTCGCGGATCTCCTCCACCGTACAGCCATTATTCAGTGCACCGCGCACATGGCCCTTGAGTTCCTGCGGGCACTTGAGGGCGGTGAGGGCGGCGAGGGTGATCAGGCTGCGGGTCTTGAGCGGCAAACCCTCGCGGTTCCAGACGCTGCCCCACGCGTGCTCGTTGACGAAGTCCTGCAGCGGCTGGGTGAACGCCGTGGCATTGCCCAGGGCGCGGTCGACGAACGCATCGCCCATGACCTGGCGACGTACTTCAACCCCGGGTTTTTTCTGATCGGTCATTGCGATTCCCTCTTGTGTTGGCGGTGCCAGGCGCGCAGTGAGGTGAACAACAGCAAAACCACTAACGCTGGCAGGACGTAATACAGCATCAATTGTTCAAGCTTGTTGGCCAGCGGCATGCCCGTGGTGAAGGCCATGACATGCAGCCCGTACGCCAGGTACAGCCCCAGCAGCACCAGCCCTTCGATACGTGTTACCCGATAGCCGGTATAGAACACCGGCAGGCACAGGATGATGGCGCCGAGCATCACCGGTAAATCGAAGTCCAGGGCGTTGGGTGATACCGAAAGCGGTGTCGGCGCCACCAGTGCGGTAAAACCCAGCACGCCGAGCAGGTTGAACAGGTTGCTGCCGATCACGTTGCCTACGGCAATCTCCCGTTCGCCACGCAACGCGGCGATCAGCGACGTGGCAAGGCACGGCAGCGAGGTGCCGACGCCGATCAACGTGAGGCCGATGACGCGCTCCGACAATCCGAGATCGCCCGCCACCTCCACCGCTGCGCCGAGCAACAAATGCCCGGCCAGCACCAGCACCAGCAAACCGCCGAGCATCAGCAGCACACTGCTCAGCCATGGCGCCTTCGCCACGGTGTCCAGAGTGCGCGGGCGGCGGGAATGACGCGTCTGGTAATGCAATACGCCAAGGTAGGCCACCAGCGCCACCAGCAGCACGGCGCCATCGAAGGGCGTCAGCATTTCGTTAGCCGCCAGGATAAATACCAGCAGGCCGGCGACGATCATCACCGGGATATCCACGCGCACCAGCTGCCGCGAGACCCGCAGCGGAATGATCAGTGCGGACAAACCCAGGGTCACAAGGATATTGAAGATGCTGCTGCCGATGACGCTGCCTACGGCAATGTCCGTGTTGCCAGCCAGCGTGGCCTGAAGACTGACGGTCATCTGTGGCGCACTGCTGCCGAAGGCGACGATGCTCAAGCCGATGATCAGTGGCCGCACCTTGAGGCTCGCCGCCAGGCGTACCGCGGCGCGTACCAGGATTTCAGCGCCGATGATCAGCAAGATCAGGCCGCCCACCAGTTCGAGCAGGCTCCAGGGTGAGAGGGCGTTCAATCCGAAAATGCTCAAGGCTGCCTCGATCAGTTGTTCAGGGCTTGCACGCGTACCCGTGCGGTACCGCTGCGCAGCATGCGCAACTGCTCGGCAGCCTTGCGTGAAAGGTCGATCAGGCGCCCACGGGTATGCGGGCCGCGATCAGTGATACGCACCACGACAGAACGGTTGTTGTCGAGGTTGGTCACCTTGACCTGGGTGCCGAAGGGCAGGCGCCGATGGGCGGCGGTCAAGGCGTTCTGGTTGAAAGGTTCACCGCTGGCGGTTTTCTTGCCATGGTGCTTGGCGCCGTAATAAGACGCGGTGCCGGTTTCGTCGTAGCCGTTGGGGTCGATGAGGCCGCTGGCGCAACCGGCCAGCAGGGAGGACAGGGCCAGGAGGCCGAGTAGACGCTTCATTTCAGATATGCCCCGGTAACAAATGTGGGAGCGGGCTTGCTCGCGAATGCGGTAGAACATTCAACATATATGTTGGCTGTCAGTCCGCTTTCGCGAGCAAGCCCGCTCCCACAGGAGTTAGAGCCAGAATTTGGACTCTGCTCCAACCATTTCACTGCAATCAGCCTTCGAGCTTGCTTTTGAGCAGTTCGTTCACCTGTTGCGGGTTGGCTTTGCCCTTGGAGGCTTTCATCGCCTGGCCGACAAAGAAGCCGAACATCTTGCCGCGCTTGGCTTCGTCTGCCGCACGGTATTGCTCGACCTGCTCGGCATTGGCCGCGAGCATTTCATCGAGTACGGCCGAGATGGCGCCGCTGTCGGTGACTTGCTTGAGGCCACGCTTCTCGATGATCTCGTCGGCATTGCCTTCACCGGCGGCCATCGCTTCGAACACGGTCTTGGCAATTTTGCCGGAGATGGTGTTGTCCTTGATGCGCAGCAGCATGCCACCCAGTTGTTCGGCGGTGACCGGCGCTTCGTCGATTTCCAGGCCCTGTTTGTTCAACAGGCTGCCCAGCTCGACCATCACCCAGTTGGCCGCCAGCTTGGCGTCGCCGGCAATGCTCACTACTTTTTCGAAGTAGTTGGCTTGTTCACGGCTGGAGGCCAGGACGCTGGCATCGTAGACCGACAGGCCGAACTGCTCCTGGAAGCGCTCGCGTTTTTGCTGCGGCAGTTCCGGCAGGGTGGCGCGGATGTCATTGAGGAAGGAATCCTCCAGCACCACCGGCAACAGGTCCGGGTCGGGGAAGTAACGGTAGTCGTTGGCTTCCTCTTTGCTGCGCATGGCGCGGGTTTCGTCTTTGTTCGGATCGTACAGGCGCGTTTGCTGGATCACCTTGCCGCCGTCTTCGATCAGCTCGATCTGGCGACGTACTTCGCTGTTGATCGCCTTCTCGATGAAGCGGAACGAGTTGACGTTCTTGATCTCGCAGCGGGTGCCGAACTCGACCTGGCCCTTTGGGCGGATCGACACGTTGCAGTCGCAACGCAGCGAGCCTTCGGCCATGTTGCCGTCGCAGATGCCCAGGTAGCGCACCAGCGCGTGGATGGTCTTGACGTAGGCCACGGCTTCCTTGGCGCTGCGCATGTCCGGCTCGGACACGATCTCCAGCAGCGGCGTGCCAGCACGGTTCAGGTCGATACCGGTAGCGCCCGGGAATTCTTCGTGCAGGCTTTTGCCGGCGTCTTCTTCCAGGTGCGCACGGGTGACGCCGACGCGCTTGATGGTGCCGTCTTCCAGGGGAATGTCCAGGTGGCCCTTGCCGACAATCGGCAGTTCCATCTGGCTGATCTGGTAGCCCTTGGGCAGGTCCGGGTAGAAGTAGTTCTTGCGCGCAAACACGTTGTGCTGGCCGATCTCGGCGTCAATCGCCAAGCCGAACATCACGGCCATGCGCACCGCTTCCTGGTTCAGCACCGGCAGCACGCCGGGCATGCCCAGGTCGACCAGGCTGGCCTGGGTATTGGGTTCGGAGCCGAACGTGGTGGCGCTACCGGAGAAAATCTTCGATTGGGTGGCGAGCTGGGTATGAATCTCCAGCCCGATCACAACTTCCCATTGCATAGTGTTCTCCTCAGAAGCCGGTAGGGGTGCGGGTGTGCCAGTCGGTATTCAACTGGTACTGGTGCGCCACATTGAGCAGGCGGCCTTCCTGGAAATACGGGGCGAGCAATTGCACGCCCACCGGCAGGCCATCGACGAAACCTGCGGGCATGGACAAGCCCGGCAAGCCCGCGAGGTTGGCGGTGATGGTGTAGAGGTCTTCCAGGTACTCGGCGATCGGGTCGCCGGTCTTGGCGCCGATCTTCCACGCCAGGTTTGGCGCGGTCGGGCCGAGGATCACATCGACTTCTTCAAAGGCGGCCATGAAGTCGTTCTTGATCAGGCGACGGATTTTTTGCGCCTTGAGGTAGTACGCGTCGTAGTAGCCGGCGGACAGGGCATAAGCACCGACCATGATCCGGCGCTGCACTTCACTGCCGAAGCCTTCGCCGCGGGAGCGTTTGTACAGGTCGGTGAGGTCTTTCGGGTTCTCGCAGCGATAGCCGAAGCGCACGCCGTCGAAACGCGACAGGTTGGAAGAGGCCTCTGCTGGCGCGATCACGTAGTAGGCGGGAATCGCGTGCTGGTTGTTCGGCAGGCTGATTTCCTTGATCACGGCGCCAAGCTTTTCGAGCTCTTTGATGCTGTTTTGCACCAGTTCGGCGATACGCGGGTCGAGGCCAGCGCTGAAGTATTCCTTCGGCACGCCGATGCGCAGGCCCTTGATCGAGGTGTTCAGGCTGGCGCTGTAGTCCGGCACTGGCTCGTCGATGCTGGTGGAGTCCTGTTTATCGAAGCCTGCCATGCCTTGTAACAATATTGCGCAGTCTTCAGCCGTGCGTGCCAGAGGGCCGCCCTGATCGAGACTTGAGGCGTAGGCGATCATGCCCCAGCGGGAAACGCGACCATAGGTCGGCTTCAGGCCGGTGAGGTTGGTGAAGGCGGCTGGCTGGCGGATCGAACCGCCGGTATCGGTGGCGGTAGCGGCCGGCAGGAAGCGCGCGGCCACGGCCGCCGCCGAACCACCGGACGAACCACCCGGGACGTGTTCCAGGTTCCACGGGTTTTTCACCGCGCCGTAGTAGCTGGACTCGTTGGCCGAACCCATGGCGAATTCGTCCATGTTGGTCTTGCCAAGGGTCACGGCGCCGGCGGCGGCCAGCTTGGCGACCACAGTGGCGTCGTAGGGCGCCTTGAAGTTGTCGAGCATCTTCGAGCCGCAGCTGGTGCGAATGCCCTGGGTGCAGAACAGGTCCTTGTGGGCGATCGGTGCGCCGAGCAGCGCACCATTCTCACCGTTGGCGCGACGGGCGTCGGCGGCCTTGGCCTGGCTCAGGGCCAGCTCCTCGGTGAGGCTGATGAAGCTGTTGACCTTCGGATCGAGCGCGGCGATACGCGCCAGCAAGGTCTGGGTCAGCTCTTCGGAAGAAAACGATTTGTCGGCGAGACCGCGGGCGATCTCGGCCAGAGTCATGTGATGCATGAAAGGCTCTTTCCCTTTAGTCGATGACTTTCGGAACCAGGTACAGGCCGTTTTCGACCGCTGGCGCGATGGACTGGTAGGCCTCGCGATTATTGCGTTCGGTCACGACGTCTGCGCGCAGGCGCTGGCTGGCTTCCAGTGGGTGAGCCAGGGGCTCGATGCCGTCGGTATTCACGGCCTGCATTTGGTCGACCAGCCCGAGAATGCTGTTCAGGGCTGCGGTGGTCTGTGGAAGATCGGCATCATTAAGGCCAAGCGAGGCCAAATGTGCGATTTTTTCCACGTCGGAGCGTTCAAGCGCCATGGGATTCTCCAGTGGAAAACAGAACGGAGGGCGTCCGTGTGTTAGATTGTCGGAACACTACCGCATTTCTACGGTCATAAGGCCGCGATTGTGGGGGTTGGTGCACAGAAAGTCGGCCAATTTAGCACATTGGCGCCTTGCCCAAAATCCCTGTCGTTGTTAGAGTTTGCCGCACTTTTTTACCCACGCGTTGCCTAGGGTCCTTTCCCCATGTTCAAGAAACTGCGTGGCATGTTTTCCAGCGATCTCTCCATTGACCTGGGCACTGCCAACACCCTTATTTACGTGCGCGAGCGCGGAATCGTTCTGAATGAGCCATCGGTTGTGGCCATTCGGACCCATGGTAATCAGAAAAGTGTCGTTGCCGTTGGCACCGAGGCCAAGCGCATGCTCGGCCGTACACCAGGCAATATTGCTGCCATTCGTCCGATGAAGGATGGCGTGATCGCCGATTTCAGCGTCTGCGAAAAGATGCTGCAGTACTTCATCAACAAAGTTCACGAAAACAGTTTTCTGCAGCCCAGCCCTCGCGTGCTGATCTGCGTTCCGTGCAAGTCCACCCAGGTGGAGCGTCGCGCCATCCGTGAATCGGCCCTTGGCGCCGGTGCCCGTGAAGTATTCCTGATCGAAGAGCCGATGGCGGCTGCGATCGGTGCCGGCCTGCCGGTGGAAGAAGCGCGCGGTTCGATGGTGGTGGATATCGGTGGTGGTACTACCGAAATCGCCCTGATTTCCCTGAACGGTGTGGTGTATGCCGAATCCGTGCGCGTGGGCGGCGACCGCTTCGACGAAGCGATCATCACTTATGTGCGTCGTAACTACGGCAGCCTGATCGGCGAATCCACCGCCGAGCGCATCAAGCAGGAAATCGGCACCGCTTACCCAGGCGGCGAAGTGCGCGAAGTCGATGTGCGCGGTCGCAACCTGGCCGAAGGCGTTCCACGTGCCTTCACCCTGAACTCCAATGAAGTGCTGGAGGCTCTGCAAGAGTCCCTGGCCACCATCGTTCAGGCTGTGAAAAGTGCCCTGGAGCAATCGCCGCCGGAGCTGGCTTCCGATATCGCCGAGCGTGGCCTGGTACTGACCGGTGGTGGCGCCTTGTTGCGCGACCTCGACAAGTTGCTGGCCCAGGAAACCGGCCTGCCGGTGATCGTCGCCGAAGACCCGTTGACCTGCGTTGCCCGTGGCGGTGGTCGTGCGCTGGAAATGATGGATAAACACACCATGGACCTGCTCTCCAGCGAATAAGATTGCCTGGATGGTTCATGCTTCGTCGGCAGGCAGCACTTTGCAGTGCTGCCTGTTGGCGTTTATCTTCTTCAATCTGCATCCAGGCCGGTTTGATGCCGTATGAATAAAGAGAACATTTGCCTGGGAGGAGCGGCTTATTAAACCGCTTTTCGCCAAAGGCCCCTCATTGGGTGTGCGCTTATTGGTGCTGACCGTGCTTTCGGTCGCGCTGATGGTGGTCGATGCCCGCTTTGCACTGCTCAAGCCGGTGCGCAGCCAGATGTCGCTGGTGTTGATGCAGACCTACTGGATCACCGACCTGCCGCAACGTCTCTTCCAGGGCGTGTCCAGCCAATTTGGCAGCCGCACCGAACTGGTCGCCGAGAACGAAAAACTCAAGACTGAAAACCTGCTGTTGCAGGGGCGCATGCAAAAGCTGGCGGCCCTCACCGAGCAGAACGTTCGGCTGCGCGAGTTGCTCAATTCTTCCGCACTGGTCAACGAAAAGGTCGAAGTGGCCGAACTGATCGGTATGGACCCCAACCCCTTTACCCACCGCATCATCATCAACAAGGGTGAGCGCGACGGTGTGGTGCTTGGTCAGCCGGTGCTCGACGCCCGTGGCCTGATGGGCCAGGTGGTGGAGTTGATGCCCTACACCTCGCGGGTGCTGTTGCTGACGGACACTACCCATAGCATTCCGGTACAGGTCAACCGTAACGGTTTGCGCGCGATTGCCAGCGGCACCGGTAACCCGGAACGCCTGGAACTGCGCCATGTGGCCGACACCGCTGACATCAAGGAGGGCGACCTGTTGGTCAGCTCTGGCCTGGGCCAGCGCTTCCCGGCGGGTTATCCGGTGGCGACGGTCAAAGAGGTGATCCACGATTCCGGCCAGCCGTTCGCTATCGTTCGGGCGGTACCGACTGCCGCGCTGAACCGCAGCCGTTACCTGCTGCTGGTGTTCAGCGACAACCGCACCCCGGAAGAGCGCGCTAACGACGCTGCCCAGGCCCAGGAAGCGGAGGACCAGCAGAATGGCACCGCGCCTATCGTGCCGGCCACGGTGCCAAAACCTGCTTTTGTTGGTCCGCCTGCACCCGCGCCAGCCACGTCACCTGCACCGGCAGCACCTGTGACAACGCCGGCCAAACCTGCCGCGCATAACGCGCGCCCGGCTAAACCGACCGCCGCTCCGGCCACCACACCGCAGAGGGGGGACTAATGGCGGGTACTCATTCACGCAATGGCTGGATCGTCTGGCTGACCTTCGCCATCGGCTTGCTGCTCAGCGTTTCGCCGCTGCCGCAGTTCATGGAAATCCTGCGCCCGCTCTGGCTGGCCTTGTTGCTGGCGTTCTGGTCGTTGAACCTGCCGCACAAGGTGGGCATGGTCACGGCCATGTGCCTGGGGTTGGCCGAAGATGTGCTGTATGGCACCTTGCTGGGCCAGAACGCGTTGATCCTGACACTGATTACCTTCCTGGTGCTGTCGTTGCAACAGCGCCTGCGCATGTTCCCGATGTGGCAGCAGTGCCTGGTGATCCTGGTGATCTTCGGCCTGGCGCAGTTGGTGCAACTGTGGCTGAGCGCCTTGACCGGCAACCGTCAGCCTACGCTCGCGTTGGTCTTGCCGGCGCTGGTCAGTGCATTGTTGTGGCCCTGGATCAGTTTTGGCCTGCGCGGGCTGCGTCGGCGCTATAAAATCAATTGAATGGTTGCGAGGCTCTGCCTGGTTATCGAACTCAACAGGGAGAGGCTGCAATGAATTCGCTTTACCTGGCCTCGGGCTCCCCGCGGCGACGTGAGCTGTTGACCCAGATCGGTGTGCCCTTCACCGTGGTCAGCGCCGCTATTGATGAAACCCCTCTTGCCAACGAGCCTGCCGTTGCCTATGTCGAGCGCCTTGCGCGCGGCAAGGCGACGGCGGGTTTTATTGCGCTTGGCCATACCTTGGGCGCCTGTGTATTGGGGGCCGATACGGCGGTGATCGTGGATGGCCAGATCCTGGGCAAGCCCGTTGACCAGGCCGATGCGCTGGCGATGCTGATGGCACTTTCCGGTCGAGAACATGAAGTGCTCACCGCCATTGCCCTGACTGACGGCCAGCGTTGCGAAACCCGATGTGTAAGCAGTCGTGTACGTTTTCGCGAGGTTTCTGATCAGGAGGCTACCGCCTACTGGCACAGTGGTGAACCGCAGGACAAGGCCGGCGGCTATGCTATCCAGGGGTTGGGTTCGGTGTTCGTTGCCGGGCTCAATGGCAGTTATTCCGCGGTGGTGGGCCTGCCTGTGTGCGAAACCGCGCAACTCCTGGCGCAATTCGGCATACCCTGTTGGCAAAACCTTACCGTGTGCTGAACGCCGTATTCCAGCGCCAAGCCTTAAGCGACCGGTCACTATTGTGAAAACGCCTGAACGAGACCCAGCCATGAGTGAAGAGATTCTGATCAATATCACGCCGATGGAATCGCGCGTGGCGGTGGTAGAGAACGGTGTTCTGCAAGAAGTGCATGTCGAACGCACCCAAAAGCGCGGGATCGTCGGCAATATCTACAAAGGCAAGGTGGTGCGTGTATTGCCGGGCATGCAGGCGGCCTTCGTCGACATCGGCCTGGACCGTGCAGCGTTTATCCATGCCTCGGAAATTTCCCTGCGCGAGGGCCCTGCGGTGGAAAGCATCAGCGCTCTGGTGCACGAGGGCCAGAGCCTGGTGGTGCAAGTCACCAAGGACCCTATCGGTTCCAAGGGAGCCCGCTTGACCACCCAGTTGTCGATTCCCTCGCGATACCTGGTGTACATGCCGCGCACTGCCCATGTGGGCATTTCCCTGAAGATCGAAGATGAAGCCGAGCGCGAGCGCCTGAAGAAGGTGGTCAGCGACTGCGTCGCCGCCGAGGGCATCAAGGAAGCGGGCGGGTTTATCCTGCGCACCGCCGCAGAAGGCGCTGGCGCTGACGAGATCCTCATGGATATTCGCTACCTGCGGCGCCTGTGGGATCAGATCGACGCGCAGATCAAGACCATCGGCGCGCCCAGCGTCATCTATGAAGACCTTGGCCTGGCGCTGCGCACGCTGCGCGACCTGGTCAGCCCGAAGATCGAGAAAATTCGCATCGACTCGCGGGAAACCTTCCAGCGCACCACGCAATTTGTCGCTGAGTTGATGCCAGAAATCGCCGATCGCCTGGAACACTACCCCGGCGAGCGGCCGATATTCGACCTGTATGGCGTCGAAGACGAAATCCAGAAAGCCCTGGAACGCAAGGTGCCACTCAAGTCCGGCGGCTACCTGGTGGTAGACCCGGCAGAAGCCATGACCACCATCGACGTCAATACCGGCGCATTCGTGGGCCATCGCAACCTTGAAGAGACCATCTTCAAGACCAATCTCGAGGCGGCTACCGCTATTGCCCGCCAACTGCGCCTGCGCAACCTGGGCGGCATCATCATCATCGACTTCATCGACATGGAAGATGAAGAGCACCAGCGCCAGGTGCTGCGTACGCTTGAGAAGCAACTGGAGCGCGATCACGCCAAGACCAACATCATCGGCATCACCGAGTTGGGCCTGGTGCAGATGACTCGCAAGCGCACGCGTGAAAGCCTGGAACAGGTCCTGTGCGAGCCGTGCAGCAGTTGCCAAGGGCGCGGCAAACTGAAGACCCCGGAAACGGTTTGCTACGAGATTTTCCGCGAGATCCTGCGGGAGGCACGCGCCTATCAGGCCGAAGGTTATAGAGTACTTGCCAATCAGAAAGTGGTGGATCGCCTGCTGGACGAAGAGTCCGGTAACGTCGCCGAACTGGAAAGTTTTATCGGTCGCACGATTCGCTTCCAGGTCGAAACCATGTATTCCCAGGAACAATACGACGTGGTGTTGCTCTGATCCCCAACTGTGCACTTTCTTCGAGACCGGCAGACCTTGATCTGCCGTCCGCTAACTGTTTTTTGAGGGTCGCCTGACATGGAGCGTCTGATACGCTTTTTTGCCGCTTTGACCCGTTGGGGCCTGGGCCTGTGTGCGTTGTCGCTGGTATTGGCGGCGGTGTATGTGAGCCTGGGGCGCGAACTCACCCCGCTGGTGGCTGAATACCGCGCCGAAGTCGAGGCCAAGGCCCAGGCTGCGCTGGATACGCCGCTGCATATCGGTAGTCTTGAAGGCCGTTGGAGCGGGTTTGCCCCGGTATTGCTGGCCCACGACGTCATGGTCGGCGAGGGCAGCAGTGCCTTGCGCCTGGACCAGGTGGAAGTGGTGCCGGATATGTGGGCCAGCCTGATGGCCCGCGAAGTGCGTATCGCCCATCTGCAAGTCAGTGGCTTGCAACTGAGTGTCAAGGAGAACCAGGACGGCCGCTGGACCCTGCAAGGCTTGCCGGTGCAGGACGACCAGCCGTTGGACCCGCAACAACTGCTGACGCGCATGCAAATGGTCAAGCGCGTGTCGGTGCTGGACAGCCAGGTGACCCTGCAACCCTTCGACCAGGCACCAGTGACCGTGACCTATGTGGGCCTGAGCCTGCATACCGGCATGAGCCAGCAGCGTCTGGATGCTCGCCTGACATTGCCCGATGGCCAACCGTTGGCGGTCAGCCTGCGCAGCCGCATTCGCGCCAGTCAGTGGAAAGACGCTGAGGTCGATGCCTACCTGAGCCTGCCGCAAAGCGACTGGGCCAAGTGGATTCCCGCCAGGCTGACCCAGCAATGGAAGCTGACGCAATTGAAGGCCGGCGGTGAGTTTTGGCTCAGTTGGGCCAAAGGCACGGTGCAAAGCGCGGCGGTACGCCTCAATTCGCCCCAAGTGAAGGGCAGCTACGCCGACCGTAAGCCGGTGCACCTTGAAAACCTGGCCCTGACCGCCTACCTGCAACGCAGTGACACTGGCCTCAAGGTGCTGTTTGATTCCCTGGCGATGAACATTGGCGAAACCCGCTGGGAATCGCGCCTGCAATTGCAGCAAAACCTGGCGACCGACAAAGAACAGGAGGTGTGGAAATTGCAGGCCGACCGTCTCGACCTGGCCCCCATTACCCCGCTGCTCAACGCCTTGGCGCCGCTGCCGGACGGTTTCGCCAAGGCCGTCGAACACCTCAAAGCCACTGGCCTGTTACGCAATGTGCTGGTGGACTTCCGACCGCAAGACACCACCGACCGAAAACTCAGTTTTGCCGCCAACCTGGAACGTGTCGGCTTCGATGCCTACTTTGGCGCGCCAGCCGCACGCAATGTGTCCGGCAGCATCAGTGGCGACCTGGGCCAGGGCGAGTTGCGCATGGACAGCAAGGACTTTTCCTTGCATCTGTATCCGATCTTCGCCAAGCCGTGGCAGTACATCCAGGCCAATGCACGCCTGACCTGGAAGCTGGACAAGCAAGGCTTCACCCTGATCGCCCCATATATCAAGGTACTGGGCGAGGAAGGCAAGGTGGCGGCGGACTTCCTGATTCGCCTGCATTTCGACCACAGCCAGGAAGACTACATGGACCTGCGGGTCGGCATGGTCGATGGCGATGGCCGTTTCACCCCCAAGTACCTGCCCGCCGTGTTGAGCCCGGCGCTGGATGAGTGGTTGCGCACGGCGATCCTCAAGGGCGCGGTGGACGAAGGCTTCTTCCAGTACCAGGGTTCGCTCAGCCACAATGCACTGCCCGCGTCGCGCAATATCAGCCTGTTCTTCAAGGTGCATGATGCCGAACTCGCCTTCCAGCCGGGCTGGCCGCACGTGAACAAGGTCAATGGCGAAGTGTTTGTCGAGGAGAGCGGCGTACGCATTCTGGCGAGCAAGGGCCAATTGCTCGACACCCAGGTCAAGGATGTCTACGTCAATATCCCCCACGCCCCAGCGGGCGGGGACAGTCATCTGCTGCTCACGGGCGGGTTCTCCGGCGGTTTGGGCGACGGCCTGAAGATCCTTCAAGAAGCGCCGATTGGCACGGCGTCTACGTTCGCTGGCTGGAAAGGCGAGGGCGACCTGCAAGGTAGCCTGGACCTGGACGTACCGCTGGCCAAAGGCACTGAGCCCAAGATCGTGGTGGACTTCAAGACCGACAAAGCGCGCCTGCAATTGGCGGAACCGCCGCTGGACCTGACCCAGCTCAAGGGTGATTTTCGCTTCGACAGCGCCAAGGGCCTGAGCGGGCAGAAGATCTCGGCCCAGGCGTTCGACCGCCCCATCACGGCGCAGATCTTTGCCGAAGGCAAACCGGGTAATATCAGCACGCGGGTGACTGCCAATGGCCAGGTCACCGTCAAGCGCCTTACGGACTGGTTGAAAATCAGCCAGCCGTTGCCGGTCTCCGGCGATATTCCGTACCAGTTGCAAGTGATCCTCGACGGCGCGGACAGCCAATTGATGGTCAACTCCAACCTCAAGGGTGTCGCGGTGGACCTGCCGGCACCGTTCGGCATGCCGGCCAGCCAAGGACGTGACAGCACCTTCCGCATGACTTTGCAGGGCGCTGAACGCCGTTACTGGTTTGATTACGGCGAGCTGGCTAACTTCACCTTTGCTGCGCCGCCGGACAAGTTCAATGATGGCCGTGGCGAACTGTTCCTCGGCGACGGTGATGCCGTGCTGCCCGGTGCCAAGGGCCTGCGCATTCGTGGCGTGCTGTCGGAACTGGATATCGATCCCTGGAAGAAACTTGTGGATCGCTACGCGGGCAATGATCCAGGTGGCAATGCCAAGCAACTGCTCAGCGGTGCGGACTTCAAAGTGGGCAAGCTGACCGGGTTTGGTACCCAGTTTGACCAGGTCAGCTTGCAGCTCGATCGCAAACCAGCGGCCTGGGGCCTGCAACTCGATAGCCAGCAAGCCAAGGGCGCGGTGAACCTGCCGGACGCCAAAGGCGCGCCGATTGCGGTCAACCTCAAGTATGTGAAATTGCCTGCGCCAGACCCGACCGCGCAGGCGGACGAAAACGCGCCGGACCCGCTGGCCGATATCGACCCCAAGAGCATTCCGGCACTGGATATTGCCGTCGACCAGCTGTTCCAGGGCTCGGACCTGATCGGAGCCTGGTCGCTGAGAATCCGCCCGACCGCCAAGGGCCTGGCCTTCAATAACCTCGACCTTGGCCTCAAGGGCATGCTGCTCAAGGGCGCTGGGGGTTGGGAAGGTGCGCCAGGCGCCAGCAGCAGTTGGTACAAGGGCCGCCTCGATGGGCGCAACATTGCCGACGTGCTCAAGGGCTGGGGTTTTGCGCCTACGGTGACCAGCGAAGACTTTCATCTGGACGTGGATGGCCGCTGGCCGGGGTCGCCGGCCTGGGTCGGGCCCAAGCGGTTTTCCGGCAGCCTGGATGCCGCGTTCCGTAAAGGTCAGTTCGTCGAAGTGGAGGGCGGGGCCCAGGCATTGCGAGTGTTTGGCCTGCTTAACTTCAACTCCATTGGCCGGCGTTTGCGTTTGGACTTTTCCGACTTGTTCGGCAAGGGCTTGAGCTACGACAGGGTCAAGGGCTTGTTGGCCGCCAGTAATGGCGTGTTCGTGACCCGCGAGCCCATCACCATGACCGGGCCTTCCACCAATCTGGAGCTTAACGGCACCCTGGATCTGGTTGCCGATCGCGTCGACGCCAAATTGCTGGTCACCTTGCCTGTGACCAACAACCTGCCGATTGCGGCGCTGATTGTCGGTGCGCCGGCCATTGGTGGTGCGCTGTTTTTGATCGACAAGCTGATCGGTGACCGGGTTTCGCGCTTCGCCAGTGTGCAATACAAGGTGCAAGGCCCCTGGAAGGATCCAAAAATCACCTTCGACAAGCCATTTGAAAAGCCAAACTGAGAGCCTGTGGAGTAGCATGGCCCCATGCCCTGTATGGAGTGTCGGCCCATGTCCTTTGCGGTAATTCAAATGGTCAGCCAGAGTGACGTGCTGGCCAACCTCGCCCAGGCGCGTCGCCTGCTGGAGCAGGCGGCGGCCGATGGCGCGAAACTCGCGGTGCTGCCAGAGAATTTCGCCGCCATGGGGCGCCGCGATGTGGCCGACATTGGCCGCGCCGAGGCGTTGGGGCAAGGCCCTGTGCTGCCCTGGTTGAAACAGGCCGCCCGCGACCTCACCTTATGGATAGTGGCCGGCACCTTGCCGCTGCCACCCAAGGACCAGCCCCACGCCAAACCCAATGCTTGCTCGCTGCTGATCAACGATCAGGGTGAAATCGTCGCTCGCTACGACAAACTCCACCTGTTTGATGTGGACGTAGCGGATGCTCGCGGTCGTTATCGCGAATCTGACGACTATGCTTTCGGTAACCAGGTGGTGGTGGCGGATACGCCGGTGGGCCGTGTGGGGTTAACGGTGTGCTACGACCTGCGGTTCCCCGAGCTGTACAGCGAGTTACGTGCGGCGGGGGCTGAACTGATTACCGCGCCCTCGGCCTTCACGGCAGTGACCGGGGCTGCGCATTGGGATGTGCTGATTCGCGCACGTGCCATCGAAACCCAGTGCTACCTGCTGGCAGCTGCCCAGGGCGGTGTGCACCCAGGCCCACGGGAAACCTTTGGCCACGCGGCGATTGTCGACCCTTGGGGCCGAGTGCTGGCGCAACAGGATCAAGGCGAGGCGGTGTTACTGGCCGAACGCGATAGCAGTGAACAGGCGTCGATACGGGCGCGCATGCCGGTGGCCAATCACCGGCGCTTTTTCTCGCAGGGCGCGCGGCGGCCTGCTTCAGAACGATGAATTTAAGGCCAAACCTATGAGCGAGTTGTTGTCCTCAGTCAGTGATCACCTCCTGGCACCCGGTGGCGTGACCATCGAAAGCCTGCAAACCGTGCTCGGCGATCTGGCCGGGCCGGGTATCGATGCGGCTGACCTGTATTTCCAGGGGCAGATTTCCGAGTCCTGGGCGCTGGAAGATGGGATCGTCAAGGAAGGCAGTTTCAACCTTGACCAGGGCGTAGGCGTTCGCGCGCAATCGGGTGAGAAAACCGGCTTTGCCTACAGCAATGCGATCACCCTGGAGGCCCTAGGCCTGGCGGCGCGTGCCGCCCGTTCGATTTCCCGTGCCGGGCAGAATGGCACGGTGCAGGCGTTCAGTACCCAGGACGTGGCGCAGTTGTATGCGCCGGATAACCCCTTGGAAGTGATCAGCCGTGCGGAAAAGGTCGAGCTGCTCAAGCGAATCGACGCAGCCACCCGCGCCTTGGACCCGCGTATCCAGCAAGTGACCGTGAGCATGGCGGGCGTGTGGGAGCGCATCCTCGTGGCGTCCACAGACGGTGGGCTGGCGGCGGATGTACGGCCGCTGGTGCGTTTCAATGTGAGTGTGATCGTCGAACAGAACGGGCGCCGCGAGCGCGGTGGGCATGGCGGCGGCGGGCGCACCGACTACCGTTATTTCCTCGCTGACGACCGTGCCATGGGCTATGCCCGTGAGGCGCTGCGCCAGGCATTGGTCAACCTGGAAGCGATTCCGGCACCCGCCGGCACCTTGCCGGTGGTGCTGGGCTCGGGTTGGTCTGGCGTGTTGCTCCACGAAGCCGTGGGCCATGGCCTGGAAGGCGATTTCAACCGCAAGGGCAGTTCCGCCTACAGTGGGCGCATGGGCGAAATGGTTGCGTCCAAGCTGTGCACCATTGTCGATGACGGCACCCTGGCCGGCCGCCGTGGTTCGCTGAGTGTCGATGACGAAGGCACGCCGACCGAATGCACCACCCTGATCGAAAACGGCGTGCTCAAGGGCTACATGCAAGACAAGCTCAACGCGCGCCTGATGGGCGTGGCGCGCACCGGTAATGGTCGTCGTGAATCCTATGCGCATCTACCAATGCCGCGCATGACCAACACCTACATGCTCGGTGGCCAAAGCGATCCGGCAGAAATCATTGCCTCGGTAAAACGCGGTATCTACTGCGCCAACCTCGGCGGCGGCCAGGTGGACATCACCAGCGGCAAGTTCGTGTTCTCCACCAGCGAGGCGTACCTGATCGAAGACGGCAAGATTACCGCGCCGGTCAAAGGGGCGACGCTGATTGGTAACGGCCCGGAAGCCATGAGCAAGGTGTCGATGGTCGGTAACGACCTGTCGCTGGACAGCGGGGTGGGCACGTGCGGCAAGGATGGGCAGTCGGTGCCGGTAGGTGTCGGCCAGCCAACCTTGAAAATCGATGCGATCACCGTGGGTGGTACGGGATCGTAGGAACGCAAGCTTCGGGTGGCGAAGACCGCCACCCGGGGAAGAGGATCAGCGCAGGCCGCGTTGAGTCTCGTCCAGCTCACGGATGTATTTGAAGATTTTACGGCTGGTGGCCGGCGCCTTGTTATGCGCCAGCTCGTGCTGGGCCTGACGGATCAGGGAGCGCAATTGCTGGCGGTCCGCGTCCGGGTAGTCCAGTACGAATTTCTCCAGCACCGCGTCATCGCCCGAGATCAGGCGGTCACGCCAACGTTCCAGGTTGTGGAAGCGTTCGTTGTACTGGCGAGTGGAGGCATCGGTTTGATCGAGCAAAGTCAGAATGGCGTCAATGTCTTGGTCGCGCATCAGTTTGCCGATAAACGAGATGTGCCGTTTACGCGCGATATTCGCGGTGTGCTTGGGCGCATCCGCCAGGGCCCGACGCATTTCGTCGGTCAGTGGCAGTTTGGCGACCAAATCCTTTTTGAGCGTTGTAAGGCGCTCGCCAAGGTCAACCAGAGCATGCAGCTCACGTTTGACCTGGGTTTTGCTTTTCTCCCCATCGAGGGAGTCGTCGTAAGAATCAACCATGGTGGCAGTCCGCAAAGAAACGCCGCCATGATAACCAGTCGGGGGCCGCTTGTCCGGCCCGGTCGCTCGATGGCCATTACCGAAAGCAGAATTTGAGTGGAGAAAACCATGAGTGCAGCCCAAAGCGTCGGTCCACAAGCGTTACCGGCACTGCAGGAACAAGTCGAGCAGATCCTTGCCGAGGCCAAGCGCCAGGGGGCCAGCGCCTGTGAAGTGGCGGTGTCGCTGGAGCAAGGGTTGTCGACTTCGGTGCGCCAGCGGGAAGTGGAAACGGTTGAATTCAATCGCGACCAAGGGTTTGGCATTACCTTGTATGCGGGCCAGCGAAAAGGCTCGGCCAGCACTTCCGCCAGTGGCCCTGAGGCGATTCGCGAGACCGTCGCCGCAGCGCTGGCGATTGCCAAGCACACCTCCGAGGATGAAAGCTCGGGCCTGGCCGACAAGGCGTTGATGGCCAAGGATGTGCAGGATTTTGACCTGTTCCACGCCTGGGATATCACGCCTGAGCAAGCCATCGAGCTGGCGCTGACCTGCGAAGCGGCAGCCTTCGATGCCGATGCCCGCATCAAGAATGCGGACGGCACCACCTTGAGCACCCATCAGGGCTGCCGCGTCTACGGCAACAGCCATGGCTTTATCGGTGGCTATGCGTCCACGCGTCACAGCCTCAGTTGCGTGATGATCGCCGAAGCCAACGGGCAGATGCAGCGTGATTACTGGTATGACGTAAACCGCCAAGGCGATTTACTGGCAGACCCTGCAAGCATTGGCCTGCGTGCGGCGCAACGGGCTGCGAGCCGCCTGGGCGCGCGCCCGGTGCCGACCTGCGAAGTGCCTGTGCTGTTTTCCGCAGAGCTGGCCGGTGGTTTATTCGGCAGCTTTCTCGGCGCGATTTCCGGTGGCAACCTGTATCGCAAGTCTTCGTTCCTGGAAGGCGCCATCGGCCAGAAGCTGTTCCCTGAGTGGCTGACCATCGACGAGCGCCCGCATCTGATGCGCGCGATGGGCAGTTCGTCGTTCGACGGCGATGGCCTGGCGACTTATGCCAAGCCGTTTGTCGAGCAAGGTGAGCTGGTGTCCTATGTGCTGGGCACTTATGCCGGTCGCAAGCTGGGCCTGCCAAGCACCGCTAACGCAGGCGGCGTGCATAACCTGTTCGTGACGCACGGTGATGAAGACCAGGCGGCGTTGTTGCGGCGGATGGGGCGTGGGTTGCTGGTGACTGAATTGATGGGCCATGGCCTGAACATGGTCACCGGTGACTACTCGCGTGGTGCGGCGGGCTTCTGGGTGGAGAATGGCGAGATTCAGTTCGCCGTCCAGGAAGTGACCATCGCGGGCAATATGCGCGATATGTTCAAGCAGATCGTTGCCGTGGGTAACGACCTGGAACTGCGCAGCAATATCCGCACGGGTTCGGTGCTTATTGAACGCATGACGGTCGCTGGCAGCTAATCCCTCCCGCACGTTCTGAAAGGCGCGCCATCGCAAAGATGGCGCGCCTTTTTTATTGCGCCTCTTTTGACAGGATTAATGGGTCACTCTTGTTTTGATTCTCAATATCATTTAATAATAAATATCATTACCGAATGAGTGTGTCTCATGAGTTCTGTCTTGCATGAGGATCCCTATCTGGAAAGCTGGCGTTGGATGAGCCGCCAGATTCGCTGTGGCCTGGATCCCAATGAACCCCGCCTGATTGAGCATTACCTGAACGAAGGTCGGTACCTGGCGTGTTGCACCGCAACCCATCCGTGGACCATCGCTGAAACCTCATTTCGTTTGTTGATCGACACCGCCGCTGATGTCGCCTTGCCCTGGCATTGGCGCTCCCTGTGTCTGGACCAGGCCTGGCGACCACTGCGCGACCTGGAAAAACTCTCCCACTGTGCCTGCCGCCTCAAGCGCTGGCAGACCTTTGCCTGGCAATTGGCGAGCTGCGAATTACTGCCTTCGATTTCCGTTTCTGACTTGGTGCAAGGATCTAATGATGAGTAACACCCGTATCGAACGCGACAGCATGGGCGAACTGCATGTGCCGCAAGAAGCTTTGTATGGCGCACAAACACAGCGTGCGGTGAACAACTTTCCGATCAGTCATCAACCCATGCCGGCGCAATTCATCCGCGCGCTGATCCTGGCCAAGACAGCCGCGGCCAAGGTCAACGTCGACCTCAAGCAAATCAGCGAAGGGCAGGGCAAGGCTATTGTCGATGCTGCCCAAGGATTGCTGGAAGGCGACTACATGCAGCACTTCCCGGTGGATATCTTCCAGACCGGCTCCGGCACCAGCTCCAACATGAACGCCAATGAAGTGATCGCGACCCTTGCCAGCCGTTTGCTGGGCGAGGCGGTCAACCCCAACGATCATGTGAATTGCGGCCAGAGCAGCAACGACATCATCCCCACCACCATCCACGTCAGTGCCGCGTTGGTGCTGCACGAGCAAACGTTGCCGGCCCTGCTGCATCTGGTGCAAGTCATCGAGCAAAAAGCCGAGGCGGTTCACCCGTTCATCAAGACCGGCCGCACGCATTTGATGGACGCCATGCCGGTGCGCATGAGTCAGGTGCTGAACGGCTGGGCGCAGCAGCTCAAGGCCAATATCGGCCACTTGCAGGACCTGCTTCCGGCGCTGCAAGCATTGGCTCAGGGCGGCACGGCGGTCGGTACCGGGATCAATGCGCACCCCGAGTTTGCCGGGCGTTTCAGCCAGCAACTGAGCCTGTTGACCGGAGTGAAGTTCACACCCGGCAAGAACCTGTTTGCGCTGATTGGCTCCCAGGACACCGCCGTTGCGGTCTCTGGTCAGTTGAAAGCCACGGCGGTGTCGCTGATGAAGATCGCCAATGACCTGCGCTGGATGAACTCCGGGCCATTGGCCGGCCTGGGTGAAATCGAACTGGAGGCGCTGCAGCCGGGCTCGTCGATCATGCCGGGCAAGGTCAACCCGGTCATCCCGGAAGCGACCGCCATGGTGGCCGCCCAGGTCATCGGCAATGACACAGTGATCACGGTGGCCGGCCAGTCGGGCAATTTCGAGCTGAATGTGATGCTGCCGATCATTGCCCAAAACCTGCTCAGCAGCCTGGAGTTGCTGGCCAATGCCAGCCGGTTGCTGGCGGACAAGGCCATTGCCAGCTTCAAGGTCAACGAACCCAAGCTCAAGGAAGCGCTGTCACGCAATCCGATCCTGGTCACCGCACTTAACCCGATCATCGGCTACCAGAAAGCCGCTGAAATCGCCAAGAAGGCGTATCAGCAAGGCCGCCCGGTGATCGATGTCGCCCTCGAACACACCGACCTGCCGCGCAGCCAACTGGAAGTCCTGCTGGACCCGGAAAAGCTCACCGCTGGCGGCGTGTAATCAACGACCCTGCTCTGGAGGCTCACCATGGAGCACTGGAAACGCACGATCGAACGGGCCAATCGCTGCTTTATGGCAGGCGAGTTGGTTGACGCTCGCGAGGCCTATCTGCAAGCCCTGGCCCTGGCCCAAGTGTTGTTCGAACGCTGGGCGGATGCTGACGAAGCAGTGGCGGCTTGCGTCATTTCCCATCACAACCTGGCGGACCTGCACTTGCGCCTGAACCAGCCTGAGGAAAGCGCGGAATACCTCTGCGCTATCCATCAGCGCCTCTTACAGACCATGCAGAACCCGCGACTCAGCCCGTCACTGCGCGAGGCCGCGCTGCGCCAAAGCAGCAAGACCTACGTCGAGCTGCTGAATTTCATCAGCGATCACGGCGAATACCCACGCACTCATCGGCTGCTGGGCAGTGCTGCGACGCCAACGTCCACGTCCCACTATGGAGCACATTGATATGACCTATACCTTGCCGGCCTTGCCTTACGCCTACGACGCCCTCGAGCCGCATATCGACGCGCAAACCATGGAAATTCACTACACCAAGCACCACCAGACCTACATCAATAACCTCAATGCTGCGGTCGAGGGGACTGAGTTCGCCGGCTGGCCGGTGGAGAAGCTGGTGTCCAGCGTCCAAACATTGCCGGAGAAATTACGCGCTGCTGTGGTCAACCAAGGAGGCGGGCATGCGAACCACTCGTTGTTCTGGGCAGTCATGTCACCGACAGGGGGCGGCAAACCCGAGGGCGCGCTGGGCAAGGCTATCGACGAGCAATTGGGTGGTTTCGACAGCTTCAAGGAGGCGTTCACCAAGGCGGCCTTGACGCGATTCGGCAGCGGTTGGGCCTGGCTGAGCGTTACGCCACAAAAAACGCTGGTGGTGGAAAGCAGCGGCAACCAGGACAGCCCGCTGATGAGCGGCAATACGCCGGTGCTGGGCCTGGACGTCTGGGAGCACGCTTACTACCTGCAATATCAAAACCGACGACCGGAGTACATCAATGCATTCTATAGCGTCATCAACTGGCCGGAGGTTGCCGCGCGCTATCAGGCCGCTTTGGCCTGACATTCACTACATAACAAGATCTAAGGCCGACTATGGGCACTCAAACACTGGCGATCGGTAGCGTGCGAATGTTTCGTTATGCGTTTGGCACGCTGCTGCTATTGGCAGGTACTGCGTTATTGGTGGCCCATGGGCTGGCCTGGTTGAACCTGGAACCGCGCATACTGCGTGCTTTGCAGGGTGGGGCGATCTGCGCGCTTGGCACGGCGCTGGGCGCGGTGCCGGTGTTGGTGATTCGGCGCATGCCGATGGCGCTTAGCGACACCCTGCTGGGCTTTGGTGCCGGTGTGATGCTGGCGGCGACTGCGTTTTCTCTGGTGGTACCGGGCATCGCCGCCGCCGAAAGCCTGGGACTGTCACCTTGGGGCGCCAGTGGCTTGATCAGCTTCGGCATCATGCTCGGGGCGTTCGGCCTGTACCTCGTAGACCGCAAGGTTTCTGGCGCCAGCCCGGAAATGCTGGTGGGTACACCGGATAAACCGGTTATCCCGCCGCGTATTTGGTTGTTCGTGTTTGCCATCATTGCGCACAACATTCCGGAAGGCATGGCTGTGGGGGTTTCTGCGGGCGGAGGCATGGCGGATGCCGACAGCCTCGCCATGGGCATTGCCCTGCAGGATGTGCCTGAAGGGCTGGTGATTGCGCTGGTATTGGCTGGGGCGGGAATGTCGCGGATCAAAGCCTTTTTGATTGGCGCTGCATCAGGCTTGGTTGAGCCGGTATTTGCGGTGCTCTGTGCATGGCTGGTGAGCCTTGCCGAAGTGTTGTTGCCGCTGGGTTTGGCGTTGGCCGCCGGGGCAATGTTGCTGGTCGTGACTCATGAAGTCATCCCCGAGTCGCGCCGCAATGGCCATGAAAATCTCGCCAGCCTTGGGCTGTGCCTCGGGTTTTGCCTGATGATGGTGATGGATACGGCGTTAGGCTGAGGGTGGTTCCCTGTAGGAGGGAGCCTGCTCGCAAAAAAAACTGAGAGCACTGCGTTAACCAGGATGCCCGCGTTATCGTTGACGTTTTTCGCGAGCAAGCTCCTACAGTAGGGTTATTCGCCTTCGTCGAAGTAGTTGTTGATCAACGCGACCAGTGCGGCCATTGCTTCGTCTTCTTGCTCGCCTTCGGTGCGCAGATGGATTTTGGTGCCTTTGCCGGCCGCCAACATCATCATCGCCATGATGCTTTTGCCATCGACCATGGACTCTGGCGTACGCCCAGCACGGATCTGGCAGGGGAACTGCCCGGCCACGCCGACGAATTTAGCCGACGCCCGGGCGTGCAAGCCCAGCTTGTTGATGATTTCAATTTCCAGAGCAGGCATCGCGCAGGTGTTCCTTTCAACTCAGGTCGCGGTGGCGAACCTGGACGTTCTTGAGGGTTTGTTGCAGCACCTGGCCCAGCCGTTCAGTCAAATAGACCGAGCGGTGGTGGCCGCCGGTGCAGCCAATGGCAATGGTGACATAGGCTCGATTGCTGGCGGCAAAGCGCGGCAACCATTTGAGCAGGTAGCTGGAGATGTCCTGGAACATCTCTTCCACATCCGGTTGTGCGGCCAGGTAGTCGATCACAGGCTGATCCAGCCCGGACTGATCGCGCAACTCCGGCTTCCAGTAAGGGTTGGGCAGGCAGCGCACATCGAACACTAGGTCGGCATCTACCGGCATGCCGCGCTTGAAGCCAAATGACTCGACCAGAAACGCCGTCCCCGGCTCAGGCTGGTTCAGCAGGCGCAGCTTGATCGCGTCGCGCAACTGATACAGGTTCAGATTGGTGGTGTTGATCTTCAGGTCGGCCAGGTCAATGATCGGCCCGAGCAGCTTGGTCTCGTCCTCGATGGCTTCGGCCAGGGAGCGGTTGGCGCTGCTGAGGGGGTGGCGTCGACGGGTTTCGGAGAACCGCTTGAGCAAGGTCTCTTCGTCGGCATCCAGGTACAGCACATCGCAATGAATGTGCTTGGCACGCACTTCTTCCAACAGTTCCGGGAACCGCGAGAGGTGGCTAGGCAGGTTGCGCGCATCAATCGAGACCGCCACCAGCGGCTGCGCCAATTCGGTATGGATCAGTGCGCGTTCCGCCAACTCTGGCAGCAGGCCGGCGGGCAGGTTGTCGATGCAATAGAAGCCGTTGTCCTCAAGCACATTGAGGGCGGTGCTCTTACCCGAGCCGGAGCGACCGCTGACGATGATCAAACGCATGATTACTGCCCGTTTTGTTCATCCAGGACAACTTGGTACAACGCTTCATTGCTGGAGGCGCTGCGCAGTTTGTCGCGTACATCCTTGCGGTCCAGCATGCTGGCGATCTGCCGGAGCAGTTCCAGGTGCGCATCGGTGGCGGCTTCCGGGACCAGCAGCACGAAGAGCAGGTCGACCGGGGCGCCGTCGATGGCGTCGAAATCAATGGGGTGATCCAAGTGCAGCAAGGCGCTCACAGGTGTTTCACAGCCTTTGAGGCGGCAGTGCGGAATGGCGATGCCGTTGCCAAAACCGGTGGAACCGAGTTTTTCACGGGCAATCAACGCTTCGAAGACATCTTGCATCTCCAGATCCGGCACTTCGCGTGCGATCAGGTTGGCAATTTGTTCGAGGGCTTTTTTCTTGCTGCCGCCCGGCACGTTCACGAGGGAACGGCCGGGGGTCAGGATGGTTTCAAGTCGGATCATGGGGGGAGAGTTAACGACCTGTACCTTGCATCAGGTGCAGATTCTTTTCCTTATGCTTTATGAGTTGGCGGTCGAGCTTGTCGTAGAGGGAGTCAATGGCCGCGTACATATCTTCATGTTCCGCATTGGCGACGAGCTTGGCATTCGGTACGTGCAGGGTGGCCTCGATTTTCTGCTTGAGCTTATCGACCTCCATGATGACCTGCACGTTGGTGATCTTGTCAAAATGCCCCGCAAGCTTGTTCAGTTTGCTCTCGGTGTATTCACGCAGGGGCTTGGTGACTTCCAGCTGGTGTCCACTGATGTTGACTTGCATACAGCTTCTCCTTCGTTGCCAGTGCATAAAGCGGTGGGCAGGAATACCCACCACTGGAACGCTGTGGCCCGCCCGTCACATCAAACGCTTACGCTCGCTGGAAGGCGCGATCCCTAGGGACTCGCGGTACTTGGCGACGGTTCGACGGGCGACCTGAATGCCTTGTGCCTCCAGTAAACCAGCGATCTTGCTGTCACTCAACGGCTTTTTCTGATTTTCAGCGGCAACCAGTTTTTTGATGATCGCGCGGATCGCCGTGGACGAGCATTCACCGCCTTCAGAGGTGCTGACGTGGCTGGAGAAAAAGTATTTCAACTCATAAATACCCCGTGGGGTATGCATGAATTTCTGCGTGGTAACCCGGGAAATCGTCGATTCATGCATGCCGACGGCTTCGGCGATGTCGTGCAGCACGAGAGGCTTCATGGCCTCGTCGCCGTACTCCAGGAAACCGCGCTGGTGTTCGACGATCTGGGTTGCGACTTTCATCAGGGTTTCGTTGCGGCTTTGCAGGCTCTTGATGAACCACCGCGCTTCCTGCAACTGGTTGCGCATGAAGGTGTTATCGGCGCTGGTATCAGCGCGGCGCACAAAACCTGCGTATTGCGGGTTGACCCGCAGGCGCGGTACCGACTCCTGGTTCAGCTCCACCAGCCAACGTTCGTTGTCCTTGCGCACGATGACGTCGGGCACTACGTATTCGGCTTCGCTGGATTCGATCTGCGAGCCTGGGCGCGGGTTGAGGCTTTGCACCAGCTCGATGACCTGGCGCAAGTCATCTTCCTTGAGCTTCATACGGCGCATCAGTTGGCTGTAGTCGCGACTGCCCAGCAGGTCGATGTAGTCACTGACCAGGCGTTGCGCTTCGGTGAGCCATGGGGTCTTGGCCGGCAATTGGCGCAGTTGCAGCAACAGGCACTCGCTGAGTGTGCGGGCACCAATGCCGGCGGGCTCGAATTGCTGGATGCGGTGCAGGACGGCTTCGATTTCGTCCAGTTCGATATCCAGTTCCGGGTCGAAGGCCTCAAGGATCTCCTCGAGGGTTTCGTCCAGGTAGCCCTGGTTGTTGATGCAGTCGATCAGGGTGACCGCGATCAGGCGATCGGTATCGGACATCGGCGCCAGGTTCAGTTGCCACAACAGGTGGCTCTGCAGGCTCTCGCCCACCGACGTACGGGTGGTGAAGTCCCACTCGTCATCATCGTTGCTCGGCAGGCTGCTGGCGCTGGTCTGGTAGACGTCTTCCCACGCGGTATCCACGGGAAGCTCGTTGGGAATGCGTTCGTTCCAGTCGCCTTCCTCCAGGTTGTCCACCGTCGGGGCGGTTTCCTGATAGGAGGGTTCCTGCACGTCGGGATTGGGTTTTTGCTCGATGTTGTCGGCCAGCGGGTCTGCATTATCGAAGTCGTCGCCTTCTTCCTGGCGTTCGAGCATCGGATTGGACTCCAGGGCCTCCTGGATTTCCTGTTGCAGGTCCAGGGTCGACAATTGGAGCAGGCGGATGGCCTGTTGCAGCTGCGGTGTCATCGTCAGCTGCTGGCCCATTCTCAGGACTAGCGATGGTTTCATGGCAGGGGCTTAACACCTTATTCGCCGGCGCAATGCGCCATCCACGACAGGGCGCGTGAGCGCCAAACATAAGCAAATTATATGCCTGATCTCGGGGCCTTTGCCTAGAGCGCGGTAACAATAAAAAAACCGAGGTTTCCATTGACTCCCGCGCGCTCCAGGGAAAAGCGCGATACCCCTGTGTTTACAGGCGGAACTCGTGACCCAGGTACACTTCCTTCACCAGCTCGTTAGCCAGGATAGTCTCGGCATCGCCTTCGGCAATCAGCTGACCATCGTTGACGATATACGCTGTTTCGCAGATATCGAGGGTTTCGCGCACGTTGTGGTCGGTGATCAGCACGCCAATGCCCTTGGCCTTGAGGTGATGGATGATCTGCTTGATGTCACCCACCGAAATCGGGTCGACACCGGCAAAGGGTTCATCCAGCAGGATGAATTTCGGCGCGGTCGCCAGGGCGCGGGCGATTTCCACGCGGCGGCGCTCACCACCGGACAGGCTCATGCCGAGGTTGTCGCGAATATGGTTGATGTGGAATTCCTGCAGCAGGCTTTCCAGCTCCTGGCGGCGGCCATCGCGATCGAGTTCCTTGCGGGTCTCGAGAATCGCCATGATGTTATCGGCTACCGACAGTTTGCGGAAGATCGACGCTTCCTGAGGAAGATAGCCGATACCTGCCCGTGCACGACCGTGCATGGGTTGATGGCTGACATCCAGGTCGTCGATCAATACACGACCCTGGTCTGCCTGGACCAGCCCGACGATCATATAGAAGCAAGTGGTTTTGCCGGCACCGTTGGGGCCGAGCAAACCGACGATCTGGCCGCTGTCGATCGACAGGCTGACGTCGCGTACCACCTGGCGGCTTTTATAGGCCTTGGCCAGATGCTGGGCTTTCAGGGTTGCCATTACTCGGCCTTCTTCTTCGGCTGGATAACCATGTCGATGCGCGGGCGCGGTGCAGTGACCTTGGAGCCGTTGGCGCGACCGGCGTTGGCGATCTGCTTGACGGTGTCATAGGTGATCTTTTCACCTTCGGTCGAGTTGCCGTCTGGGCTCAGTACCTTGGCCTGGTCGATCAACACGATACGATTCTGCTGGGCGTGATACTGGATAGTCTTGCCGTAGCCTTTCATCGGGCCGGTGTCGGTAGCGGACTGCTTCTGCTCGAAATAAGCCAGGTTGCCCACCGACGTCACCACGTCAATGTCGCCTGTCTGGGTGCGCGTCAGAGTCACCGTGTTGCCGGTGATCTTCATCGAGCCCTGGGTGATGATCACGCCGCCTGTATAGGTGGCAACACCTTTCTTGTCATCGAGCTGTGCATCGTCAGCCGAAATATGGATCGGTTGCTGGCTATCGTTCGGCAGAGCCCAGGCGCTCACGCTTCCCAGTGCTGCGCCCAGACCGAGCAAAATAGGGAGGGTTTTAACGAGCCTCATACTGTCCTCTTACGTTCGATAGCAGGTGTATCCTGCTTTCTTTCAAATACGCTTTCATTCCCTTGCCAGTCGATACACCGCCAGCGCCGTCGATTCTAACGTCTTGCTCGGTCTGCGCATATTGCTTCTGTGGGAATACGGTCATGCGACTGCTGGTAATGATGGTGTCGCGGTTCTGCGCGTCTGTACGTGCGACGCGAACCGAGTCGATCAGTTCAACTTCGGTGCCATCCGGGTTGACCTCGCCACGCTTGCTGGTGACGTGCCAGGGAAATTCGGTGCCGCGATACAGGTTCAGGTCCGGATTGGTCAGCAGGCTGACTTCGGAAGCCTTCAAGTGCTCGACCTTGTCCGATGTCATCTCATACTGCACCTTGCCGTCAGGCAGGTACTGAATGCTGTAGGCATTGGTGGCGTAATAGTCGATAAGACCTTCGTCAACCTGCGCAACAGGCTTGTCGAGGAAGCGCTCCGGGCTGATATTCCAGTAGCCCACCGCCAGGAGCAGCGCGGCGATGACCCCGAATAACAGGAAGTTGCGAATCTTTTTGCTCAGCATATAACGCTCTATAGGTAGGCGGCGTGGGCCGCTTCAAGGCTGCCCTGGGCACGCAGGATCAACTCGCAGAACTCGCGGGCGGCACCTTCGCCGCCACGGGCGGTGGTGATGCCATGGGCGTGTTCGCGGACAAACGCCGCGGCATTCGCGACGGCCATGCCCAGGCCCACCCGGCGAATCACCGGCAGGTCTGGCAGGTCGTCGCCCAGATAGGCGACCTGTTCATAGCTTAGGTTGAGTTGGCCAAGAAGCTCGTCCAGCACCACCAGTTTATCCTCGCGGCCCTGATACAGGTGAGGAATACCAAGGTTTTGTGCGCGGCGTTCCACAACCGGTGTTTTTCGACCGCTGATAATTGCGGTTTGCACGCCCGCTGCCATCAGCATTTTGATGCCTTGGCCATCGAGGGTGTTGAAGGTCTTGAATTCGCTGCCGTCTTCGAGGAAGTACAGGCGGCCATCCGTCAGCACGCCGTCAACGTCGAAAATCGCCAGTTTGATGTTTTTACCGCGTTGCATCAGGTCGCTGGTCATTTACATCACTCCTGCGCGCAGCAAGTCGCCTAGGTTTAGGGCCCCGATCGGCCGATCATCGTGGTCGACCACGATCAGTGCGCCTATCCGGTGGTCTTCCATGATTTTCAACGCTTCAGCCGCGAGCATTTCGGCGCGGGCGGTCTTGCCGTGAGGGGTCATCACGGCGTCGATGGTCGCGGTATGGATATCAATGGTGCGGTCAAGGGTACGACGCAGGTCGCCGTCGGTGAATATCCCGGCCAGCCGGCCATCGGTTTCGACGATGGCGGTCATGCCCAAGCCCTTGCGCGTCATTTCCATCAGCGCATCCCGAAGCAGAGTGCCGCGTGGAACGCTCGGCAGCTCGGCGCCGCGATGCATGACATTTTCCACTTTCAGCAGCAGGCGACGGCCCAGTGCGCCACCCGGATGTGAAAATGCGAAGTCCTCGGCCGTAAACCCGCGGGCCTCCAGCAATGCCACCGCCAGGGCATCGCCCATTACCAGCGCGGCGGTGGTGGAGGAGGTGGGCGCCAGATTCAGTGGGCAGGCTTCGTGGGTCACGTGCACGTTCAGGTTGACGTCGGCAGCCTTGGCCAACGTTGACTCAGGGTTACCTGTGAGGCTGATCATCTGGATGCCCAGGCGCTTGATCAGCGGCAACAGGGTCACGATTTCGTTGGTGGTGCCGGAGTTGGATAGCGCCAAAATCACGTCATCCTTGGTGATCATGCCCATGTCGCCGTGGCTGGCTTCGGCCGGGTGCACGAAAAACGCAGTGGTCCCCGTGCTTGCCAAGGTCGCCGCGATCTTGTTGCCAATGTGGCCGGACTTGCCCATGCCGACCACCACAACGCGGCCCTTGCTCGCCAGAATCATCTCGCAGGCGCGCACGAAATCCGCGTCGATATGGGCCAGCAAGCCTTCTACGGCTTCAAGCTCAAGGCGTATGGTGCGTTGTGCGGATTGAATAAGGTCGCTGGATTGGCTCATGTCTGAAATCGTATAGCCTGACGAAAAGTCGGCGATTATAGCGGTAATGATCGATTCCCTCACGCAAGTTCGTCAGGCTTTGTGCGCGGGATAACTGAAAAGCACCGTGGGCAACATAGCAAGCAACGTTTTTTCCCTGTCTCAAATCTGAACCAGCGCTGTTCCGGCCTTGGGCGCTCTGTACCAGCAGTGATATAGTTCGCCGCCAGTTCGGTCCGCCCAACCCATGTGCTCAACTATTGCGCATCTGTTGAAAACCAAAGTCGCACACATGGTGTCTGAGTGAAAGGCTGCATCCCAAGGAGATTAGATGAGTGCCGATAACGCCTACGCGGTCGAGCTGAAGGGTCTTACCTTCAAGCGCGGGACGCGCAGCATCTTCAATAACGTCGATATTCGCATTCCTCGCGGCAAGGTCACGGGCATCATGGGGCCTTCCGGTTGCGGCAAGACCACCCTGTTGCGCCTGATGGGCATGCAGTTGCGCCCCAGTGCCGGGGAAGTGTGGGTCAACGGCCAGAACCTGCCGACGCTGTCGCGCAGCGATCTGTTCGATGCGCGCAAGCATATGGGCGTGCTATTCCAGAGCGGCGCGCTGTTTACCGACCTCGATGTGTTCGAAAACGTGGCCTTCCCGCTGCGGGTGCACACCCAGCTGTCCGATGAAATGATTCGTGACATCGTGTTGCTGAAACTGCAGGCCGTAGGCCTTCGCGGCGCCATCGACCTGATGCCGGACGAGTTGTCCGGTGGCATGAAGCGCCGTGTCGCCCTGGCGCGGGCCATTGCCCTCGACCCACAGATCCTCATGTATGACGAGCCATTCGTGGGGCAGGACCCGATCGCCATGGGCGTGTTGGTGCGCCTGATCCGCCTGCTCAACGATGCACTGGGAATCACCAGTATCGTGGTATCCCACGACCTGGCCGAAACCGCGAGCATTGCCGACTATCTGTATGTAGTCGGTGATGGCCAGGTGCTGGGGCAGGGTACGCCTGAAGAGTTGATGAACGCCGATAACCCGCGCATTCGCCAATTCATGACCGGCAACCCCGATGGCCCGGTGCCTTTTCACTTTCCGGCGGCGGACTACCGCTCAGATCTTCTGGGGAAGCGCTGATGCGCAAGACATCTCTTATCGAGAAGGTTCGCCTTTTCGGTCGTTCGGGCATCGACATCGTCGAAGTGCTGGGGCGTTCGACCATTTTCCTGTTTCACGCCTTGCTGGGGCGCGGCGGCATCGGCGGCGGCTTTGGCCTGCTGGTCAAGCAACTGCACTCGGTGGGGGTGATGTCCCTGGTGATCATCGTGGTCTCCGGCGTGTTCATCGGCATGGTGCTGGCCCTGCAGGGTTTCAATATCCTGTCCAGCTACGGCTCGGAGCAGGCGGTAGGGCAGATGGTGGCCCTGACCCTGTTGCGTGAGCTTGGCCCGGTGGTCACCGCCTTGTTGTTCGCTGGGCGTGCGGGCTCGGCGTTGACCGCTGAAATCGGCAATATGAAGTCCACCGAGCAGCTGTCCAGCCTGGAAATGATCGGCGTGGACCCGCTCAAGTACATCGTTGCCCCGCGCCTGTGGGCCGGCTTCATTTCCCTGCCACTGCTGGCAATGATCTTCAGCGTGGTGGGTATCTGGGGTGGTTCGTGGGTGGCGGTTGACTGGCTGGGGGTCTACGACGGCTCCTACTGGGCCAACATGCAAAACAGCGTGACCTTCACCGGTGACGTGCTCAACGGCATCATAAAGAGCATCGTCTTTGCCTTTGTGGTGACCTGGATTGCCGTATTCCAAGGCTATGACTGTGAGCCCACTTCAGAGGGGATCAGCCGTGCCACTACCAAGACCGTTGTATACGCCTCGCTGGCGGTACTGGGCCTTGACTTCATTTTGACCGCCTTGATGTTTGGAGATTTCTGATGCAAAACCGCACTGTAGAAATCGGTGTCGGCCTTTTCTTGCTGGCTGGCATCCTGGCTTTACTGTTGCTGGCCCTGCGAGTCAGCGGCCTTTCGGCCAGCCCTACCGCCGATACCTATAAACTTTACGCGTACTTCGACAATATCGCCGGTTTGACGGTCAGATCCAAAGTGACCATGGCCGGTGTCACCATCGGCAAGGTCACGGCAATCGATCTGGATCGCGACAGCTTTACCGGTCGGGTAACGATGCAACTGGACAAGAAGGTAGATAATCTGCCAACTGACTCCACGGCATCTATCCTCACTGCGGGTTTGCTGGGCGAGAAGTACATCGGGGTCAGCGTGGGTGGGGAAACAGCCCTGCTCAAGGATGGTTCGACCATCCACGACACACAGTCGTCGCTGGTGCTTGAAGACCTGATCGGGAAATTTTTGCTCAATACGGTCAATAAAGACGCTAAATGAGGAATCTGTTCATGATCTCTACCTTGCGACGTGGCCTGCTGGTACTGCTTGCAGCATTGCCGATGATGGCCAACGCGGCAGGTTCTGCCCACGATTTGGTGCAGGATACCACCAGCAAAATGCTGGCTGACCTCAAGGCTAATAAAGAACAGTACAAGCAAGACCCTTCCAAGTTCTACAACGCGCTCAACACGATCGTTGGCCCTGTGGTCGATGCTGAAGGCATCTCCAAAAGCATCATGACGGTCAAGTATTCGCGCAAGGCTACGCCTGCACAGATGCAGACGTTCCAGGAAAACTTCAAGAAGGGTCTGTTCCAGTTCTACGGCAACGCTCTGTTGGAATACAACAACCAGGGCATTATCGTTGATGCGCCCAAGGACGAGTCGGGCGACCGTGCTGAAGTCGGGATGAAAGTCTCCGGCAGCAATGGCGCCGTGTACCCTGTGTCCTACACCCTGACGAAGATCAACGGTGAGTGGAAACTGCGTAACGTGATCATCAACGGTATCAACATCGGCAAGCTGTTCCGTGATCAGTTCGCCGACGCGATGCAGCGCAATGGCAACGATCTGGACAAGACCATCAACGGTTGGGCCGGTGAAGTGGCCAAGGCCAAGGAAGAAACCGATAAAGCTGCCGGGAAGCCTGCGCAATGACCGAGTCGGCTGTTCGTATCGGCGACGCCGGCGAGCTGTTCCTCAGCGGCGTGCTGGATTACCGCACCGGGCCTGACCTGCGCAAGCAGGGCCAGGCGCTGATCAAGGCCAGCAAGGCGCCAGAGCTGGTGCTTGATTGCTCGGCGGTGACCAAGTCCAGCAGCGTCGGCCTGTCGTTGTTGCTGTGCTTCATGCGTGATGCCGAGGCGGCGAAAAAACCGGTCAGTATCCGTGCGTTGCCGGAAGACATGCGCGAAATTGCCGAAGTTTCCGGTTTGACCGAGCTACTGGCGCATCCTTAATACACATTGTTAAAGAAGCCCCCCGTCAGAGTCCTGCTATGCGGGGTTCGCAGGCGCGGGGCTTTTTTGTATGATGTGCGACCCGTGCGCACTGGGCGCCGATAGAGGTTGAGCATGCAGGCCCTAGAAGTTAAGAGCTTCCTTGAAGGAAAGCTGCCTGAAACGACTGTAGAAGTCGAAGGCGAAGGCTGCAATTTCCAGCTGAACGTGATTAGCGATGAACTGGCGGCATTGAGCCCGGTCAAGCGTCAGCAGCAGATCTATGCCCATTTGAACCCATGGATCACCGATGGCAGCATCCATGCGGTCACTATGAAATTTTTCAGCCGCGCGGCCTGGGCCGAGCGCACCTGAGCCCCCAAGGCGTCGAGATTCTTATGGATAAATTGATTATTACCGGCGGTGCCCGCCTTGATGGCGAGATTCGCATTTCCGGTGCGAAAAACTCCGCCTTGCCGATCCTGGCAGCGACCCTGCTGTGCGATGGCCCGGTGACTGTGGCCAACCTGCCGCACCTGCACGACATCACCACCATGATCGAGCTGTTCGGTCGCATGGGCATTGAGCCGGTGATCGACGAGAAGCTGGCCGTCGAAATTGACCCACGTACCATCAAGACCCTGATTGCCCCGTACGAACTGGTGAAAACCATGCGTGCGTCGATCCTGGTGCTGGGCCCGATGGTTGCCCGTTTCGGCGAAGCCGAAGTAGCCTTGCCTGGCGGTTGCGCCATTGGTTCGCGTCCGGTCGACCTGCACATCCGTGGCCTTGAGGCCATGGGCGCAGTCATCGACGTCGAAGGCGGCTACATCAAGGCCAAGGCGCCGGAAGGCGGCCTGCGCGGCGCGAACTTCTTCTTTGATACCGTCAGCGTCACCGGTACCGAGAACATCATGATGGCCGCTGCCCTGGCCAACGGTCGCAGCGTGTTGCAGAACGCCGCACGCGAGCCGGAAGTGGTCGACCTGGCCAACTTCCTCAACGCCATGGGCGCCAAAGTTTCCGGCGCTGGCACTGACACCATCACTATTGATGGTGTAGAGCGTCTGCACACCGCCACCTACAAAGTCATGCCTGACCGCATCGAGACCGGTACCTACCTGGTTGCCGCTGCCGTGACCGGTGGCCGTGTGAAGGTCAAGGACACCGATCCGACCATCCTGGAAGCCGTCCTGGAAAAACTCAAGGAAGCCGGCGCAGAGATCACCACCGGCGAAGACTGGATCGAGCTGAACATGCACGGCAAGCGGCCAAAAGCCGTCAACGTGCGTACCGCTCCGTACCCGGCGTTCCCGACCGACATGCAAGCGCAGTTCATCTCCTTGAACGCGATTGCCGAAGGCACCGGTGCTGTGATCGAGACCATCTTCGAAAACCGCTTCATGCACGTGTATGAACTGCACCGCATGGGCGCCAAGATCCAGGTCGAAGGCAACACCGCCATCGTCACCGGGATCGACAAGCTCAAGGGCGCGCCAGTAATGGCAACCGACCTGCGTGCCTCGGCCAGCCTGGTAATCTCGGCACTGTGCGCCGAAGGTGACACCCTGATCGACCGCATCTACCACATAGACCGTGGTTACGAGTGCATCGAAGAGAAACTGCAGATGCTCGGCGCGAAGATTCGCCGCGTACCGGGCTAGTCCCCGCTGCCCTGTAGGAGCGAGCTTGCTCGCGAAGGCCTCATGTGCACCGCGTTGACTCTGAATAAACGCGTTATCGTTGACGTTCTTCGCGAGCAAGCTCGCTCCTACAAACACTGGTTTGTTTCAAATCGAGGCTGTCATGGCCTCGATCTGTGTCTGGCGCCGTTTGCGACCGGACAGCAATAGCCTGATGAAGGACTGACATTTCCCATGTTGACCATCGCACTGTCCAAGGGCCGCATCCTTGACGACACGTTGCCGCTTCTGGCTGAAGCGGGCATCGTGCCGACCGAGAATCCGGACAAGAGCCGCAAGCTGATCATCCCCACGACCCAGGACGACGTGCGCCTGCTGATCGTGCGGGCTACCGACGTGCCGACCTACGTTGAACATGGCGCCGCCGACCTGGGTGTTGCCGGCAAGGACGTGCTGATGGAATACGGTGGCCAGGGCCTGTACGAGCCTCTGGACCTGCGCATCGCCCTGTGCAAGCTGATGACCGCTGGCCGCGTGGGTGATGTCGAGCCCAAGGGCCGCCTGCGGGTCGCCACCAAGTTCGTCAACGTTGCCAAGCGCTATTACGCCGAACAAGGCCGTCAGGTCGATATCATCAAGCTCTACGGCTCCATGGAGCTGGCACCGCTGATCGGGCTGGCCGACAAGATCATCGACGTGGTCGACACCGGCAACACCCTGCGCGCCAACGGTTTGGAGCCCCAGGATTTTATCGCTGACATCAGCTCCCGCCTGATCGTCAATAAAGCATCGATGAAGATGCAGCACGCCCGTATTCAGGCGTTGATCGACACCCTGCGCAAGGCAGTGGAGTCTCGACACCGCGGTTGACTCACCCGCGTAGCTGAAGAGCTGCGCCCGTCTATCCGCCTCATAGCCAGAATTCTCAGGTGCCCAAGCGGAAACGACTGCTAGTTTAGGGCGCCTGAGTTTTTGCCAATTCTATTGAGGCCCTCGCTATGACCACGTCCACTGCAATTGCCCGACTCAACGCTGCCGACCCGGATTTCGCCCATCATCTGGATCATCTGCTGAGCTGGGAAAGCGTGTCTGACGACTCGGTCAACCAGCGGGTGCTCGACATCATCAAGGCCGTGCGTGAGCGCGGTGATGCTGCGCTGGTGGATTTCACCCGCCAGTTCGACGGCCTGGACGTGCAGTCCATGGCTGACCTGATCCTGCCGCGTGAACGCCTGGAGCTGGCGCTGACGCGCATCACCGCACCGCAGCGCGAAGCCCTCGAAGTCGCTGCGGCGCGGGTACGCAGCTATCACGAAAAGCAGAAGCAGGACTCCTGGAGCTACACCGAGGCCGACGGCACTGTGCTGGGCCAGAAGGTCACGCCACTGGACCGCGCCGGTCTGTACGTGCCGGGCGGTAAGGCGTCGTATCCATCCTCGGTGTTGATGAATGCGATCCCGGCCAAAGTCGCAGGTGTGACCGAAGTGGTCATGGTGGTGCCGACCCCGCGAGGCGAAATCAACGAGTTGGTGCTGGCTGCCGCCTGCATCGCCGGTGTGGACCGTGTGTTCACCATCGGTGGCGCCCAAGCCGTTGCAGCGCTGGCCTATGGCACCGAAAGCGTGCCGAAGGTCGACAAAGTGGTCGGCCCCGGCAATATCTACGTCGCCACCGCCAAACGCCATGTGTTTGGCCAGGTCGGTATCGACATGATCGCCGGTCCTTCGGAAATCCTCGTGGTGTGTGACGGCCAGACCGACCCGGACTGGATCGCCATGGACCTGTTCTCCCAGGCGGAGCACGATGAAGACGCCCAGGCGATCCTGGTCAGCCCCGATGCCGAGTTCCTCGACAAGGTCGCCGCCAGCATCAATAAGCTGCTGCCGACCATGGAGCGTGCCGAGATTATCGAGAAGTCGATCAACGGCCGTGGTGCGCTGATTCTGGTGAGTGACATGGAGCAGGCCATTGAAGTGGCCAATCGCATCGCACCGGAGCACCTTGAGCTGTCCGTAGCGGACCCACAGGCCTGGTTGCCATCGATCCGTCACGCTGGGGCGATCTTCATGGGCCGTCACACCAGCGAAGCCCTGGGCGACTATTGCGCCGGCCCCAATCACGTGTTGCCAACCTCCGGCACTGCGCGTTTCTCGTCGCCGCTGGGGGTGTACGACTTCCAGAAGCGCTCGTCGATTATCTTCTGCTCGCCACAAGGCGCTTCCGAGCTGGGCAAGACCGCCTCGGTGCTGGCCCGTGGTGAATCCCTCAGCGCGCACGCACGCAGCGCTGAATACCGCATCGTCAAGGGAGCGTAAGGCATGAGCAAATTCTGGAGCCCTTTCGTCAAGGACCTGGTGCCTTACGTACCCGGTGAGCAACCGAAGCTGACCAAACTGGTCAAGCTCAACACCAACGAAAACCCCTACGGCCCATCCCCCAAGGCGCTGGCGGCAATGCAGGCCGAGTTGAACGACAACTTGCGCCTGTACCCGGACCCCAACAGCGACCTGCTCAAGCAGGCCGTGGCCAGGTATTACGGGATCGATGCCGGCAAGGTGTTCCTCGGCAACGGTTCTGACGAAGTCCTGGCGCACATCTTCCATGGCCTGTTCCAGCACGATCTGCCGCTGCTGTTCCCGGATATCAGCTACAGCTTCTACCCGGTGTACTGCGGCCTGTACGGCATTACGTTCGACGCGGTGTCACTGGACGAACAGTTCCAGATTCGGGCCGCTGACTATGCCAGGCCCAACGGCGGGATCATCTTCCCCAACCCTAACGCGCCCACCGGCTGCGTACTGGCGCTGGACGCGGTGGAGCAGATCCTCAAGGCCAGCCCGGACTCGGTGGTGGTGGTCGATGAAGCCTATATCGACTTCGGCGGCGAAACTGCCATCAGCCTGGTCGACCGTTACCCGAACCTGCTGGTGACCCAGACCCTGTCCAAATCGCGCTCACTGGCCGGTTTGCGTGTGGGCCTGGCTGTGGGCCACCCAGACCTGATCGAGGCGCTGGAGCGGGTCAAGAACAGCTTCAACTCCTACCCGTTGGATCGGTTGGCGATTGTTGGCGCGGCGGCCGCGTTTGACGACCGTGAATACTTTGAGAAAACCTGCCAGTGGGTGATCGACAGCCGCAACCAGGTCGTCGCGCAATTGGAAGCGAAGGGATTCGAGGTATTGCCATCGGCAGCGAACTTCATCTTCGCCCGTCACCCGCGGCATGACGCTGCAGGGCTGGCCGCCAAGTTGCGTGAGCAAGGGGTGATCGTGCGGCACTTCAAGCAGGAGCGGATTGCCCAGTTCCTGCGGATCAGCATCGGGACGCCGGAGCAGAACCAGGCGCTGATCGACGGGCTCGGTGAGCTCTAACAGACGCTGAAAATCAAATGTGGGAGCTGGCTTGCCTGCGATGACGGTGTAACAGTCGACCTATCTGTCGTTTGATACACCGCTATCGCAGGCAAGCCAGCTCCCACACTGATTTGCGTTTAGTCAGTTACAGCAGCGGCTCATCCGGCTTCTTGTTCTTCCAGCCATCATTGCCCGGTAGCAGCAAGTTCAAACCAATTGCCACCACCGCACACAGGGCGATGCCCTTGAGGCCGAAATCATCCGGGCCGGTGCCGGTACCCACCAGCACACCGCCAATCCCGAACACCAACGTTACCGACACAATCACCAGGTTGCGCGCCTCGCCCAGGTCGATCTTGTGGCGAATCAGCGTGTTCATCCCCACCGCGGCAATCGAGCCGAACAGCAGGCACAGAATCCCGCCCATCACCGGCACCGGGATGCTCTGCAGCAGCGCGCCGAACTTGCCGATGAACGCCAGGCTGATGGCAAACACTGCCGCCCAGGTCATGATTTTCGGGTTGTAGTTCTTGGTTAGCATCACGGCGCCGGTCACTTCGGCGTAGGTGGTGTTCGGCGGGCCGCCAAACATGCCGGCAGCCGTGGTGGCGATACCGTCACCCAGCAGCGTGCGATGCAGGCCAGGCTTTTTCAGGTAATCGCGGCCGGTCACGCTGCCTACCGCAATCACACCCCCGATATGCTCGATCGCCGGGGCCAGTGCTACCGGGACGATAAACAGGATCGCCTGCCAGTTGAACTCCGGCGCCGTGAAGTGGGGCAGGGCGAACCAGGGGGCGGCGGCGATTTTCGCCGTGTCGACCACACCAAAGTAGAACGACATGGCAAAACCCACCAGCACGCCGGAAATGATCGGCACCAGGCGGAAAATGCCCTTGCCGAACACCGCCACGATCAAAGTGGTAAGCAGCGCTGGCATCGAGATCAGCATCGCCGTCTGATAGTGGATCAGCTCTGCACCGTCGCCAGACTTGCCCATGGCCATGTTGGCGGCAATCGGCGCCATGGCCAGGCCGATCGAGATAATCACTGGGCCAATCACCACGGGCGGCAGCAGCCGGTCGATAAAACCGGTGCCCTTGACCTTCACGGCCAGTCCCAGGAACGTATAGACGAAACCCGCCGCCATCACGCCGCCCATGGTCGCCGCCAGGCCGAACTGGCCCTTGGCGAGAATGATCGGGGTGATGAACGCGAAGCTCGATGCCAAAAATACCGGCACCTGCCGCCCTGTCACCACCTGGAACAACAACGTGCCCAGGCCTGCGGTAAACAGCGCGACGTTTGGATCAAGACCTGTGATCAGCGGCATCAACACCAACGCGCCAAATGCTACGAAGAGCATTTGTGCGCCAGACAGGATCTGGCGCCAAAGCGGGTCGTTGAATTCATCCTGCATGCTCACGCGTCCTTCTGCTTGGTGCCGAAGATCTTGTCACCGGCATCGCCCAGGCCCGGGATAATGTAGCCGTGTTCATTCAGGCGCTCATCGATGGATGCGGTGTAGATCTGTACATCCGGATGGGCCTTCTCGACGGCGGCGATGCCTTCTGGCGCGGCCACCAGCACCATGGCGCGGATGTCCCGGCAACCGGCTTTTTTCAGCAAGTCGATGGTGGCGACCATGGAACTGCCGGTGGCGAGCATCGGGTCGATGATCATGGCCAGGCGTTCGTTGATTTCCGGGACGAGTTTCTCCAGGTAGGTGTGGGCCTGCAGTGTTTCTTCATTGCGGGCTACGCCCACGGCGCTGACCTTGGCGCCCGGGATCAGGCTGAGTACACCTTCGAGCATACCGATACCGGCACGCAGGATAGGGACGACGGTAATTTTCTTACCGGCGATTTTCTCCACTTGTACGGGACCAGCCCAACCGGGGATCTCGTAGGTTTCCAGGGGCAAATCCTTGGTGGCTTCGTAAGTGAGCAACGCTCCGACTTCCTGAGCAAGCTCACGGAAGTTCTTCGTGCTAATGTCGGCACGGCGCATAAGGCCGAGTTTGTGTCGGATCAGCGGGTGGCGGATCTCGCGAGTGGGCATAGGAAAGGCTCCGGCGGCGGGCAAAAAAACCGGCCTAGATTAATCTATCCGAGGGTGTTGTCCTATAGACATCAAGTACGTTAGTCCATAAAGGCTTGATTGGAGCGCACGAGAAGCGTACCTTCGCCCGCTTTTCTTGCCACAGCACCCCCTTGGAGAGCGCCATGTCTGCTGATCTCGAGCATATCCGTCAAATCATGCACGAGGCTGACTGCCTGTACACCGAAGCGCAAGTCGAAGCAGCGATCGCCAAGGTTGGCGCGCACATCACCCGCGAAATGGCCGACACCAACCCGGTGGTCTTCTGCGTGATGAACGGTGGCCTGATCTTCGCCGGTAAATTGCTGACTCACCTGCAGTTCCCGCTGGAAGCCTCTTACCTGCACGCCACCCGCTATCGCAATGAGACCAGCGGCGGCGACTTGTTCTGGAAGGCCAAGCCGGAAGTGTCGTTCATCGACCGCGATGTGTTGATCATCGATGACATTCTCGATGAAGGTCACACCCTGGGCGCTATCATCGATTTCTGCAAACATGCCGGCGCACGCAAAGTGCACACCGCCGTGCTGATCGACAAAGACCACGACCGCAAGGCGCGCCCAGAGCTGAAAGCCGACTTTGTCGGGTTGCCGTGCGTCGACCGTTATATCTTCGGGTATGGCATGGACTACAAGGGCTACTGGCGTAATGCCAATGGCATCTACGCCGTTAAAGGAATGTAATCGATGGCCCGCTTTCTTGATCAGACGCTGTTTGCCGAGTTGGCCGAGAAAGCGGCCGCCAATCCCCGTGGTCGTCAAAACGTTAACTTCCATGAGATGCAAGAGCCTTGTCATCGCATGGCCGTCGGTTTGCAGCCCAGCACCTATGTACAGCCTCACCGTCACCTGAGTGCCGATAAGGCGGAGACGTTGCTGGTGCTCAAAGGGCGTCTGGGAATCCTGATTTTCAGCGAGACGGGGGAAGTGTTGAGCAAGCGTGTGTTGGAAGCGGGCGGGGAATGCCAGGGCGTCGACCTGTCGCCCGGCGTGTTCCATGGCCTGGTAGTGCTTGAGCCGGACAGCGTGATGTTTGAGTGCAAGGCTGGCCCTTACCGCGCTGTGGGTGAGGGTGAGCTGGCCGACTGGGCTCCCCGTGAAGGCGAGGCAGGTATGGCTGAATATCATCGCTGGATGCTTGCCCAGTTCGACTGAGCAAGCCCCGTCCCACATTGCTTTCTCACCGCTTTCGAAGCCGGCGTCGCGCAGGTAGACTTCAAGCCCCGTGTAAATGTCTGCAGGCTGGAGTCGGTAATGCGTAAAGATAAGAAACAGGTGATTGGCGACGAAATCGGTGACGACCAGATCAAGTTGTTCCTGGACTTCGAGCCGGTTGATGCGACGTCGCCGTCCCTGCACAAACTGATCAAGGCCTATCGCGGCCTGCGTATCGACGACTTCGAGCGTTTCCTGGGCTTTTTCAAAGAAGCAGGCCTGGACCTGGACGGCAAGGACGAGCATGGCCAGACCTTCGTCGACCTGATCAAAGACCAGCGCAACGCCGCCGAATACATCGAGCTGATCGACAACGCCCGCGGCTGATTATCCGAGCCACAAAAAAACGCCCCGGCCTCATGAGAGGCCGGGGCGTTTCGCGCTCGTTCCCACGCTCTGCGTGGGAATGCATTCTGTGACGCTCTGCGTCACGACCTCACGCGTAGCTTTCAGCCTCGTTGCTTTGCTCCACCAGCTCCAGGCTGATGTTGTTCTGCGTGTTGAGCTTGCGATACAGCTCGGCGTCCGTCTCCAGCACTTTCTCGCGTGCCGGGAAGATCTCATGCAGCTTGGTAGCCCACTCACCGGCGGCTTTCTCCGGGAAGCAGCGCTCGATCAGCTCCAGCATGATCGAGACCGTGACCGAAGCACCAGGAGACGCGCCCAGCAGTGCCGCAAGCGAACCGTCCTTGGCCGCGACCAGTTCGGTGCCGAACTGCAGCACGCCGCCTTTCTTCGGGTCTTTCTTGATGATCTGCACGCGCTGGCCGGCCACTTCCAGGCGCCAGTCTTCGGCTTTCGCCTCGGGGTAGAAGCGACGCAGGGATTCCAGGCGCTGTTCCATGGACTGGCGCACTTCGCTGACCAGGTACTTGGTCAGGTCCATGTTGTCGCGGGCCACGGCCAGCATTGGGCCGATGTTGCCGGCGCGAATCGACATCGGCAGGTCAAGGAACGAGCCGTGCTTGAGGAACTTGGTGGTGAAACCGGCGTATGGCCCGAACAGCAGGGATTTCTTGCCATCCACCACGCGGGTGTCCAGGTGCGGCACGGACATCGGCGGCGAGCCCACGGCAGCCTGGCTGTAGACCTTGGCCTGGTGCTGCTTGACCACTTCCGGGTTGTCGCAACGCAGCCACTGGCCGCTCACCGGGAAGCCGCCGAAGCCTTTGCTCTCTTCGATGCCCGAAGCCTGCAGTAACGGCAGCGCCGCACCGCCAGCGCCGAGGAACACGAACTTGGCATCGACGTCGCGGCTGTTACCGCTGTTGACGTCCTTGATGCTCACGGTCCAGCCTGCGCCGTTGCGCTTGAGGCCGGTTACGCGCTTGCAGTACTTGACCTGGGCGTCTGGCGAACTGGTCAGGTGGCTGAGCAGCTGATTGGTCAGGGCGCCAAAGTTGACGTCGGTGCCGTTCATCACGCGGGTGGCGGCGATTTTTTCGTCGAGCGGGCGGCCCGGCATCATCAACGGCATCCACTCGGCCATTTCGCTGCGGTCTTCGGTGTAGTGCATGTCCGAAAACGCGTGGTGCTGGCTGAGGGTCTCAAAGCGCTTCTTGAGGAAGGACACGCCTTTGTCGCCCTGCACGAAGCTCAGGTGCGGCACTGGGCTGATGAACGACTTGGACGAGCCAAAGGTGCCTTTCTTGGTCAGGTAAGCCCAGAACTGCTTCGACACCTCGAACTGGGTGTTGATGTGCACGGCTTTCTTGATGTCGATGGAACCATCGGCGGCCTGTGGCGTGTAGTTCAGCTCACACAGCCCGGCATGGCCGGTGCCGGCGTTGTTCCACGGGTTGGAACTCTCCGCGGCACCCGAGTCCATCAGCTCAACGACTTCCAGCGTGAGGCTGGGGTCGAGCTCTTTGAGCAGTACGGCCAGGGTGGCACTCATGATGCCGGCCCCTACCAGTACTACGTCGACTGCTTCGTTATGCGCCATTTAACGCGTCTCCAAAATCTGCAGCACCAAATTGACGGCATGGCTGCCAGGAGTGACGGGGCGATTCACGTGTTGCCCCAGGTTACCCATGGCCAGGATCGCCATGTCCGTTTCGCAATTCTTTGCAACTTCAGCACACGCTTCCTGCCGGGCTAATCTGCCTATGAACGCATTCATGGGCGCCTGTGGCAATTCGACTTATGGTCAAAGCGTGCGATTCGTGCAACCAATCCGTAGCGGACAGGCTCAAGCTCCGGTTTTTGAGGCGTGCTCGATCCTGTGTAATTGGGCTGACCCAGACGCTGATGGTGCTTGTACAAACGCCAAACTATTCATTTGCTCGCCACACTCTTGTGAAGTTGTGAAAACCCGTTTTTTCACGCTCTTTTGAAGACGTGAACCTCAAAAAAGGGCTGCCCCAGCCTGGCACCTGGCCCGTAAACCTCTGCCGACACGCGGCAAAACGGGCAAACAACTCAAGTGGCCGAGCGCAATGGCAGCTCTGGCAGATTCGATAAAAGACGGGGTGGTTTGCAAAGGAAACAGCAAGCACGCCAGCTTCACTCGATCTGTGTGGGCGGCTCTCTGTGGGCGATTTTGGGGGCTAATGCCTGGGCATTAACGATGCTGCGGGGCCCGATCAGGAGACGTCCTTATAATCGGGGGGAGATTGTAGCGAAGAACGCCAAGGAAATGGGCGTGTTTTATGACTTTTATTCGGGTCCCGGTCAGGAGGCCAACGCTTGCCGATGTTGTGCGCGAAAAACCTGCGGGCTGACCCGGGCGCTGGCCGGCAGTGGGCGGTGCATCCAGCCCAGGTGAGTCTCGGTCACTTCCACCCAGCCTTCACCGACGGGCGGCAGGCTGCACTGCTTGAATGCCTGGCAATGGCCTTTGGCATCGAGCAAGGCAAAGTGACGATGGCGGGTGTGTGACATGAACAGGGTCTTGAGAAGGCGCATGGCTGTGTACCTGGTGTGTTACATGCTTGAAGGTTGCCAGTGTGGCATGACACTGGGGTGACGAATTTATGCGAATTTGTAATTTGCACCGGGGCTTCAGTCGTCGTTCAGGATCGCTGGTGAGTGGCGCGCGTGCACCGTTATACTGGCGACCTGTCTGCACCTAGTCCTGGAGAAATGCGATGTTGCAACGCCTGTTGTTCGGTTTGATCACTGTGACCAGTTTGACCCTTGTCGGCTGCGCCAACAGCCCGCAACAACTCAGCCCGCAACCTAAAGTCACTGCGCCGTTGGCTGCGGTAGGCCATGGCCAGCCGGTGTCGGTGCGCGTGGTCGACGGTCGTCCGTCGCCGACCCTGGGCTCGCGTGGCGGCCTGTACCCTGAGACCGCACTGATTTCGGTGACCGGCCAGGATGTGCTGCCCAAGTTGCAGGCCCAGGCTGAAGCTGCTGTGCGTTTGTTGGGCTTTACGCCGACCAACTCGCCAGGCGTACCACAACTGACCGTGACCCTGGCCGAGCTTAAATACCAGTCGCCCAAAGACGGCCTGTATGTGACCGAGGCTTCCATCGGCGCCACCTTCAAGTCTGACGTCAATGCCGGCACCCGCCGTTACAGTGGCCGCTACGCCGCCTCGCTCAACCAGCGTTTCGGCATGTCGCCCAACCAGGAAACCAACACCAAGCTGGTCAGCGACGTGCTCAGCGATGCCCTGACCCGCCTGTTCAAAGACCCAAGCATCGGTCAACTGCTCAGCGCGCAGTAAGCCGCTCACAAAAAACCGGGCTCATCGCTGTGCCCGGTTTTTTTATGCCTGTGGTTTTGTCATGCCGCCGTATCGACATAAAAATCCAGCATGCTCACGCCGGTGAGCACATCCAGCTCCGGCAGATCGGCATGCTGGTGCCCGCCGAGGGCGCAATACACCAGCCAATGGCGGTCCTGAACGTTGAACGCGAGGCTGCCGATCAGCGCCTCCTGTTCATCGCTCTGGGCGATCAGATACAGCCGATCCTGGTTTTGCGCATGCAACATGACAAGCTCCTCAAGCGTCGAAGGGCAACAGAGTGGCTTGTTAAGGTGACGTTCAGGTGACGGCGTAAATTACTGGATACATTAGCCGTCCATGGGGAAGGAGCATTTAAGGCGCAGGAGGCGACTGTCGTTCAGGTGTGTACCTGGACTGATACCCGAACACTGGTTCACCGAGGTTTGCGATGGCGCTGCCCGCACTGCTCATTAATATTGTTGCCCTGTTGGTTGCCTGCTCGGGCGCCTGGGTGCTGTTCATCACCCGCCTGCATGCACAGCGTGCGATGGCCGACCTGGCCCTGCGCAGCGAAGAGCGCGCTATCGACCAGCCGATGCTGTTTCTGGATACACGCACCGAACGGGCGCATCGCCTGGCGTACCGCGTCGGTTTTGCTTGCCTTGGCCTGGCCCTGGCCATCTCCTGGCTCAGCACCCACTTCTAATTCCACTGCAAAACCAAATGTGGGAGCGGGCTTGCCCGCGAAGGCGGTGTATCAGCCGCTGAATCTTTAACTGACCCACCGCTATCGCAGGCAAGCCAGCTCCCACACTGGCCATGTACTGCCCACAGAATCAGCGCCTGCCCCATATCCCCTGTGGGCTCACATATTTGGGTTGGGTGTTTATAGAGGGATCCCAGCCTTGACTCGGTATTGGTTGCGTACCGGCGTCGCATACTGCACCACCAGATAAGGCCGGTGCTCCGCCGGGCACTCGTTCAAGCGCCGCTCCCATTCCGCCTTGGCCTTGGCCAGCTCATCGGCCGGGAATACGTCCGCCGCCTTGGGCACCTGCAATTGCGGGTCGGCGTCACTCCACTGCGCATATGCCAGGTAGTGCACCGGGAACAACCGATAGCCGCCCAGGATCTGCCGGTCCATTTCCACGGCCAGCAGCTTGGTGTCTTCGAAACGCTCGGTGATCGGCGGCGCAAAGTTCACGTGCACCCGGCCTTTATAGCCGGTAATGCCCAGGGCAATGCTCACATCATCCTCGCCCGGTGCCTTGCTGTAGGTACCGGTGGTGGCGCGGATATACAACTCGCGGGCTTTGGCGGCATCGCAAGGGTCGTACTCGTAGCTGATGGACACCGGCGTCAGGTTCAACGACTGGATGACCTCGGCAAATGGCTCGTCCTTGCGGCTGACGTGGAACATCTTGAGGATCGCCGATTCGGTACGGTCATCGCCATCCTTGGCCCGGCCTTCAGCCTGGGCAATCCAGATCGACTGGCAGTCGTTGCGGATCGAATGGTTGATGTAGGCCGACAGCAAGTTGTAAGCCGCCATCTTCTCCTTTCGCCCGGTGATCGAACGGTGCACGATGAAGCTCTTGTTCAAGCGCATCAGGTCGCTGACAAACGGCTTTTGCAGCAGGTTGTCGCCGATGGCGATGCGCGGCGTCGGCAGGCCGGCGTGGTACACGGCGTAGTTGACGAAGGCCGGATCCATCACGATGTCGCGGTGGTTGGCCAGGAACAGGTAGGCGGTGCCGGATTTCAGTTGCTCGACGCCGGTATAGGTCACGCCGTCGGTCGCCCGGTCAATGGTGTGGTCAACGTAGTACTCGACCTTGTCCTGCAGCGTGGCCACGGTGGTGACGCCAGCGAACTCACGGCGCAGTTTGCGCGCGATCATTGGCTTGAGCAGCCAGCCCAGGGCGCCTGCAAAGCGCGGGAAGCGGAAGTGGGTCAGGATGTCCAGAAAGGCCTTGTCACTGAACAGGCGCGCCAGCACTGCCGGGACTTCGCTGTCGTTGTAAGGTCGGATGGTATCGAATTCGCCCATCATGCTCTCTTGTTAGAAACGGCTAGGGTAAGTAAAAGGAAATGTCAGGGTGCGGTCCGAATAAGGGGCCGGCCAAGAATAGCCCTGTAAATAGACCGGCGATTATACGCACAAGTCACCTGGGAGACTGCGATGCTCGAAACTGCGCTGTACGATTGTCCTTATTGTGGCGAAGAGGTCGAGACAACGGTGGATTTGTCCGGTGGTGACCAGACCTATATAGAAGACTGCCAAGTGTGTTGCCGGCCGATCACATTCGACCTGCAAGTTCATGGTGAAGAGTGGATGCTTGAAACTCGCAGCGAAAATGAATAATGCGCAGCGGGAACGAATAAAAAGGTACGCCCATGCAGCGAGTCTACGAACCGGAAAACCTGATGGAGGGCGAGTTGCTGCAGCAGATGCTTGCCAGTGAAGGCATCGAGGCGCATCTGGTGGGGCGCCACCTGCTCGGCGGCACGGGCGAGTTGCCGATCTTCGGCTTGCTGGGGCTGGAGGTCGATAACGATCAGGCGGCTGTTGCCCGCGAGCTGATCACTGCCTATATCGGCGCGCAACCGTTGCCCGGCGACGAACCCGACAGCTTCCCCGACGTATTGGTCTGTTAGGCTGTCGGTCGGTTTACCCCAAGAGTCGTGTTGCCCCATGTGTGGACGTTATGCCCTGTTTCGCTGGAACCCTGCCTTTGCTGCCTTGCCCGGCTTCCCCGCGGATCAGCAGGCCCAGTGGAACATTTCCCCCAATGATTCGGTACTGATCCAGCGCCTGAGCGAAGGCCAGCTCACCCTGGCGCGTGCCCGTTGGGGCCTTACGCCGCCTTGGCTGACAGACCTGTCGCGTACCCCAGCCCATGCCCGCGCCGAAACCCTGGCCGAACAACCGATGTTCCGTGAAGCGTTCCGCCAGCGCCGCTGCCTGCTGCCGGCCAACGGTTTCTACGAATGGCGCGGCACCCAGCGCAAGCGCCCGTATTGGCTCACGCCGGGGGAGGGCTCCACGTTGTTCTTTGCCGCAGTGTGGGAAGCGTATCCGGTGCAGGAGCAGGTATGGCTGAGTACGGCGGTGGTTACCCAAGCGGCGCAAAGTCAGCGCCGGCCATTGATCCTGGACGCGGCAGCGCAGGCCGCCTGGCTCGACCCCGAGACACCGCTGCATGTATTGCAGAGCCTGCTGGCGGCTGAGCCTGCCGTGCTGCGCGAGCGGGTGCTGGCCAATATGGTCAACGATCCGAAGCTCAATGGGCCCGAGTGCCTGACCCCGGCGTGAGCTTTGCCAGTCCGGTCGCGTTCGGATGTATCTGAAATTCAGCGGTTAAACGTCTGGTGTATCTGGCGCAGATACCAATGACCGCCTACGATACGCGCCATGTTTTCAGGGAGCGTGTTCATGAAGAAGTCATTGGTGGTAAGCGGTTTGGTTGCAGCGATGCTGCTGGCGGGTTGTCAGTCGGTCAATACCACCAGCGGCGGCGCCGTTGGGGTGGAGCGCAAGCAGTACATGTTCAGCATGCTGTCGAGCCAGGAAGTCGACCAGATGTATGCCCAGTCTTATCAGCAGACCCTGGGTGAAGCCAGCAGCAAAGGGGTGTTGGACAAGACCAGCGCCAACGCCAAGCGCGTGCAGGCCATTGCCAAGCGCCTGATCGCCCAGGCTCCGACTTTCCGCGCGGATGCGGCCCAGTGGAACTGGGATGTGAACCTGATCAAAAGCGATGAGATGAACGCCAACTGCGGGCCTGGCGGCAAGATCCTGGTGTACAGCGGCTTGATCGACAACCTCAAGCTCACCGATGACGAACTGGCCGCCGTGATGGGCCATGAAATCGCCCACGCCTTGCGTGAGCACGGCCGAGAAGCCATGTCCAAGGCTTACGGTATCCAGATGGCCAAGCAGGGCGCCGGGGCAATATTCGGTCTCGGCCAGGACAGCCTGGCACTGGCCGATACCGTGGCCAACTACGGCATGACCTTGCCCAACAGCCGCAGCAATGAAAACGAAGCCGACCTGATCGGCCTGGAACTGGCCGCCCGCGCTGGTTACAACCCGAACGCGGCCATCACCTTGTGGAACAAGATGGCCAAGGCTTCGGAAGGCGCACCGCCGGAATTCATGAGCACGCACCCGGCTTCCGACAGCCGCATCGCGTCCTTGCAGGCGGCGATTCCGAAGGTAATGCCGCTCTACCAGCAGGCCAAGAAGTCCTGATCGGCGCCCTGTGGCAGCGAGTTCGCTCGCGAATGCGGTGTTGCAGTGACTCATTCAGTGACTGATACCTCGCCTTCGCGGGCAAGCCCGCTCCCACAGGGTCCTATGCCAGGTGCTGATTCTGGACCACTGTGGGAGCTGGCTTGCCTGCGATAACGCCCGTTCAGCAACAGATTCAGTGACTGATACGCCGCTATCGCGGGCAAGCCCGCTCCTCCCGCCCTGATCGGTTTACAGCCAGCCGCTGCTCTGCATGGCCTTGTACACCGCAATAATCGCCAGCACGAAGAACGCCGTAGCCGCCAAGCGACGAATCAAGGTCAGCGGCAGTTTCTCCGCGGCAAAATTCCCCGCCAGCACCACCGGTACGTTGGCAATCAGCATGCCCAGGGTGGTACCGATAATCACCAGCCACAATTCCGGGTATTGCGCCGCCAGCATCACCGTGGCGATCTGGGTCTTGTCACCGATTTCGGCGAGGAAGAACGCAATCAAGGTGGTCAGGAAGGGCCCGAACTTACGGGTGGTACTGGCTTCGTCATCATCGAGTTTGTCCGGCACCAGGGTCCACAGCGCCGTGGCGCAGAAGCTCGCGGCGAGGATCCAGTGCAGCACCGCATCCGAGAAGAAACTCCCGAACCAGGCGCCCACGGCACCGGCCGCCGCATGGTTGGCCAGGGTCGCGGCGACGATACCGGCGATGATCGGCCAGGGCTTGCGAAAGCGCGCAGCAAGGATGAGTGCGAGCAGTTGCGTCTTGTCGCCGATTTCGGCCAAGGCAACGATTGCGGTAGGAACGAGTAGTGAATCCAGCATCAGGTAGTTTCCAGGGGCGGGTCGACACGGCTATGACACGTACAGCCTTCCCGCCCCGGGTAAGGTGTGCGTGTCATAGGTCTTGTCAAACCCCGGTCCGTCTGTGCGGACTCCTGGGTCGCATACGCCATGGTCTGCTGACCAAGTATGTTGACGTATGCCGGACGAGCATGGCGCTCGTGGGAGACTACTCCCCTAGGACGCTGCGGATTCTGCCTAGGCAAAACCCATTCGGCAAGCGTTCTTTTTCAAACCTCCGTCAGGGACGCTTGGCGCGGTAAATGCGAAAACCATTGCCTTCGGCCTTGATTGCGCAGATGCCCAAATGCTCTTCGATCAGTGGCTGGTACTTCAGGAAACTATTGGCGACCAGGCGAAGTTCGCCACCTTTTGCCAGGTGTTTCGCCGCTTTTCGCAGCAGGTTCTCCGTGGCGAAATAATCGGTGTGCACGCCGACATGGAACGGCGGATTGCTCAAAATCGCGTTCAAACCCATGGGCGCGGCGTCGATGCCGTCACCGGTCAACACATCAGCTTCCAGGCCGTTCGCTGCCAGCGTCAGGCGACTGCTGGCGGCGGCGAAGGCATCCACATCCAGCATCGTCACGGTGTTATGCGGGTAGCGGCGTTTGACCGCAGCCCCCAACACCCCGGCGCCGCAACCGAAATCGAGCAGGTTGCCGCTGGGCAGCTTGTCCAAGTGCTCCAGCAACAACTCGGTGCCGCGGTCCAGGCGACCATGGCTGAACACCCCTGGCAAGCTCACCACCTTCAGCGGGCCTTCGGCCAGCGGTACGTCGAAGACCTGTGCCAGGCTCTCAAGCTCCACGGCGTGCGGCGCGTTGGCGACGGTGACCTGCCACAGCTGGCAATGCCGTGCACTATCGAGCTTGCGCGGTTTGCCGAACGGAACCATCTGTTTGGCGGCGCTTTCGATACCCCCCTTTTTCTCGCCCACCAGAAACAGCTCAGCGCCAGGCAGGCGCGCGGCCACGGCGTTGAGCAGGTAGTCGGTGAGGTCTTTGGACTTGGGCAGGAAAATCACCGCCGCATCAAAGGCGCGCTCGGGCACCGTCACGCCAAACTGGCTGCGCTCTGCGAAGCGCGCATCGAGCGCCGCTTGGTCACCGGCATGCCAGCACCAGCCGTGGGCATTGGGCAGGCGCCCAAGCAAATCGTCGGCAGGCAAACCTACGAGCAGCAGGTTGCCTTGAAAAAATTCGGCCTGGCGAAGCAGTACTTCACTGCGCGGATCCATAGTCTGCTCCTTGAAAAGGGGCGCAGTTTATCAACTGACGACGCGCAGCGGGGCGCCGTTGAAAAAGCCCTGGGCGTTTTCCGTGAGCTGGCCGACGATGCGCTGCCGCGCTTCGCGACTGCCCCAGGCGTTGTGGGGCGTGACGATCAAGCGTGGAATGTTTCCCGCCAGCAGCGGATTACCAGTGACTGGCGGCTCGACACTCAACACGTCAGTCGCGGCGCCGCCAAGATGACCACTGCGCAGCGCGTCGGCCAGGGCCTGTTCATTGATCAAGCCACCGCGTGCGGTGTTGACGATAAACGCGCCGGGCTTGAGCTGCGCCAGTTCACGGGCGCCGATAAAGTCGCGGGTGTGTTCATTGAGTGGGCAATGCAGGGTCAGCGCATCGACCTGGGTCAGCAATTCGTCCAGCGGCACACGGTCGGCGCGGGCAGGGCGCCCAGGTATCGCGCCGAGCACCACGCGCATGCCGAACGCTTCAGCCAGGCGTGCCACGGCACTGCCCAATTCACCGTGGCCGAGCAGGCCGAGGGTTTTGCCTTCCAGTTCGACGATCGGATGGTCCAGCAGGCAAAACTGTTTGGCCTGCTGCCATTTGCCAGCGGCCACATCCTGTTGATAGTCCTTCAAGCGCGTGGCGAGGTTGAGCAGCAGCATGATCGTATGTTGTGCCACCGACGGCGTGCCATAGCCCTGGCAGTTGCTCACGGTGATGCCGTGGGCGCGGGCCGCTTCAAGGTCGATATTGTTGGTGCCAGTGGCCGATACCAGGATCAGTTTGAGCTCGGGGCAGGCGGCCAGGGTTTGCGCCGTGAGCGGGATTTTATTGCTGATGGCGACTTGGGCGCCCTGCAAGCGCTCCAGCACATTTTCTTGCGTGGTCTGTTCAAACAACTGAAGCTGGCTGAAGCAGTCATGCAAACCGCTGAGGTCGAGGTCGCCCAAGTCCAGGGAAGGGTGGTCGAGGAAGACGGCGCGGCGATTGTTCATGATCAACTGTACCTTTTGCGACGAGGTTCGAAGGCGTAATCTGCCGAGCCTATCAGATGAAATAATCAGTTACTTAATGGAGTGAGCATGTACGTCGCCGAGTTTTTGACCGTAGCCTTGATTCACTTGTTGGCAGTGGCGAGCCCCGGCCCGGATTTCGCCGTGGTGGTGCGTGAAAGCGTGACCCACGGCCGCCGTGCCGGAACCTGGACGGCCTTGGGCGTCGGTTCGGCGATTTTCCTGCATGTGGGTTACTCGTTGCTGGGTATCGGCTTGATCGTGTCCCAGTCTATTGTGCTGTTCAATGCGTTGAAGTGGGCCGCAGCCGCGTACCTGCTGTACATCGGCTTCAAGGCCCTGCGCGCTCAGCCGGCCAAGCCTGCGGCCGAGGGCGAGCTGCACCGTGAAGCGGGCGAGCGCACTCCACGCGGCGCGTTTACCGCAGGCTTTGTGACCAATGGCTTGAACCCCAAGGCCACGCTGTTCTTCCTGTCGCTGTTCACCGTGGTGATCAACCCCCACACACCGCTGGCGGTACAGGCTGGTTACGGTGTGTACTTGGCGGTGGCCACGGCCCTGTGGTTTTGCCTGGTGGCCATGTTGTTCAGCCAGCAGCGCGTGCGCGCCGGGTTTGCAAAGATGGGTCATTGGTTTGATCGGACCATGGGCGCGGTGTTGATTGCCATCGGGGTGAAGCTGGCCTTTACCAGCATGAAATAATCACTTTTCTCAAGTGAGCACAATCCAGATGTGGGAGCGGGCTTGCTCGCGAATGCGGTGCTTCAGTCAAAGATATACCGGCTGACACTCCGCATTCGCGAGCAAGCCCGCTCCCACATTGGGTCTCATTAGGTCCTCGGTAATGGCGTAACGCTAGCATTTACTGGCCCCTGCAAATCATTCCTTTGGCTGATTTGGCTGAAACATAAGCGCTCTACAGTGCAGGTCTTCAAGCCAAGACCGTGCAGTCATTAAAGGGATTCTTATGTTGCAGACCCGTGTTATCCCGCCCGCCGAAGGTGCGTACCAGTACCCGCTGTTGATCAAGCGCCTGTTGATGTCCGGGACTCGCTACGAGAAGACCCGGGAAATTATCTACCGCGACAAGCTGCGCTACAGCTACCCGACGCTGATCGAGCGCGTTGCGCGCCTGGCCAATGTGCTGACCGAAGCCGGGGTCAAGGCTGGTGATACTGTGGCGGTGATGGACTGGGACAGCCACCGTTACCTGGAGTGCATGTTCGCCATCCCGATGATCGGCGCGGTGATTCACACCATCAACGTGCGCCTGTCGCCAGAACAGATTCTGTACACCATGAACCACGCCGAAGACCGCTTTGTGCTGGTCAACAGTGAGTTCGTGGGGCTCTACCAGGCCATTGCCGGGCAGCTCACCACCGTCGACAAGACCTTGTTGATTACCGATGGTGACACCCTCACCGCCGAGCTACCCAACCTGGTGGGTGAGTATGAAACCCTGCTGGCCGCGGCCAGCCCCATCTATGACTTCGAGGATTTCGACGAAAACTCGGTCGCCACCACCTTCTACACCACCGGCACCACCGGTAACCCCAAGGGCGTGTACTTCACCCACCGGCAACTGGTGCTGCACACCATTGGCGTGGCGACCATCATGGGCAGCGTCGACAGTGTGCGCCTGCTGGGCACCAACGATGTGTATATGCCGATCACGCCGATGTTCCACGTACACGCCTGGGGCTTGCCGTATGTGGCGACCATGCTCGGGCTCAAACAGGTGTACCCCGGCCGCTACGACCCCGAATACCTGGTGGAACTGTGGCGCAAGGAGAAGGTGACGTTCTCCCACTGTGTGCCGACCATTCTGCAAATGGTGCTCAACGCCAAGGCTGCGCAGAACGTGGATTTCGGCGGCTGGAAAATCGTCATCGGCGGCAGCGCCCTCAACCGTTCGCTGTATGAAGCTGCCAAGGCTCGTGGCATTCAGCTGACCGCTGCGTATGGCATGTCCGAGACCGGGCCGCTGGTGTCCTGCGCTCACCTCAATGATGAGCTGATGGCCGGCAGCGAAGATGAGCGCACCACCTACCGCATCAAGGCCGGTGTGCCGGGCCCGTTGGTCGAGGCGGCAATCATGGACACCGACGGTCGTTTCCTACCCGCCGATGGCGAAACCCAGGGCGAACTGGTGCTGCGCGCGCCGTGGCTGACCGAGGGTTACTACAACGAGCCGCACAAGGGCGCCGAGCTATGGGCCGGTGGCTGGCTGCACACCGGTGATGTGGCCACGCTGGATGCCTTCGGTGTGATTGATATCCGCGACCGCATCAAGGATGTGATCAAGACCGGCGGCGAATGGATCTCTTCCCTGGCACTCGAAGATCTGGTCAGCCGCCACCCGGCGGTACGGGAAGTGGCGGTGGTGGGCATTGCCGATCCGCAATGGGGCGAGCGGCCCTTCGCCTTGTTGGTGGTGCGTGAAGGGCATGTGATCGATGCGCGAGAGCTCAAGGAACACCTCAAGCCTTTTGTCGAGCTGGGCCATTTGAGCAAGTGGGCGATCCCGAGCCAGATCGCCGTTGTTACTGAAATTCCCAAGACCAGTGTCGGCAAACTCGACAAGAAACGTATACGTGTCGACATCATCGAATGGCAGGCCAACAACAGCACGTTCCTGTCCACGCTCTAAACCCTCTCGCCGCGCCCGTTCGGGCGCGGCAATGCTCTATATCAAGCCTTTACTTGTGATTTGCCGAATTTCAGCCATCCTTCCCGCGTCGACCTTCGTCGGCGTGGCGAGAGGGTTGTGGCAGACAGGTTGGTGATGCAAATCACACTTTAGAGGGATCAAGCACTACCCCCCTCTGGCTATAGTCCCTTTCAGAGTTTTTCGCGGATGTTGCGCTTCGAGCCATGGAGGCTCGGTGGCGATGCGGCATTGGAATCGTTGTATCCCGGCCGTTACATCTGAAGAAAGGGCTCACTGCCATAACAATAAAATATGCACATGGAGTAGCGTCGATGACCTCAGTAAACCAGTTCTGGCGCCGGGCAAGACTGCCCCTGGCCGTCAGCCTCGCTTCTACGCTCGCCGGGCCGGCATTCGGCGTCAGTTTCAACATTGGTGAAATCGAAGGGAGCTTTGACTCGTCGCTTTCCGTGGGGGCGAGCTGGTCCACGGCCAAACCCAATCGTGACCTGATCGGTGCCAACAACGGCGGCAAGGGCCTGTCCCAGACCTCCGATGACGGCCACTTGAACTTCAAGCGCGGCGAGACGTTCTCGAAGATCTTCAAGGGCATCCACGACCTGGAACTGAAGTACGGCGACACCGGTGTGTTTGTGCGGGGCAAGTACTGGTACGACTTTGAACTCAAGGACGAAAGCCGTCCGTTCAAGGACATCAGCGACAACAACCGCAAGGAAGGCGCCAAGTCTTCGGGCGGGCAGATTCTCGACGCATTCGTCTACCACAACTACTCGATTGCCGATGCGCCGGGTTCCGTGCGTTTTGGTAAGCAGGTGGTGAGCTGGGGCGAAAGTACCTTCATCGGCGGCGGCATCAACTCCATTAACCCGATCGACGTGTCGGCGTTTCGCCGTCCGGGGGCCGAGATCAAGGAAGGCTTGATCCCGGTGAACATGTTCTACGTGTCCCAGTCGCTCACCGACAATCTGTCGGCCGAGGCGTTTTACCAGCTGGAGTGGGACCAGACCGTGACCGATAACTGCGGCACGTTCTTCTCGCAGCCGGACGTGATCTCCGATGGTTGCAGCAATAACCTGCGGGTACTGAACAAGCGTTCGACCATTCCTGCCGCCGCCCTGCCGACCCTGGGTGCCCTGGGGGTGGACGTGAACAGCGAAGGCGTGCTGGTGCGCCGTGGGCCGGACCGTGATGCCCGCGACAGCGGCCAGTTTGGCGTGGCCATGCGCTACAACTTCGAACCGCTGGATACCGAATTCGGCGCCTACTTCATGAACTACCACAGCCGTGCGCCGATCTTCAGCGCGCAGGGCGCGCCATCGGCGGCCTACACGCGTCCGCTGGGGCCACTGGGGGCCTTGCGACCGTTGATCGTGGCGGGTAGCTCGAACTACTTCGTCGAGTACCCGGAAGATATTCGCCTCTACGGCCTGAGTTTCTCCACCACCTTGCCTACCGGCACCGCCTGGAGCGGTGAGTTGAGCTACCGTCCGAATGCGCCGGTGCAGTTGAGCACCACTGACATTCTGTTCGCCGGTGTCACGCCGATCCCCGGCTTTGGCAATGCGTCCGTGCTCAAGGGCACGCCGGGCCAGGACCTGCACGGCTACAACCGCAAGGAGGTCACCCAGTTCCAGACCACCTTCACGCACTTCTTCGATCAGGTGATGGGCGCCAGCCGCCTCACCACCGTCGGTGAAATCGGCGTGACCCACGTGGGTGGCCTGGAAAGCAAATCCCAGGCTCGTTACGGCCGCGACCCGGTGTTCGGCCCAGGCACGCTGCCAGGTGGGTTCTGCAACGCCCTCAACAACTCCACCGCCAACGGCGCCGGCTTGCCCAACGCTGCTGGCCTGAACACCAACTGCAACAACGACGGCTACACCACCGCAACGTCCTGGGGCTACCGCGCCCGTGCCATCTGGGAATACCCGGACGTGTTCGCGGGCGTGAACCTCAAACCCAACGTGGCCTGGTCCCATGACGTCAAAGGTTACTCGCCAGGCCCTGGCGGCAACTTTGAAGAAGGTCGCAAGGCGGTCAGCCTGGGCCTGGATGCCGAATACCAGAACACCTATACCGCGAGCCTGGCGTACACCAACTTCTTTGGTGGCAAGTTCAGCACTGTGGATGACCGCGACTTTGTCGCCTTGAGCTTCGGCGCCAACTTCTAAGCACACTCTTTTCAAGTGGCATGTATTCAGGAAGACCAGAGCATGAAAATAACAAAAAGTCTGTTGCACGTGGGTGTGCTTGGGCTGTCGATCCTGGCGAGTAACGTCATGGCGGCAGTCTCGGCAGATGAAGCCGCCAAGCTCGGCACGACCCTGACCCCGATGGGCGCCGAGATGGCCGGTAACGCGGCCGGCACCATTCCAAAATGGTCGCCATTGCCGACCAATGCCGGTGCGGTCGACGCCCGTGGTTTCCTCGCCAACCCGTATGCCAGCGAGCAACCGCAGTTCACCATCACCGCGCAGAACGTCGAGCAGTACAAAGACAAGCTGGCCCCCGGGCAATACGCGATGTTCAAGCGTTACCCGGACAGCTTCAAGATGCCGGTGTACCCGACCCATCGCGGCGCCACCGTGCCGGCCGAGGTGTTTGCCTCGATCAAGAAAAACGCCACCACCACCAACCTGGTGTCCGGCGGCAACGGTCTGGAAAACTTTGAAACCGCCGTCCCGTTCCCGATTCCCAAGAGCGGCGTTGAAGTGATCTGGAACCACATCACCCGTTACCGCGGCGGCAGCGTGACCCGCCTGGTTACCCAGGCCACCCCGCAAACCAACGGTTCCTACAGCCTGGTGTACTTCCGCGACCAGTTCGTGTTCCGCGACAAGATGAAGGACTTCGATCCGAAAAACCCAGGCAACGTGCTGTTCTACTTCAAGCAGCAAGTGACTGCGCCAGCGCGCCTGGCCGGTGGTGTGCTGCTGGTGCACGAAACCCTGGACCAGGTCAAAGAACCGCGTTCGGCCTGGGTCTACAACGCCGGGCAGCGCCGTGTGCGTCGGGCGCCGCAAGTGTCCTATGACGGGCCGGGTACTGCCGCCGATGGCCTGCGCACCTCCGACAACCTCGACATGTACAACGGTGCGCCGGACCGCTACGACTGGAAGCTGGAAGGCAAGAAAGAAATCTACATTGCCTCCAACAGCTACAAGATCGACGATCCCAAGCTCAAGTACGCCGATATCATCAAGGCTGGCCACATCAACCAGGACCTGGCTCGCTACGAGCTGCGCCGTGTCTGGCACGTGGTCGCCACCTTGAAGGAAGGCCAGCGCCACATCTACGCCAAGCGTGACTTCTACATCGACGAAGACACCTGGCAGGCAGCGGTGATCGACCACTACGACGGTCGTGGCCAACTGTGGCGCGTCGCCGAGGCCCATGGTGAGAACTACTACGACAAGCAAGTGCCGTGGTACGCCCTGGAAACCCTCTACGACCTGCAGTCCGGCCGCTACCTGGCCCTGGGCATGAAGAACGAAGAGAAGCAGGCCTATGACTTCGGCTTCACCGCCAGCACCAGCGACTTCACCCCAGCGGCCCTGCGCCAGGACGGTGTTCGCTAACCTCTGCTGATGCGCCCTGTGGGAGGGGGCTTGCTCCCGATAGCGGTCTGACAGTCGCTGAATGCGTGACTGATCCGCCGCTATCGGGAGCAAGCCCCCTCCCACTTTTGTTTGTGGGGCCCGCAGGGATATTTCTTGTCGCAGTTCTTTTTCAGCCATTTGTTGCAAAGATCTACAATCCCGCCGCTTTTACCGCTAGTCTGCGGACATCTGCAATGCCGACAACAGCCTTCTACAAGAGCCCGGCGATGACTGATCTGTCCCGAACCCATGGGCCTGCCAGTGTGGTGATGCCGCCGCTGGAAGGCCGCTTTTACCGGCCCCCGCTGCCTGACGGCTACGTGCTGCGCCCGCGCCTGTGCGAACGGCTGAATGCGGGCCTTGATGGGCGACTGTTGCTGGTCAGCGCGCCCGCGGGGTTCGGCAAGAGTTCGTTGGCGGTGGAGTTCTGCCAGGGCTTGCCAGCCCAGTGGCAAAGCCTGTGGTTGGGCCTGAGCCCTCGTGACAGCGACCCCGGCCGTTTCCTGGAGCGGCTGCTCGACGGCTTGCAACAGTATTTTCCGCAACTCGGCGCCCAATCCCTGGGGTTGCTGAAAATGCGCCAGCGTCACCAACCCTTTGCCTTCGAAGAATGGCTCGATGGCCTGCTCGACGAACTGGCCGTGCACCTGTCTGCACGTTCGCCGTTATTGCTGGTGCTGGATGACTATCACCTGGCCCAGGGCCCGGTGCTGGATCGCTGCCTGCAGTTTTTTCTCAATCATTTGCCTGATGGCCTGGTGGTGCTGGTCACCAGCCGGCAGCGTCCGGACTGGCACCTGGCACGCCTGCGTCTGTCGCGACACCTGTTGGAACTGCATGAGCAAGACCTGCGCCTGACCCATGACGAATCCCTGGCGGTGCTGGATGGACACGGCAATGCATTGCGCGGTGAGGCGTTGGAAAACCTGATCCGTCGTAGCGAGGGCTGGGTCGCCGGCCTGCGCTTCTGGTTGTTGGCGGCCTCCGAAGCCGGCAGTGAGGGCGCCTTGCCGCAAAGCCTGCACGGTGGCGAAGGGCTGATTCGCGATTACCTGCTCGAAGAAGTCATCGACTGCCTGCCCGCAGAAGTGCAAGCGTTCCTGTATGACACCGCACCTCAGGAGCGTTTTTGCAGCGAATTATGCGACGCCGTCCGCGAGGCCCATGACAGCGCAGAAATCCTGCGCTATTTGCAGGCTCATCAAGTGTTCCTGGTGCCGTTGGATGAGCAAGGGCACTGGTACCGTTATCACCATTTGTTCTCCGACCTGCTGCGTACCCGCCGCGAGAAAAGCGCCACCTTGCCGCCGGCCAGCCTGCACTTGCGCGCCTGTCGCTGGTTTAACACCCAGGGCTTGATCGACGAGGCGGTGGAGCAGGCGCTGCGGGCCGGGCATCTGGATGTGGCGGCGAATCTGGTGCAGAACCTGTCCGAAGAGCAACTGCTGGCAGAGCAGAACATCGGCATGCTGCTGCGCTGGAAGATGGACTTGCCCGACAGCCTGCTGATCAGCACGCCGCGTTTGATCGTGCTGTACAGCTGGGCGCTGGGGCTCGCATGCCAATTGGATGCAGCGCAGGAGCTGTCCAGCTACCTCAGCCGCTTCCTGCCGGCGCCATCGGCCACCGCGCAAAAATCCATGTTGGCCCAATGGTTGGCGCTGAGCGGGATTATTGCCCGTGGGCGCGGAGACCGTGAGCTGACCCAGCGCTATTGCAACGAAGCGTTGGAAAGCTTGCCGCCAAAGCGTTACGGCCAGCGCCTGATGTGCCTCTCGACCCTGTCCAACCTGGCGATCGTCGATGCCGACCTGTGGCGCGCTCGTGGCCTGAACCGCGAATCGTTGGAGCTGGCGCAGCGCGTCGGTAACCCCTTGTTTGAAGCCTTGGCCCATTACGACCGGGCGCGGGTGCTGCAGGCGCGGGGGGAGATCCTGCGTTCCCTGGATGAAGCCCGCCAGGGCCTTGAGCGCCTGCATGGGCTGGCGCCCCAGCGCCTGTATGCCGTGCGCGCACGGCTGTCGCTGTACGAGGGGTACCTGCTGCTGGTGCGTTACCAGCCCGAAGCCGGCCTGGCGCGTTTGCGCGCCGGCCTGGCCGAGGCCCGTGCCTGCCGCGATATCAGCGTGCTGATCGGGCACTGCGTCATCGCCAGCTTCGAAGGGCGGCGTGGGGAGTTTGCCCATGCTTTTGCCGAACTGGCCGAGGCCGAACGCTTGATGCACATCTGGGATGTGCCGCCGATCTATTACCTGGCGATGATCACCCTGATCAAATGCGAGTTGTGGCTGGCCCAGGGGCGCACTGACCTGGCCGACGCCTGGCTGGCCCGCCTGGGGCAGACCTACAACGGCGAGCACGCCGCGGCCGCCCCCGAGTTTCATCCGCACCTGCCGCAACATATCGAGCTGCAACAAGCCGCGCTCGATGCCACGCGCCATCAGCCCGACAGTGCGCTGCAACGCCTGGAAGCGTTGGCCCAACAGGCCCATGACAGTGGGCGCCAGATGATTGCCCTGATGGCGCTGGTCCAGCAGGTGCAGTTACTTCTGGATAATGGCCAGGAAGCCAAGGCCAGGCCGGTGTTCGCCCGTGCCCTGGAAGCCGGTTCGGGTGGTGCGTTGCAGCCGTTTCAACGGTTGTTGGAGGGTTACCCGCAGTGGATGCGCGAGCAGTTGGGCAAGGATTCCCATGGGCTGCTCAATCAGAGCTTGCTGGCGTTGCTGCCCCAAGTCAGCGCAGTTGAAGCCGCACCTCAACAGGAAACCCTCAGCACCCGAGAGCTGGCGGTGCTGCAACTGATTGCCCAAGGCTGTTCAAACCAGGAAATCAGCAACCAGTTGTTCATCTCTCTGCACACGGTGAAGACCCACGCCAGCCACATCAACAGCAAGCTCGGCGTGGAGCGTCGTACCCAGGCAGTAGCGCGGGCCAAGGCCATGGGCTTGTTGGCCTGAGCCCTGGGTTTATGGCGTGGTCGGGCAGCCTTTGAGTGAGGTGTCGACGGTCTGATTGATCAGCGCCGCGAAACGCTTGAGGTTGTTCTGATGCGCCACCACCAACTCGTCGATGCTCGGCCCGGCAGGTGATTGCAAGGTGGTGCGGCAGGTCAAGGCCGGGCGATCGCCATTGACTTGCCTCAGGCGCCAGCGCACATCGAGCAATGCGTACTGCCCCGGTACCGAGTCAAACCGCTGCACGTCTACGCGCAAAGCCACGGCTTGCCGGGCATTGCTGTTGGCCAATTGATCGACCAAGGCGCTCCTCAGTTCATCGGCGAGGGTGGCGGCCCACCACTGGGTTTCAAGAATCGCCAGGCCGCTGTCGCCCTGGCGGATCACTATCTGCGCGCGGTCGACCTGAGGCGGCACGCTGATGCTCTCAATGCGCACACCGCCGGCCTCTGCTCGCGTACTCGGGCTCAAGTGCGCCGGGGTCAGGGTATGAAAAGCGATGGGTTCACTGCGACAGGCACCGAGCAGCAGCAGGGCGCTCAGTAACGTGATCTTCAACGGCAATGTCATGGCGGCTCCAATGGTCATTTGCGGGGTGGCCCTTGCAGGTCCGTCGGTGCGGCGTTATCGGGGCGGCCGCGAATCAGCGACTCCGGATGCCGGCCCAGATAATCCGAAAGCTCGCGCAGGGAACGCGACATGCGCCCCAACTCGTCGAGGGTCTGGGTCAGTTGTTCACGCTGCGGCGAGTCTTCGGCCAGGGTTGAACTGGCCGATTGCAGGGTCTTGCTCACGTCGGCCAAGGTCGTTTGCACACCCGGCAGCGTCTTGGCGTTGAATTGCGCCAGGCCCTTGCGCAGTTCGACCAGGCTGGCGTCGAGGTTGCCGGCAATACGCTCGACAGGCAGTTGGCTGATCTTGTTGACGATGCCTTCGAACTTCTCTTGCAGCTGTTCCAGGTTGCCCGGGATGGTGGGGATGCCCACGGGGCGCTGGTTCGGGTCGAACGCGACTTTTTCCGCCTTGGGGTAGAAGTCCAGGGCGATGTAGAGCTGGCCGGTCAGCAAGTTACCGCTGCGAGCCTGGGCGCGCAGGCCGTTTTCGATGAAGGTCCCGATCAGGCGTACGCCGGCTGCCTCATCGTCAGGGTTATTGTTCATGGCCTTGAGCAGCTTGGTGTGGGCCTCGCCGAGCAGTTGCGGGTAGATCACGATGCCGACATTGACCGGGAAGGTGCGTTTCTTCGCATCGAAATCCAGGTTGATCGATACAACCCTGCCGAACTCGACGCCGAGGAACTCCACCGGTGCGTCGACTTTCAGCCCGCGCAGGGCCTGATCGAAGCGCAGGACCATGTATTGCCCCTTGCCGTTGGGCGGGGCGAGGGCGCTTTGCTGGTCTTCGAACAATTCAAAGCTGCGACTTTCTTCGGCCGGTTTGTCATTGGGGTTGTAGGGCGGCGCCTGGAAGGCAATCCCCCCCATCAACATGGACGACAAGGATTCGGTTTTCAGCGCAAAGCCATTGGCACCGACGCTCAAGTCGACGCCGCTGGCATTCCAGAACCGCGTGTTCTCGGTGATGTACACATCATTGGGCGCATGCACGAAGATTTCGACATTCACGCCCTTGCCCTCGTTGTCCAGCTCATAGGCCACCACCTGGCCCACCGGGATCTTGCGGTAATAGACGGGGGAGCCGATGTCCAGGGAACCCAGGGCCTGGGTGTGCAGGGTGAAGCGCTTGCCCGGCTCGCCGTAGGTGATGGGCGGCGGGTTTTCCAAGCCGGTGAAGTGCTTGGCGCGGGTCTCGGATTGACCGATGTCCGCGCCGATATAGTCGCCGGACAACAACGTGTCGATGCCCGACACGCCGCCTGCGCCAATGCGCGGGCGCACCACCCAGAATTTCGAATCTTCGCGGGTGAAGCTTTCGGCCTGTTTGACCAGCTCGACGGTGGCATTGACGCTTTTCTGGTCATCACTCAGAGCTACGGCGGTTACTTGGCCGATCACCACGTTGCGGTATTTGACCTCGGTTTTGTTGGCAACCAGCCCGCTGCCGGTCTTGAAGTTGAGGACGATGGTCGGCCCTTGTTGCATGACGCTGTGAATCACCAGCGAGATCCCCACCAGTACGGCGACAATCGGCACGATCCAGACCAGCGAGACACTGAAACGACGCGTCTTGATCACGGGTTGCCCCGCAGGGGTGTCAGCCTTGGATGAGCTCATCCGAGGTCTCCTCGTTATGTGGGTTTTCCCAGATTAGCCGGGGATCAAAGCTCATGGCCGCGAGCATCGTAAACACGACCACCAGGCCAAAAAACAGAATGCCCAGGCGCGGTTCTATCGTGCCCAGGGCTTGAAACTTCACCAGTGCGGCCACCAGGGCGACCACGATGACATCGAGCATCGACCAATAGCCGATCAGTTCGATAAACCGAAACAGCTTCGAACGCTCCTTGCGCGCCCACTGGCTATTGCGCTGCACAGTGACCAGCAGCAGCCCCAGCGACAGGAACTTGATGCCCGGCACGGCAATGCTGGCGATGAAAATGATCAGCGCAATGTCCCAGGCGCCATGTTGCCAGAACTCCAGCACGCCGCTCATGATGGTGCTGTCTGCGCCCGAGCCGAGCATGGTGGTGTTCATCACTGGCAATAAATTGGCCGGGACATAAAAGGCGAGGGCGGTGAGCATGTAGGCCCAGGTTCGGGTCAGGGACTGCACCTTGCGCCGATGCAGCGCGGCGCCACAGCGGTCGCACTCGGTGGGCTCAAGGCGCATGTCGCAGGGCTGGCCGCAGGTGTGGCACAGGCACAGGTTCAGCTCGCGGGCGGTGGGCGGTGAATTCATACGGTGTCCCACAGGTCGCGCACATCGCGCCCGGCAATGCGGATCAGCAACAGGCTCAGGGCGGCCAAGGCGAACAGGCCGGTGCCTGGGATCACATCCAGCATGCCGGCCAGCTTGAACACCGCGACCATCGCGCCCAATAGGCACACCTCCAGCATGCTCCAGGGCCGGAGTGCTTCGAGCCAGCGCATGCACAGCTTGAACGCCGGCGAGCGCCTGCCGGCCAAGGCGAAACTCAGCACCCAGATCAGCAATAGCAGCTGAAACACCGGCGCGATAATGATGGAAATCGCCGCTACCAAGGCAATGAACGTGATCGGCCCCAGGCTCAGTGCAACCACTGAGTCCCAGAGGGTGGCGCTGTTTTTCAAGCCCTGCAGGCTGATGCTCATCACCGGATAAAAGTTGGCGAAGGTCCACAGCACTGCGGCAGTCACCGTCAGGGCGAGGCGTTGCTGCACCGACAAGCCGTTATAGCGCTGCAGTACGCCCGAGCAACGTACGCATAGGGCTTTTTGATGTTTGGCGAGCGTGACTTTCTCGTACACGCAGTCGCAGTGCTCGCAGATGATCTGTTGATTCGCCATGGGTGTTGCTCCAAATGCGACTGACTGCAGCGGGGGATTTCAATGGCGCGTGTTTAGCTTAGCAGCGGATAGACCGCGCAATCGACTCCTTCCAGAGCAGGGGCAAGCTACACCATACTGCACTTGGAACGCGCCAGAGAGCTTGCAGGACACCCATGACTATTGAAAAACAACCGTTGATTCGCGAAACCTTTCCCGTCGGCCCGTTGCAGTGCAACTGCACCATCATTGGTGACCCGGTCACAAAAAAAGCCATCGTCGTCGACCCCGGCGGCAATCACGAGTTGATTCTGGCGCGCCTTGATGCGCTGGGCCTGAAGGTGGTGAGCATTATCCACACCCATGCTCACCTTGATCATTTCCTGGCTTCCGGCCAATTGAAGGAAAAGACCGGTGCTACGTTGCACCTGCATAAGGATGATCAATTTCTGTGGGACAACCTGGAAATGCAATGCCAGATGTTTCGCGTGCCCTACATCCCGGTGCCGTCTCCGGATCGCTGGCTGGAGCATGACGAAGAACTGGCCTGCGGCTGCGGCGTGGCCTTGCACACCCCAGGGCATACACCGGGCTCGATGAGTTTCTGGTTTGCCGATGCCAAGCTGTTGATCGCCGGCGATACCTTGTTTCGTCGCGGGGTAGGGCGTACGGATTTATGGGGCGGCGACCAGGCGACGATTGTGCGGTCGATCAAGCAGCGCCTGTATACGCTGGACGAAGGCGCGACGGTGGTCACTGGGCATGGGCCGGATACGGTGCTGGGCGATGAGATGCGGGAGAATCCTTTCGTGCGTGCGTGATGGGTTGTCGGCTCTGATACAAGCCGGTACAGACACACAGGCACAGGCCCGAGCCAAAGACAGCTATGCTTTACGCACCCCTGCACGGAATTTTTGCCGTTTGTCGCGTTCCAAACTCGGCACAGGTCCATTGCCAATGTCCTCTGCATCACAGAATGCAAAAGTAGGAGCTTCCTTCATGTTCACTCCGCGTCGTCTGCTTGTTGTCGCTACCGCCGTAGCCCTGTTGTCTGGCTGCGCTTCACCTAACCCTTATGACGGCAGCCAGGGACAGGCCAGCAGTGGTTCCGAAAGCGGCATGAGCAAAACCGCCAAGTACGGCGGCCTCGGTGCGCTGGCTGGCGCATTGGCCGGTGCAGCCATCGACCATAACAACCGTGGCAAGGGCGCGCTGATTGGCGCAGTCGTTGCGGGTGCCGGTGCGGCGGGCTACGGCTACTACGCCGACCAGCAGGAGAAAAAACTGCGCGAAAGCATGGCCAATACCGGGGTTGAGGTGCAGCGCCAGGGCGACCAGATCAAGCTGATCATGCCGGGTAACATTACCTTCGCCACCAACTCGGACGCGATCTCCAGCAGCTTCTATCAGCCGCTGAACAACCTGGCCAACTCCCTCAAGCAGTTCAACCAGAACACCATCCAGATCGTTGGCTACACCGACAGCACCGGTAGCCGTCAACTGAACATGGACCTGTCCCAGCGCCGTGCGCAGAGCGTGGCCAACTACCTGACCTCCCAAGGTGTCAACGGTGCCAACCTGAGCGCACGCGGGGCCGGCCCGGATAACCCGATTGCCAGCAACGCCGACGTGAATGGCCGTGCCCAGAACCGTCGTGTCGAGGTCAACCTCGGCCCGATCCCTGGCCAGCAATACGGCCAGCCTGGCCAGCAGCAGGCGCCACAGCAGAACAACCAGTTCCAGGGCAACCCGTACCAGCAATACCAGTAAACCCCTGGGCACTAAAAAGGGCGCCGTGCAGTCAATGCACGGCGCCCTTTTTTGATCGTTCCCACGCTCTGCGTGGGAATGCCCGCTCCTTCGGACGCTCCGCGTCCTACTCTTGGCGCAAAAGCTGAAGCGTGTGCGGTGACGCGGAGCGTCACGGGATGCGTTCCCACGCAGAGCGTGGGAACGATCAGGCACCTTCGATCTACATCAGTCGATGTATTCGAACACCTTCACGATCTTCTGTACGCCCGACACGCCCTGTACCAGGTTGGCGGCGCGGGTGGCTTCTGCCTGGGTCAGCAGGCCCATCATGTAGACGATGCCGTTATCGGTGACGATCTTGATCCGCGAGCCTGGCACTGCACTGTCGGTCAGCATCTGGGCCTTGATTTTGGTGGTCAGCAGCGCATCATTGCTGATGGCCAGCAGAGTGATCGGGTCCATGACCTGCAGTTCGTTGTGGACCTTCTTGACGCGTTGCACGCCGGCGGCGGCTTGCTCGGCCTGGGCCTTGAGGTCGGCGCGCGGGGTTTGGCCTGCCAGCAGGACCACACCGTTGAAGCTGGTCACCACGATGCGCGAGGCACCGTTGCCCAGGTCGGTAGCCGCCTTGGCGACGTTGACCTTGACCTTGGTTTCGATCAGCGAATCATCGATGGTGCTGCCGAAGGTACGTGTGCCACGGTCGTCCTGGATAGGGGTGTCCCGTGTAGCGGTGATAGCCGAGCTGCAGCCGCTGATGGCGACGCACAGCGTGATGGCCAAAAGACTGAGGCGATTAACGGTCATTCTTCACTCCCGAACAGTTGGCTGTCGATCAGATCGCACAGGCAGTGGATCGCCAGCAGATGAACTTCTTGGATGCGTGCAGTGACATTGGCCGGGACGCGAATCTCCACGTCCTCCGGCAGCAGCAGCGAAGCCATGCCGCCGCCGTCGCGACCGGTCAAGGCTACGACAATCATTTCGCGATCATGTGCGGCCTGGATCGCTTGAATAATATTGGCCGAGTTGCCGCTGGTGGAAATCGCCAGCAATACATCGCCCGGCTGGCCGAGGGCGCGGATCTGCTTGGAGAAGATTTCGTTGTAGCTGTAGTCGTTGGCAATCGAAGTGATCGTCGACGAGTCGGTGGTCAAGGCAATAGCCGGCAGGCTCGGGCGCTCACGTTCGAAACGGTTGAGCAGCTCGGAGGAAAAATGCTGGGCATCGCCAGCCGAACCGCCATTGCCGCACGAAAGCATTTTGCCTTCGTTGAGCAAGGCGTTGACCATCACCTGGCTGGCTTGCTCGATGTGCGGTGCAAGTACGTCCATCGCCTGTTGCTTGGTGTCGATGCTGGCCTGGAAAAGCTGGCGAATTCGGGATTGCATGTCCATCTGTGTGACCTTAAGTAGCGCGGCTGTTTGGCACAGGTAATGTGCAGCCCGCAAAGCAAAGAGCAAAAATGAGTGGTGAAGGTGCCCGGCGAATCAGCTGTCAAAGGCATTTTTGAGCCAGGTCAGATCAGCTGTGCCTGACGGGGTGCTTTCCATGGCAACCACATCGAAACGGCAGGGGCAGTCAGCCCAGCGATGCTCTTTTTGCAGAAAAAACTGCGCAGCGAGTATCAGCTTTTGACGCTTGCGCCCGTCGATACTGGCGAGCGCGCCACCCCATTGTGCGTGTTTTCTGTAGCGGACTTCGACGAATACTACTGTATCGCCGTCAAGCATGACCAGATCAAGCTCGCCGCGTTTACATAACCAGTTCTGCGCCAGAAGGCGCAGACCCTGTTGTTGCAGGTAGTTGAGTGCATGCAGTTCGGCATCCTTGCCGCTGTGTGCGCTGGACCGCTCGGGCATCAGCGTGGGGTATCGGGCAGGCGCTGAATGTCGCCGCCGACGAACTTCGCCCACGGCATCTGGCGATCAACGCGCTGGTTGGCGCTGATACCCAGGTTGCCCGAGAGGCCGTCGACACGGGTGTCCGGCAGTGCCTTGAGCTGGCCCAGGCGTGGCGCCAGGCGGTAGGCATCGACGCCCATCGCGTAGAGGCGGCCCAGGCTGCCATTGGCTTGCGGCCATTGCGCGGCGACCTGGTTGCGCAGTGGGTCGGTGGTATTAAGCAGCCAAGGGGTTTCGCAGAACATCACGTTGGTCATGTCCAGGTACTGGTTACGATCACCGCTGGCGCTGTACACGTGGGAGGTTGCGTATACCGGCACATCCCCGGCGTACTGGAAGTTCAGGGTCGGCTTGATCTGCTGGGCCAGTTGCGGCGTGACGGCCAGGAAGATGAACTCGATGTCCTGGCGACGCGAAGGCTGGGCGGCGACGTCGGTACCGACTGTGCTTTGCAGGCTCTTGGCGCGGCCTTCGCTCTTGCGCAGTTGGAACAGATCGGCGATCTGCTGGGCCAGGGCCACAGGTTGGTCGACATATTCAACGCCCATGACGGTGCCGCCATTGGCTTCCCAATCCTGGCGGAACGCCTTGTAGACACGCTCACCCCATTCGCCACGGGGCACCATGGCGGCGGCGCGATGCAGGCCATCGGCACGGGCACGGCGCGACACTTCGCGGGCTTCGTCTTCAGCGGCCAGGCCGAATTGGAACAACTGCGCCGGGCCCTGATCGGTCTCGCTGTAGTTCAGGGCCAGGGTGGTGATCGGTAACTGCGGGCGCGCGCTGAGTTGCTTGACCAGCGGTTTTTCCAGCGGGCCGACCACCAGTTGCACACCGGCGGCCTGGGCCTTGGCATAGAACTCGTCGAGGGAGGCCAGGCGCGAGCTGTCATAGAACTCAATGACCGGCGGCTTCTGCCCGGCTTGCTCAGCCTGGTAGTGCGCCGCCATGAAGCCTTCGCGCAGCGCTTTGCCTACAGCAGCCAGCGGACCTTCCTGCGGCAGCAGCAGGGCAATCTTGTTCAGGGGCTGGCTGGCCAGTTCCTTGAGCTTGGTCAGCGGTGCTGGCAGTTGCACTGCCGCCGGGTGCCCTGGGTTCTGAGCGCGCCAGGTGTCGATGGCGGCTTGTTGTTGCTCCAGCGTACCGGCGCCCTTGACCGCCTGGGCCAGAGTGATCCAGCCATCGAGGGTCGGGTTGCCGGTAGCTTGCAGCTGTTCGGCTGGCAGCGCGGCAATCAATACCCAGATAGCCTCGTGGTTGCTGCTGGCAGCTTCAGCCGTCAGCAGGGGCGCCATGGCCACCCGCTCGCGAGCGGCGGCGAGGGTCTGGCCGTCGGCTTCATAGGCGCGTGCATGTACGGTACCGGTGCGGATCTGCTGGTCGGTCGGCAGTTCCTTCAGGTTTTGCAGGCTAGGGTGGTTCAGCGCTGCCAAGGCCGCCTTGGGCTGGTTGCGCCCCATGGCCAGTTCTGCCGCCAGGGTGCTGGCAAATACTTGCGCGGCTGGCTTCAGGGCATCCAGGGGCACTTGCGCAAGGATCTGCGAGGAGCGGCCGGGATTGTTCTGCTGGTAGGCCAGGTCCGCCGCGCTCAGGCGCAGCAACGCGGCTTTTTCTGGCGTCTTGGCGTTCGTCGCCTGTTCGAGCAGTTGCTCGATACTGGCATCGGGCGTGCGTGGCAGTTCGCCAAGACTGGAGGAGGGCGAACTGGCGCAAGCGGCCAGCAAGGCAGCGAGGCAGAGGGCGGAGAGCAGCCGCAGGCAAGCGATCATGTAAGTGTTCCTGATACCGATCAAATTAGCGTGGAAGTGTACCCAAGCACTGGCCCAGGCGCGATGTTCATGGCGTTAAACCGTGGATTTAGGTCGTGCAAATGTTGCCAATAGCTGACGGTGGCTGAAACGGCATCGGCCGTGATGGCATATTTTCAAGGCGTCTACGCGCTACAATGTGGCTTTTGCCAACCATCGAGGTGTGCGCTTTGACTGCTCCAGGTCCTTTGAATTCCACTGCTGGCTCGCTTTTTGTGGTGGCGACGCCCATTGGCAACCTGGACGACATCAGTGCCCGGGCGCTGAAGGTGTTGCGCGAGGTGAAATTGATCGCGGCAGAAGACACGCGGCACTCCCAACGGTTGATGCAGCATTTTGGTATCAGCACGCCATTAGCGGCCTGCCACGAACACAACGAACGTGAAGAGGGTAGCCGCTTTATCACGCGTCTATTGGCGGGTGATGACGTGGCGCTGATTTCCGACGCGGGCACGCCCCTGATTTCCGATCCTGGTTACCATCTGGTCCGCCAGGCGCGCGCCGCTGGTATCAATGTAGTGCCTGTTCCAGGAGCCTGCGCGCTGATTGCTGCATTATCGGCCGCCGGGTTGCCCTCGGACCGCTTTATCTTCGAAGGCTTCCTGCCCGCCAAGGCCGTAGGGCGTCGGGCGCGTCTGCAGGCACTTAAAGAAGAGCCGCGCACCTTAATCTTTTATGAGGCCCCGCATCGCATTCTTGAATGCCTGCAAGACATGGAGCTGGTGTTCGGCGGCGAGCGCCTGGCCTTGTTGGCCCGGGAGTTGACCAAGACCTTCGAAACCCTCAAGGGGTTGCCGCTGGAGGAACTGCGAGCGTTTGTCGAGGGCGACAGCAATCAGCAGCGCGGCGAATGCGTGGTGCTGGTAGCAGGCTGGACCGCGCCGGAGAATGAAGACGCGGTGGGCAGCGAGGCCATGCGCGTCCTCGATTTGCTGCTCAAGGAAATGCCGCTCAAGCGCGCCGCCGCTCTGGCCGCGGAAATTACTGGCGTTCGCAAGAATGTGTTGTATCAGGTCGCGCTGGATAAACAGAAGGCCGAATAGTTCCGGGACCAAATCTGTATTTCGTCTGAACGTGATGGCAATGCTGCACTTTTAATACTTGTCCTCAAGCCGCCGTGCCGTTAACCTTCGCGGCGGAGAGTCGATTGGACAGTCGCTGCCCTCTATGAAAATTAGGGGGGGGAGGAAAGTCCGGGCTCCATAGGGCGAAGTGCCAGGTAATGCCTGGGAGGCGTGAGCCTACGGAAAGTGCCACAGAAAATAACCGCCTAAGCACTTCGGTGCCGGTAAGGGTGAAAAGGTGCGGTAAGAGCGCACCGCACGACTGGCAACAGTTCGTGGCTAGGTAAACCCCACTTGGAGCAAGACCAAATAGGGTCCCAAGGCGTGGCCCGCGCTGGGACCGGGTAGGTTGCTAAAGATGTCCAGTGATGGCCATCGTAGACGAATGACTGTTCAAGACAGAACCCGGCTTACAGATCGACTCTCCACCTTTTTTCCTTGCGTTCGAATCTCGTGCGCAAACCCGGTAGTAACGCAAGACTCCCTCCCTGCCAAATCATTGGCAGATGCATCTTCGTAATACCAAAAAAATCTTACTCTTAATAAATTACTTTAACTTTGCGCTCTAGCTCTTTGAGCTATTTGCTGTTGTTGAGTCAAAAACATCGCAAAACTCTCGTTTCTCCTCCTTTTACCCTCCTAAATCTCCGTTCTGTAAGGCTTTTCCTTGAATACGCGCCTTGACGGTGTGGTAGGCGCATTCCTATAGTGTGCGCAAGTGGCGGAAAGTGGCACAAAGTGGGTTTTTTGAACGTAAAACGCTAAAATTTGGAGAAACGCATCTGTGTTTCGCGGAGCTAACGCTATCAGTCTCGATGCAAAAGGCCGTCTCGCTATGCCGAGCCGGTATCGTGACGAGCTCATTTCGCGAAGTTCAGGGCAATTAATCATCACGATTGACGCCGTTGATCCTTGTTTATGTGTTTACCCCCTCGATGAGTGGGAGTTGATTGAAACCAAGCTGCGCGCGCTGCCTTCATTGCGTGAAGAAAACCGCCGACTCCAGCGTTTGCTGATCGGTAATGCCGTCGACCTTGAACTCGATGGCAGTGGTCGTTTCCTGGTGCCGCCGCGACTGCGCGAGTACGCCAAGCTCGACAAGCGCGCAATGCTGGTAGGCCAACTGAACAAGTTCCAATTGTGGGACGAAGATGCCTGGGATGCTGTGTCTGCAGCGGACCTGGCTGCTATTCAACAACCGGGCGCCATGCCTGATGAACTGCGTGATTTGATCCTGTGACTATTGATAGCGGCTTTAACCACATCACCGTACTGCTTGACGAAGCCGTCGAGGCTCTCGCCGTACGCGCGGATGGCTGCTATGTCGATGGCACATTCGGCAGGGGCGGGCATAGCCGGTTGATACTCAGCCAGCTCGGGTCCGACGGCAAACTCCTTGGGTTCGATAAAGACCCTCAAGCGATTGCCACCGGGCAAGCGCTAGCGGCCGAAGACGGCCGCTTTGTCGTTGTGCAGCGCAGCTTTGCCGAGCTGGGGGCCGAAGTTGCCGAACGCGGCATGGCGGGCAAGGTGGCCGGGGTTCTGCTCGACCTGGGCGTGTCTTCGCCACAGCTCGATGACCCGGAGCGCGGCTTCAGCTTCATGAACGACGGCCCCCTCGACATGCGCATGGACCCTACCCGTGGGGTCAGTGCCGCACAATTCATCGCCACCGCGCCGGTGGAAGAAATCGCCCGTGTGTTCAAGGAATACGGTGAGGAGCGCTTCGCCGGTCGAATGGCGCGTGCCGTGGTCGAGCGCCGCGAAATCCAGCCGTTCGAACGCACCGCTGACCTGGCCGAAGTGCTGAAAGTGGCCAACCCTGCCTGGGAAAAGGGCAAGAACCCGGCTACCCGCGCGTTCCAGGGCCTGCGTATCCACGTCAACAACGAATTGGGCGATCTGGAGGCCGGCCTCGAAGCCGCTCTGGATGCTTTGGAAGTGGGCGGTCGCCTGGTGGTGATCAGCTTCCACTCCCTGGAAGACCGCATCGTCAAATTGTTCATGCGTCGCCTGGTCAAGGGCGAGTCCGATAACCTGCCGCGCAACCTGCCGGTGCGTTTCGAAGCCTTTGTGCCGAAAATCAAAATCCATGGCAAAGCGCAGTTCGCTTCCGAAGCCGAACTCAAGGCCAACCCACGTTCCCGTAGCGCCGTCATGCGTGTTGCGGAGAAATTGCGGTGAGCAAGCTTTTCGCCAAGCCCCTCCCGGGCGGCAGCTTCTTTATGTTGCTGCTGTTTGTCGGCGTGCTGGTATCCGCGATTGCGGTGTCCTACAGCGCCCACTGGAATCGCCAGTTGCTCAATACCCTGTACGGGGAATTGAGCGTGCGTGACAAAGCCCAGGCAGAGTGGGGCCGGCTGATCCTTGAGCAAAGCACCTGGACGGCTCACAGCCGTATCGAAGTGCTGGCCACTGAACAATTGAAGATGCACATCCCTGGCGCGGCTGAAGTTCGCATGGTGGCGCCATGATGAAACTCGAAGGGGCACTCTACCCGTGGCGCTTCCGCCTGATGCTCGGCTTGCTGGCATTGATGGTGGGGGCGATTGTCTGGCGCATCTTCGACCTGCAGGTCGTCGACCGCGACTTCCTGATCGGCCAGGGTGACGCCCGCAGCCTGCGGCATATTCCGATTCCTGCGCACCGTGGCCTGATTACCGACCGTAACGGCGAGCCTCTGGCCGTCAGTACCCCGGTGACCACCCTGTGGGCCAACGCCAAGGAACTGCAAGTTGCCAAGGACAAGTGGCCTGAACTGGCCGCTGCCCTGGGGCAAGACCGCAAGGCCCTGACTGAGCGCCTGGAAGCCCAGGCCAACAAAGAATTCATCTACCTGGTGCGCGGGCTTACCCCTGAGCAAGGCCAGCAAGTGCTCGACCTTAAAATCCCCGGTGTCTACGGCATCGAGGAGTTTCGTCGTTTCTACCCGGCCGGTGAAACCACCGCGCATATGGTCGGCTTTACCGATATCGATGACCATGGTCGCGAAGGTGTCGAACTGGCCTACGACGAATGGCTGGCCGGCGTTCCCGGCAAGCGGCAGGTCATCAAGGATCGGCGCGGCAGACTGATCAAGGATGTCCAGGTCACCAAAAACGCCAAGGCCGGCAAGCCTCTGGCGTTGTCGATCGATTTGCGCCTGCAATACCTGGCCAACCGCGAACTGCGTAACGCGATCATCGAGAACGGCGCCAAGGCCGGCAGCCTGGTGATCATGGATGTGAAGACTGGCGAGATCCTCGCCATGGTCAACCAGCCGACCTACAACCCGAACAACCGTCGCAACCTGCAGCCGGCGATGATGCGTAACCGCGCGATGATCGACGTGTTCGAGCCGGGCTCGACCATGAAAGCGATCTCCATGAGCGCTGCCCTGGAAACCGGCCGCTGGAAACCCAGCGACAAGGTCGAGGTTTACCCAGGCACCTTGCAGTTGGGCAAGTACACCATTCGTGACGTGTCCCGCACCGAGGGGCCAGTGCTGGACCTGACCGGCATCCTGATCAACTCCAGTAACGTCGGCATGAGTAAGGTGGCCTTCGATATCGGCGGCGAGACTATTTATCACTTGGCGCAAAAGATCGGCCTGGGCCAACCCACCGGCCTCGACTTCCCGGGCGAGCGGGTCGGTAACCTGCCGAACTACCGCGAGTGGAGAAAAGCCGAGACTGCCACGCTGTCCTACGGCTACGGCCTGTCGGTGACCGCCATCCAGTTGGCCCACGCGTTCTCTGTATTGGCCAATAACGGCCGTATGGTTCCGCTGAGCCTGATCCACGTCGACGAAGCGCCAAAAGCCACCCAAGTGATCCCGGAAAACGTCGCCAAGACCATGCAAGGCATGCTGCAACAAGTGATCGAGGCACCGCGCGGCGTATTCCGCGCCCAGGTGCCGGCGTACCACGTTGCTGGCAAGTCCGGTACGGCGCGTAAGACCTCGGTGGGCACCAAGGGCTATGCCGAAAACTCCTACCGTTCGCTGTTCGCCGGCTTCGGCCCGATGAGCGACCCGCGCTACGCCATCGTCGTGGTCATCGACGAGCCTAGTAAAGCCGGTTACTTCGGTGGCCTGGTTTCGGCGCCGGTGTTCAGCAAAGTGATGTCCGGCACCCTGCGCTTGATGAATATCACGCCGGACAACCTGCCGCCGACGCAACAAGCCAACGCTGGTCCACCGGCTGCCGCTGTCAAAGCCAATGGAGGGCGCGGCTGATGTCTCTTAGCCTGAACAAGATTTTTGCCCATGCCGGCCACGATCTGCTGATTCGTGAGCTGACCCTGGACAGTCGTAATGTACGCGCCGGCGACCTGTTCCTGGCGGTACCTGGCGGCAAGCTCGATGGCCGTGCGCATATCGCCGATGCCCTGCAACGCGGTGCGGCTGCCGTCGCCTATGAAGTGGAAGGCGCCACCGTGCTGCCGATCACCGATGTGCCGTTGATTCCGGTCAGGGGCCTGGCTGCGCAGCTTTCTGACATCGCCGGGCGTTTCTATGGTGACCCGAGCCGCCAGCTCAACCTGGTGGGCGTGACGGGCACCAACGGTAAGACCAGCGTGACCCAATTGGTTGCCCAGGCTTTGGACCTGCTGGGTCAGCACTGCGGCATCGTCGGCACCCTGGGCACCGGCTTCTATGGCGCGCTGCAAAGCGGCCTGCACACCACGCCAAACCCGATTGCCGTGCAAGCGACCCTGGCCGACCTGAAAAAGGCCGGCGCCAAGGCGGTTGCCATGGAAGTGTCTTCCCATGGCCTGGACCAAGGGCGTGTCACTGCTCTGGCCTTTGACGTGGCGGTGATGACCAACCTGTCCCGCGATCACCTCGACTACCACGGCACTATGGAGGCGTATGCTGCCGCCAAGGCCAAGCTGTTTGCCTGGAATGACCTGAAGTGCCGGGTGGTCAACCTCGACGACGCGTTTGGCCGCCAACTGGCGGGCGAAGACAGCGACGCGCGCCTGATCAGCTATAGCCTGCAAGATGCCAGTGCCTACCTGTATTGCCGCGAAGCCCAATTCAATGATGAAGGCGTGCGAGCCACATTGGTGACGCCGCAGGGCGAGCACCACTTGCGCAGCACCTTGCTCGGGCGGTTCAACCTGAGCAACGTGCTCGCCGCTATCGGTGCACTGCTGGGCCTGGACTACGCCCTGGATGAAATCCTGCGGGTACTGCCGAAGCTGGAAGGCCCGGCCGGTCGCATGCAGCGCCTGGGTGGCGGCACGCAACCGCTGGTGGTGGTCGATTACGCCCACACACCGGATGCCCTGGAAAAAGTCCTCGAAGCCCTGCGCCCACATGCCAAAGGCAAACTGCTGTGCCTGTTCGGTTGCGGCGGTGATCGCGATCGCGGCAAGCGCCCATTGATGGCCGAGATCGTCGAGCGTTTGGCCGACGGCGTACTTGTCACCGACGACAACCCGCGCAGCGAAGACCCGAGCCAGATTTTCGACGACATCCGTGTCGGTTTCAAAGACGCCTCCAAGGTCACGTTTGTGGCTGGACGCGGCGCCGCCATTGCCCAGCTGATCGCCAGTGCCGGCGCGGACGACGTCGTGGTGCTCGCGGGTAAAGGCCACGAGGACTATCAGGAAATTAACGGTGAGCGCCATGCCTTCTCCGATCTGGTCGAGGCGGATCACGCCTTGACCGCCTGGGAGGTCGCCCATGCTTAAAGCGATGACGTTCAGCGAACTGGCCCAGGCCCTGTCGGCCCGTGTGCTGTCGAGCGACTGCACATTCACCGGCGTCAGTATCGACAGTCGTAACATCCAGCCGGGGCAGCTGTTTGTCGCCCTGGCCGGCCCGCGTTTCGATGGTCACGACTACCTCAACGACGTTGCCGCCAAAGGTGCCGTCGGTGCCTTGGTGCAGCGTGAAGTGGCCGATTCTGCCTTGCCGCAATTGCTGGTAGCCGACACCCGCCTGGCCCTGGGCCAACTGGGTGCGCTTAACCGTGCTGCTTTTGATAAGCCGGTGGCGGCCATTACCGGTTCCAGCGGCAAGACCACGGTCAAGGAACTGCTTGCTGGCGTCTTGCGTACGCGCGGGCCGGTACTCGCGACCCGTGGCAACCTGAACAATGATTTCGGCGCACCGCTGACCCTGCTCGAACTGGCCCCGGAACACACGGCGGCAGTGATTGAACTGGGGGCTTCGCGCATCGGCGAAATCGCCTATACCGTGGCGCTGACCCAGCCTCACGTGGCGATCATCAACAACGCCGGTACCGCCCATGTCGGTGAGTTCGGCGGCCCGGAAAAAATCGTCGAAGCCAAGGGCGAAATCCTTGAGGGCCTCGACGCCTCGGGCACTGCGGTACTGAACCTGGATGACAAGGCGTTCGAGACCTGGCGTGTACGCGCTGCCGGTCGCAAGGTCCTGACGTTTGCAGTGCTGAATGCCGCAGCCGATTTTCACGCCTCCAACATCAATGTCGATGCCCGTGGCTGCCCGTCCTTCACCTTGCACACTCCGCAAGGTGATGAGCACGTACAGTTGAACCTGCTGGGCAACCATAACGTCGCCAACGCCTTGGCCGCCGCCGCTGCCGCCCATGCCCTGGGTGTGTCGCTGTTCGGTATTGCCACGGGCCTGGGCGCGGTGCAGCCGGTCAAGGGCCGCACTGTGGCGCAACTGGCTGGCAACGGCATGCGCGTGATTGATGACACTTACAACGCCAACCCGTCCTCCATCAATGCCGCTGTGGACCTGCTCACAGGCTTTGATGGGCGCAAGGTGCTGGTGCTGGGCGATATCGGCGAACTGGGCGATTGGGCTGAACAAGGCCACCGTGAAGTCGGCGCCTATGCCGCCGGCAAAGTGGACGCGCTCTACGCCGTTGGCACGAACATGGCTCATGCGGTCAACGCTTTCGGCCCCGGCGCGCGGCATTTCGCCAGCCAGGCCGAGCTGATCCAGGCGTTGACGGCGGCTGAACATGACAAACACACAACCATTTTGATCAAGGGATCGCGCAGCGCGGTGATGGAAAACGTCGTCGCAGCCTTGTGTGGCTCAAGTACGGAGAAACATTAATGCTGCTGCTGCTGGCTGAGTATCTGCAACAGTTCCACAAAGGCTTCGCGGTCTTCCAGTACCTGACCCTGCGCGGGATTCTGGGTGTGCTGACCGCGCTGTCTTTGTCGCTGTTTTTAGGGCCGTGGATGATCCGCACCCTGCAGAACCTGCAAATTGGTCAATCGGTTCGTAACGACGGCCCGCAGTCGCACCTGTCCAAGTCTGGCACTCCGACCATGGGCGGCGCGCTGATCCTGTCGTCCATTGGCGTCAGCACCTTGCTGTGGGCCGACCTGCATAACCGCTACGTGTGGGTGGTGCTGCTGGTGACCCTGCTGTTCGGCGCCATCGGCTGGGTGGATGACTACCGCAAAGTGATCGAGAAAAACTCCAAGGGGCTGCCAAGCCGCTGGAAGTATTTCTGGCAGTCGGTGTTCGGCCTGGCCGCCGCGATCTTCCTGTACACCACCGCGCCAAGTGCCGTTGAAACCACCTTGATCATCCCGATGCTCAAGGATGTGAGTATCCCACTGGGTGTCGGTTTTGTGGTGCTGACCTACTTCGTGATCGTCGGCTCCAGCAACGCGGTGAACCTGACCGATGGCCTCGACGGCCTGGCGATCATGCCGACGGTGATGGTGGGCGGCGCGCTCGGCATCTTCTGCTACCTCTCCGGTAACGTGAAATTCGCTGAATACCTGCTGATCCCTTATGTACCGGGCGCCGGTGAGCTGATCGTGTTCTGCGGTGCGCTGATCGGTGCCGGCCTGGGGTTCCTGTGGTTCAACACCTACCCAGCACAAGTCTTCATGGGCGACGTCGGCGCACTGGCGCTGGGCGCGGCCTTGGGCACCATCGCGGTGATCGTTCGCCAGGAAATCGTGCTGTTCATCATGGGCGGCGTGTTCGTGATGGAAACCCTGTCGGTGGTCATCCAGGTGGCGTCCTTCAAGTTGACCGGGCGCCGCGTGTTTCGCATGGCGCCGATTCACCACCACTTTGAACTCAAGGGCTGGCCTGAGCCACGCGTGATTGTCCGCTTCTGGATCATCACCGTGATTCTGGTACTGGTCGGCCTTGCCACCCTGAAACTGAGGTAGAAACGAGTGTCCCTGATCGCTTCAGACCACTTCCGCATCGTTGTCGGCCTCGGCAAGAGCGGCATGTCCCTGGTTCGCTTCCTGGCGAACCGGGGCACGTCGTTTGCCGTGGCCGATACGCGGGAAAATCCACCGGAGCTGGTCACGCTGCGCCGTGACTACCCGCACGTGGAAGTGCGCTGTGGCGAGCTGGATGTCGAGTTTCTGTGCCGTGCCGACGAGCTCTACGTGAGCCCGGGCCTGGCCCTGGCGACACCGGCCCTGCAAGCGGCTGCGGCCCGTGGTGTGAAGCTGTCTGGCGATATCGACCTGTTCGCACGCAACGCGAAGGCGCCGATCGTGGCCATCAGCGGTTCCAACGCCAAAAGCACCGTCACCACTCTGGTCGGCGAGATGGCGGCTGCGGCGGGCAAGCGTGTGGCCGTCGGCGGCAATCTTGGCGTGCCGGCACTGGATTTGCTCAGCGACGACGTCGAGTTGTACGTGATGGAGTTGTCGAGCTTCCAGCTGGAAACCACCCACGACCTGGGCGCTGAAGTGGCGACAGTATTGAACGTCAGCGAAGACCATATGGACCGCTACAGCGGCCTGCCGGCTTATCACTTGGCCAAGCACCGGATCTTCCGTGGCGCCAAGCAATTTGTCGTCAACCGTCAGGATGCCCTGAGCCGTCCGCTGATAGGCGAGGGCATGCCCTGCTGGACCTTCGGCCTGGGCAAACCGGACTTCAAAGGCTTCGGCATTCGTGAAGAGAGCGGCGAGAAGTACCTGGCGTTCGAATTCCAGAACCTGATGCCGGTACGCGAACTGAAAATCCGTGGCGCACACAACCAGTCCAATGCCCTGGCGGCCTTGGCGCTCGGTCACGCGGTTGGCCTGCCGTTCGACGCCATGCTCGCGAGCCTGCGCACCTTTGCCGGGCTTGAGCATCGCTGCCAATGGGTGCGCGACCTCAATGACGTCAGCTATTACAACGACTCCAAAGCCACCAATGTCGGTGCAGCCCTGGCGGCCATCGAAGGCCTGGGGGCCGATATCGACGGCAAGCTGGTGCTGATCGCCGGTGGTGATGGCAAGGGTGCCGACTTCACGGACCTCAAAGCTCCAGTGGCCGCCCATTGCCGCGCCGTGGTGCTGATGGGCCGCGATTCGGACCTGATCGCCGCCGCCCTCGGTGACGCTGTACCGCAAGTACGCGCAGCTTCCCTGGACGACGCCATTGCCCAGTGCAAAGCCCTGGCCCAGCCTGGCGATGCGGTGTTGCTGTCGCCCGCGTGCGCCAGCTTCGACATGTTCAAGAACTATGAAGAGCGCGGCCAACTGTTCGCCCGCGCCGTGGAGGCTTTGGCATGAGCCTCAACCTGAGAAACATCATCAAGCCATACCCGTCGCCGATCATTACCGGGCGCGGCATCGACCTCGATTTCCCGATGCTCGCCGGTTGCCTGGCGCTGCTCGGCCTGGGCCTGGTGATGATCACTTCGGCGTCCTCCGAAGTGGCCGCCGTGCAGTCGGGCAACACGCTGTACATGATGATCCGCCACCTGGTGTACCTGGTGATCGGCCTGGGCGCCTGCATCGTCACCATGATGATTCCGATTGCTACCTGGCAGCGTCTGGGTTGGCTGATGCTGATCGGTGCGTTCGGCTTGCTGGTCATGGTGATCGTGCCCGGCATCGGCCGCGAGGTGAACGGTTCGATGCGCTGGATCGGCTTCGGCGCGTTCAACGTGCAGCCGTCGGAAATTGCCAAAGTGTTCGTGGTGATCTACCTCGCCGGTTACCTGGTGCGCCGTCAGAAAGAAGTACGCGAAAGCTGGATGGGCTTCTTCAAGCCGTTCATCGTGCTGCTGCCCATGGCTGGCCTGCTGCTGATGGAGCCCGACTTCGGGGCCACGGTGGTGATGATGGGCGCCGCCGCCGCGATGCTGTTCCTGGGTGGTGTCGGGCTGTTCCGCTTCACCTTGATGGTGGTGCTGGCCGTCGCGGCGGTGACCATCCTGGTGCAGGCGCAACCCTACCGGATGGCGCGTTTGATCACCTTTACCGACCCCTGGTCCGACCAGTTCGGCTCCGGCTACCAGTTGACCCAGGCGCTGATCGCCTTCGGTCGCGGCGAGTGGCTGGGTGTGGGCCTGGGCAACAGTGTGCAGAAGCAGTTCTACCTGCCGGAAGCCCACACCGACTTCGTGTTCTCGGTATTGGCCGAAGAGTTGGGTGTGGTGGGTTCGCTGTGCACCGTGGCATTGTTTGTATTCGTCTGCGTGCGCGCCATGTACATCGGCTTGTGGGCCGAGAAGGCCAAGCAGTTCTTCGCCGCCTACGTTGCCTATGGATTGGCCTTCCTGTGGATCGGCCAGTTCCTGATCAACATCGGCGTGAACGTTGGCCTGCTGCCGACCAAGGGCCTGACCTTGCCGTTCCTCAGTTACGGCGGCAGCTCGTTGGTGATTTGCTGCGCCTGTCTCGGGTTGTTGCTGCGTATCGAGTGGGAGAGTCGCACCCACCTGGGCAGCGAAGAGATGGAGTTCAGCGAAAGCGACTTCGCCGAGGAGCCGACCCATGGGCGCTAACGTGCTGATCATGGCGGGCGGCACCGGGGGCCATGTGTTCCCGGCCCTGGCTTGCGCCCGTGAATTCCAGAACCGTGGCTACACCGTGCACTGGCTGGGTACGCCCCGTGGCATTGAAAACGAATTGGTGCCCAATGCCGGCTTGCCGCTGCATTTGATCAACGTCACCGGCCTGCGTGGCAAGAGCAAGTTGTCATTGCTCAAGGCACCGTTCGTGTTGCTCAAGGCGGTCATGCAGGCGCGCAGGATCATTCGCGAGTTGAAGCCGGTGTGTGTACTCGGCTTTGGCGGTTATGTGACCGGCCCTGGTGGTGTTGCGGCGAAACTCGCGGGTGTGCCGGTGATCGTTCACGAACAGAACGCCGTCGCCGGTACTGCCAACCGTCTGCTAGTGCCGTTGGCTGCGCGGGTGTGTGAAGCCTTCCCGAAAACCTTCGCCGCCTCCGACAAGCTTCGCACCACCGGTAACCCGGTGCGTACCGAACTGTTCATGGCCATTGCGCGTGACGCGCTGGCGGGGCGCAAGGCTCACCTGCTGATCCTGGGCGGAAGCCTGGGCGCCGAGCCGCTGAATAAATTGCTGCCTGAAGCCGTTGCGCAACTTCCTGAGGATGTGCGCCCGGAGATCTTCCACCAGGCCGGCAAGAACCACGATGAGGTCACCGCCGCGCGTTATCGCAAGGCCGGTGTAGAGGCCAATGTACAGCCCTTCATCAAAGACATGGCCCAAGCCTATGGCTGGGCCGACCTGGTGGTCTGCCGCGCTGGTGCGCTGACCGTCAGTGAACTGGCGGCCGCCGGTCTGCCGTCCTTGCTGGTGCCTTTGCCCCACGCCATCGACGATCACCAGACCCGCAACGCCGAATATTTGGCCGGGGAGGGCGCTGCCTTCCTGCTGCCGCAAAGAACGACTGGCGCCGCCGATTTGGCCGCACGCCTGACCGAGGTTTTGATGCAACCGGAACGACTCAACAGCATGGCGAGCACCGCAAGCCGCCTGGCCAAACCTGACGCAACCCGCACCGTGGTCGATATCTGCCTGGAGGTGGCCCATGGTTGAGAATCAGAAAGCCATGCCGCAACCCGAGATGCGCCGCATCCGTCGTATTCACTTCGTCGGTATCGGTGGCGTGGGCATGTGCGGGATTGCCGAAGTGTTGCTGAACCTGGGCTACCAGGTGTCCGGCTCGGACTTGAAAGAGTCGCCGGTCACCGAGCGCCTGAAGTCCTTTGGCGCACAGATCTTCATCGGCCACCGTGCCGAGAACGCCGCCGAGGCTGACGTGCTGGTGGTGTCCAGCGCCGTGAACACGTCCAACCCGGAAGTGGCCACCGCCCTTGAGCGCCGTATCCCTGTGGTACCGCGTGCCGAGATGCTCGCCGAGCTGATGCGCTATCGCCACGGCATCGCCGTCGCCGGTACCCATGGCAAGACCACCACCACCAGCCTGATCGCCTCGGTGTTCGCCGCCGGTGGCCTGGACCCGACCTTCGTCATCGGTGGCCGCCTGAATGCAGCTGGCACTAATGCCCAACTGGGTACCAGCCGCTACCTGATCGCCGAAGCCGATGAAAGTGACGCGAGCTTCCTGCACCTGCAACCGCTGGTTGCCGTCGTCACCAACATCGACGAAGACCACATGGCGACCTACGATGGCGACTTCAACAAGTTGAAGAAAACCTTCGTCGACTTCCTGCACAACCTGCCGTTCTACGGGTTGGCGGTGGTGTGCCTGGACGACCCGGTGGTGCGTGAAATCCTGCCCCAGGTCAAACGCCCTACCGTGACCTACGGCTTCAGCGAAGACGCCGACGTGCGCGCAATCAATGTGCGCCAGGAAGGCATGCAAACCTTCTTCACCGTGCTGCGCCCCGATCGCGAGCCGCTGGACGTGTCGGTGAACATGCCGGGCAACCACAACGTGCTGAACTCTTTGGCGACCATCTGCATTGCCACCGATGAAGGCGTCAGCGATGAAGCCATCGTCGAGGGCCTGTCGCGCTTTGCCGGTGTGGGCCGTCGCTTCCAGGTCTACGGCCAACTGCCGGTTGAAGGTGGTGACGTGATGCTGGTGGACGACTACGGCCACCACCCGACCGAAGTTGCGGCCGTTATCAAGGCCGTGCGCGGCGGCTGGCCGGAGCGCCGGCTGGTGATGGTGTACCAGCCGCACCGCTACAGCCGCACCCGCGACCTGTACGACGATTTCGTCAATGTACTGGCCGATGCCAACGTGCTGCTGCTGATGGAAGTCTACCCGGCCGGTGAAGAACCGATCCCGGGCGCTGACAGCCGCAAGCTGTGCAACAGCATCCGCCAGCGCGGCCAGTTGGACCCGATCTACATCGAGCGTGGCGTGGACCTGGCGCCTATCGTCAAGCCGCTGCTGCGTGCCGGCGACATCCTGCTGTGCCAGGGCGCCGGTGATATCGGTGGCCTTGCGCCCAAATTGCTGGCGAGCCCGCTGTTTGCAGCCGCCAAGGGGAAGTCGAAATGACCACTGATTACGGCTCCCTGTTTTCCACCCTTGCGCCTGCCGACTTCGGTCGCGTGGCCGTGTTGTTCGGCGGCAAGAGCGCCGAGCGCGAAGTGTCGCTCAAGTCCGGCAATGCGGTGCTTGAGGCGCTGCAAAGTGCTGGCGTGAATGCCTTCGGTATCGATGTGGGCGATGACTTCCTTGCCCGCCTGCAGGCTGAAAAAATCGACCGCGCCTTTCTCATTCTTCACGGCCGCGGCGGTGAGGACGGCAGCATGCAGGGCCTGCTCGAATGCGCCGGCATCCCTTACACCGGCAGCGGCATCCTCGCATCGGCCTTGGCGATGGACAAGTTGCGCACCAAGCAGGTGTGGCACAGCCTGGGCATTCCGACCCCACGTCACGCCGTACTGTGCAGTGAAGACGATTGTATTTCTGCGGCCAAGGAACTGGGCCTGCCTTTGATCGTCAAACCAGCCCATGAAGGCTCCAGTATCGGCATGGCCAAAGTGAACTCGGCCGCCGAATTGATCGACGCATGGAAAGCGGCAAGTACCTACGATTCGCAAGTGTTGGTGGAACAGTGGATTTCCGGTCCCGAGTACACCATCGCCACCCTGCGTGGCCAGGTATTGCCGCCCATCGCTTTGGGCACGCCCCACACCTTTTATGACTACGACGCCAAGTACCTGGCTTCCGATACTCAGTACCGGATCCCATGCGGCCTCGAAGCAACCAAGGAACAAGAATTGATGGACCTCACGGCGAAAGCCTGTGAGGCGCTGGGTATCGCCGGTTGGGCGCGGGCAGACGTGATGCAGGATGACCAAGGGAATTTCTGGTTCCTTGAAGTCAACACCGCACCGGGCATGACCGATCACAGCCTGGTTCCCATGGCTGCCCGTGCCGCCGGTCTGGATTTCCAGCAGTTAGTGCTGGCGATCCTGGCCGACAGCATTGAGCCAAGAGGCTAAACACATGAACGGCGCATCGCTTCGTCATCAGCCCCCACAAGCACCGAGCCGCAAGCCGGTGCCACGGGGTGCAAGCCGAATGGTGGCTAAAGAGCCGATGTCGGCGCGCCTGCCAAAAGCCAACTTTGGTTTTATCAAGGCGCTGTTCTGGCCGGTGCTGCTGGTGGTGCTGGGCTTTGGCACGTACGAAGGCGCGCAGCGTCTGTTGCCGTATGCCGACCGGCCGATCACCAAGATCAGCGTGCAGGGCGACTTGAGCTACATCAGCCAGCAAGCGGTACAGCAGCGCATCGGCCCATACCTGGCGGCGAGCTTCTTTACCATCGACCTGGCTGGCATGCGCTCGGAGCTGGAACAGATGCCGTGGATCGCCCACGCCGAAGTTCGCCGTGTATGGCCGGACCAGGTCACGATCCGCCTGGAAGAACAACTGCCCGTGGCCCGTTGGGGCGATGAAGCGCTGTTGAACAACCAGGGCCAGGCGTTCACCCCGCGTGAGCTGGCCAACTATGAACACCTGCCGCAGCTGTTCGGGCCGCAGCGGGCGCAGCAGCAAGTGATGCAGCAGTACCAGGCCTTGAGCCAGATGCTGCGGCCACTGGGCTTCTCCATTGCACGCCTGGAATTGCGTGAGCGGGGCAGCTGGTTTTTGACGACCGGGGCAGGCAGTTCCGGCCCGGGCATCGAGTTGTTGCTGGGACGCGACCGCTTGGTGGAAAAGATGCGCCGCTTTATTGCCATCTATGAAAAAACCTTGAAAGAACAGATTACGAACATTGCGAGCGTCGACCTGCGTTACGCCAACGGCCTGGCCGTCGGCTGGCGTACACCGGCTGCGCCCACGGCAGCACAACCCGCTGTCGCGAAGAATTAAGAAGAGGCAGGACCCATGGCAAACGTGCAAAGCGGCAAAATGATCGTCGGTCTCGATATCGGCACCTCCAAGGTGGTGGCGCTGGTGGGCGAGGTCGGGGAAGACGGCGCGATCGAAATCGTCGGTATTGGCACGCATCCGTCCCGGGGCCTGAAGAAGGGCGTGGTGGTGAACATCGAGTCCACCGTGCAGTCGATCCAGCGCGCTATCGAAGAAGCGCAGCTGATGGCCGGTTGCCGGATTCACTCGGCGTTCGTCGGCGTGGCAGGCAACCACATCCGTAGCCTGAACTCCCACGGCATCGTGGCGATCCGCGACCGTGAAGTCAGCTCGGCCGACCTTGAGCGCGTCCTCGACGCCGCCCAGGCCGTGGCGATCCCGGCGGACCAGCGCGTGCTGCACACCCTGCCGCAGGACTACGTGATCGACAACCAGGAAGGCGTGCGCGAGCCCCTGGGCATGTCGGGCGTTCGCCTGGAGGCCAAGGTCCACGTGGTGACCTGCGCCGTCAACGCCGCACAGAACATTGAAAAATGCGTGCGCCGCTGCGGCCTGGAAATCGACGACATCATTCTCGAGCAGTTGGCCTCGGCCTACTCGGTACTGACCGACGACGAAAAAGAGCTGGGCGTGTGCCTGGTGGACATCGGCGGCGGCACCACCGACATCGCGATCTTCACCGAGGGTGCGATTCGTCACACCGCCGTGATCCCGATTGCCGGCGACCAGGTCACCAACGACATCGCCATGGCGTTGCGCACACCGACCCAGTACGCCGAAGAAATCAAGATCCGCTACGCCTGCGCCCTGGCCAAGCTGGCCGGTGCCGGTGAGACCATCAAGGTGCCAAGCGTGGGTGATCGTCCACCCCGCGAGCTGTCGCGCCAGGCCCTGGCCGAAGTGGTCGAGCCACGCTACGACGAGCTGTTCACCCTGATTCAGGCTGAACTGCGCCGCAGCGGCTACGAAGATTTGATCCCGGCCGGCATCGTGCTGACCGGTGGTACCTCGAAGATGGAAGGCGCGGTCGAGTTGGCCGAAGAGATCTTCCACATGCCGGTGCGCCTGGGCGTGCCCCATGGCGTGAAGGGCCTGGGCGACGTGGTGCGCAACCCGATTTATTCCACCGGTGTGGGCTTGCTGTTGTACGGGCTGCAAAAGCAGACCGACGGCATTTCCCTGTCGGGCCCGAGCATCCGTGACAGCTACCGCAGCGATGACGATGAGAAAGCGCCGCTGCTGGACCGGATCAAAAGCTGGGTACAAGGCAATTTCTAAAGATTTACCGCGACACCGCAACACCCGCAGCAAGCAGTAGGCGAAAAAACTAGAGAAAATGAAAGGAGAGGGAACATGTTCGAACTCGTAGACAACATCCCCGCTAGCCCGGTTATCAAAGTAATCGGTGTCGGCGGTGGCGGCGGCAACGCTGTCAACCACATGGTCAAGAGCAACATTGAAGGCGTTGAGTTCATCTGCGCCAACACTGATGCCCAGGCGCTCAAAAGCATCGGCGCGCGGACCATCCTGCAATTGGGCACCGCGGTGACCAAAGGCCTCGGCGCTGGCGCCAATCCGGAAGTCGGCCGTCAAGCCGCCCTGGAAGACCGCGAGCGTATTGCCGAAGTGCTGCAAGGCACCAACATGGTGTTCATCACCACCGGCATGGGCGGCGGTACCGGTACCGGTGCTGCACCGATCATTGCCGAAGTGGCCAAGGAAATGGGGATTCTGACCGTTGCTGTCGTGACGCGTCCGTTCCCGTTCGAAGGCCGCAAGCGCATGCAGATCGCCGACGAAGGTATCCGTCTGCTGTCTGAAAGCGTCGACTCGTTGATCACCATCCCCAACGAGAAACTGCTGACCATCCTGGGCAAGGACGCAAGCCTGCTGTCTGCGTTCGCCAAGGCTGACGATGTACTGGCCGGTGCCGTTCGCGGTATCTCCGACATCATCAAGCGTCCGGGCATGATCAACGTCGACTTTGCCGACGTTCGTACGGTCATGAGCGAAATGGGCATGGCGATGATGGGCACTGGCTGCGCCAGCGGTCCGAACCGTGCACGCGAGGCCACCGAAGCGGCCATCCGCAACCCGTTGCTCGAAGACGTGAACCTGCAAGGCGCACGCGGCATCCTGGTGAACATCACCGCCGGTCCCGACCTGTCCCTGGGTGAGTACTCCGACGTGGGTAGCATCATCGAAGCCTTCGCGTCCGAGCACGCCATGGTCAAGGTGGGTACCGTTATCGATCCGGACATGCGCGACGAACTGCATGTAACCGTGGTTGCGACCGGCCTGGGTGCGAAAATCGAGAAGCCTGTAAAGGTCATCGACAACACCCTGCACACTAGCCAGGCCAGCCAGGCAACTGCTGTCCCAGCCCCTGCTCGCCAGGAACTGCCGTCGGTGAACTACCGTGATCTGGACCGTCCGACCGTGATGCGCAACCAGGCTCAGGCCGGTGCTGCGGCGTCCCGTAGCCCGAATCCGCAAGATGACCTGGACTACCTGGACATCCCGGCATTCCTGCGTCGTCAGGCCGATTAATGGAATGTATCAGGGCTATGAAGGTGATTGGTGTTCAGCAAAGGTCTGGTCTGTTATTATCGCCAGCCTTTGTTGATACCAGTTCGCAATTTGCGCTGAAGCGGTCCAAGCCATGATTAAACAACGCACCCTGAAGAATATTATCCGTGCCACAGGTGTAGGTCTGCACTCCGGGGAGAAGGTATACCTGACCCTCAAGCCCGCACCTGTCGACACCGGCATCGTGTTTGTTCGTGCCGACCTGGACCCTGTGGTGCAGATTCCTGCTCGCGCGGAAAACGTTGGCGAAACCACGATGTCGACCACTCTGGTCAACGGTGACGTCAAAGTGGACACGGTGGAGCACTTGCTCTCGGCCATGGCTGGCCTGGGCATCGATAACGCCTACGTCGAGCTCTCCGCGTCCGAAGTCCCGATCATGGATGGCAGCGCTGGACCCTTCGTATTCTTGATTCAATCTGCCGGCCTGGAAGAACAGGACGCAGCCAAGAAGTTCATTCGCATTCTGCGGGAAGTGACAGTAGAAGACGGCGACAAGCGCGCCACCTTCGTCCCGTTCGAAGGCTTTAAAGTGAGCTTTGAGATCGATTTCGATCACCCGGTATTCCGTGACCGCACCCAAAGTGCAAGCGTGGATTTTTCCAGCACTTCGTTTGTAAAAGAAGTCAGCCGCGCCCGTACCTTTGGTTTCATGAGTGACATCGAGTACCTGCGCAAGCACAACCTCGCACTCGGCGGCAGCGTGGAAAACGCCATTGTGGTCGACGCGGATGGTGTACTGAACGAAGACGGCCTTCGCTACGAAGACGAATTCGTGAAGCACAAGATCCTCGATGCAATCGGTGACCTCTACCTGCTGGGCAATAGCCTGATAGGCGAGTTCAAAGGCTTCAAGTCGGGCCACGCCCTTAACAACCAGCTGCTGCGCAAGTTGATTGAGCAGACAGACGCTTGGGAAGTCGTGACCTTCGAAGATGCCAGCACCGCACCGATCTCTTACATGCGTCCCGTTGCGGCGGTGTAAGTAACAACTCTCTTTCTTTAGTTTTGAAAGGCTGCCTTCGGGTGGCCTTTTTTTATGTCCGACGTTTGCCCCCTGTAGGAGCGAGCTTGCTCGCGAAAAACCTGAGAGCACCCTGCGCATTCAGGAATCCCTCGTTATCGTTGACGTTCTTCGCGAGCAAGCTCGCTCCTACAGGGGGTGGGTTGTGGCATCCATTGTCCGGTTACGGCCGCTGTGCTTGGCCTGGTACAACGCCTGGTCAGCCTTGAGCAGCAGGTCTTCAAGGGAAATGCGGCTGTGCTTCTGCCAGGTACTCAGGCCGATGCTCACCGTGATCGGTTGTTCATCCCCGGCCATTCGCGGCAAATGCTGGACCCCCTCGCGGATATGCTCGGCGATCACCCAAGCTCCCCTGGCGTTGGTGTTGGGCAACACCAACGCAAATTCCTCACCGCCATAACGCGCCGCCAGGTCGGCAGGGCGGCGGATATGGCTGGCGATCACCTGCGCGACTGCGCGCAACGCCTCATCGCCGCCCTGGTGGCCGTGGCGGTCGTTGAAGGCCTTGAAGTGGTCCACATCGATCATCAGCACACTCAACGACTCGATGGAGCGTTGTGCCCGATCCCATTCCAGCCGCAAGCGTTCGTCCAGCGTGCGGCGGTTGGCCAGGCCGGTAAGGGCGTCGGTGGCTGCCAGTTCTGACAGCACCTGTTCGGCGCGATGGCGACGGCGCAGCTCCATGCACAGTGCCCAGGTCAGCCACAACAGGCCCACGCACAACACTCCGGTCGCGATGCTGACCAGCCACGCCGCACGTCGCCAGGGGGCGAACATTTCATTGCTGGACAAGGCCACTGCCACGATCAGCGGCAAGTTGCCCACATTCGAAAAACTGTAGAGCCGTGCCTGGCGATCGACACTGGAGATACTTTGGAAGCTGCCGTCCCGTTCGCGCAGCATGCGCGCCACATTCGGGCGCTGGCTCAGGTCCTTGTCGACGATATCTGCTTCCAGCAGAGGCTCTTGCGCCAGCAGGATGCCTTGGTGGTTGAGCAGGTTGATGGTGCTGTTGCTGCCGATGTTCAAGCTGCTGAATAACTGATGAAAGTACGACAGGCGCATGGACGCGACCGCCACTCCCAGGAAGCGCCCATCCGGTGACGAAACGCGACGGCTGAACGCGATGCGCCAGGGGTCGGCACACTGGCAGCGCGCCATGAACGGACGGCTGATATACAGGCCCAGGTCGGGGTTGGTGCGGTGCGCCCGAAAGTAGTCCCGGTCGGCAAAGTTACCCAGTTTGGGCGTGAGCAGGGAGGAATCGGCAATCACCTCGCCAGCCGGGCCCAATAGCAGGATATCGCCCTTGTAGGGCGCCGCTGCGGAACGATCGAACAGCACCAAATGACGGATGCTCTCTGAAACGTCTTGCAGGTCGGTGCGCTCGGTGGCGCTGATCAAGCCTTTGAGGGCCATGTCGTAAAGTTCGACATTGCGCAGCACGTCAGCGTCGATCAATTGAGTGATGGTGTTGGCGGTGCGCTTGGCCGTCTGCAGGGTGTTGGCATGTTCACGAATCAGCAGCGCAGTGACGACCCCCACGATCAGCAACACCGTGAGCGTGCTGCCCAGGATCAGCAGGCGCTCCGGGCGGCGGTTGGGGCGGGTAGGGCTTGAACTCATCGGGCACACTTCTGCATTGAGAATGCCCTTAGCGTAGTAGCAACTCTTAAATATGGCTGTAGGAGCGAGCTTGCTCGCGAAAAACTCACAGACGCCGCGTTTATTCAGGAAGCACGCGTTATCGTTAACGTTTTTCGCGAGCAAGCTCGCTCCTACCTGTACTCAGAACACGTTGATCGGGTAGTCCACGATCACGCGGTATTCATCCACATCCCGGTCCACCGCCGAGTAGCCATTGCTGCCGCGATTGGTCGCCCATTGCAGGCGCACGGCCAAGTCCTTGGCCTTGCCGCCCTGCACCACATATTTCAGGTCGATATCGCGCTCCCAGTGCTTGGCATCCTTGCCATCGGCGCTGTACCAGTTGCTGTAGCCGCGACTGTTGGGGTCGACCTTGGTCAGGTCGGTCTTGCCGCTGATGTAGGACACGGCGGACGTCAGGCCGGGCACGCCGAGGCCGGCAAAGTCGTAGGCGTACTTGAGCTTCCAGGAGCGCTCATTGGGCCCGTTGAAATCCGAGTACTGCTGGGAGTTGTCCAGGTACACGCTGTCGCCCTGGGTGATGTAATCGAACGGCGTGTTGCCATTGACCCGCTGATAAGTCGCTGTGACGCTGTGGTTACCCACGCCCACGGTGAAATGCAGGCTGTAGGTGTTGTTGTCGATATCCCCCAGCAGCGATTGACCGGTGTCCTGGGTATGGTAGTAGTGCAGGCCGGGCGTCAGGCTGACCAGGTCGTTCAGGGCGTAGGTGTATTCCAGGTCGTAGTAATACTGGTGCCAGACGTCCTTGAGCTCGGACGCGTACAGGTTGCTGGTCAGCCCCTCGATCCCGCTGAACGACACGCCAGCCCAGTCCAGGTGCTGGCTGTCGGTGTTGGCGGGCAGCGTGCCGTAGCTGGTACCAATACGCCGATGGCCGCTCTGGTTATAGAGCTTGGTGAAACTGGCCTGGCCACCTTCGAACATCCAGCCGTCAAAGCTGTGGTTGGTCAGGCTCACGCCACGGAAAGTCTGCGGCAACATGCGTGTCATGCCGCCGGCGATCACCGGGTTGTTGAGGAACAGGTCGCCGGCTTTCAGTTCGGTGTCGAAGGCGCGCAGCTTCAAGGTGCCGCCAGCCGTCGAGAACGAACCCGGCGCTTTGCCGTTGCCGCTGCCATACGGAAGGATGCTGGAACCATCCGTACCGCCACCGCCGTCGAGCTTGAGGCCGAACATGGCATTGACGTCCAGGCCGAAACCGACGGTGCCCTGGGTGTAGCCGGATTCGAAGGTGCCGATAAAACCCTGACCCCACTCTTTGCTGTCATCGGTATGAATATCGCGCCGGTCGCGGTTCATGTAGTAGTTGCGGGTGTTGATCGTGAGGTGTGAACCCTCGACGAAGCCTTCGACGGGCGGGGCGTCTGCCGCGTGGGCAAGGGGGATGATCGTTGCTGCGATTGCGAGGAATAACGGGGTGAACGTCAGCGAGTTCTTCACCGGTGGAGCTCCTTTGGTCAATCATGAACGGCCAGTGTCGTGGGGTGTGCCCGGCCTTTTTTCACGGCAAAAAAAAGCCGCTGAAGTCAGCGGCTTTAAGACAGATTCCCAGTGTAGAGCCCTGGAAATAAGTCGAGGGAAATTCGGGTGAGTGGTCAGCTGTCTTTGCCGTCGCGCTCATCGATGCGTCAAAGTAACGCAGGGGAGCGGTGCGATACAGAGTGTAACAAGATAATAACTATTGCCCAAATCGCAACAGTTCGGATGTACGTCGATCTAAATGTGGGAGCGGGCTTGCTCGCGAATTCAGTGTGTCAGTTACAGATATATTGACTGACACACCGAATTCGCGAGCAAGCCCGCTCCCACATGTGACTCAAGCGTTCTTACGATTTAGACCGGAAGGGTGATACCAAACGTATTGCCACCGCCTTCGCTGCGCACAAACACATCCCCGCCATGCATCAACGCAATCGCCTTGACGATCGCCAGCCCCAACCCGTGATTGGCCCCGCTGTTGCTGCGCGAGGCATCCACCCGATAGAAGCGTTCGAACAGGCGTGGCAAGTGTTCGCTGGCAATCGCGTCGCCGGGGTTGGTCACGCCGATTGCCACCTGCTTCTCCTGCACCTGGATATGCACGTCGATAATCTGTCCGGGTGCGGTGTGTTGCACGGCATTGCTCAGCAGGTTGATCAGCGCACGCCGCAGGTGGGCTTTTTCGATCTGCACCAGGGCATCGCCGTCCACGCGCACCTGAACCTGGGCGTCTTCGAGGATAAAATCCAGATAGTCGAGGGTGGTGGCCACTTCATCGGCCAGGGAGCATTCGATCAGCTTGGTGGCTTTGCTGCCCTGATCGGCGCTGGCAAGGAACAGCATGTCGTTGATGATCGAGCGCAGCCGTTCCAGCTCCTCCAGGTTCGATTGCAGCACCTCAAAATAGTGTTCGGCCGAACGCCCGCGTGTCAGCGCGACTTGGGTCTGGCCGATCAGGTTGGTGAGCGGCGAGCGCAGTTCATGGGCAACGTCGGCGTTGAACGATTCCAAGCGCGAATACGCCTGTTCAACCCGGTCGAGGGTGGCGTTGAATGAATTGACGAATTGGCTCAGCTCGGGCGGTAAGGGTGACAATTGCAGGCGCCCGGAGAGTTTCGGCGGCGCAAGCTTTTGCGCTTCATCCGAGAGTTTGCCCAAGGGCTTGAGGCCGATACGCGCGACCCAGAACCCCAGCAGTGCCGCCAGTATTACACCCACCAGCGCGAGGCTGATCAACGCCACCAGCAAGTGATGCTGGGTGGCGCGGAAGTTCTCCGTGTCGATGGCAATCATAAAGCGCAACGCCGGGCGCTGGTCCTTGGCTGCAAATTGGCTGACCAGCACCTTGAAGGGATAATCGTGACCCGGCAGGCGCAGGTCGCGCTTACCTGTGGCGCCTTCGGCAAAGGCGCGAATCTGCGCGTCCGGCTCACCGTATTCGTAGCTCGGGTCGCTGCTGACCACCCAGAAACGGATGCGCTTGTCTTCTTCCCCTAACAGCTTGAGCTTGGACCTGATCTTGGCCCAATGTTCCGGCGTGCCGAAGCGATTGATCGACGATTCCAGCACGCTGTAGCGCGCATCCAACTCGGCACCTGGCAACAGCCCCAGGCCACGGTCGACCTGCTGGTACAGCGCGCCGCCGATCAACAGAAAGATCAGCAGCGCCACCAGGGTGAACATGCCACTCAGGCGCAGGGCGATGGAATTAGCGACCACTGTGGTTTTCCTGTATGCGGTTCTCCAGCACATAGCCCATGCCGCGAATGGTGTGCAGCAGCTTGTGTTCGAACGGCCCGTCGAGCTTGGCGCGCAGACGCTTGATCGCCACTTCCACCACGTTGGCATCGCTGTCGAAATTGATGTCCCAGACCATCTCGGCAATCGCGGTCTTGGACAGGATCTCGCCCTGGCGTCGCGCCAATACGCTGAGCAGCGAGAACTCCTTGGCGGTCAGGTCCAGGCGTACACCGTTGCGGCTGGCCTTGCGGCTGATCAGGTCGATCCACAGGTCGGCAACGGTGACCTGCACCGGTTCATGGCCGCCGCTGCGGCGGGTCAGGGCTTGCAGGCGGGCCACCAGTTCCAGGAACGAAAACGGCTTGCCCAGGTAATCGTCGGCGCCTTCGCGCAGGCCGCGGATGCGGTCTTCAACGCGCTCGCGAGCGGTGAGCATGATCACCGGCGTCTGCTTGCGGGCGCGTAAGGCGCGCAGTACACCGAAGCCATCCAGCCCGGGCAGCATCACGTCGAGCACGATCACTGCGTAATCGTTTTCCAGCGCCAGGTGCAGGCCCTCGATGCCTTCACGGGCGACATCGACGGTGTAGCCTTGCTCGGTCAGGCCGCGGTGCAGGTAGTCCGCGGTTTTTTCTTCATCTTCAATAATCAGGACGCGCATGACCGCCTCAGTGTGTGGTCGCCAGCGTCAGCGCTGGTTTGGGCCTGTGGAAAAAACGTTCAAGGTACAAGTATATGACCGGCGTGGTGAACAGCGTCAGCGCCTGGCTCACCAGCAAGCCACCGACCACCGCGATGCCCAGCGGCTGGCGCAGTTCCGCCCCGGGGCCTGCGCCGAGCATCAACGGCACGGCGCCGAGCAACGCGGCAAGGGTGGTCATGATGATCGGCCGGAACCGCGTGACGCAGGCTTCATAAATCGCATCTTCGGGCGGCAGCCCGCGTACCCGCTGCGCCTCCAGGGCGAAGTCGATCATCAAGATACCGTTTTTCTTCACGATGCCGATCAGCAGCACCAGGCCGATCAAGGCCATGATCGAAAAGTCCTGGCCCAGCAGCCACAGCATGACCAGCGCACCGAGGCCCGCCGAGGGCAGGGTGGAAATGATCGTCAGCGGGTGCACAAAACTCTCGTACAGCACACCCAGAATAATGTAGACCGCCACCAGCGCCGCGAGGATCAGCCAGGGTTGGCTGGCCAGCGAGCTCTGGAACGCCTGGGCCGCACCCTGGAAGTTGCCGATGATTGTGCTCGGCATCCCGATTTCGTTTTTGGCCTGGTCGAGCATGATCACTGCATCGCCCAGGGCTACGCCGGGCGCCAGGTTGAACGACAGGTTGGCAGCAGGGAACATGCCGTCATGGCTGATGGACAACGGCCCGACCGTGGGCGGGTCGACTTTGGCCAAGGCCGACAACGGCACCATCTCGTTGGTCAATGGCGAGCGCAGGTAAAAATAGTCGAGGCTTTCGGCCTTGCCGCGCTGTTGGCTGTCCAGTTCAAGTATCACTTGGTACTGGTTGATCTCGGTCTGGAACTCGTTGATCTGGCGCTGGCCGAAGGCGTCGTACAACGCCTGGTCGACATCGGTGGCGGTCAGCCCGAAACGTGAGGCGGCCTGGCGGTCGATGCTGATATGGGTGATGCTGCCGCCCAGTTGCAGGTCGTTGGACAGGTCGCGAAACGCCGGGTTGGCGCGCAGTTTTTCGGTGAGACGCTGGGTCCAGGTGTTCAGCGTCGGGCCGTCGTTGCTCTTGAGCACGTATTGGTACTGGGCGCGGCTGGGGCCGGAGCTCAAGTTGATGTCCTGGCCGGCGCGCAGGTACAGCACGATGCCAGGCACCTTCGCCAGTTGTGGGCGGATGCGGTCGATAAACTGGCTGGCGGACACATCGCGCTCACTGCGGTCTTTCAAGGCGATCCAGAAGCGGCCGTTGGCGATGGTCTGGTTGCTGCCGGTAACGCCCACCGAATGGGAAAACGCCTGCACCGCCGGGTCGGCCTTGACGATCTCGGCCAGGGCCTTGTGCTTGGCGACCATGTCCTTGTACGACACATCGGCCGCCGCTTCGCTGGTGCCGAGCACGAAACCGGTGTCCTGCACCGGGAAGAATCCCTTGGGAATGAACACATAGCCGACCACCGCCAGGGCCAGGGTTACCACGAAGATCGCGGCCATGCTGCGTTGGTGCGCCAAGGCCCGGCGCAGGTTGCGCGCATAGCCGGCCAGCAGGCGTTCGCTGAAGCTGGGTTTGGCGTGGGCAGGGTGGGTAGGGGCACGCATGAACAAGGCGGCCAGCGTCGGGGCCAATGTCAGCGAAACCACCACTGAAATCAGAATGGTCGCGGTGGCCGTCAACGCAAACTCCTTGAACAACCGCCCGACCACGCCGCCCATGAACAGCAGCGGAATAAACGCCGCCACCAGCGAGAAGCTGATGGACACTACGGTAAAGCCAATTTCGCCGGAGCCCTTGATCGCCGCTTCACGTTTGCCCAAGCCGGCTTCCAAGTGCCGATGAATGTTCTCCACCACCACAATCGCATCGTCCACCACAAAGCCCACGGCGATCACGATGGCCACCAGGGTCAGGTTGTTCAGGCTGAACCCCATCACATACATCAGGGCGAAACTGGCTACCAGCGACACACCCAATACCGCAGACACAATCAGCGTCGCCGACAGTTGACGCAGGAACAATGCCATCACCGCCACCACCAGCAGGATGGCGATCAGCAGGGTCATTTCCACTTCATGCAGTGAGGCGCGGATAGTCTTGGTGCGATCGGTCAACACGCTGACCTGCACCGAGGCTGGCAACATGCCTTGCAGGCGCGGCAACTCGGCCTGGATGCGGTCGACGGTGTCGACGATGTTGGCGCCAGGCTGGCGTGAAATCACCAGGTTCACCCCTGGCGTATCGCCGGACCAGGCTTGCACGTAGGCGTTTTCCGAGCCGTTGATGACCTTGGCGATATCGCGCAGTTGAACCGGCGCACCGTTCTTGTAGGAAACGATCAGTTGGCCGTATTCCTCCGGGTGAAACAGCTGGTCATTGGTCGACAGGGTGGACACGCTGTTTTCGCCATAGATCGCGCCCTTGGCCAGGTTCAGGCTCGACTGCTGGATGGCCAGGCGTATGTCGGCGAGCGTCAGGCCGATGGCCGCGAGCTTGTCGGGTGCCGCTTGCACGCGAATCGCCGGGCGTTGCTGGCCGGTGATGTTGATCTGGCCGACGCCGTCGATCTGGCTGATCTGGCGCGCCAGCAGGGTTTCCACGTAGTCGCTCAGCTCGGTGCTGGGCATGCTGCTGGAACTGACACTGAGGATCAACACCGGGCTGTCCGCCGGGTTGACCTTCCTCCAGGTGGGCAAGCTCGGCATGTCGCTGGGCAACTTGCCGGACGCGGTGTTGATCGCGGCCTGGACTTCCTGGGCGGCGGTGTCGATGCTTTTTTCCAGGGTGAACTGCAGGGTCAAGAGGCTGGAGCCCAAGGCGCTGCTGGAGGTCATCTGGGTCATGCCGGGGATGGCACTGAACTGCACCTCAAGAGGCGTGGCCACCGATGAGGCCATGGTGTCCGGGCTGGCGCCGGGCAGTTGCGCTGTGACCTGGATGGTCGGGAATTCCGCTTCCGGCAGTGGCGCGACGGCCAGGTTCGGGAAGGCAATAATCCCCAGCAACACCAGGGCGAAGGTCAGCAACAGGCTGGCGACCGGATGGTCAACGCACCAGGCCGAGGGCGACCGGCTTGCACTCATGGTTGCACCTGGGCGTTGGCGGTGTGGATCACTTGCGGCGGCTCCTTGAGCACCTCCACCTGCGCACCGGCCTTGAGCCGCGATTGCCCATCGCTGACCAGCACATCGCCGGCCTGCACGCCTTTGATGATATTGATGTCGCTGTTCTGGTAAGCGACTTGCACCGGCACCACCTCGACTTTGTCAGCGCTTACGCGGTACACGAAATGTGAGTCCAGCCCGCGCAGCACCACGGTCGGCGGTACCACCAGGGCGTTCTTGTCGAGGGCCGTCTGGACCTTGATGGTCACCAGTTGCCCCGGCCATAGCTTATGCGCCGGGTTGCTGAACTCGGCCTTGGCCCGCAGGGTGCCGGTGGTGGAACTGATCTGGTTGTCGATCAGGCTCAGGTGGCCTTCGCCGAGCAGGTCGCCGGTCTGGTTGTCGGTGTCGGCGCCCAGGTAGGCGTCGACGGTGGCCCGGGTGGGGGCGGCAATCAGGCCCTGCAAGGTCGGCAGCATCTGTTGTGGCAGGGAGAACTCAACGGCAATCGGATCGAGCTGCGTGACGGTAAACAGCCCCTGGGTGTCGCTCATGCGCAGGAAGTTGCCTTCGTCCACGTTACGGATGCCCACGCGGCCGCTGACCGGGGAGCGAATCTGGGTATAGGAAAGTTGTACTTGAGCCGCATCAATGGCCGCCTGGTTGCCCTGCGCGGTGGCCTTGAGCTGGTTGACCAGCGCCTGTTGCTGGTCATAGGTCTGTTTGGACACGCCGTCGTCGATGCTCAGCGCTTTGTAGCGCTTGAGATTGACCAACGCCACTTGCAACTGCGCCTGGCTTTCGCCCAATTGCGCCCTGGCCTGGTCGAGGCTGGCGCGGATCGAACGGTCATCGATGGTCGCCAGCAAGTCGCCGGCCTTCACCGATTGGCCCTCCTTGACCAGCAACTGGGTGAGGATGCCGTCGATCTGCGGGCGAATCACCACACTGTGCAACGACAGCACTGAGCCGATGCCGCTGATGAACCTGGGAACGTCCTGTTGCGCGACGCTCACCACCCGTACCGGGATCGCTGTGGGCGCAGCCAGCCGGGGCTTGGCAGGCCGTGTTACGGCCCAGGCGGCCACCGCTAGTATCAAGAGGACGCCCACCATCAGGGCCGTGTTTCGTTTTATCTGCATGGGAGGCGCCGGGACGCAGTTGCACGCTTTAAGCCGCAAGCTGCCAGTTGAAGGTTGGGTAGCTGCTTTATAGCCCGGTAATACGGTCAGCACGGTGACGCGAAACTGACAGCCGCGACAGCTAGCGCGTTTTACTTGTGGCTTGAAGCTTACCGCTTGCCGCTTTGCCCCCGTATACTCGCGCTTTTACACCTATAGCTGCGCCGGAGCCCCTATGACTTCCCCAACCCAACCCCCTGTCGACGCGGCTGACCTCGTCGATTCGGCCACCGCCGACGGCGTTGAAAAAACCGAGATCCCGGCGTTTAAGTTCCCCTTCAAACCGGGCGAGCTAGCTGGCGCCAAGAATGCCAGCCAGCCCTGGTACAAAGGCGGCGCCAAGAACGGCCATACCAAGACGCCGGGCATGGCGCCTCCGGGCACTCGCCGGTCCATGGGTAAACGCTGAGATTAAAACCGTAGGTGCGTTATAGGCTGTTACCTACATTGCCCGTAGAAATTTCTGCTTGTAGGTCCGCGACCGATTCTTGAAAGCTTGCACAGCGTTTGCTTCGTCCCGATGACGCTCATCGGGGCGTGGTGAGTCAGCTTTCCGGAAAAGGACATTCCCGTGGCCCTGATACACCTCTGTGCGGTGCTCGCCCTCTTGCTCTCGACAAGTGTCGTTGCCGCCGACGTGCAACCGCGGCGTGAAATCCGTTTCGCCGTTGCCGCGCATTTCCCGCCTTTTCAAAGCCGCAATTCCCAAGGGCAATTGGTGGGGCTGAATATCGAACTGGGCAATGCCCTCTGCGAGCAGCTCAACGTGCGCTGTACCTGGGTTGACCAGGTCGTGATGGAAAACTTCCCGGCCCTTGAAGCCAGGCAGTTCGACGCGATCATGGGCATGGCGCCCACCTGTCGTCGGCGCAAACGGGTGAGTTTCACCGATGACCTCTACCCGATCACCACGCGGCTGGTGGCGCGTAAAACCTCAGGCCTGCGCCCTGATCGGCGCTTGCTCAAGGGCAAGCGGGTCGGGGTGTTGGTGCGCAGTAATCGTGAAGCCTACGCCCTGTCGCAGTGGGCGCCGGCGGGAGTGATCATCAGGAGTTTTTGGCTGAACGACCAACTGGTGCAGAGCCTGGTTTCGGGCGATATCGATGCGACCCTGCAAGGCGTCGTGGAGATCCGTGAAGCCCTGCTCGACACGGCCGATGGCCTGGACTTCGACTTCATGGGCCCGCCTGTGTCGTCTGGCCTGCTGGGTAATAGCGTGGCGATCGCGGTGCGAAAAACCGATACCGCGTTGCGTAATGAGCTTAATCATGCGCTTGAGCAACTGATGCAGAATGGCGAATACCAACGCATCCTCCAGCCCTATCGCCTCGGTGTATTGCCCGCCCGTCCATGAGCGCTAATGGGTGTGCAGCTTTGCACCCGAAGTTGAATTAGATACCCATACCGTCATGAGGCCGCAGCGGCTTAAGCCGCCCTCAACGAGATAAACGCATAATTGGCTGGCACCTCAGTGGCAATTTGCGCTCCGGCATCCAGCACCTGTTCGGCGACGTCCATCCCGGATACATGAAACACCCATTCATTGGTCACCGCCGGCTGTTCAACCGCCTGTTCAATAGCCTGGGCAAACGCCTGCATATCCGGCAAGTACGCGGTAAACCCGTCGCCCTTGAGCGCGGTCGTGCGGATGCCGAGCAACGCGCACACCGCTTCTTTGGTCTGCACGTCATCACGGTCGGCCTGGCGTGAGCGGCGAATCAGTTCGGCCAGTTGTGCGTCCATCAACTCGCCACCGACGATCAGCGCGGGGCCTTGCTCCCAGGATTCGGGCGGGCAGTCCTTGGCGCTCGGGTTCAGCGGGATATGCGGGTTGATCTCCATCGGGTAGATGCGGCACACCAGCGGGCGCCGTTCGTAGATGCGGCAGCGGTTGTCTTCGTCAAGATTCCGGCAGCGTCCGGCGTTGTAGGCGGCAAAGGTAATTGCCACAAACGCCTCGGTACTGCCGCTGGGCACGACCACTGAGCGGCGCTCAGCGTGTTCCCGTTGTTGCAGGGGCAGGCCCAGGCCATTGCCGAGAAAGCCCTCGACCAGAACGATGACGTTGCCGCCGTCCGCCGCCCAGCTGCGGGCTTCTTCGAGGGTCAGGGGCACGTGATGGTCGCTGCAGCATTTACCGCAACCGACGCAGGAAAAGTGTGTGTTCATGGCGGATCTGTCACCAGGCAAGGTCAGAGGGCACGCTTGAGGGGTGACGGGTTTTTACCTTTATCTACCGCTCAGGGGCTCTGGAAGCAAGTTATGCGCCAGTGAGGATCAGCCCTTGGATACGATGTCGCGCAGCACAAACCGCATGCCCGCACTTTCGTACAGTTGCCGGGCGCGCAGGTTGCTCTCCAGCACCTTGAGGTCCACATAGGGTTCGCTGCGCTGCTTGAACACCTGGAAGCTGTGCAGCAGCAAGGCGCGGCCCAGCCCTTGGCCTTGGGCACAGGGGTGTACGGCCAGGTTCTTGATAAAGGCGCTGGTCCAGCATTGTGCCACTGCGAGAATACCGTCGCGGTTACTCGCCACCAGACACAGCGTCGGGTCGTAGTCGGCATCGGTGACGAACTGCTGGCGCCACTCCTCCAGGTGGCCGACACGGCCGCCGCCTTGGTCCTGGGTCATGCGCAGCACGGCATGGATCGCCGGAGCTAGCTCATCGCGATAATGATCCAGCCGGGTATTCGCTGGCCACTGCGGGGCGGGCAGGCTGCCGGTGAGGTCGCGACGCAGCAACTGGTAATACTCGGCCAAGGCTTACAGCCCCTTTTGCGCCACGGTTTGCGCGGCGACCACCAGGCATTTGGTCAGCTCTGGGGATGAGAACTTGGTGAGCACCGAGTCGGCGCCGGCCAGGCGCGCTTTTTCGCTGTTCATCGCACTGTCCAGGGAGGTGTGCAACAGCACATAGAGGTCCTTGAAATCCGGGGTTTCGCGCAGGGTGCGGGTGAGGGCGTAGCCGTCCATTTCAGACATTTCGATGTCCGACACCACCACGTTGATCTGTTCAACCGTGCCTTGCAGCTCCAGCAGCACGTCGATGGCTTCCTTGGCGCTGCGGGCGGTGTGGCAGGTCAGGCCGAGGTTGCGCAGGGTGTGTACCGATTGCTGCAAAGCCACCTGGCTGTCGTCCACCACCAGGATGCGGGCGTTGCCCAGCACTTCGGCTTCTTCCATGGTCAGGTCGGTCGGCGCCGCTTCAATCGGTGCCGGGGCGATGCCGTGGATGACTTTCTCGATATCCAGCACCTGCACCAGGCCACCTTCCACCTGGGTCACCCCGGTTATAAACGCCCGATTGCCGCCGGAGCCGTAGGGCGGCGGGCGGATATCGGTGGTCAGGCAATGCACGATCTTGCTCACCGCCTGCACATGCAGGCCCTGCTTGGAACGGCTGACATCGGTGACGATCAGGCAGCCGCCGTCCGGGTCTTGCAAGGGCATTTCACCCAGGGCGCGGCTCAGGTCGATCACCGACAGTGAAGCCCCGCGCAAGGTGGCGATGCCTTTGACGTGCGGGTGGGACTCCGGCAGCTTGGTCAACGGCGGGCAGGGGATGATCTCACTGACTTTCAACAGGTTGATGGCCATCAGCTTGCCGCTGCGCAAGGTAAAGAGCAGAAGCGAGAGTGAGTCTGCGCGGGCTTTGGTGGTGGACATAAAAACCTTCTGTGGATCAGGGATGACGATCTATAGAGAGTTATCGACTTGGCTGGCCTGGGCTTTAACCGGATTTTTGTGTCGGGCACTGTTTATGTGGGAGCTGGCAAGCCAGCTCCCACATTAAGTCCAGTATCAGCCCTTCCAGGCCTGTGGGTTCACCAGATCCTGCGGGCGTTGGCCCAGCAGGGCGCTGCGCAGGTTGTCCACGGCGCGGTTGGCCATGGCTTCGCGGGTTTCACCGGTGGCCGAACCAATATGCGGCAGGGTCACCGCATTGCTCAGCTGGAACAACGGCGATTCAGCCAGCGGTTCCTTTTCATACACATCCAGCCCGGCGCCACGAATGCGTTGGGTTTGCAGGGCTTCGACCAGCGCTGGCTCATCCACCACCGGCCCACGGGAAATATTGATCAGAATCGCGCTGGGCTTCATCAACCCCAGCTCCCGAGTGCTGATCAGGTGATGGGTCTTGTCGCTCAACGGCACCACCAGGCAGACGAAATCCGCCTCGGCCAGCAACTGCTCCAGGCTGCGAAACTGCGCGCCCAGTTCCTGCTCCAGCGCGGTCTTGCGGCTATTGCCGCTGTAAATGATCGGCATGTTGAAGCCCAGGCGCCCACGCCGGGCCACGGCCGCGCCGATATTGCCCATGCCGACAATGCCCAGGGTCTTGCCGTGCACATCGCAACCAAACAAAGGCGCGCCCACGCTGGCTTTCCATTGGCCGGCCTTGGTCCAGGCGTCCAATTCGGCCACGCGGCGGGCGCTGCTCATCAGCAACGCAAAGGCCAGGTCGGCAGTGCTCTCGGTGAGCACATCGGGGGTGTTGGTGAGCAGGATCCCGCGCTCGGTGAGGTACGGCACGTCGTAGTTGTCGTAGCCCACCGACACGCTGGACACCACCTCCAGCTTGCTTGCGCTTTCAAGCTGCTCGCGGCCCAGCTTGCGGCCCACGCCGATCAAGCCATGGGCATGGGGCAGGGCTTCGTTGAACTGTGCGTTGATGTCACCCAGCTTGGGGTTGGGCACGATCACCTCGAAATCCTGTTGCAGGCGTTCGATCATGGGCGGGGTGATACGGCTGAAGGCCAGGACAGTCTTTTTCATTGCAGAACTCCACTCAACATGTGGGAGCTGGCTTGCCTGCTCCCACAATGAATTTATAGGGGGCGGGGAAGCAGCATGCCAAAATCAGTTCGCCATCCGCACGCTACCCACACCACCGCTCAACTCATACGCCACCAACTCCGCCTGGTGCGCCGCCAGAATTTCCGGCAACGAACCGCGCAGGTATTCCACCCAGGTTTTGATCTTTGCATCCAGGTATTGGCGCGAGGGGTAGATGGCGTACAGGTTCAGCTCCTGGGAACGGTAGGTCGGCATCACCCGCACCAGCGTGCCGTTGCGCAGCCCTTCGATGGCGGCGTACACCGGCAGCAGGCCGACGCCCATGCCGCTGGTGATCGCGGTTTTCATTGCGTCGGCCGAGTTCACCAGGAACGGCGAGCTGTTGATCGCCACGCTTTCCTGGCCTTCAGGGCCGTTGAAAGTCCATTTGTCCAGCTGGACCACCGGGCTGACCAGGCGCAGGCACGCGTGGTTGAGCAAGTCCTGGGGGCGTTGCGCGCAGCCCTTGGCCTTGACGTAGTCCGGCGAGGCGCAGGCGATGCTGTAGGTGATGCCCAGGCGCTGGGACACGAAACCTGAATCCGGCAGTTCGCTGGCCAGCACGATGGACACGTCGTAGCCCTCATCGAGCAAATCCGGCACGCGGTTGGCCAGGGTCAGATCGAAGGTCACATCGGGATGGGTGCGGCGGTAGCGGGCAATGGCGTCAATGACGAAATGCTGGCCGATGCCGGTCATGGTGTGCACTTTCAACTGCCCGGCCGGGCGCGCGTGAGCGTCGCTGGCCTCGGCCTCGGCCTCTTCGACGTAGGCGAGGATCTGCTCGCAGCGCAGCAAATAGCGTTTGCCGGCTTCGGTCAGCGCGATGCGTCGGGTGGTGCGGTTGAGCAAGCGGGTTTGCAGGTGGGCCTCAAGGTTGGAGACCGCGCGCGAGACGTTGGCCGTGGTGGTGTCCAGTTGCACGGCGGCGGCGGTGAAGCTGCCGGCTTCGGCCACACAACTGAAGGCGCGCATGTTTTGCAAAGTGTCCATGGAGTGTTCTCAAGGGAGATAGCAAATTGTGACAGAAAGTTACGCTTTCAGTGATCCCTACCAACGGATTATCGCCTGAACGGTAACAAAGATTCACAGGAATGCCAGCTTATCGTCCTCCCTGGCGCCGCCTAGAATTGCGCCACCTCTCCCGCAACACCCTCTCAGGAATTCGCTTGCCGTGCCGCGTCGCATCAGCAGAGAGCTGAAGACTCTCAGTGTTTGGGCTTTAACGTCAGTCATCAGCGGTTGCATCGGAACCGGAGGAATCGCCCCGCAAGGCCAGGCGATCAACGCCAATACCCTGGCCACCGACGCCGCGATCCAGAGCGCCGACCGCGACGCCCACTGGCCCACCGCCCAATGGTGGCAGGCCTACGGCGACCCGCAGCTCGACCGTTGGGTCGAACTCGCCACCCGCAACAGCCCCAGCCTGGCCGTGGCCGCCGCCCGCGTACGCCAAGCCCGGGCGCTGGCCGGCGTGGCCGAGTCGGCCGAGTCGCTGCAGGTCAACAGCGACACCACCCTCAAGCGCCACAACTGGCCGAAGGATCAGTTCTACGGCCCCGGCCAATTGAGCGGCGCCAACACCTGGGACAACAATTCGTCCCTGGGCCTGAGCTACGCCCTCGACCTCTGGGGCCGGGAAAGCAACACGACCGAACGCGCCGTCGACCTGGCGCACATGAGCGCCGCCGAAGCGCGCCTGGCCCAGCTCGAACTGCAAAACAACGTGGTGCGCGCCTATATCCAGCTGTCGTTGCAGTACGCCAACCGTGACATCGCGGCCGCCACCCTGGCCCAGCAACAGCAGATCCTGGACCTGGCCAACAAACGCCTGGCCGCCGGGATCGGTACTCACTTTGACGTCAGCCAAGCCGAAACCCCGCTGCCGGAAACCCATCGCCAACTGGATGCCCTCGACGAGGAAATCGCCCTGAGCCGTAACCAACTGGCGGCGTTGGCCGGCAAAGGCCCGGGGGAGGGCGCGCAGTTGCAGCGCCCGACCCTGGCCCTCGCCGCGCCGTTGAAATTGCCCTCCAGCCTGCCGGCGCAATTGCTCGGCCAACGCCCGGACGTGGTCGCCAGTCGCTGGCAGGTAGCGGCCCAGGCACGGGGTATCGATGTGGCTCATGCAGGCTTCTACCCCAACGTCGACCTGGTCGGCAGCCTCGGCTACATGGCCACCGGCGGCGGTATGCTGGAGTTTCTGGCCGGCAAGAAATTCAACTACAACGTCGGCCCGGCGATCACCTTGCCGATCTTCGACGGCGGCCGTCTACGTGCGCAATTGGGTGAAGCCAGTGCCGGCTACGACATCGCGGTGGCCCAGTACAACCAGACCCTGGTCAATGCGCTCAAGGGCATCAGCGACCAGTTGATCCGCCGCGAATCCATGGACAAGCAATCGGTTTTTGCCGCGCAGTCGGTGGCCTCGGCGCAGAAAACCTACGACATCGCCATGATCGCCTATCAGCGTGGCCTCACTGATTACCTCAACGTGCTCAACGCCCAAACCTTGTTGTTTCGCCAGCAGCAGATCGCACAACAGGTGCAGGCGGCACGCCTCAGCGCCCATGCCGAGCTGGTGACCGCCTTGGGCGGCGGCCTCGGTGCTGGCGACGATGTGGCCACGGCTGCCAAGACACTCCCAAGCAAGACTCCGGCGGCGCTCGCCGTCTTTGATCACTGAGTAGGCCTTGATGACTCCCTTGCCTGCACCGCTGCGCTGGCTGCATTCCCTTGAGTGGCGCCGTGGTTTTTTCGACTGGGCACGCAGTGATGGCGTGACCTGGGTGTATATCTTCAAAGTGCTGGTCGCTGCGTTCCTGACGCTGTGGCTGGCGATGCGCCTGGAACTGCCGCAACCGCGCACGGCGATGATCACCGTATTTATCGTGATGCAGCCCCAGAGCGGCCAGGTGTTCGCCAAGAGTTTCTATCGCTTCCTCGGGACCTTGGCAGGCTCGGCGGTGATGGTGCTGTTGATCGCTTTGTTTGCGCAGAACACCGAACTGTTCCTCGGTGCGCTGGCGATCTGGGTGGGCATTTGCACCGCTGGCGCCACGCGCAACCGCAACTTTCGCGCCTATGGGTTCGTGCTCGCCGGCTACACCGCGGCGATGGTCGGCCTGCCGGCCCTGGCCCATCCGGACGGCGCCTTCATGGCGGCGGTGTGGCGGGTGCTGGAAATCTCCCTGGGGATACTGTGCTCGACACTGGTCAGCGCCGCCATCCTGCCGCAGACCTCCAGCGCCGCCATGCGCAACGCGCTGTACCAGCGCTTCGGTGTGTTCGCGCTGTTTGTGACCGATGGCCTGCGCGGGCGCAGCCAACGCGAAGGTTTCGAGGCCAGCAACGTGCGCTTTATTGCCGAAGCCGTGGGGCTGGAAGGCCTGCGCAGCGTCACCGTGTTCGAAGACCCGCACATGCGTCGGCGTAACGGGCGGCTCAGTCGCCTTAACAGCGAATTCATGAGCATCACCACGCGCTTCAACGCCTTGCACCAATTGCTTGAACGCTTGCGCGCCGATGAGGCCGACCATGTAGTGGCAGCGATCAAGCCCGGCCTGCAAGACCTGGCCGAAGTGCTCGACGGCTTCTCTGGCCGCGCCCTCACCAGCTTGGATGCCGCGCGCCTGGTCAACCAACTGAGCGCCTACAAGGACGGCCTGCCCGCCAAGGTGCGCAGCCTGCGGGCGAGCTTCCAGGAAGACAACCCGACGGACGCCGAGCAGTTGGATTTCCACACTGCCTACGAGCTGCTGTACCGCTTCGTCGACGACCTGCACAACTACGCGCAAACCCACGCGTCCCTGGCCGAGCATCGCCATGCGCGGGAGGATTGGCACGAAGCCTACACGCCAAAGACCAACTGGCTGGCCTGTGCCGCTGCCGGTGTGCGCGCCTCGTTTATCTTGGTTGTGCTGGGCAGTTACTGGGTGGCCACGGCCTGGCCCAGCGGCGCCACCATGACCCTGATCGCGGCGGCCACGGTGGGCCTGTCTGCTGCCACGCCCAACCCCAAGCGCATGGCGTTCCAGATGGCCTGCGGCACCTTGATCGGCGCCTTGGTCGGCTTTGTCGAAATGTTCTTCGTGTTTCCCTGGATCGACGGTTTCCCGCTGCTGTGCGTGATGCTGGCGCCGGTGATCATCTTCGGTGCCTTCCTCTCCTCCCGCCCGCAATACGCCGGTGTGGGTGTGGGCCTGTTGATCTTCTTCAGCACCGGCTCGGTGCCCGACAACCTCACGGTCTATAACCCCTACACCTTTATCAACGACTACATCGCCATGGTCATCGGCATGCTGGTATGCGCGGCGGCGGGGGCGATCATTTTGCCGCCCAACAGCCGCTGGTTGTGGCGCCGCCTGGAGCAAGACCTGCGTGAGCAGGTGGTGTATGCCATCAGCGGCAAGCTCAAGGGCCTGGCGTCGAGCTTTGAAAGCCGCACCCGCGACCTGCTGCACCAAGCGTATGGCCTCGCGGCCGGCCAGCCGCAGGTGCAACGCGATTTGCTGCGCTGGATGTTCGTGGTGCTGGAGGTCGGCCACGCGATCATCGAACTGCGCAAGGAGCAGGCGATTTTGCCGGTGCACCCGGCGTATGCCGAGTCGCAGCCATGGCGCCAGGCGATCCGCGTGATGGGACGCTCGCTGGTGCGGCTGTTCCTGCAACCCAGCGCCAGCAACCTGGAGCGCGGGTTGATTGCCGTCGACCATGCGATCAGCCGCGTGCAGGCCACCGACGAACCCTTCGCCCCGCACTTCGACACCTCGGCCCTGCGCCGGGTGAAGAGCTACCTGCACTTTATTCGCACCTCGTTGCTCGACCCGCAATCGCCTCTGGCCGCCCTCAAAGGAGCCCCGAATGCCTCGTGAAATTGCATTCCACGGCATCTATATGCCGACCATGACCCTGATGTTCTTGATCGCAGCGGGGCTGGCCTGGGCGGTTGACCGCTTCCTGGCCGGGTTCGACCTGTACCGTTTCTTCTGGCACCCGGCGCTGCTGCGCCTGAGCCTGTTCGCTTGCCTGTTCGGCGCCCTGGCGCTGAGCGTCTACCGTTGAGAATGCCCCGATGAAAAAGTTTTTCAGCCTGCTCGCCACCTTGCTGGTGCTGGCGTTGGCGATCTGGATTGGCCGCACGTTGTGGGTGCACTATATGCAAACGCCGTGGACCCGCGATGGTCGCGTGCGCGCCGACATTATCAATGTGGCGGCTGACGTTACCGGCGAAGTGGTGGACGTGCCGGTACGCGATAACCAGTTGGTGAAAAAAGGCGACCTGCTGATGCAGATCGACCCCGAGCACTACCGCATTGCCGTCAAGCAAGCGCAATCGCTGGTGGCCTCCCGCAAGGCCACTTGGGAAATGCGCAAGGTCAACGCGCACCGCCGCGCCGACCTGGACGCGCTAGTGATCTCCAGGGAAAACCGCGACGACGCCAGCAACATCGCCGACTCGGCCCTGGCCGATTACCAGCACGCCCTGGCGCAACTGGAGGCCGCCGAACTCAACTTGAAACGCACGCGAGTGCTGGCGGCGGTGGACGGTTATGTCACCAACCTCAACGTGCACCGTGGCGACTATGCGCGTATCGGCGAAGCGAAGATGGCTGTGGTGGATATGAACTCGTTCTGGGTCTATGGCTTCTTCGAAGAAACCAAACTGCCCCACGTGAGGGTGGGTGACAAAGCCGATATGCAGCTGATGAGCGGCGAGACCTTGAAGGGCCATGTGGAAAGCATCTCCCGTGGCATCTACGACCGCGACAACCCCGAGAGCCGTGAACTGATCGCCGATGTGAACCCGACCTTCAACTGGGTGCGCCTGGCTCAGCGCGTGCCGGTGCGGATTCACATTGATGAAGTGCCGGAAGGCGTGTTGTTGGCGGCAGGGATTACCTGCACCGTGATCGTCAACCCAACACAAAACTAAACTGTGGGGGGGCTTACCTGCTCCCACAGTTGACCGTGTCAGGCTTTGATAAAGGTTTCATGTAAGTGTCGCCACAGCAGCGCGCCACTGGCCTGTTTCTCGAACACCACCGTGGCGCGGCGGTCGGTCTGAGTGCCGCTGTCGTCAATCTGATGCTCGCGATACGTCACCGTGGCGCCGCGCGCATGGCGGTCGATGCCGGTCATTTCACTCAAGGTGATTTTCAACCCCGGACGCATCCCGCCCAGGCGCGTAAACAACGCATTGACCCCGGCCCTGTTGACCCGCGTACCGGTGGCGGGGGCGATCAAGCTGAACTCCGGTGAGAAGCGCGCGAGCAGATTTTCCAGCGTGCCCTGAGGCGCAACCCCGGCAAACCATTGCTCGATCTCGACGTGGGTCTGGATCACTTCTTCAAAAAAATCGCTGTAGTCAATCATGCTTGGGCTCGCTGTAAGGGTGAAGCAGCGTGCGTACTCTGGAAGCATCCAGGCGCAACACTGCGAAAAGCGGCAACAGGGTCAGAGCTGCCGCCATCGTGAAGGTTATGGCGAAGGAATCCAAGGCCGACAGTATTGCACTGAGCACGGCGGCGCCGACGCAGAAGCTTACTTGACGGTTCATGTTCCACAACGCACTGGCGTGGCCCATGCGCTCGGCGGGAATATCCAGAAAGGCCAGAGTTTGCGCAGTGCTGCTGCACAGGCTGCCGCCCAGGCCCATCAAGACGTAGGCCGCAATAATCAGCGCGGGCTCGTTGAGCAACAGGATGCCAGCGCATTGCAGCGCTATGCCCGCCAGCAACAAGGGTTTGGGGCCGCAGCGATTGAAGAGTTTTTTGCTCAGGTAGATTGCCACTGCCGAGGCCAGCGCCCAGGGCAACATCAGCGCGCCGGTTTGGGTGGCGTCATAGCCCAAGCTGCGCACATAAAGGATGGCGATCAGACTGGTGCCGATAAACACCCCGGGTATGCACAGGTAGACGAGCATCGCCACGCGCAGCATCGGACTGGCAACCTGTTTGAAAATGCTGCTCAGGTCCAGAGGTGGGCGCACGCGGGTGGGCGCGTCGGGTTTTATCCACAACAAGGCCAGCAGCAGGGTCACCAAGGCCAGTGGCAAGTTGGCGTAGAAAATCCAGCGCCATGACACAGTGTCGACAATCACCCCACCCAATGCTGGCGATAGTGCCGGCACCAGCAACGCCACAGACATCACCCGCGCCGTCAGCTGGCTGCGCTCGGCGGCGGGGAAGTGCCGGTAAGCCATGGCCTGGCCCACGGGAATCAGCAAACCGCCACCGAGCCCTTGCACTGCGCGCCAGCCTATCAACGCCTCAATGGAGCCGGCCTGGCCCACCATCACCGAGGCGCCGGCGAACAGCAGCAGGCTGGAAGCGATCAGGGTGCGCTCGCCCATGAGCGCCGCCAACCACACACTCAAGGGGATGATCACTGTCAGCCCGAGCATGTAGGCATTACTGATCCACGCCAACTGTGTGACCGAGGCGTGCAGCTCGCGGGCGATATCCGGGTAGGCGACGGTGGCAACAAACATGTTCACCAGGTCCAGGGCAAAACCCAATAAAAAGATCCAGGCGACTTTCGAGCGGTAGGTCATGAACGCGTTCCTGCAAGTGAAGCCGGCAGGGTAGGCTGCAAGCAGGGTTTGGGATACGTCGGTTTGCCTGCTAGTTTGTCAAAAATATTTTGACAAAGGAGGGCGTCCATCATGGTCAGCCTGGACCGTTTTGACACTTTCAAGGCTGTGGTCGAGGCCGGCTCGCTCACTGCTGCCGCGGACCTGCTGGGCCAGACTCGCGCCGTGGTCAGCTTCAACCTCAAGCGCCTGGAGGCGGAACTCGGCGTCACCCTGCTGACCCGCAACACCCGCCAACTGGCGCTCACCGATGCCGGCGAACGCTTTTACCTGCGCTGCACGCGCATGCTTGAAGAGGCCCGCCTGGCGGTAGAAGAAGCCCGCAGTGAGCATGCTCAGCTCAAGGGCACGCTGCGCATCACCACCACTGTCGAATATGCCCTGGCCGTCGTTGCCCCGGCGGTAGAAGCCTTTCGCCGCCTGCACCCGGACCTGAATATCCACTTATCCACATCCTCCACCCATGCCGACCTGATCTCCGAGCGTTTTGACGTGGCGATTCGCCTGGGGCGCCTGCTGGACTCCAATCATCGAGCGGTGCAGTTGTCGACGTTCGATGTGTTTGCTGTTGCGGCACCGCAGTTTGCCGGGCTTCAGACCCTGGAAGAGCTGGAGCAGATCCCCCGGTTGGGCCATGGCCGCTTGACCGAACTGAGCGTCACCGACCCGGCGGGCATTCAACATCAATACCGTGCCGGGCCTGCTGCGTTGGTGGCTGATAGTGCGGCAGTGCTCCAGGCATTTGCTGTGCGCGGCCACGGTGTGGCGATTCTGCCGCAATGGCTGGTGCAGGAAGACTTGGAGGCCGGACGGCTGGTGCGTGTGCTGGCGGATCATCGCTTCGCCCCCCAAGGGGTCTACGCGATGTACCCGGATACCCGGCACCTGCCGCTGAAGGTGCGGGCGTTTATTGATTTTATGAAGGGCTAGAGGCTGCCACTCAAACCAAAGCGCTTCTTCAACACCATCTCCAACAACCCCTTGGGCAATAGCGTCGCCATCAACGGCAACGCGCGGCTGCCGTTGCCCGAACGCAACAGGCGCGGCGGTTGCGCTTGCTGCACCGCCTTGAGCACCTCTGCAGCAAACTCACTGGCTGGGGTTGGCTTGTCCTGGGACGCTTGGCTACGTGCCCGAATGCCCTCGCGCAATGGCCACCATGGCGACTGTTCGTGGATCAGCAATTCGGCTTGGGCGCCGGCATTCTTTGCAAAGCTTGTATTGATCGCACCAGGCTGCACTTCCATCACCTGCACGCCAAACGGTGCCAGCTCCATGCGCAGGGCGTCGCTTAACGCATGCACAGCGGCTTTGGACGCGCAGTAGGCGCCGGCAAACGGCGTCACCAATACGCCGGAAACGCTGCCGATATTCACCACCAGGCCCTTGTTGCGGCGCAGGGCGGGAAACAAGGCCTGGGTCACGCCGACGATGGAAAACACATTGGTTTCGAATTGGCGTTGCATCGCCTCGGTACCGCCGTCGAGCAATGGGCCCATGGCGCCGTAGCCAGCGTTGTTGATCAGCACATCCAACTCGCCCCACTGCTCGGACAAGCGTTGCAGGGCGGCGCTGTCGTTGACGTCCAGTTGTAGGGCATTAAAGCCTGCGGCAGTAAGCGCGGCGACGTCATCGGATTTACGGGCGCTGGCCCATACTTCGAAACCTGCGGCTTTGAATGCGTCGGCGAGGGCACGGCCGATGCCACTGGAACAACCGGTGATCAGTACATTGGGCATGGGTCCATCCTTTGTCAGTCCGAGAAACTGCCTTGCAGGTGCTCGGCGCGAAATTCCAGGGTTTGTGGGCGATAGCCGGGACGCAGCGGCGGGGTGGGCAGGCAGTCATCCCAGGTGGCGCCCGCCTGCAACTCGCCGGGGCCGCGATAGCGTGGGGCGGCGTAGACATTGTCGGCCAGGTTGACCGTATCGCCCGGTGCATAGGCGGCGACGCGCCAGCGCAGTTCGGTCAGTGGCACGTCGTTGCCGTTGTTCAGGGTCAGTTTTAAAGGACGGTCGGCCGGGCATTCCTGTGGGGCGTAGGTGATGCGCAGTTCAAGGCGCGCCAGTTGCGACGCTTCGCGGTTGTCCAGCCATACCACCCACACTGCGACAAACCCCAGGCCGACGGCCGCGGCCAACGATACCGGCAGCGCCTTGGCTGGGTAGCGCAGCAGCAGGATCAGCCAGGTGATGATCAGGAGAACGCCGAAGAACATGGAGACCACCTCGAATAGGGAACCAGCATCCTAACTTAAGCGTAGGTGGGATTGCTTAGCTTGAGCATTGTGTTGGCCGCACGGACGCCATCGCAGGCAAGCCAGCTCGATCGTTCCCACGCTCTGCGTGGGAATGCATCCCGTGACGCGTCACCCATGCACCGGATGTGAATCGGAACGCGGAGCGTCCCAGGCGGCGTTCCCACGCGGAGCGTGGGAACGAGCAGTAAAAAGCCCCCACCCAACCCACTGCGGATAGGGGACGCAATGGGCTGGGCGAGGGCTTCTTGTACGACTGTTTTACTGCGCGATAGTTTTCACCGACACGCCACGTTCAACCGGTGTCGAGCGCCCGTAGATATCTTCGAAGCGCTCGATATCGTCTTCACCCAGATAGCTGCCCGATTGCACTTCGATGATCTCCAACGGGATCTTGCCCGGGTTGCGCAGGCGGTGCACCGAGGCGATCGGGATGTAGGTGGACTGGTTTTCGCAGAGCAGGAACACGTTGTCGTCACAGGTGACTTCGGCGGTGCCGCTGACCACGATCCAGTGTTCGGCGCGGTGGTGGTGCATCTGCAGCGACAGGCACGCGCCCGGCTTGACCGAGATGTGCTTGACCTGGAAACGCCCGCCCATGTCCACCGAGTCGTAGGAACCCCACGGACGATAGACTTCGCAGTGGTTCTGGGTCTCGCTGCGGCCTTGCTCGTTGAGGGTGTTGACCATCTGCTTGACGCCCTGGACCTTGTCCTTGTGGGCAATCATCATCGCGTCTTTGGTTTCCACCACCACGATGTTGTCCAGGCCGATTACCGACACGAGTTTGCCGTTTCCATGCACCATGCAGTTGCGGCTGTCCTGGATCACCACGTCGCCTTTGCTCACGTTGCCGTTGGCGTCTTTATCGTTGACCGCCCACAGCGAGGCCCAGCAACCCACATCGCTCCAGCCAGCGGCCAAGGGCACGACGCAGGCGCGTTGGGCTTTTTCCATCACGGCGTAGTCGATGGAATTGTCCGGGCAGCAGGCGAAGGTGGCGTCGTCGAAGGTCACGGTATCGGCGGTCTGCTCGCTGCGCTCCAGGGTCAGCACGCAGGTGTCGTAGATGTCCGGGTCATGCTTTTTCAGCTCTTCGAGGAAGCGGCTGGCACGGAACAGGAACATGCCGCTGTTCCAGAAGTAGCCACCGCTTTTGACGAACTCGACCGCACGTTTTTCATCGGGTTTTTCCACGAACTGTTGCACGCGGCTCACGCCTTCAGGCAGCAGCGAATCGTTGGTGGACTTGATGTAGCCGTAGCCGGTCTCCGGGCGGGTGGCCGGCACGCCGAACAATACCATCTCGCCCCGCTCGGCGGCCACGGTGGCCAGGGCCAGTGCGCGTTGCAGGGCTTTCTGGTCGTCGATCACGTGGTCGGCGGGCAGTACCAGCATCAAATCGTCACGGCCTTCGTTGACCAGCATCATCGCGGTCAGGGCCACGGCCGGCGCAGTGTTGCGGCCGAAGGGTTCCATCAGGATGCGCTGGCAGTCGAGCTTGCGTGCGCTCAGTTGCTCGTTGACGATGAAACGGTGATCTTTGTTGCAGACCACGATGGGGGCGTCCATGCCTTCGAATACCAGGCGCTCCAGGGTTTGCTGAAACAAGGTGTGCTCGCCTGTGAGGGCCAGGAATTGCTTGGGGAACTGTTTGCGCGAAAGCGGCCAAAGACGTGAGCCGCTACCACCGGAAAGGATTACTGGGATCATGGTGTTTCTCCTTGAATCGATATGGGTCAGAGCTACGAAGGTTTGTCGTTTCACTCTTGTTTTTGTCTCGGTCCTGAGTTGAACCCCGGTCAGTGTGGGAGCTAGCTTGCCTGCGATGGCGCCTACAAGACCGCCATCGCAGGCAAGCCAGCTCCCACAAGGGGGCGTGTCAACTCAGGGAAATAATCAGCGGGTCGACACTGGGCGTTTCACCCACACTGGCGACAGGCTCGAACCAGAACCGGTGACATACAGCACCGCCGCTTCACCGCGTTCCAACGCAACCGGCTTCACATCACCGACTTTCTTGTCACCGTCATACAGCGCCAGGCTCACTTTCACCGGGTTGATCTCACGCTCGCCACGGCCCTTGGCGGCCACCGACTTGACCACATCGGTCTTGCCGTCGGCGGTCTTCAAGGTCAGGGCCTTGTCGCTGAGGTTCTGTACGCGCACCAGGGATTTCTGCTTGTTCTTGAACGGTGGCTCTTCGATCAACTGCGGCTGGCCGCTGCCGCTGTTGACCAGGGTGTAGTAGTGGTCGGCGGCCAGCTTGACCGGCAGGGTCTGGCTGCCGACCTTGGCGCTGTAGTCACCGCCCGGCATGAAGCTGAAGTCGCTGCTGGCCAGTGGCGCAACGTCGCTGAGGTTGGTGCTGCCGACGGTGGCGCTGACTTCCTGGTTGCTGGCGTTGTAGATACGCACAAAGCTGGAGCCTTTTGGTGCAGTCGGGCCGTATAGGGCGGCGTCACCGGCAGCGAAGGCCGACAGGGATACGACGCTCAGGCCTGCTGCGATAGCCAGGGTTTTAGCGAGACGACGAGGAGTAGTAGTGAAAGTCATGTGAGTTACCTCTCTTTCAGTTTTGCGCCCGGTCGGGCGTCTCGGATTTAGGTGTGTTGATTGCCATGTTCTGTTGGCGCGAACCGGCTTGTTTAAGCTGCGCAACCCAGGCTGGGTCGGCATCACCGATTTCGTTGTTGATAGGCAGATAACGTTCAGGAAACTCCCAGATCAGCACCTGAGGCGGGCTGTTCTTGAAGTCGTCACTTTTGAGGTAGCTGAGCATCGGCAGGATCGGGCCGTGGCCATCTTCGGCGTAGCTGACCACGTCGCTGTGCAAGGCTTGTTTGAGCGCACCCACGAAGTTCCAGTTGGGGTTGGCGCTGTAGCTGGTGCCCACCAGGGCCACCGGGGTTTCGCTGTCGCTGAACAGCGCGTCATCACCTTTCTCTTCGGCCAGGTGGGTGACGCGTTTTTCCAGCGGCTCTTTAGGTGGCATCAGGTTTTCGAACAGCGGGTCCAGGGGCAGGAACAAACGCAAGTCACCTTTATGTGGCTCGGTTTTCTCAGCCTCGGTGACAAAACGCTGCGGCTCGCCGCTCAGTGGGGTTTTGTCGGCAATCGCCTTGGCCAATTGCTTGGCGGCGACTTCGGCACCGTCCGGTGTCCAGTGAGTATCGGTGCGCAGGAACACTTGCTTGCCGGCGAGCTTGGCCTGTTGCAGCGGGCCGAGCAGATCTGGAGCTGGAATGTTGTCCGCCGCCACTCGGGCATGGAAGTCCTGGTACAGGTTGGCGTGCACGCTGGCCGGTTTGACTTCACCCAAATGCTCCGGATACAGGCGTACCTTGGCCGGCACGATCGCCATCACCAGTTGGATACCCTGGGCCTTGAGCTTCTGGCGCACGCCTTCGACCAGCGCGTAGTTGCCTTGCAGGTTCTGGTCTTCGTTGACGGCGGGGTTGAATTCCTCGTCGCTGTACAACCAGTGATCACGGCCCAGCACCACGCCAGGGCGGCCTTCATTGAACAGCTTGTAGTCCAGCGCCGCCCACAGGTTGGTGCCCAGGCGCTTGATCGGGAACTCGTCGTCGTAGTGGGTCTCGACGGCTTTGGTCCAGCGACCGTTGAGCACGGTGGCATCGGCGTTGGTGCTGAAGCCAAAGAAGCTGCGCAGCGACCAGGCGCCGAGTGCCAGCAACAGCACCAGGAACAGGCTTATGTAGAGGACGCGTAATGAACGGGTCATGGTCGGCTCCCTCAGAATTGGAAGTAAAGGAACGGCGAGAAACTCTGCGCCGACAGTTTCAGGATCGACGCCACGAACAGCAGCAGCACCGCCGCGCGCATGGCGTAGCGTGGCCAGTCAGCGGTCCAGTAGGCCGGTTGCACGGCAGCGTCACGGCCCACGCTGAAACCGGGCTCGTGGATGCTGCCAGGGTTGTCGCCCGGTACGGCCTTGATCAGGCTCGGGTCGGCTGGCTTGGCCTTGTCGGCAGGGCGGTTGGTGTAGAAGTCGCGCAGACCGAAAAACGCCAGGGTTGCGTAGGCCACCACCAGGGTTGCCACTTGCAGGCCGGTAAGGTTGGCGCGGTTGAGTTCCGACAGTGACCACTCGCCAAAGCTGAACATCGCACCGTACATACGCCCGGCAACGTGCAGGTTTTCGGCGCGGAAAATCACCCAGCCCATTACCACCAGCAGGAAGGTAAAGGCCCAGCGCAGCACATTGAAACTGCGCGGTGCGGTGTTCAGCCCGATGGCTTTTTCAATCGCCAGCCACATGCCGTGCCAGGCGCCCCACACGATGTAGGTGATGTTCGCGCCGTGCCACAGACCACCGAGCAGCATGGTCAGGAACAGGTTGCGGTAAGTAGTCAGGGTGCCTTTGCGGTTGCCGCCCAGGGTGATGTACAGGTAGTCACGCAGCCAGGTGGACAGGCTGATGTGCCAGCGCCGCCAGAACTCGGTGATCGACTGGCTGATGTAGGGCTGCTTGAAGTTTTCCATGAAGCGAAAACCCATCATCAAGCCCAAGCCAATGGCCATGTCGCTGTAGCCGGAGAAGTCGAAGTACAGCTGCGCGGTATAGGCCAGCGCGCCGAGCCAGGCATCGCCTGTAGTGGGGTTTTGCAGGGCGAAGCAATGGTCGGCCACCACCGCCAGGGTGTCAGCAATAAAGACCTTCTTGATGAAACCCTGCATGAACCGCGTGCAGCCCTCGGAGAATTTATCCAGGGTGTGGGTGCGGTTGTTGAACTGGTCGGCCAGGTCGCGAAAGCGCAGCACGGGACCGGCGATCAGGTGCGGGAAAATCGCCACGAACGCCGCAAAGTCGATGAGGTTGCGGGTCGCCGGGGTGTCGCCACGGTACACGTCGATGATGTAGCTGATGGACTCGAAGATGTAGAACGAGATCCCGATCGGCAACAGCACGTGAGTGAGGATGAACGGCTCCAGGCCTGCCGACTTCATCATTACATTGATGCTGTCGACGCCGAAGTTGGCGTACTTGAAGTAGCCGAGGATGCACAGGTCGACCGCCACCCCGAGCAACAGCCAGCGCTGCGCCGGCTTGGTGCGTACACCGGCGGCACCGACCTTGAGGCCGATCCAGTAATTCCACAGGGTCACTGCGGCGAACAGCGCCAGGAAGTCCACTCGCCACCAGGCGTAGAACACGTAGCTGGCAATCAGCAGCAGCAGATTGCGATAGCGTTGCCCGCTCAAATAGTACAAGCCGAGGAAGATCGGCAAGAACAGAAACAGGAACACATTGGACGAGAAAACCATCCCGATCTCTCCATGTTTAACCAACAGTCAAGGGCCAGAGCCCCCCCAAACCCCCCACGATGTCGGGGGAGGTTGTGATCGTTCCCACGCTCTGCGTGGGAATGCCTCTTGTGGCGCTCTGCGCCACGCTTTGGGACGCACAGCGTCCCGTGCTGCATTCCCACGCAGAGCGTGGGAACGATCAGCGACTAGCTGCCTTTGTTGCCTTTTTCATGCGCCGGGTCGTAGACCTTGGTCAGGTCACCGCCCAGGCGGAAGGTCTTGAACGGTTGCATGCCATGCTTGCGTTCGATCACATCCGGTGCGCAGGTGTAGAGGGTGCAGAAGGGCTCAAGCCAGGCAAATTTCATGTCTTCCTTGAGGTCCTTCATGTCCTGCTCTTTGCCGTTCTTCTGCTCGAAGATGTCCGGGTCTTTCACCCCGGCCAGCACCTTGTCGCCCAGGCGCTTGAGCGCGCTGTTGTTTTCCTGGCGCAGGTCCACGCCGTTGACCAGCGCAAAACTGGCGATCATCGACAGCGGCGGCAGCGCGTAGTTGTGGTACGACAGGGCGCGTTGCTGGCGCTTCAATTCGTTCGGCAGGAAACCCTGGTCATCGACCTGGTTCACGCCGACCTTGTATTCCTTCACCGCCCAGTCAAACAGGTCGCGGCGGTTGGTAGCGATGGACGTTGCCATCACCGACCAGGCGGCCCAGTACGAGTGGTTGTTAGTTTTTTCCAGGGGCAGGTTGTCCCAGTCGCTCACCACCTGGTCGGCCAGCTTGTTGAACCAGGCTTCGATCTGCTGGGCTTCCTGCGGGTGCTTGGCCAGTGGCTGCGACTCGGAGAACTTCAGGCGCACATAGGCCGAGGCCATGCTGCCCAGCGCCCATTTGCGCATGGACTTGCCGGTGTGATTGAAGTCCTTGGACATCAACGCATCGGCCTTGGCCCATGACACCAGCCAGTTCAGGGTGCATTCGAGCTGCTGTGGACGGCCGTCGCGCATGAACTGCATCACCCGTTTGCTGGTGTCTTTTTCCAGCTTGGTGATGTCGGCGGTGCTGTCGCGAAAGGCTTTTTCCGACTGCACATTCAGGGTCGAACGGGCCTTGTCGGAACCTTCGTACTTGCTGCGAAACTGCAACGGCCCGGTGTAGGGCGTTGGCATGCTGTCGCAATCATTCTTGAAGTCGCCGGTCTTGAACGCTTCGATCGGTGCGAAATAGCCCTGGGGTGGACGCAGTGGCGCCGCTGCATTGACGGAACCTGCGAACATGGCCAGGCCCAGCAGGCCAGGGAGCAATAACTTTTGCATAAGTAACCTCACTTCCCGAGTTGGGCGGTCTGCTGACCACCGCTTGGGAATACGTTGCGTGTGCAAATTTTCGCTTCAACCTTCTGCGCCGCAGCGCCCGCTTCGGGGCCCTGCACTTCCACGGCCAGCAAGTTCTGCGAGGCCCAGTCTTCATCGGTGCGCAGTTCAAAGGCGAAACGCCCGTCTGTATCGGATGTTTCGGGTTTCTCGATCTTGATGTCCTCGTGGCGCCCGTTCATGTACCAGAGGGTGGCTTGCAAGGTTTTCACCGACGGATCGGCGAAGCGGATATCGACCTGATGGTTGGCGTTGCGCAGGTCTTTGTTCGCGCTGTTGACCATCAGTTCGTTTTTGCCCGGTTTGAGCGTGGTGCTGGCCGACATCTGCGCGGTCTTGCCTTCGCAACCGTTGTCCAGCAGCGCCATCATCTGGCGGTAGATGGTTTCCTGGTCGAGACGGTACAGCGGCGAGAATTCCCAGATCAGGATCTTCGGCGGGGTCTTCTGGAATTCGTCGCTGCCCAGGTACTGCAGCATCGAACCTTCCAGGCCACCGCCGGGGAAGGCGACGTTGAGGATGTCGGCCCCGATTTCCTCTTCCAGGAAACCGGCGAAGTTGTAGTTCTTGCCGCTGTGGCTGGTGCCCACCAGCGTGATCTGCGGGTTGCCCGAATCGCCGAACAGGTCGCCGTCGCCGGCTTCGCCCTTGGGCTCGGTGGTGAACTGGTCCATGTACTGGATCGCATAGCTGGTGCCACACAGTTGCCCGGCCATGTTGTGCAGGGTGCCGGTCTTGCCCATGCGGCCCGAGCGCTTGGTCTCGAACTCACGCTTGGGAATCTCGGCATATTCCGGCATCTGCTTGACCTTGGCCGCGACGATTTTCGCGGTGCGCTGGGCGCCGTACGGAGTCCAATGCTGGTCGCCACGGAAGTAGAAATCGTGGGCTGGCAATTCATCCGGCAGTTGTTCGTTGGTCAGCGGCGACAGGTCTGGTACCACGTAGCCCATCTTGGCGAAGCGGCCGAGCATGGTTTTGTAGTTGGTCAGGGCCTTGTCGAAATCGTACTTGGCCTTTTCCTCAGGGTTGAGCTTGTTGCGGTTCACCAGGCCACGGGTCGGCTGGTAGACCACCACCAGTTCCACGCCCTTGCTCTTGAACGCATCGTGCAGCTGCTGCATGCGCTTGTAGCCGGCCGGGGTGGTGTCGAACTCGGTGCGCAGGTCTTCCTGGGTACGGAACAGCCAGTCGCCCTGGGCTTGCACCAGGGTGGTGAAGTTCTGCTGGTAGCGCGTGGTGTAGTTCTTCGCGTCATGGGCGGCGGGGCACAGGCTGCAGCAGGGTTCAGCGGTGAAGGTAGGAGCTTTGACTTCATCGGCGCGTACGCCCTGGCTGGCCGCGAGCAGGCCGAGGGTCAGACCCGAGAGGCTCAGCAGTTTGATCATGTGTGGGTGCATAAGGGTCATCCTCAGTCCTGCAATTCGGTCTGGCGTTCGACGGGGTCGATCAGCACGGCTTTCTGCTGGCGAACCAGCAGGTCGAGAATTTCTTCCTGGCGGTCGCCCAGGATGCCGGAGAAGCTGATGCCGCTGGATTTGGTCGGCGCCAGCATCGACACGCGATACAGCTCGATACTCAACGGCGAGTCGATGGACAGCGGCCCGCTGCCGTTACCCGCCAGTTCACCGCCGACCACGATCAGCGAGACCTTGGCGTCGAACGGGTCGAGGGCGATGTCGCGGTCGGTGTCGGTCAAGTCTTTGATGTGGCCGTACACGCCGGTCAGCCCGTTGGCCATCGAGGTGTTTTCGTAGAGCTTGATGTTCACGCTGTTACGCACGCGGATCCCGTGGCGACGGTTGCTGATCACCTTGTTGCCCCACAGCAGGTTGTCGCCGCTCTCATAGAGGGTGATGCCGTCGGTGTGGTTGCGGTAGATCTCGTTGTCGGCGATCAGGTTGTTCACGCTGTTACGGTCGATCACCAGGCCCGAAAGCTTGTTGTCATAGCTGCGGTTGTTGAAGATGAAGCTGTCGTTCACTTCCCGGGAAATGATGATGCCGTGCTTCTTCTTGGTGCCGTACACGGTGTTGTCCGCGATGATCAGGCCGTGAGAACGGTCATGGGGGTCAATGCCGTAGACGATGTTGTCTTTGTAGGTATTGCCCTTGATCACAAAGCCTGTGGTCTCGTAGCAGTAGAAGCCGTACCACATGTCCGAGAACTCGGAGTCGATGATCCAACCGGTCGGCTCGGGGCGCTTGAGCACCTTGGCCATGTTCGGCGTGTACTGGGAAATACTCACCCCGTAGGACTTACTGTTGGCGTAGCCGAAGCTGGCCATCTTGGTCTTGGAGATATAGGTCTCGGTGCCGCCCCAGGCCAGCAGGAACGGGCGGAACTCCTTGGCCGACTTGAACAGCGCCGGGCCGTTGGCTTTTTCATCCCAACCGGTGACCTTGGTGTCACGCACGAACAGCTGGCCGTCGTTGATCAAAAACGAACCGGCTTGTTGGGACAGGCGCAGTTCCTGGGTATTTTTGTCGATATCGAGGATGCCTTTACGGCCCACCACGATCGGCAACTTGGCCAGGAACACACCCGGCGACGTTTCGCTGAAGTACTGCTTGGGCACTTTGCCCAGCAGGTCCTTGAGGTTCATGTAGCCGTCGTCGACGAAGATCGCCTGGGGAATGCCATGCTGGCGCACCACCCATTCGGCCATCTTGTTATCGCCGCCGATAAAGTCCTTGAGCGCGTCTTCTTGCATCATGCGGCGGATGCTGATTTTGCCCGCCTTGGTCTTGACGATTTTCTTTTCCATCGCCTGCGCGGTGTAGCCCGACAGGTCGGGCAGCGCCGGCTTGGCCATTTCCAGCGGCGCGGTGGGCGGGCTGGAGATGGTGTAAGTTTTGGCCTGTTGCAGTTCCTTGGCGATGATCGGCGCCTTGGCCGCCGTATCGGCAAACGCTGTGGCGCTGGCCATCAGCATTGCCGCGACGAGTAGGCTTTGAGCATTCATGGCGCAGGCTCCCATCAGAATTTCCAGACCACGTCGACAAACGCGCGGTGCATGTAGGAGTCGACCTGGCTGCCATAGGCATCGCCGGGCTTGAACACGCCGGCACGCAAACGCACCAGGGCTGAAGGCTCGTCGATCGACTGGCTCAGCGCCGCTGGCAGCAAGCCTTTCTTGAAGTACTTGGTGACCACCAGGTCCATTTCTTGGCCGAGGTCTTTCTTGCCGTCTTCCAACGGCAGGGAGGTGCTGGAGAGGATCGCGCCGGTGACGTCATCGGTGTTGTTCTGCACCGCGTCGATGCCGTTGCTGCCCACCGGCTTGTTGCCGTCCACGCGCCAGAACTTGTGGTACACCAGGCTGGCGTCATAGTCCTCGCGCAGCTGCCAGGAACCGAACAGGCTCATGGACTGCATGTTGTTCATTTCGCCGCGAAACGCTTCACCGAAGCGATGCACGCGGGACTGGGTGCCGGTCCAATTCGAACGGTTGCTTTGCAGGCCGTTCTGTTCGTACTCGGCACTGGCGCGCGAGTACGCGGCACCCACTTGCCACTGCGGATCCAGGCGCAGGCGCACGCCGATATCGGTGGCCCAGCCGCTGACGTCATCGCTGCGTTTGGCGGAGGTGGGGCGGCTGCCGTCGGCGTTCAAGGCGTTGACCTTGTCGCGGTCGCCTTTCATGCCGGTGATGCTCGCCCAGTAGTTGACGGTGTTGGTGTTGCGCCAGTTGTAGGCGTCGCTGTTGGCTTCGATGCCCAGCCAGGTCAGGTCGCCGTTTTCGCGCTTGTCCAACGGGTCGCTGGCGACACCCGGTTCGGCGTAGTCGAGCTTGCCGTCGTCGTGGGTGTGGTGGCCGCGCAGGCCGATCCACTGGCCCGGTGTCCACTGGTAGGCGGCGTCGGCGTAGAAGTGCTGGCGGTCCTTGTCGACCGGCGACAATTCCTTGAGGTCGGTGCGGTATTCGCTGAAGCGTTCGGCGGCGCCGACATTGGCCTTGAGCAAGGTGGTGTCGAAGGTCCAGTTCAACGCTTCGATGTTGGTGTCGCGCCACTGGCCGTCGTCATTGCGCAGGCGCTGGCGGCCGAACTTGAGGATCTCGCCGGGGTAGGGCGTGAAGCCGCTGTAGCCGACCCAGAACTCACGCAGGGCCAGGTAGTTTTTCTTGGCCTTGCGGTCGTCGTTGCTCGACTGCTGCTCGGTGGTGTCATCGGCCGACTGTTGCAGGGTGTCGGTCTCGATGATGTCGCTGGACACCACTGCCTGGCCCATGGCGTAGGCGCTCCACGCGCCGCTTTCGCCGTAGATCCAGGGGCGCAGGTCGAGGCCGATGCCGTTGACGTCGCCGCCTTTCTGGGTGCCCAGGTCGCGGTCATCTTCAGACTGCGCGGTGGCTTTGACTTCCAGGCCGAAGTTCTTCGCTTCGGTGAGCGCGGCCAGGGTCGGGCACGACCACAGCAGGGCGAAGGACAGGCCGATACCGGCCTTGACGAATGGGTTGAGCTTCATAGGGATTCCTCGCCGTCTTCTTCTTGCAGGGCGTGCAGTTGCAGCGTGCTTTGGGCCAGGGTGCCGCGGGCGGCCAGTTCCTGTTGCACCAGGCGTTGGCCTTCGGCGCGTTGCGCAGGCGTCAGCGGCGCTTCGAGCTGGGTGGCCAGGTCATTGGCTTCTGGCGTGTCCTGGGCCTTGGCCAACTGGCTGAAGACATAGGCGTTCAATGGGTCGGGCTTGGTGCCCTTGCCTTGGGAAAACAGTTGGGCAATGGCGAAGTCGGCGCTGTTCTGGCCGTTGCGCGCTGCGGTCAGCAGGTGGTCCAGGGCTTTTTGCGGGTAAACCTTGCCCAGGTAGCCACGGCGGTAGATCTGGCCGAGGTAGTAATCGGCGGCCACTTCACGGCCCACGGCTTTTTCGAAATGCGCCTCGGCGGCCTTGGCATCGGCGGGCACCCACTTACCTTCGTAGTAGAGCTTGCCCAGCAGCAATTCGGCGCGTGGCTGGTCGGCGGCGCGGCCGTTGTCCAAGTACTTCATCATCTGCTCGACATCGCCCAGTTCGGGGAAGTCGTAGAGCAGTTGCGCCAGGCTGACCCAGGACGCCGGGTAGCCGGGGGCGATTTTTTCCAGCAACGCCTGGGCGGTTTTCTCGTCCGGGGTACCGAGGGTGGCATCGCCGAGTACGCGGGCGACGCTGTCGACGCGCTGGGCGGTGACGGTGCCACGGCTTACGCCTGCTTCCATTTGCTTGAGCAGTTCGGCCTGTTGTTCCGGCTGCTGTTTTTTCTGATAGACCGTGGCCAGTTCGACGTAGCAGATATCGGTGGTGTTCAGCGCGGCTTTGCAGATGCGCTCCACATCATCCAGATGCTGGTCGTAGGTACCCTGGGTGCGATACAGCAGCACCTGGGCCAGGCCGGCCTCCGGGTAACCCGCCGCCTGCCATTGGCTGATCTGCTGTTGGGCATTCACATTGGGGAAGCTGTGGGGGTATTGCAGGTACAGCATCGCCAGCGGGATCAAGGTGTTGCCTTCGCCATTGGCAAAGGCTTTTTTCAGTAGGCTTTCGGCTTCATGGTGCTCGGCCTCAGTGGCGCCCGGCTTGGCCGCCAACAGGCGACCCAGGCGTGCCTGGGCGCGGGGCGAGGTGTCTGCGGCCGCACGGTAGGTGGCTTCGGCCTGCTTGATTTGCGCTGGGTCGCGGGTGCCGACCTGGATATCGGCCAGGCCCACCTGGGCCTCGCTGTAGCCCAGTTCCGCCAGTTGCTGGTAATTCTGCTGGGCGGTGACGGTGTCGCCGCGTTTCAGCGCTTCATTGGCCAGGCGTTGGTCGGGCAGGCCGGCGCAACCGGCCAGGCTTACGGCCAGTGCCAGCGCGCAGTACGCAGAGGCCAGGTGAAATCTGCTCTGTGTGGGAGCTGGCTTGCCTGCGATGGCATCGCTGCGGTGCCACTGATGCACCGAGTCGCCTGCATCGCGGGCAAGCCCGGCTCCCACAGAGGTCAGCGGTGTTGTTGGAATAGAGTTCACAGGCATGTCCTCGCTTACAGACCGTGAGCCATGGCTTTGTCGATCAGCCAGTTCAGCGATGGGCCACGGTCACTGGTGACTTCCACCGGGCGGCCGGCGTAGGTGCTGTCCAGCGGTGCGTCGGGCTTGATCTGCACACGGATGTCAGAGGACAGGTCGGCGCTGTTCAGGCTGGTGCTGCTGACGATGGTGCCGGTGCGAACCTGTTCTTCGTCGGCGACCTGGAAGCTCACCGGGGTACCTGGGCGCACATCACCGAACTGGCGATAGCTGAAGCGCGCTTCCACATTGGCCTGGCTGCCGCGTGGCACCAGTTGGAAGATCACATCGCCCTTGCTGGCGTACTGGCCGTCGGCGACCAGTTGCTGGGCGACCACGCAGTCGCACGGCGAAGTCAGGGTGCCGGTCATTTGCTTGCCGAACAGCTCTTCAACCTTGGCCGGTTGCAGTTGGTCTTCGTCCAGGTGGCCCTTGAGTACGTCGAGCATACTGGTGCTGAACGTCGCCAGTGGCGCGCCCTTGGCCGCAACCGAATCACCTTTGAGCAGGCTCTGCACGGTGCCGTCACGGGGCATGGTCACGTTCATGCCCGGTACGCTGACGAGGCCGGCCTGGGCGTGGCTGACGAAGTACATGCCGTAGAGCGACTTGACCACAAAGCCGAAGGCCGCCAGGCCGACCAAAAAGATCGCCAGGCTGAATGTCACGGCGCGCAGGCGACCGAACGCAGTCATGCCGCTGCCGCCGTCCTTGACCTTGCGTGCCTTGGTGAAGTTGTCGCGTTGCAGGGTCGCGAGTACGTCGCCCATGGTCACGATGTCGCCGGACAGGTGCGAAGTGATCAGGTGACGCAGGGTAGAAATATCCTGGGCATCGAGGTTCTGGAACTGGCAGCCGGTGCGGCCGGTCTGGCGGTCGTAGGAGCGGATCTGCAGCTCCACGTCCATGGCCAGGCCGAGGTTGTCGATCACGAACTGCAGGCGGCCCTTGTGCACTTGGCCGATGGTGAGCGGCTGGGTGGCGGTGAAGGCCAGGCCGCCGGCGGACAGGTCGATAACCTTTGCTTCGGTCGGCGTGCGGTCACTGTTGAAGAAGCGCAGCTTGGCCGGGATTTTCACCCGGGCGTGTTGGCGCTGGGCTTCGGATTCGTGGACAACGTTGGCGTTTACTTGGCTGTTCATAGTATTCGATTTCCTAGTTAATTCAGGCTTGGCAGGGTCAGACCATCATCAGCAACACGGCAACGAAGATGCTGCCGGCGGAGAAGGTCATGGTCCGAGACGACCAGGTGTTGAACCAACGTTGAAAGCTGGCCAAATCGCGGGTCAGTTTGGTGTCCTGGCGGGTCCAGGACTGTTGATCAAGGCGGAAGAACACGTAGATCTTCACCAACGCGCCCATGATCTGGTTGTAATAGAGAATCAGCGGGTAGGCCGGGCCGATCTTGTGGCCGGAGCACGACAGCAGCAGGGTGAGGATCAGGCGGGTGATGCCGATCCACAGCAGGTAGGCGAGGATGAAGGCGCCGCCGTACTTGAAAGTGGCAATCATCGCTACGGTCAGGCCGAGCAGGGAGGTCCACATCGACACGCGCTGGTCGAACAGCACCACGCTGGTGAACAGGCCCAGGCGACGCACGCCCAGGCCGAGGGCACGGGAGTTCTGGCGCAAGTTGTTGCCGTACCAGCGGAACATCAGTTTGCGGCTGGCCTTGATAAAGCTCTTTTCCGGCGGGTGTTCCACGGTGTTGATGGCGGCGTCCGGCACGTAGAAGGTGTCGTAGCCCAGGCGCATCAGGCTGAACCAGCTGGACTTGTCATCGCCGGTGAGGAACTTGAAGCGGCCCAGGCGCCAGTGTTGCAGCGAGTCGCTTTCCACGTCGGCGATAAAGCCCGGGTCAGTCACTACGCTGGCGCGGAATACCGACATGCGCCCGGTCATGGTCAGCACGCGCTTGGACAGGGCCATGGAGCACATGTTGATGTGGCGTTGGGCAAAGCGCAGCTTGTGCCACTCGCTCATGATGTAGCCGCCGCGCACTTCGCAGAATTCGTTGGTGGTCAGGCCACCGACATTGCCGAACAGCTGGAACCACGGCACGGTCTTGCGCACTACGCCTTCGGCGAGCACGGTGTCGCCATCGATCACGGCCACCACGGCGCGATCGTCCGGCAGGTGGCGGGAGATGGCGCGGAAACCAAACGCCAGGCCGTCGCGTTTGCCGGTACCGGCGATGCGCACGAAGTCGAGCTTGACGTGAGCCGGCGGGTTGAGCTTTTCCCAGAGGCTCTTGACCAGCAGCTCATCGGACATTTCCACCAGCGAGCACACCACGGTGGTGGGAAAGCCGCAGTCGATGGCTTCACGAATCACCGAGCTGTAGACCTGGGCGGTGGTCAGCGCGTCGATACGGAAACTGGTGACCATCAGGAACACATGGGACGGGTCGGCGGCCTTGCCCAGCTTGCGCACTTTGCGGCGCAGGTGCGGGTACACCACGTACAGGAACAGCATGCCGCGAAAGAAATGCGTCGCACCCATCGAGTAGCGCCAGATACCCACAGCGCCAATCAGGAAAATAAAATTCTTCGATTGCGAATCGAAGGTACTCGCCGGCAACAGCAGGGCGAGCCCCATCAGCAGGCTGAGAAAGAACAGCCAGCCGGCCGATTGCAGAAATACATGTTTTAACTTGGACATAAGCGTCATCCGCAAGGTGAGGAGGCTTCAGGCTGCAAGCGCTGGGGATAAAGCCACTGGCAGCCTGAAACTTGCCGTTGCTGTTACCAGCAAATACCTTCGGTACGGCCGCTCACGCTGGTGGCCTTGGACATGAAGCCCACCAGGTCGACCACTTGCTTGCCTTCCGGAGCGTTATGCGCCAGGGCACGGAACTTCTCGTCACGGTTACCGAGGATGATCACGTCGGAGTTGTTGATCACATCATCGAAATCCGAGTTGAGCAGGGACGACACGTGCGGGATCTTGCCTTCGATGTAGTCCTTGTTCGCGCCGTGCACGCGGGCGTATTCGACGTTGCTGTCGTAGATGCTCAGGTCGTAGCCCTTGCCGATCAGCATTTCCGCCAGTTCTACCAATGGGCTTTCACGCAGGTCATCGGTGCCGGCCTTGAAGCTCAGACCCAGCAGCGCAACTTTGCGTTTGTCGTGGCTGGAGACGATGTCGAAGGCGTTCTGTACCTGGGACTCGTTGCTGCGCATCAGCGAGTTGAGCAGCGGTGCTTCCACGTCCAGGGAGCCGGCGCGGTAGGTGAGGGCACGCACGTCTTTGGGCAGGCACGAACCGCCGAAAGCGAAACCTGGGCGCATGTAGTACTGGGACAGGTTGAGGGTCTTGTCCTGGCAGACCACTTCCATCACTTCACGACCGTCAACGCCGACGGCCTTGGCGATGTTGCCGATCTCGTTGGCGAAGGTGACTTTGGTGGCGTGCCATACGTTGCAGGTGTACTTGATCATTTCGGCAACGGCGATGTCCTTGCGGATGATCGGCGCGTCGAGTTCTTCGTACAGCGATTGCAGCACATCGCCGGAGGCTTTATCAAACTCGCCGATAACGGTCATCGGTGGCAGGTCGTAGTCGGCGATGGCAGTGGATTCACGCAGGAATTCGGGGTTGACCGCAACGCCGAAGTCGACGCCGGCTTTCTTACCGGAGCAATCTTCCAGGATCGGGATTACCACGTTGGCGACAGTGCCCGGCAGTACGGTGCTGCGCACCACGATGGTGTGGCGGGTGGTCTTGTCACGCAGCACAAAACCGATCTCGCGGCATACCGACTCGATGTAGTTCAGTTCCAGGTCACCGTTCTTCTTGCTTGGCGTGCCGACGCAAATCATCGACAGGTCGGTATCGCGAATCGCCTCGGCGAAGTTGGTAGTGCCACGCAGTCGGCCCGTCTGGATACCCTGGCTCAACAGCTCGCCCAGACCCGGTTCAACAATCGGCGACTTACCGGCATTGATCAGGTCGATCTTTTCCTTGGAAATGTCTACGCCGACCACTTCGTGGCCACGGGCAGACAGGCAACCGGCACACACTGCGCCAACGTAACCCAAACCAAATATGCTGATGCGCATCGCAATTACCTCTTTGTTTAATTCATGCCATTAAATGGCCGGAGTTCATGTTTGCAAGCGTCACTGATGCCGCGAAAGTTAGGCGAATAGACGCCGACTTACCGCGTGCAGGCATGTTGAATAACGAGTGACTAACTATTGCACTCAAGTTGTGCGCAACGAGGCCTTATTATTGGGGCTTGCCCTGAAATGCAGCCGTGCTTCCTTGGAGGAAGGCTCCGGCGCCGGTGCGGCAAGGTTTTGATGCAGGCAAAATGCCTTTTTTATCAATGCCTTGTGTGTTTGCACGGGCTCATTTAGGTCAGCGCTGCCTTGGCCTGCAGGGGATAGCAATGCGTACTTATCGCCACCCTTAACTCGATCAGTTGATGTTATGACCATAGAACCAAAGTGCTTTATGACAACTTGGCTACTTCCGTTGGTCGCTATGTAAGTCATCTCTTACGTAAGCAGAGAATTTCGTTACCGGTGGTATGAGCGGTGCTTCAGGACGAAGTTCCGGGCCACTCATCCCCTTTCCCGAAATTTTTTGAAATATTAGAAAAGATGGCACTGGTACTATATTGATAGCACTTGCTATTTAGGCCAGTAGTTATGGGGAGTTGGTGCGAGGGGATAGTTTTGTGCCACTACCGTTTAAAAAAAGTGGTGCCACTACGAAAAAAACCGACGGGTGTCGAGTGAAGAAATCGTTAGGGTTGTGTCTGGATGTTTTTCTGGCGCCAAATAAATGACGATTGATGGGGTGGAATGCAGGCAAAAAATGTGGGAGCTGGCTTGCCTGCGATAGCGGTGTATCAGCGACATGTGAGTCGGCTGACCCTCCGCTATCGCAGGCAAGCCAGCTCCCACAGTTGATGTTGGTGGCTGTACAGGCCTTATTCCGGTGCGTGATCGCGCAAAAACACCAGGTTATCCGGCTTGGATTGCTCCGCATTGAAGCGATAACCCTGCACATCGAACTGCTTGAGCTTGGCCGGGTCGTTGATGCGTTCTTCAATCACAAAACGGCTCATCATGCCCCGGGCCTTCTTCGCGTAGAAGCTGATGATCTTGTACTGGCCGTTCTTCAGGTCCTTGAACTCGGTGTTGATGATCCGCGCGTTCAGGGCTGTGCGCTTGACCGCCGAGAAGTACTCATTGGAGGCCAGGTTAAGCAGCACATCGTCGCCTTGTTCGGCCAGGGCCTCATTCAACCATTCGCTGATGCGTTTGCCCCAGAACGCGTAAAGGTCCTTGCCGCGGGCGTTGGCCAGCTTGGTGCCCATCTCCAGGCGATACGGCATCATCAGGTCCAGCGGACGCAGCAGGCCGTACAGGCCCGAGAGCATACGCAGATGGTCCTGGGCATAGCTGAAATCGGCCTCGCTGAAAGTCTCGGCATTCAGGCCGGTATACACATCGCCCTTGAACGCCAGCAGCGCCTGCTTGGCGTTGGCCGGAGTGAAGGCCGGCGTCCAGCTGCCGAAGCGCGCGGCGTTGAGGCCACCGATCTTGTCGGAGACGTGCATCAACTCACTGATTTGCGCCGGGCTCAGTTCGCGCAGTTGCTCGATCAGTTCCTGGGAGTGGTCCAGGTACTGCGGCTGGGTGAAGCGCGCAGTGACCGGCTTGGACTCGAAGTCGAGGGTTTTGGCGGGGGAAATCACCATCAGCATGAAGTTGGCTCCTGGAATTGTGGGCGAGATTCTAGGGGTTGGGGCGTTTTGACTCCACCTATGATGGCGATAGATGCGATCCGCTATGATGGGCGGTAACTCTGTAGAGGGAGACCCCGTGTGCGATTAGCGCTTTTATTGTCCGCTTGCCTGCTGTGCCTGAATGCCCAGGCCGCGCCGGTGGATGTCGCCAGCCTGGACCGTGGTACCTGGCCGGAAAAACTCGCCAGCCCGGCGCTGTTCGATGTGGCTTCGCGGGCGGAGATCCTGATGTTCGCCCATGGCCTGCTCGCCAGCGAAGCCCTGGACGACGCGGCGCTCAAGCAACGGCTGGGGCTGAAGATCATCAACCTGGCCGCCATCGATGACCTGCGTCGCCAGCTCTGGCAACGGCTGTTGGAGAACTACACATTCGCCCAGCAGAGCTGCGAAGCAGATGCCTCGTTCTGCTACCTGGTGGAAAACATGGACGATCTGCGCGAGCAGGCCGGCAAGTTCGAGGTCAGTGACAACTCTTTCTATATAGGCTGGGCTGCCCCCAGTCGGCACTTTCATGAGCGCTATCTGGATGAGCTGCTGCGCAAGGCTGCGCTGTTTCCGCAGATCAGCAGTGAAGTGGCGCGCTTTGGCGATCATGAGCGCAATGGCGACGAGCTCAACGATCGCATGTTCCTGCTGACCTTCGACGGTGGCCCGGCGTTGATGGGCGGTAATACCGATTGGCTGACCGACTACCTGCGCAAGCAAAAGATGAACGCCGCGTTCTTCGCCCTTGGCAGCAGTTTGCAAAGCCGTGTGGAGCGCAGTTCTGTCTCGGATGTGCAGGCGCTGTATCAGGGGCAGTGCGTGGGTATCCAGGGGTGGCAATACCGTTCCCATAGCCATTGGGTTGACTGGCAAAGCTCCATCACCCGCAGCGCAGCGCTGGTGCAGAATCTGCTGCCGGAAAACTATGTGCCGCTGTTCCGTCCGCCCTATGGGCAGCGCCGTGCGGACAGCCAGGGCTTCTTCCAGCAACAGGGTTTGCAGGTGGCGTTATGGGACATCGATTCCCAGGACGAGCCGGGCAAGCTCAAGGCCGATGAGTCGGCGCAACGGGTGCTGACGTTGATGCTGCTATGGCGCAAAGGCGTGATCGTGTTTCATGACACCCAGGACAAGGCGCGGGTGGCATTGCCGATGGTATTGCAGGCAACGACGCAGAGTGGCTTGGGTTGGCAGGAGTGTCGCGAGGCATTTCGATGAAGTGCCCGGCTTTGCTGGTGATGGGGTCTTTTCGGGGTGATTTGCTACGACATTTCGATGCAGGCGGACTTCCGACTTTAACGGGGTACATGGCACTCGGCTAGTGCTATTCGTCATCCTGAAAAATAAACTTCAAAAAAGCGTCAAAGTACTTTTTCCTGTCATGGGTTTTGCGGTATTACGAAGTCAGACCGCCGAAACCTGCAGCACAGGTGGCGTCTTCCAAGACTCCTCCTGTGGGCACTGCACTTGACCTTGTTCAAGGTGCAATCGGTGGTCGAATCGAGGCGCAGCACCGCCCAGGTATTGCGTCGAATGGCTCCCACAAAGGTGACCGAGTATGGATGATCATGGACGTAACCCTTCTTCCGACCAGCCAATCCTTTATGTGCTTGATACCAACGTATTGATCCACGATCCAAACGCACTGCTGAACTTCGAAGAACACCACGTCGCCATCCCGATGATCGTGCTTGAGGAGCTCGACAAACTCAAAAGCGGCCACCACAGCGTTGCCGCCGAATGCCGCCAGGCCATCCGCCTGATCGACAAGACCCTCGGTGAAGCCTCGCCCGAGGACGTTGAAGTCGGCGTACCGATCCAGCGTGGCAAGGGCGGCCCGAAGGGCTTGCTGTCGATCCTGATGAGCAAGCGCAGCGAGCCCAACAGCCTGCTGCCGGAAAACCTGAACGACAACAAAATCATCAACCAATTGATCGACCTGCACGCCCGCGACAAGGACCTGCGCGTGGTGCTGGTGACCAAAGACATCAATATGCGCCTCAAGGCACGAGCGTGTGGGATCGCTGCCGAGGACTACAGTACCGACCAACTGGTCGACGATGTGTCGATGCTCTCGCGTGGTTATCACATGATGACCGGTTCGTTCTGGGACCGTGTGAGCAAGGTCGAAACCCGTCAGGACCACGGCCGCACCTGGCATCAGGTACAGCTGATCGACAACCTGCCGGCCGTGCATATCAATGAGTTTATCGTCGATGAACAGGGCTTCGTGGGCTGGATCAAAGAGATCCAGGTCGACAAGTTGCTGATCCTCGACCTGCATCAGGAACCCCTGTTGCACCAGGAAGCCTGGGGCCTGAAACCGCGTGATATCTACCAGAGCCTGGCGCTGTATGCGCTGCTCGATCCGGACATTCACCTGGTCAACCTGACCGGCGCCGCAGGTTCGGGCAAAACCATCCTGGCCCTGGCCGCCGCCATCGAACAGACCATGGTCACCAAACGCTATCGCCGCATCATCGCCACCCGCAGCGTGCAGGGCCTGGACCAGGAAATCGGCTTTCTGCCCGGTACCGAGGCGGAAAAAATGGAGCCGTGGCTGGGGGCGATTACCGACAACCTCGAAGCCTTGCACATGGATGACGAAAACACCCATGGCAGCGTCGACTACATCCTCAGCAAAGTGCCGTTGCAGTTCAAATCCCTCAACTACATCCGAGGTCGCAGCTTCCAGCAGAGCCTGATTCTGATCGATGAATGCCAGAACCTCACACCGCACCAGATGAAAACCATCATCACCCGTGCCGGCGCCGGTTCCAAAGTGGTGTGCCTGGGCAACCTGGCGCAGATCGACACCCCTTACCTGTCCGCGACCAGCTCCGGGCTGACTTACCTGACGGAACGCTTCAAGGACTTCCCGAACGGCGTGCACATTGCGCTGCAAGGGGTACCGCGTTCGATCCTGGCTGAATACGCCGAGTCCCATCTGTAACTACGCTGAACCCGCTGCGAAAAGCCCTGGATTTTTCACGAAATCCGGGGTTTTTGTTATGTGCGACATTTGCCTGCGTTAACGCGTCCTGGGTGCTTGTGGTTTCTGTAATTATTTTGTTACATTTTTTCTGCGGTAAAAACAATAAGAAGACTGCTTGACCCCGTCGGAACGCCACCTCCTTGATTCGACGAACGCTTGGAAAACCTGTCCAGGGTTTTCACCGTGACCCTGCCTATTACAAAAGCCCGAAACACCGCTCATTGATGACGCACATATCCAAAGGGAAAGGAAAATGGACGTAGCAGGTAATGGCTTCACTGTGTCGCAACGCAATCGTACCCCCCGTTTCAAGACCATCCCCCTCACACCCATAGCACTCGGCCTGGCGTTATGGCTGGGCCACGGTTCCATGGCCAGGGCAGACGATAACCCTTACACCCCGCAGGTATTGGAGTCGGCGTTCAGGACAGCCGTCGCCTCATTCGGCCCTGAGACTGCCGTGTACAAAAACCTCAGGTTTGCCTACGCCGATATCGTCGATCTCGCGGCCAAGGATTTCGCCGCCCAGTCCGGCAAGTTCGATTCGGCCCTCAAGCAAAACTACGAGCTACAACCCGAAAACCTGACCATCGGCGCCATGCTCGGCGACACCCGGCGGCCACTGGACTATGCCTCGCGCCTGGACTACTACCGCAGCCGGCTGTTCAGCAACAGCGGCCGTTACACCACCAATATCCTCGACTTCTCCAAAGCCATTATCGCCAACCTGCCGGCCGCCAAGCCTTACACTTACGTCGAGCCGGGCGTTAGCAGCAACCTCAGCGGGCAGTTGAACGCAGGCCAGTCCTGGGCTGGGGCAACCCGTGACTGGAGCGCCAACGCGCAAACCTGGAAGACCCCGGAAGCCCAGGTCAACTCCGGCCTGGACCGCACCAACGCGTATTACGCCTATGCCCTGGGCATCACTGGCAAGGGGGTCAATGTTGGCGTGCTGGACTCGGGCATCCTCACCGAACACTCCGAGTTCCAGGGCAAGAACGCTCAGGGCCAGGACCGGGTGCAGGCGGTGACCTCCACGGGCGAGTACTACGCCACCCACCCGCGCTACCGCCTTGAAGTGCCCAGCGGCGAGTTCAAGCAGGGCGAACATTTCAGCATCCCAGGGGAATACGACCCCGCGTTCAACGACGGGCATGGCACAGAAATGTCCGGGGTGCTGGCCGCCAACCGCGACGGCACCGGTATGCACGGCATTGCCTTCGACGCCAATCTGTTTGTCGCCAACACCGGCGGCAGCGACAACGACCGCTACCAAGGCTCCAACGACCTCGACTACAACGCATTCATGGCCAGCTACAACGCCCTGGCGGCGAAGAACGTGGCGATCGTCAACCAGAGCTGGGGGCAGAGCTCGCGTAATGACGTGGAGAACCACTTCGGCAACGTCGGCGACAGCGCCGCGCAGAACCTGCGCGACATGACCGCCGCCTATCGCCCGTTCTGGGACAAAGCCCACGCCGGGCAGAAAACCTGGATGGACGCCATGGCCGATGCGGCCCGGCAAAACACGTTCATCCAGATCATCTCTGCGGGCAACGACAGCCACGGTGCCAACCCGGACACCAATGCGAACCTGCCGTTTTTCAAGCCGGATATCGAAGCTAAGTTCCTCTCCATCACCGGCTACGACGAGACCAGCGCCCAGGTCTACAACCGTTGCGGTACCTCCAAGTGGTGGTGCGTGATGGGCGTGTCGGGCATCCCGTCCGCCGGCCCCGAGGGCGAAATTATCCCGAATGCCAACGGCACCTCGGCCGCCGCGCCGAGCGTCTCCGGAGCCCTGGCGTTGGTGATGCAGCGCTTCCCCTATATGACGCCCAGCCAGGCGCGGGACGTGTTGCTGACCACCTCCAGCCTGCAGGCGCCGGATGGCCCGGACACGCCGGTTGGCGAGCTGACCGGAGGCCGCACCTATGACAACCTGCAACCGGTGCATGATGCCGCGCCGGGTGTCCCACAAGTACCAGGTGTGGTCAGTGGCTGGGGCTTGCCCAACCTGCAAAAAGCTATGCAAGGGCCGGGGCAGTTCCTCGGTGCGGTAGCAGTGGCGTTGCCCAGCGGTACCCGCGATATCTGGGCCAACCCGATTTCCGATGAGGCCATTCGCGCCCGTCGCGTAGAAGACGCTGCCGAACAGGCGACCTGGGCCGCCACCAAGCAGCAAAAAGGCTGGCTCGATGGCCTGCCCGCCAATGCCTCGGCCGACGATCAGTTTGAATACGACATTGGTCATGCCCGGGAGCAGGCAACACTCACCCGCGGCCAGGACGTGCTCACCGGCAGCACCTACGTCGGTAGCCTGGTCAAGTCCGGGGATGGCGAGTTGGTGCTGGAAGGCCAGAACAGCTATTCGGGCAGTACTTGGGTGCGCGGAGGCAAATTGTCGGTGGACGGCGCATTGACCTCTGCCGTGACGGTAGATAGCAGCGCCGTAGGCACGCGCAATGCCGATAACGGCGTGATGACCACACTGGGCGGCACCCTGGCCGGCAACGGCACGGTGGGCGCCTTGACCGTCAACAACGGTGGGCGAGTGGCCCCGGGGCATTCGATTGGCACACTGCGCACCGGCGATGTCACGTTCAACCCGGGTTCGGTGTATGCCGTCGAAGTCGGGGCCGATGGCCGCAGCGACCAGTTGCAGAGCAGCGGGGTGGCGACCCTCAATGGCGGTGTGGTGAACGTGTCCCTGGAGAACAGCCCCAACCTGTTGACCGCCACCGAGGCGCGCAGCTTGCTGGGCCAGCAGTTCAATATCCTCAGTGCCAGCCAAGGTATCCAGGGGCAGTTTGCAGCGTTTGCCCCCAACTACCTGTTCATTGGCACTGCGCTCAACTATCAACCGAACCAATTGACCCTGGCGATAGCCCGCAACCAGACCACCTTCGCCAGTGTCGCGCAAACCCGCAATGAGAGAGCGGTGGCGACGGTGGCCGAGACATTGGGCGCTGGCAGCCCGGTCTACGAAAGCCTGTTGGCGTCGGATTCCGCCGCCCAGGCGCGGCAGGGCTTCAAGCAACTTTCAGGGCAATTGCATTCGGACGTGGCCGCAGCGCAAATGGCTGACAGCCGCTACCTGCGTGAAGCGGTCAACGCTCGCCTGCAACAGGCGCAGGCACTGGACTCCAGCGCGCAGATCGACAGCCGTGACAACGGCGGCTGGGTACAGCTACTTGGTGGGCGCAACAACGTCAGTGGTGATAACAACGCCAGCGGCTACTCCTCGTCCACCAGCGGCGTACTGCTGGGCCTGGACACCGAGGTGAACGACGGCTGGCGTCTGGGGGCGGCGACCGGTTACACCCAAAGCCACCTTAACGGCCAGTCGGCGTCGGCGGACAGCGACAACTATCACCTGTCGGTCTATGGCGGCAAACGCTTCGAGGCGATTGCCCTGCGCCTGGGCGGTGCCAGCACCTGGCACCGTCTGGACACTTCGCGACGGGTGGCCTATGCCAATCAGTCGGACCATGCCAAGGCCGACTACAACGCGCGTACCGACCAAGTGTTTGCCGAGATCGGTTACACCCAGTGGACCGTGTTTGAACCCTTCGCCAACCTCACGTACCTGAACTATCAAAGCGACTCGTTCAAGGAAAAAGGCGGTGCCGCAGCCTTGCATGCCAGCCAGCAAAGCCAGGACGCGACACTCTCCACCCTGGGCGTGCGTGGCCATACCCAGCTGCCGCTCACGTCCACCTCGGCGGTGACCCTGCGCGGTGAGCTGGGTTGGGAGCACCAGTTTGGTGATACCGATCGTGAAGCTTCTCTGAAGTTTTCCGGCAGTGACACGGCCTTCGCCGTCAACAGCGTGCCTGTGGCCAGGGATGGCGCGGTGATCAAGGCCAGTGCACAAATGGCGCTGACCAAGGACACCCTGGTGTCATTGAACTACAGTGGCTTGCTGTCCAACCGCGGTAACAACAACGGGATCAATGCCGGGTTTACCTTCCTGTTCTAACCTTGAATGTAGGAGCGAGCTTGCTCGCGAAAAACGCCAACGATAACGCGTGCACCTTGGGTAAACGCGGCGCCTGAGAGTTTTTCGCGAGCAAGCTCGCTCCTACAGGGGGGGATAAACAGCCCTGCGCAAATTTTGACCCACAGGTTTACAATCCCTGCTCCTGATCAGGAGTATCCCTGTGCTGACTCATCTCGATTCCCAAGGTCGCGCCCACATGGTCGACGTCACCGACAAAGCCGTGACGTTCCGTGAGGCCGTGGCGCAAGCGCGGGTGCGCATGCTGCCCGCCACCCTGCAAATGATTGTCGACGGCGCCCACCCCAAAGGCGACGTGTTTGCCGTGGCCCGCATTGCCGGGATCCAGGCAGCGAAAAAAACCAGTGACTTGATCCCTCTGTGCCACCCGTTGATGCTCACCGGCGTCAAGGTGGAGCTGAGTGCCGACGGCACAGACGCGGTTCGTATCGTGGCGCGCTGCAAACTCTCCGGGCAGACCGGCGTTGAGATGGAAGCCCTGACCGCCGCCAGCGTCGCCGCACTGACGATTTACGACATGTGCAAGGCGGTGGATCGCGGCATGACCATTGAGAGTATTCGCCTGCTGGAAAAGCTGGGCGGTAAGAGCGGGCATTTCAAGGCGGATGAGCAATGAGTATCAACGTACTGTTTTTTGCGCGCTACGCCGAAGCGGTGGGCTTCGATTCGCTGGAGATGGAAGGTGAGTTTGCCACTGTTGACGCCGTGCGCCTCGCGCTGGCTGCTGATCCGGAATTCGCCGTGCTCAACGAAGCGAGCCTGATGTGTGCGCGCAACGAGGAGTTGTGCAGCCTGGACGAGCCGGTGCAAGCCGGCGATGAAGTCGCCTTCTTCCCACCCGTGACCGGAGGCTGATCATGGCCATTCGTGTGCAGGTCGAAGCCTTTGATCCAGGTGCCGAAGTCAACGCCATGCACGCGGCCAACGTGGGCGTGGGCGCGGTGGTGAGCTTTGTCGGCTATGTACGCGACTTCAATGACGGGCGCGAGGTGTCGGGGATGTTTCTTGAACACTACCCCGGCATGACCGAAAAAGCCCTGGCCAAGATCGCCGTGGAAGCCGAACAGCGCTGGCCGTTGCTCAAGCTGGAGGTGCTGCACCGTATCGGCACGCTGGAACCGGGCGAGCCGATTGTGTTTGTCGGCGCGGCCAGTGCGCACCGGCAGGCGGCGTTTGATGCCTGTGCCTTTGTAATGGACTACTTGAAGACGCGGGCGCCGTTCTGGAAGAAGGAAAACACCAGCGAGGGGCCGCGTTGGGTAGAAGGGCGCAGCAGTGACCACGCCGCAGCGGATCGCTGGAAGTAGCCAGCCAGACGCAGAAACCGATGTGGGAGCTGGCTTGCCTGCGATAGCATCACCTCGGCGTGACTGAAAAACCGAGGTGTCTGCATCGCAGGCAAGCCAGCTCCCACATCTTTTTATCGCATTCCGGTATCAGGGGCGTTTGCGTTCTACAGCCCGCAGCAAGTGCGTCGGCGGCGTCTCACAGCTGATCTTGCGCCCCAGCAACGCCTCGATGGACGGCAGCTGGTACGAGTCATCTTCCCCTGCAAAGCTGATCGACACACCCGCTGCCCCGGCACGTCCGGTACGGCCAATGCGGTGCACATAGTCGTCCGGCACTTCCGGCAGGGTGAAGTTGATCACGTGGCTGATGCCGTCGATATGAATACCGCGACCGGCTACATCGGTAGCCACCAGCACGCGGATCTTGCCTTCACGGAAGCCTTCCAGGGTCTTGATGCGCTTGTGCTGCGGCACATCACCCGACAGTTGCGCAGCGTTGACGCCGTCGCGCACCAGGCGCTCTTCAATGCGGCGCACTTCGTCCTTGCGGTTGGCGAAGACCATCACGCGTTCCCAACCGTTGTCGTTGACCAGGTTGTAGAGCAGCTTGTACTTGTCGGCACCGGCGACGGCGTAGATATGCTGCTCGACGTTTTCGCTGGCAACGTTGAGTGCTTCGATCTCGACGATGGATGGGTCGGTGGTCCACTGCTTGGCGAGGTTCATCACGTCTTCGGTGAAAGTCGCGGAGAACAGCAAAGTCTGACGCTCGGCTTTCGGCGGCGTCTGACGAATGATCTGGCGTACTTGCGGGATAAAGCCCATGTCGAGCATGCGGTCGGCTTCGTCCAGCACCATCACTTCGACCATGTCCAGGTGTACGTCGCCACGCTGGTTGAAGTCGAGCAGGCGGCCCGGGGTGGCGACGAGGATGTCGCAATGACGGGCCTCAAGGTGCTTGAGCTGCTTGTCGAAGTCCATGCCGCCCACGAACGTCATGACGTTGAGGCCGGTGTACTTGGTCAGGTCGGCGGCGTCCTTGGCGATCTGCACCACCAGCTCCCGGGTCGGGGCGATGATCAGCGCACGCGGTTCACCCATGTAGCGCTCTTTGGGCGGCGGCGTTTGCAGCAGTTGGGTGATGATCGAGATCAGGAACGCGGCGGTCTTGCCGGTGCCGGTCTGGGCGCGGCCGATGGCGTCTTTGCCCGCGAGGGTGAAGCCCAGCACTTGCGCCTGGATGGGCGTGCAGTACGGGAAACCCAGGTCCTGGATGGCGTGCATCAGTTCCGGGGCCAGTTTGAAATCGTGGAAGCGGGTCTTGCCTTCCTGGGGTTCGACGACGAAGTCTTCGAGTTTCCAGGGGGTCACGGGCGGCTTGGGCGCACGTTCGCGACGGGGCTTGGCCACAGGCGTCGGGGCGGGCTCGGCAGGCTTTACCTGTTCAGGCGGCGTCACCGTGGTTTTGCTCGGTGAGGCGGCGGGTGCGTTCCGGCCGGGCTGTTGACCGTCATTGCGGTTGCCGGGCTTGGGGGCAGGAGCACTGGGAACAGGCGCGAGCGGCTCAGCCTCGCTTTTGCCGAACATCTTCTTGAGTGCTTTGAGCACGGTCATCTCATTAATTGATTAAGGAATGTACGCCGGCCAGTGTAATGCAAGAATCGGGCGCGGCGTAGTGCGTCTGTCATACGGCTACATAAACACGGGATTCAGCGCAGGCGTTCAGTCAGCCAGGTGCCTATATCGTGTATCTCTTGGGGTAACACTTCGTGGCCCATTGGGTATTCCTGCCATGTCACGGTGACACCACGGCCCTTTAAATGCTCGTAGGCACTGCGGCCCATGGCGTTCTGCACCACTTCGTCGTACTGGCCGTGCAGGCACAGCGTGGGGATGCGTTGCTGGCTGGCGGATAATTCCAGCTCATTATCGAAGGTGGGCGCATAGGTGGAGAGGGCGATCACACCGCCCAAGGGGCCCTCCCATTTCTTAAACGCGGTGTGGAAGACCACCGCGCCACCTTGAGAAAAACCGGCGAGGAAAATTCGCGAGGTGTCTATTCCGGTTCTCTGTTGCGCCTCGATCAGGTCGGTGACCATTTTTGCCGACGCTTCCAGTTCTTCCAGGCTGATCGAACGGGCGGGGCTCATGGCCTTGATGTCGTACCAGCTCGGCATCTCGTAGCCACCATTAATGGTCACCGGACGCGTGGGCGCCTGGGGCAAAACGAAGCGGGTGCTCAGCAAGGTTTCCTGCAGGGCTTCGGCCACCGGCAGGAAGTCGTAGCGATCGGCGCCCAGGCCATGCAACCAGATAACGCAGGCGTCTGCGGGCTTGGCGGGCTGAAGAATCAAGGGTTCGGTCATGTCTGCTCCATAGATGTGCGGGCGCTCCGATGAGGTGCGTCGGAACGGTGCGCAACAGGTTGATCTGTTAAGAGAATGTCGCAAGGCTGAATCTTTTGCCATGTAACCGCAGTTGCAGCCACTCGACCAAGACTCTGGTACGCGCCTTGCTATGTGTAGCTCGATGTCAGAACTCTCCTAGGACGGTAACACTATCAGTGACTGCCGCCTGTGGGAAAGCAACTGGAATTACCGCAAAAACCTCATGCTGCTTGGCCCCAAAAAAAACCAACACGGGTCGATATCGCCTCATAAGGGTGCGCTGAGGTTGGAGCTCCGACACAACAAGAGCAATTGGAGGTTTGTAATGAAGGTATTGAAATCCACCCTGGCCATCGTCTCTGCGGCGGCTGTACTGGGTGTCAGTGGTTTTGCCCACGCGGGCGCCACCCTGGACGCCGTGCAGAAGAAAGGCTTTGTGCAGTGCGGTGTGAGTGACGGCCTGCCGGGTTTCTCGGTGCCGGATGCCAGCGGCAAGATCCTCGGGATCGACGCTGACTATTGCCGCGCGGTGGCGGCTGCCGTATTTGGCGATGCCACCAAGGTCAAGTTCAGCCAGTTGAACGCCAAGGAGCGTTTCACCGCGCTTCAATCCGGCGAAGTCGACATCCTGTCGCGCAACACCACCATGACCAGCTCGCGTGACGCGGGCATGGGCCTGAAATTCCCGGGCTTCATTACCTACTACGACGGCATCGGCTTTCTGGTGAACAACAAGCTGGGCGTGAAAAGTGCCAAGGAACTGGATGGTGCAACCATCTGCATCCAGGCCGGTACCACCACCGAGCTGAACGTTTCCGACTATTTCCGCGCCAACAACCTCAAATACACCCCGATCACCTTCGACACCTCCGATGAAAGCGCCAAGTCGCTGGAATCCGGGCGTTGCGACGTACTGACTTCCGACAAGTCCCAGCTGTTCGCCCAGCGCAGCAAGCTGGCCTCGCCGAAAGACTACGTGGTGCTGCCGGAAACCATTTCCAAGGAGCCCCTGGGCCCGGTCGTGCGTAACGGCGATGACGAGTGGCTGGCCATCGTGCGCTGGGTGGGCTACGCCATGCTCAACGCGGAAGAGGCCGGTGTGACCTCCAAGAACGTCGAGGCTGAAGCCAAGGCCACCAAGAACCCGGACGTTGCGCGTCTGCTCGGTGCCGACGGCGAATACGGCAAAGACCTGAAAGTGAAGAAGGACTGGGTGGTACAGATCGTCAAGCAAGTGGGTAACTACGGCGAGATGTTCGAGCGCAACCTGGGCAAGAGCACGCCGCTGGAAATCGACCGTGGCCTGAACGCCCTGTGGAACAACGGCGGCATTCAATACGCACCCCCTGTGCGCTGATCGCTGATGGTTCTGTCACCCGGTAGGCCAACTGCCGGGTGATGTTCTGTTCCATTATTTTCGGGGCACTTCATGCAAAATAAAATCGGCGCACCCAAGCAGAAGCTCAGCTTCAGCGACCCCAAAGTGCGTGCGTGGCTGTTCCAGATCATCACGATCGTGGCGGTGGTCTCGCTGGGCTGGTACCTGTTCCATAACACCCAGACCAACCTGCAACACCGGGGCATCACCTCGGGTTTCGACTTTCTTGAGCGCAGTGCCGGCTTCGGCATCGCGCAGCACTTGATCGACTACACCGAATCGGACAGCTATGCCCGGGTGTTTGTCATCGGCCTGCTCAACACTTTGCTGGTGACCGTCATCGGTGTGGTGCTGGCAACCCTGCTCGGCTTCATCATCGGCGTGGCGCGCTTGTCGCCTAACTGGATGATCAACAAGCTGGCGACGGTGTACGTGGAGGTGTTCCGCAATATTCCGCCGCTGTTGCAGATCCTGTTCTGGTACTTCGCGGTGTTCCTGACCATGCCAGGGCCGCGCAACAGCCATAACTTCGGTGACACCTTCTTTGTCAGCAGCCGTGGCCTGAACATGCCGGCAGCGCTGGCCTCCGACGGGTTCTGGCCGTTTGTCGCCAGCCTAGTGGTCGCCATCGTTGCCATCGTGCTGATGACCCGCTGGGCCAACAAGCGCTTTGAGGCGACGGGGGTTCCCTTCCATAAATTCTGGGCGGGCCTGGCGCTGCTGGTGGTAATCCCGACGCTGTGCGTGGTGATCTTCGGTACGCCATTGCATTGGGAAATGCCCAAGCTTGCGGGCTTCAACTTCGTCGGTGGCTGGGTGCTGATCCCTGAGTTGTTGGCGTTGACCCTGGCGTTGACCGTGTACACGGCGGCGTTCATTGCGGAGATCGTGCGCTCGGGCATCAAGTCCGTCAGCCATGGCCAGACCGAAGCGGCACGTTCACTAGGCCTGCGCCCGGGGCCGACGCTGCGCAAGGTCATCATCCCGCAAGCGCTGCGCGTGATCATTCCGCCGCTGACCAGCCAATACCTGAACCTGGCGAAAAACTCGTCGTTGGCCGCCGGTATCGGTTATCCGGAAATGGTTTCGCTGTTTGCCGGCACGGTGCTCAACCAGACCGGCCAGGCCATTGAAGTCATTGCCATCACCATGAGCGTGTACCTGGCGATCAGCATCAGCATTTCCCTGCTGATGAACTGGTACAACAAGCGCATTGCGCTGATCGAGCGGTGAGGACACACCCATGACTACGCATACGTTCAAACCTGACATGCCACCGCCGAGCAAAGTCTTCGGGCCGGTGGCCTGGATGCGCGCCAACTTGTTCTCGAGCTGGCTCAATACACTGCTGACCTTGCTGGCGATCTACCTGGTGTACCTGGTGGTGCCACCGATCCTGCACTGGGCCATCCTCGATGCCAACTGGGTGGGCACCACCCGCGCCGACTGCACCAAGGAGGGCGCCTGCTGGGTGTTTATCCAACAGCGCTTCGGGCAGTTCATGTATGGCTACTACCCCGTCGACCTGCGCTGGCGCGTGGACATGACGGTGTGGCTGGCCATCGTGGGCGTGGCGCCGTTGTTCATCTCGCGTTTCCCTCGCAAGGCGATCTACGGCCTGGGCTTTCTGGTGTTGTACCCGATCATCGCCTACTGCTTGCTGCACGGCGGCGTGTTCGGCCTGAGTAATGTGGCGACCAGCCAATGGGGCGGCCTGATGCTGACCCTGGTGATCGCCACCGTGGGCATTGCCGGCGCCTTGCCGCTGGGCATTGTGCTGGCGCTGGGACGGCGTTCGAACATGCCCGCCATTCGGGTGGTCTGCGTGACCTTCATCGAGTTCTGGCGCGGCGTGCCGTTGATCACCGTGCTGTTCATGTCGTCGGTGATGCTGCCCCTGTTCCTGCCCGAGGGCATGAACTTCGACAAGCTGCTGCGGGCGCTGATCGGTGTGATCCTGTTCCAGTCGGCCTATGTGGCCGAAGTGGTGCGCGGTGGTCTGCAGGCGATTCCCAAGGGCCAATACGAAGCCGCTGCGGCGATGGGACTGGGCTACTGGCGCAGCATGGGCCTGGTGATCTTGCCGCAGGCCTTGAAGATGGTGATCCCAGGGATCGTCAACACCTTCATCGCCCTGTTCAAGGACACCAGCCTTGTGATCATCATCGGCCTGTTCGACCTGCTCAACAGCGTCAAGCAAGCCGCCGCCGACCCCAAATGGCTGGGCATGGCCACTGAAGGCTACGTGTTCGCCGCCCTGGTGTTCTGGATTTTCTGTTTTGGTATGTCGCGCTATTCCATGCATCTGGAACGCAAGCTCGACACTGGCCACAAGCGTTAGGAGTTTTTTGATGAGCGAAGCAATCAAACAGCCTGTGAGCCCTGAAGGCATTATCCAGATGCAGGGCGTCAACAAGTGGTACGGCCAATTCCACGTGTTGAAAGACATCAACCTCAACGTCAAGCAGGGCGAGCGTATTGTGCTGTGCGGCCCTTCGGGGTCGGGCAAGTCCACCACCATCCGCTGCCTCAACCGCCTGGAAGAGCACCAGCAGGGCCGCATTGTGGTCGATGGCGTGGAGCTGACCAACGACCTCAAGCAGATCGAAGCGATCCGCCGTGAAGTCGGCATGGTGTTCCAGCACTTCAACCTGTTCCCGCATTTGACCATCCTGCAAAACTGCACGCTGGCGCCGATGTGGGTGCGCAAGATGCCCAAGCGCAAGGCCGAGGAAATCGCCATGCACTACCTGGAGCGTGTGCGCATTCCGGAGCAGGCCCACAAGTTTCCCGGGCAGCTTTCAGGTGGCCAGCAACAGCGCGTGGCGATTGCCCGCGCGCTGTGCATGAAGCCCAAAATCATGTTGTTCGATGAGCCGACGTCGGCGCTGGACCCGGAGATGGTCAAAGAGGTACTGGACACCATGATCGGCCTGGCTGAAGACGGCATGACCATGTTGTGCGTGACCCACGAAATGGGCTTCGCCCGCACCGTGGCCAACCGCGTGATCTTCATGGACAAGGGCGAGATCGTGGAACAGGCGGCACCGAATGACTTCTTTGATAACCCGCAGAATGAGCGGACCCGGTTGTTCTTGAGCCAGATACTGCATTGATGGAGTGTTAAAAATAAACCCGGCCTGGTGCCGGGTTTGTTTTTTGCCCTCAGTCAGGGCGTCGTCGCGATCTCGTGTTCTTTGTGGGTTGTATGCGTTGTGTTACGCATATCAGCACCCTCACTCAAGGTTTTTGCATCAACGAGCAGATGCGGGTGGCGATCAAGCAAGCGCATAAGCACGACGAGGGATTTTGGCGCCAGCAGCTCACCGCGTTCGTAACGTGAAAGTGCGTTATGTCCGCCGCCGGAAAGCAGTTGCACAGTGTCCTTTTGTGAAAGATGCAATTTGCGACGAATGCGCTTTATCTCGTTACCGATCATTCGTCTGAAGCTGTAGACCATCTCATCACAGTGATCTGAATAGCGGTCCGCGTCTTCAGGGTCAAAGATCACCTCACCACAACTTTGGCACTCCCAGCCTGAAAGGTTGTCGATTCGGCGGTGCAAGCCTTTGACTTCCGATGTTTCGCTGCGACCCGAAAAATGCCGCATTCCGTCATGCTGGCCGCAGCTGAAGCACTGTTCTGTTTTCATAGGTTACTCTCCTTGAAGGAGATCACCGGAGGTTTACCGTCCGTGCGGTACGTCACCTTGATGTAGATCTCCAGGCCATGTGAGTGAATGTGATAAACGTCTTGCCAGACGCAATGGTCGCCATAACTTGTCATGGATTTAAACAGCATCTTGCCCGTTAGCTTGTAAACAACCTCCTGCATTTGCGTGATGCTCAGATCGAGCTTTTCCCCGCAGTTGCGTGCTGTTTTGGTAAAAGCTTGTTTTCCAAGCCGCCTGACATCCGCCTTGATCAGGGCCAAATCGTAATGAGGTGTGTACTTTTCCATAAGACACCTGAGTCCAATAATTACCCTCTAAGGGTAATTTTACCAATCGAAAATACTGCTCCTTTTCCTGCCTGAGAACCCTAGTGCGTTGCCTTTGTAGGCAACTCCGAATAGCCTGTAGGAAAATTCATCCTATGATTGGACGAAAGCGCTAAACCCATGACAGACATCGCCCCGCTGATCAAACGCTCCCTGGTCGACCAAGCGCTGGAGCAACTGCGCCTGCGCATCTCCCAAGGCGTATGGGCCATCGGCGAGCGGCTGCCCACTGAGCCCGAACTGTCCGCCGAGCTCGGTATCAGCCGTAACACCGTGCGCGAGGCCATGCGGGTATTGGCCTTCTCTGGCTTGATCGACATTCGCCAGGGCGATGGTAGTTACCTGCGCTCGATGACCGACCCGCTGGGCACAATGCGGGCGCTGTCTCATTGCACGCTGGAGCAGGCGCAGGAGACGCGCCAGATTCTGGAAGTGGAGGCCATCGGCCTGGCTGCGTTGCGTCGTACCGAAGCGGACCTTACGGCATTGCGCAAGGCGCTCGACCTCAGCGCCGAGCGTTATCACGGTGACCTGGAGGCCTATATCAGTGCCGACCTGATCTTCCACCAGCACTTGGTGGATGCGGCGCACAACCCAGCCTTGAGCGAGCTGTACCACTACTTCTCCGCCATTGTCGGCGCGCAGCTGCGCCAGACCCTGAACCGCTCACCGCGACGCCAGGCGGTGTTCGACCTGCATGGAGCGCTACTCGATGCGGTGGAACAACAAGACCCGGACCGCGCCAAATCCCTCTGCCGGCAGTTGATCAATGAACTCTGAAGCCCCACGCAAGACCGAACTCGAAGAACTGTTGATCGACGCCGAAGCTGACGACGACAGCGTGCAGCAGGCGCAGCCGAGCGTGGTTCGGCCATGGCTGCTGTTGCTGGGCCTGGTGTTGGTGGCCTTGAACCTGCGCCCGGCCTTGTCGAGCCTGTCGCCGTTGCTGGCAGAGGTTTCGAGCAGTTTGGGCTTGTCCGCCGCCAAGGCCGGTTTACTGACCACCTTGCCGGTGCTGTGCCTGGGCCTGTTTGCACCTACCGCGCCGATGCTGGCCCGGCGTTTCGGCGCCGAGCGCGTGGTGCTCGGCATCCTGCTGACCCTGGCCGCGGGGATCATCCTGCGCAGTTCGTTCGGTGAGGTGGGGTTGTTCCTCGGTAGCCTGGTTGCAGGTGCCAGCATTGGCATCATCGGCGTGTTGCTGCCGGGTATCGTCAAGCGCGATTTCGCCAGCCAGGCCGGCGCCATGACCGGTGTCTACACCATGGCGTTGTGCTTGGGCGCCGCCATGGCGGCCGGTGCCTCGGTGCCACTGAGCCACGCCCTTGGCGACAGTTGGAAGATCGGCCTGGGCTTCTGGATCCTGCCGGCCCTGGTGGCGGCCCTGGTCTGGTTGCCCCAGGTTGGGCAGAAGCACGGAGCCCATCGTGTGGCCTATCGTGTGAAGGGTTTATTGCGCGATCCGCTGGCCTGGCAGGTCACCCTGTACATGGGCCTGCAGTCGTCACTGGCCTACATCGTGTTCGGCTGGTTGCCGTCGATCCTGATCGGCCGCGGCCTGAGCGCGACCGAAGCCGGGTTGGCGCTGTCGGGCTCGATTATCGTGCAACTGCTCAGCTCCCTGGCCGCGCCGTGGCTGGCGACGCGGGGCAAGGACCAGCGCCTAGCGATCGTGGTGGTGATGCTGCTGACGCTCGGCGGCTTGTTCGGGTGCCTCTACGCGCCGCTGGATGGCCTGTGGGGTTGGGCGATTGTGCTGGGCCTGGGGCAGGGCGGGACGTTCAGCCTGGCGCTGACCCTGATCGTGTTGCGTTCAAGCGATTCCCATGTGGCGGCCAACCTGTCGAGCATGGCCCAAGGCATTGGCTACACCCTGGCCTCCCTCGGCCCTTTCGCGGTCGGCCTGGTACATGACTGGACCGGCGGCTGGACGGCTATCGGCTGGATCTTCGCCGTGATCGGCCTGGGCGCCATCGTCGCGGGCCTCGGCGCCGGCCGTGCGCGCTATGTGCAAGTCACCAGCGAGAAAGTCTAGAGATACACCACTTCCAGCGTGGCCGAGCCATCGAGCGGTGTTTCTACGCTCAAGTCCAGATTCTTGCGCGCATTGATCACGGTCTGCACCGTCACCATGCCTCCCAGGATACCGATCGCCGTGGGCCCGCTGACGCTGCCCTCGACGTCCGTGAAGCCCAGGTAGCTCCTGGAGCCGATGTCGATGGGGTTGAGGTTGGAGGTTCGCCACGCCAGGCCACCGGTGGTGGATTCAGTGCCGTAGATCTGTGCGGTGTTGCTGGCCTGCGTCTGCCGAGGGTCGAAGGTCATGGAGTAGACTCCCAGGCGGTTACCGCTGTTATCGAACCCCAACCCGTAGTAAATCTCGCTGTTGACCATGGCCGAGCCGTCGCGGTTGTCAGCCATGCGCAAGGCATAGCGCACGGGGCCGTTGCAGGCAATGCCGATGTGCAGGTTCTTGACAGGCAGGCGCGTGGCGGTCTCCAGGTTCAGATCTTGTTGGGCAATCTTGCCGTAGTCGATCAGGCCGCCGCTGGAGAGTTGTGGCAAGCAGGCGGCGGGAATGATCAGGCCCTGGACGCTCAGGTCAACCGTGGAGGCCGCCAGTGCCTGGGCGCTGCCGCATAAAAACAGGCTGCAAAGAAGGTGTCTTTTCATGATGCGAACTCCTACAAGTAGACGATTTCGAGAGTGCCGGACCCATTGATGCGCACGACATCACGCAGATCCAGGCTTTGCATAGGCGCCAGATACGTCTTGATGCGCATCGTGCCGGTCAGTGTCTGGATGGACACCGGCCCGGTGGTGACCCCCGTCTTGTCGGTAAAACCCAGCAGGCTGTTGGCCGCCATGGGGATCTGCCGGGCGGTGGAACTGCTCCACGCCACGCCATTGCTGGTGGAGTCGGTGCGGTACAAGGTGGGAAAGCTATCGGCGCTGAATTCCCCCGGGTCGATGGTCAAATAAAAACGCCCGATTTTGTTACGGCTGGCGTCCAGGTCCAGTCCATAGGCCGTTTCATCAGTGCCGCCGGTGGCCGAACCGTCGCGGTTGTCTTTCATGCGCAGGCCAAAGCGGATCGGCGCGTCGCAGCTCACGTTCAGGCGCAGCGTACGGGTGGGCAGGGGTGTTTCGTTGGTGGCGCTGAGGTCCTTGGCGTACAACGTGCCATAGTCGACCACGCCGTGGTCCGACAGTGTCGGCAGGCAAGCAACGGGCGCAAAGTGCGCGCGCAGCGTCAGTTCCCGGTAGCGGCCGTGGCTTGCGCCGTACAGCATTCCAGAGACTTCCCAGGTAGTTGCGTCTCTGGCTTGTATTGCCGCCACACCGGCCCAGGCGCGTAGCGTCAGTTGCAACGAAAGGGTTTTGCCCATGAGCACGGCACCTTGTTCAATCGGTGCGATGCCGTGCCCGGGGCGCCACTCCAGTACCGTTGCACTCATCACGGGGGGCTGGCCGGCAGCGGTCAGCAAGCCCAATTCAACGGCGCGACCGTCGAGCACGGCATTGCCGACCTCGATGGCATAGCTGCCGTGTTCGGTAAATTGCAGGCGCTGCGGGGTGGCAGCCAGCGCACGATAGAAGAGGCTGAGGTCTTCGGCCTGGGGGCAGTTGACGTTCACGCTCAGGCGGCGCTCACCGAGCAAGCGTTCCGGCGCGCCGTCGTGTTGCGCAAGACGGTTCATCAGACCGAAATCAACCTGAGCTTCGCTGACGTTCAGTTGGCATTCTTCCAAGGCTTGGGCCGTGCCGGCGATGCCGAGCAGTAGCCACATACAGAGTGAGCGCATACAGGTTGCAAGGGGCATGACAGAAATCCTCAAGGTACGCGGCAACGTGCGGGAGCCGATTCGAAGTACACCGACGGGTCGGCTTTGGCTGCCAGTTGGTAGTGCAACTGGCAACGGCCTCCCTGGGGTGTGGTTATCCACAGCGTCGTTTGATCCAGTACGTTGGGCAGAAAGACCTGGCTGCCGTCCTGCACCAAGGTCACAAACTCACCACTGGCACTGCTGACGGAGGCGCCCGCAGGCAGCGGCGAGCCGTCGTCGTGACTGACGGTGAGCAACACACGGCGGGTCAAACCGACGCCGAACTCGACCCTGTCCACCGCGCCGCGTCCGGCCGAGATCATTGCCAGGCCGTTGTTGATATCGGCATTGCGCGGCAGCGAGCGGGTCTGGACTTCCACCGGGCTGCGCCCGTACGCGGCCACTTGCGGCACCACGGCCTGGCCTTGCCAATCGGTCCAGACCGGCCCGCTGGGGGTACTGAGCTTGATGCCGCTCATGTCGCCGACGGACACCAGGGCAAAGGTGTCGCGCACCGGGTAGGGGGAAAGGGTCACGCCGCCACCGTGCATCACCACTGCGCCGCGTGCCCCCCCTTGATAACTGGAGCGCTCGGCATCGGAGCGGCTGTAGCTGAAGTCGAGCTGGCTGTAGCGTGGCAACGCCGAGACGCCGACGGTGGTTTCCACCTGATGATCGCTGCTGTCATGTTCGGCGCTGACCCGGTAGCTGAGCTGGTCGTCGATCTGTTCGGTCACGCCCATGCCGGTGCGGTTTTCGCCGCCGGAGTTGCGTACCCAACTGCGCAGTCGGCGACTCTCGCCCAGCGGCACACTGATGTTGAGGTAAACCGCGTTATCTTGTTGCTGGCTGCCGCCCATTTGCCATTCGGCGCTGGCTGACAAAGACACCGCGCCAATACTGGTGCCCCAGGATGCCAATGCGCGGCTGCTGCTGTCGCCGGCGAAGTTGGATGAGCGCGAAACCCCGGCGCTGAATGCACCCAGTATTGGGTGCGACCACCCCAGGTTGAGGCTTTGCTGGTCGCGGTAGCGTGAAGCGCGATTGCGGTCGTCGCGCTCGTAGGTGCTCTCTTCGAGTTCGCGGTAGCCGGGGCTGCGCCAGGAATTGGCGGCGCTGAATGACCACTGTTCGTTGAGGCGCTGGGACCAGGAAAGATCGGTTTGCACACCGGAGACTTTTTCACGCGCCTGGGTGTTGGACACTTGCGTGGACAGTTGGACCTGACTGTCCAGCCAGGGAATCCAGCCCAGGCTGGCGCCCACCGAGCGGTATTCGCTGGCCGCCAGCACGCCGCTGCCCAGGGTCACTTGAGGATGCAGGGCGCCTGTCCAGCCGGCACTGACCACCCATGGATCATCCCCTTTGGCGTCGCCGACATTACGTACCCGGCCCGCCGCCACGGAGTAACCCGGCGCCGGCAACCCGAGACCCAGCATGGCCGCCGGCACAGTGAAACGTCGCTCACCGCCGACACTTTCCTTGACCGTGACCTCCACATCCGAGCGCGTGTTCAACCGGCGCACATCGGTCAGGGCAAAGGGGCCGGCAGGCACCACGGTGGAGTGAATCAACGCACCGTTCTGCCGCACTTCGACCTGTGCGGGACTGTTGGCGATACCTTGGATCAGCGCGCCCTGGCCCTGCTCCTGAAGGGCGTGTTCGGTGAGCACTTGCACCCCGGTGATCTGTGCGCCCGACAGCACCGGGTTGTACAGGTTGATCTGGCCGGCCTGCAGCACTGCCTGATGGCTGGCGAAGGTGCGTTGAGCATAGGCTTCCAAGTGGGTGCTGCGTGACAGGCCATCCTGCCAGGTCTGCACCTGGCGACTGCGCACGATCCAGTCGCCGGCATTGAAACCCACCTCGGTATTGGCCGAGCCAAACCGGCTGGCGTCATCGCCGAAGCGGTTGTAGAAGCCGCTGAGGTCGTAGTTGATCAGGCCGGCAAACCCGCCGGTTTCATAGCCGGAGATATCCTGTTGTACCGGGCGCAGGGCTTCGGTGGGCACCACCAGCGATACCGTCAGTGTCGCCGGGTCTGGCTCCACCAAGGTTTGCGGGTACCGCGCAAGAAAATCATGGCAGCCCTCGGTTTCACCGGGCGGCACCAGATTGGCGGCGTTCAGCAAGGCGCGGTCGAAACACAGATTGCCCTGCTGATCAAAATTCACCGCCAACCGGCCACGGCGCTGACCGTTGACACGCAGGTTGACGGTATGTTGCCCGGCCGCGTAACGCGGTGCGGCCAACAACAGGCTGGCCAGCTGTGGGTCGATACCACGTTGTTGCAAGGTCTGGGCATCGAAGCCGGACGGGCTGGAATCTTCGGCGCACACCTGGGTTGGTATGAGCGCACACAGCAGCAACACCAGCGCAGGGCTGGCAGAGGGAGCGGGCACGGCTTCGCCGTCACGGTAACTCAATACTGTTTTCACGCAAGGTACTCGAGTAGTGAACGCGCAGGCCTTGTGGGCCGGGCGTTCGGGTGACGATCACTAAGCCGTCACTTCGTTACTCAGGCGGCGCAGGGGGCTACGCCGCCTGGGGTGTTCTGTCAGAAGCTGATCGGTGCGTCGTAAGCCTTGACCGCAAACCCGTACACCGTGGCCGGCTGCAGCCTGACCGTCTTGGCCTGGCTGCTGCTGCTGGCCGGCACGCTCAAGGCTTCGCCGGGCAGCACATAGGTGCGTGGCAGCAGCGCCTTGCCGTCACCGGGCAGTAGTTGCAGCTCCTGCGCCAGGCGTACCACGTACGGCGTGTCGTTACGCACCTGCAACTGGCCTTCGCGCAGTGTCCAGGTCAGGTCGGTCCAGGGCGTGCGGTTGGGCGCCAGGCCCTTGGGGTGCACGATCACCGGCAGGTTCTGGCGCACGGTCACACCCACGCGGGCATGCCCGGCGGCGGTGGCGGCGCGGCCCTGGGGCATGCCTTCGAACACTGCGCGTTTAAGCCGCTGGGTCAGTAACGGTTGCTGGTTTTGCAGAATGAAACGCACCAGCTGGGACTTGGACGCTTCCACCCGTGACAGCGGTGGTGTCACCACCAGCAGCGGTTCGGTGTCTTCCGGAATGTTCTGCAACGTCACATGCAACAGGGCGAGTTGGCTGTCGGTGTTGGTCACCGACACGGACGCTTCGCCTTCAGCCTCGTGCACGATCACCACGGAGGTGTCCGGGACCATGCCATCGGCTTTCGCCTGATCGCCGAGTATCAGGAGCAAGGCAATCAGGCCGACAGCGGTGTTTGAGAATGTCGTCGTCATGACGGGTTTCCATTAGCCAAAAAAAAGGGGGCGGTCAGAGGTAACGCAGGTCCAGGACGATGGCGCCGTCGAGCGGGACTTCCTGGTCCAGGGTCAGGTACTGCGAGAAGTTGATAGCGGTGCTCACCTGAAGCTGTACGTTCAACTGGCCGATGAAGTCCGGTTGCCGATCCCCGACTGGCGCAAAGGCCATGTAGGTGCGGGGGTAGGCATTGGGCTCCTGTGACCAGGTTTCGCCGCTGTCGGTGGAGGCCAGTACCTGCATGGGCTGCGCATCGCCCATCGCGTTGCGATAGGCCAACGCCACGGAGCCCAGGCGCTCTTCGGGGGCGTGGATGTTCCTGCCCAGCCCGTAGAAATAATCGGGGGCCGACGATGAGTCGGCGCGATTATCAATGCCCACCAGCGCAAACAGTATGGGCCTGGCGCACTGCACATGCAGATCGAGCATCTGGATGGGCAGCACGGTGAACTCATCGGCATTGAGGCTGTGGGAAGGGATCTTGCCGTGATCGACGGTGCCGTCATGGGTCAGCTCGACGTGGCAGGCATCCGGGGTTACCCGTCCGGTGACCGTGAGGTCGACGGTCGACATTCCGTGAACATCGGTCATCGCGACGAGGCCAAACACGATGGCCAAAGTACGCCCCAATGCCGTGTGCGCAGGCAACGGCAGACACCGCCCATGCCTGCCGGTGTTCGAGGGAGGGGCGGCCATGGGTTACAGGTACTTCACTTCAAGGGTGGCTGAGCCGTCGATGGTCACTTCATTGCTGAGGTCCATGCCGGCAGTGCCCATGATGAAGGTCTGTACTTGCAGATCGACCCGCAGGTCTTTGACAGGCAGCGGCTGGCTGTCGTCATCCATTGCGGCGACCGACATGTACATGCCCGAATCCCAGAACTTTTCTTTAAACCAGGTATTACCTTGGTCGTACGATCCAATGGGTTGCACCACTACACCATCCTCGGCCAGTGGATTTTCCAGCGTGAGGTTGTATCCCCCGAGCTTCTGGGTGTCATTGACAAAGCCCAGGCCGTAATTCGAACCGATACCCGAGGACGCACGGTTATCGATCGAGTGCAGGGCGAACTGGATCGGCGCGTCGCAATTGACGGCCAGGATCAGGGTATGGTTGCCGATGACTGTCGGGTTGTCCGGTTTCAGATCCTTGGCGGAAATCTTGCCATGGTCGATCACGCCACCACTGGACAGGCTCGGTGTACAGGCGCTGGGCACGATCAGGCCTTTGACGGTCAGGTCAACGGTGGACGCGGCGAAGGTGGCGGCCGAATTGAGCAGCAACAGGCTGGCGGCCAGGGTGGTCAAGCGGGTTTTCATGGTGCGGGCTCCTTAGAGGTAATTGACTTGCACAGTGGCGTGACCGTCGATGGGGACTTCGTCGGTAAGCGTCAGGTCATTGGCGGGTGCGATGTGGGTGATCAGGCGGATCTCGGCGTCCAGTTCCTGGATCGCAATGGGGGTCACGTCGTCGTTGTTGGCGACCGCCGTCAGCAAGGTGTGACTGAGCATCACGGAGGGCATCCAGGTCGTGCCGCCATCCCTTGAAGTGATGGTGCGCACCGATACGTTGTCGGCCACCGGGTTATAGAGGCCAAGCCCGGCGTCGCCGACTTTTTCATCGTTGGCCGTGGTGCCCAGGCCGTGCCAGCTGAAGTGGCTGGCAGCCGTACCCGGGCGGTTATCGATGGTGTTGAGGGTAAAAAAAGTCGGCCCGTCGCAACGCACGCTCAAGAGCATGGTTTCCCTGGGCAAATCGGTATAGGTGTGGGTATTGAGGTCTTTGACCGACACCTTGCCGAAGTCGACAATGCCACCGCCGGAGACCACCGGGGCGCAGGCGCTGGGGGTGATGACGCCTTGGACCAGCAACTCGGTGTTGCTGTTGGCGAATGCTGGCGGGCAGAGCAGCAACACGCCTGTCAGGCTGAACGTGAGTACCTTCATGGTCGAATGGATCTCCTGGGGGTGGTTTGAATCTTCTAGAGGGAGTTACAGATACAAGCGTTCTGCAGTGCCCGGGCCTGGACGCTTATCCACAGCGCTGGCGGCCAATAGGCGGGCGCTCGCCGCCAGCGACAGGACGCTGCCGAGTAGGGCTAGGCAGAGCTTCATCGAAGAAGCCCCCTTACAGATAGTTGACTTCGAAGGTCGCGGAACCGTCCATTGCCACCTCGCTGTCCAGTGTCAGGGTATTGGTAGGCGCAATGGCGCCACGTACGGAGATGTCCATGACCACGTCCTGAAGTGGTTGCGGGGCCCAACCGCTATCACTGCGACCGCCAAAACCTACCAATGTGTTGGGGGTGACCCCGTCATCCGGGTAAAGCACAGTCCATGTCGGGCTCCAGGGGTACTGGATCAATGCTGTGGAGGGCGTCTCAGAGGTATGACTGAGCAGCGACAGCTCAAACCCACCGAGCTTTTCGTTTTCGTCGGTCAAGCCCAGGCCAAAGGTGCCGGTGGTTGACGAGCCGGCCCGATTGTCGACGGTGCGGATGGCGAACAGCGTCGCCGCATCGCAGTTGACGCTCAGTTTCAGTGTCCGATGCTCAAGCCAGGTATGGCTGTCGGGGCTCAGATCCTTCGCTGCGATTTTTCCGTAATCAATGTCGCCTGGCAGGTTGGGGGTGCAGGCGCTGGGAGTGATCACCCCTTTGACGGTCAGGTCCACGCTGCTGGCGGCGAACGCAGACGTGGACATGACGAGCAGCAGGGCACTACTGAGCAGGGGCATGCAGGTTTTCATGTGAGAGGCGTCCATTTACAGGTATTTGACTTCAAACGTCGCGGAACCATCGATCGCGACTTCGTCGGTCAATGTCAGCCCTTTTGCGGGGGCGATCACTGTGTAGAGCGTGACGTCCATGATCGCGTCCTTGATCGGGTGCGGCGCCCAGCCGCTATCGCCACGACTGCCCAGTGCCACCAACTCGTTGGGCGCGATGCCGTCGTCAGGCAGCAGCGTTACCCAGTGGCCGTCGGCGTTGTACATGGCCAGCAGCGTGGAGGGGGTTTCGGCGACGGGGTTGCTGAAACCCAACTGATACATGCCCAGCTTCTGGTTTTCGTTGATCATGCCCAGGCCAAAGGAGTAGCCATAAATCGCAGAGCCAGCTCGATTGTCGATAGGCTGGATGGCAAACAGCGTTGCCGCATCGCAGTTGACGCTCAGTGGCAGGGTCTTGCGCTCAAGCGGGGTGCTGGTGTCGATATTCAGGTCTTTTGCCGCGATTTTTCCGAAGTCGACGTCACCCGGCAGGCTCGGTGTACAAGCGCTGGGCGTGATCAACCCTTTGACGCTCAGGTCGACACTGCTGGCGGCGAACACTGAAGATGTCATGGCGAGCAGCAGGGCACTGCTCAACAGGGATACAGGGTTCTTCATTTCCAATTGTTCCATTGCAGTCTGGCAGATAGAAACGCGTACAGGTCAGCGCTCGGCCCTGTGTGGGCGAGTGGTTGGCGTGGCGGCGGTCTCAGTGTTTTTTTGCGGTGCCGGGGAGTGGCCATCCGTCCCTCTTTTGGGGTGGGCACAATTTAGCGAGGGGGCTGCGAGGGGGAAATACAACTAATACGACATTGGCGGGTTGTGGTGTAAGCGCAGTGCGGGACGGTAGATTTTCGCGGCGTTTTTCGTAGTTGTTGTATCGGCTGGAAGCCATTCAAAAGGTTATAGGTTGAAAGTCGAAAACGATCAAAAGGGTGTGCCTGGCATTGCTGTATCAGTGCCGCGGATGGCTGCCGAATTAATCACCACGAAGAGGTACTGATGGGTTCGCCAGGAGGTTCAACCGCAGGAGCGAGCCGGACAGTCAAACCGCCTTTTTGTCCCCCGCCCCATTGGCAGTACTTGAATGTTCTGGTCGTGGAGGATCATTCAGCCTATCGCCTGTTGCTGGGTTGGCTGTTGCAAAAACTGGGGCTCGGACACGCGCTGGTCACCGATGGCTTCATGGGATTGGACACCTTTACCAACCGGCCCTTCGACCTGGTGATCAGTGATTGCCGGATGCCCTTCATGGACGGTTACAGCATGACTCGTGCGATTCGCCAGCATGAGCGCGAGCAGGGGGTGAAGCGCGTGCCCATCATTGCCTTGACCGCCAACCTGCAAAACGACAGCCCCCAACGTTGCCGCAACGCCGGCATGGATGCCTGGCTGCTCAAACCCCTGACCCTTGAACAACTGCATGCCGTGCTGGTGCGCTGGTTGCCGGGCGGCGATGGCTGTTATGTCGAGCCATACGCTGCTGCGGCGGGGGCGAGCTGGCCCACCCGTGCCACGCTTGTGACCACGTTTGGCAGCGACCTGGTCGTCGACCAGTTGCTGGAAACCCTGTTGATGGAGGCCTGGGAAGACCAGCGGGTGTTGCGTCATGCCCGTGTGACGTTGAACGCGCCATTGACCGCCGAGCGTCTGCATCGGCTGGTGGGCAGCCTGGTGTTCCTGGGCGGCACGGGGTTGGAAACCAGTGCCGTGCGCTTGATCGAGCAGGTCCAGGCCGAGGGTGTCGCTACGCACACGGCGCAACTGGAAGTGTTTGAAGCACGGCTGTGTGCTTATCTGGACTATCTGTCTGAGTTGTGAAGAATGCTGTTGCAGAGCGTTTTACCTGGTCGTTGGTCTAAGTTTTGCTGTAGGTATTTTCCTATTGTGTTGTAGTCCAAAAATCAACCACTACTGAACATTGGGTTCGGCCGCAAGTGCCTCTTTGTTAGCAGTTGTTGATGATCGCAGGCAGAGGTATTTTGCGCGGATTCAAGTTGCCATCATTCGTGGGTGCCTATGCTTCGAGTAATTATTGCTGACGATCACCCTATTGTCCGGGTCGGGCAGAAAGTCGTGATCGAGGCGAATGGCAAGTGCAAAGTGGTCGGTGAAGCCGATGGTCCTGATCAGTTACTCGGCGTGCTCAGTCGCACGCCGTGCGACGTACTGGTCACGGACTTCGCCATGCCAGGCGGCCAGCAGGCCGATGGCTACTGCTTGTTGGGCCTGTTGCAGCGCCAGTATCCGCAGTTGCCGGTGATACTGGTCACCATGTTCGCCAACGTCGCCACGTTACGCGCAGCCTTTGCCCACGGCGCCAGGGCAGTGGTCGCCAAAAGTGCTTCGGCCAAGGAGTTGCCCTTGGCGATCAAGGCGGTGTGTGCTGGCCAGACCTTCGCCAGTGAATGCCTGCGGGTACAACTGGTGGAAGCCGGCACTGGCGATCAATCCCAGGAGCCGCAGTTGTCTGGCAAGGAACGCGAGGTGGTGCGCATGCTGGCCAGCGGCATGACCGTCAGCCAGATTGCCGCCCAGGTCAACCGCAGCATCTCCACCATCAGCAAGCAGAAAAGCACGGCGATGCAGCGCTTGAGTATTTCCACCGACGTTGACTTGTTCGCCTACGCCCGCAGTACTGGGATAGCGCCGTAGCGCGCTTATTTGCGTGGCGAATGACAGTAGCCATGACGGCTTGGGCGGCTTATCGTGCGCCTACTCTTTTGACGTCCGCGGAGCCTGCCCATGAGTGATGCCCATAACGCCCTGATCAGCCAATTCTATAGCGCCTTCCAGCGCCTGGATGCCGAGGCCATGGTTGCCTGCTACAGCGATGACGTGGTGTTCAGCGACCCGGCCTTTGGTGAACTGCGAGGCCGTGACGCAGGGGACATGTGGCGCATGCTCACCACCCGTGCCAAGGATTTTTCGTTGACCTTCGACCAGGTGCGCAGCGACGAGCGCACCGGCAGTGCGCATTGGGTGGCCACCTACCTGTTCAGTGCAACCGGCAATACGGTGGTCAACGATATCCAGGCGCGCTTTGTATTGCGCGACGGCAAGATCTGCGAGCACCACGATCACTTCGACCTGTGGCGCTGGTCGCGCCAGGCGTTGGGCACCAAGGGCCTGCTGTTGGGCTGGACGCCGCTGGTACGCAACGCCGTACGCGCCCAGGCGAACAAAGGCCTGAAGGCATTCCAGGCCAGTCGTTGATAAACTGCGCGCCCCTTTTGCCTTGCCGAACCTGTCCGTGAGTACGCCTGAACCCAAGCCTTGGTATGTCTACCTGGTGCGCGCCGCCAATGGTGCGCTGTATTGCGGCATCAGCAACGACCCGGTACGCCGGTTCGCTTCGCACCAAAGCGGCAAGGGCGCGCGGTTTTTTCTGTCCAGCCCGGCAGTGGCGCTGGTGTACACCGAGCAATGCGCGAACAAGGGTGAGGCGCTGCGTCAGGAACGCCTGATCAAAAAGTTGAAGAAGAGCGCCAAGGAATGCCTGGCCGCAAATGGCTCATCACTCTGACTGATAGGTTCCCATCATGCAGCCAGGACCGTTTGCGCGGTAATCTGCTCGCTCACTCGCCAAGCGGAAACCCGTATGTCTGAGCTCATCCTGCACCATTATCCGACCTCACCCTTTGCGGAAAAAGCGCGGCTGTTGCTGGGCTTCAAAGGCCTGTCCTGGCATTCGGTGAACATTTCGCCGGTGATGCCCAAGCCCGACCTGACGGCCTTGACCGGCGGCTACCGCAAAACTCCGGTGCTGCAGGTGGGGGCGGATATCTATTGCGACACCGCCCTGATCGCTCGCCGCCTGGAGCAGGAAAAGTCCTCACCGGCCCTGTTTCCGCTGGGCCAGGAAATGATCACCCAGACCTTCGCCACCTGGGCCGACAGCGTGGTATTCGCCCATGCCGTCAGCCTGGTGTTCCAGCCCGAATCGGTGGCGGTGCGCTTTGGCAAGTTACCGCCCGAGGCCATCAAGGCCTTTATCGCTGACCGCGCTGCGCTGTTCAGTGGCGGCACGGCGAGCAAGCTGCCGGCTGAGCTGGCCAAGCATCAATGGCCGGCGATCATGACGCGGTTGGAGCAACAGTTGCAGCGTGAGAGCGGCGACTTCCTGTTCGGCGCGCCGTCGATTGCCGACTTTGCCCTGGCCCACTCGCTTTGGTTCCTCAAGGCCACGCCGGTCACCGCGCCTTTGGTGGATGCTTATCCGGCCGTGCTGGCCTGGCTGGGACGGGTGTTGGGTTTTGGTCATGGAACCGCCAGTCAGATGACCGCGGAGCAGGCTTTGGATATCGCCCGCAATGCTACACCGGCACCTTTGCCGGATGAGGTGTTCGAGGATTTGAACGGCTTTAAGGTGGGTCAGGAGGTGACCATTGCGGCTATCGACTATGGCGTTGATCCGGTGGCTGGCGAGTTGCTGTTCGCTGGGCGTGAAGAGCTGATCCTGCGTCGCACGGATGAACGCGGTGGTACCGTGCATGTGCATTTTCCGCGCTGGGGTTTTCGCATCCAGGGCATAGCTGCCTGAAGGACGAACGACTCATCCCTGTGGGCACTACATGGCCAGTGTGGGAGCTGGCTTGCCTGCGATGGCGGCCTGACAGCCGACACCTATCTACCTGATACCCCACGATCTCAATGTGGGAGCGGGCTTGCTCGCGAAGGCGGCCTGACAGTCAACACAGCTGGATTGTGTACATATCCATTGCTGCGGTAACGGCCGCTTAGGGTTCCGCCCTGACGGCGGGTCACTTTGGAAAAGCCGGAATGCCGGCCCAGCCCAAAGTAACCAAAGGGCTCTTGCCCCACCACTCGGCACCTCGCTTGGGCTCGGTGTGCCCGTAATCCGCCAGTGATTTGGGGGGGCGCCGCCACGCGCCATCCATGGCGCGGGGCGGCTAAACCGGCATCCCTGCCGGTTTACCCCCCAAATCCCTGTCGAATTCCGGCCAGCGTGGTTTAACGGGGCGCCTGAGATCAAGATCACAAGCAGATCAAGATCAAGAGCGGCTCGCTTCGCATCGTGGTTACCGTTTTGGCTACAGCCCCCAAAGTTGTGTAGATACCTTTGCTGCGATAGCGGTGGTTCAGTTAAAAATTAATTGGCTGACACTCCGCATTCGCGGGCAAGCCCGCTCCCACAGGGGTCTGTGAAATAAATAAAAAATAATTGCCAGCAGAGGTGAGGTAAATCGCCGGCCCATCCGTGTAGTGCATGAAACTGCGATCAATTCGCATTAACAGCGTTTTCTACACGGGTGCTCACAGCATGAAATCGACGGCGGGCGGTTGGGTCAAACAGTGGCTGGGAGCCTCGGTATTCACGGTGTCGGGGCTGGTCTTATTGCCCCTGGCCATGGCGCAGGCGCAGGAGCAGCAAAGTGCCCAGTTCAATTTTGCCCTGGCGGCCAAGCCGTTGCCCCAGGCGTTGAGCGATTTCAGCCGGGTTACCGGGATCAGTGTGATCTACACCGATGAAGCGCCCTACGGCATCAACGCCTCGGCGGTCAGCGGGCAGATGAGCGCGACCCAGGCCCTGCAACGTCTGCTGGGCCGTTCCGGCTTCACCTTTCGCCAGATCGACGCCCGTACCCTGGCGCTGGAACCGGTGCCCACCGATGGCGCGGTCAACCTGGGCGCTACCACTATCAGCGGCATCGACCCCACCCAAGCCAGCACCAGCTACCAGCCACCGCCCACCAGTTCGGTGATGCGCTCCCATGGCCTGCTGCTGGAAACCCCGCAAACCGTAAATGTGGTGCCCGCCCAAGTATTGCGCGATCAACAGCCGCGTAACCTGGATGACGCCCTGGGCAATATCAGTGGTATTACCCAGTCCAACACCCTCGGCAGCACCCAGGACGCGGTGATGCTGCGTGGCTTTGGCGACAACCGTAATGGCTCGATCATGAAGGACGGCATGCCCGTGGTGCAGGGCCGGGCGTTGAACGCTACCGCCGAGCGTGTCGAAGTGCTCAAGGGCCCGTCATCGCTGTTGTATGGCATCCAGGACCCGGGCGGTGTGGTCAATATCGTCAGCAAAAAGCCTGAACGGGTGCAGTCCACCTCCCTGACAGCGCGCGGCTCTACCTTCGGCAGCGGCAAGAATGGCAGCGGCGGCAACCTCGATACCACCGGCCCCCTCGGTGACAGTGGCTTGGCCTATCGCCTGATCGTCGACCATGAAGACGAAGATTACTGGCGCAACTACGGCACCCACCGCGAAACCCTGGTGGCGCCGTCCCTGGCCTGGTATGGCGACACCACCCAAGTGGTGTTGGCCTATGAGCACCGCGAATTTCTCGCCCCGTTCGACCGTGGCACCGCCATCGATCCCAAGACCAACCACCCGTTGAACATCCCCGCCACCCGCCGCCTGGATGAGCCGTTCAACAACATGGAAGGCCGCTCCGATCTGTACCGCCTGACTGTCGATCATGATCTCAACGACGACTGGAAAGCCCACTTCGGTTACAGCTGGAACCGCGAGACCTACGACGCCAGCCAGGTGCGGGTGGTCAAGGTCAACACCAACGGTACCCTGACCCGCAGCATGGACGGCACCCAGGGCGCGCTGACCACCGACCGCTTCGCCACCGCCAGCCTCGAAGGCAAGGTCGATGTTGCGGGTATGCAGCACGATCTGGTATTCGGCCTGGACGATGAATACCGCAAGATCTACCGCGCCGACCTGATCCGCCAGGCACCGCGAGGCAGCTTCGATTACACCAACCCGGTGTACGGCAACGAAGTTGCCGGTTCCAAAGTCAGCGCGCCGGACAGCAACCAGACCGATCTGCTGCGCAGCGATTCGCTGTTCTTCCAGGATGCTATCCACCTCAACGATCAATGGATTCTGGTCGGCGGTGCGCGTTACCAGATGTACGACCAATACGCCGGCAAAGGCGTGCCGTTCACCGCCAACACCGACGGCAATGGCCAGAAGTGGGTGCCGCGGGCTGGGCTGGTGTATCGCTATAGCGATGAACTGTCGTTTTATGGCAGCTATACCGAGTCGTTCAAGCCCAACTCCACCATCGCGCCACTGGCCAATAAAACCGTGTTGAACGGCAGTTTGCAGCCGGAAGAATCCAAGGCCTGGGAATTGGGTACCAAGTTCGACCTGCCGGGGCGCATCACTGCCAGTGCGGCGCTGTTCACCATCGATAAACGCAACGTGTTGGTGCAGGTGGGCGAGGGCCTGACCTCGGAGTACAGCGTGGCCGGCAAGGTGCGCTCTCGCGGCCTGGAGCTGGATGCCAGCGGCCAGCTGACGGATAAGTGGAGCCTGATCGGCAGCTATGCCTACACCGATGCCGAGGTCACCGAAGACCCCAAGCTCAAAGGCAATCGCCTGCAGAATGTGGCAAAAAGCACCGGCTCGTTGTCGGCGGTGTATGACTTCGGCAGCATCCTGGGCGGTGATCAACTGCGCGTCGGCGCCGGGGCGCGTTATGTCGGCGAGCGGGCAGGGGACGCGGCCAACAGTTTCGAGCTGCCCAGCTACACCGTGGCTGATGTGTTCGCCAGCTACGACACCAAGCTTGAGGGGCAGAAGGTCAAGTTCCAGCTCAACGTGAAAAACCTGTTCGACCGTACCTACTACACGTCCTCGGTGAATACGCAGTTTGTGTCCATGGGCGATGCGCGGCAGGTGTCGGTGTCCAGCACCTTGACCTTCTGATTCATTTATCTGTGGGAGCTGGCTTGCCTGCGATGGCATCGACCGGGTTTGCCTGATACACCGAGTTGTCTGCATCGCAGGCAAGCCAGCTCCCACAGGAAAGCGGTCGCCACATTGATAGCGAGCTGTTAGCGTTGCCGCCATTGCATGCTTATGGAAAACGCGACTGATGTACTTTGGAAAATGGTTACGCACCGGCACCCTGCTGGTCGGTTTGAGTTTTTTACTGGGCGGCTGCGCCAGCGTCTCCCAAACTTCCACGCCGGCAACCCTGGATAAACTGCTGAGCGATCCGGCGCTGCAAGGTGCTACGGTCTCGCTGATGGTACGTGACGCCCGCACGGGCTCCACGCTGTATCAGCACAACCCACGCACCCGGTTGGTGCCCGCGTCCAACCTCAAGTTGTTGACCACGGCGGCGGCCATGGATGTGCTGGGGCCGCAATACCGCTTCGCCACCCAACTGCTGAGCAACGGCATACGCCAGGGCGACCGCCTGACCGGCAACCTGTACCTGCGTGGCCTGGGCGACCCGAGCATTCAGTTTGCCGACTACCAGGCGCTGGCCGCGCAGTTGGCCAGCCAGGGCGTACGCCAGGTACAGGGCGATCTGGTGTTCGACGACACCTGGTTCGATGCTGAGCGATTGGGGGTGGATTGGTCCCATGACGATGAAACCACCTACTACGGCGCGCAGATTTCGGCGCTGACTGTGGCACCCAATGCGGACTTTGATGCAGGCAGTGTGCTGGTCACGGCCAAGGCGCCGTTACGGGCCGGCACCCCGGTGAGTGTCGATATTTTCCCGCCTACTGATTACCTGCAACTGAGCAACCGTGCCATGAGCGGTCCGGGCAACAGTTATGGGATCAACCGTCGCCATGGCACCAACCTGTTGCAACTCAGTGGCGCAGTGGCGCCGGGAAAGCAGAGCCAGCAATTGGTCAGCGTCTGGGAGCCAACGCAACTGGTCGCGAATCTGTTTGAACAAGCCTTGGCGCAACAGGGCATCACCGTACTGGGGCGTCGGGTGATAGGCGGGGCAAGCCCGACGGCGGTAACGGTGCTGGCCGAGCACCAATCGGCGCCGTTACAGGATTTGATCACGCCGTTGCTCAAGCTTTCGAACAACAACATGTCCGAAGCCTTGCTCAAGGCCATGGGGCGCCAGACCGCCAATAGCGGCACGGCAGCGGCGGGCGCTGTGGCGGTGGCCGGGTTCCTTAAGCGTCAGGGGCTGGACACCGCCACGTTCAACCAGGTCGACGGCTCCGGCCTGTCACGGCGCAACCTGGTGTCGTCGCAAACCCTCACCGACCTGTTGCTGGCCGCCAGCAAACAGCCGTGGTTCGACGCCTGGTACAACGCGCTGCCGATTGCCGGCAACACCGACCGCATGACCGGCGGCAGCCTGCGCTATCGTCTGCGCGACACGCAGGCGCAAAACAACCTGCACGCCAAGACCGGCTCCATGGGCGGCGTGTCGTCATTGAGTGGTTACATCACCGACGCCGGCGGGCGCAAGCTGGTGTTTTCGATGCTGACCAACAACTACGTGGTGGCCGGCGCCCAGGTCAAGGCGCTCGAGGATCGCGTGGCGGTGGCGCTGGCGCGCAGCGACGAGTGATTCAGGGCTGATAGCCCATCCGCCAACTCACGGCCCGGGTCGCCGCCAGCAAGTGCTGCGCCGCCGGGCCATCTTCATCGGCATGGAACAGCGAGGTTGGGCCGACCACGGTCATCACCGCCGCCACGTGCCCGACCGCATTGAACACCGGCGCCGACAATGCATCCACGCCGGGCATCAGCAAGCCATGCACGAAGTGCAGGCCACGGCGGCGGATTTGCTCGCACACGCTGGCATAGGCCTGATCGTCCGCCAAGCTGTGGGCGGTGCCGGCCTGAACCTCGCGTTCGCGCAGTTCTACAGTTTCCCGTGACGGCAGATAAGCGCTGAACACCAGCCCGGTGGAAGAGCTGAGCAGCGGCAACACTGAGCCCAGTTGCGTCACCACGGTAACGGCGCGCACTGCCGGCTCGATCTGCACCACGGTCGCGCCCTGGTTGCCCCACACCGCCAGAAAGCAGGTTTCGTTCAATTCATCGCGCAGCTCGGCCAGGGGCATGGCGCCGACTTTCAACACATCCATGCTGCCCAGCGCCGCCAGCCCCACTCGCAATGCCTCCCGGCCCAGGCCGTAATGGTTGGTGGCTGCGTTCTGTTCGGCAAAACCCGACGCGATCAGGGCCTGCAAATAGCGGTGCACCTTGCTCGCCGGCATCTGCACATGTTCGGCCAGGCGTGACAACGAGGTGGCCGGGGACAGTTCGGCCAGGGCCTTGAGGATATCGGTGCCGACTTCCGCCGAGCGGACTTTCTGTTTACCGGTGTCGCGAGGCTTTTCCATGGAAGGGCGAGAATCCGAGAGATGAATGGGCGTCTTTATAGCTTGACGGTCGATAGTGATCAAATTACGTTATGCGTAACTGGATTACGATAAATACAACTGACCCTCAGAGGACGATCCATGAACCTCGAATACCTGTCGGGCTTCGGCAATGAATTCGCCAGCGAAGCCTTGCCCGGCGCGCTGCCGGTTGGCCAGAACTCGCCGCAGAAAGCCCCTTACGGCCTCTACACCGAACTGTTTTCCGGCACCGCCTTCACCATGGCCCGCAGCGAAGCCCGTCGCACCTGGCTTTACCGCATCCAGCCGTCGGCCAACCACCCGGCATTCGTCAAGCTTGCGCGGCAATTGGCCGGTGGCCCGTTGGGCGCGGTCACGCCGAATCGCTTGCGTTGGAACCCGTTGGATATCCCGAGTGAGCCGACGGACTTTATCGACGGCCTGGTGGGCATGGTCGCCAATTCGGGGGCGGAAAAACCAGCGGGCATCAGCATCTATAATTACCGCGCCAACCGCTCCATGGAGCGCGTGTTCTTCAATGCCGACGGCGAACTGCTGATCGTCCCCGAGCAGGGCCGCCTGCGCATCGCCACCGAACTGGGCGTGCTGGATGTCGAGCCGCTGGAAATTGTCGTGCTGCCTCGTGGTCTCAAGTTCCGTATCGAGCTGCTGGATGCGCAAGCACGCGGTTACGTCGCCGAGAACCACGGCGCCCCGCTGCGTCTGCCTGACCTGGGGCCGATTGGCAGCAACGGCCTGGCCAACCCCCGCGACTTTCTTACGCCGGTGGCCCGCTACGAAGACCTCAAGCAACCGACTACGCTGGTACAGAAGTTCCTCGGCGAACTGTGGGCCTGCGAGCTGGACCATTCACCGCTCAACGTGGTCGCCTGGCACGGCAACAATGTGCCGTACAAATACGACCTGCGTCGCTTCAACACCATTGGCACGGTGAGTTTCGATCATCCGGACCCGTCGATCTTCACCGTGCTGACCTCGCCCACCAGCGTGCATGGCCTGGCCAACCTCGACTTCGTGATCTTCCCGCCGCGCTGGATGGTGGCCGAGAACACCTTCCGGCCGCCGTGGTTCCATCGCAACCTGATGAACGAATACATGGGCCTGATCCAGGGCGCCTACGACGCCAAGGCCGAAGGCTTCCTGCCGGGCGGCGCATCGCTGCACAGTTGCATGAGCGCCCACGGCCCGGATGGCGAGACCTGCACCAAGGCCATCAACGCGGACCTTGCGCCGCACAAGATCGATAACACCATGGCGTTCATGTTCGAGACCAGCCAAGTGCTGCGCCCGACCCAGTTCGCCCTGGAGTGCCCACAACTGCAACCTGCGTATGACGCGTGCTGGGCCGCGCTGCCCGCCACCTTCAACCCGAACCGGAGATAACCCATGACTCAACCAACGCAGACCCGCAGCTGGGTATCCTCGGCCAACGGCCACGCCGATTTCCCCCTGCAGAACTTGCCCCTGGGCGTGTTCAGTATCAATGGCTCGGCACCGCGCAGTGGCGTGGCGATTGGCGATGCGATTCTCGACCTGCATGCCGCACTGGACGCGTTTGAGGGCGAAGCCCGACGCGCCGTCGAAGCCACTGCGGGCGGGCAGTTGAACGCGTTTTTCGAACTGGGCCGTGGCCCTCGCGTGGCCCTGCGCGAGCGCCTGCTGGAACTACTGGCCGAAGGCAGCGAGCTGCAAAACCGCGAAGCGCACGTGCTGCACCGTGCCGCCGATTGCCAGATGCACCTGCCGGCCAAGATCAATGACTACACCGACTTCTACGTCGGCATCGAGCACGCGCAAAACGTCGGCAAGTTGTTCCGCCCCGATAACCCGCTGTTGCCGAACTACAAATACGTGCCGATTGGTTACCATGGCCGTGCCTCGACCATTCGTCCCTCGGGTACAGAGGTGCGACGCCCTAAAGGCCAGACCCTGCCGGCCGGCCAGTCCGAACCGACCTTTGGCCCCTGCGCGCGCCTGGACTATGAGTTGGAGCTGGGCATCTGGATCGGCCAGGGCAATGCCATGGGCGATGCGATTGCCATTGGCGATGCCGCCGAGCATATCGCCGGTTTCTGCCTGCTCAACGACTGGTCGGCGCGGGATATCCAGGCCTGGGAGTACCAGCCGCTGGGGCCGTTCTTGTCGAAAAGCTTTATCACCAGCATCTCGCCGTGGGTGGTGACTGCCGAAGCCCTGGAGCCCTTCCGCAAAGCCCAGCCGCCGCGCCCTGAAGGTGATCCGCAACCGCTGCCTTACCTGTTGGATAAGCGTGATCAGAACGCGGGCGCCTTTGATATCGAACTGGAAGTGCTGCTCACCACGGCCTCGATGCGTGAGCAAAACCTGCCCGCCCATCGCTTGACCCTGAGCAACACCGAGCATATGTACTGGACCGTGGCGCAAATGGTGGCGCACCACAGCGTCAATGGCTGCCAGTTGCAGGCCGGCGACCTGTTTGGTTCGGGCACGTTGTCTGGCCCGCAGCCGGGGCAATTTGGCAGCCTGTTGGAGATTACCGAAGGCGGTAAAAAGCCGATTGAACTGGCTTCCGGCGAGGTGCGCAAATTCCTCGAGGATGGCGACGAAATCATTCTGCGTGCCCGTTGCAGCCGCGAGGGTTTTGCCTCCATCGGCTTCGGCGAATGCCGCGGTACCGTGGTCGCGGCGCGCTGAGAGGGCAGGGCCATGGAACTCTATACTTACTACCGTTCTACCGCGTCGTATCGAGTACGTATTGCCCTGGCCCTCAAAGGCCTGGATTTCACCGCGCTGCCGGTCAACCTGCTGGTGCCGGCAGGCGGCGCCAACCGCCAGCCTGAATACCTGGCGATCAACCCCCAAGGGCGGGTGCCGGCACTGCGTACTGATGAAGGGGCGTTGCTGATCCAGTCACAGGCGATCATTGAGTACCTGGAGGAGCGTTATCCCCAGGTGCCGTTGCTCTCCAAAGACCTGGTAGCGCGCGCTCATGAGCGGGCGGTGGCGTCGATCATCGCCTGTGATATCCACCCGTTGCATAACTCCAGCACCCAGAACTTGCTGCGCAAGTGGGGGCACGATGAGGCGCAATTGCTGGAGTGGATCGGACACTGGATCAGCCAGGGCCTGGGCGCGGTGGAGCAGTTGATTGGCGACACCGGGTTTTGCTTTGGCGAGCAGCCGGGCTTGGCCGATGCGTTTCTAATTCCACAGCTGTACGCGGCCGAGCGTTTCAAGGTGCCCTTGGCGGCGTACCCACGCATTGGGCGGGTGGCGGCATTGGCGGCCCAACATCCGGCCTTCGTGCAGGCCCACCCCGCCAGTCAGCCTGACACACCCTAGGACCCCTGTGGGAGGGGGGGGGGAAGCCCCAATGCCGTTCAGTCAAGCGAGCGCAATGCTCACAGCCATGAAGATCAAATGTGGGAGCTGGCTTGCCTGCGAAAGCGTTAGTGCAGTGGCAGATGCTGTGACTGTCACACCGCCTTCGCGGGCAAGCCCGCTCCCACAGGGGATTCGCGCTTGACTGACTGGCATTGGGGTAAACCCCTCCCACATTTGATCGCGCCAACCTAATAAAAAATAAAGGTACCTTGCGATGCACAATCAGATTGCCAGCTTTCGTGCGGCACTCGACGCCCGTCCGGTGTCGCGCTACCAATGGTTGATTCTCCTGCTGCTGGCACTGCTACTGGTCACCGATGGCTACGACGCCCAGGTATTGGGCTATGTAGTGCCGGCGCTGGCTCAGGACTGGGGCCTGGAAAAATCCGCGTTTGGCCCCGTGTTCAGCGCCAACCTGCTGGGCCTCACCCTCGGCTCGCTGTTGGTGACGCCGCTGGCGGATCGGTTTGGCGTGCGACGTATCCTGCTTGCATGCGTGCTGATCTACGCCAGCCTCACGGTATTGATGGTGTTCGCCAACTCCCTGACCACGTTGATGGCGGCGCGTTTTATCTGCGGCATCGGCATGGGCGGTGCGATGCCCAGTGCCATGGCGTTGATGTCAGAGTATTCGCCGCCACGCCTGCGCACCTTGATGGTGACCCTGGCCGCCTGTGGCTTTTCGTTCGGCGGCGCGGCGGGTGGCTTCGTGGCGGCGGGGTTTATCGACAGCTTTGGCTGGCAGGCGGTGTTCCTGGCCGGCGGTGTGACGCCGTTGCTGCTGTTCCCGTTCCTGGTGTGGCTGTTGCCCGAATCCTTGCCGCGCCTGTTGCGCGATGCGCCGCCCTATCTGCGTTTGCGCAGAGTCACGACGCGGATGCTGCCCGACTGGCAGCCACCGCCCGCGACCGAAGCGGAAAACTTGAAGGAGCAAGGCAGCAAACTGACGGTAGTGGAGCTGTTTCGCAACGGCTACGCGCGCCCGACGCTGCTGATCTGGGCGACTTTTTTCGTCAGCCTGATCCTGCTGTATTTCATGATCAGTTGGTTGCCGTCGCTATTGCTCGAAAGCGGCCTGGCGTTGAACGAAGCCAACCTGGTCACCTCCATGTTCCTGTTCGCCGGCACCTTGGGCGCCATTCTCATGGCCTGGTTTGCCGACCGCCTGAAAAGCAAAGTAAGGTTGCTGTCCGGCGTGCTGGCGGCGGCAGCGTTGTGCACCGTCCTGCTGGGCTTGAACCATGACAACCCACGCTACCTGGTGGCCTGCGTGTTCGCTGCCGGGTTCTGCATCATCGGCGGGCAACTGACCCTCAATGCCTTCGCGAGCAACTTCTACCCGGCGCACGTGCGCGCCACCGGCACAGGCTGGGCGTTGGGTGTGGGGCGATTCGGGTCGATTCTAGGTCCGCTGTTTGGCAGCCTGTTGTTGGCGATGCATATACCGGTCGAGCAGATTTTCTTTTTTTGCGCGATTCCGGCGGTGATTGCAGCGTTGCTGATTATTCAAGTGCGGGCTCCTACAGTGGGGTCAGTGCACCACTGAGTTGGGCGGCAGATGCCCCAGCCGCTCGGTCAGGCGCAAGCGCTGGATCGGGTCGTCGCTGAGCAGCAGCGCGTGTTCCAGGTCGAAGCGTTCGGCGCTGGGGCAGTCCAGGCGTTGATACAGGCTGGCCCGCGCCAGGTAGTCGGAGGCGCTGGCGTTGCCCAGTTCCAGTACGCGCTCGGCGTCCACCAGGGCGGCCAGTGGCTCGTCGTTGGCAAGGTAGAGTTGGCGCAGGTTGCGCGACAGCCGTTGCAGGATGGCCCGTGGCTCGGCGGTTAGCAGGTGGTCGGCCTGCAATTTCAGCTTCGACCCATATTGGCGCGCCAGCAACTCCCGGCAGTCGTTGGGGTACAGGCGCCGGCCGCCGCAAGGGTCCAACAGGTGATCGGCTCCCGGTACCCGCAGCAGGAAGTGCCCAGGGAAGTTCACGCCGACCATGGGGATATCCAGGCGCCGTGCCATCTCCAGGGCGATCAGGCCCATGGCCAAGGGTTGCCCGCGTTTGCGTTGCAGCACTTTGTCCAGCAGCGCGGCGGCGGGGCGCAACGGCGTATGGTCATCCTGGGCAAACCCCAGGTCATTCATGCACCGCAGTAGCGGCTGGCCGAGTTCATCCGCCGGTAGTAAGGGCATGCCCAGGCTCACCTGTTGTTGTAGCGCCCCAAGGTCGTGCAGGATCAACGCGGGCTGCACGCTGGCGTCATGCTCGGCAGCAATCCACAACGCGGCTTCAAACAGCGCAGGGGGTGAACGGTCCAGGCAGGCGAAAAAGGCTGTGCGGGGATTCATTGAGTTCTCCGGCGTATGCCCCCCGTTTTAGCCTTGCTGCGAATTTTCGTCCAGCATCTTGAGAGATATCCCAAACTCTTATGTCGTAGATCCCACGAAAACGCGCGGCTTATTCCAGCGCAATCCAGCAGTTTTCTGCCGCAAGCCTATACTTGGCCCACTACCAGAAGTGATTCGGGAGCTCATTGATGTTTGCGCTCATGCACAGCACCCGCCTTGAATCGCTGCACCTGAGCGTTGATCCGGTGACCGGCTTGAAGGCGATCATCGCCATCCACAACAGTCGCCTGGGCCCAGCGTTGGGTGGCTGTCGTTACCTGGCTTACCCTAATGATGAAACCGCCGTGGCCGATGCCGCGCGCCTGGCGCAAGGCATGAGCTACAAAGCGGCACTGGCCGGGCTGCCGGTGGGCGGCGGCACGGCGGTGATCATCCGCCCCGTGCACGTGGAAAGCCGTGCGGCGCTGTTCGAGGCGTTTGGCCGTTGTGTGGAAAAACTCGATGGCCGCTTCATCACCTCGATCGACAGCGGTACCTCGGTTGCCGACATGGACTGCATCGCCCAGAACACCCGCTTTGTCACCAGCACCACCGCCGCCGGAGACCCTGCCCCTCATGCTGCCATGGGGGTGTTTGCCGGTATCCGCACTACCGCCATGGCGCGCCTGGGCAGCGACAACCTCGAGGGCCTGCGCGTCGCGGTGCAAGGCCTGGGGAATGTCGGTTATGCCCTGGCCGAACAATTGCACGCCGCCGGTGCCGAACTGCTGGTCAGCGATATCGACCACGGCAAGGTGCAACTGGCCATGGAGCAATTGGGCGCCCACCCGATTGCCAACGACGCCTTGCTCAGCACCCCCTGCGATATCCTTGCACCGTGCGGCGTCGGCGCCGTGTTCAACCGTAACAGCGTCGGCCAGTTGCGTTGCGCCGCCGTGGCGGGTGCCGCCAGCGCACAACTGACCAACCTGGACATCGCCGACCAATTGGAAGGTCGCGGCATCCTCTACGCGCCAGACTACGTGATCAACTCTGGCGGGCTGATCTACGTCGCCCTCAAACACGCCGGCACCGACCTGCCTGGCATCACCGCACACCTGTCGAACATCGGCAGCCGCCTGACCGAAATCTTTGCCCACGCCCAAGCCGAAAAACGCTCCCCCGCGCGGGTGGCCGATGAACTGGCCGAACGCTTGCTGTACAAATAGGCCAGGCATTAAAAAGGCCCTGAATCCATGATTCAGGGCCTGTTCAATTCGGGCTTTACTCTGCTGCCGGGTTCAGCAACTCGGACAGCGCGTCCGGTTGGCTCTTGAACGCCTTGGCAAATACATCACGGTTCTTCGCCATGTAAATCCCGGCTTCCTCCACCTGCTGCTCGCTCAACGACGGCACGGCTTTTTGCAACACCTCTGCCAGCAACTCAGCGAGTTCAAGCATCTTGTCATGACGGTCAGCTTCGGCTTTATCCATGAACAAACGCTCCAGATCTCGGCTGCTGCGGTATACCACTTCGACGGCCATTCACCACCTCACATGCCTTCACGATAGTTGTCTTTTGCGACTACTGTATTTATATACAGCTAAAAGGATAAGCCAAACGTCGGGGTTTGGGTAGTAGGTTTTTAATGTAGTTGGGAAATAGGGGGCTGAACCGGATATTTCGCACAGCACGCTTAGGTCGATCGTTCCCACGCTCTGCGTGGGAATGCATCCCGTGACGCTCCGCGTCACCCACGAGCTGGTCTGCGGGACGCGCACTGTGGCGAGGGCTCGATTTCTGTGCCTCATGCCACCGAGCCATCATCTCATGGCAGTGCTGGCCTTTTTTCTGCATGCAGAACAACCGTCACGTCCACCCCGCATTATCCGGTCGAGCCGACCTAAGGAAGCATCATCGTGAAAATCAATTGGGCCGAAAGGCTGCGTCAGCAAGTACATGGGCTGGCCGAGTCGTTGGGTAATCTGTTTGTCGAGTCGTTCCATTACCTGGCGCTGTTCGCCATTGGTGCGGTGACCGCATGGGCGGCGGTGATGGAATTTCTGGGGATGCTGGAGAACGGGCACATCAAGATCGATGACATCTTGCTGCTGTTCATCTACCTGGAATTGGGCGCCATGGTCGGGATTTACTTCAAGACCAACCACATGCCGGTGCGCTTCCTGATCTACGTGGCGATTACCGCGCTCACGCGTTTGCTGATCTCCAACGTGTCTCATCACAACCCGCCGGATCTGGGCATCATCTACCTGTGCGGCGGGATTCTGCTGTTGGCGTTTGCGATCCTGGTGGTGCGCTATGCGTCGTCGGCCTTCCCTTCGGTGAAGGTCGAAAGCCCGCGTCGCAAGGGCGAAGCGAGCCTTGAGACCGAGAAAGGCGAGCTTTAAAGCCCCACGCTGAAGGGCAGGGTGCGGGCGGGCGGTCGCTGCAGGAGTTTGTGGCTGTCGCCGTCCGTCATCAGCTCCAGGATTTGCACGGCGCTGTGGCCTTGTTCGATGGCGATGCCGAACTGGATGCTTTGCACCAGGCGCCTGAGGCGCTGCGGGTCGTTGCGTTGTTCGGCGCTGATCATGCGCTTGGCCACTACGCCAGTCTCGTTCGAGAGGGTTAGCATGATGCTGCCGTCCAGCCGTTGAATGCTCAGGTTGACGCGGTATTGGGGGCTGAACGTGTCGGTGATGATCTGAAAAGGATTGTCCATGGTGCGTTACCGCCTGATAAGAACATGCAGTCATTGACGGCCGGTGTCGGGATTAGTTCGCATTGCCTGACCACTGGCCAAATTCCGTTTTCCTCAAAAGCTCTACAGCAAAGGCCGTGCCGTACAGCGATTTACCCGGCACAGAAATCCAAATGTGGGAGCGGGCTTGCCCACGATTGCGGTGTATCAGCCAATCAATAGTTGGCTGAATGATCGCTATCGCGGGCAAGCCCGCTCCCACATTGGATGTATGTCGTGAGCTAATTCAGGGCATTACGGAAAAAACGATCGCAGACAGCGCAATCAGGCCGATGACCACCACAAACACATTCGATACCTGACCTGAATACTGGCGCAAAGATGGCACGCGGCGAATCGCGTACATCGGCATCAGGAACAGCAGGCACGCGATGATCGGTCCGCCCATGGTTTCGATCATGCCCAGGATGCTTGGGTTGAAGGTGGCCACGGCCCAGCAGGTCAGCACCATGAACAACGCGGTGCAGCGTTCCAGCCATTTCGCCGACATCGAACGGTTGCGCCCGCGCAGGGATTTGACGATTAGCCCCTGGAAGCCTTCGCTGGCACCGATGTAGTGGCCCAGGAAGGATTTGGTGATCGCCACCAGTGCGATCAACGGTGCGGCGTAGGCGATTACCGGCGTCTGGAAGTGGTTGGCCAGGTACGACAGGATCGAAATGTTCTGCGCCTTGGCAGCGGCCAGGTCAGCCGGTGACAGCGCCAGCACGCAGCTGAAGCAGAAGAACATCACGGTCAGCACCATCATGCCGTGGGCGGTGGCCAGGATGCCGCTGCTTTTGCGCTCGGCCTGGGCGCCGTAGACGCGCTTCTGGTCCACGGCAAAGGCGGAGATGATCGGCGAATGGTTGAACGAGAACACCATTACCGGGATCGCCAGCCACAACGTCTTGAAGAACAGCGGCAACGGCATGCCTTCGCTGGCCGAGGCGAAGAACGCGCCGTTCCAGTTGGGAATCAGGCTGAACGCCAGCAGCAGCAAGGCGGCCACGAAGGGGTACACCAGCACGCTCATGGCCTTGACGATCACGCCCTGGCCGCAACGCACGATGGCCATCAGGCCGAGGATCAGCACCAGCGACAGAATCGCCCGGGGCGGGGGCGCCATGTGCAATTGGTGTTCCATGAAACTGCCGAGGGTGTTGGTCAGCGCCACGCTGTACACCAGCAGGATCGGGAAGATCGCAAAGAAATACAGCAGGGTGATCAGCTTGCCGGCGCCGACACCAAAGTGTTCCTCGACCACTTCGGTGATGTCGCCGGATTTGCCCGACAGCACAAAGCGCGTCAGCCCACGGTGGGCGAAGAAGGTCATCGGAAATGCCAGCAATGCCAGCACGATCAGCGGCCAGAAGCCGCCGACGCCGGCATTGATTGGCAGGAACAGGGTGCCCGCGCCGATGGCGGTGCCATAGAGGCCGAGCATCCAGGTGGTGTCGTGTTTGGTCCAGCCGGTGGTTACTGTGCTTTCTCTGACATCGGGATTTTCGGCAGCAGGTGTACGTACATCAGTCATCGGTATTGCCTCGTTATTATTTTTGCGCGGGCTCACGTTGGGGCGGGTAGCAGTGCTCCGATCAGCACTCCACCCAGCTGACCGCCAGGCCGCCCCGTGAAGTTTCTTTGTATTTGTCATGCATATCGGCGCCGGTATCGCGCATGGTGCGGATGACCCGGTCGAGGGAGATAAAGTGTTTGCCGTCGCCGCGCAGGGCCATCTGCGTGGCGTTGATCGCCTTGACCGCCGCAATGGCATTGCGCTCGATGCAGGGCACCTGTACCAGGCCACCGACCGGGTCGCAGGTCAGGCCGAGATTGTGCTCCAGGCCGATTTCGGCGGCGTTTTCCAGTTGCTCCGGGGTGGCCCCGAGGATATCGGCCAGGCCGGCAGCGGCCATGGCGCAGGCCGAGCCCACCTCGCCCTGGCAGCCGACTTCGGCGCCGGAGATGGAGGCGTTTTTCTTGCAGAGGATGCCGACGGCAGCGGCGGCCAGGAAGAAATTGACCACGTCGTCGTCAGACGCGTCGGCGTTGAATTTCATGTAGTAATGCAGCACTGCCGGGATAATTCCGGCCGCGCCATTGGTCGGGGCGGTGACCATGCGTCCGCCGGCGGCGTTTTCTTCGTTGACGGCGAGGGCGAACAGGTTGACCCATTCCATCGCCGACAAGGTCGAGGTGATCACGTTAGGCTTGCCGATTTCCAACAGGTTGCGATGCAACTTCGCGGCGCGACGGGGCACATCCAGGCCACCGGGCAGGATGCCTTCATCGCGCAGGCCCTGTTCCACGCACTCGCGCATCACCGACCAGATATGCAGCAGGCCGCTGCGGATCTCTTCGTCGCTGCGCCACGCCCGTTCGTTGGCCATCATCAGTTCGGATACCCGCAGGCCGTGCTTGTTGCACAAGGCCAACAGTTCTACGGCACTGGAAAAGTCGTAGGGCAATTGCACGTCGCTGGTCGGCGCAATGCCTGATGCAGCTTCGGCGGCTTCGATGATGAAACCACCGCCGACCGAGTAATAGGTTTGTTCGCTCAGCAGGCCGCTGTCGCCATAGGCGTGCAAGGACATGGCGTTGGGGTGGTACGGCAGGCTTTCGTCCAGCAGCAGCAAGTCGGTGTGCCAATTGAAAGCAATTGCGTGAGAGCCCGCCAGCAGCAATTGGCCGGACTCGCGCAGTTGCTGGATACGCGCATTGATCGAGGTGGGGTCGACGCGGTCTGGCCATTCACCCATCAAGCCCATGACACAGGCGCGGTCGGTGGCATGGCCGACACCGGTAGCGGACAGCGAGCCATACAGGCGCACTTCGACGCGACGGGTTTGGCTGAGCACATGCTGGTCGGTCAGGGCTTGGGCGAACGTCGCGGCAGCGCGCATCGGGCCGACGGTGTGGGAACTGGATGGGCCGATGCCCACCTTGAATAGATCGAAAACACTGATAGCCATGCTAAAGCCTTACAAGCAATGGAGTAGAAATCGCTGCCATGTTTTGTAGAGCAGGCGGAATTGGCGCGATACTGAGCCTCTGGCTCGGCACTGACCAACGAATTATCCTAAGACACCCTTTAGCAGGACTAAACGCTATGACTCGCCCCCTCCACGGCCAGACCTATGTCTGGTTGCATGTGTTTTCCTGCGCCGCACGGCATCTGTCGTTCACCCGCTGCGCCGAAGAACTGCACATCACGCCCGGAGCGGTGAGCCAGCAAATTCGCCAACTGGAGGAGCGCCTGGGCTTTCGACTGTTTCATCGGCGTGCGCGAGGCGTTGAACTCAGCGCCGAGGGGCAGCGCCTGGCGGCCGTGGTGGGGGAGGCTTATGGCAGCATTGATGCCGAACTGCAGCGCCTGGACGCCGGGATGATCAGCGGCACCTTGCGCCTGCGTTCGATCCCCTCGTTTCTGGGCAAGTGGCTGACCCCGCGTCTGCCACGTTTTCAGCAGCGTTTTCCGGACATTCAACTGCGCATGGTCGCCGAAGACAGCAGCATCGCCCTGCATGAAGGCGACTTCGACCTGGCCATCGACCTGAACGACGGCAGCTACCCTGGGTTGTTATCCACAGCCCTGTTGGATGAACAGATATTCCCGGTGTGCGCCCCCAGCCTGTTGCGTGGCCGCCCGCCCTTGCATGGCCCGGCGGATCTGGCGCATTTCCCGCTGCTGCACGACATCACGGCCTGGCGTGGGAGTTATGAATATGCCGAGTGGGAGTTTTACCTCAATGCCATCGGCTACCACGGTGCCGACGTACGGCGCGGGCACACCTTCAACCGCAACCACTTGACCATCGAAGCCGCCATTGCCGGCATGGGCGTAGCGATTGCGCGGCGCACCTTGCTGAACGATGAGCTGGAGCGCGGCACCCTGATCGTGCCGTTCGGCCTGGCGGTGCCCAACCATAAACGCTATGTACTGCTGTATGCGCCGGGCGCGTTGAACCATCCGGGCGTGCGTGCGGTGCATGATTGGCTGGTGGAGGAAGCGGGGATTTTTCGCAGCTTGCACCCGTTGGGAGAGGAGCAATTGTGAGGAAAACAGGACGTAAGAAGTTGTAACTAACTCCCCACCCTACCAGCGTTTTTGCTCGTCGTCAGGGTTAATTTGTAATGTAGGATTTATCTTTGCAAAGGGGTTGAAATGTTTCAGCAGGTGCTCAATTGTGTAATCAAGAGGTCATGGTTTCACCACCCCGGTGTTGCAGTTTGTGACCTCTGGCGAGCTAGCTGAAATAAGGGAAGAACTATGCAAATCCAAGTCAATAGCGATAACCATATTGAAAGCAGCATCCGACTGGAGGAGTGGGTACGTACTACCATTGAGAGCACGCTCGAACGCTACGAAGAAGACCTGACCCGTGTAGAGGTCTACCTGCGAGACGAGAACGGCGACAAGCCCGGCCCTCACGATTTGAGTTGCCGTCTGGAAGCACGGCCAAAGGGCCATCAACCAGTTTCCGTGTGCCATAAAGCCGATACGCTGGAGCAAGCGATCGATGGCGCCGCAGTCAAGCTCGACCACGCACTGGAACATCTGTTTGGCAAACTGCAAGGCAAGCCGCGCGCTGCCGGTAAAAACCAGCCAATCAACAAAGTGAACGAAGACGCTTTGGAAGAGGAATTCCTGGAAAACGAAAACGCTGCTATTAACGGCTGATTGTTTTTTTATTCCCCCACTGAAAACGGGCCTGCACATGCAGGCCCGTTTTTCGTTCAGCGCTCACGCCGGAAGAAATGCCGGCTCAGCATCGCCAGCCCGCAGGCGCCCAACCCCGCAAACAACATGGCCCAGCCGGCGCCGCTGCGCAGCGCTGTTTGCGCATCCTGAACGGTCAGCCCCGGCGCATCCAGCTTGCCGGCGGCAATATGCTGGCTGAGTCTTGTCCACTCCAGTGTTGTGCTGTCAGGCAGCACGTGAGCCAGGTTGTGGCTGATCCCCAACAACAGCACCAGGCCCATCAGCGCGATATTGAGCGCGAGGGTGATCAGCCGTGCGCTGAAGTCGATGCCCGAGGCCATGCCTGCGCGGTCATTCGAGACGGAGCCGGTGGTGGTGTTGGTGGTCGGCGAATTGGTCAACGCCAGCCCGATACCGGCGATCACGCAACTGAGCAGCACCAGCGCGGTGCTGGGTTGTCCGGCGTAATTAACGGCGGCCATCCCCATGAACCCTGCGCCCATTGTCCCCAGGCCCAGGGGAATGATGCGTTCGGCGCCAAAGCGCAGGGCCAGGCGTTCGGCCAGCGGCGGCACCAGCAAAGTGGGCAAGGTATAGGCGAGCAGGGCGGCGCCGGTGGTCAGCGTGTCGTAACCCAGGCCTGCCTGGAAGTACAACGGCAGGTAAATCATGAACGGCCAGAAGCTGAAGTTCATGCCGATCGAGCCCATCAACGCGCCATTGAAGCGTTGGATGCGGAACACCGAGAAGTCGAACATCGGATGGGCGCTGCGCCGCTCAATCAAGATAAACAGCAGCAGCCCGAAGACCGCCAGGCCGGCCCAGCCGAGCATCGCCGGGGCGCCAAAGCCGATTTCGCTGCCCTGGGTGATGAAATAAACCAGCGCAAACACCGTGAGTGTCATGGTCAGCATGCCGGCGATGTCGAGGCGATGGTTGGCCGGGTCGCGGGATTCCTGCACGCTGATGTGCAACAACGCCAAGGTGAACAGGGTCAGCGGTACATGCACCAGGAACACCCAGCGCCAGTCCGCCACGGCCAGGATCAAGGCTCCCACCATCGGTCCGAAACCCAGGCCCACGCCAGCGATCACGCCCCATATCGCAAAGGCCCGCGCACGCGTTGCCGGTTCGCGGAACTGATGGGACAAGATCGCGAACTGGCAAATCATCATGGCCCCGGCCCCAATGCCCTGGACGAACCGCGCCGCGATCAGTGTCGGCGCATCGTTGGCCAAGCCACAGGCCAGTGAGGCCAGGGCGAATACCCACAGACACACCACCAGCACACGCCGACGACCGAAGCGATCCGCCAGGGTCCCCGCCGCCATCAGCACGCTGGTGCAGGCCAGGGTGTAGGCATTCATGATCCATTGGGCGTCTTGAAAGCCCGTGCCCAGTTCCTGTTCCAGCGTCGGCAGGATGACCGGCACGCTGGAGATTTCCAGGCCGAACATCAGGGCCACCAGGCAGACGGCGGTGAGGGCCAGGCCGTTCCTGGCGGTGCGCGGGGGAGTGAGGGCCGAGAGTGCGGCGGCGCGGGACATACGACATTCCTTTCGAAAGCGGGAGGGGCTATTCTCTCGGGAATCAGGTTCTTTATTGGCGATAACTTTTCCATAGATAAGGGAATACAGGGCGACAATTAAACATGGCTACCCCACGTTTTGATGGTGTCGAACTCTTTCTGCAGATTGTTGAAAGCGGCAACCTCACCGAAGCCGCCGAGCGCCTGAACCTCACGCGTTCAGCGGTGGGCAAGGGCCTGGCGCGTCTGGAAGCGCGTTTGGGCACTTGCCTGTTACAGCGTTCCACCCGGCGCCAGCGGTTGACTGAGGATGGCCAGGCGTACTACGAGCATTGCTTGCGCGCATTGGCGGAGCTGGAGGCCGCCGAGTCCGTGCTGGAAAGCGGCCGTCAGCAACCCCGCGGGCGTTTGCGAGTGAGCGTGCCCCTGGCGTTTGGTCATCACTATGCCGCGCCGGCGTTATGGGCTTTGCTGGATCGTTATCCGGAACTGGAAATCGACATTTGTTTTTCCGACCGCATGATCGACTTGGTGCAGGAAGGCTTCGATATGGCCGTGCGCATCGGCCCGTTGCCGGACACCGACCGCCTGAGTGCCCGCCGCTTGGGTCAGCAGGCCATGGGGCTGGCGGCGTCACCGGCGTATTTGCAGCGCAAGGGTGCTATTGGCAGTATCGAAGACCTGGCCGCTCATCGTGGCATTGCCTACCGCAGCAACACCGCGCAGCGCTCGCGCCTGGCTTCGCCCTTGATCGTGGACGACCTCCAGGCGGTAGCCGATGCCGCTATCGCGGGCGTAGGCCTGGCCTGGTTGCCGAGTTGGTTGATTGCCCACTATGCGCTGCGCGGGCAGTTGCAGGCCGTGCTGCCCAGCTACCGTGAGCAACCTGCGCCGATCCATGTGATCTGGCCGACGGCGGCGCATATGCCGGCCAAGACGCGGTGTGCCATTGACGCGTTGGTGGCCGCCACCCCGAGTTGCCTGGCGGGTAGCTAGCCCCATTCAATCCTAAACACACCGACAATCAACTGTGGGAGGTGTTGCAGTCTGCAGATTGCAGTCAGAACGCGATAGAGGTTTGCACATACACCGTGCGCGGCTCACCCACGTACTTGCCCTTGTTGTTGTCGTCGAACGAGCGGGTGTAGTACTGCTTGTTGAAGATGTTCTTCACCCCCACCGCCACATTCAGATCCGACAACTGCGGGCCGAAGTCATAGGCTGCGCGGCTGCTGAACAGCATGTAGCCGGGGATGCGTCCATTGGCACCGTCGGCGCTTTCGGCCTGGGTGTTGGCGTTGTCGGCGAACTGGCTGCTCTGGTAGCTGCTGTCCACATTCAGCTTCCACGGGCCTTCGGTGTAACCCACGCCCAGGGTGCCTTTGTGCTTGGACGAGAAGGGCACGCGGTTGCCTTTGTTCGGCCCGTCTTCGCGGATGGTCGCGTCCACATAGGCGTAAGTGGCGTACACATCGAAACCGGCCAGCGCCGGGCTAAGGCCGTCGAGCGCATAGTTGATGCTCGACTCGATGCCCTGGTGACGGGTTTCACCGCGGGCGATCACCGTGTCGTTGGTCTGGTTGCTGTCGTACTGGTTGTCGAAGTTAATCAGGAACGCGCCGATTTCTGCACGCAGATTGCCGTTGTCATAGCGCGTGCCGAGTTCCCACGTGCGGGCTTTTTCCGGTTTCACTTCGCCGCTGTTCACGCGGTTGGGCATCTGGCTGTACTGCACGCTGCCGAACGAGCCTTCGGTGTTGGCGTAGAGATTCCAGTCATCGGTGAGGTGATAGAGCACGTTCAGCGCCGGCAGTGCGGTGTTGTAGTCGCCCTTGTATTTGACGTTGCTCAGGTTGTTGGTTTGCTGGGACTTGATCATCTCGTAGCGTATGCCCGGGGTGATGGTCCACTTGCCGATATCAATGCGGTCGTCGATAAAGAACGCGTTGGCCTCGGTGCCGCCACGGGTGTCGCGGTCGTTGCGACTGTTGGTGGTGGGGATTTGCTGGTTGGCGGCAATCGGCGTGCGATAGCGCAACTCGTGACCGGCTTCATTGATATAGCGGTAGCCGACGCCCACTTCGTGGCTGGTGGGGCCAAGGTCGAAGCCTTGGGCGAAACGGGTTTCCAGGCCGCGTACCCAGTATTCGCGTGGCGACAGCGACAGGAAACTGCCCTGGTCCAGGTAACCGCTGCGCAGGGTCTTGGTGAAGAAGCTGTTGACCGTGAATTCGCGGCGGTCCTGCTCGTAGCGGTAGCCGACGTTGAACATCGTGCGGCGGCCCCAGAACTTGTCGTAGGGCCGAGTGGACTGATACGGGTCGGCCTTGTAGTCCTTGACGTTCAAACCGCCCGGCATATCGGCCTGGCCTTCGTAGTACTGTGCCATGGCGTTGAAGCTGTTGGCATCGTCCAGTTGGTATTTGCCCTTGAGGATCAGGTCATCGATGCGCGTGTTGCTGTTTTCGCGCCAGTCGCCGCCGCGGGTGCCGGAGTACAGCAGCGCGCCCCCCAAGCCATTGTCGGCAGTGCCGCCGGCCAGCAAGTTGCCGGTGGTCTTGAAGCCGTCGTGGCTGGAGGAGGGGCTGGTCTCGGTCTGCAAACCGCCCTTGACCGTCGGCGCATCCGGGATGGCACGGGTGACGAAGTTGACGATGCCACCGACGTTTTGCGGGCCATAGCGCACCGCACCGCCGCCGCGTACCACATCCACCGCGTCCATATTGCCCATGCTGATCGGCGCAAAGGAGAGTTGCGGCTGGCCGTAAGGCGCGAAGGGCACCGGGATGCCATCCATCAGCACGGTGGAGCGCGACGCCAGGCGCGGGTTGAGCCCGCGAATGCCGAAGTTCAGCGCCATGTCGTGGCTACCGGTGCCGTTGTTGTCCGGGGCGTTGACGCCAGGGATACGGTTGAGCACATCGCGAGCCTGAGTGGCGCCCTGGCGTTCGAATTCTTCGCGGCGGATCACATCACGGGCGCCGGGGTGCTCGAACACGTTGGTTTGCGCCGCGTCACCGAGCCAGTCGCCGACCACGTTGGAGGTCTGCAGCTCCAGGGTCGCAGGGGCGCCAGCCGGTTGCAGGCTGTAAGCGTTGTCACCCTCGGCGCGGGCTTGCAGGCCGGTGCCTTCCAGTAGTTTTTGCAAGCCCTCGGCAGCGCTGTAGCTGCCCGACAACCCAGCGCTTTGCATCCCGGCCGTCACGGCGGAACCGAAGGACACCAACACGCCGGCTTCGCGACCGAATTGATTCAGGGCCGCTTCCAGGGTAGTAGGTGCGATGTGGTACGCCTTGGCGTCGGCTGCCATCACCGCCGGCAGTGCGGTCAGGCTGAGGCTGGCACCGAGCAGGAGTTGGCGCAGTGTACGGGCGAGAAGCGTCGGGTGCTGGGGCATGAAGGGCGGTCCTGAGAAGGAAGGATCAAGGTGGCTTTCCTTCTCTGTCACGCCAGGTGCGGAAAACGGCTCACACAAAAGTAAAATAAATTCAGACCCGTGCCTGCACGGTCACCCAATAACGCGTAAAGCGCCGCACTTTCACCGGCAGGCTGATTTCCAGTAGGTCGAGGATGCGTTCGCTGTCGTCCAGCGGGTAGCTGCCGGACAGCAGCAGGTTGGCGACGTGTGGATCGCAATGGAGCTGGCCGCGACGGTAGCGTCCCAGTTCATTGAGGAAGTCTTCGAGGCGCATGTGTGCGGCCACCAGCATGCCGTCGGCCCAGGCGCCGCTGTTGGCGTCGGTGGGGCGTGGGGTGTCCCAGCCTTTGCGGGTGAAATTGACCTGCTGCGCGGCATCGACCCTCAGCGCCAAGCCGTTGTAGCGGTTGGGCATCACCTCGACCTGGCCGGCCAGTACCGCCAGTTGGGTGTGGTCGTTGAACTGGCGCACAGTCAAGCGCGCCGCCTGGCTGCTGAGCAGGCCCTGGCCGGTCAGCACGTGCAACGGCGTCTGGCCTGCACGGGCGGTGAGCAGGATTTCACCTTCAAGCAAGCGCACCAGGCGCTGCTGGCCGTCGAAATGCACATCCACCGCGCTGCCGGTGTTGAGCTGCAACTGGCTGCCGTCGGCCAGTTGTACTGTGCGGCGCTGGCCCACCGGGCTGCGATAGTCAGCCGTCAGCGGCGGCAGGATATGTTGCTGGCGCAGGCTCCAGGCGGCGGCCGAGCCGGCACCCACAATCAACAGTAATTTAAGCGCCTGACGCCGGCTGCGGGAGGTAGGCGCGTTCAACGCCGCGTGGGCCAGGGGGGAGGGCACGCCGCGCAGGCGTTGGTTGACGCTCTGGATCTGCTCCCACGCGCGTTGGTGTTCGCTGTGGGCATTCAACCATTGCTGCCAGGCCGCCTGCTGGCGTGGGTTGAGCGTGCCTTGCTGCATTTCCAGCAACCAGTGCACGGCTTGTTCGGCGACTTGGCTGGAGACGTTCATAGGGCGAAGTAGCAGCGCATGGCCGCTTTGGTCAGGTGGCGTTTGACGGTGGCGATGGAGATGCCCAGTTGCGCGCCGATTTGCGCGTAGGTCAGGCCGTCGAGTTGGGCCAGCAGGAAAGCGCGTTTGACCTGCTTGGGCAAGCCGTCGAGCAGTTGGTCCAGTTCCAGCAGGGTTTGCAGGATGATTGCGCGGTCTTCTTCCGACGGTGCCACGTGTTCGGGCATCTGCGCCAAGGCCTCGAGGTAGGCGCGCTCCAGGTCCTGGCGGCGGTAGAAGTTGAACAGCACGCGCTTGGCCACGGTGGTGAGGAAGGCGCGCGGCTCGATCAGCGTTGGCGCTTCCCGGGCACTGAGCACGCGGATAAAGGTGTCCTGAGCCAGGTCGGCGGCGTTTTCCGGGCAGCCGAGCTTGCGTCGCAACCAGCCGGTGAGCCAGTGGTGATGGTCGTTGTACAACACTTCGACGGGGTTGGACGGCTGCAACGCGATCACTCCGCAAGCATTCGACATGCTTTAGAGAACAAGAATTGTTCGCATTGTAGGGTGCATGACAAGGTTCGGCAATCGGCCAAGGCAGGTGATTCATCCGTTCTCTTTTGCTTATGAGAATATTTATCATTAATATTGCGCGCTGATGAACCAGGCGCCTGCCGCATGAAAAGCAAAACCTCATTGCCCGTTTCCTACCGCCTCGCCGTCACCTCGCGCGTGCTGGCGGCGGTGATTGGCGGTTATCTGATGGCCTCCCTGGCCGCCATCTGCCTGGCGCTCTGGCTGCCCACCTCCCGTGCCGATGCGGTGGTCACCGGCATGATGAGTTCCTTTGTGTTCTACCTGCTGGCGGTGCTCTGGTGTTTTGCCTGCCGCACGGCATGGCGCGCCTGGGCAGGGGTGATGGTGCCGAGCGCACTCTTGGCCACCCTGGCCGGCATTGGTTTCTGGATGGCTCGCACATGAAAGAGGGCTTTCGCCAGGCCATGGCCTGGCTGCACACCTGGGCAGGCTTGATCTTCGGCTGGCTGCTGTTCGCGATTTTCCTGACCGGCACCCTGGCCTATTTCAAAGATGAAATAACCCATTGGATGCAGCCCGAAGTGCAGGCCCATCCCCTGGACGATGGGCGCAGCCTCGCCGTCGCACAAAACTACCTGCAACAGCAGGCGCCTACCGCCGCACGCTGGTTCATTACCTTGCCGAACCGCCGCGACCCCGGTTTGTCGGTGATGTGGCAAGACAAGCTCGAACCCGGCAAGCGCGGTACCTTCATCCAGAAAGTCCTCGACCCCGTCACCGGCCAACCGGTGCAGGCCCGCGAAAGCAAGGGCGGCGAGTTCTTCTATCGTTTCCACTTCCAACTGCAAATGCCTTACCCGTGGGGCCGCTGGCTGTCGACCATCGCCGCCATGGTGATGTTCGTCGCGCTGATCACCGGCATCATCACCCACAAGAAAATCTTCAAGGACTTCTTCACCTTCCGCCCGGGCAAAGGCCAGCGCTCCTGGCTGGACGGGCACAACGCGGTGGGTGTGTTGGTGCTGCCGTTTCACCTGATGATCACCTACAGCAGCCTGGTGATTTTCATGAGCATGGTCATGCCTGCGCCCATCGTGGCGTCCTATGGCGACGACAGCCGGGCGTTTTTCAGTGAGCTGTTCCCCGCTACCGACAATGCGCCGGCCCTCGGCCAGCCGGGCAAACTGCTGCCGTTGATGCCGATGTACCAGCAGGCGCGGGAACAGTGGGCGGGCGGGCATGTGGGGCGTGTGGCGGTCAACAACCCCGGCGATGTCAACGCTTCGGTCAACGTGTCGCGCGCTGGCTCCGACAGCGTGGTGCATGCCTCCGGCAGTACGTTGTCGTTCAACGGCACCACCGGCGAGCTGTTGCGAGGCAGTGCCGAGCCGTCATTGGCGACGGCCATCGGTGGCAGTTTCTACGGTTTGCACATGGGCCATTTCGCCGGCCCGGTGCTGCGCTGGCTGTACTTTATCTGCGGCCTGGCGGGTACGGCGATGATCGGCACAGGCTTGGTGATCTGGCTGGGCAAGCGCCAGCTCAAGCATGCCAAGGCCTCGGTGATGCCCTTTGAACTGCGGTTGGTAGAAGTGCTGAATATTGCCAGCATGTCTGGCTTGATGATCGCCATCGCGGCGTTTTTCTGGGCTAACCGCCTGCTGCCGGTGAGCTTCACCGCGCGTTCCGACTGGGAAGTGCAGGCGTTCTTTATCGCCTGGGCCCTGAGCTTGTTGCATGCCTTGCTGCGGCGCGGTCGCCAGGGCTGGGTCGAGCAACTGAGCTTCGGCGCGCTGTTGTTTGCCGCCATTCCATTGCTCAACGCCATCACCACCTCGCATCACTTGGGTGTCTCTGTGCCAAGCGGCGACTGGGCGATGGCCGGCTTCGACCTCACCTGCCTGGCCAGTGGCGCGTTCCTCGCCTGGGCAGCCTGGAAGATGCATCACCGCAGCGCGCCGCTACCCAAGGCTGAGCGTGCCCGCGGGTTAACACTCAAGCAGCAGGCCAACTGATGCTTCTGGCGCTTTTGATGTGCTACGCCGGGTTCATGGCACTGTGCTTGTCCACCGACCGTCACCACGGCGAATTGCTGCACAGCAAACCCACAGCCATTCGGCGCCTGGGGTTGCGGGTGGGCGGTTGGTTGTTGCTGGGCGTGTCGATCTGGCCCTCGGTGCTGGGCGCCGGTTGGAGCCAGGGCCTGGTGGAGTGGTGCGCGGTGTTGATGCTCAGCGCCTTGCTGCTGGTGTTGCTGTTGCCGTATCGGCCAAGGCTGGCCTTGATCCTGGCGGGGCTCGCCCTGTTGGCCAGCCCTGTTGCGGCGTTCGCTCTCTCTTGAGCCGGCCATGAGGAGCCATCGACCGCAATCTCCTCAGGACACTGCGCACGCGGATGCAGCGGGGGGACGCGCGCATTTCCTGCAGGTGTTTTTGTCCCAGCGCTCGCAAATGGAGGCGTTGGTCAGCCGCCGTGTGGGTTGCCGCGCCACGGCAGCCGACCTGGTGCAGGATTTGTTCCTGCGCTTCTGGCGTCGCCCGCTGGTGCAGGTCGAAGAATTGAGCACCTACCTGCTGCGCTGCGCCGGCAACATCGCCATCGACCACCTGCGCAGCGAAGGCGCGCGAGCACGCAGCAGCGAAGGCTGGCTGCCGGAACAATCTGACCACCAAGGCTGCGAACCCCAGGCAGCGTTGGAGGCGGGCAATGATCTGCGCCATGTGGAAGCCGCCTTGCGCAGCTTGCCCGAGCGCACCCGCCAGATTTTCCTGCTTAACCGCATCCACGGCCGCAAGTACGCCGAAATCGCCAAGGCCATGGGCCTGTCCCAAAGCGCCGTGGAAAAACATATGATGCGCGCCCTCGAAGCCTGCAAGGCCAGCCTTCGCGAACCACCGCCTCCACGCATGCCAGGGAAAGCCCCGTGAACGTCACGCCCACGCCCGCCCAGGAACAGGCCGCACTCGATTGGTTGTGCCTGCTGCATGACCAGCCTAGCAGCGGCGACCAGGCCACGTTCAGCCGCTGGTTACGTGCAGATCCCGCACACGTTGAGGCGTACTCCCAAGCCCAGGTGCTCTGGGAATTAAGCGAAGTACCGGCGCGCCAACTGGCCGATGAGGACGCGCTCGCCTTGCAGCGCTACCTCAATACGATCAACGCCTCCAAACGCTCCCGGGTAGCGCGTTGGTCTGGTGCCTTGGCCGTCGCCGCCTGCCTGCTGCTGATGGTGTCGATGGGCGCCGGTTGGCAGCCGTCACGCTGGGTCGATGAGTGGGGCGCCGATTATGTGACGGCGCCGGGTGAGGTAAAGACCTTCACCCTGGCCGATCAATCCAAGGTCACCCTCGACGCCGACAGCGCCATCTCTGTAGATTTCAGCCAGGGCGAACGGCACATCCAATTGCGCCGTGGTGCAGGTTTTTTCAGTGTGACCCACACCGGCCAACCCTTCGTGGTGGAGGCGAGCGGCGGTGAAACGCGGGTAATGGGAACGCAGTTTGAAGTGCGCCTGCAACCTGACGGCGCCGAGGTCACTGTGCTGTCCGGCCGTGTGGGCGTGACGCCCTCCAAACAGGGCCAGCAACAGGTGCTGACAGCGGGCCAGCAAGTGGCCTATGCCGACGGTATTGCCGACCCTTTGCATGGGGTCGACAGCGCCTCACGCCTGGCCTGGCGCGAAGGTTGGCTCAACTACTACAGGGCACCCCTGGCCGATGTGGTCCAGGACCTGAGGCGTTATTACCCCGGCCGAATTCTTCTGCTTAACGAGAATATGGCCGCCAAACGCGTCAGCGGCAGCTTTCCGAGCCAGGACCCTGTAGCGGTCTTGAACGCCTTGCAAGCGGTGTTGGGTTTTGAACAGCACAGCCTGTTGGGCCGCATGATTGTGGTGCGCTAGGCCCGCAGCGCCTTCATCGAACCTTCATCGCAATCGCCACAACCTGTCACCAAACGGTTACACGTGCCGTGGATCATCCCTGGGTTCCTGAACAAGTGGTCAGGAAGCTCGCATCTGCCCCATACAACACAACAATGTCAGTAAGGGATCTACACGTGAACCACAACACTCTTTATGCCCTGCTCCTCGCATCGGGCCTGGGCGGCTTTGCGCCGCTGGTTTTGGCCGATGATGCCCAGGATGTAGGCTCGGTGAACATCGCCGGCAAGCAAACCCTTGGCAGCGGTCACATGATTCTCGAAGAAAGTGCGAAGGCACGCTCGACGGTGACCAAGCAAGCCATGGACGAAATGTCGGCCACCGCCAACGCCATCGACAAGCTCAAGTACACGCCGGGCATCAACGTTTCCAGTGATGACGCCAGCGGCACCAGTGGCACCAGTTTTACCATGCGGGGCATGAGTTCCGACCAGGTCGGCGTCTCGGTGGACGGCGTGCCGATCAACGATTCGGGCAACTACAGTGTGTACTCCAACCAGTTGGGCGACCCGGAAAACCTTGCCGAAGTGTTCGCCACCCAAGGTTCCTCCGAGGCCGACGGCCCGCACATCGGCTCCAGCGGCGGCAACATTGGCATGATCACCATTCGCCCGACCAAGGACGCCGGGGTTTTCGCCAAACAGATCGTCGGTGCCAACGCCCTGCGCAAGACCTTCGTGCGAGCGAACACCGGGGATGTGGGTGGCCTGAAAACCTGGGTGTCGGCATCCCACCTGGAAGGTGACAAATGGCGCGGCAAGGGCACTCTGCGCAGCGACAAGATCGAGTGGAGCAGCCTGTTCGAAGGGGATAACGGCAACTCCACATTGGCCACGATCAAGTACAACAAGCAGGAAAACTACAACTACAACAGCCTTAGCAAGGCGCAGTTCGACACCGAAGGACGGCGTAAGGATTACGCGCAAAGCCCGGTGTACAAGGCTGGTTTGCTGTCGGCGTCCTACAAGCTCAACCGCAACCCGTTCGAAAGCGTCAACGCTACGCTGACCCAGCGCTGGCAACTGCAGGACAATTTGTCGCTGACGCTCACGCCGTATTACTACTGGGCCAACGGTGGCAGCTTCAGCGGCCAGACGGCTTCCAACCTGGGGCCAAAGTCCGACAAGGCCGGCAACTACGACCTGAGTAACCTGCAATCGGCCAACTATTACCGCCCTTCGTGGACCGAAACCTGGCGCCCTGGCTTCACGGCGAAAATGAAGTGGGACATCAACGAAGAACACAGCCTGGACTATGGCTACTGGTACGAACGCGCACGCCAGCGCCAGACCCAGCCCTTTATCGGCATTAACAACGAAGGTGCCCCCGACGATGTGTGGGGCGACTACAACAGCGGCGGCCAGGTGGTCGACAAAAACGGCGCTACGGTCCAGGGCCGCCACTACTACACCGTCACTCCCGCGCAGAAGCTCTGGGTACAGGACAACTGGCAAGCCACACCGGACCTGAGTTTTGTTGGCGGCGTGGCCTACCAATATGTCGAGCGTGACGGCAACAACCTCGGCAGCCTGTACGACACACCGGAGAAGCGTAACACCCGCTACCACCAGTTCCTGCCCAACTTCAGCGCCAAGTACCAGGTCGATGAAAGCAACCAGGCGTTCTACAACGTCACCCGCAATATGCGCACGCCGCCCAACTACGTGCTGTACAACAAGGGCGACTCCGTCAGCCTCAAGTCCGAATTGAGCTGGAACCAGGAACTGGGCTGGCGCTACACCGAAGACGACATGGCCTTGAGTGCGACCCTGTTCTACATCAGCTTCAAGGATCGCCAGGTCTCGACCACCGACGCCAGCGGTGACTACATGGTGCTCAACGTCGGCACTGTCGATAACAAAGGCCTGGAGCTGGAATGGAGCGGCCTGTTGCCGCACAACTTCAATTACTACGCGTCCTATACCTACACCCAGTCTGAGCAGAAGGACGATCTGCTCAGCAAGAACGTGCTGCTACCAACCTCGGGCAAGCAATTGGCCAACGTGCCGGAAAACATGTTCAACCTGGTGTTCGGGTATGACGATTCGCGGTTCTACGGCAACATTGCAGGCAAATATGTCGGCAGTTTCTATGGCGATTTGACCAACAAGGAGAAGATCGAAGGCCGTACGGTGTTTGACCTGAACGCGGGTATTTATTTGCCGGTGGATAAGAAGGTCATCAAGTCGGCGGCACTGCGGTTTTCGATGCTCAACGTGTTCGACAAGGAGTACTTGAGCTCGGCGCGTACGGTGGCGTTCAACTCGGCGCCGGTGAACGGGTTGGGGGCGAGCACGGCGTACTACAACGTGGGCGAAGAGCGCACCGCGATGGTGTCTCTGGAAGCCAACTTCTAAGGTCACCACACAACCCAATGTGCAGAGCTGACGTGTGTGGGAGCTGGCTTGCCTGCGATAGCGGTGTATCAGTCACAGGTATTGACCCTGTTACACCGCCATCGCAGGCAAGCCAGCTCCCACACTTGATTGCGTGTTACTTCAATGCGGCCATGATTGCTTCGGGGTCGTAGTCGCGAATCAAGGTCCCATTTACATCCACAAACGGAATCCCGCCACCGCCCAGCGCCTCATACGCCTTGCGCGCCTGGGCGTCCTGCTCGATATCGACGGCCCGGTACGGGATACCCTTCTGGTCGAGAAAACGCCGGATCTGCTTGCAGTACCCACACCACTCGGTGGCATAGAGCACCACCCGCGCCGAGGCGCGTACGTGCTCGGGCGCCACCTGGGACGGGTTGAACAGCCGTTCCACCTTGCCCCAGTTCTGGATCGCAACCACCACCAGCAACACCAGCAGGACTTTCTTGAGTACCCCGCCCAGCATCAGTTACGGCGCTTGAGCTGGTCGGTCAGTTGGGTCGGCAGGCCCTTGATGATCAAGGTGCCGGCGGCTTCGTCGTACTCGATCTTGTCGCCCAGCAGGTGCGCTTCAAAGCTGATGGACAGGCCCTCGGCGCGCCCGGTGAAGCGGCGGAACTGGTTGAGGGTGCGTTTGTCGGCCGGAATTTCCGGCGACAGGCCGTAATCCTTGTTGCGGATGTGGTCGTAGAAGGCTTTTGGCCGGTCTTCATCGATCAGGCCCGAGAGCTCTTCCAGGCCCATGGGTTCGCCGAGCTTCGCCTGGCTGCTGGCGTAGTCCACCAGGGTCTTGGTTTTCTCGCGGGCGGACTCGTCGGGCAAGTCTTCGCTTTCGACGAAGTCACTGAACGCCTTGAGCAGGGTGCGGGTTTCGCCCGGGCCATCCACGCCTTCCTGGCAGCCGATAAAGTCGCGAAAGTACTCCGAGACCTTCTTGCCGTTCTTGCCTTTGATGAAGGAGATGTACTGCTTGGACTGCTTGTTGTTCTGCCACTCGGAGACGTTGATACGCGCCGCCAGGTGCAACTGGCCCAGGTCCAGGTGGCGCGAGGGCGTCACGTCCAGCTCATCGGTCACCGCCACGCCTTCGCTGTGGTGCAGCAGGGCGATGGCCAGGTAGTCGGTCATGCCTTGCTGGTAATGGGCAAACAGCACATGGCCGCCGGTGGAGAGGTTGGATTCCTCCATCAGCTTCTGCAGGTGCTCTACCGCCGTGCGGCTGAAGCTGGTGAAGTCCTGGCCACCGTCAAAGTACTCCTTCAACCAACCGCTGAACGGGTGCGCGCCGGACTCGGCATGGAAGAAACCCCAGGCCTTGCCTTGTTTGGCGTTGTAGCTCTCGTTGAGGTCGGCAAGCATGTTCTCGATGGCGGCGGACTCGGCCAGTTCCGTGTCGCGGGCGTGAAGAACTGCGGGTGTGCCGTCGGGTTTTTTGTCGATCAGGTGGACGATGCAATGACGGATCGGCATAGGCTTCTCGGCTGGTTGAAGGGGGAGCGGTTGGCCTCCCCGAAAAGTCGCCCAGTGTACCGCACCCATTGGTCAAGACGTGCCCCGAACGGCATTTTGCACGCCCTGTGACTGGCCATATGCCTTTTTTTCACGGTTTAGAGCGATAAAGCTGACCAAATGGGTATGTTGAGGCGGATATTTCCCCGTCTCTGTGCTAGTTTTGCCCCGTCTTACGCCAAGTCTCGGCGTTAAGCGTGCATTCAGCATTTGTCAGGTCGAACCAATCCCCGTTTCAAGCATCTATAACCCCGATCTCCGTGGTTATGGCCGGGGATGCCAGGCCATGACGGTCGGGCTCGACGGCTGACACTGCACTCTGCAATCCATATGAATTTGATAGGGAAGGAACACCACAATGGCTATTACTAAAGACCAACTGATCGCTGACCTGGCTGAAGCAGTAGACGCACCGAAAACTACCGTGCGTGCTCTGCTGGACCAACTGAGCCAAGTTGTTGCTGATCAGCTGGAAAATGGCGGCGAAATCACTCTGCCAGGCGTTGGCAAACTGAAAGTGACCGAGCGTCCTGCCCGTACTGGCCGTAACCCTTCGACTGGCGCTGCCATCGAAATCGCTGCCAAGAAAGTTATCAAGCTGGTTGTGGCTAAAGGCCTGACCGACGCTGTTAACAAGTAAGACGCAGCAAAAAAACCGTGCTTCGGAGTGATCCGGGCACGGTTTTTTATTGCCTGCGTTTTTATTGTGTGGCGGGCTTATCGAACCCAGCGCTGGCGCCAGATCTGCTGCTCGTTCTTGGTCTGGAACGTCCAGGCCACAAAGCGGCTCTGCTTCTGCCCCTGGGACATCTCCACTACCTGGCTTTCCAGCACGCCGGCTTTTTTCAGCGCCGTTTCGATCGCCGGCAAGTTGGAGGCTTTGGACACCAGGGTGCTGAACCACAGCACTTTATGCGCAAAGTGCGCGCTTTCGGCGATCAACTGCGTCACAAACCGCGCTTCGCCACCTTCACACCACAGTTCGGCCGATTGACCACCGAAGTTAAGCACCGGCAACTTGCGTTTCGGGTCGGCCTTGCCCAAGGCGCGCCATTTACGCTCGCTGCCTTTGGTGGCTTCGTCCATGGATGCATGGAAGGGCGGATTGCACATCGTAAGGTCAAAGCGCTCACCCGGCTCCAGCAGGCCCAACAGGATCTGCTTGGGGTTGGGTTGCTGGCGCAGCTGGATGACCTTGCTCAGGTCGTTGGACTGCACGATGGCCTTGGCGGCGGCCACGGCGGTCGGGTCGACCTCCGAGCCCAGGAAGTTCCAGCGGTACTCCATATAGCCAATCAGCGGGTACACGCAGTTGGCGCCCATACCGATGTCCAGCACCTTGACGATCGAGCCTCGCGGGATTTTGCCGTCGTTGACGCTGGCCAGCAGGTCGGCGAGGAAATGCACATAGTCAGCACGCCCCGGCACTGGCGGGCACAGGTAGTCCGCCGGGATATCCCAATGCTGGATGCCATAGAACGACTTGAGCAGCGCCCGGTTGAACACCCGCACTGCATCCGGGCTGGCGAAGTCGATGCTCTCTTTGCCGTAGGGGTTGATGATCACGAATTTGGCCAGTTCAGGCGTGGTCTTGATCAGCGCCGGGAAGTCGTAACGGCCCGTGTGGCGGTTGCGCGGGTGCAGGGTGGCCTCTTTGCGTGGCGCGACGGATTTGGCCGTGGCGGCGGTTTTAGGCTTCTTGCGCGGAGGTTTGGGCGTAGTGGGGGCGGTCATGATGATTCTGGGTTTGGCTCAAAGTGGCGGTCATTGTCACACATTCCCGGGGACAACTCGGTCAAATGTGGGAGCTGGCTTGCCTGCGATGCAGGCGACTGGGTGTATCAGGCAGACTGAGGTGATGCTATCGCTGGCAAGCCAGCTCCCACAGGGATAGGGTTTTGATTGGGAAATGGTGTCGTTTTCCTGGACAAAAAAAGAGGCCCGAAGGCCTCTTTCTCTACATGGTTTCCCCTTACAGGCTGGAAATCCGCGCGTGTTGCTCCCCCAGCTTGCCCAAGGCCTGTTCAGCCTCGGCCAACTTGGCGCGTTCTTTCTCGATCACTTCAGCTGGCGCTTTGTCAACGAACGCCGCGTTGGACAGCTTGCCGCCCACTCGCTGCACTTCGCCTTGCAGGCGCGCAATTTCCTTGTCGAGGCGGGCAAGTTCCGCGCCCTTGTCGATCAGGCCGGCCATCGGCACCAGCACTTCCATATCACCGACCAACGCGGTGGCAGACAACGGTGCTTCGGCATCGGCAGCCAATACGGTGATCGACTCCAGCTTGGCCAGTTTCTTGAGCAGCGCATCGTTCTCGCTGAGGCGACGCTGGTCTTCGGCACTGGCGTTCTTGACGAACACGGCCAGCGGCTTGCCCGGCCCGATGTTCATCTCGGCGCGGATGTTGCGTGTGCCGAGCATCAGGGTCTTGAGCCATTCGATATCGCTTTCGGCGGCCTCATCGATGCGCGCTTCGTTGGCCACCGGCCAAGGTTGCAGCATGATGGTCTTGCCTTCGATACCGGCCAGCGGCGCCAGGCGCTGCCAGATTTCTTCGGTGATGAACGGCATGAACGGATGCGCCAGGCGCAGCGCCACTTCGAGCACGCGCACCAGGGTGCGACGGGTGCCGCGCTGGCGTTCGACCGGGGCGTTCTCGTCCCACAGTACCGGCTTGGACAGTTCCAGGTACCAGTCGCAATACTGGTTCCAGATGAACTCGTACAGGGCCTGTGCGGCCAGGTCGAAACGGAACTGGTCGAGCTGGCGGGTCACTTCGGCTTCGGTGCGCTGCAGCTGCGAGATGATCCAGCGATCCGCCAGGCTCAGCTCATAGGCTTCGCCGTTCTGGCCGCAGTCTTCGCCTTTGTCCAGCACGTAGCGCGCCGCGTTCCAGATCTTGTTGCAGAAGTTGCGATAGCCTTCGACGCGGCCCATGTCGAACTTGATGTCGCGACCGGTGGAGGCCAGCGAGCAGAAGGTGAAGCGCAGAGCGTCGGTGCCGTAGCTGGCGATGCCGTCGGCGAATTCGTCGCGGGTCTGCTTCTCGATCTTTTTCGCCAGTTTCGGCTGCATCAGGCCCGAGGTGCGTTTCTGCACCAGAGTTTCCAGGTCGATGCCGTCGATGATGTCCAGCGGGTCCAGGACGTTGCCCTTGGACTTGGACATCTTCTGGCCCTGGCCGTCGCGTACCAGGCCGTGTACGTACACGGTCTTGAACGGTACCTGCGGGGTGCCGTCTTCGTTCTTCACCAGGTGCATGGTGAGCATGATCATCCGGGCAACCCAGAAGAAAATGATGTCGAAGCCGGTGACCAGCACGTCGGTGGAGTGGAATTTCTTCAGGAACTCGGTCTGCTGCGGCCAGCCCAGGGTAGAGAAGGTCCACAGGCCCGAACTGAACCAGGTGTCCAGTACGTCGTTGTCCTGTTGCAGCGCGATGTCGGCGCCGAGGTTGTGCTTGGCACGCACTTCGGCTTCGTCGCGGCCTACATAAACCTTGCCCGATTCGTCATACCAAGCCGGAATACGGTGGCCCCACCACAGCTGACGGCTGATGCACCAGTCCTGGATGTCGCGCATCCACGAGAAGTACATGTTTTCGTACTGTTTGGGCACGAACTGGATGCGGCCATCTTCCACGGCGGCAATCGCAGGTTCTGCCAGCGGCTTGGTGGACACGTACCACTGGTCGGTCAGCCACGGCTCGATCACGGTGCCGGAGCGGTCGCCCTTCGGCACTTTCAGGCCGTGGTCGTCGACGCTGACCAGCAAACCGGCGGCGTCGAAGGAAGCTACGATCTGCTTGCGCGCTTCAAAACGGTCCAGACCTGCGTATTCGGCGGGGATCTTGCCGTCGATGCTGTCGTTCAGCGAGCCGTCCAGGTTGAACACCTGGCAGGCCGGCAATACGGCGGCATTTTTGTCGAAGATGTTCAGCAGCGGCAGGTTGTGGCGCTTGCCGACTTCGTAGTCGTTGAAATCGTGGGCCGGGGTGATTTTCACGCAGCCGGTGCCGAACTCAGGGTCGCAATAGTCATCCGCGATGATCGGGATGCGGCGGCCAACCAGCGGCAGTTCGACAAACTTGCCGATCAGCGCCTGGTAGCGCTCGTCGTTCGGGTTAACAGCGACGGCGGCATCGCCGAGCATGGTTTCCGGACGGGTAGTGGCGACGATCAGGTAATCATTGCCTTCAGCGGTCTTGGCGCCGTCGGCCAGCGGGTACTTGAGGTTCCACAGGAAGCCTTTCTCGTCGTGGTTTTCCACTTCAAGGTCGGAAATCGCCGTGTGCAACTTGGTGTCCCAGTTGACCAGGCGCTTGCCGCGGTAGATCAGACCGTCTTCGTGCAGGCGCACGAAGGCTTCCTTTACGGCTTCGGACAGGCCGTCGTCCATGGTGAAGCGCTCGCGGCTCCAGTCTACGGACGAACCCAAGCGACGGATCTGACGGCTGATATTGCCGCCGGACTGGTCTTTCCATTCCCAGACTTTCTCCAGGAATTTCTCGCGACCCAGGTCGTGACGGTTCTGGCCGGTGGCTTCCAGTTGGCGTTCCACCAGCATCTGGGTGGCGATGCCGGCGTGGTCGGTGCCCGGTTGCCACAGGGTGTCGCGACCCTGCATGCGGCGGAAGCGGATCAACGCATCCATGATCGCATTGTTGAAGCCATGGCCCATGTGCAGGCTGCCAGTGACGTTCGGTGGCGGAATCATGATGGTGTACGAGTCGCCCGCACCTTGTGGGGCGAAATAGTTCTCGGACTCCCAGGTGTTGTACCAGGAAGTTTCGATAGCGTGGGGCTGGTAGGTCTTATCCATGCGCGGCGGGACCCTAGTTGGCATTTATTCAGGAAAGCCGGCAAGTATAACGGGGGATAGGGGCGAGGGCGAGGCGAAGACGGTTAAGACCGATGCAGAATTAATGTGGGAGCTGGCTTGCCTGCGATGGCGGTGTTTCAGTCAGCATCGTCGGCGACTGATGCGCCGCCATCGCAGGCAAGCCAGCTCCCACAAGGATGGGGGGGACTTTCAGTTCTGGTATTGGCTGAGCAACCGCTCCATCCGCGCATCCATCCGACGCTTGATCTCGGCTTCGATATGCGGCGCAAAGTCGTCGATCACATCCTGCATGATCAATTGCGCGGCGGCGCGCAGTTCGTTGTCCAGGTGCAGCAGCAGGGCATCGGGGGCTTTTTCGGCGGCTGGGGCGGGTTCAGCAACCACAGGTGCCGGCGCGGCAGGCTTGCCGCCGACCATGTCGAACAGCAGCGGGATCTGTACCTCGCCATCGGCCGTCTCGGTCAGCAGCGGCGGTTGCAGGTTGTCATCACCCAGCAACTGACGGATCGACTCCAGGTCATCCAGCAGGTGGTCGTCTTTTTTCAGCGGGTTTGGAGTGTCCATCATGTACTCAAAGTCGTTGTAGCCGGTGATCTTGCGGAGGATAGCCCTGTTCGCGGTAGAAACGGAAACTCTCCCGCGCGGCCTGACGAATAGCCGGGTCTTCCACCACCACTTCCGCCACACGGGCGAACGCTTGGGCAAAGGCCGGTACTTTCAGGTCGAGGTTGACCAGCAAGTCATGGTGATCGCCGCAGTTGTCTCCCAAGCCCAGCACAACCAGGCTTTCAGGTTCGGATTCGGCGTGGCCGTGGGGCACGAAGCTTTCGCCCTTGAAGCGCCACAGACGGGCATCAAGTTCGTCACGTTGGGCGGCATCGCTGCAGTGCAGGTAGATGCGATGGCCCATACGCCAGGCTTTTTCGGTGAGTTTGCAGGCAAAGTCCAGGCGCGCGAGGGGATCGGCGCTGGGCAATATATAGAAGTCGACTTGGGGCATTGAAAATCCTGGGGTTGGCCTGATGGCCCCTCTGTAGGAGCAAGCTCGCTCCTACAGAGGGGCGCAGGGGCCGCTTAAGCCTTGGCGCGATCCAGCAGGTATTGGGTCAACAGGGGCACCGGACGGCCAGTGGCGCCCTTGTCCTTGCCGCCGCTGGTCCAGGCCGTGCCGGCGATGTCCAGGTGAGCCCAGTTGAAGTTCTTGGCAAAGCGCGACAGGAAGCAGGCCGCCGTGATGGTGCCGGCTTTCGGGCCACCGATGTTGGCGATGTCGGCGAACGGGCTGTCGAGCTGTTCCTGGTACTCATCGAACAGCGGCAGTTGCCAGGCGCGGTCGTCGGCGGCCTTGCCGGCGCTGAGCAGTTGCTCGATCAGTTCGTCGTTGTTGCCCAGCAGGCCCGAAGTGTGGGCGCCCAGGGCAACTACGCAGGCACCGGTCAAGGTAGCGATGTCGATCACGGCCTGGGGCTTGAAGCGCTCGGCGTAGGTCAGGGCGTCGCACAGCACCAGACGGCCTTCAGCGTCGGTGTTGAGGATTTCCACGGTCTGGCCGCTCATGGTGGTGACGATATCGCCCGGGCGAGCCGCGCCGCCGCTCGGCATGTTCTCGGCGCAGGCCAGGATGCACACCAGGTTGATCGGCAGCTTGAGTTCCAGCACGGCACGCAGGGTGCCGAACACGCTGGCGGCGCCGCCCATGTCGTACTTCATCTCGTCCATGCCGGCGCCCGGCTTGAGGCTGATGCCGCCGGTATCGAAGGTGATGCCTTTACCTACCAGGGCGTAAGGCTTCTCGGACTTCTTGCCGCCGTTGTATTGCATCACGATCAGGCGTGGCGGCTGGGCGCTGCCCTGGCCCACGGCATAGAACGAGCCCATGCCCAGGTCCTTGATCTTCTTCTCGTCCAGCACTTCAACCTTCAGGCCCTTGAACTCTTTGCCCAATGCCTTGGCCTGTTCGCCCAGGAACGTCGGGTGGCAGATGTTCGGCGGCAGGTTGCCCAGGTCGCGAGTGAACGACATGCCGTTGGCGATGGCCTGGGCGTGGGTGACGGCGCGCTGGACTTCAGCCTGGGCAGCCTTGATGGTCAGCAGGGTGATTTTCTTCAGGGCGCGGGGTTCGGCTTTCTGGCTCTTGAACTGGTCGAAAATATAGCCGCCGTCCACCAGCGACTCAGCCAGCAGTCGGGTCTTGCCGTAGCTGTCGCGGCCCTTGACCACGATTTCATCGAGTGCCAGCACCGCATCGCTGCCGCCCAGGCCCTTGAGGGTGGTGAGGAGGCCGCTGACGATCTTGCGAAACGGACGGTCGCCCAGTTCGGCATCCTTGCCCACGCCCACCAGCAAAACGCGCTCGGCTTTAAGGTTGGGCAGGCTCTGCAGCAGCAGGCTCTGGCCGACCTTGCCGGCCAGGTCACCGCGCTTGAGCACTGCGCTGATAGCGCCGCCGCTCAGTTCGTCCAGTTGCTTGGCGGCGACGCCGAGTGTGCGGCCTTCGCCGACAGCGACCACGAGGGTGGCGGTTTTCAACGTTTCGGGGCTAACGCTTTTTACAACCAATTCCATTTTCGGGTCCCTTATCAAGGTCTGTGAGCCGGGAGCTTGTACTCCGGCTTTAAAGCTCGGCAGCGTTGTAAACCGCCAGCGACAAAGGCCGCAGTTTGAACCTCGCCAGCGGAGCCTGACAACCCTTGGCGCACGCTTTGTGCGTGCGCATGAGTAAGCTCCGTGACAGGCGCGGTCAATCACAGGATAATGCGCCATCTTTTTAGCCGGCCCGTGGTAAACGGGTCGACTCGGTATGCTTGCTTGTTTGGCCGCCTTAGCCTGACAACCCTGGAGTGTCTGGTTTGATTGTCTTCCGTTATCTGTCCCGCGAAGTCCTGTTGACCCTGAGTGCCGTGAGTGCGGTGTTGCTGGTCATCATCATGAGTGGTCGTTTCGTCAAGTTCCTGGCCCAAGCCGCCGCTGGCGCCCTGGATCCGGGCTCACTGTTCCTGATCATGGGCTACCGGATGCCCGGCATGCTGCAGTTGATCCTGCCGCTTGGCCTGTTTCTCGGCATATTGCTGGCCTATGGCCGGCTGTACCTGGAAAGCGAGATGACCGTGCTGTCGGCCACCGGCATGAGCCAGCAGCGCCTGCTGGCCATGACCATGGTGCCTGCCGCCGGTGTTGCCCTGGTGGTGGCCTGGTTGAGCATGAGCCTGGCGCCCCAGGGGGCCATGCAATTCCAGCTGCTGCTGAACAAGCAGGATGCGATGACTGAGTTCGACACCCTCGAGCCCGGTCGCTTCCAGGCGCTCAGCGACGGTTCGCGGGTGACCTACACCGAAACCATGACCGACGACCGTTCCAACCTCGGCGGCGTGTTCATTTCCCAGAAGAACCTCGGCCAGAACCAGAAAGACCGTGGCATTACCATCTTGGTGGCCGACAGCGGTCGCCAGGAAATCCGCCCCGATGGCAACCGCTACCTGATCCTGGAAAACGGCTACCGCTACGACGGCAGCCCTGGCCTGGCGGATTATCGGGCGATCAAGTACGACACCTACGGCGTCATGCTGCCCAAGGCCGAGATCAGTGACGAGGTCACCGACCGCGACGCACTGCCCACCTCATCGCTGTTCGGCAGCCCGGAGTTGCGCTCCATCGCCGAGTTGCAATGGCGCCTGTCCCTGCCGCTGCTGGTGTTTATCGTGACCTTGATGGCCGTGCCGCTGTCGCGCGTCAACCCGCGCCAAGGGCGTTTCCTCAAGTTGCTGCCGGCGATCCTGCTGTACATGGCCTACCTGACCATCCTGATTTCTGCCCGTGGTTCCCTGGAAAAGGGCAAGTTGCCGCCAGCGCTGGGCCTGTGGTGGGTGCACGGGGTTTTCCTGATGATCGGCCTGGGGCTGCTCTACTGGGAACCTATCCGTTTGAAAATGAAGAGCCGTCGTGGCCTGAAGGAGTTGGCCCGTGGCTAAGCTTGATCGCTACATCGGCATTAGCGTACTGATCGCCATCCTCGCGGTACTGGGCATCATCCTCGGCCTGGCCTTGTTGTTCGCCTTCATTGATGAAGTGGGCAACGTTACTGACACTTACACAGTCACGGACGTGCTGAGCTACGTCGCACTGACCGCGCCGCGTCGTCTCTACGACATGATGCCAATGGCCGCGCTGATTGGTTGCCTGATCGGCCTGGGTACCCTGGCCAGCAACAGCGAGCTGACCATCATGCGCGCCGCCGGGGTGTCTATCGGCCGTATCGTCTGGGCGGTGATGAAGCCGATGCTGCTGCTGATGGCGTGCAGCGTGCTGATCGGTGAGTACGTCGCGCCACCGGCCGAAGCCACCGCCCAGGCCAATCGCGCCCTGGCCCAGGGTTCGGGCGATGCGCAAAGCGCCAAGCATGGCCTGTGGCACCGCCAAGGTGACGAGTTCATCCACATCAATGCCGTGCAGCCGGGTGGCCTGTTGATCGGGGTGACCCGCTACACCTTCGACAAAGAACGGCACATGCTGTCGTCCAGCTTCGCCAAGCGCGCGCAGTACAGTGGCGAGCAATGGCAACTGAGCGACGTCACCACCACGCACTTCCGTAACGTGGGCCAGGGCACCCAGTCCAGCACCGAAGTGGTCAACGTGCCGACCGAACAGTGGGATATCGCCCTCAAGCCGGAATTGCTCAATACCGTGGTCATGGTGCCGGAAGCCCTGCCGATTTCCGGTTTGTGGAGCTATATCCACTACCTCAAGGAACAGGGTTTGAACAATGGCCGCTACTGGCTGGCGTTCTGGGTAAAAGTCTTGCAGCCGGTGGTTACCGCCGCCTTGGTGTTGATGGCGATTTCCTTCATTTTCGGGCCATTACGCTCCGTGACCCTGGGTCAACGGGTATTTACCGGCGTGCTGGTGGGCTTCACCTTCCGCATCGCCCAGGATTTGCTTGGGCCGTCGAGCCTGGTATTCGGCTTCTCGCCGCTGTTTGCGGTGCTGGTGCCTACGGCCATCTGTGCCGTGGCTGGGTTCTGGCTGCTGCGCCGGGCGGGTTGAAGCCGCGCTAACTGTAGGAGCGAGCTTGCTCGCGAAAATCTGCGAAACGCCGCGTTTATCCCGGATAAGCGCGTTATCGTTGACGATCTTCGCGAGCAAGCTCGCTCCTACAATTTTAAGCCCCATTAAGATGGGGCTTTTTTGTATTGGTCAGCAAAGATGACGTCTGGCCTGAGCATCAGGTACAATTCCCGGCTATTTTTCAGCGGGCAATCTGCCTGCAGCCTTTTTGAGTGTTGATCCGTGAGTGATTTGAGTCATATCCGCAATTTCTCCATCATCGCCCACATTGACCATGGCAAGTCGACGCTGGCCGATCGATTTATCCAGATGTGCGGCGGCCTTGCCGAGCGTGAAATGGAAGCCCAGGTACTGGACTCCATGGACCTCGAACGCGAGCGCGGGATCACCATCAAGGCCCACAGCGTCACGCTGTACTACAAGGCCAAAGACGGCATCACTTACCAACTGAACTTCATTGACACCCCTGGCCACGTTGACTTCACCTACGAAGTCAGCCGTTCGCTGGCGGCCTGTGAAGGTGCGTTGCTGGTGGTCGATGCCGGCCAGGGCGTCGAGGCGCAGTCGGTTGCCAACTGCTACACCGCGATCGAGCAGGGCCTGGAAGTCATGCCCGTGCTCAACAAGATCGACCTGCCCCAGGCCGAGCCTGAGCGCGTCAAGGAAGAGATCGAGAAGATCATCGGCATCGATGCCACCGACGCCGTCACCTGCAGCGCCAAGACCGGCCTGGGTGTCGACGAAGTGCTCGAACGCCTGGTGCACACCATTCCCGCGCCGACCGGCAACTACGAAGATCCGCTGCAAGCGTTGATCATCGACTCCTGGTTCGACAACTACCTGGGCGTTGTGTCCCTGGTGCGCGTGCGCCATGGCCGTGTGAAGAAGGGCGACAAGATCCTGGTCAAGTCCACCGGCAAGATCCACCTGGTGGACAGCGTCGGTGTATTCAACCCCAAGCACACCGCTACCGTTGATCTGAAAGCCGGTGAAGTAGGCTTCATTATCGCCGGCATCAAGGACATTCATGGTGCGCCAGTGGGTGACACCCTGACCTTGAGCTCCACGCCAGACGTCGACGTGCTGCCCGGCTTCAAGCGCATCCAGCCACAGGTCTACGCCGGCCTGTTCCCGGTCAGCTCCGATGACTTCGAAGATTTCCGCGAAGCCCTGCAAAAACTGACCCTCAACGACTCGTCGTTGCAGTACACCCCGGAAAGCTCCGACGCCCTGGGCTTCGGCTTCCGTTGCGGGTTCCTGGGCATGCTGCACATGGAGATCATCCAGGAGCGCCTTGAGCGCGAGTACGACCTGGACCTGATCACCACCGCGCCAACCGTTATTTTTGAGTTGCTGCTCAAAACCGGTGAAACGATTTACGTCGACAACCCCTCCAAGCTTCCGGACCTGTCGGCCATCGAAGACATGCGCGAGCCGATCGTGCGGGCCAATATCCTGGTACCGCAGGAACACTTGGGCAACGTCATTACACTGTGTATCGAAAAGCGTGGCGTGCAGCGCGACATGCTGTTCCTCGGTACTCAGGTACAAGTGACCTACGATATGCCGATGAACGAAGTGGTCCTGGACTTCTTCGACCGTCTCAAGTCCACCAGTCGCGGCTATGCTTCGCTGGACTACCATTTCGATCGTTACCAATCGGCTAATCTGGTGAAACTGGATGTGCTGATCAACGGCGACAAGGTAGATGCCCTGGCACTGATCGTGCACAAGGACAACGCGCATTACAAAGGTCGCCAACTGACCGAGAAGATGAAAGAACTGATTCCGCGCCAGATGTTCGACGTCGCGATCCAGGCCGCCATCGGCGGGCAGATCATTGCACGGACCTCCGTCAAGGCTCTCAGAAAGAACGTACTGGCCAAATGCTACGGCGGTGACGTAAGCCGTAAGCGCAAACTGCTTGAGAAGCAAAAGGCCGGTAAAAAACGCATGAAGCAAGTAGGCAACGTGGAAGTTCCACAAGAAGCCTTCCTTGCGGTGCTCAGGTTGGATAGTTAGGTCCTATGTCACTAAATTTCCCGCTGTTGCTGGTCATTGCCGTTGCCGTCTGTGGTCTCCTGGCGTTGCTCGATCTGGTGTTCTTCGCCCCGCGTCGTCGGGCGGCCATTGCTTCCTATCAGGGCAGCGTCAGCCAGCCCGATGCGGTGGTGGTCGAGAAGCTGAACAAAGAGCCCTTGCTGGTTGAGTACGGCAAGTCGTTCTTCCCGGTGTTGTTCATCGTGCTGGTGTTGCGCTCGTTTCTGGTAGAGCCGTTCCAGATCCCTTCGGGGTCGATGAAACCGACCCTGGATGTGGGCGACTTCATCCTGGTGAACAAGTTTTCCTACGGCATTCGCCTGCCGGTGATCGACAAGAAAGTCATCCCCGTGGGTGACCCGCAGCGCGGCGATGTGATGGTGTTCCGCTACCCAAGCGACCCGAACGTCAACTACATCAAACGTGTGGTCGGCCTGCCGGGCGACGTGGTGCGCTACACCAGCGACAAGCGCCTGTTCATCAACGGTGAGTCGGTGGCCGAGAAGCTGCTGGGCGCCGAGCCGAATACCCTGGGCAGCGCCGAGCTGTACCAGGAAAAACTCGGCGCGGTGGAGCACCAAATCCGCAAGGAAATGAGCCGCTACCGCGCGATGCCGGATGGCCAGTGGAAAGTGCCTGCCGGGCATTACTTCATGATGGGCGACAACCGCGACAACTCCAACGACAGCCGCTACTGGGATGACCCCAACATTCCCAAGGACCTGCTGGGCATGGTGCCCGACGAGAACATTGTCGGCAAAGCCTTCGCGGTCTGGATGAGTTGGCCGGAACCCAAGCTCAGCCACCTGCCGAACTTCTCGCGGGTCGGGCTGATCAAGTAATACAAGCGGCGCTGTGAACACAGCGCCGAATGCTTTTCTGGGGCTTGGACATTTTCCGATGCCCGGTACCCATCAGGATTTGAATTTGAACACTGCGTCAATCGTCGATGGCCGCCGGTGCCATCAACTAGATATGGATAAACCGTGACCGTTTCTCTAAGTCGTCTCGAGCGTCAGCTCGGCTACACCTTCAAGGACCAGGAATTGATGGTCCTTGCCCTCACACACCGCAGCTTTGCAGGGCGCAATAACGAGCGCCTGGAATTCCTCGGTGACGCTATCCTCAATTTCGCCGCCGGCGAGGCGCTGTTCGAGCGCTTCCCCCAAGCGCGAGAAGGCCAGCTGTCGCGCCTGCGCGCACGCCTTGTGAAAGGCGAGACCCTGGCTGTGCTGGCTCGAGGCTTTGGCCTGGGCGAGTACCTGCGGCTGGGTTCCGGTGAGTTGAAAAGCGGCGGTTTCCGTCGCGAGTCAATCCTGGCTGATGCCCTGGAAGCCTTGATCGGTGCGATCTACCTCGATGCCGGGATGGAGACGGCCAAGGAACGCGTTGTCGCCTGGCTGGCCTCGGAAATCGAAAGCCTGACGCTGGTAGACACCAACAAGGATCCCAAGACCCGCCTGCAAGAGTACCTGCAGTCCCGCGGTTGCGAACTGCCACGCTACGAAGTGGTGGATATCCAGGGCGAGCCCCATTGCCGGGTGTTCTTCGTGGAATGTGAAATCACTTTATTGAACGAAAAAAGCCGAGGTCAGGGTGTGAGCCGTCGTATTGCCGAACAGGTAGCGGCCGCTGCAGCACTGATTGCCCTGGGCGTGGAGAATGGCCATGACTGATTCAACCGCAACACGCTGTGGCTATGTTGCCATCGTCGGCCGCCCGAACGTGGGCAAGTCCACGCTGCTCAACCACATCCTCGGCCAGAAGCTCGCGATCACCTCGCGCAAGCCCCAGACCACCCGCCACAACATGCTGGGCATCAAGACCGAAGGCAACGTGCAAGCGGTGTATGTCGATACCCCTGGCATGCACAAAGGCGGCGAGAAAGCCCTGAACCGCTACATGAACAAGACCGCCTCGGCCGCGTTGAAAGACGTCGACGTGGTGATCTTCGTGGTTGACCGCACCAAGTGGACCGACGAAGACCAGATGGTCCTCGAGCGTGTGCAATACGTGACCGGCCCGTTGATCGTCGCGCTGAACAAGACCGACCGTATCGAAGACAAAGCCGAGCTGATGCCGCACCTGACCTGGTTGCAGGAGCAACTGCCGAACGCCCAGATCATGCCGATCTCGGCCCAGCACGGCCACAACCTCGAAGCCCTGGAGCGCGTGATCGCCGGTTACCTGCCAGAAAACGAGCACTTCTTCCCGGAAGACCAGATCACCGACCGCAGCAGCCGTTTCCTTGCCGCTGAACTGGTGCGTGAGAAAATCATGCGCCAGATGGGCGCCGAGCTGCCGTACCAGATCACCGTCGAAATCGAAGAGTTCAAGCAGCAGGGCAAGACCTTGCACATTCATGCCCTGATCCTCGTCGAACGTGACGGCCAGAAGAAAATCATCATTGGCGACAAGGGCGAGCGCATCAAGCGCATCGGCACCGAAGCGCGCAAGGATATGGAGTTGCTGTTCGACTCCAAGATCATGCTCAACCTGTGGGTGAAGGTGAAGGGTGGCTGGTCCGATGATGAGCGTGCGTTGCGCTCCCTGGGCTACGGCGACCTGTAACGGGCCTCGAACACACTGCAAAACTTTGTGGGAGCGGGCTTGCCCGCGATGAGGATGTAACATTCGGCAGAGATGTTGACTGTGACGCCGCCATCGCGGGCAAGCCCGCTCCCACATTGGATCGGCGCTGTTTCACGTTCTGCGAGAGAGCCTCATGTCCGCCTCCCCCCCCAGCCAACTTGCCTATGTCCTGCACAGCCGCGCCTACCGCGAAACCAGTGCGCTGGTGGACTTCCTCACGCCCCAAGGCCGCCTGCGCGCGGTATTGCGCAGCGCGCGGGGCAAGGCGGGCACCTTGGCGCGGCCGTTCGTGGCGCTGGACGTGGAGTTTCGCGGCAAGGGCGAGCTGAAAAACGTCGGCCGCCTGGAAAGCGTTGGCACCTCGGCCTGGCTGAATGGCGATGCGTTATTCAGCGGCCTTTACCTCAATGAGCTGCTGATCCGCCTGCTGCCCGCCGAAGACCCGCACCCGGCAGTCTTTGATCACTACGCTGCCACCTTGCTGGCCCTCGCTGAAGGCCGTCCGCTGGAACCGCTGCTGCGCGCTTTCGAATGGCGTTTGCTCGACGACCTTGGCTACGGCTTCGAACTGGCCAACGACTTGCACGGAGAGCCCATCGCCGCCGATGGCATGTATCGCCTGCAAGTCGATGCGGGGCTTGAGCGCGTGTACCTGCTGCAGCCCGGCCTGTTTCAGGGCACCGAACTGCTGGCCATGAGTGAGGCCGACTGGCACGCTCCCGGTGCGCTGTCCGCCGCCAAGCGCCTGATGCGCCAGGCCCTGGCCGTGCACCTGGGCGGGCGTCCGCTGGTCAGTCGCGAGTTGTTTCGAAAGCCCTGACATCCCCGTGTATGCTGTGCACCGATTCTTTCCCTTTTCAGGAGCGCTTCCGTGACCACCAGCAATCGCATTCTTCTTGGCGTCAACATCGACCATGTCGCCACCCTGCGCCAGGCCCGGGGCACCCGTTACCCTGACCCGGTCAAGGCCGCGCTGGACGCCGAAGAAGCGGGCGCCGACGGCATCACCGTGCACCTGCGCGAAGACCGCCGTCACATCCAGGAGCGCGATGTGCTGCTGCTCAAGGACGTGCTGCAAACCCGCATGAACTTCGAAATGGGCGTCACCGAAGAAATGATGGCGTTCGCCGAGCGCATTCGCCCGGCGCATATCTGCCTGGTACCGGAAACTCGCCAGGAGCTGACCACCGAAGGCGGCCTCGACGTCGCCGGCCAGGAAGCGCGGATCAAGGCCGCGGTGGAGCGCCTGTCGCGGATCGGCAGCGAAGTCTCGCTGTTTATCGACGCCGACGAACGCCAGATCGAAGCCTCCCGCCGCGTCGGCGCCCCGGCGATCGAGCTGCACACTGGCCGTTATGCCGATGCCACCACGCCGACCGAAGTGGCCGACGAACTGCAACGCATCATCGACGGCGTGAACTGCGGGCTCAACGAAGGCTTGATCGTCAATGCCGGCCATGGCTTGCATTACCACAACGTCGAAGCCGTGGCTGCGATCAAGGGCATCAACGAACTGAACATCGGCCATGCGCTGGTCGCGCACGCGCTTTTCGTCGGTTTCAAAGGCGCCGTGGCCGAGATGAAAGCCCTGATTCTGGCCGCTGCCAAGGCCTGAGTGAACGCAGTCTAAAGAACACTGGGGACCAAAATGTGGGAGCGGGCTTGCTCGCGAATGCGGTGGGTCAGTTAAAGATGCATTTACTGAGACCCCGCATTCGCGAGCAAGCCCGCTCCCACATTTGATCTTCATCGGGTTTTACAATTGCGCCATGCGGCAATGCGAAGCCTTACTGTTTAGCCGACGCAGGTGTATCGTATCAGCCCTTTGCGGGCCCTTGGCCTGCGGCAGATACGCGAGGTTGTTGTGTCCCGATCCTTTTCCCGTCGACAAATCCTGGGTGGTCTTGCTGGCCTGGCCGTAGTAGGCGTCGGTGCCGGTGGTGGCTACCGCTACTGGCTGGGGAAAGTCGCTGAGTCCGAGGCGGGGCACGATTACGAGCTGATCGCCGCGCCCCTGGACGTAGAGTTGGTGCCGGGGCACAAAACCCCAGCCTGGGCGTTCGGCCCTTCGGCGCCAGGCACCGAGTTGCGGGTGCGCCAAGGCGAGTGGCTGCGGGTGCGCTTTATCAACCATCTTCCAGTCGCCACTACCATCCACTGGCACGGCATCCGCCTGCCGCTGGAAATGGACGGCGTGCCCTACGTCTCGCAATTGCCGGTGCTGCCTGGCGAATACTTCGACTATAAATTCCGCGTACCCGATGCCGGCAGCTACTGGTATCACCCTCACGTGAGCAGCAGCGAAGAACTCGGCCGTGGCCTGGTCGGCCCGTTGATCGTGGAAGAGCGCGAACCCACCGGTTTCAAGTACGAACGCACCTTGAGCCTGAAGAACTGGCACATCGACGAAGAGGGCGCGTTTGTCGAGTTCAGCATCCCCCGTGAAGCGGCGCGTGGCGGCACGGCCGGGCGCCTGTCGACCATCAATGGGGTGCCCCAGGCGGTCATCGACCTGCCGGCTGGGCAAATCACCCGCGTGCGCCTGCTCAACCTCGATAACACTGTGACCTATCGCCTCAATATTCCCGGGGTCGAAGCGCAGATCTACGCGTTGGACGGCAACCCCATCGAGCCGCGCCCGTTGGGCAAGGAATATTGGCTGGGCCCGGGCATGCGTATTTGCCTGGCGATCAAGGCGCCACCGGCGGGCGAAGAACTGTCGCTGCGCAACGGCCCGGTGCGCCTTGGCACCTTCCGCTCTGTCGCCAATACCGACGCGCCTACCGCATGGCCACCGGCATTGCCGGCCAACCCGGTTGCCGAGCCAGACCTGGCCAATGCCGAGAAACTCAACTTCAATTTCGAATGGGTCGGCTCAGTGTCGGTCAACGTCGAAAACGGCAAGCCGCCGAGCCTGTGGCAGATCAACGGCCAGGCCTGGGACATCACCGACAAGACCTGTGCCGACCGCCCGATTGCCAAGCTGGAGAAGGGCAAGAGCTACATTTTCGAATTGAAGAACATGACCCAATACCAGCACCCGATCCACCTGCACGGCATGAGCTTCAAGGTGCTTGCGTCCAACCGCCACAAGGTGATCCCGTATTTCACCGACACCTATCTGCTGGGCAAGAACGAACGCGCCCGCGTGGCCTTGGTGGCGGATAACCCAGGGGTGTGGATGTTCCATTGCCATGTGATCGACCACATGGAAACCGGCCTGATGGCCGCCATCGAGGTGGCGTGATGCGCCAGATTCGTCCCGCCGCGATTATCGACCGCAGCCGCGACCAGGACTTTATGCGCGAAGCCCTGGCGCTCGCCGCCCAAGGTGCTGCATTGGGCGAAGTGCCGGTGGGTGCGGTGCTGGTGCAGGGCGGTGAAATCATCGGCCGCGGCTTCAACTGCCCCATCAGTGGCAACGACCCCAGCGCCCATGCCGAAATGGTCGCGATCCGCGCTGCTGCACAAGCGATCAGTAACTATCGGCTGGTGGGCAGCACGCTGTACGTGACGCTGGAACCGTGCAGCATGTGTGCCGGGCTGATCGTGCATTCGCGGGTGGCGCGGGTGGTGTATGGCGCGTTGGAGCCGAAGGCGGGCATCGTGCAAAGCCAGGGGCAGTTTTTTACCCAGGGTTTTCTTAACCATCGGGTGTTGTTTGAGGGCGGGGTATTGGCCGAGGAGTGTGGGGCTGTCCTGAGCGAGTTCTTCAAGGCTCGCCGGGCCAAGCCACCTTCTAACTGACACTGAAAAAACCCATGTGGGAGCGGGCTTGCTCGCGAATGCGGTGTGTCAGTCACATTATCTTTGACTGACACACCGCATTCGCGAGCAAGCCCGCTCCCACAGTTTGATCTCCATTTATTCAAGAAGATCGGCGGGTTATTTGCGCGCGATGATCACCGCCCGCATCGGTGCCGGCAGCCCTTCAATGGTCTTGCTGTGATCCTCAGGGTCCAGGAAATCACTCAGCGACTGATACTTCATCCACTGCGTTCCACGCTGCTCCTCAACCGTGGTCACGCTCACATCCACGCACCGCACATCACTGAACCCGGCCCGGCGCAGCCACAGCATCAACGCCGGCACCGACGGCAAGAACCACACGTTGCGCATCTGGGCGTAACGGTCTTCTGGCACCAGCACTTGTTGTTGGTCGCCTTCCACCACCAATGTTTCCAACACCAACTCGCCGCCCTTGACCAGGGTGTCCTTCAACGCCAGTAGATGCTCGATGGGCGAGCGGCGGTGGTAGAACACGCCCATGGAAAATACCGTGTCAAAGCCTTCCAGGTTCGCCGGCAAGTCTTCGAACGGGAACGGCAGGTGCCAGGCCTTGGGCTCGGACAAGTAGCGCTGCACTGCCTGGAACTGGCAGAAGAACAGCCAGTTGGGGTCCACGCCAATCACGCTGTCGGCCCCGGCGCCGAGCATGCGCCACATGTAGTAGCCGTTGCCGCAGCCCACGTCGAGGATGCGCTTGCCTTTGAGGTTCAGGTGCGGCGCCACCCGCGACCACTTCCAGTCCGAACGCCACTCGGTGTCCACATGCACGCCGAACAGATGGAACGGGCCTTTGCGCCAGGGGCTCAGGCCCATCAGCGCCGTGTGCATCTGTTCGCGGGTGGCGTCGTCGCAATCGGTGTCCAGCACCAGGCCGTTGAGCAAATCTACGCTGTTGGGCTGGATCTTCGGCAGTGCATCCAAGGCGCTCTGCCAGCGCTCCAGGTCGCCATGGCCTTTTTCCATCTTGCTATCGAGCTGCGCTTGCAGGCCCTGGGCCCACACGGCCAGGGGAGTGCCGACCAGATGGCGGGCGAGGGGGGACAAATCAATCATGGCAAGGCAATCAACGAGGCAAAGTTAAGACACTGGAACCACGGCACGACTTTCGAGAACCCGGCCGCCAGCAGGCGTTCGCGGTGTTCTTCGAGGCTGTCGGGCTTCATGACGTTTTCGATGGCGCTGCGCTTCTGGGCGATTTCCAGTTCGCTGTAGCCGTTGGCGCGTTTGAAGGCGATATGCAGGTCGGTCAGCAGCGCGTGCTCTTCAACATCGTTAAAGCGCAGCTTTTCCGAGAGGATCAACGCCCCGCCCGGCAGCAGCGCCTGGCGAATGCGCCCCAGCAACGCCAGACGCTCCTGGGGGGCGATAAATTGCAGGGTGAAGTTCAGGGCCACCACCGAGGCGGGCTTGAATTGCAGGGCGAGGATGTCGCCCTCGATCACCTCCACCGGCAGCAACTCCTGGAACATCGAGTCCTGGCCATTGAGGTATTCGCGGCAGCGCTCGACCATCGCGGCGGAGTTATCCACGGCGATCACCCGGCAACCCTCGGTGCGTACATGGCGACGCAGGGCTTGGGTCACGGCGCCCAGGGAAGAGCCCAGGTCATACAGCACGCTACCCGGTTGGGCAAATTGCGCGGCCAGCACGCCGAGGTTTTCGACGATGGTGGGGTAGCCCGGCACCGAGCGCTTGATCATGTCCGGGAACACCCGCACCACATCCTCGTTAAAGGCGAAGTCCGGCACCTGGGGCAGGGGCTGGGCGAATAGGCGATCGGGTTCTTTGCTCACGGCTGTTCCGGCGACGATGGGGGAAAGGCCGGCATTTTAGCCAAGTTGCTCCTCGGATGCGCGGGTTGTCTGATGGAAAGCCGAGGCGGTGATGCCCCACTGCCCGAGCCAGTAGGTGGTGATCAGCAAATACGGCGCTGCCTCGAACGCCAGCACAAACCGGTTGATGCCGATCAGCGCGTCGGAAACCACAAACGACACCGCACCCACCGCCGCCAGCCACGCTGAACGTTTGGGCACCTCGCTGCCCAGTCGCGCCAAAGCACGCCAGAGCATGGCGCTGATCACCAGCGCGTAAACCACCACCGGTATCAGCAGTTCACCGAGGCCGTGGGAGATCAGGATGCTCAGCAAGATTGCGCCTACGCCGAGGGCCAGCACCAGCGGCAGCAGCGCCAAGCGCCGACAGTCACTGAAATAAGCTTTGAGATAAGCCAAATGCGCGAACAGAAACGCGCCCAGGCCAAAGATAAACAGGTCGCCTGGCCAGGCAAGTAACACGTCGCCCACCACGGAAAAAATCAACCCCAGGCTGATCCAGCGTCGATACTCGGTGGGCGGCGCGTCATGCAGCCAACCCAGCAGCGCCAGCACCGGCAGCGGCTTGACCAGCAGGCACAGCAGCGTTGCATGGGTCGCCAGGCCGTAGACAAAGGTGCCGGCGCCCATCAAGGCAAGGATCAGCCAGGGCATATCAGTTCACCGTAATGGCGCAGTCAAAGGTTTCGACAGGTTCGGCCTCCGGCTCCCAAGGTTGCTGGGATGTCAGGCGCAAACGCCCTTGCCCTGGGGCAAACGCCTGGAAGCGCCAGGTGGACTGGCCGCCCCCGCCGATCACGCCGGACTCGGTGCTGCTGTAGACCTCAGGGCTCAAGGCGCGCAACACGCCGCCCGCGGAGTCCTGGATGGCCCAGCGGTAACCGGTGGTGGGGTTGCTGGGCAGGGTGAGGATCAGGTTTTGCCCGTTTTTAAGCTGGAGCGGGCAGGCGCTCTGGTTGTCCACGCTGACGTTTTGCTTGGGGGCACTGGCGCATGCGGCCAGCAGGGCAAGGCTCAAGGGGAGAAACAGGCGGGCAGCGGTCATGAAGGCTCCGTTAATACACGACGAAGGGGGAGCATAACCGAAGATGAGACAAGGTGTGACAAGGTGGGTTTTTGCGTTGATCTGGCTGGCCTCTTCGCGAGCAAGCCCGCTCCCACATTTGGAATGCGATCAAATGTGGGAGCGGGCTTGCTCGCGAAAGGGCCAGCTCAGGCACTACATAACCGTCAGAAGAGCACCTTCGCCACATCCGCAAACCGCTTGGCAAAGTGCACCGTCATCCCTTCCTTCAAATAGTCCGGCAGCTCTTCAAAGCTGCCACGGTTGGGCTCCGGCAAGATCAACTCGTGAATCTTCTGGCGCCGCGCCGCGATCACCTTCTCGCGCACCCCGCCAATCGGCAGTACATGCCCGGTCAAGGTCAGTTCGCCGGTCATCGCCACGCCTTTTTTCGGCGGTTGGTTGCGGGCCAGGGACAGCAACGCACTGGCCATGGTCACGCCGGCACTCGGGCCGTCTTTCGGCGTGGCGCCTTCCGGCACGTGCAAGTGCACGAAGGCCTCGTCGAAGAATTTCGCATCGCCGCCAAACGACTTCAGGTTGGAACTGATGTAGCTGTAGGCGATTTCGGCGGACTCTTTCATCACTTCACCCAACTGCCCGGTGAGCTTGAAGCCGCGATTGAGCGTGTGGATGCGCGTCGCTTCGATCGGCAAGGTGGCGCCGCCCATGCTGGTCCAGGCCAGGCCGGTAATCACGCCGGTGCCGGACAGCACTTGCTCATTACGGAATACCGGCATGCCCAGGGAGCTTTCCAGGTCCTTGTTGCCGATCTTGATCACCGACTCCGGTTCATCCAGCAGCTTGACCACCGCCTTGCGCACCAGCTTGCCCAGTTGCTTCTCCAGTTGGCGCACGCCGGCTTCCCGAGCATAACCATCGATCAATGCGCGCAGGGCGCCGTCGGTGATGGTCAGGCTGTTTTTGGCCACGCCGGCTTTTTCCAACTGCTTGGGCCACAGGTGGCGCTTGGCGATGGCGACTTTTTCTTCGGTGATATAGCCCGACAGGCGAATTACTTCCATGCGGTCCAGCAACGGGCCCGGGATCGAGTCCAGGGTGTTGGCGGTGCACACAAACAGCACTTTGGACAGGTCCAGGCGCAGGTCCAGGTAATGGTCGAGGAATTCGACGTTCTGTTCCGGGTCCAGGGTTTCCAGCAACGCCGACGCCGGGTCGCCCTGGAAGCTCTGGCCCATCTTGTCGATTTCGTCGAGCATGATCACCGGGTTCATCACTTCCACGTCTTTCAACGCCTGCACCAGCTTGCCGGGCAGGGCGCCGATGTAGGTGCGCCGGTGGCCCTTGATCTCGGCCTCGTCGCGCATGCCGCCAACACTGAAGCGATAGAACGGCCGCCCCAGGGATTCGGCGATGGACTTGCCCACACTCGTCTTGCCCACGCCGGGCGGGCCCACCAGCAACACGATGGAACCGGCGACTTCGCCTTTGTAGGCGCCCACGGCGAGGAATTCGAGGATGCGGCTCTTGATGTCATCCAGGCCCGCATGGTGCTTGTCGAGCACTTTGCGCGCGTGCTTGAGGTCGAGTTTGTCTTCACCGTACACGCCCCACGGCACCGAGGTGGCCCAGTCCAGGTAGTTGCGCGTGACGGCGTATTCCGGCGAACCGGTTTCCAGGATCGACAGTTTGTTCAGTTCTTCATCAATGCGTTTTTTCGCTTGCGCCGGCAGCACTTTGCCTTGCAGGCGCTGTTCGAACTGTTCGACGTCGGCGCTGCGATCGTCCTTGGTCAGGCCCAGCTCCTGCTGGATGACCTTGAGTTGTTCCTTGAGGAAGAACTCACGCTGGTGCTCGCCGATCTTGCGGTTCACTTCGGCGGAGAGTTCTTTTTGCAGACGCGCGACTTCTACCTCTTTGCGCAGCATCGGCAGCACTTTTTCCATGCGCTTGAGCATGGGCACACAGTCCAGCACTTCCTGCAGCTCATTACCTGTCGCCGAGGTGAGTGCCGCGGCAAAGTCGGTGAGCGGCGACGGGTCGTTGGGGCTGAAGCGGTTGAGGTAGTTCTTCAACTCTTCGCTGTACAGCGGGTTGAGGGGCAGCAGTTCCTTGATCGCATTGATCAGCGCCATGCCGTAGGCCTTGACCTCATCGGTCGGCTCGCTGGGCTGGTGCGGGTATTCGACTTCCACCAGGTAAGGTGGGCGGTGGTGCTTGAGCCAGGTCTTGATGCGCACGCGGGTCAGGCCCTGGGCGACGAACTGCAGCTTGCCGTTCTCGCGGCTGGCGTGGTGCACCTTCACCAGGGTGCCGTACAGCGGCAGGGCGGAGGTGTCGAAGTGGCGTGGGTCTTCGGGCGGCGTGTCCATGAAAAACAGCGCAAGGGAGTGGTGGTCGGATTTGCTCACCAACTCCAGGGTTTCGGCCCAGGGCTCTTCATTGACGATCACCGGCAACACTTGGGCCGGGAAAAACGGCCGGTTGTGGATCGGGATGATGTAAACCTTGTCCGGCAGGTTTTGCCCAGGCAGCGCCAGGCCGGTGTTGGACGAGGAGGTTTCGGCGTTTTCGGGGTCGGCGTAATCGTTGAGGTCGTAATCTGGAAATTCTTGCTGGTCGCTCATGGGGCACCTGCATCAGTAAGTATGCAGGTTAGATGGGGCGGGGTTGCGGTGGTTTCAATGGGGCGGCGTCGTTAGCAACAATTTGCATGAAATAACGGGAGAGGTGGGGTCAACGTACTTTACCCCTCCGCTTCTCGAATTGATCGTCAATAATATGACAGTCAGGCCCAGCTTTTATTGGGTTTACTTATCCTCAGTCCCAGCTAACCTGCCTAAATAAAATAATCCATTAAAAAGGATGTTTTTTTGACGCCGGTTAGCAGTCGGCAGGGACGCGTATGACACAAGGAAAGCACGGCCAAGAGCGACGAGCACGGCCCGAGGGCGCGGCCATGCATTGGCGCCACACGTTTCAGACCCGCATAGCCGGGGTGCTGGCGCTGTTGTTACTGGTGGTCGTGGCCGCCACCTATTTTGCCGTGAACGCTGCCACCACTCGGGCGGTGGAGAACCAGGCCGACGTACAGCTGAACACGGGGCGGCAGGTGTTCGAGCGCCTGCTGGACCTGCGCGGGCGGCGCTTGCAGTACGGGTTGGACTGGCTCACCGCCGATGGGCCGTTCAAGCAGGCGGTGGCCGGCGGCCGGACGCTGCCGATCCTGGAGGCCCTGGGCACCCATGGCACCGGGGTCAGTTCCAGCGAAGTGATGGTGCTGGGCCTGGATGACAGGGTCATGGTCAGCACCCTGCTGATGCAGACGCGCGGCCAGCTGTTCCCGTATGCCGATGCCTTGCGCAAGGCGCGGCGCAGCGGCCAGCAAATGTTGATCGTCGCCATGGCCGGGCGCCCCTATTTGCTGGTGCAAAAAGATGTGCTCGGGCCTGTGCCGATCGCACGCGTGGTCATGGGCTTTCCCATGGACACGCAATTCGCCCATGAACTGCGCTCCATGAGCAACCTGGAGGTGTCGTTCCTCAGTGTGCAGGACGGCCATCTCGGTCAGCTGTTCACCACCCACCCTGGCAATTGGCGCCCAAGCATCATCAGCCTCTTGCATGGCACGCAGGTCGATCCTGAGGCGAAGATCCAGCTGTTCCACGGCCAGCGTGTGCTCAGCCAAGTATTGCCCTTGGCCAACAGCGGCGAAGGCGATGAAGTGCGCGTGTTGCTGCAAAGCCCGCTGGACCATGCGCTGGAATCCTTCGCGCCGCTGGACCGGCAGTTCATGGGGATTGCCCTGGCGGTGCTGCTGGTCTCGCTGGCGGTGGCATTATTCCTGGCGCGGCGAGTGTCACGCCCGCTCAATGCGCTGGTGCAAGCCGCTGAACGGATCGGGGCTGGTGACTACCGTACCCCGGTGCGGGTGCGCAGCCACGACGAGTTCGGCCTGCTGGCGCGTGCGTTCAATGCCATGCAAAGCGGCATCGCCCTGCGCGAGCGGCAACTGGCCCACAATGCCTTGCATGACCCGCTCACCGGCCTGCCCAACCGCGCCCTGGCCATGGAGCGCCTGGGCAGCGCGATCAGCGCACGGCGGCCGGTGGTGTTGCTGTACGTGGGGATTGAAAACTACCGGGTCATCAACGAAGGGTTTGGCCCCGAAGGTGTCGAGCACATGTTGTGCGAGGCCAGCCGCTGCTTGTCCAGCAGCCTGTTGGCCAGCGACACCGCAGCACGCATCGCCGGCAGTGAGTTTCTGTTGTTGCTGGAAAACACCGAGATCGACTCAGCCGTGGCCCGCGCCGACCAGTTGCATGGGGCGTTGACCGAACCCCTGCGCATCGGCAATGACGAAGTGCGCCATGAAGTGAGCATCGGCATCGCCGCGTACCCTGCTGATGGGCAGCAGGTGGAAGAGTTGATCAACCGCGCGGCCATCGCCCGGCACGACGCGGCCAACCTGCCGGGGCATTTGCAGATCTACCAACCGGACCGCGACCTCGCCCACCAACGCCAGATCACCCTGATTCGCGACTTGCGCCGCGCCGTGATCGAAGGCGAGTTGTACCTGTGCTACCAGCCCAAGCTCGATCTGCGGCACGGCCATGTGAGCCAGGCTGAAGCCTTGCTGCGTTGGCAACACCCGACGCTGGGGCAAGTGTCCCCCGGGGAGTTCATTCCCCTGGCCGAACGCACCGGTAGCATGAGCGCGCTAACGCTGTGGGTGATCGAGGAAGCCATCCGCCAGATTGCCGAATGGGCGCAGCGTGGGCTGGTTATCCAACTGTCGGTGAATATCTCCGTGAACGACTTGGCGGATGATGACTTGGCGATTCGCGTCACTGCGCTATTGGCTCAATACCACGTGGACGCCGAGCATTTGATTTTTGAAATCACCGAGAGCGCCATCATGCACAACCCGCAGCAGGCCCTCAGCGTGCTGGAGCAGCTGCGCAATTGCGGAATCAGCCTGTCGGTGGATGATTTCGGCACCGGCTACTCGTCCCTCGCCCAATTGCAGCGCCTACCGGTGCAAGAGCTGAAGATCGACCAGTCCTTTGTGCGCAACCTCGACAGCACCAGTGGCGACGGCGTGATCGTGCGTTCCACCATCGAGATGAGTCATAGCCTGGGGCTCAAGGTGGTGGCCGAGGGCGTGGAGTTCGAGCACAGCCTCACCTTGCTCAAACGCTGGAACTGCGACACGGCCCAGGGCTACCTGATCAGCCGGCCGCTCAACGCCATGGCGTTCGAGCGGTGGTTGCGGCGTGAGCGGGTGCCTACTTAGACCAGTGTTTGCAACCGCGCCCACAACCTTTGAACATGCTGGCGTTCGGTGCCCAGCGCGCCGATGGACACCCTCACCATCCAGCGCTCATCGAGGAGGGCGGGGGTGACGTAGGCATCGCCTGACTGGTTGAGTTTTTCTGCCCAGGCTCGGGTGTGATGGTCCAGTGCCTGGCCTTGCAAACCCGGCGGCTCATGGCGAATGCACAAGGTTTGCAAGGCGGGCGTGGCCACCAGCGTCCAGTGTTCGCTGGCTTCGATCTGCTCTGCCAGCCAGCGCGCATTGGCCAGGTCTCGCCGCAACCGCGCTTGCAGGCCGCTGACGCCTTGCTCGCGTATCAGGAACCACAACTTCAAAGCGCGGAAACGGCTGCCCAGAGAGATCCGCCAGTCACGGTAGTTTCGCACTTGGCCGTCTGCGCTGGACTGCAGGTAACTCGGGTTGGTGGTCATGATGCGAATCAAATGCTCGGGGTCGCGCACGAAATACACCGAGCAATCGAAGGCCGCGCCCAGCCATTTGTGCGGGTTGAGCACTAGGGAGTCAGCCTTTTCGATGCCATGCCACAAGGCCCGGCATTCTGGCAGGATCATCGCGGCGCCAGCCATGGCCGAGTCTACATGCAGCCACAGGCCGTGGCGTTGGGTCAGGTCGCCAATGGCCGCCAGAGGGTCGATCGCCATGGCGGCCGTGGTGCCGGTGGTGGCAATCACCACGCAGGGCGTGTTGCCGGCGGCCAGGTCCTGTGCGATGGCGTGCGCCAGTGCCAGGGGCGACATTGCATTGTGTGCATCGGTGGCGATGGTGCGGATATGGTTCTGGCCGAATCCGGCCAGGATCGCCGCCTTGTTGACCGAGCTGTGGGCATGGGCTGAGGTGTAGACGATCAGGGGCGCGCCGCTGTTTTGCAGGCCGTTGTGCATCAGCGCGTAATCGGAGCTGCGTTCCCGGGCGCTGATAAGCGCCACCAGCGTGGACGTGGACGCAGAGTCCTGGATCACACCGCTCCACGTGCTGCCCAGGCCGAGCATGTCGCGCAGCCAATCGGTGGTGACTTCCTCGATTTCGGTGAGGGCCGGGCTGGATTGCCAGGACAACCCAATCACACCCAGGCCGGTGCTCAGGCAATCGCCCAGCACTGAGGACAGTTCCACATTGGAAGGGAAGAACCCGAAGAAACTGGGATGCTGCCAATGCAGCAAGCCGGGCATGATCAGTTTTTCGACATCGCCCATGATCTGTTCGAACGGTTCGGCGGTTTCAGGCGGGCTGACCGGCAGGGCGGCTTTGATCTCGCCAGGTTGGGTGGTGGGCTGCACGCCGCGTTGTTCGATGTTCTGTCGGTAGTCTGCAATCAGGTCGATCATGGCATAGCCATGTTGGCGGAATTCTTCGGGGGTCATAGATAAACGTCCATGTGCACGAGCAATAAAAGTATTAGCACCAGAAGTAAAACGGTTCGCCGGCGTTATAGCCGATAAACGACTGCATGCTGACGCGTTTTCCCGAATCGAACCCGCAGATGGCGTGGGGGCGGCGGGTATTGATGAGCACCAGTTCGTTCTGGCGTGGGCGGATGCGCAGCGGTTTTTGTAAACACTGTTCGGGCAGTTGGGCCCCCTCGAAGCGCTTGACCTCCTCATAGTCAAAGGCTTGGGTATCCCAGATGACCAACTCGCCCCCCGAAGGCGGTGTTTGCAGGTAGATATTGGCGCTGAATTGATGCTGCAGTTCAGCGACTGTGCGGGGCAGGCAATCCACATGGGGCACCGTTTCCGAGAGGTGCGCCGTCTCCGGGAACATGACGCGGATGATCCCGCAAAACATTGGGCGGCCCTGGAACGCAGCGGCTGTTGCACCTTGCGGCCAGAGCGCCTGGAACTGTTCCATCAGCTGTTGAATGGGCGGCGTTTGCGGCGCACAGAGGCTGTCGATAAGGCCGCGCATACGGGCCGCGTCTGCATAATATTTTTCTTGGGCGTCACCGCCGGCGGCCTTGCCGTACGTGGAGTTGAACGGCGTGCCCCAGCGATGCACACCGTAGAAGTGCTGAACGACGCGCCCCTCTTCGTAGGTTTCATGGCCGTAGTGTTCCAGGGTGGCGGTATCGTCGATGGCCTGAATCAACCGTGCGCTGGTGGTTGCGTTGGCAAACTCAGGTACCCGAATGGCAAGCACTTCACCACTGATGAGTTTTTTCAAACTGGCAGTATTGAGGTGTTCAAGTTCCAGGATTTTTGTGGGGGTGGAAAGCATCGGTTTTGTAGCGACATGGTCCGTCATGCAGTGAAGCTCCCTTTAAAGTTTTATCCGTACGCCTTTTGTATTACGCAGGGCGTGCGCACTAAATTAGTTTTAAAGGGTTGAGGGGAAACGCTGGGGCATTATCAGCAGGCAAAAAAAAGCGGCTGCCCATTCGGGCCGCCGCTTTTTTGTACCGCCAGCGTTGCTTAATCCGGCAGTTTGAACGCCATTACATAGTCACCCTGCTTGGTCCCCAGGGAGCCGTGACCGCCCGCCATGACCAGCACGTATTGCTTGCCGTCCTTGCCGGTGTAGGTCATCGGGGTGGTTTGCGCGCCTGCAGGCAGGCGGCCTTCCCACAGTTGCTTGCCGTTTTTCACGTCATAGGCACGCAGGTACTGGTCCAGGGTGCCGCTGAGGAACGCGACGCCACCGGCGGTGGTGAACGTACCGCCCAGGCTAGGCACGCCCATGGTCAGTGGGATTGGAACCGGCGAGCTATCACGCACGGTGCCGTTCTTGTGCATCCAGATGGTCTGGTGGGTGGTCAGGTCGACCGCCGCCACGTAGCCCCAGGCCGGTGCCTGGCACGGCAGGCCCATCGGCGACAGCAGCGCTTCAAGGATCACACCATACGGGGCGCCTTTGTTCGGCTGCACGCCTTCGGTTTCGCTGACGCGTGGGCCTTGCTTGGCAATGTCGGCAGCCGGGATCAGCTTCGATTTGAACGCCATGTAGCTTGGGTTCACGAAGGCGATCTGGCGCACCGGGTCAACCGAGATGCCGCCCCAGTCGAACACGCCGAAGTTGCCTGGGTACACGATCGAACCTTGCAGGGACGGCGGTGTGAACGGGCCGTCGTAGCGCATGGATTTGAAGTCGATCCGGCACAGCATCTGGTCGAACGGGGTCACGCCCCACATGTCGCGTTCTTTCAACGGCGGCGGCATGAAGTTCAGGTCGGACTTGGGTTGGGTAGGGGAGGTGCGGTCGCCCGCCACTGCGCCTTGTGGCACCGGGATTTCATTGACGGGCACCACTGGCTGGCCAGTGGCGCGGTCCAGCACGTAGATGCTGCCTTGCTTGGTCGACGCCATCACTGCCTGCTTCACGCCCGCAGCGGTCTTGATGTCGATCAGCGAAGGCTGGCCGCCCACGTCCATGTCCCACAGGTCGTGGTGGGTGAACTGGAAGGTCCACTTCACGTGGCCGGTGTCGATGTCCAGGGCGGTCAGGCCAGCGGCGTACTTCTCGGACTCATCGGTACGGTCGCCGCCGTACTGGTCGGGCATCTGGTTGCCCATCGGCAGGTAGAGCATGCCGAGTTTTTCATCCACGGCGAACATGGACCACATGTTCGGCGAGTTGCGGGTGTAGGTCTTGCCCTCGGCCAACGGGGTGGTGTCGTCCGGGTTGCCGCTGTCCCAGTTCCACACCAGCTTGCCGGTGTGCACGTCGAACGCGCGGATCACGCCGCTTGGCTCGTCGATGGAAACGTTGTCGGTCACGTGACCGCCGATCACGACCAGGTTCTTGGTCACGGCCGGTGGCGACGTGGAGTAGTAACCGCCTGGGGCGAAGCTACCGATGTTGGCACGCAGGTCGACCTGACCTTTGTCACCGAAGTCTTCGCACATCTTGCCGGTGTCGGCGTTCAGGGCGATCAGACGGGTATCGGCGGTCGGCACGAAGATGCGTTTCGGGCAGGCATTCGGAGCGGCGGCCGGGCTGGCAGTGCCAGTCGGGCTCTGCTCGGAAGCGTAGGCGGCGTCATCGTGGTACGACACGCCACGGCAGGTCATGTGCGCCCAACCTTTGAAGCTCTCAGCACCCTGGGTGGTGATCTTCGGGTCGAAACGCCAGATTTCCTTGCCGGTATCCGGGTCCAGGGCAATCACTTGGCTGTGCGGTGTGCACACGTAGAGCATGCCATTGACTTTCAGCGGGGTATTTTCCGCGGTGGTTTCACCGGGATCGCCTGGGCCAGGGATGTCGCCCGTGCGATAAGTCCATGCCGGCACCAGCTTATGGGCGTTCTCCGGGGTGATCTGTGCCAGTGGCGAGTAACGGTCACCGAAGGCCGAGCGGCCATAGGAGTTCCAGTCGCCATCGGCCTGGGTTGGCGCAGCGCTGGCCATGCCCGGCACCGCGTCGCGGTCCAGTTGGCCGGTCTTGACCATTTCACCTGGGTTGGTGAATTGGCTGGCCAGGGCGGTCGCGCCCGCCAGCACCACGGCAACGCTCAGCGCGCCGGTACCCAGCGGGGCCGCTTGGCCACGCAGCAACGGACGACGAAACCACGGCAACAGCATGACGATGCCCAAGGCGAACAGCAGGGCCAGGCGCGGCACCAACTGCCACCAGTCCAGGCCGACTTCCCACAAGGCCCACACGGTGCTGGCGAACAACACCAGGGCGTACAAGCCCAGCGCGGCGCGGCGGGTGGCCAGCAGCAACACGCCGGTCAGGGTGATGCCGATACCGGCGAGCAGGTAGTACAGCGACCCGCCGAGCATGCTCAGCTTGACGCCGCCAGCCAGCAAGGCCAGCCCCATGATCAGCAGCAAGACGCCTAGCAGCCTGGGCAACAGGCGGCTTGGGCTTGAGGCACCATCAGTGCTCATAGTGTGTTTCTCCGTTACGTTGGAATTATGTAACCCCGTGCTTCACTCACTGTAGATGACGATTCGGCTCGGGCTTGGTTCATCGTTATTTTTGGTTTTTTCTGTGGGTAACCGGGTTATCCACAGGCAGGCAATAAACTCCCGAGCGCAGGTCGGATTAAGACAGCGCTGTCTTTGAGCAAAAAGAGATTCGGCAAAGGAGTCGACCGGGAGCTGAAGCGTTTCAGATTGTTGCGAAGGATAATGCGGCGGGGCGTTTTGAGAAAGGGTGAATCGCAAGATGCATCATTTCAGTTTTGGTAACAGTGACAGATAGTCGCCCCGATCCCGATCAGTCAAGCGAACGCAATGCTCAACGCAACGACGTTCAAATGTGGGAGCTGGCTTGCCTGCGAAGACGTCGGCCCAGCAAAAATTGATGTTGACTGACCCAACGCTTTCGCGGGCAAGCCCGCTCCCACAGGGGATTTTCGGTGATGATTAGAAGGTAGTGCGAACGCCGAACTGCACGCTTCTACCTGGCGCCGGCGCGATATCGCGCAGGATCGAGCTGGCATAGCGCACGGTCTGGTTGGTCAGGTTTTCTCCGTTGACGAAGGCCAGCCACTGGCTGCCGCCCACATTGAAGCGATACCCCGCGCTGGCGCCGAGGGTGGTGTAGCCGTCGGTGCCGCTTTCGTTATCCGGCACGCGCCCTTGGCCTGCGGCATGTTCCACATCGATACGTGCCTGCCAGCGATCCAGTTCCCACAGCAAGCCGCTGTTCAAACGCAGGGGCGCAATGCGCGGCAAGGCTTCGCCGGTGTCCAGGTTGGTGGCGCGGGTGTAATCGCCCGACAGTTCCAGCGCGAACTTGCCGTAGGCGCCTTCGCCGAGCTTCCAGTGATCCTGGGCTTCGAAGCCGGCGAAGCGTGCTCGTACGCCAGAATATTCGTACTCGGGAATACCGCCCGCGTCCTCTTCACCTTCGTCGTTTAGCGTACGGCCAGTGCCGAGCAAACCGATGTAATTGGAGAAGCGGCTATAGAACACGCCAAAGCTGCCCTTGTGGGTGCCGTTGTCAAAGCGCAGCGCCAGGTCGCTGGACACGGCTTTTTCTTTCTTCAGGTTGGCATCGCCCAACTCGTAGGTGCCGGTGGCGACGTGGGCGCCGTTGGCATACAGCTCGTAGAAGGTCGGTGCGCGTTCGGTGTAGCCCAGGGTGGCGGCCAGGGACCAGACCGGCGTAAGGGTGTAGACAGCGCCAGACGACAAGCTGCCGGCGGTGAAGTTATTGCTCTTGTCGGCATTGGCAAAACGCTCGTTGCCTTTGGCGTTCGGGTCGACGCTGGTGTGTTCCACGCGTGCGCCGAGGCTGAGCTTCAGGCGTTCAGTGGCTTGCATTTCTTCGAGGATAAACAGCGCGCCGGCGTTGGTGTCGCTCTGTGGCACGAAAGCTTCTTCGCCCAGGGCCGAGAATTCGTTGCGCGTCACTTGGGCGCCGACCACGCCATCGAACGGGCCAATCGGCTGGTGTCGGGCTTCAACGCGGGCTTCATAGCCTTTGTTCTTGAAGGTGGTGCCGGTTTCGCCGCCTTCGATTTCCCGGTGTTCGTAGTCGGTGTAACCGGCGTCTATTTTCACCGAGGTAAACGGCCCTTGCAGGTTGCGGATCTCGGACGCAAAGGCGTAATGGTCCTGTTTCATGCGGATGCGCACATCCTGCTCGGCGGGTGAGCCGTAGTTACTGTCGTAATTGCTGTATGACAGCCCGGCATAACCATCGTCCCAGGTGTAGGAACCGCCCACCGCACCGCCGTCCTGGCGCCCATTGCTGTTGCCCAGGCGCCCGTTTTTGCCGGGGCCGTCCTCGCTCTCCGGTGCATGCCGGCTGCGGGCATAGCCTGGGATTTTCAAGTCATTGAACTCGCGCCCATTGGCATCCAGATGCAAAGCGAAGGTACCGTTACCGGCCTCCAACTTGCCCGCGCTGCTGCGGGTGGTGTCGGCACCGCCGTAGCGCAACTCGCCAGCGCCATGGATGCCCTCGATGGCCTCGGTGGGGATGCGATTGTCGAAGGTGTTGACCACCCCGCCGATGGCGCTGCCGCCGTACAGCAGGGCGGCCGGGCCCCGCACGATTTCGATGCGGTCAACGTTGATCGGGTCCAGCGGTACCGCGTGGTCGTAGGACAGCGACGAGGCATCCAGCGCCCCCACACCGTTGCGCAGAATACGAATGCGGTCGCCGTCCTGGCCGCGAATGATCGGGCGGCTGGCCCCCGGGCCAAAGTACGAAGACGACACACCCGGCTGCTTGTTCAGGGTTTCACCGAGGCTGCCTTTTTGTTGCAGGGTCAGGTCATCGCCTGTCAGCACAGTGGTGGGCGAGGCCAGCTGTTCGCTGCCCAGCGGGTTGCCAGTGATCACTTGGGGTGGCAGTTCCAGGGCATGGGCCTGGGAGCCAATCAACAGGGCGGCGGCGAGGGGCGACAAGCGCCAGAGAGAAGGCAGCGACATCGGAGATTCCTGGGCAAAATGACTGATAATTTAAGTTACAATATAACATCTCTTTTTTGTGTAGAAGGGGAACTTTTCCTGGCGGGCTATATTCAATGCGATGCTTCCACCTGCACGCCCCGTCGGCTAAGGTGCGCGGCTGTGTTTCCTCTTTTTGCAAAAGGCCTGGCATGACCGCGACAAGCAACGACCCGCTCCACGGTGTGACCCTGCAACACGTGCTCACCACCCTGGTGGAGCATTACGAGTGGAGCGGCTTGGCCGAGCGCATTGATATCCGCTGCTTCAAGAGTGACCCGAGCATCAAGTCGAGCCTGACTTTCCTGCGCAAAACCCCGTGGGCGCGGGAAAAGGTCGAAGGTTTGTACGTCAAGCTGATGCGTACCAAGCGCCCAATGGATTAAAGGCATGAAGCGCTTTGTCGCAGCGGCAGCCTTGGCGGGTTGGGTGGGGTTGGCGATCCAGCAATACCTGATTCTCTATTCGCGCTGGACCAGTGGCGCGAGCTTGCTGGGCGGCCTGGTCAGTTTCTTCAGCTTCTTCACCGTGCTGACCAATACCCTGGTGGTCGTGGTGCTCAGCTACGCGCTGGTCAAGCGCGACTCTGGCGCCAAGCGGTTTTTCCTCGCGCCTCGCATCAGTAGCGCGATTGCCGCGAGCATCGTGGTGGTAAGCCTGGCCTACAACCTGCTGCTGCGGCATCTGTGGAGCCCGCAAGGCTTTCAATTTATCGCCGATGAGTTGCTGCACGACGTCATGCCGTTGTTGTTTGTGGTGTATTGGTGGCGGTGTGTGCCCAAGGGTACGTTGCGGCTCAAACACATTGCCGGCTGGGTGATCTACCCATTGGTGTACTTCGGTTATGTGCTGCTGCGGGGGCATATGCTCGGGCAGTATCAGTACCCGTTCATGGATGTGGACAGCCTCGGTTATCCACAGGTGTTTATGAATGCCGCAGGGATTTTGGTAGGGTTTATAGTGATCGCTTTGGCGATGGTGGGGCTGGATAGGCGCCTGAAATCATCCTCGTCTTAAAGTGAGCACCGTCAATGTGCGGGCTTGCTCGCGAAGGCGATGGGGCAACCAGTACATCTGCTGCCTGATACTCCGTCTTCGCGAGCAAGCCCGCTCCCACAGTATGAGTTGAGTCAGCTCTGTTCTTCTTCGCTGCCCTCAGCACGCCAGTAACCCACGGCCTTGAGGTATTCCTCGTTGACCTTGTGCGTATCCAGCAGTACCCGCCGTACCTGGCGCGACAGCTTGGTTTCGGTGGCGACGAAGCTGTACAACGCCCCGCTGGGCAGCGTCAGGTTGCGCACTACATCGAGCAGTTCATCGTGGCCGCGCAGAACCCAGATCACCTCGACTTCGGCTGCGCTGCCGAGCACCTGTTGTTCCGCCGCATCGGCGATTTCAATCACCGCCAGCACCTTGCGCCCGGCCGGTAATTCTTCCAGGCGTCGACCGATGGCGGGCAGGGCGGTTTCATCACCGATCAGCAGGTAGCTGTCGAAGATGTCCGGCACGATCATCGAACCCCTTGGCCCACCGATATACAGGTGCTGACCGACCCGTGCCTGCTCGGCCCAGGTGGAGGCAGGGCCATCGCCGTGCAGCACGAAGTCGATGTCCAGCTCGCCGATGTCCAGGTCGTAACGCCGTGGCGTGTAGTCGCGCATGGCGGGTTGCGGGCCGTCGCCCTTGATGGCGAACGTCGGGCTTTCCAGCGCCGCTTGTTCGGCGGCGTTCTGCGGGAACAGCAGTTTGATGTGATCGTCGCTGCCCAGGCTGATGAAACCTTCCAGTTCCGGCCCACCCAAGGTGATACGGCGCATACGCGGGGTGATATCCACCACCCGCAGTACTTGCAGGCGGCGGCGTTTGATGTCGTGGGTCACGCGATGGATGGCTTGTGTGGTCATTGATCTCTCCCGTCGGCAATAGCTTGGGCGGTGCCGTTGAGCAGCGCCGCGACACGAACGATTTCTTCCGGGCTCCAGTGCCCGTGGTGTGAGTGCAAGGCATGGCGCAGGTTGTGCACCGCCTCGTGGATCTCGGGTGGGCGGTCGTGCCCGCGCAGCGAGCGCTTGCTGACATCGATACGCATGCGCACGCCGTCCAGGGCAACGGCTTGCTCGCTTAAGAAGAGACGACCGGCGTCGGTGATTGTGTAGCGCTTTTTTCCGCCATCGGCGTCGCCGCTGATCAACTCGCTCTCTTCAAGAAAGGTCAGGGTGGGGTAGATCACGCCGGGGCTGGGGCTGTAGGCGCCGTCGAACAAGCCTTCGATGCGGCGGATCAGGTCGTAGCCGTGGCAGGGCTGTTCAGCGATGAGGGCTGATAGCAGCAGCTTGAGGTCGCCTGGGGCGAACACCCGGGGGCCACGGCCACCCCGTTTTTCAAATTCGCCGCGATGATCATGCTTCATGTAGGGCTTCTCTGCTCAGGTTTAGATATTACGTAAGATATATCTTATGTCGTTGGTAGACTATGGCGACCAACGGTCGTGGCAGCGTGAGACGCAGCCGGAAATCGGAATATGTGAATAGACGAATAGCGTCTTTAGAGTTATAACTTTAATTAGAGTTGGCGCTCCAATTCGAGCTAAGTGTCGTGAGTTTTTAATCGAGTGTATGTATGGTGTAGTCCAGTTCTTACAGTAGTTTTCAGGTTATGCTTTTACTGCCGTGTAGCCTGTTTCTTACAGCGGATTTTAAAGTTTGGTCAAAGTGCCATTTTTTTCCCGCACGCCCTGATTACAAGGGCTACGAGCGTGTGAGAAGAAGACTGCATACCTGCTTTTAATTTTATTGAATGATTGTTTGGCGTTGTGTGGTTCAACTAACCAGCGGCGTAATTCGTTGTTGAGGTGGTACTTGGCAACGAACCAATCAATGTTAATAAATGCAGGTACTGATCATGTTCAAGAAGTTTGCTGTTGCTGTTCCCCTGGCTGTTTTGGCTTTGTCTTCCTCGGTAACAGCTATCGCTGCAGGTGAAGCCAGTCACACCGTCAACCTCAAGGCAAACATCCCGACCACCGTGTTCCACGCACAACCGCGTGACCCGAACTGGGGCCGTGACGAAACCATGAGCTACAACCTGGTCAGCGGCGAGTTGGCTCCGTTGAGCGCCATCTACGATCTCAAGAACACCAACGGTTCGGTACACGCTTACATCGAAGGTGGCCCGGCTGTGTTGTTCAATGGTGACGTGTCGCAGAACATCCCGCTCACCACCAGCCTCAATGGCGTCACGCTGACCGGCACCCCCCAGGAAGTAGTCAATGAAGCCGACTCCACCCCTGGCGTGGGTGCTGAAATGCGCATCGTCGCGGCCAAACCGTCGGCCACCCAGCGTGGTTCCTACACCGCGGTGATGCCGGTGGTGTTCGACGCGGTATTGCCAACGCCTTGAAACCCATAAGTGCCCGCGACGTACGGGCACCCCTTGTATGACTTGCAGGTCGGCTGATTTTTCCTCCTCGGTCTGCCGACCTGATTTTCATTTTTGGCCCTGGCATTCCGAGTATTCCGTTCATGTTTCCGATGACGCCTATCGCGGCAGCGCTTGCGCTGTTGGTGTGTACGAGTGCCCTGGCAGCGCCCGCCACTTCTGGCGCTGCCACCCCCGGCAGCCTGATTTCTCAGGCCCAAGGCTTGCCCGCAGGGTTTGCCGACCATTTTTTTGATGTGCCGCTGGCGGTGCGTGTGGACCTGGACCAACAACTGCTCGGCGAAGCCTTGATCGTGTTGTCTCAAGACGACCGCGTGACCCTTCTGGAATTTACCGATACCGGTGACAGTAAAGTCCCGGCGGCCACCCGCGACACCTGGCAGGCCGTGCTGGAACAAGGCGTGGCGCTGGGCGCCTGCACCCAGTCCTGCCCGCAAAAAATGATCTCGGCGTACTACAACCTTGAAAGCTCGCAGTTGTCGATCCTGACGCAAAACGTTGAATTGGCAGACGACACCCCGCGTTTCTATGACCAACCGGAAGGCGGCAGCCTGGGGTTGATCATCAATAACCAGCTCAATCTCAATGGCAGCCAGCAAGACAGCCTGGGTGGCCGCTATGGCCTGCAAGCCAGCTCCAGCGTGGGTAACTGGAGCCAGGTGTTCAACCTGCAGTTGGCCCGCCAGAGTGGCGATGAGGCGCAAATGCGTCATGCGATCCACGAGCTGTACACCCAGCGCGAACTGCAAGGGCAGTTTTTCCGCCTGGGCCACTTCACGCCGAATTCCGATGGCCTCACCCGTCAACTGCGCAGCTTCGGCGCCAGCCCCGATACGGCGCTGGGTGTGATGTATGGCAGTTCCGACACGTTGGCGATCAATGACGCCAAGCCCAGCGTGTATCCGATCTACGTCACCGCCAGTCGGCAGGCGGCGGTAGAGATTTATCGCAATGGCTTGTTGATCAACACCCAGTCGGTGACGGCCGGCCTGCAAACCCTGGACACCCGGCCACTGCCGGGCGGCATCTATGAGGTCGAAGTGCGCCTGGTGGAAGATGGTCTCACCACCAGCACCAGCCAGGAACTGGTGTACAAGCCCAGCAACTGGCGCAACGCCGACGACCCGTGGCGCTACAACCTGTTTGCCGGGCGCGAGACCAAGCTGTTCAGCAACTGGGATGAGCAGGCCTCCGGCGCGATCACCGCCGGTGCGTCACTCAACTACCTGGTGCATCCGCGCGTGATCCTCGGCCTGTCTGCTCGCCAGGTGCGCGAGCAACTGCAGTACGGCGGCTCGGTGGATTGGACCGTGGCCGGCAATACCAGCCTCTACGCCAACCTGTATCAAACCCAGGAACATGGCACTGGCATGGACCTGCAAGGGCTTTACAGTTTCGGTGCGACCAACCTGGTGTTCAGCCATAACCGCAGTTGGCTCGACACTCGCGACACTTACGAAACCCTGCCCGACGGTACACGCCTGCGGCGCAACACCTTCGTCGGCCAGGCGAGCAATTCTGCCCTGTCGGTCAACCACCGCCTCGACGCACAGAACACCTTGAACCTGCGGGTTTCCCACAGCCAGGGCAATGTGGAAGGGGCAGGCGTGGACTTGGGCTGGAGCCGCCACGACAAACTGTTCGGCAGTGATGCCAACTGGCGTTTCTCGGTATTCGACCGACCCGGCAGCAGCGGCACCAACGACCAACGCAACCGTGGCGTCGACGTGACCCTGAGCATGAACCTGGGCACAAACGGCCGGCAGATTTCCGGCAGCGTCGGCACCCGCACCGCCCGCGATGGTGGGCGTGACAACAACGCCTCGCTGACGATTCGCCAGGACCTCACCGACCACGTGCTGCAAAGCGTTTCGGCCACCGCCATAACCGACACCTACGGCGTCGGCTTGTCGAGTATGGCCAGCTTCAGTACCGATGCGCTCAGTGGTGACGGCTTTGTGCAGCGCAGCTCCTTCAACGGTGATTTCAGCGGTGGCTTGAACCTCAACAGCACGTTCGTCGCGGGCGCCGGCAAGATGTTGCTGAGCAGCCAGTACCAGGGCAATGGGGCAGGCATGATCATCGATGTGGAAACCGACCTCGATGAAATTGCCCTGCGCGCCGACGACCTGGGCGGCGGCAGCGCCGTGTTGCGGCCAGGACGCAACTATGTGCCGGTCTCGGCCTACAAGAGCAGCAGCGTGAGCTTCGACTTCGAAGGCAATCACCCGCCGGCAGCCAATATCCAGCCCACCCGTTCCAGTTACCACTTGAACAAGGGCGGTGTGGACTACCGCAAGGTCACCGTGATGAAAACCGTCACCGTACTGGGTCGCCTGCTGGATGGGCGAGGCACCCCCCTCAAGGGGCATCACGTGATCAACCACGCCAGCCGTGGCGTCAGCGAAGTGGACGGGTTTTTCTCCATGGAGATGAGTTCCAGTTCACCGACCCTGCAAGTGCGCTACCAGAACCAGTTGCTCTGCCAGTTCCGCCTCGACCCGAGGCATACGACTAATGAAAACGATGTGTTGATGATCGGTGATCTGCGCTGCACGCCGGACACGCTGGCTGAAGCTAACCACAAGGCCGACACCGCCGGTTGACGGCGGCTTGGATGGGATTCGATGACTTTTATCACTGCAATAAAAACACTGTTGAGGCCGTTGCCCCTGGCACTCGCCCTCGGCTGTACGAGCTTGACGGCGCAGGCGTTCGTTGAGGACATCACCGCCGTGTTTCGCCCTGATCCGACGAACCCGATGAGTAACAAGTTCAAGAATACGACGGTGCACAGTGGCGTATGTGCTTGGCATATACCGGCGCGATGCGAGGCATTGAATATTTTCAGCATCCGCAACATGGAATTTCGGGCTCAATCGAATGCGCCGATTTCCGCCGGGCATACCGACCCACGACAAGGCGCCTACTTCAAACTGCCATCCGCCTGGCGCGATGTTCAAGTCACCCATACCGCAACCGGCGAAATGGCAACGGTACAAATGCGCATCGCCGGTATTGGGACCCGCTGGAATATTGCCTATCCCCCCGGCGTCAGCGCCTGGACCTATGGGGGTGTTAACTGGGATTACTATTGGGTAAGTGGCCCGCCGCCTTGTGTAGGGCTGGGCTATCAAGCGGCTGGGGTTAATTTTGGCTTGTTTTTCTGGAGTGTTCCCGAAAACGCAGGGGCCTGCAGCATCACGCCGGGATACGATATTCCGTGGTTGACTTACAACTATCTGGAGTATGGCTACGAACTCAGGACGCCGAACCCGTTGACGATGGCCGCCGGCGAGTATCGCGGGTCGTTGACTTACAGCATGGGGCCTGGCGGTGACTTTGACTTCGGTGACGTGATGATTCCCAGCGACAACATCGCCACCTTCAATTTCACCCTGCAAGTCGAGCACATCCTCAAAGTCACCCTGCCTCCGGGCGGCAACCGTGTCGAACTGCTCCCCGAAGGCGGCTGGCAAGCCTGGCTCAACCGCGGGCGGCAACCCTCGCGATTGTCCCGTGATCAGACCTTCAGCATTTTCTCCAGTGGGCGTTTCAAGATGACTCTTGAATGCGGCCTGGCGATCGGCAACACCTGCGGCCTGCGCAACGGCGCGGGGGATGAGGTGCCGTTGCAGGTCGCGGTCAGTTTGCCGTTTGGCCTGCACAACCAGCGCGACGAGCCCGTAAACCGGCAGCCGTTACGCCGGGATGGGGTAGGCACCGAGTTGATCCAGTCCGTGCACTACGTCAACAACCGCCCCGGCACGCTGCACTTTCAAGTCGACAAAGAAGACGTGGGCGACATGCTCAAGCATCCCGGGAGTACCTATTCAGGCGTAGTCACCGTGATCTGGGATTCGGAAGTCTAGGCGGGTTTGCCCGCACATCGGCCCGCTGTCGTGGCGGGCCGCGTTCAATCAACAAGGCGTAATCAACTATGAAACATGCAGTGCTATGGGCCGGGCTTTTCCTGATGTCGTTGACAGCGCAGGCGGGGCCGGCAATCAACGTCGGCGTCGTGTACGACTACCTGGAAGGCGACCGCAGCTCCTACCTCAAGCGGGTATTCAACGGCGGCACCAGTACCGCGTTCATCAAGGTCAATGTGCTGGAGATTATCTATAACGCCGACGGTACCTCCCGGGAAGTGCCGGTCGCCTCGATGACCGACGCCAAGGGCAGCACCACCAATCGCGACGGCCTGATGGCCAGCCCGGCGCGCCTGATCGTGCCGGCCGGCGGACGCCAGGGCACTCGTCTGTTGTACATGGGCCAGCGTGACAAGGAGCGTTACTTTCGTGTGCGCTTTATCCCCGTCGTGCCGGAAAAGGAAGATGACTTTGCGGTCACCGACGCAGAGCGCAGCGAATACAAAAAAGACCTGGCAGCCGGGGTCAACGTCATGGCGGGCTATGGCACGGTGTTCTTCGTGCGCCCCAAGGATACCCGCTTCGATACGCAGATCAGCGAGACCGCCAGCCAGTACACCCTGCGCAATGCCGGCAACAGTACGGTCGTGCTCGATGAGTTCCGGGACTGTTCAGTGGCAAAGAAAACCGACTGTGAACCCACCACCAAGCACCACATCCTGCCTGGCCGCCAGCTGGTATTCGAGAAGAAAGTCGAACGTCAATTTAGCTTCCAGTTGGTTGAAGGCCGGGACAAAAAACCGATGAAGGTCACCCGATGATATTTAGACAATTGACGCGACTGGCGGCGCTGATGGTGCCGTTGACCCTGGGCGGGCAAGCGATGGCGTTTCAGGAACGCCAGAGCTTTGATGTGTCGGTGACCATCCCGGTCCACGAAGCCTATGTGTTGCCTTCCGAACCCGACTGGATGGGGCAGGATCAGCTGCTGGCCTGGGACTTGGCGACCTCCCGGCTCGGCCGCCTGCGCAAGAACTTCGACGTCAAGAATCTCAATGGCGGCGTTGCGGCACGCCTGGGAGACGTGCCCTATCTGTTGAGCGGCAATGACCGTATCGATTTGCGCGTGCTGTTCAACCGGGTGCCCCTGACCCTGGACTCGACCCAGGTACTCAGCGCTGACGAAGCGGGCATGGGCCGGCGCGTCGAGCTGGATATTTCGGCGATCGAGCCGCAGGGGGGGTACCAGGGCGGGGCCTACTACGGCACGGTGCATCTGATGTTTGATTTTCTTGCGCCTTGAACGCCAGGGCCGCATCAAGCTCGGTTTTTACGTGCTCCGGCCCGGTTCAGCGCAACACGCGTCAGATCTCGCAGCCACTGATTGTGCCGGTACCCCAGCTCATTGAGTGCTGTGTCGTACTGTGTTGAACTCATAGGGTTGCCGGATAACACGCTGTCTTCGTCCAATCCCAGGGCTTGCGCCAGGCCGCGCAGTTTTACCCGCTGGGCTTGCCGATCAATCTCCGGCAGCTCCTGTGACTGCGCGTATTGCGCTTGCAGTGCCTGTAATTCATCGAGTTGGAGGTACTTCAAGTCGAAGGCTGTGTCATTGTTCCATTTGGCGGTGGGGTTGTGCTGCTCAAGGTAACGCTCCCAACCTTTGTCCAACAGCATCTGGTTCACCAGCCCGTCACCCTCTTCCAACCTGGCTACTGCGGCGGCCACCTTTTCGATCTGCGCGGGGGTTACATCGGCAAGTGTGCGGTAAGTCATATGGGTCGATAGCCACGGCAGGTCCAGCCGGTCTGCCAGGGTGCTGCGATAGGCTAAGTGAATGCCGGCCTCGTCGACCTCGCCATGCTCGCCGTCGATGACCTGCGACCATAGCCGTTGCCCCAGCCCGCCCTGATCTTTGGGTTTGAGGCGGTGGGCGATGTCTTCACCAATGGCTTTGCCCATATAGGCATCGCGCGCGGCTCCGCGGGCCAGCACCACCAGCCTGGCCTCGAGTTCTGCCGGTGTGGTGCTGGTTCGATAGGCTTCGCTGGCGAGTACTTCGACGCCCAGTTTCTGGAATATCAGCGCGCCGGCGTCGGGGCACAAGCCGGGGTAGCGAGTATCCTTGAACACGCGCTCGCGCAGGTTGCTGTCGGCTTCGACCGCCCTCAGCAGGCGCCATACCCTCTGGCTCAGCTCAGGCCGGTTGTTCTGATAGGCCAGGCGGTCTTCCTCGGCCTGGAACTCGTCCGGCTCTTCGAGCGATTTGATCACCTCAAACAGACCCTGAGAGCCGGGTTCCTTTTCAATCGCGTCCCACAGCTGCCGGTGCTGCTCATGCTCCTCAGGCTTGATGTCACTCAGCCAGGGTGCGCTTTCACCTCTAGGCGCGTAGAAGCGCAGCGGGTCCAGCCCCACAGACTCGCGGTATTCAGCGAGCAAGTCCTGAAAGTCCGAGGTGAGCCTGCTCTGGTCCAGGCGGGTACGGGCAATGATGTCGGCATCATCCGAACCTGGGGCGACATGGGGTAACTGGGTGATCGGGTTCTCGCTCAGGTCCAGTTGGAACCCGCGCGCGCGTGAGCGACCGACGAGCCCGACGGGCCAGTCCTTTATTTGCGTATTGCGCAGGTTCAGCAAGGTCAAGGCCGGCATTTGGCTGATATTCGGTGTTTGCCCCAGTGGGTTGCCGGCCATCTCAAGCTGTTTGAGACGCTTGAGCCGTCCAAGTGTTGCAATGGCGGCATCGTCCAGAACCAGGGCATTTGCTTCCAGATGCAAGCGTCGAAGACGTTTGAGCTTGCCCAGGGTCGCAGGTAACTGGGTGAGCTGGTTGTGACTCAGATCGAGGTCGCGCAGATGCGGAAAATTGTCTAGAAAGGCGGCGTGGCGATCGGAAAAATCACAACCGCGCAGGTCCAGGTCGCTGATGTGGTTCAGTGGCACGTTAAGGGTGGGCAGTTCGTCGGGCATGGGCGTATTGAACAAGTCCAGAGCGATACCGCCGCGGTGTTCGAAGCTTTCGTCCAGATGCACCGTCAGGCCATTGCTCCAGCCATCATAGAGGCGGGTCGCGACTTGCGCCCGGCGTTTGCGGACTTCGGGCTCCAACAGCGTGCCCGCCCTGGGCGTCGGACCCTTTATGTAGGCGTCGAGCTGATTGAACAACTGCTGTTTTTGCGACTCCATCTGCATCAGCGTTTGCTCGCCTTCGGCTGTGCTCATCGTGATTGATAAGCGTCGAACGCTGTCGTTGCTCATCGCGGGCAGTAACTGTTTGATGCGTTCTTCAATGGTTTTGGGTTGCATGTCATAGCTGTCGACCCGGGACATTTTGCAGGATGCGCCTCCGCCCAGCAGCACCTCGGTCTCGGGAGCGGGCCGCATGCGTAAGGGCGGCTCAGCCAATGCCAGGCGTCGCTCGGCCGGTGCCTGGTTATGTTCGATCACCCACTGCCTGAGCTGTTCACCTTCGCCGACGGTGTAGGGCGGGGCGCGCTGCGGATCCTGCGCCAGGGTCCACAGCAGGGACTCGTACAGCGTGGTGGCTGGGTTGAGTGGGTTGGCATCGGCGTCGAACACGGTGTAGGTCCCGTCTGCGCTGCGTACCAGTGTGCGGGCCTGCGGCGCGTCGGTTTCACCGACGCTGCAGCGCAACGGGCCGGTGGGGCTGTTGTCCCGGATGTCGATGTTCAGATGGCTGAACACGTCGCTGTGCAGGCGCAGGGTATTGAGCACCAACCGTTCGCTGTGCGCCGAGGGTTGCCGGGGAGGGTAAAGCCCTTCGACAGCGCGGCTGGCCTGATGGTCGAAGTCCAACTCCCGTGCCAGGCTTTTGAGGCGCAGGGGCAGGCGCTGTGTGTCGTTCATCACCGTTGTTTCTTCAGGCCAGGCCTGCTTGAGCAACGCGTTCGCACTGCTCAGCGCCAGCTCGGGAAAGTCCTGGCGCAACAGGGCCACGTGTGGGTCGCTGCTGGCTTGGCCCAACTGGTAATGACTTTTGGCGACATGCCCGCCATAACCCTCTACGTAGTTCGCCAGTTTATTGCGCAGTGCCTGGGCCTGTTGAGCCTGGGGCAAGGTTTCACCCAACAACGTATTGACCTGATGTTCGTCCAGAAAACCCAGCACGCGCTCGGGCAGCCTGGCAGCCATCACGTCAGCCAGGCTGATGCGCAGAGTATCGGCGGGCGCGGCGTGGGTATCGCCGTATTTGCGCGACTCGCCGCTCAGATCGCTGTTGTGAAACACCTCCAGGGCTTTGCTCGGCGGCCAGCCGGGGAGGTCGGTAACGGCTTGTTCGAACCAGTAGGAATAGGGGGCGAGTGTCTGGCCCGTACGTATTTTCTGGACAGACGCCTGGGCGAAACGGTCTGCGCTAAAGCGTTCGATGCTGTCGGCCAGCAGCGGCGGGGACGGCTGGTTGCGCGCATACATGTGGCGCAAATGGTCTGGCTCGCTGCCGCTGATGATACGGATCTGTTCAAGCTGCTCGTTGGTGAGCGCCTGGGTAGCGGGGCTGATGCGGCGCATCAGCGTGTGATCGTCCCAGCTGCGCGGTTGTTCGCCTTCATGTACCCAGGCGCCGTGACCATTGAAGCGCACTTTCGGTTGATAGGCGTGTGGCCGGCTGGGGTGCACGATTCGGTGATGCGGCAATTGCGGGTCCGGTTCTACCTGGTAGTGATGGTCGGCATGGGCCAGCCAGTGTTTCTGGGCATGCTGATACAAACCCTGTGTATCAGAGGCGATGCCTTGGGGCAGGCTGATGGTCTGCTGGTAAGGCGAAAGATCGGGGTTCCACAAGCGCTTGTCACCGCCATCCAGCGTCACCGGGTGCAGGCCCTCGACGAAGGGCGACAGCTTAAGGGTGACAGCCTGGCCGACAGTACCGGCCCCCGCCAAAATGCCTAGTTGCACCACCGTTTCCACCACGTCCATGACATGCCCGATGGCTTCCAGTCCGTTGCCTTGCGCCCAGTCAACAATACCTTCGAACACATCGCTGGCCACCTGGTAGGCGGTGTAGGCGAGCATCAACTCCCCCAGGAACGGCACGAAGGGGGTGACCACCAGGAGCGCCGCATTGAAAATATCCGAGAGGATCTTGCCCAGGTTATTCCACCAGGCCCAGCGCGCCATCAAGTCGGCGTAAGCGGTGCTGATCGCCACGTCCCGGGTATCGTTGACAATTTTATTGACGTTGACCCGGTACAGGTAGTGCCACAGCGTGTCAGGCTCCGAATGCCCGGAAGGCGCTCGGTTCTCGTGGTCGTCAAAAATGTTTTGCACGCTGAAGTGCAACCGCGGCGTGTCCACCGCGATGGTTTGCCAACTGGGGCCACTATCGGTGCGCTTCTTTTCGTGCCACTGCACCTTGAACAGGCGGCTTTGCAGCTCGGCAAAAAAAAGCCCGCGTTGTTTATGGTCGACAAATCGACTGAAAAACTGCCGGTAGGTGGTCTTTGCAGGCGCTTGGCCGTGGGCATCCAGGGTGGCGGTGCTGTCGCGCAATTGGCGCGTCAACTCATTCATGAACTCAATCGGCGAGGGGTACTCCTTCAACGGATGCTCCGGGTCTTCAGGAACATAGGCAATCAGGCGTTCGATGTGTTTGTCGCTGCCCTGTGGCGCGGCAATCAGCACGATACCGCTGAGCCGGGCATTCAGCAGGCTGAGGTTGTAGTACTCCACCGGTATGCCGTCCAACGCTGGGTCGGGCTTGCCCTCGACAATATCGAACAGCAGACGTCGGGCGTCCTCCTGAATGTGCTGCTGCGACCAGGCGATGCAGGTGGCGTTTTTCAGCGTGGCCTTGTCGCAGGCAATCACTTTGCGCCGTAGCGTATCGGCCTGGACTTGATTGCCGAAGCCAAGGGTGCGCAACAATCGCGTCTGGTACTGCCGGCCCATATCGAGGGTGCGGCACAGGTTTTTGAATACTTGCGCGGTCAGGGGCTGGCCGCTGGTATTGGAGGTGAACGTCAGGATGGCCTGCTGGCCGCGGGCGTCGGGCTTGGACAAGAACCCATAGTCGGCAAACTGCTCGCTGGCGGAAAAGTTATGCAGAGCGGCATCCAGTAGTGTCACGGTCCGGCTGGTTACGCCTTTGCGAACGCCAATGACCCACCAGCTTTTTTCGGCGGGGGCATACAGGCGAATGAACGTGTTTTTTACATCAATGTCGCCGTATTCACGCAAGGCCTTTTTGAGCAGAGGCTCTGCGAATGAGTACACGTCCTTGATGTATTTGAAGTGTTCATCCAAGGCATTCCTGGCGGTCCACTGCTCGGCCATGGTCTCTGTGGAAACCGTATCTGCGCGCGTGTCGAGCGACTTGAGTCGGGTGTAGACAAAAGGGCTTGCGGCTTTCAGTGCGCGAGCGCGTGTCAGCGTGGTCGCGCTGAGCCAATGTGGAATGGAGCGCTGGATGACATCAAAGTGCATGCCCTTGTGGGCATGGCTCGCAGCCTGTGGGTAGGGGCGTTCGAAGAACATGGTTGTGTTGCCTTGAGATGAGTAGTGGGGTGGTCAACCCGATCTACACTAATCACCCTCATGAAAAGTCCAGGCATACATAACCACTACTTGGCCCCTCCCATATTCACACCGCGACCATCAGTTGGATACTTATCAGTTGTCAGGCCGTCACGGGAGCAAGCGCCCTCGCCACAGGTTCGGCGGCGCACACAACGTTAGGCAGGGCCGCGCATCGTGTGCCTGCTTACGAAGCGCGGTTGCTACGCCCCGTGTCACGGGCGAGGGCCTGGCGGGTCAGTTGGCGCAGCCAATCCTTTTCCTTGTACCCCAGGTCGTTGAGCAGCCCGTTATACACCTCATCGGACATGGGCTCGTCGGCAAATACCACACTGTCCGGGGCCTGGAGCGCTTCGCCCAGCGTGCGCAATGTGTCGCGCAGCAGGGCTTTTTTTTCCGCTGTCAGCTCGTCTGCTCGCGCCCATTGGGCCTGCGCGGTTTGCAGGTCATCGAGTTGCAGAAAACGTGTGGAATACAGCTGGTCATTGTCGCGCAATGCCTGGTCGTGGCTGTTGCGCAGATACTGTTCCCAATAAGGTTCCAGCAACATTTGATTGACCAATCCGTCGCCTTCACTCAGCGCCAGCACCTGGGTGTAGGCGTGGTTGATTTGCTCCTCGCTGACGTTGGCCGTTGCGCGATACAGCATGTGGTTGGAGATCCAGGGCAAATCCAGCCTGGCCGCCAGGTCGGTCTGGTAGGCCAGATGCACATCGACTTCGTCGACCTCTCCTGGCACGCCGTCGCGTACATCCGACCTGAACCGTTGTCCCTGCCCGCCTTCGCTCACCGGTCGCACGCGTTGGGCGATGTCTTCACCAGCCACCTTGCCCAACAGCTTGAGGCGCGCACTGCCTTTGGCCAGGGTCACGAGTTTTTCTTCACACTCGGCGGCGTCTTGTGAGTAACGCAAGGCTTCACTGGCCATGACCTCGATCCCCATCTCATTGAAGATCTGCGCACCGGCGTCGGCGCACAGGCCTGGGAAACTGGACATCTTGAACAGTCGTTCGCGCAACGGGGTGTCTTCATGGGCGGCGCGTATCAGTCGCCAGACCCTTTGCGTCATGGCCCTGCGGTTGTTGTCGTAGCGCAGGCGGTCCTCGGCCTGTTCAAAGAACTCGGGAAGTTCAAGGTAGCGGATGACTTCGAAGAAACCCTGGGATCCATGCTCGTGTTCAACCGCATTCCATACCTGCTCGGCGATGGGGCGGGTTTGCGCGTCAGCCTCCAGCATCCATGGGCCGCTGTTGCCCATGGGTTCGTAGGTGCGGTTGGGGTCCAGGCCGGCAGCGGTCCGGTAGTGTTCGTAACGGGTAAGCGCCTCGACCGTCAGGGCGTTTCGATCCAGGCGTGCGCGGGCAATCACACGAGCCTCGGGCGTGCCTGCGGTGGCGTCCGGTAGCGCGTCGATGGGATTGGCGCGCAGATCGAGCAAAAATTCGTCAACACGAGGTTGTGCAAACAGGCCGCGTGGCCATTGGGTGATCGCCGTGCGGCTCAAGCCCAGGTGGCGCAGCGCAGGCATCAGGCTGATGTCGGGTGCGAGTACCAGCGGGTTGTTGCTCAGTTCAAGACGTTCCAGGCGACGGGCTTTCCTCAGGCTGCGAATATCGTCGGGGCTGAACGTCAGGTCATTGCCGCTCAAGTCGAGGTCTTTGAGCAAACGCATGTGCACCAGCGCCGGCGGAAGATCCATGAGCTTGTTGTCGTGCAAGTCCAGGCTGCGCAGGGTGGGGAAGTGTTTGAGAAAGTCGCTGTGTGCTGGGCCAAATTCGGTATTGCTCAGGTTCAGGGCGGTCACATGTTCGAAATTGGCGGTCAGTCGAGGCAGTGTCGATGGCAAGGGCCAATGGTGCAGATCCAGGCGGGCACCGCTTTGAGGGTGGCCGTAAGCATCGGTGTGTTGTGCAAATCGATCGCCCCAGCATCGCTCGATGGCCACGGCTAAATGTCTTCTCCTGGCTCGTTGCACACGGTCATCTCGACTGCCTCTGGCGTGTTGTGTCGGGCTGTCTTTCCAGGTTTGCAGCTCGACATGCAGGCGTTGTTTTTCTTCGGTCAGCTCGTTGAGCAGATTGCGCAGGTGTCGAGGAGGGACGCTGTCGATAAACAGCTCAAGGCGCTGTTCGTCGAGTGTGGGAAACAGCAGCTGCAACGTTTGCCGGGCATGTTGAGCGTAGGTTTCGACAGGGGGCTCGGCGCAGCGGCTCACACCGCCGCCGCCCAGCAGTTGCACGGTTTCTCGGTCGGCCCGACGGTAGGTCGGAGGCTCGGCCAGCACCACACGCCGTTCGGCCAGTGATGCGACCTGGTCCATCAGCCACTGTTTGAGTTGCGCGCCTTGGCCTGGGTGGTAACCCAGCGCCTGGGCTTTATCGGCGGGTAATGTACCGAGCACCGCCTCATACAGGTCTGTGTGGGAGGACAGCCGCGTGCCCGCTTCATCGAACAGGTCATAGCCACGTACGGTCGGCACCAGGACTCGTCGAATCGTCGCTTCGACAGGGCCGGCCTCACAACGCAAGGTGCCGGTGGGCGTCTGCTCGCGGATTTGAAGGTGCAGGTCGGCAAAGCTGTCGCTGTGAACCTTGAGGGTGTTCAGGGCCATCCGCTCGGTGGTGACCGGCAAGGGCGGTGCCGCATAAAACCCTTCGAAGGCCTGCACCGACTGCGCGGCCACGTCCAGTTCACGGGCCTGGTTATGCAGGCGCAAGGGCAAGCGTTGCTCTGCCATGCTTGTATGCTCTTCGCTGCTGGCAGTACTGAGCAGGCGTGTCTGCATGGCCGTATCCAGATGTGGGAAGGATTGGCGCAACAGCAAGTGCTCCGGGTCGTCCGTCATTTCCCATACCTGCCGGTACACGTTGTCGGTGAAATCCCGGCGCCAGTGCAACACGTGATCTGCCAGTAGCTCTCGCAGGTGTTGCACCCGTTGCGATTGAGCAATGTCGCCACCCAGCAGTCGGCGGCTCGCTTCTTCATCGAGAAAGCCCAGGACATGTTCGGGCAACTGTCCCGACATCACTTGAGCAAAACTGAGGGGCAAGGTGTCTGTCGGTGCTGCGTCGGGGTTGCCGACCTTGATGCTGCGTCCCGACAAGTCGGGGTTGAGGAACACTTCGATGGCTTTGTCAGAGGGCCAGCCGTCCAGCTCGGTGACCGTTTGTATGAACCAGTCTGACGAAGGGTCCGACGCCAGCGCTTGGCCGGTGCGGATTCTTTCGCTGGCAATGGCCGGATAAGCCTGAGCCTCGAAGCGCCTGAGCGTGCCCGCCAACAGCGGCGGCATGGGCTCGTGGTACAGATGCATGGCGCGCAACACGGCCTCGTCGGTGCCGCTGGCCCGGCGCATTTGTTCCAGCTGCTGATCGGTGAAACCTTCGACCCGATGTCCCAGGCGACGCATCAGGGTGGCGCTGTCCCAGGTTTGCGGCTGCTCTCCTTCATGCAATACCGCGCCGTCACCGTTGAGAAATACCTGCGGGCGATAAGCATCCGTGCGTGTTGGGTGGTTGATCCGATGCTCTTCTGTATCGGCGTCGGGCAACACCTCATAGTGCTCGCCGTTCAGTGCCAGCAGATGCTTGCCTTGATGCTCATGCAGGCCCGATGGCGACGGCAGCGAGTCGGCAGGCAGGCCATGCGCCTGTTGCGCGTAGGGGCGCAGGTCAGGGTTCCATAATTTGAGTTGGCCGTCGGGCACGCGCACCGGGTGCAGGCCGTCGACAAACGACGAAGGCTTGAGCTGGATGACCTCACCGAGTTTTCCCGTGCCGGCAAAGAGCGCTGCCTGGATCAGGTTCTGCGCCACGTCGAGCAGGTGTTGTGCAGCTTCCGTGCGCTGGCCTTGAGACCAGTCGACAATGCCTTCAAACACCTCATCGAGCACTTGATAGGCGGTGTAGGCCAACATCAGTTCTCCCACCAGGGGCACAAAGGGGGTGATCAGCAGTAGGCTGGCATTGAGCAAGTCCGACAGCACCTGCTGCAAGTTATCCCACCAGGCCCAACGGGCCAGGTGGTCGACGTAGGCGGTGGACACCGCCATGTCCCTGGCGTCATTGACGATCTTGTTCAGTTGGACACGGTACAGGTAACGCCACAGGTTGTCGGCGGCCGGGTCGTCCGAGCGGTTCTGATAATCCTCGGTGATGTCCTGCAGGCGAAATTGCAGGGTGGGCCGTTCGGTCTTCTGGCTGAGTCGCGCATTGAGCTGTGCGAAAAACCGGCCGCGCAATTGGTGAGGGACAAACTGGCTGAAAAACTGCGGGTAGGGGCCAGTGGTTTGCATGGAGCTGCCCTTCAACTGGCGGGTCAGTTCTCGTACAAAAGCGATGGGGTCGGGGTATTCCTTGACGGGGTGTTCAGGGTCTCCCGGTACATACGCAATGAGCCGGCCACTGGCGGGTTGTGCCATGAACAGCAGGATGCCCGTGAGTGGGCAATCCAGCAGGCTCAGGTTGTAACTGTTGATGGGCAGGCCATCGAGCCGCACGTCGGCGCGTTCTTCGATCAAGCCCCGCACGGTCTCCAGTGCATCGGCGCGCAGATCGCCTTTGAGTTGCGCCAGATGGGCCGCGCTCTTGAAGGCGGCCTTGTGGGCGCTGACAGCTTCATCGCGCACGGCGACTGCAACGGGGGGGTTATCGAACCCCAGTCGTTGCCGGAGGCTGGCCTGGTAACGAGCGCCGATGTCCAGGCTTCGGCAAATGTTCTTGAAGGTGTCTGCGTCAAGTCGCACGCCGGTGCGGCAGTGGGGAAAATGCAGGATGTCTTGTTGCCCACGCGGGCCTTGCGCGCTGAGAAAGGCAAAATCGACAAAGCGGTCTTTCGCGGAAAAGTTACTCAGGGCGGCATCCAGCAACGACAGGGTTTTGCTGTGTACGCCTTGTGTGACATTGACCGTCCACCAGGCCAGGGCGGCATCGGTATACAGGCGCAAAAAGGTGTTCTTGACGTCAATGTCGCCGTAGTCAGTGAACAAAGCCGCTTTGAGTAACGGCTCGGCAAACGCGTAGAGATCGTTGATATCCCCCAGGCGTTTGTCCAGGGTGTTCTGGGCCCGCCAATGCTCGGCAATGGCCTGTTTGAGTGGTGAGTGAGCTTCGGTGGGAGCGTGCGGATAAGGCCGCGCCAAGGGCAGTTTTGCGGTTTTGAGCGTGTTGATACGCGCCAGGGACGCGCCTGTGAGCCAGTCGGGCACGGCGTTTTTCAGGTGTTCGATATGGCGGCCCTGAAAACTGTCCGTCGTGGCTGGGGGGAGCAAAATGGGCATTTCTTTTAACCTGAATAGTCCTTTAAAGGCTTTGGAGTCTATTCAGCTGAATGCTTGAAAATAAGCTTGAAAAATAAAACCCAGGGCCCTGGAAGCGGGCGTTTTGGATCAATAAACCAGGAGTAAGCTACAGCGGGTTACCACCCTGGTGCGGCTGTCATCGAGGCAGGCATGCGCTCTGACTCTCGCCTTGCAGATAAGGCATCAATAGCGGTGCCATGCCTTTGAGCACTTGTACCGGCAACGCCGAGGTGAACTTGAAGCCCTGCGCCGAACTGCCTGGTACGAACGCGGTGAGTGTGCCGAAATGCCGCTCGCCGATGTAGAACACGAAGGTGGCGGTGCGGTTGATCGCCTTGGAACTGATGATGCGTCCGCCCGAACCGATCGCTTCGATGCGGTTGTCGCCGGTGCCGGTCTTGCCGCCCATGGCCAGTGGTGTGCCGTCGGCCTGTTTGAAACTGCCGGCGACGCGTTTTGCAGTGCCGGCGTCCACCACTTGGGATAACGCGCCGCGCAAGGCCGTGGCAACTTCGGAGGGCATGACACGATGCGCCCGGTCGGGGTCGTTGATCACGCGGGTGTCGTACGGTGTACCGGCGGCAAAGTGCAGGCTGTCGATGCGCAGTACCGGGATGCGCACGCCATCGTTGAGGATGATGCCCATCAACTCGGCCAGTGCGGCAGGGCGGTCGCCGGAGCTGCCGATGGCGGTCGCCAGGGACGGCACCAGATGATCGAAGGGGTAGCCTACGTCCTTCCAGCGTTGATGAATCTCCAGGAACGCTTCGATCTCCAGCATGGTGCGGATACGGCTGTCGCGTGCGCTCTGGTGGCGGCTCTTGAACAGCCAGCTGTAGACCTCCTGGCGCTCGAACTGGCTGGCCTTGACGACTTCGCTGAACGTCGCCTCCGGGTGGTTGATCAGGTAGCCCAGCAACCACAGGTCCAGGGGATGCACCTTGGCAATATAGCCCTGATCGGGCAGGTCGTAGGCGCCGGGGCCGTAGCTGTCATAGAGTGCATCGAGGCGCTTGTCGGTCAGCGTCTGCTCGCCCTTGGTGCCGGCCAGGCGCGCGCGCACGAAGCTGTTGAAGCTGTCGCGGCTGGCCTCCGGCAGCAGATAACGGTGGACCGCGGCCAGGCAGATCGCCGTGGGATGCAGGCTGTCGAGGAAGGTTTCCTGGCGCGCCTGGGTGTCTTTCTTCTGGTATTTCTTCCAGAACTTGAGCAGGAACGTGGTGCCTTCGCGGTCGGCGAATTGCGCCAGGTATTCCTGACGGCGCGGCTCGTTGTCGTCCTTGAGCAAATGCGCGCTGTTGTTGGCACTGGTGTAGGTGGTGTAGCGCACCAGATCGCGCATCAGGCGGATAAAGGGCAGGTTGATCGATTCACGCAGGGCGTCACGCAGGGTGGGGTTGCGGCCATTGTCTTCGTTGCGAAAGTTATGGAAGCGGTGCAGGCCACCACCGGTGAAAAAGCTCTCGCCCGGGCTTGCCGAATAGGTGCGGTCAAGCGCAGCGTCGAGCATGTCGGCCAGGGATTTGCGGGGGTTTTGGAGCAGGTAATCGACGGCCCAACGGCTGATGCGGTCCTGCTCCGCAACCTCGATTTTTTTCAGTGCCGCAGGTGTTGCGGCGCCGTAGCGCTCATGCAGTTCGGCGACGATTTGCAGGTAAGTGGTGAGCACCCGCAGCTTGGCGGTGGAGCCCAGTTCCAGTTTGCTGCCGTTGTTGATGTCGAAGGGTTGGTCCGTGTTGTCGGTCTGCACCCGTACCCGTGCGCCGCCGTTGGTGCGCTCGAACAAGGTGAAGCTGTAGCGTACCTGCGGGGTACTCGCCGGGGTGAGCAAGCGCTCGCCGAGTAACCCGACCTGGGCGGCATAGTCAGGGGCGGCAAGGCGTTTGAGGTAGGCGGTGACTTGCTCTTGCAACTGGCCCTGCAAAGTACTGGTGGCCGACAGGTCCAGGCGGTCCAGGTCGTACAGTGGGCGGTCGAGCAGGGCGGCCAGGCGGCTGCGCGCGACGCTGATACCTTTGTTGGTCTCGACTTTTTGCAGGGTCGGCTGCTGCTGCCAATCACGGTAGCTGACCTTGCTTGCCAGCGCCGCCGTCACCCATTCGGCCGGCACCACACCATTTTGCGCCAGCAACCGCAAGTGGCTGTCGGTCAGTTGCACCAGGTCGTCACGGCCCTTGGTCAAATAATAGGAGGGGCGGCGCTGGGCGATGATCAGCGAGAGCACTTGGCGCAACGCCAGGCCGCGCGCTGCGAGGCTGGCCGGGGTTTGTGCGGTGTCGTTCAAGGCCCGGTTGACCTGGGCAAACTCGGCGCCGTACCACACCCGCAACCCCTCGGCGATGCCATGCACTTCGCCGTGCCCAGGGACCGCCGACAGGGGCACGCTGTTGAGGTAGTCGCGCACTACGTTTTGCCGTGCGGTGAGGGTGTCGGGCCCGTTCTGGTAGGCGCGTACGCTGGCGGACAGCATCTGGCGGATCTTTTCGCTGCCCGACAGGGTCAAGCCGTCCGGGGAGTGGCGGTACTTCTCCAGTTGCGTCGCCAGGGTACTGCCGCCCGCCGATTGCCCTGGCAGGTGCAACTGACGGGCGACTTGCGACCAGGCAGCCTTGGCAAAGCGCGGCCAGTCCACGGCGGGGTTCGCCTGGGGCGGGTCAGGGTCGAGCAATTGGCGGTTTTCAATGAACAGCAGGCTGTGGACCATTAGCGCTGGCACCTCGTTGAAGTGCTTATACAGCTGAGGCGGATAGTTGAATTGATAAAGCGGTGCGGCGCGGCAGTCGGTGATGGTCAATCCGGCTTGCAGCTTTTCGGCATAGGGAATGAACAGGCCATGGCGGCTGTAGTCCATCAGCGCGTCGGAAAAGCGCGCCTGGGATTCGATCAGATAGTTGCGCTTGAGCAGGCGCGGCAGGAACTCACCCAAGGCGCTGTAGCCCAGGCGCCGATCGAACGGACCGTCGCCGGGGTACACCATGGCATCGCTGGCGCCGGGGGCCACCGTGTAGGTCAGTTGGGCCGCCCACTGGCTGAATGTGCGGGCTTGCCAGTGGGCCGTGTGCATTTCACGGGTGGCGGCAAACCCCAGGGCGATCAGAGCCATCAACAGAATCATCCAGTAGAGCCGGCGCCACGACTGGGCGGGTTTGAGTTTTTTTGCCAGCGGCGTGGCTGACGGGCTGTCAGCTTGCGCCTGGTGTGAATCGGTTTGCCACAGTGCGCCCATAGTCGATTGACCATTCTTATAGATTGATCGGACTTGTCTGAAGCGTAGACGCTGATTGACTGCACTACGAAGTTTGTAGGGCGCTAAAGATCGAGTCGTCAGACGGGAGAGTAGATAACTACCGCGTCGCCAGGATGGCAGCGGGTAGCGTTCGTGATTTAAACCATCATAGAGCTCTGCCATGACCCTTTCCGACACCGCTTCAGGCTCGCCGCGCCAAGCCACCATTGAGCAAATCCAAACCTTGTTCGGCGAGCCGCCGAGCCTGCTCACAGTCGCGAACGACAGTGTCCAGGCTTATCTGGACGAGCATTTGGGCGCGGGAAAATGGCAGGTTGGCTTGATTTACATCGCCACCCCGACCGATGACGACGACGCGCTGGCCTACCGGTCTTTGCCCGAGTGGGTGCTGCAACGCTTGGCCAGCAGCAAGCCCTTGCTGTTGGTGGCGGACTATCACGTCGTGGTGCAGCGCGTGCGGGAAGTGTTTGTGGTCGGTGGCCCGACCCTCAGCGAGCTGGAGCCGCTGCTCAATCGCTGCGGCGCGGGGTTGTTGGGGGCGTATGCACAGCGCTTGCAAGCCTGGTGGCGTGAGGCGTTGCCGGTGGAGATGACGCGTTGGGGCTACCTGTCGGATGATCTGCTGACGTTGCTGTACGATGCCGGCAAACCACCTGGTTTCAATGACGAGGGGTTTGCCCGGCTGTTCCCCAAGACCCTGCTGCACCCGACGCGGCCCGACCGCGAGTGGAGCGCCCACGGTGAGGCGTTGCGTGTACAGGCGGTGTTCCTGGCCGGCGCGACGCCGCTGATGTTGCCGTTGCTGATCCTCAGCCACGGGCAACAGACGTTGCTGTTCAGCCCGGCCAGCGGTGTTCATCCATTGGGCAGCATTGACGATGTGGCGGCGCTGTTACCGGCCTGTGTGCCCGAAGACGCCGACACTGAGCAGTGGTTTGCCCAGGACGTGGAAAGCGATCCCTTCGATGCGTTGGCCGCCAGTTACCTGGCGCTGCAGCTGCGGGAAATCGATCGCATCGACCGCAACCTGCCCCTCGCGCCGGGCCAGCACCAAGCGTTGCTTGCGTACATCACCAACCCCCACCGCTGGTTTGTTGCGCACCTGAGTGCAGGCCAGCGCAAGCTGCGTGAGGCCCTGCCGTTGTGGCTGGTCCATGCCAACCGTGACGACAGCATCACCTACGCACGTCTGGTCCAGGCGCTGGTGCTGGCCCGTGAGCACAGTGGCGGGCAACATTTTCTGGACGGTATTGATTCAATTCAGGTGTTTGCCGACCGGGCCTTGCGCACTTGCCTGCAAGCCGAACCCGCCGCCAAAACAATGCGGCCCGCCGACGTTCAGTTGACCTTCAACCGCGTGATTGCCGCGGCGATTCCAGTCCCAGGGGGCTTTGTCGCCGGTGAAGTCGACCCGGTCACGGTGAGCCTGACCGAGTTGGCCCTGGAAAACCTGGCCGGCTTCCCGCATACCGTCACCGAGATCACCCTCAAGGGTGCCCAAGCCCCCAAGTGGTTGACCTATGGCCTGCTTCAAGGTTGTGTGGAAAAAGCCGATGTGGGCCAGACCTACCCGGACCTATTGAAGAAAAAGCTGCTGGATGACCCGTTGGAGCGCAGTCGTCGCTCAGGGTTGTTCACCCGCCAGTTACGGGTGCAACTGCCGATGCTGGCGCTGGAACTGAAACTCAAAGGTGAGCACGGCCTGACTCAGGAAGGTGTCGACCGCGTACAGGCCGCGTTGCAAGCCAGCCTTGCCGAGCGCAAGGTGCAAGGCCAGGCGATGACGTTGTGGCCGCTGGCATTCAAGGCTTCGCCTGAGGCTGCGCAGGATGTGGTCACTAATCACTTCATCATTGGGCCTGCTACCGGGAACGCTGGCGTTCATCTGCTGTACCGGCCCTTGCTCAAGCCGATGTTGCAAGGGTTCGAGTCGATCAAGGCTTTGTTTGACGCCATCAAGGCTAACGGCCCGCTGCAGGATGACGTGCTGACGTGGCTCGCCCCGGCACGCCAGGCGGTGTATGCCAACGGCGGCTTCCTTGAACCGCATATCCGCCGCTTTTTACCCGGTGATGAATTTACGCTGTACGAGAAACCTGCCCCGGTCCAGCTCAGCAAACAATTGAACGACGAGGACGCTTGCAGCCTGGTCTTTGAGGGCACTGCCCAGGCCCTGGTGGCTCTGGCTGACCGGCAATCGGTATCGAATGCCGAGCAGCGCTGGGCCAGGCTCAAAGAGGTGGGGTGGCTGCTGTTCGGCAGCGTCCTGCCGTTTGCCAGCGAGCCCTTGCAACTGGGGGGGTGGTTGGTGCAACTGATCGACAGCCTGCAGCAAGACATTCAGGACTTGGCCAGCCAGGATGAACAGGTCCGGAACAAAGCGGTCATGGACGTGTTAAGCAATCTGATGGTTGTCCTTGCCCATCAAGCCACGCCCCATGATCCTTTACCGCCATTGCAGCTGGAGCATCCGGTGTTCGCCCCCCTGGCCCGAGCCACTGCCACCACCAGGGTGCCCACACGTGGCGCACCGCCCGCGACGTTCAGCTCGCCGACCCGTTGGAGTAACGCCCGCGATACCCTGACCGCCGCGCAACATGCACGGGCCCGTACCTTGAGCCTGGGCGCGTTCTCAGGCGGCTGGGACCACGCCGAGTCAAGCGGCCCGCGCCGTGGCTTGTTGCGTGACACCGCTTATTCGCCGCCGCAATGGCGAGCCTTGGTGCGTGGGCATCTTTATCGGGTGGTGGACGAGTCGGGCGCGTGGCGGGTGATCAGCGCCGATGGTGCCCAGAAAGGGCCGTGGCTCAAGCCGTTGGGGGACGGGCATTGGGATTTCGATGGGCGCTTGCGCTTGGTCGGCGGCAATGCCGATGCGGCGATGGAGGCTCAGTTGCAGGCGCTGGAGCTTTCACTGCCACGCCTTGAAGAACAGTACCGTGAGGCTGGACGTTCGCGTGCCAAAGCGGCTGCCGCCATGCAGGTGGCGCGCAAGCTGGTGGTTGAGTCCAAAGATAAAATCGACGCCCAGCAGCTTGCCAGGCTTGAGCAGCGTTACCAGCAGGAACTGCGCAACAAGGTCGAGTTTTCCGAGAAGGAACTGCAACTGCTCATGCGTCTGCGGGCAATCAAGCCCCGTCCCCGTTACGAGGAAAATCTGTGTGAAATACTCGAGTCGCTGATTCTCACCTTGCGATTGATGGACGCTGACACCCGTGAGCGCATGATCCAGATCAATCGGCGGATCAAACCTTTGTTGGATCTGCTGCAAGACGAAACCGATGACGAAGCCGGCTCCGACCTTAACCGTCAGGCCCATGCCAACCTGGAAAAAAACATGCGCGAACAGGTGGCGGCCGAGGACGCAGCTATCAGCAATCGCAAGTTGGAAAGCGCCTATATGGAGCAGTTGAACAGCGTACCGCGCCTGGGCCGTGACAAAGCCCGGGCGCTGGACGCACAGCTGCCTTCGCGCCCCTCCATTCTGGATTTGCAGGCGTTGCAGGTCACCACGCTGTGGGGCATCACCATCGACATTGAAGGGCCGCCCCTGGAAGTAGAGTTTTTCGACAGCTTGAACCGGGTGATCAATCGGGCCCGTTGGGCCAGCCGCTCCCTGGCCGAATTGGAGAACCTGACCACCACGGTTGAGGAGCGTATCGAACTGCTTAAAAGCCTCAGTCATGTCTACGCGGTGACCGACGACCATATTCAGTTCTGGCGAACCATGGCACCGGACACCTTTGACTTGCCCAACCTGGAAAAACTGCAGGCGCTGTTGGCCGACCTGCACCAGCAAGCCGATGGGCAACTGGCTGATCTGCTGGCACCGTTGCCTGGCGGCAGACAACCCAGACAACCCAGGCCGCCCAGCGCAGCAGGGGCGCGGGTCAAAAAGATCATCCGCACCCGTAACCGGGATGTTTATGTGGCACGCATCAAGACGCCAGCGGGCACGGCAGAGCTGGTGGATGACAAAGGCAGTGTGCTTGCCACCTTCACCGAGGCTGAAGACGGCATATGGGAGCCGGTTGAGCCTGCGCCCCGGCGCACGGCCAACCCACAATTGGGCGCGCTGCTGAACAAGGGCCAGCGTTTGTTGGCGGATGTAGATATCGCCATCCTCAAGGTGCAGGCCTTGGCCAGCAAATGCGAGCCTTCATCTCTGCAAGCCTTACTGGCGGCTCAGGCCAACAGCCGGCGGATGGTCGCTGCGGATATCGACAAGAAACTGCTGACCTTGAACCCGTCACGGCTGAAGCCTACCCAGCAAAACACGGCGAGAGTGCGTGCCACCCAGTTGCGTGCCGCCGCGCTGCGGTTGGACGCAGCGGGTGTGGAGGCGCGGGTGCGCGCGAGCAAGCTGAAGTTGAGTCGCGCCGAAGACGTGGACTTTCTGCACGGGCTCAATGAAGTTCGCATCGTTCGCCAAGACGCGCGCGTGCCCATCAAGGACAAAGCCCGGGATTTTATCCAAGTGTATGTCGTGCTGGACGCGGACACTGGGCTGCCCCTGTGTTACGCACATTTTCACTATGAAAACCGCCAGGGGCCGGACGACCACTACACCGCTGCCCACCTCAAGAGCCCTGAACAGGAACGCCTCGGGCGCCAGGCCCAGGCCCAGGCCGAAGCCCAGGCGTTCGCGCGGATTCGCACCGGCCAGACCGGCCGTGTACAGCAGACCCTGGAGATCGAACGGGCGAGCATTTCCAGGCTGTTGGCGCGGCGTTTGTTCTTCAGTGTTGACTGACTGCCAAGGTGGGCTCGCTCGCGCCTGCGGCGGATGAGCGAGCCCAACCGGTAACAGGTTATGCAATACTCTGCGCCGTTTTACCCTGGGAAGGCCGGTCTAGAGGCCTGGTACTTCCCCCGCCCAAGGACTTTTTTACGGGGCATATCGCCAAATTTGTGTGTTTATAGAGTGAAATATCCTACCGCTTGCTTTTTATACTGACGCCCCGCTGACCTGGCCGCCTACGCCCGCCAGGCGGGTTTGCCCACGAGGCAGACCCGGTCAAGCCGGTGTATCGGCCTATACGCTGCTGCACCACAGGCTCGGTGGCTTAATCCAATAACAAAATGAGGTTGTATCCCTATGCCTGTCGGCAAACCACTGCCCCCTGGCGAGACCGCTCAAGGCGGACCGCTCAAACGCGAACTCGGTGAACGGCATATTCGCCTGATGGCGCTTGGCGCCTGTATCGGTGTGGGCCTGTTCCTGGGTTCGGCCAAGGCGATTGAAATGGCCGGCCCGGCGATCATGCTCTCGTACATCATCGGTGGCCTGGCCATTCTGGTGATCATGCGCGCCCTCGGTGAAATGGCGGTACACAACCCCGTGGCCGGTTCGTTCAGCCGCTATGCCCAGGATTACCTCGGGCCGTTGGCGGGTTTTCTCACCGGCTGGAACTACTGGTTCCTGTGGCTGGTGACCTGCGTCGCGGAAATCACCGCCGTAGCGGTGTACATGGGCGTCTGGTTCCCCGACACGCCGCGTTGGATCTGGGCCCTGGCGGCACTGATCAGCATGGGCACCATCAACCTGATCGCGGTAAAGGCTTTCGGTGAGTTCGAATTCTGGTTTGCACTGATCAAGATCGTCACCATCATTGCCATGGTAATCGGCGGCGTCGGCATCATTGCCTTCGGCTTCGGCAATGACGGCGTTGCACTGGGCATTTCCAACCTGTGGGCCCATGGCGGCTTCATGCCCAATGGCGTGCAGGGCGTGCTGATGTCATTGCAGATGGTGATGTTCGCCTACCTGGGCGTCGAGATGATCGGCCTCACCGCCGGTGAGGCGCGCAACCCGCAGAAGACCATCCCCAGCGCCATTGGCTCGGTGTTCTGGCGCATCCTGTTGTTCTACGTCGGCGCGTTGTTCGTGATCCTGTCGATCTACCCGTGGAATGAAATCGGCACCCAGGGCAGTCCGTTCGTGATGACCTTCGAGCGCCTTGGCATCAAGACTGCTGCCGGCATCATCAACTTCGTGGTGATCACCGCCGCGCTGTCCTCCTGCAACGGCGGTATCTTCAGCACCGGGCGCATGCTCTATAGCCTGGCGCAGAACGGCCAGGCGCCAGCTACCTTTGGCCAGACCTCCAGCAATGGCGTGCCGCGCAAGGCGCTGCTGTTGTCAATCTTTGCCTTGCTGCTCGGCGTATTGCTCAACTATCTGGTACCGGACCAGGTGTTCGTCTGGGTGACCTCCATCGCCACCTTCGGCGCGATCTGGACCTGGCTGATGATCCTGCTGGCTCAGCTCAAGTTCCGCAAAGGTTTGAGCCCTGCCGAGCAGGCAGGCCTCAAGTACCGCATGTGGCTGTACCCGGTCAGCTCCTACCTGGCGCTGGCGTTCCTGGTACTGGTGGTGGGCCTGATGGCGTACTTCCCGGACACCCGCGTGGCCTTGTATGTGGGGCCTGCGTTCCTGGTATTGCTGACTGTGCTTTACCATGTGTTCAAATTGCAGCCAACGGCTACCCATAGCACTGCAACGCGCTCGGTTTAACCTGTTGCAACGGCCTGCCGCAGCAGGCGGGCCGTTTTCTTTCAGGGCCGGGTGATTGACGCCCGTATGGCTTGCGTCAGTTGTCGCAGCAGCGAGGCCAACTCCTCCTTTTCATCGTCGATGATTGCCTGGCGCCGGTCCAGGTAGGCGTCCGAGCGTCTGTCCAATTCCTCCCGATTAAGCCTTTCGATTTTGTGGCGCGTGGTGTCCCGAATGGCCGTGAATGGCTCTGGCAGGTGGCGCGTCATGAACTCGATCCAGAAGGGTTCGGTCATCAGCGCTTCGTACGCGGCGTCGGTGTTCTTGAGCGCTTGCAGCCGCTGGCGAGCGCGGGTGACGTCTGCGGCGCTGACCCAGCTGTCGACCGAGTACAGCATTTCCTCGCGACCTACCGGCAGGCTGAACTCCTGAGCCAGCGCTATGCGCAAGTAAAGCTTGATTTCAACGTCGTCCGGGTTTTTGTCAGCGGCACGCAGCGCCAGAATATGTTCCTCGGCGAATTGGTCCAGTTCACGCAGGAAGAATACGCTGATGCTCAGTTCCATCAGTTCGCGGCTGGCTTGCAGAGTGGCGGGTTGCACCTTGGCCTGGTGACGCCGGTGCGCGATTTCCATATCAATGAAGGTCAACAGCGCACCGTCGCCGCAGGTGCCTGCCAGGTAGGTGTTGAGGAAGATTTCATTGCGCAATTCAGTGGAGTCGCCCATGGCCTCCATCAGTTTCCAGACACGTTTGGTCAATGCTGGGCGCAAATGCGTATTGCGATAGGCATAAGCGCTGGTCAAATCCCGGAACACCCGAAAGGCGTCATCGGGCCTGGGCTCTTCGATCTGCAGCAGTTGGTCCCAGAGGGTGCGGCGTTGTGCGTGTTCAGCCTGCGGTATGCCGCTCAACCAATCGGAACAATCTGCCGGGAGCAGTTGATGGACAATTCCGGGTAGTGGCCCACCGGCGGTGTTCCCGGTGCGCAGGCGGTATTCACCTATCAATGCCAGGGACTCGGCATTCAGCGGGTTGTCATGCAAATTGATATTGCGGCTGGAGCGGACCCTTCGATCGGATTGGAACAGCGTCGGCGGCAACGTCGTCAGTTGATTCTCTTGGAGCAGCAGTTGGGTCAGGAGAGGCCTGCTTTCAGCCCCGGCGGGCCATTGATCGAGCTGGGTGTTACGCAGGTTGAGGATTCGTAAACGCTCCATGGCGCTGACGTCCGGAGCCAGGCGCAACGGGTTGTCGTTCAGGTTCAACTCCTGCAACGCCGTCATTTGCCCCAAGCGTTGGCGAGCCTCCTCGGTCAAGGTGATGTTGTTGCCACCCAGGTTCAGAATTTGCAGCTGGCGCATCTGGGTGATTTCGACGGGCAGCTCGTTGAGCAGGCAATCGATATTCAGCGTACGCAGATTGGAAAAGCGACTCAGAAAGGCGTTGCCGGTGGGCGGGAAAGCATTGCCCGAGATGTTCAGGTATTCAATGTGTTCAAAGCCCCGTGTTCCCAGGATGAAGTCGGCGTCGGGCAGGTTGTTGTCATCCAGACGCAGGATCATACAGTGGGTATCGAACTGGCCGTGGATATGGCCGCGCCAGGTTTCCCGGCGCCAGGCCCGACGAATGTGCTGGGCCAGGTGGCGCCGCCGGCCCATGTTCAGCCCCAAGGGGTCGGTGGCAGAGTCGTCAATGGGCTGCGGGGTTTCTGCCCACCGGGTCAAACCGTAATCCAGGCTGGCGTATTCGACTCTGCGCCGTTCCAGTTCCAGCAGCAGGGCGGGTTGTGACAGGCCCAGTGAGTCGATCAGATCACCGGCGTGCATCGCATTGAGGCTGGGGTAGAGCGCCTGGACTTTGCTGATCAGGTCTGGCGACCGAAGGGGGCGGGCGGGCCACAGGTTTTGCAGCGAAAGCGGGTACACCACGAACGAGCTGTTTACCTGCATGGGCGGCTGCAGCCATGGCGGAATATGGGGCAGGTCGAGCAACCGTTTGATCGACACACGCTGGTTGAGCGCCAGGTCGACGATACGCGCCTGCAGCGCCGTTGGGTCCAGCCGGTCAGCCACGCCCAAGGCCTCGCATTCGCGTGTCGACAGCAGCAGGATAATCGCGCTCAACAGGTCACAGGTACTGTCTGCCGGATCGTTGAGTGAACGGCCTTGTGCGTCGAGCGCACGGTAACGCCCACCCTCCCGGACAAGTGAGCGGCGATCGGTGCCGTTCAGATTACCGCCGCTCTCGAGCAGGCGCCCCGGGTCGCGTTCAGAGTGAACATCCAGGCGCAATTGTGCAGGCCAGCCCGGAAGGGTTTTGAGCAAGTGCAGGATGATGGAGTCGCTGTCGGGGTTCATCAGGGTGGTCAGGTACAGGCCTTCATACGCACGGTTGAGGCGCAGATCGTTGGCGGTCAGCCGGGCTTGTTCGGCCAGGCGCAGGCCGACCTGATCCTTGTCCTGGAGCTGGCGCTGTTCTTTGAGCGTGGCCTGGCCGAGGATAGCCCTGACGGCACTGACGGGCAGATGGGGATGTTGAGCTTTCAGGCGCGTCTCCAGAAGTGTTCCGGGCTGTTCGCTTTGCGTGTAAAACTGCTCGAACAACTGGGCCCGTTCCTGGTAGGCGTACTCGGCGATTTTCTTTGCCAACTTGAACTGGCGTTCTTGCACGGTGCCTGGCAGTTCCCCCAGCAGCGCCTGGACCAGGGCGTCATTGAGTGCCGCATCGTGCAGCGGCGTCGGCCCTCGGGCGTCGGCTTCTGAAATCAAGATCTTCTCTATGGGGTTTTTGACCCTGGCCGGGTATTGCGCCAGTACTTGGCGTTGTCTGCCCACCACTTGCAACACATGGGTCTCAGGCCAGCCCGGCAGCAGGCTCAGCAACATCAATTGCAGGGTCGGGCGGGCGTTGTGGCGGGCTGACGCCGTGCGCATGGCCTCGATGAAGTGCAGGATTTGCCGCTCGATAGCCACCCGCTTACGGGTATCGGCAAGCAGCGGCGGTGGCGGCAGGCCGGCGCTGTGCACTTCACGCAGGGCCCGAGCCGGGGTATCGGTGATGGCGAGGATGCGTGCCGAGGTTGGCCGGTCGATGTGGAGCTCTTGCGGGCCCAGGCGATAGAGCAATGCATGGTCATCCCAGCTAAGCGGGTCTTCGCTGGCCAAGCGCCAGGCGCCGTGGCCATTGTGTTCGAGCCGTGGTGTATCGACGCCGACTTTCTGCGGATGCTTGAGCCGCCACTTGAGCACTTGTTGATCGAATGTGATCGGATACAGCGAGCCGTAGAGGGCAATCAACTGCTGGTCTCGCCATTGATAGATGCCCTCGGCATTGGCCTGCACGTGCGCCGGCAGCAGCACATTCTGTTCGTACTGCCCCAGAGAACCGTTGAGCAGGCTGACACCTTCGGGGCCGCGCCGTTCGCTCATCAGGTCGCCCAGGGTTTTGCGCAGGCCCTTGGCATCGGTGTCGGCGGTCATGCCCAATTGGGTGCGTTCGTGAGGTTGCAGCACCGAGGCAATGGCCAGGTAAAAACTGTCGGTGGTGGGCGATACAGGAATGGTGCCGCCGTTGCGCATGTCATACGCCTCGTAGCGGCCTTCGCCGTAATGGCGCAGTTCAACGGTGGTGTCATCAGGCCCCGTCGAGACATAGGGCCGGGTGATGACGCCATCGACGACCTCGGTCACCACGAAAGCGCGGTTGAGCCGCGTGCGTAGCAGGCTGGATGCAAACTCCCGGGCCCACTGGTCGTTGTCTGGATTGAACGGGCGCGAATGGTACAGGCCGTCGATGGTGGCATCGAGACGCAACGCGATGCGGTGTTGTTCCAGCCCTTGATGGACTGTGGGTGGCAGGGTGGCGTCCTGTAAAAAGCGTGCTTGCTGCTCTGAGGTCAGTGGGTGTTGCTCAAGCAATTGTGCCAGGTTGGCTGGCGTGAGCGGGGGATAGCGTTCGTGCAGTTTTCGCAGCAATGGCGTGATCGCTACCAGCGGTTGAGCCACCCTGGTGGGTACAAGCGAACGGGCCGGATGGTCCGCAGGCATTTCGTGGCGGGCGTAACCGGCGAAACGAGTCATGGCGTTGAACAGGTCGGCACGTCGGGCCTGGGCCAGGGCGCTGATTTGCAGGCGCAAGCGGGCGATACGCTGGGTATTGTTGAGCAGCGGGCTACCGGCCTTGCCCAATACGGAACCGGCGGGTTGCTGACGCAGGATCAGCTCAAACAGTGCCTGCCTCGTCGTTTCGCTGTCAGCAGGATCATCAAGCCCCGCGTAGCGGCCATCGTCGCGCCGCTTGATATTAATGGCCGTGGTCGTCTGCTCACTGGCGCTGTAGGTTTCGCTCAGATTGCCTTGGCCGTCATACACATTGATTGCCGCGCCCGCCGGCCACTCCGGTAATTGAGTCAGCAGGCACAGCACGGCACCGTCGGCGTGGGGCGGCATGTGGCCGCGTCGATGAAAGGTGTGGATGAGTTGTTCGATCACACGGTCGGCCTGCAGTCGACGCACCCCTTCGGTAAGGTTGACCGGCGTCGGCTGGCCTGCCCAGATAGCATCCAGGGTACTGCGGCTGGTGGCCGTGCTGCGCAGCAGGTTTTCCATGGACTCAATGGGCACGGCGGCAGCGCCATTGGGCAGCATGCGTTCGGCCAATTGCACGTTGGACAGGGTGTGTGCGTTTTGCAGGTCCAGCGTCCAGGCGTCCAGGTGCGGGGCGAACACAATCGGTGGGGCAAAGCCGCCCTGGTGGTCGTTCTTGAGCACAAAGCGCATCAGGCGGTTGTCGTAGCCCACCTCCACCACGTGTTTTTGCTCGGCCGCTTGAAGCCACACGTACTGTTTGCCCCTGAGCGAATAGATCCCCTGGGCATTGGCTATCTGGCCGTTGAGCAGATGCTGGTCGAGGATCGCGTAAGGGCTGATGTCGGGTTTCCACAGCGCAGGGCTGCCATCGTTGCGCGTGACTTTGCGCGGGTTGCCCAGTTGCTGGAGCAACTGGTTCATGCGGCGACGATGTACTCGGCCGGCGGTAGAGATCAGCAGGCCGCTGATTGCCAGGTCGGCGACGTCACCTATCGCGGCGGCAAAGGTACTGGCCTCGCCCTTGAGCGCTTCGTTGACGCCCTGCGTGACGCTGTGGGCCAGGCTGCCGAATACCGCCACTTGCATGACCCGGTTCAAGCCTGTGACGCCGCCCGGTACAGGCGTCAGCAACAATTCCAGGACTTCGGCGGCAATCGCGGCGGCGCCATCGATGACGGCTTGCACGTCGCGGTCCGTACGGGTATTGGCCAATGTGGCCAGGTTGGACTGCAATTGTTGCACCATCGAGGCGGTCAAGGTGTCGACCACTGAAACGGGACGCGGGCTCTTGGGCACGGGTGTGAAGCGCAGGTCTGCCAGCGTGTGCTCGGGGAACAGGTAGTGCAGGCTGTCGTACAGAAAAGCGGCAGCGGCAGACAAACCCTCGGGGCGCTCTTGCGCGTACAACAGGCGTTTGAACTCGTTGAGTTCGGTGATCGGCAACTGGCGAGAAAACCAGCCCAGGTCGTGTTTGCGATGGCTTTCTTTGAGTTGCGCCAGAAATTGGGCATGGGCGCTGCGTGCATCGGGATGGAAACGCAGCGCGCCACCGGGGCGGAAAGGGAAGTAGGAGACTACTCCAAGGCTGGCGACCGGAATCAGCAGCAGCGGCAATGGAACAGCGCTGGCGGGCGGCGTGAGGGTGACCTGCGGAAACGCACCTGACGGTTTGCTCAGCGCCAATTGCTCAATGTGCTGGACCGTTTCATCCTTGTCGATGGCCTCGATCAACGTGTTGTAAAGCCCAAGGGTCAGGCCAGAGCTGCGGCGATTGCGATAGGCCTCTAGGGCCTCGAAGCGCAGGCAGGCGCGTGCACTGGTGCGCAACAGGGCATGCAGGTTGCCGTCCGGGCGCAACTGCGCATTGAGGGTTGCTTGCAGCGCGCCGCCCAGGTCCAGCTCGCGGGTGATCGCGATAAACGACTCCACCGTCAGCGACTTGTCGTGGCTGCCGGACAGGTAGGAAGCGTCGACGAATGTGTGGCCGGAAGCCTGGCGCGTCTGGGTGGCGAAACTGAAGTTCAGGCATGCGGCTTCCCACAATGACATCGTCGACAGGTGCGGCCGGTATTTCCATTCGTCATACGCCCTGCGAAAGCGCTTGGGGTTCAGGCCGTTGACCGTGCTGGCACGGGGCTCCCACGGGAGGGGCGGCGAGACCGGTTCCAGATAGCGTGTGTGCAGGTAGATTTTTTCTGGATCCTGGCCGCCGACCTTCGCCCTCAGGCGTGCCAGGCCCTGCGCCTTGAAGGTGCTGATCAGGGTGTTGTTGGCGGCTTCCACCGCCATGAGTGCGCGATGTGCTTCGCGCTGCAGCTTCACATACTCACGTTGTTGGGTGGGCGTGAGGCTGGCCAGGGTTTGGGCGACGGTGTCGCGGATCATTGCCAGGGCTTGTTGCCGGTTCCAGGACTCGCTGTCTTGCAAGGTCCCGGATAAACCGTTGAGCAGTAACTGGGTGGGCATGGCGCCATTTCCTTTCACGGTGAGGTGGAAGGGCAATGGAACCATCCTGCTGATGGGCGCCGTGGCTAACTATGTAGCGATGCGGCGCGGGCGGCGGCGCGTTGGTTCAGTTGCTTGTTGACGTCCAGCCACCCCGCGAGTGCCGCCATCAGCGCCGCCCCTGCCAGGGCCGTGGTCAGCTTGATCGCCAGGGAGTCGCCGGCCATGGCATTGAGCATATCGGCCAACGGTGCCAACACCACCCCCAGGCAAAACACTTCCAGGGAATAACGCCCCATCCGCGCCAGTTGTCGGGCCAGCCACTGTTGCGTCCAGCCGACATCGGGAAGGAGTTTGGCGGTGACGTAGGCCAAGGCCAGGAAGTGCAGCAGGCGCACGGGGGACAGGTCAGTCTTGCTGATGGGGTACAGCCATTCGCCAATCGCCCTCGGCATCCAGGCGTCGTGCACCTCGGGCCAGCGCCACGACAAGGTGATCACGCAGGTCACCAACACGTAGACCGCAGCGGCAACGAATAGCGGTTGGCGCAGCAGCGGGCGTGCATCGACCGGGCCTGGCGAACGCAAGGCCGACGCACCGCCGAGGATAAACAGGCATTGCCAGGTGACAGGGTTGAAGTACCACACGCCGCCGTTGCTGGCCGGCAGGTTCCAGCCTTGCCAAGGCGCCAGCAGATACACCGCTAACGATATCGCCACCATCAGCGTGGGCGCTCGCACCAGCAGCGGCAGGGTAATGGGCAGGCTCATCATCAGCACGATATACAGCGGCAATGGGTCGGTCAGGTTGGGTTTGAAGCGCAGCAACAGCTCATCGAGCAGGGCCTGCTGGGTGTGAGTGAGGAAATACTCGAGGCCCATCTCCTGCACCAGATCGCGGGTTTCGATATGGCTGTTGGCAAAAATCACGATGCCCATCAACAACGCCAACAGGAAAATATGCACCACGTAAAGCGTCCATACCCGGCGCAGGACCTTCACGCAGGCAAACACGTAGCCGTCGCGCAGCAGGATCTTGCCGTAGGCCAGCACCGCCGCGTAGCCGGCCAGGAACACGAAGATTTCGGCGGCGTCACTGAAGCCGAAATTTTGCACGGTGACATTGGCCAGGGGGTTGTGAGGCACGTGATCCCAGAAAATGAAGATCAACGCCAGGCCCCGAAAAAAATCGATGCGCGGGTCGCGTCCGTTCAGCATGGCAGCGGGCTCTTGAACAAGTAGTTGATTGACGATAGGTGAGCGTGGGCGTCGCCGCACGTAGGGCGGGCGCAGGTTGGCGGTATTTGTAAGCAATTGCAAAGGCTGGGTATTACTGAATGTCTCTAGAGATCAATGATCACCAGGGTGCCCTGGCTGCCTATGAGCACACCGTGGGCAGTGCCGGCTTCCACCAGGTACATCTGGCCGGCGTCCACCCTGATGGCTTGATCACCGATGCGCAGGTGCAAGTACCCGCTGATCACCAACAACCCTTCGTTGTAGTCGTGGGTCTCTTCCTCGTACGCCTGTTCATCCATGCGCAGTACTTTGATCCGCGCCGGGCCAACCTGGCCCAGACGTGTGGATGTCCAACTGTCGGGCAGTTGCGCGGCGATAGCGACGAAGTCCAATAACGGCATGTGAATCTCCTTGTTTCAACGATGCCGTCGGTGGTCCGGTTCAGCAGGCGGCGGGTCTTGTCAGAAAGCGTCCATCAACAAGACCCGGCATGGCTTGGCTTGATGCTCATTGATCTGGGGCACCAACCGGGTGAAGTGCTCGGTCTGGCAGTGCGCATCCAGCGCCGCCTGATCGGGCCATTGCTCGATAAAAATGAAGTGCCCGGGGTCTTTTTGATCGACAAACAAGTCGTAGGCAATGCACAGCGGTTCCTGGCGGGTTTTTTCCACCAGTTCGGCGTACCAGGGGCGCACGGTTTCCACATGTTCGGGCTTGATAAAGTCTTCGGCGATGACTTTCAACATGCTAGGTGTCCTTTAGGCTGCAGCAATTTCATGCGGCTCAAAACTGTCCGCCCGCGCCATCTGCCACATCCGCGAATAAAACTCGCCGTTCACTTCCCCGGTGAGCAATTCCCCAGGCTTCAGGAATACATGCAACTGCGAAAACAGTTTGATCTCGGTCGCCGACATGCGTCGCACCAAGTGCTTGGCCGACAACTGCGACGGGTGATCGAGCCCGGCGGCGGCGAGCATTTCGGCCAAAGCGTGCAGCGTGTTGCGGTGGAAGTTGAATACCCGCTGGGCCTTGTCCGGCACCACCAAGGCACGTTGACGCAGTGGGTCTTGCGTCGCCACGCCGGTCGGGCATTTGTTGGTGTGGCATGACTGCGACTGAATGCAGCCAATGGCGAACATGAAACCACGCGCCGAGTTGGCCCAGTCGGCGCCGATGGCCAGGACGCTGGCGATGTCGAACGCACTGACAATCTTGCCGCTGGCACCCAGCTTGATCTTGTCGCGCAGGTTCAGGCCCACCAGGGTGTTGTGCACGAATAGCAAGCCTTCACGCAGTGGCACGCCAATATGGTCGGTGAACTCCACGGGGGCGGCGCCGGTGCCCCCTTCCTTGCCGTCCACCACGATAAAATCCGGAAGGATGCCGGTTTCGAGCATGGCCTTGGCGATGCCCATGAATTCCCACGGGTGGCCCAGGCAGAACTTGAAGCCCACCGGTTTGCCGCCGGACAGTTCGCGCAATTGGGCGATGAATTGCATCAGCTCGATGGGCGTGGAGAACGCACTGTGGCGTGACGGTGATATGCAGTCTTCGCCCATCATGATGCCGCGCGTATCGGCGATTTCCTGGGTGACCTTGTGCTTGGGCAGGATCCCGCCATGGCCGGGCTTGGCACCTTGGCTCATCTTGATTTCGATCATGCGCACTTGCGGGTTCTGGGCCTGTACGGCGAAGCGTTCGGGGTCGAAACGGCCGTCGCTGGTGCGGCAACCGAAGTAACCGCTGCCCAGTTCCCAGGTCAGGTCGCCGCCGTTTTCTCGGTGATAGGGGCTGATGCTGCCTTCGCCGGTGTCGTGGGCAAAGTTGCCGAGCTTGGCGCCGTGGTTGAGTGCCCGGATCGCGTTGGCGCTCAATGAGCCGAAACTCATGGCCGAGATATTGAACACCGACGCCGAGTATGGCTGTGCACACTGCGGGCCGCCGACCATCACGCGAAAGCTGCTGGGGTCGCTCAGTGGCGCAGGGCGCATGGAGTGGCCGATAAATTCAAAGCCTGACTGGTACACGTCAATCAGGGTGCCGAAGGGTTTGTCCGCCGTTTCGTTCTTGGCGCGCGAATACACCAGCGAGCGCTGGGCGCGGGAGAAGGGCAGGGCGTCGCTGTCGGACTCCAGCAGGTACTGGCGGATTTCCGGGCGGATGGTTTCTACCAGGTAACGGATATTGCCCAGGATCGGATAGTTACGGCGCACCGCATGGGGGCTTTGCAGCAGGTCGACAATGCCGATCAGGCTGAGTACGCCGGTGACCAGCGTGATCGGCCACAGCCATTCATGTTCGATAAAGGGGAGGCTGGCGAGGGTGAAAATGACGCACACAGCAAAGAAGGCGTAGCGGCTTAACAAGGACAGGCTCATACGGTTTCCTTGGGTTCGGACTCTTCAGGTCGATCCGCCATTCTGCGCCTGTCAGGAAACCATAGACAACCTGTGGGAATATTCAGTTTGGCAACGCGGGTGGGACAGACTGGCCTGGGATAGACACCTGTCGGCGCTTGATTCGGTTCAACCCTTGTCAGCATTGATAGTTTCGGGCCGCTCTCAGCATCGGCTTACTAGACGCAACAAGCCTAACCTTATTGCAAAAGGTTCTCGTTTGGGTGCTTTATGTTGTGTTACTGTATAACAAATCAACCGCACCCAGACGCCCCGGAGGCCTCATGAAAGCTGGTATCCACCCCGACTACCGCACCGTGCTGTTCCACGACACTGCCGCCGACGTGTTCTTCCTCATCGGTTCCACCGCCGACAGTGATCGCACCCATAAGCACAGCGACGGCAACACCTATCCCTACATCCCGCTGGACGTCTCCAGCGCCTCGCACCCGGTCTACACCGGTCAGCAGCGCAAGACCCAGGCCGAAGGCCGGATTGCCGGGTTCAACAAGCGTTTTGCATCGTTTGGGTCGAGCCCGAAAAAAGCTGACGCATGAGCATGATTCGGCGGCGTGCCCTACGCCGCCGTCTGCCGAATCGGCAGTACTACCCGAAACTTCGTACCCTTGCCTACCTCACTGCTGACGCTGATATCGCCACGGTGTTTCTTGACGATCCCGTAGGACAACGACAACCCCAACCCCGTCCCTTCGCCCACCGGCTTGGTGGTGAAGAACGGGTCGAAAATCTTCTGCACGGTGTCGGGGGCAATCCCACAGCCGTTGTCTGCGACTTCCAGCCACACGTTTTCGCCTTCCACTCCGTTGCTGATGGTAATGGTGCCGCGCTCAGGGCCCATGGCTTGTGCGGCGTTGATCACCAGGTTCATCACCACCTGGTTGAGTTGGGAGGCCAGGCATTCGATTTCCGGCAGCGGCGTGTAGTGCTTGACCACATCGGCCTTGTACTTGAGTTCGCTGGCGACGATGTTCAGCGTCGAATCGATGCCTTGCTGCAGGTTGGCGAATTGCCAGGTCTGGTCGTTATCCACCCGTGAGAAGTTCTTCAGGTCCTTGACGATCTGCACCACACGGCCGATGCCGTCCTTGGATTCGCGGATCAGGATCGGAATGTCGTCCTTGAGAAAATCCAGGTCCAGCTCGTTGCGCAATGCCGTGAGCGGTTCGCGATGTTCTGGCGCCCCGATGTGCGCTTCGCTGCGCTGGTAGGCATCGAGCATCTGTTGCAGCTGCTTGAAGTAGCTGTCGAGGGTGCTGAGGTTGGAGGAAATAAAGCCCACCGGGTTGTTGATCTCATGGGCGACACCGGCCGCGAGTTGCCCCAGTGAGGCGAGTTTTTCCGACTGCACCAGTTGGCTTTCCAGGAGCTTGCGCTCTTCAATTTCCAGTTGCAGCGCTTGGGTGCGTTCTTCCACCAACCGCTCCAGTTGCGAGGTTTGCAGGGACGCGCGGCGCGCCATGTCCCATTTGTTGGCCAGGGTGTTGGCCATTTGCTGGACTTCAATGTTGTCGAACGGCTTTTTCAGGATCAGCAGGCGGTCGTGGGCGTGCAGGCGAAACAACAGGTCATCCCAGGAATAGTCCGAGTAGGCGGTGCACACCACCACTTGCAGGTCAGGGGCGACTTTCCACAGTTCTTCAATGGTCTTGGCGCCGTCCCAACCCTGGGGCATCCGCATGTCAACGAAGGCCAACGCATAGGGGCGCTCTTGCGCCATGGCGCTGGTCAGCAAGCCCAGGCCTTCTTCGCCGCCATAAGCCCCGTGCAGTTCGAATGCCTGGGTTTGAGGTTTGGCCGCGTCGCCAAACAGTGCCGACTCCATCTCATCCAGCGCTTCGGTTGAGGCTTCGTCGGGCATCAGGATCTTGCGAAAATCCTCATGGATGGACGGTGTGTCATCGATCAGCAGGATGCGCCGGTTGGGAGGTTGGTTCATGAGCTGCTTCCGGCAAGGGTCAAGGGGATGGTCAAGGTGAAGACGGCGCCAAGGCCCGGCCCGTCGCTGTGGGCGCTGAGCTGGCCGTTCATTTCCACGGCGGCCAGGGCGCAGCTGTGCAGGCCGAAGCCGTGGCCTTCCTTGCGGGTGGTAAAACCGTGGGTGAAGATGCGTGCCATGTTCTCGGGCGGTATGCCTTCGCCGTCGTCCTTCACACTGATCTTCAGGGTCTCATCGCCTACCGATTCCACCGCCAGGGTGATTTGCCGTGGCCGCTCAGACAGTTTGTCCATGGCGTATTTGGCATTGCTGATCAGGTTGACCATGATCAGCAGTAACCGGTGCTTGTCCGCCAAGATCTCCGGCACCGGGGCGTACGCCTTCACAACAGTGACATGGTGACGGCTCAGCGCGCCGGCGTTCATGCGCAGGGCGTCATCCATCAAGGCGCTGATATTGACCGGCTCCAGCAAGGTAGACGCACCCGCATAGGATTGCTGGGTCGAGACGATGTCCTTGATGTGGTCCACGCTTTTGCTCAACTGCGCCAGCTCATCGCTCATGCCTTGCTGTTCGGTGGCAATCGCTTCGACCAACTGGTTCAGATAGCCCGGCAGCAACTTGCCCTTTTCATCCTCGGTAAGGAAGGTACCCAGGTCGCCTTGGTGAGCGTTGATCAGTTGCATGGCCTTGCCCAGGCCGAGCGCCTTGCTGCTGCGCAACTTGCGGCTGACCAGGTCGGCGGAGATGTTCACACTGTTGAGCACGTTACCGACGTTGTGCAGCACGTTGGTGGCGATCTCCGCCATGCCGGCCTGGCGGGCGCTGTCCATCAGCTCGCTCTGGGCATCCTTGAGCTGTTGCGTGCGCCGCTCCACCCGTTGCTCCAGGGTTTCGTTGGCGGCCTGCAACGCGCGGTTGACGCGGTTGATCTCGGCGAAGCTGCGCAGCAGGCGCACCGCCAGATAAAGCAGTAACACCACCAGCAAGGTCGAGAAGATCAGCAGGTAGCGATGGTACTGATGATCGATGAGGTCTGTAGCCTGCTGGTCCTGATTGAGGTGAGTGGTCAGGTCATCGAGGTGTTCGGCCACCGGTACGGCGGCAATCCGCTCGAGCAGGCTGTTGACCAGTGGCTGTTCGCGCAGGATCAGCGAAATATGATTGCTGAGGATCTCCACCGGTGCCTGGAACTCGCTGGGCAGGCTCTGTTGGTTGATGGCCAGCTTGCCCAGGCCCACCAGGATATCGGCGGCACGTTCGTCGCTGGTGACCTGGGCGAACTCCAGGCTGCTGAGCAGCAGGTCGTAAGTGTCGGTGGCCACGCTTTGCAGTTGCAGGCGGCCTTCGTCGGTCATGCTGTTGAATTGGGCCTGGATGTCGTCTTCGGCCGTCGGCAAAAAAGCCAATGAGTTACGCAGCACTGCGTTGTGGGATTTGAACTGGTCGACGAGCCGGGCTTTTTCCTCGATGGCCGTCAGGTACGCCGCATGGCTGGCTTGCCAACCGGGCAGGTCGGCAGCGCTGTGGTAGGTGTCGCGGCTCTCCAGTTCAGCGCCGATGCGGGTCATTTCGGTCAGCGGTGTGACCAGTGGGTCGTAGTTGTGGGTGATCGCGATGCGGGCCTTGAGTACTTCGCTGTCCCACTGGGCATTGAGCTGCTGGAGTTGGCGGATCAAGTCGCGCGACTGGGTATAAGTGGCTGTCTGGTCGCGTGAAGACTTGAAGTACAAAAACACCAGGGTGGAGGCCAGGAGCAGGGTGATGAGACCTAGCAGGATCTGACTGGTGCGTCGGCGTGACAAGGGTCTCATAACGGCTTGCCCGCCCATTCACCGGTCAGGGTCTTGAGAAACTGGATAATCAGGTCCTTGTCTTCCTGGGACGGGTTGCGCCCCAACTGGTACTTGAACATCACGTCAACCGCCTCTTCAAGAGTCTTGGCCGAGGCGTCGTGGAAGTACGGCGCCGTGACGGCCACATTGCGCAGGCTGGGCACCTTGAACACATGGCGGTCCTCTTCATCCTGGGTCAGCAGGTAGCGCCCCAGGTCTGATTCCAGCGGGTTGCCGCGGGCCTTGAAGTAGTCGCCCATCACGCCGAACTTCTGGAACATATTGCCGCCAATGTTCACGCCCTGGTGACAGGCGATGCAGCCGTAATCCTTGAAGCGTTGGTAGCCGTATTTTTCCTGGCGGGTCAGGATATCGGTGTTGCCCAGCAAGTATTGGTCAAACCGCGAGTTGGGTGTCAGCAGCGTGCGCTCGTAGGTGGCCAGGGCGTTTTGCACATTGGGAGCGGTAAGGCCATCGGGATAGGCCTGTTTGAACGCGTTCTGGTAGGCGGGCAGGGCAGACAGGTTGCGCACCACGGTATTCCAGTCGCTGCCCATTTCCACCGGGCTGATCACCACCTGCTCGACCTGGGCCTCCAGCGTGTCCACCCGACCGTTCCAGAACTGTTTGAAGTTCAGGCTGGCGTTGAACACGGACGGGGTGTTGATCTGCACCGGTTTGCCGTCAAAGCCAATGGAGAATGGCTTGTTGTCGGCGCCGCCGCTGGTCAGTTGGTGACAGCTCGCGCAGGACAAGGTGTTGTTGACCGACAAACGCGGCTCGTTGAACAGTTGGCGACCCAATTCAACCTTGGCCGGGTCCAGTACTGGAACCGCCGGCAAGGGCTTGAGTGCTTCGTCCAGCGGCGCGGCTGACAGCGATGCGGTGCCCAGGCATAACGCGAACATCAGGCCGGAACGGTGGTTTACGACATTGCTCAAGCGAGCACTCCTTGCAGGCCCAGGGCTATTGATTTTATTGATCCGGCATCAGTGTCGCGCTATCCGTTTGCAGCAACTGCACGAAATCTTTCGAAGGCAGCGCCTTGCTGAACAGAAAGCCCTGGCCCTCCTCACACTGCTGGGCTTTGAGGAAATTCAGTTGGTCGACGGTTTCCACGCCTTCGGCAATGATGTTCAGTTCCAGGCTCTTGCCCATGCCGATGATAGCGCTGATCAGTTGTTCGTCCTGGCTATTGATGCGCAGGCCGCGCACGAAGGATTGATCGATCTTCAGCACGTCGATGGGAAAGCGCCGCAGGTAGCTGAGGCTGGAGTAGCCAGTGCCGAAATCGTCCAGGGCCAGGCGGATGCCCATGGCCTTGATCTTTTGCAGGGTTTCCACGGTTTCGTCGACGTTCTGCATCAGCACGCTTTCGGTGATTTCCAGTTCCAGTTGGGTGGGCGGCAGGCCGGTGTCCTTGAGGATGGCGGCCAGGTTGTCGACGAAGTCCCGTTGGCGAAAGTCGATCGCCGAGATGTTCACCGACATGCGCAGGGGCGCCAGGCCCATCTCGCGCCAGGCTTGGGCCTGTGTACAGGCTTGGCGCAGTACCCACTGAGTCAGGCGTACGATCAGGCCGCTGTCTTCGGCGACCGGAATGAACTCCGTCGGGCTGACCCAACCCGACTGCGGTCGAAACCAGCGTGTCAGCGCTTCCGCACCGACGATGCGCCCGGTCTCCAGCGCCAGCTTGGGCTGGTAATGCAGCACAAACTCATCGCGGTCCAGCGCCTGGCGGATCGCGCTTTCCAGGTTTTGCTGGTGCTGGGCGCGCAGGTTCATGTCTTCGGTGTAAAAGCTGAGATCCCCCGGGCCGCGCTCTTTGCTGGTACGCATCGCGGTTTCAGCATGCTTGAGCAAGCCCACGGCATTGTCGCTGTCATCGGGGTAAATGCTGATGCCCAGGCTGGCGCTCACACTGAGGTCATGCCCCGCGACATGGCGAGTCGCGCTGACGGCATTGAGTACCTTTTGCGCAATGTGCTGGGTTTGCTGGGGATGCTGGATATCGTTGAGCAGCACCACGAACTCGTCGGAGCCGTAACGAAACACCGAATCCGACGCCCGTACCGCCGCCACCAGGCTCAGGCTCACCTGCGCAAGCACATCGTCGCCTGCCGGATAGCCCAGGGCGTTGTTGATGCGCTTGAAGCGGTCGAGCCCCAGAAACATCACCGCCAGTTGCGTGTCGTGCCTGCGGGCCAAGGCGATCGCCTGGGTCAGGCGGTCGCCCAGCAACGTGCTGTTGGGCAACTCCGTCAGGGCGTCGTATTGCAATAAGTGCGAGACCTTGAGCAGCTCCTGCACGCGTTCCTCGATGGTGCGCTCCAGGCTGATCACCTTGAGGGCCGCGTCCTGGGCCAGTTGCCATTTCCAGGTCAGGGCGCTGGCCATCTGGCGGATTTCCAGGTGGTCGAAGGGCTTTTTCAGGATCAGCAGTTGGTCGTTGTACTTCAGGCGCGCTTCGATGGCCTCGAAGGAATAGTCGGAATAGGCCGTGCAGAGCGCGATTTGCAGGTTGGGGTCCACCTCCCACAACTGTTCGATGGTGTGCAGGCCGTCCCAGCCAGGGGGCATGCGCATGTCGATAAACACCATGGCGTAGGGCGAGTGGGCGTCCAGGGCTTTCTTGACCAGCGCCAAGGCTTCCTGGCCCTGATAGGCCGAGTCCAGGTCAAACGCCTGGCGCACCGGCACCGTGGTGCCGAACAGGGCGGACTCCAGAGTGTCGAGGGAGGGCTCGCCGTACTCGTCGGCACAAAGGATCTTGCGGAAATCCTGGTGGATCGAAGCCGTGTCATCCACGATCAGGATGCGCCGGTTGGCCCGGCCCGATTCCGTCCTCATGGCGCACTCGGCACGTGCAAAAGGCTTGATGGCATGACAATTCCTTCCCTGGTTCTACAACTGAACGGGGCGCGAGCATGCAGTGCAGCATAGTTGAGTTCCCTTGATATCGACGGCCAGTTGGCGTCAAATCAATCGCGCTTTGTATTGCGCGGATTCAATTTAGCCTAACTTCGTTTAATTTGAAGGCAGAGTCGCCATGGATGAACAACTCGCTACGAAGTCCGTTGTTTTGCTGGTCGACGATGAAGAGTCGATCCTTAACAGCCTGCGCCGCCTGCTGCGCGGCCAGCCCTATGACGTGGTATTGGCCACCAGCGGCGCCCAGGCGCTGGAGATCATGGCGACCCGGCCTATCGATCTGGTGATGAGCGATGCGCGCATGCCCGGCATGGACGGCGCCACGCTGCTGGCCGAGGTCCACCGCCTGTATCCCGCCACCAGCCGCATCCTGCTCACCGGCTACGCCGACCTGACCACCATCATCAAGGCGATCAACGACGGGCAGATCCACCGCTACATCAGCAAACCCTGGAACGACGAGGAGTTGCAACTGGTGTTGCAGCAAACCCTCGAGCACCAACGGCTTGAACGCCTGGCCCGAGACCAGACCGAACAGCTCAAGCTGCTCAACGCCACCCTGGAAAAACGCGTGGCGGCGCGTACCGCCGAGTTGCAACAAACCGCCGACATGCTCGACCTGGCCTACGACGAGCTCAAGCGCAGCTACGTGACCGGCACCGAAGTCTTCTCGCTGCTGGCCAACCTGCGCTTGCCCAAGGACAAACAGACCAACCGTGCGTTGATCGAGTTGATCCGCGTGTATTGCGCCGCCCAGTCCATGGACGAATCCAGCACCCGTGACCTGACCATGGCCGCCGCGTTGTACAACATCGGCAAGTTGAGCTGGACCGACAGCATGATGGTTGCACCGTCGGACAAACTGCATAGCACCGACCGCGGTTTGTACCGTGAGTATCCGGGGCAGAGCGAGTCGTTGCTGATGACCCTGGAGCCGATGAAGGACGCGGCGCGGATCATTCGTCATCACCAGGAACGTTGGGACGGCACGGGGTTTCCCGACCACCTCAAGGGCGATACCATCCCGCCCGGTTCACGGCTGCTGAAGCTGGCGGTGGACTTTATCGAATTGCAGAAAGGCCTGATCCTGGAGCGACACCTCAACAGCGACGAAGCGCTGTTGTATATCCGCAAGTACGCCGGGCGCCTGTATGACCCGGCGTTGGTGGAAGATTTTGTGCAAGCCTGCGCCACCTTCCTCAGCGACGTGACCCTGGGCGACCCTACGGTCAAAGTCCTCACCACCCGTGAGCTTGAGGCCGGTATGGTGTTGGCCCGTAACCTCAACGCCGATAACGGCATGCTGTTGCTCAATGCCGGCAAAGTGCTGAACTTGCCGCTGGTGGACAAATTGATCGCGTTCGAAGCGATGGAAGGCGCCAAGTACAGCGTATTTATCAAACAGCCCGAAGAGACCTCGATTCTTTCATGAATGATTCAACCATCCGCATCGCCGCCGCCATCCTCATTGATCAAGCCGGCCAGACCCTGCTGGTGCGCAAGCGCGGCACCCAGGCGTTCATGCAACCTGGCGGCAAGATCGACGCGGGCGAACAACCAGTCCAGGCGCTGGCCCGTGAGCTGTATGAAGAGTTGAACCTGCACATCAAGGTAGAGGACGCCACGTACCTCGGCCAATTCTCGGCGCCTGCCGCCAACGAACCGGGCTTCACCGTGCAGGCCGAGCTGTTCCAGGTGCAGATCGACGTTGCGGTCACGCCAGCGGCGGAAATTGAAGAAATCCGCTGGATCGACCCCTCGGGCGATGGCGGCCTGCAATTGGCGCCGCTGACCCGCGATACGATCCTGCCGCTCTACCGCGCGTCGCTGATCGACGCATGATCATTCGCGCGCTGGAGGCTAAAGACGCGCCTGCTTACCGGGCGTTGATGCTACAGGCGTATGGCGCTTATCCCCAGGCGTTCACCTCCAGCGTGGCCGAGCGTGCTCTGATGCCCCTGAGCTGGTGGGAAAAACGCCTCGACAGCCCGCTGGACCGCCTGTTTGGCGCCTTCGACGGCGATCAGTTGGCGGGTATTGTCGGCCTTGCGTTCGAGCCACGGGAAAAGGCCCGGCACAAAGTCACCTTGTTCGGCATGTACGTGACCGAGGCTTATCAACAGCAGGGGCTTGGGCGGCAACTGGTGCAAGCGGCACTGGAAGAGGCCCGCCGCCACCCGCGCCTGAAGCTGATCCAACTGACGGTCACCGCCGGCAATGACGCCGCCTTTGCGCTCTACCAGCGCTGCGGTTTCATTCAGTACGGCCTGGAGCCACTGGCGGTGCGGGTAGGCGTCGAATACTTCGACAAGATCCACATGTGGCGTGAATTGCACGTTGACTGAAATTCACTGTGGGAGCTGGCTTGCCTGCATCGCTGGCAAGCCCTGATCCCGGTCAGTTAAGCGAACGCAATACTCAAAGCAACGAAGATCAAAATGTGGGAGCGGGCTTGCTCGCGAAAGCGCGATACCAGTCACTGGATACGTTGACTGACCCACCGCATTCGCGAGCAATCTCCCACAGGGGGGGCTGCGTTTAACTGACCAGCATTACTCACACAAGGCCACACACTTGAAGCCCGCTCAACGCACCGCGCTGACGCCATCCAAGGTGGAAAATGAGGTGTCCTTGGCCGTCAGCAAAAAGTCGCGCATGTAAGGCGCATCGAGCATGTCGGCACGAATGCCCGCATACAAGGTGGCGAACAAACCCTTCTCACCCAAACGCTTGGCCTTCACATACCCGCGCGAGCTGTATTCATGCAGCGCCCAGTGAGGCATGCCGCACACCCCACGGCCGCTGGCCACCAGTTGCATCATCATCACCGTCAGCTCCGAAGTCCGTACCTGGGCCGGTTCAACGTCGGCCGGTTCCAGGAAGCGGGTGAAGATGTCCAGGCGGTCACGTTCCACCGGGTAGGTGATCAGGGTTTCTGTCAGCAGGTCTTCCGGCACGATGTAGGACTTGTTCGCCAACGCGTGCTGGTTGGCCACCGCCAGCATGGCTTCGTAAGTGAACAGCGGCACGTAGGTGATGCCCGGCAGTTCCAGCGGGTCGGAGGTCACCACCAGGTCCAGGTCGCCACGGGCCAGGGCCGGCAGCGGCGCGAAGGCAAAGCCCGAGGCCAGGTCCAGCTCGACTTCCGGCCAGGCATCGCGGAACTGGTCGATGGTCGGCATCAGCCACTGGAAACAACTGTGGCATTCGATCGCCATGTGCAAACGCCCGGCGGTGCCCCCGGCCAGCCGCGCAATATCGCGCTCGGCGCCGCGCAGCAAGGGCAGGGTGGCGTCGGCCAATTGCAGCAGGCGCAGGCCGGCACTGGTGAAGCGCACAGGCTTGGTCTTGCGCGCGAACAACTGCATGCCCAAGCGCTCTTCCAGCTCCTTGAACTGATGGGACAGGGCGGACTGGGTCAGGTGCAGGCGTTCGGCGGCCTCGACCAGGCTGTCAGCTTCGCGCAAGGCGTGAAGCGTCTTGAGGTGGCGAATTTCGAGCATGGCGGCCTTCATGAGTGCAATTTGCGTTCAATGATAATGCATTGAGCTTTGTTCATGTTGGCCGCAGCGTAACGGCGTCAACCCAATGGCAGGAAGTGGGTTTCGGCGATCGACTTGTCGATGTTGCCGCGCCAGATCCTGGTGTCGGCAAAGGCAGCGCCAGCACCCTCTTTGGCGGCTTGCCATTTCATCCCGAGATATTGCTGATGTTGCAGCTTTAAATGTGCTTTGCGAAAACTGTCGAATGCCGAGTTCGGCGCATCGTAATGAAAATGGGCGTACCAGATCGGTTTGTCGGTTTTCGCCTGCTTGCTCGCCTCGTATATTTCATATTCTTGCAGGTAGTCGTCTTGTCCATCGGGACGTTTTTCGCGCATTTTTTGCCGTGTGCCTTTTTTGCGGATTACCACGCGACCTTTGTCCATCAGGTAATCCAGGTAGCCCTCGGTAGGCGTACTGCTTTGCAGGCTGCGCGTGATACGCAACGCTTCACCGGACTTTTCAAGCGCACTGGCTCGAGTGTTCAGTTGTTCGATGATCGGGTTGTTTGCATCCAGGCTCTGCACTTTGCTGGCGCGGGCACGCAGATCGTTGGCCTCGGTCACCAGCATATGTTCAAGATTGATCGGTTCCATGGTTTTGTAGCTTCGCACCTTATTTTCAAAGGCATCCGCCGCCGCCAAGCGTGCACGGGCGTTGGCGAGCAAGGCGTTTATGTCGGTGGGGAGCTTCGGTGGGGCGGCAACCGTTCGGCTTTGGTTGGTGTTCAAGCGAAAGGTGTTGCTGTCGCCAATCTTGTCCCACACTTCAACAGTCGCCCCATCCGCATCGTTGATGATGAATTGCCTCGGCGATTGTTTTCCGGCCGGCTTCTCGATACCAATCAATAACTGACCCTCTTCAGTTTCAAACACCGTTTGGGTGGTGTTCGATGTTGACTGGGAAGCGGGCTTTTTTATCGTGCGCTGGGCTTTTCGTATCAGGCGGGCAAGATCCTTCTGCAGCAGCGCCAGAAAGCTTTGGTCGAAATGGCTGGGCGATTTTTCGTTCCAGGTTATCAAGTCAAGCGACAAGTCTTCATAGACCTTGATGCAGTTTTGCAGGACCCGGTTGCGTTCGACACGGCTGATGTTGGCATCGGGCAACGTCATGTGGCTGGTGACGGCACGATCGAACTTGCTTCTGGCTCGATGCACTGCGGCCTCCAGAAACAGCCAGTCAATGCTCAAGGTGTCTGGCCGCAGGCTGAGCGCTTGCATGAGATTGCTGCTTCTCGTGCTCGCCATGCGCAGGTCGGTAAACCTGTTTTTCCAGGCATCCAAGTAGGTGGAGACCTCCGTGCGCGTGTGCCTGACGGTGATGCGTTTGACCCACGTGCTCATGTCTTTCATCGAGGCCTCTATCCGGTTCAGCTCATCGAGCAAGTCCAGGCGACACTGTCTGATTTCTTGGGTCAGTGCTTGAAGAGCCCGTGGTGTGTGAGATGAGCGGTTCAGTTGGTGGTTGATCTCGATGATTCGATCGATAAGCACACCGGCCCGGTCTTTTGCATTCTGGATCAGATGGTTCAGGCGGTCCGCTACGATGTGGGCTGTCCGGTTCAGTTCCTCGGAATAGTCGAGGTCGCGAATATGCACTTGACGCTGTTTAGCCGTTTCGAACGATGCATACAGGTGCTTGGCATCGTCGACGTCTTTGGTCAGCGCGATATCCAGGATTTTGCTGTCCGTTAATTTTTGTGGCGATACGTCTGACGGGGCCGGATAGTCGCTGGCAAATTTCTTTAGCTTGCTGGTGGTCTCGCTGACCTGACCGTAACAGGCACGGGCCTGGTTTTGCAGGGATTGGCCGAGTTCGAGGCGCTGCATATTGACCTCAAGCGCGTCTGCAGGCAGTTGCCGAGCGACGGTTGCTGGCACGTTGGCCCGCGCCCGCGATGCGTCACGTCCTGTGCGCCTGCTGCCGCCGCCATAACCCGTGAGGTGGCCGCCATGCAGTGCCGAGTAAGTGTCCCACTGCAACGCGTGGTCCAGGGCAACGGCCGGTGAGTAATACTTGCCCTTGGCGACCAGACGCATCTCGTGAGCCGTTGGGTCAAACTTGACGTTGTAATAGCGCCCCTCACTGAGGATGAAATGCTCGCCAGAGGTGTGGCGCAGGGTATGGCGATAAGGCCCGGTATGTACCGGTTGCAGGCTGTCGATACTGAAGATATGCGGGTGTTCGTAACCGGCAAAACGCTGGCGTGCGGTTGTGCGCTGGTGTGTTTTGACAGAGCGCCAAAAGTTTGGGCGTCGCGGATGCTTGAGCTGGTGTGCGGCGCTCAATCGCCGGGCCGAACTGCCGCGTGAGCCGGGCACGGCCGCCAGCGCCAGGGTATCCATCGCCGCGTATACCAGGCACTCGAACACCGAGGCTAATTGTTCGATGCCATGCCCGGTGTCACCGCGCCTGAATGCAGCTACCGCTTGATACAGGCTGGTAGTGGCGTCTGCCAGGGACACTGCAGTGCCGATAAAGGGTACGAACGACAGAGCGATTTTGATGCCGTTGAACACCTTGCCGCTTTTGAGAGAATATTTTTCGTGGGCCAGGTCATCATTGGATCGCGCATCATTACGATGCGCTTCCAGCAAACGGCCCATCTGAGCATTCAACTGATGGGCGGCCAACGAAGTGGTGACTGGCCAGGGGAGTCCGGCCTGTATCATCGCGTCGTAGCCTTTACCGGTGGCATGGTCGATACGACCCAGGTGTGCTCGCACATCACCCTTGATTGCGCGACCCGCCACGTATAGCGCCATGCTGTCGAGACGGCAGAGTTCGAACAGGGCAATGCGCGCCTGCTCCAGATTGGCATAACGGCGCAGGTAGCGTTCGTCAGGCGCGTCCGGAAGGTAAAGCAAGGTGCTGCCCGAGTTTTGTTCCTCGATGAATGTGATGCCCGACAGGGTAATCTGGCTCTCCTGCCGGGTGTCCGCACCACCAACACTCAGATGAGCCGGCAGCAGACGGATGCGCTTCGCGCTGGCGTGCCAGGCGGCCTGGGTATCGGCGTCGATGGCGGTGTTCAACACCTGTACTTCGTCGGCGCTGATGTGGTTCTGCATGTGCGCCAATATGCCCTGCGTTTTGAGCATCAGGCGCAAAGGCTCCACCAGGCATTCGCGGCGGTAGAGTTTTTGATGGATGGATTCGCCCTGGGCGCCCTTGAACGCGTCGAGGATGCGGACTTCGTACTGTTTAGCCAGGTCAAGGCCGGTGACTAGCTTCTTCAGGTAGCTTTTTGTGATGCCAGCTTTGAGTGTGTCACGCTCCTCGACATCGTCGGCCGTCACCTGGACAGTCACGAACCCCAGGCGCTGGCTCAGCTCGGCGTCGATGTTGCGTAGCGCCAGGTCGTCCAACGTCATCTGGCTGCGCCTGGCACTGGGTACATCAATGATTTTGACCGGAGTACCCGGTGCTGCGCCGGCAATGATGTCGCGTTTTTGCTCCACCGAGTCAGGCAGTTCCAGTTGAAGAGTAAAGCCTTTGCGGATGGAAAAATCCTTGCGTATACGCGCATCGAGCTTGTGCCTGACGAACGCGTCACGCGGTGGCAGGGAGCGCTCCAGCAGCGTCTGGGCATTGTTCAGCGCCGGTATATAGGCGCGTAGCAGGGCCTTGAATGCCTCGCGTTTTTCAACGGGTTGAGTGATCAGCCATGACGGCAGTCGTTCGGCCAGCAGCCGCGCATTATGTTGTTCGACAAGTAGCAGAAACGCCGCCTCACGCGCCGAGTTTTCGGGCACCAGCAAGCCAGGCAGCGTTTGCTCAACCCGTTGCTCCAGTTCACCGACGCGCTGTGACGCGTGTTCATCGGCTGACCACGTCTGGCGCACGCGGGCGGCCTGTTCTTCAAAGGCGGCCTGTTGACTGCTCAAGCTGTAGTCGAATGGGTCCTGGGTCAGTGTCGTGAATTGCAGCGCCAGTTGTTGATCCTCGGGCTGGATGCCAAATATCCCATCCTCCAGTGCCTGGCGCGACGAGAAACGCTGCAAACCACCGTCGCTGCCGGGCCAGTAAATGATATGCACGCCTTCACGTATCCCGGCCGTGGATTCGTCCTGGGGTGGAAGGAAAACCAGTGGCCCGTTGAGTTCGGTGCGGGTAGGCGTTGGATTCCCGGTTTGAGTGACCGACAAGGTCAACGCGACGACATCCGGCGAGGGTGCGGCCAGGGCGTTTTCGATCAGTTGCAGTTCGTCCTCACTTAGTTGATCGAGGGTTCGCTGGATACGCGCTTCGGTCTTCACCCCCTGCAAACGTGCCTGGTACAGCGCAGTGTAGTGGGTGTTGAGCGTGTCGAAATCCAGGGGCGCTCGGTTGAGCATGGCCCGCGCCGCCGCTTCGGCAGCGTGTTGTAGCGCCTTGAGTGCGTCCAGTTGTTGCTTGAATGACTGCCAGCGCTCACTCGTTGGTGTGTCGTTGCCCAACAGGTTTTCCAGGGCGCGCCGTTGGTGCTCGATCAAAGCTTTGCGTTGGCGGGTATCGACACCGTTATGCAGCCGGCCGAATTGGGGAACGGGTGGGGGGCTAGTGGTGCCGACGGCCGATTCCGGGTGTTCAGGCTCCGAGGCAAACAGACAGCGGGTTTTACGCATGTCATCAAGCCGGTCGACGTGCTGGAGGGCCAAGTAAGCGTTGTGGATCTGTACGTTCGCAAGAGGACTCAGCGCGTCCTGATATTGCGCCTCGGTCAATTGCTTCAGCCAAAGGGTGATGCCCGTTTCCAGCGGGTTGTGGCTGGCCTTATAGTCGATCCTTGCCAAAGGATCGACCTCGGTGATGCCGAACAGCGCTTGCTGTCGGTCGAGCAGCCAGCGTTCCAGGTCTTCGCGTCTGCTCAATACCTTCCATGTCGGAACCTGAGTGGGCAGGTACAGCAGTTGACTGGCCGGCGTTTCCGTATCGAGGCTCAATACCCAGGCACCAGGCAGGGCGATGGCTGGGGCGTCGTGGGGCTTGAGAAATAGGTGTTCGGTGTAGCGGCGAGGTGTCTGCGCTGTAGCCGACTGCGAATGGAGCAGTGAAAACACGGGATCGAGGACTTCGGCATGCACCTTCCCCGAGGCGAGTGACCGCTCAGCGCTGGCTTCAATGTGAATCCGGTACAGCTCCAGCACCCGCTTGTAGCAAGTTACCGGCGAGCGGGGCGCTCGCTCTGTACGCCAGTAGCGCAGCCAGTGGTCATCCAGGCTTTGTTCCAGGTCCAGGCCCTTGAGCTCGTCGAGCAGCATCGCCGCGGTGTAGCGCGACAACGCGTGGGACCGCGGCAGGTTGAGCACACGTACGTCTGGCACCTGCGCTGTATCCAGGGCCGGATGCTGTTGCATATAGAGGCAGGCATCTGTCAGGACAATGCGGCTGCGCCCACGTCGCTCGGTGGCGGGAAACTCCAGTGCTACGCGCTCGCCGTCCAATTGAAGCTGCGCTTGGAGCATCCGATTGATGGTGTCGCGCACCGTCGGGATACCCTCCATTAGCACGAGCAGCTCGGCGCGGCAGTTCTGCAAGCGTTGCGTGGCATCGGCGAGCAGGTGTTCGTCGATGGCCGGTTGCATCAGTGGGTGTGTCGCAGGAGGTAGGGCAATGGAAGAAGGCATGGGGCGGAGTCGCTCTATCTAAAAGGCCAAAGCCCTATTAGAGATCGACATGCCAAGTGGGCTGCGGCACATAGCTATCGACATGACCGCTGGGCACTCTTCATCAAACTGTCATCGAACTGTGGCAGCGCGCTTGAACAAACTTCATCAGACTCGCGCTCTACTGGGGTTCTGCGTTTTGGTGTTTTTCATGCGTGCGTTGTTTTTAGTGGCCGCTCTCCTGTTCGGCCTGCCGTCTTTTGCGGCTTCTCGGTGTGATGTCAATGTCCCGACCCAAACGGTCGACCTGGCTCAGGTGAGCATCGCCTATCAAAGTATCGGCCGTGCGTCCGACCCTGCGTTGCTGCTGGTGATGGGGCTGGGCGGGCAGTTGATTCACTGGCCGGATGAAGTGGTGGTGGCCCTGTGCGAACAAGGCTTTCGGGTGATTCGCTACGACAACCGCGACGTCGGCCTGTCCACCTGGCGGCAGGCGCCGGCGAGCGCCAACCTGACCTTCGAAGTGCTGCGCTACAAGCTCGGTTTGCCGGTGGCGGCACCCTATACGTTGACCGACATGGCCGACGACGCGCTGGGCTTGATGGATGCATTGCAGGTGCAGCAATTTCATGTCCTTGGCGCAAGCATGGGCGGCATGATCGCTCAACACCTGGCGGCCATGGCGCCACAGCGTGTGGAAAGCCTGACCCTGATCATGACCAGCTCCGGCGCCGAGGGCCTGCCCGCACCGAACGCAGCCCTGGTGCAATTGCTGTCGCGGCGCAGCGCGCCCAATCGTGAGGTGGCGCTGGAGCAACAGGCAGACTTGCTCGCGGCGTTGGGCAGCCCGGATATCAAGGACGATCGCCAGGCGTTGCTGCACCAGGCGGCGCTGTCCTATGACCGCGCCTTCAACCCCGAAGGCGTGAAGCGCCAGATCATGGCGATCCTGGCCGAGCCGAGCCGTGTGCCCTTGCTCAACCAACTGCGGGTGCCGACCCTCGTCGTACACGGCACCGCCGACCCGTTGTTGCCGGTAATGCACGGCGTGCATCTGGCCGCGCATATCCAGGGCAGCCAGTTGAAATTGATTCCCGGCCTGGCCCACCGTTTTCAGGAAGCGTTCAAGGCGCCCTTGCTGGCGGCGGTGTTGCCCTACCTGCAAGCCCATCGCCAGGATGCCGCGCACTGGGCGCAGATCGATTTGAGCGAGCCTTCGAAGGTGCTGTGAAGGTGGTGTATCGTGCAACCTTTATGTATGCGCATGACTGCACGCGAGGTTGCCCACCATGAGTACTCCCCTGAAAATCGATTTCGTCAGCGACGTATCCTGCCCCTGGTGCATCATCGGCCTGCGCGGCCTGACCGCAGCCCTCGACCAGCTCGGCAGCGAAGTGCAGGCCGAGATTCATTTCCAGCCGTTCGAACTGAACCCGAACATGCCCGCCATCGGGCAGAACATCGTCGAGCACATCACCGAAAAGTACGGCTCCACGGCGCAAGAGTCCCAGGCTAATCGTGCGCGTATCCGCGACATGGGCGCCGCATTGGGCTTTGCGTTCCGCACCGACGGCCAGAGCCGTATCTACAACACCTTCGACGCGCACCGCCTGTTGCATTGGGCCGGGTTGGAAGGTTTGCAATACAACCTCAAGGAAGCGCTGTTCAAGGCGTATTTCAGCGATGGCCAGGATCCTTCCGACCACGCGACCCTGGCGATCATCGCCGAGAGCGTAGGGCTGGACATTGCGCGCGCCGCCGAGATTCTTGCCAGCGATGAATACGCCGCCGAAGTCCGCGAGCAGGAGCAGCTGTGGGTTTCTCGTGGGGTGAGTTCGGTGCCGACCATTGTCTTCAATGACCAATATGCGGTGAGCGGTGGGCAACCGGCGGAAGCCTTCGTCGGCGCGATTCGCCAGATCATCAACGAATCGAAATCCTGAGGCCGAGCACGGAGCAAAATGTGGGAGCTGGCTTGCCTGCGATAGCGGACTGTCAGTTGCAAATGGGCTGGCTGACACACCGTTATCGCAGGCAAGCCAGCTCCCACACGTGATACTCATTGTTTGCAAACATGGCGCTCATCCAAGCGCTGGCCCATCCCTTGCATTACCCCCCTAAAGCCCAACCGGCCTGCGGTTGGGCGCTGCCATTAGGGGTAAAACTTACCTTGAACATTCTAGACCTTGACCACAGCCTCACCGGCCAGGCACCGATTGCCCGGCGGTTGGCCAGCGGTCGGGCCACGCGCCTGGACCTGCTGGACCTGGGCCCGAAATTGCGTTTGTGGTCCACCGAAAAAACCTGGAAGCGTTTCGTCGAGCGCCTGGCCCAACGGCCACGGCCCCGTGACGCGCGCCCGGAAATCCTGTTTGTCGGCTCCGGCGATTATCACCACCTTACGCCGGCGTTTTTGGCCGACCTCAAGGAACCTGTCAGCCTGATTCACTTTGACAACCACCCCGACTGGGTGCGCTTTGCGCCCAAGCGGCACTGCGGTTCGTGGGTCAACCGGGCGCTGAAGATGCCGGCGATCCAACGCATCGTCACCCTCGGCCCGTGCAGCGATGACCTGCATAACCCGCAACTGCGCGGCGGCAACCTTGGCGCCCTCAAGCGCGGGCGTTTGCAGTTGTTTCCCTGGCAGCATCCGCCGTCCAAGGTCTGGGGCCGGGTGGGGGACGGCGCCGGCCACCAGCAACAGGAAAACCACCTGCATTGGCGCAACCTGGCGGACCTGGATTGGGCAGCCTTCCTCGACCAGATGATTGCCAGCCTGCCCACCGAGGCGATCTGGATCACCATCGACAAAGATGTGCTGGCCATTGAAGACGCCGCCACCAACTGGGACCAGGGCGGCATGCGCCTGACCCATTTGCTCCAGGCCCTGCGGGCGTTGGCGGCGGGTAAACGCATCATTGGCATCGACATCTGCGGTGAGTTCGCCACACCGGCGTTCAGCAACGCGTTCAAGCGCTGGGAAGCCAAGTCCGACCAGCCGCCACCGGAGCGCTGGAGCCCGCAAGACTTGCAGCGCAATGCCGCAACCAATGAAGCCTTGATCGACCTGTTTGAGGAGCTGTTCCCGTGACCCTGACCGTGGTGTTGTTACTGGCGTTTTCCATCGTCCTCGATGTGATTGGCCAGCTGTGTTTCAAATTGGGCGTGGACCGTTTGCCCCAACTCGATGGCGGTTTTCGCCTGCGTGCGTTCTGGGGCCAGGTGTTCAATGCGCCGCTGCTGTGGGCCGGCGTCGGCGCCTATGTGATTGAGTTTTTTGTGTGGCTCGAAGCGCTGTCCCGTGCGCCTTTGAGTCTGCTGTTTCCGCTGGCGGCGTTGGCCTATTGCCTGGTGGTGTTGGCGGGCAGGGTGGTGCTCAAGGAAACCGTCAGCCGACGTCGCTGGCTGGGCACATTGGTGATCACTTTGGGTGTGATGTTGGTAGCAATCGCGGGGAACCAGGCATGACAACGCAAACAATCAATACCGGCTGGCTGCATGGGCGGCTTGGCACCCTGGTGCTGTGGGCACTGCTGATCGCCACCGAAAGCGCCGGGCAGTTGTTCACCAAGGTGGCCGGCGATCAATTGGGGCCGATGGACTTCAGTTGGCAATGGCTGGCGGACGTGGCGCGCAACCCGGGGATTCTGGCGGCGATTGCCAGCTATCTGGGTGCGTTTTTTGTGTGGATGCTGATCCTGCGGCGTAGCAGTTTGTCCCTGGCGTTTCCGCTGAGTTCGCTGGTGTTTGTGGCCGTATTGCTGGGGTCTTGGCTGGGGCTGGGCGAGCACATCAGCGTGCTGCATTGGGTGGGCGTGGTGGTGATTATCGGTGGTATCGCGCTGTTGGCTGAAGGCGAAGAACACTGAAGTTAGTGCTATGAAACACAGGCTCAATGTGGGAGCGGGCTTGCTCGCGAATGCGGTGGGTCAGTTAAGTATCGGGTGACGGACACACTGCTTTCACGAGCAAGCCCGCTCCCACAATTTTGCTCCCGTGTAATTCAGTCGAAGGTGTAGCTGATCGCCGTCTGCACCTGGCCCTGATTCACATGGCCAGCCTCCTTGACGATGCTGCTCTTGGCCGCCGACCCCACCAGGTGTACCCAGCTGGCGCTGGTCAGCAGCGACCAATGGGGCGCCAGGGGGAAGGCGAAGCTTTGGCTCAGCGTCACATTCTGGAAGCCCCCGCTCGCGTTATAGGGTCGCAAGCCTGAAGCGACGGCTTCGTTGTTGTCCACGCCGAAGAAGGTATTGGTCTGGCGCGCATCGGCAAAATGCGCAACCAGGCTATTGCTGCCGATAATCCCGCCACCCACGGGGTAACCCAGTTCGCCGCCGATTTTACCCAGGGCGCCGCTTTGGGAATGCCCGCCGCCCACGGCCTGGCCCAATTGCGCATAGACCCGCCAGAAATTGGCCGGGGCGTATTGGACGAAGCCGCCCACCTCGGCCATGTCCGACACGTTGCGCAGGCCCTGCAATTCGCCGTTGGAAGTACGCCCCGGAAGGTAGTTGATATAGGGGCCAGCGGTCAGGCCGTGGGTATCCAGGGCGCTCCAGGTGAGGCCGTCATCGGTACTCAGGCTGACGTCGCCCCAATCCAGGTCCAGGTAAGGCACAGGCCGGGTTTCGTAGCGGCTGGCGCTGGGGTCGTGGGGCTGATAGCTGAGGCCCGCGCCCACGTCGCCTGTGATGCCGTCTGCCCACGCGGCACTGCAAAGGCCCCACCCTCCAAGTAAACCGGTGAATACAGCAGCAGCGAGCTTGGACATGGAGACGTTTCCTGAAGGTGGGCAGGCGCGCATGAACGCGCAAACCGACGCGCCTGCGCAAGCACTCATGTTGTTTGTAGCAAGCTACAAAAATTGTAGCTCCTGCGACATATATCGCTGCGCATTTCGCGCTCACCCCCAGCCCTGCGGGGTTTTGGCCAGTTGGCACAGTCCCTGCTCTATCCCTTGGCAAGCGCAGACAGCGCGCTCCTCCAAGGCCCTTTACCTAAAGGAAAGGCAGATGATCAACTGGCATATCGTGTGTGACTTCGACGGGACCATTACTCCCACGGATGTCATCGACAACGTCCTCCAACGCTTCGCCGGCCCCGAGTGGGAAACCATTGAGCAGGAATGGCTGGATGGGCATATCGGTTCACGCGAATGCCTGAGCCGCCAACTGGCGCTGATCAAGGCCACCCCGGCTGAACTGCTGGCGTACTTTGACAGCGTCGAGATCGACCCGGACTTCCCGGATTTTGTCGATCACGTCATGGGCCTGGGTGCTTCCATCGAAGTGGTCAGCGATGGCATCGAGCAGGGCATTGCCCGCATCCTTTCGCGCAACTACGTGACCTTGTTGCCGATCCTCGCCAACCGCCTGCGCCAGGTCGACCAGGACAGCTGGCGCATCGACTTCCCGTATGCCAGCGATGCCTGTCGCGCCGCTGCCGGCAACTGCAAGTGCAAATCCACGCCGCGCAACAAGCGCGTGCTGGTGATCGGCGACGGCAAGTCCGACATGTGCGTGGCCTCCACCGCCGACTTCGTGTTCGCCAAGGGCAGCCTCGCCGACTACTGCGTCGCCCACCAGATTCCTCATGCGCGCTTCGACAGCTTTGCGCAAGTGCCGGCGTTGCTGGCCAAGCTGCCACAAGGCCTCGCCGCCAACGCCACCACCTTCAACACCTCTTCTGACAATCAGGAACTCTTCCATCATGTCTGATATCCGTATCGCTACCGCTGAAGACCAGGTGCTTCTGGATAAAGAAGCCAAGTATTGCTCCTACGGCGACACCGTTCACTACATCGAGCCGCCGCGTATTTTCAGCCGCTGCGAAGGCTCCTATGTGTGGGACACCGAAGACCAGGCCTACCTCGATCTGCAGATGTGGTACTCGGCCGTCAACTTCGGCTATGCCAACCCGCGCCTGAACAACGCGCTGAAAAAGCAGATCGACACCCTGCCGCAAATCGCCAGCCAGTACCTGCACAAAGGCAAGATCGAGCTGTCGGAAATGATCGCGGTCGATGCCAAGAACAAGTTCGGCCTCGACGGCCGTGTGCACTTCAACGTCGGCGGTTCGCAGTCCATCGAAGATTCCCTGAAGGTGGTGCGCAACGCCAGCAACGGCAAAAGCTTGATGTTCGCCTTCGAAGGCGGCTACCACGGGCGCACCCTCGGCGCCTCGTCGATCACCTCTAGCTTCCGCTATCGTCGTCGCTACGGCCACTTTGGCGAACGCGCCAATTTCATCCCATTCCCTTACCACTTCCGTGGCCCGAAGGGCATGACCAAGGAAGAGTACGGCAGCCATTGCGTGCAGCAGTTCGCCCGCTTGTTCGAGACCGAATACAACGGCGTGTGGGACCCTAAGACCAACCAGTGCGAATACGCAGCTTTCTATGTCGAGCCGATCCAGGGCACCGGCGGCTACGTGATCCCGCCGATGAATTTCTACCGCGAGCTCAAGCACGTCCTGGACCAGCACGGCATCCTGATGGTGTCCGACGAAATCCAGATGGGCTTCTATCGCACCGGCAAACTCTGGTCGATCGAGCACTTCGATGTACAGCCGGACGTGATCGTGTTCGGCAAGGCGTTGACCAATGGTCTCAACCCATTGGGCGGTATCTGGGCCCGTGAAGAGTTGATCAACCCGAAGGTGTTCCCGCCAGGTTCGACTCACTCCACCTTCGCCTCCAACCCGTTGGGCACCGCGGTGGGCCTGGAAATGTTCAAGATGACCAGCGAAGTCGACTACGGCGCCATGGTCATGGCCAAGGGCAAATACTTCCTGGAAGGCCTGCAAGACTTGCAAAAACGCTTCCCCATCATCGGCGATGTGGACGGCCTGGGCCTGGCGCTGCGCTGCGAAATCTGCGGCCCGGATGGCTTCACCCCGGACAAGGCGACCCTGGACTACATGGTCGAAGAAGGCATGAAAGGCGACATGCTGGTAGACGGCCAGAAGCTCGGGTTGATCCTCGATGTGGGCGGTTACTACAAGAACGTGATCACCCTGGCGCCGTCCCTGGAAATCAGCTACCCGGAAATCGACCTGGGTCTGAAGTTGCTGGAGCAACTGCTGGTGCGAGCGACCACGCGGTGAATGCTCAAGGGATCGACCTCGGTGAAGGCACTGCCGGTTTCGTTCTCGGTGATGGTCCGGTCGGGATCCTGTTGATCCACGGCCTGACCGGCACACCGACCGAGTTGCGCCAGGTCGCCAAGGGCCTGGCCAAGGCGGGCAACTGCACGGTGTATGTGCCCACGCTGGCCGGGCACTGCGGCGACAACAGCGACTTGCAGGCCACCGGCTGGCAGGACTGGTACGAAGGCGTGCGCAAGACCTTCGTACAGGTCAAGCAACGCCACGGGCAGGTGTTTGTCGGTGGCTTGTCCATGGGCGCGGTGATGTCGATGTATGTGGCGTCCGAACACCCAGGGCAAGTCGCCGGGTTGCTGATGTATTCCACCACCTTGAAGTACGACGGCTGGAGCATCAACAAACTGGCGTTTCTCACGCCCTTGCTGATGAAGATTCCGTTCGGCGTGCACATTTGCAGCTTCGAAGAGAAGCCGCCCTATGGCATTAAGAACGAGCGCCTGCGGGCCATCGTCGAGCGGCAGATGAAGGAAGGCGAGAGCAGTGAGGCGGGGTTGCTGACCATGGAAGGCATCACCGTGCGCGAGCTGCACCGCATGAACGCGGTGGTCAAGAAACGCATGCCCCAGATCAAGGTGCCGGCGCTGGTGCTGCATTCCATCGAGGACGACATCACCAGCCGCTGGAACGCCGATTACGTGGAGCGCCACCTCGGCGGGCCGGTGACCAAGATCCTGCTGGACAACTGCTACCACATGATCACGGTCGATTTGCAGTACCGCCGGGTGATCGAGTTGAGTGCCAGGTTTGTCGAGCAGCACGCAGTCTTCAAGCCAACGCAGGCACCTGTGGGAGCTGGCTTGCCGGCGATGGCATCACTGCAATCTGCCTGATACACCGCGGCGCCTGCATCGCAGCGATGCGGCGACCCGACAAGCCAGCTCCCACATTGGATCGGCGTTCGCCATTGAAATAAGGGCAATCTGTGATAACCACCCAAGCCTTCCCGACCATCCGGGCTATCCAGCGCGATGCCTGGAACGACTGTTTTCCCGGTGCCCTGGAGGATTGGGACTATTACCTGGCCGTGGAAAACGCCGCAATTGATGACTTTCAGTGGCGTTACCTGGCGGTCTTCGAGGATCAAACGCTGGTGGCCGTGGCTGCCGCGTTCATCACCCATTATCGCCTCGACACTACGCTGTCGGGGGCCGGCAAACGCTTGACCGAGCGCCTGGAGCGGCTGTGGCCGGGCGTTTTGCAACTGGCGTTGTACGCCATCGGTTCGCCGGTGGCTGAGCGCTGTGATGCCGGTGTCGCCAGCCATGTGGCCGAATCCCGGCGCCCGTTGCTGTTGCAGCAGTTACTGGCGGCTGCGCGCAGCGATGCCAACGCGCTCGGTATCGGCTTGCTGGCGGTCAAGGATGCGCCCACCAACGACCCGCATTGGGCCCAGAGCTGCCTTGCCGCAGGCTTTCAAAGCATGCCCAGTTTGCCCACGGGGGTGTTGCCCCTGCCTTATGGCTCGGTGGATGCCTACCTGGGGTCGCTGGGCAAATCCACGCGCAAGGACCTGCGCCGCAAACTGCGCGCACCAGGGCCGCGGGTCGAGTGGCGGCGCAATATCGATGACGTGCTGCCCGAGGTCATGCGCCTGTACGAGGCCACGCTCGCGCGCGCAGACTTGCAGTTCGAACGCCTGCCCGCCGGTTACTTCACGGGGGTGCTCGAACACCTGCACGAGCGGGCGGTCTGTGTTCTGTACTGGGTGGACGAGCGCCTGGTGGCGTTCAACCTGATCCTGCTGGATGAGCATCGGCTGGTGGACAAGTTCTTTGGCCATGACCTTGCGTTCAGCCGCGAGTACAACCTGTACTTCCGTAGCTGGTTGACCAATGTCGACTACTGTATTGAACACCGTATTGCGCTGTACGAGTGCGGCCAGGCCGGGTATGCCAGTAAACTGCGCCTGGGGTGCGAGTTCGAGGGCAACAGCCTGTTCTTCCGCCACCGTAACTGGCTGGTCAACGGCCTGCTCAAGCTTGTAAAACTGTTTATTCGACCGGATCGTTCCGACCCTGCCATGGCTGCTGCGATAAGCGAAACCTGATGATTACCAAGACCCGCCAGAAAGCCCGCCCCTTTGCCATTTCGCGTTGGAGCGTCCAGCGCAAGCTGGTGCTGGCGTTCTGGCTGGTCAGCGTGATTCCTACGATGATCGCGGCTGAGCTGGCTGCCACCACGCTGTCGCAGATTTTCGACAGCAACGTGCGGATCTGGCTGCAAGAGTCGACCAAGATCGTCAAGGACGAAATCGGCGACATCCTTCACGACAACGCGCGCATGGCCAAGCTGTTCCTGCGCTATACCAGCCCGCCGTCGTCCAAAAATGCCGAAAAGCATGACCGGCTCACCGCCGACATTGCCGATGCCACCGATATCGACGTGGTCGCGCTGATTCGCACCAGCGACCGCAAAGTGATGTTCAGCACGGCCGCCGATGACATCGTCAGGCAGATCAACCTCACCAGCAACGCGGTGCTGCAAACCGTGCAAGTCGCCGGCGTGAGCACGGGCCTGGTGGTGTCCACCTTCGAAACCAGCCGTGACGGCGTTGATTACCTGTTGCTGGTCGCCACTTACCTGGACAGCAGTTTCCTCACCAGCGTGGCCGATGTGCATTCCCTCGACCTGCGTCTGTATTTGGCCAACCCTGCCGGGTTTTCCGAAATATTTTCCACCCAGCGCTTCGCCAATCATCCCTCGCGCATCCCCAAGAATGTCGAGGCCTACCTGCGCAGCACCAAGCAGCCCAGCGAGCAGTTCACTAACCAGTACAGCGGTTTGTATTGGCCGATTTTCAATGACGCCGGTGAGTTGCAAGGCGTGATCTTCAGCGGCCTGCTACGCCATACCAGCCTGGTGGGGTTGGTGAACCAGAGCAACCTGTTCGTGCTGATCTTCCTGGTCAGCTCGGCGCTGTCATTGGCGGCTGGGTTGTTGGTGTCGCGGCGCCTGACCAAGCCTCTGCGCGATTTGTCCCAGGGCGTGGATGCGGTGATCTCGGGCAGTTATGCACACCGTGTGGTGGTCAGTGGCGGTGACGAACTGGCGCAATTGAGCAGCACCTTCAACCACATGACCGAACGCCTGGGCGAGTTGCATCATCTGGAAGCCCAACTGCGCCGGCGTGACCGCTTGCATGCCCTGGGTGAAGTCGCCATGGGCCTGGCTCACGAAATTCGCAACCCATTGGGCATCATCAAGACCGCCACCCAACTGTTGCATCGGCGCGCTGACCTGGCGGAAACCGACAAGCGTCACCTGGAATATGTCATCAGCGAGGTCAGCCGCATCAACGAGCTGATTACCGAGTTCCTCGATTTCGCCAAGCCCAACCCGCCGATACGCGTGCAGCAACCGGCACGCGCCCTGGTGGAAGAAATCCTCGGTTTCTGCGGCCCGGAGCTGAGCAGCCATCGCATTGACGCGCAGATCGACGACCAGGCGCCTGGCGCGACGATCTACGCCGATGCCAAGCAGCTCAAGCAGGCCTGTCTCAACCTGATTCTCAACGCCATCGACGCGATGCCCGACGGCGGGCGCCTGACCCTGGGCATTCGCAGCGTGGGCGACAACACCGTGATCAGCATCGCCGATACCGGCGAGGGCATCCCTGCGGACATGGTGGAGCGTATCTTCACGCCATTCGTCACCACCAAGGCCTCGGGCACAGGCCTGGGCCTGGCCAAAGTCTATTCGATCATGGAAAGTCACGACGGCAGCATCGAATGCGCCAGTGAGAAAGATGCCGGCGCGACCTTCAGCCTGTACATTCCGGCTGACGGTGAAGACGACGGTGAAGATGAGGAAGGGCATGACGCATAACGTATTGGTGGTCGACGACGAGCCCAAGCTCTGTGATCTGCTGACCCAGGCCTTGAGCCAGAACGGCATCCAGGTGTTCAGCGCGGGCAATGGCCTGCATGCGCTCAAGGTGCTGGGGGAGGAGGACATCGACCTGGTCATCAGCGACTGGCGCATGCCGGGCATGGACGGGCCGGCGTTGCTGGCCGAAATCAAGGTGCGTTATCCGACCTTGCCGGTGATCGTGATGACGGCCTACAGCACGGTGAAAAACGCCGTGCAGTCGATGCGTAACGGTGCCTATGACTACATTGCCAAGCCGTTCGACATCGACGAGCTGGACATCACCGTGGCCAAGGCCCTGCAGTTTCGCGACATCATGCGCGACAACGCGCGCATGCGCGCCGAGCTGGACGAGCATGCGCAGTTCGACAGCCTGGTGGGCGATAGCCCGGCGTTTCGCCAAGTGCTCCAGGCGGTCGATTCGGTGCGCGACAGCAACGCTACTATCCTGCTGACCGGCGAAAGCGGCACTGGCAAGGAAATGGTCGCCCGCGCCATCCACAAGCATGGCAGCCGTGCCGACCAACCCTTCGTGGCGGTCAATTGCGCGGCCATCCCTGAAGGCTTGCTGGAAAGCGAGATGTTTGGCCATCGCAAAGGCGCGTTCACCGGCGCCGTGGCTGACCGGGTAGGGCGCTTCATGCAGGCCGACAAGGGCACGCTGTTTCTGGATGAGGTGGGTGATATGCCCTTGGCGTTGCAGGCCAAGATTCTGCGCGCCTTGCAGGAGCGGGTTATCGAGCCGGTAGGCGACCCCCGCGAGCGCAAGGTGGATGTACGAGTAATTGCCGCCACCAACAAGAACCTGCTGGATGCGGTGGCGGCCAAGGAGTTTCGCGAAGACCTGTATTACCGCCTGAATGTCTTCCCGATTCCGTTGCCGTCGTTGCGCGAACGTGTGGAAGACATTGCGCCCCTGGCGCGCCACTTCGCCCACACCCTGAGCGCCACCACCGGCAAGCGCATCGCCGGTTTCAGCCCCGAGGCCTTGCAGGCCATGGCGGCGTATCACTGGCCGGGCAATATTCGCGAGCTGCAAAACTGCGTGGAGCGCGCAACCATCGTCGCGGCTTCATCGGTGATCGAGGATATTGATTTGCCGGGGTATCTGTTTGCTTCCAAACCGAGCGAGGGCGATGTGACCGCGATCCTCAGCGACGGGCCGGGCGTGCCGCGGGATCTGGATGCGGCGCTGGCCGAGGTGGAGAAAGCCTACATTCTTGCAGCGTTGCAGGAGAGCAATGGGGTGCAGGCCGCGGCGGCGCAGCGGATCGGCATTTCCGAGCGCAGCTTCTGGTATCGCCTGAAAAAGCTGGGGATTCAGGTAGACAAGATCGTGCGCTGATCTGAGTGTGGGAGCTGGCTTGCCTGCGATGATCGCTCCCACGCTTCGCGTGGGAGTGCCGCTGGTGACGCTCTGCGTCACGCGCGTGGACGCGGAGCGTCGTTGGCTGCATTCCCACGCGGGAGCGTGGGAACGATCTGCCGCGTTGTGTCAGGTGTGCAGGCGTACCCACACGCTGACCAACACCGTCGCGGCCATCAACCAGGCCACGGCGGCGACTGCCAGCGATGCCTCCAACCGCAGCCGATCGACCATTACATACAGCGTCGCCAAATACACAAAGTACGGAATGATCGACCACATCCCGAACAAGATGGTGGTCTTCAAATCCGCAACTGTTCGGCCTTTGCCGACGATGTAATGGGCGATCAGCGCAAAAGTGGGAAACAGCGGCACCAAGCCTGCGATGTAATAGTTTCTGGTCTTGGCCAGCGCCGCCAGGATCAGCACCACTGCGGCGCCAAGTGCAGCCTTCAAGAACAGATCCATCAGTGACTCAACCCGTATTTCTTGACCTTGTCGAACAGGGTGGTCTTGGCCATCCCCAGTTCCTGGCTGGCCTGGGTCAGGTTGCCGCCGCTGCGTTGCAGGGCATCGTTGAGCAGGTTGCGCTCAAAGGCTTCCACCGCCTCGGTAAAGGCAACCCCTTGGTTGCCGCTGCCGGCGCCGCTTTTCTTGAAGGCGGGCAGGCCCAGGGCGAAACGTTCGGCGACGTTGCGCAGCTCACGCACGTTGCCGGGCCAGTCGTGGCTCATCAGGCTGGACAGGGTCTGGTTGTCCAGCTCCGGCACGGCGCGGTCGAAGCGTAGCGACGATTGCTGCAGGAAGTGTTCGAACAGTTGCAGGATGTCTTCGCGCCGCTCGCGCAAAGGCGGCAGTTCCAGGGTGACGACATTGAGGCGGTAGTACAGGTCGCTGCGGAACTGGCTGGCGCGGCTCAACTCGTCGAGGTCGGACTTGGTGGCAGCGATTACCCGACAATCCACCGCCACGCTCTGGTTCGAACCCAGGCGTTCCAACGTACGTTCTTGCAGCACCCGCAGCAATTTGATCTGCAGGTTGATTGGCATGCTCTCTACTTCATCGAGGAACAGCGTGCCTTGATGGGCATGCTCGATCTTGCCGATGCGACGTTTGCCGGCGCCGGTGAAGGCGTTGGCCTCGTGGCCGAAAATCTCGCTTTCGAACAGGTTCTCCGGCAGGCCACCGCAGTTGAGCGCGACGAACTGGTGGGTATGGCGTCGGCTGAAATCATGCAGGCAGCGCGCGACCAGTTCCTTGCCGGTGCCGGTTTCGCCTTCGATCAACACGTTGGCCGAGGTGTCGGCGACGTTGGCGATCAGTTCACGCAGGTTTTGCATCGCCGGCGAGCGGCCGATGATGCGGCCTTCCAGCGAGTCGCGCTCGGCCAGTTGCCGGCGTAACGACCAGACTTCCCGCGCCAGGCCGCGCTGTTCCAGGGCGCGGCGTGCCACGTCCACCAGGCGTTCGGGCGAGAAGGGTTTCTCCATGAAGTCGTAGGCGCCGTTACGCATGGCGCCCACCGCCATGGAGATATCGCCATGCCCAGTGATCAACACCACCGGCAGGCTTTTATCCATGGCCTTGAGGCGGGTCAGCAGTTCCAGGCCATCGATGCCCGGCAGGCGGATATCGCTGATGACGATGCCAGCGAAGTTCTCGCCGATGCGCTTGAGCGCTTCTTCGGCGCTGCCCACGCCGACGCTGGTGATGTCTTCGAGCGCCAGTGCTTGCTGGCAACCGAGCAGTACGTGGGGGTCGTCTTCGACGATCAGGACGGTAAGGTCTTGGGCTTGTGTATTCATGTCGACTCAGCTCGTTGAGCGCCCACCAATGGCAGGTTAAGGACAAAGGCGGTACCACCATTGGCCGGATGTTCCACGGCAAGGCTACCGCCGGTAGCGGCCGCGAGGCTTGCGGAAAGGGTCAGGCCCAGGCCCAGGCCTTGTTCGCCGGGCTTGGTGGTAAAAAAGGGTTCGAACAAATGCTTGCGCGCCTCGGGGTCGATGCCGTGGCCATTATCACGCACCAACAGGCGGTATTTGCCATCGCCGCTCTGGCCTTCCAGCCACAGTTGCGGCACCGCTTGGGCTTGCATGGCATCGAGCGCGTTACCGATCAGGTTGACCAGGATCTGCTCCAGGCGGGTCTGGTCGATCTGCAATTGGGCGTTGGCAAAGTCACGGTGCACGGTCAACGGCAGGCTGTCCAGGCGCGCGCCGAGCACCTGGAACGCGGCGTCCACGGCCTTGCCGAGGCTGGCTTCGCCCTGGTCGTCGCCGCGCCGAGCAAAGGAGCGCAGGCTGGCGGTGATGCGGCCCATGCGGTCGATCAGTTCGTTGATGGTCTTGAGGTTGGTGCTGGCGGTGTCCAGGGCGCCGCGCTCAAGGAAGCGTACGGTGTTGCCCGACAGCGTGCGCAAGGCCGCCAGCGGCTGGTTCAGTTCGTGGGCGATGCTGGTGGACATCTGGCCGATGGCCGCGAGTTTGCCGGCCTGTACCAGTTCGTCTTGGGCGCGGCGCAAGGTTTCTTCGGCCTGGCGTCGTTCGCGAATCTGGCCCTTGAGCCGTTCGTTGCTGGCGCGCAGGTCGGCGGTGCGTTCGGCAATCCGACGCTCAAGCTGGCTGTTGGCTTCCTGCAAGGCTTCCCGTGCGGCGAGGCGGGTGGCGATGACCTTGCGTCGCTCGTTCCAGGCAATCAGCAGGAAGGCGACCAGGCCGAAGGCGACGGCCACCAGGATGCCCTGGTTGATCGCGGCGCGGCGCAGGTCGTTGAGCGGGGTGAGCAGGGTGAAGTTCCACGGCGTGTCGTTCAGCGGGCGGGTCTGCGCCAGGTAGCTGACCGCGTGCTGGTCGTTGACCACTTCGGTGTTGGCCGGGAAGGTCAGTTTCTCGGTGCCTTCGTTCAGGCGCTCACGGGCCAGGGGTTGCAGTTCATTGAGCGTCGCCCAGTAATATTGCAGGCTGTGGGCCAGGCGGTCCTTGGTGTCATCGCTCAGCGGGCGTACGGCCTTGAGGCGACGCGCCGGGTCGCTGGAAAGAATAATGATGCCGTTCTCATCGCTCACGAAAGCTTCGAGGCGCGCACGTTGCCAGCGCTCTTCTAGCGCTTCGAGGCGTACCTTGACCACAGCGACGCCGATGATCTTGCCGTGTTCTTCCAGGCCATGGGCCAGGTAATAGCCGGGCTCGCCGTTGGTGCTGCCGATGCCGTAGAAACGGCCGGGCTGGCCGCGTACGGCATTCTGGAAATAGGCGCGAAAGGACAGGTCTTCACCTTGGTAACTGTCGGCATCGCGCCAGTTACTGGTGGCCAGTACGCGGCCGGTGGTGTCCATCACATAGATAGCGCGGCTGCGACTGCGGCGGTTCAGGCCTTCGAGGTAGTCGTTGACCGTCTTGCGGGTTTCCTGGTTCGGGTCGGCGAGCAGTTGGGAAACACTGGACTCCAGTTCCAGCAGGCTGGGCAGGTAGGTGTACTTGCTCAGTTCGCTTTCGACGGTGCGGGCGTGCAGCTCCAACTGGCGTTCGCCATTGTCGCTGAGGGTGCGGATGCCGTAGTAGTCACTGACCCAGAAGCCGATATAACCCAGGCCGACCATCAGGGCGATGATCAACGGCGGCAGGAACAGTTGGCGTATCAGACGAGGCTTCACGGCAAGTGATGGCGGCGCGGCGCGATATTGATTGGGGTCGCATTTCATCACAGATGCCTTGGGTCAACCAGAGCGTGCAACCTGCGCGGTTCAGTGTGGGAGCGGGCTTGCTCGCGAATGCAGTCTGCCAGTTGATGCATCAGTGACTGACATGCCGCATTCGCGAGCAAGCCCGCTCCCACATTGGTCCAGTTTTTACAGGGCAAGCTATGTGTTGCTTTTAGTGCTGCAGGATTTTCTCAAGGAAGTGCTGCGCACGTTCGGAGCGGGCGCTGATGTCGCCGAAGAACTCTTCTTTCGGGCAGTCTTCGATGATCTTGCCGGCGTCCATGAAGATCACGCGGTCGGCCACTTTGCGCGCAAAGCCCATCTCGTGGGTCACGCACATCATGGTCATGCCTTCGTGGGCCAGTTGCACCATCACGTCGAGCACTTCGTTGACCATTTCCGGGTCCAGCGCCGAGGTCGGTTCGTCGAACAGCATGACGATCGGGTCCATGGCCAGGGCGCGGGCAATCGCCACACGTTGTTGCTGGCCGCCGGAGAGTTGGCCAGGATGCTTGTGGGCGTGAGCCGACAAGCCCACGCGGTCGAGCAGTTGCAGGCCCTTCTTGGTGGCTTCTTCCTTGCTGCGGCCCAATACCTTGATCTGCGCGATGGTCAGGTTTTCGGTGATGGTCAGGTGCGGGAACAGCTCGAAGTGCTGAAACACCATGCCCACGCGCGAACGCAGTTTTGGCAGGTTGGTCTTCGGGTCGGCGATGGAGGTGCCGTCGACGACAATGTCGCCTTTCTGGAACGGTTCCAGCGCGTTCACGCATTTGATCAGGGTGGATTTGCCCGAGCCGGACGGCCCGCACACCACGATCACTTCGCCTTTTTTAACCTCAGTGCTGCAATCGGTCAGCACCTGGAAGTCGCCATACCACTTGTTGATGTTCTTGATAGAGATCATACGGCAAACCTTTTTTGCAGACGCTTGACCAGCAGCGAGGCGGAAAAGCTGATGATGAAGTAGACGACACCGGCAAAGATCAGGAACTCGTTGGAGCGGCCGATGATGTCGCCGTTGGAGCGGGCGGAGTTGAGGAAGTCCACCAGGCCCACGGTGTAGACCAGGGAGGTGTCCTGGAACAGGATGATCGACTGTTGCAGCAGCAACGGCGTCATCTTGCGGAACGCCTGGGGCAGGATGATCAGGCGCATGGTCTGGCCGTAGGTCATGCCCATGGCTTGTGCCGCCGCCATCTGGCCCTTGGGAATCGACTGCACGCCGGCTCGTACGATTTCGCAGAAGTACGCAGCCTCGAACATCATGAACGCCACGACGCAGGAGGTGAACGCGCCGATCGGGGTGTCTTCGCCGGTGATCCAGCGCAGCACGAACGGCACCGCCAGGTAGAACCAGGTGATCACCAGCAGCAGCGGGATCGAGCGGAAGTAGTTCACATAGGCGCCGGCCACGCGGGACAGCAGTTTATTGGACGACAAGCGCATCAGGGCCAGAATGGTCCCGATGATGATGCCGCCGACCACACCCATGACCATCAGCTTCAAGGTCATGACCATGCCGTTCCACAGGCCCGGGATGGCGGGGATGATGCCGCTGAAATCGAAGTCCATTATTTGCCCCCCACGGAGATCAGGCCGGGCACTGCGACTTTCTTCTCGACCACGCGCATCAGCAGCATCAGGCTCATGTTCAGGGTGAAGTAGATCAGCGTGGCCAGGGTGAAGGCTTCAAACAGGTTGGCCGAGAACTCGGCGGTCTGTTTGGTTTGCGCCAGCAGTTCCATCAAGCCGATCAAGGACGCCACGGAGGAGTTCTTGAACACGTTGAGGAATTCCGAGGTAAGCGGCGGAATGATGATGCGGTAAGCCTGGGGCAGCAGCACGTTCCAGTAGATCTGCGGCAGCTTGAAGCCCATGGCGCGCGCCGCGGATTCCTGGCCCCGTGGCAGCGCCTGGATACCGGTACGCACTTGCTCGCACACACGGGCGGCAGTGAACAGGCCCAGGCACACTACGACACTCAGGTAGGCCGAAGTGGTCGGGTTCAGGTCTTGTTTGTACCAGTCCTGCAGGTTCTGCGGCAGCATGTCCGGTACCAGGAAGTACCAGATGAACAGCTGAACCAGCAGCGGCACGTTACGAAACAGTTCCACGTAGCAGGTCGCGATGCCCGATACGAGGCGGTTTGGCACCGTGCGCATGACCCCCAGAATGGAGCCCAGCAGCAAGGCGATAATCCATGCCACGACAGCAATGGCGATGGTCCAGCCCAGCCCGGAGAGGTACCAGTCGAGATAAGTCTCGCTGCCCACGCCGGTGGACTTGAAGAACACGCCCCAGTCCCAGTTGTAATTCATTAGGGTCTCCCCTCGAGATCGATCGATGTACAAGCACCCGCTTGGGGAAGATCCGTTCCCGCCTGACGTTGAACGCCAGGCACACACGATCGGCTCGAAAACCGCCAGGTCGAGTGTTCCAAGTTAAAACCAGCAGGTAATTACAGACGCCTGAGGGAGGGTTGGCTCCCTCAGGACATAAGCTTAGTCAGGTATCAGATTTTTACTTCTGGCGCTGGTTTGTCGCTAGGGTTAGCGATCAGCTCCTTGACCTTGTCGCTCATCGGGAAGTTCAGGTTCAGGCCTTTCGGTGGGATCGGGCTTTCGAACCATTTGGCGTAGATCTTGTTGATCTCGCCGGACTTGTACAGGGCGACAATGGCGTCATCCACGGCTTTCTTGAAGTCCGGGTCGCCTTTGCGAACCATGCATGCATAGGCTTCGAATGACTGCGGAGTGCCGGTGATAACCCAGTCATCGGGCTTCTTGGCCTTGGCTTCTTCACCGGCCAGCAGGGCGTCGTCCATCATGAATGCAACGGCACGGCCGCTTTCGAGCATCTGGAAGGATTCGCCGTGGTCTTTGGCGGAGATAACGTTCATGCCCATCTGCTTGTCGGCGTTCATCGCCTTGATGATGCGCTCGGACGTGGTGCCGGCGGTGGTCACGACGTTTTTGCCTTTCAGGTCGGCAAAGTCAGCGTAGGACGGCTTGCCTTCCTTGTCTTTCTTGACCAGCAGGCGGGTGCCGATTTCGAAGATGTTGACGGTGAAGTCAACTTGCTGGGCGCGTTCGGCGTTATTGGTGGTGGAGCCGCACTCCAGATCCGCGGTGCCGTTCTGGATCAACGGGATACGGGTTTGCGAGGTCACCAGGTTGTACTTGGCTTTGAGGTCGGGTTTGTTCAGGTCTTTTTTCAGTTGCTCGACAACGGCCAACTGGATGTCGTGGGAGTAGCCCACGGGTTTGCCCGAACCATCCGCGATGTAGGAAAACGGAATGGAGCTGTCGCGGTGAGCGAGAGTGATGGTGCCGGAGTCGTTGATTTTCTTCAGTGTGCCGGTGAGTTCGGCGGCAAAAACTGGAGTGCTGATCAGAGCAGCAGCGATAGCTGCGCCCAGGATATGGGGAACGATGCGCATCAATACTTCCTCGACATTTGTTTTTTTTATGAAGCCAGCTGAACGGCTCTCTTGTACAGCAACTGCCCGTGACGGCTCCTAAGGCGCCTCAGGCAATCGTTGAAGAGTGTAGAGCATGAGTCGTGCCATACCGAAAATAAAAGGATAACTGCATGATTTATATGGAAATTAACTTTTTGTTTCGGTGATATTTTCGGTCTTTGATCCGGCAAACCGAATAGAGTTGAGGGGCGCGTTCGGAAAACCGAATAGTCTGTAGGAGCGAGCTTGCTCGCGAAAAACGCAAAAACGCCGCGTTTATGCTGAATAAACGCGGCGCTCTCTAGTTTTTCGCGAGCAAGCTCGCTCCTACAGTGAGGCGGTCAGGCCGCTTCGATCTTGCTGCGGTTCTGCTCGACCTTGGACAAATAGCGTTGCAGGTTTTCCTGCTCCTGCTCGGTGGTGAACAGGCCAAGCTTGGTACGGCGCCACAGCACGTCCTGCGGTTGCGTCACCCACTCTTCGGCGCACAGATAGTCGACTTCGCGGCTATACAGGCCGCCACCCAGATGGTCACCCAGATCGGCGAGCGTTTGCACGCCCTCCAGCAAGCGCCAGGTGCGGCTGCCGTAAGTGGTGGACCAGCGGCGGGCGATCTCGCTCGGTACCCAGTCGAACTTGGCGCGGATGGCGTCGGCCAGGGCTTCAGGGGTGGTCATGTCTTCACCGCCGGGCAGGCTGGCCGTGGCGGTCCAGCTAGGGCGCATCTGGGTGAAGTACGGCGCCAGTTGGGCCATGGCCGACTCGGCCAGTTTGCGATAGGTGGTCAGCTTGCCACCGAATACCGACAGGATCGGCGCTTCGCCGGTGCCGCCGGACAAGGCCAGGGTGTAATCGCGCGTGATGGCCGATGGGTTGTCGGACTCGTCGTTGCACAGCGGGCGCACGCCGGAGTAAGTGTGGACGATATCGTCACGGCTCAGTTGTTTCTTGAAGTGCGCGTTGACCACTTTGAGCATGTAGTCGGTTTCGCCTTCGGTGATCGCCACTGCAGCCGGGTCGCCGGTGTATTCGCGGTCGGTGGTGCCAATGATCGTCAAGTGGTTCAGGTACGGAATGGTGAAGACGATGCGCTGGTCTTCGTTCTGCAGGATGTGCGCGTGGGCGCCTTCGTACAGGCGCGGCACGATCAGGTGGCTGCCTTGAATCAGGCGGATGCCGTAGGGCGAATCCAGCTTCAGGTCGTCCCTGATGAATTTGGCCACCCAAGGGCCGGCAGCATTCACCAAGGCGCGGGCGCGGATCGAGAACAGGCTGCCGTCGGCACGCTCCATGTTCATTTCCCACAGGCCGTTACTGCGATGGGCGCTGACGCAACGGGTCTGCGTGTGGATGTGCGCGCCTTTCTCGCGGGCCGCCATGGCGTTGAGCACGACCAGGCGAGCGTCATCGACCCAGCAGTCGGAGTATTCGAAGCCTCGGGTAATTTCACTTTTCAGCGGGCTGTCGGCACCGAACTTGAGGCTTTTGGAGCCTGCCAGTTTTTCGCGCTTGCCCAAGTGGTCATACAGGAACAAGCCAGCGCGAATCATCCACGCCGGGCGCAGGTGCGGGCGGTGCGGCAGCACGAAGCGCATTTGCTTGACGATGTGTGGAGCTTTGCCTAGCAGCACCTCACGTTCGGCCAGGGCTTCGCGCACCAGGCGGAATTCGTAGTGTTCCAGGTAACGCAGGCCGCCGTGGATCAGCTTACTGCTGGCCGAGGAGGTGTGGCTGGCCAAGTCATCCTTTTCGCAAAGGAATACCGACAAACCGCGACCGGCTGCGTCTGCCGCAATCCCGACGCCATTGATCCCGCCACCAATTACGGCAACGTCATAGACTTCGGCAAGCGGTGGAGCAGGCAAGGTGGAAGGGTTCATCGGCTGGCCTCGCGATCTTTTCGTCTTGGAATTCGAACATTAATGTTCATTTGCGAAAATGGTAGCTGATAATTGCGGGCACAGCCACCCGACTTCGATTGAAAAAACTCATCGAAGGGCGGAGAAAGGAAAATTTATGAACATTAGCCTGGGGCAGGCTTGAGGTAGGGGCTACCAGATAGATCGCCTTCGCGAGCAAGCCCGCTCCCACATTTGATCGAGTTCCAACATAGGAATGCGGTCAAATGTGGGAGCGGGCTTGCTCGCGAAGGCGGCGGTACAGGCGCTACACGACTTCCAGCCGCACCTTGTGCTCATTCAGCACTTGCACCAAGGCCGGCACCGGCTGCTGGTCAGTCACCAGGCAGTCCACCAGGCTGATCGGCCCCAGGCGAATCATGGCATTGCGCCCGAATTTGCTGGAGTCTGCCGCCAGAATCACTTGCCGCGCATTGGCGATGATGGCCTGGGAAACCCGCACTTCTTGGTAATCGAAGTCCAGCAGGCTGCCGTCCTCGTCGATCCCGCTGATGCCCACCAGGGCAAAGTCGACCTTGAACTGGTTGATGAAGTCGACACTGGCTTGGCCCACCACGCCACCGTCACGGCGCACATTGCCGCCGGTGAGCAACACATCGAAGTCGTCCTTGGCGCTGAGCATGGTGGCAACGTTGAGGTTGTTGGTGATGATTTTCAGGTGGTTGTGATTGAGCAGCGCACGGGCGATGGATTCGGTGGTGGTGCCAATGTTGATGAACAGCGAGGCATGATCGGGAATCTGCGCGGCGATGGCTTCACCGATGCGTTGCTTCTCGTCGCGCATCTGGTCGGCACGCATGGCGTACGCGGTGTTCTCGACACTGGAGTCATAGGCTGCGCCGCCGTGGTAGCGGCGCAACAGGTTGGCGTCCGCCAGCTGGTTGATATCGCGGCGGATGGTTTGCGGGGTGACAACGAATAGCTGCGCCATTTCCTCGATACTGACGTAGCCGCGTTCGCGGACCAGTTCGAGGATTTGTTGTTGGCGGGGAGGCAGATTCATGGGGCGTCCTTTGGGCTGCCATACAAAAGTGGCCCATGATGACGCAGGAATCCGCTCCCTGCCAGTTACAACCTACCGTAAGCCAGCGCTTGGCTTATTCGGCGCCTTCGTGCGGCTCCCAGTCACGGGTGCGGCTCACGGCTTTTTGCCAGCCGGCATAGAGTTTTTCTTTGGCCGCTTCATCCAGCTGTGGTTCGAACTCGCGCTCGATCACTGCTTTGCCGCGCAACTCGTCCAGGCTGCCCCAGAAGCCACACGCCAGGCCGGCCAGGTAGGCTGCGCCCAAGGCAGTGGTCTCACGCATTTGCGGGCGTTCTACCTGGGTGCCGAGGATGTCGGCCTGGAATTGCATCAGGAAATTGTTGGCAACCGCGCCGCCGTCCACGCGCAAGGCCTTGAGGCGTTCGCCCGAGTCCTGTTGCATGGCGTCGAGGACGTCGCGGGTCTGGTAGGCAATAGATTCCAGGGCTGCGCGAATAATGTGGTCTACGCGTACGCCACGGGTCAGGCCGAACAGTGCGCCACGGGCATACGGGTCCCAGTAGGGCGCGCCGAGACCGGTGAAGGCCGGTACCAGGTACACGCCGTTGCTGTCCTTGACCTTGCCGGCAAAGTATTCGGTGTCGTGGGCATCGTTGATGATCTTCAGCTCGTCACGCAGCCATTGCACGGTGGAGCCGCCGTTGAAGACCGCGCCTTCCAGGGCATAGGCCACCTCACCGCGCGGGCCGCAGGCAATGGTGGTGAGCATGCCGTGTTTGGATTTCACCGCCTTGTCGCCGGTGTTCATCAGCAGGAAGCAGCCGGTGCCGTAGGTGTTCTTGGCCTGGCCCGCTTCCACGCACATCTGGCCAAACAGGGCCGCTTGCTGGTCGCCGGCAATGCCACCGATAGCGATGCCGCTCTTGGTACGGCCATAGATTTGCGACGATGACTTCACTTCAGGGAGCATTTCCCGTGGGATGTCGAGAATCTCCAGCATCTTCGCATCCCACTCCAGGGTGTGGATGTTGAAGAGCATGGTGCGCGACGCGTTGGTGTAGTCGGTGACGTGGGTCTTGCCGCCGGTGAATTTCCAGATCAGCCAGCTGTCGACGGTGCCGAACAGCAGTTCGCCATTGCGCGCACGTTCGCGACTGCCTTCGACGTTGTCGAGGATCCACTTGAGCTTGGTGCCGGAGAAGTACGGGTCGGTCACAAGGCCCGTGGTGTCGCTGATGTATTGCTCATGGCCGTCGCGCTTGAGCTGCTGGCAGATCTCGGTACTGCGACGGCACTGCCAGACGATGGCGTTGTAGATCGGGCGGCCGGTGATCTTGTCCCAGACCACCGTGGTTTCGCGCTGGTTGGTGATACCGATGGCGGCCACCTGGTCATGGTGCAGGCCGGCCTGGGCCAGCGCTTCGACCATCACCGCGCTCTGGGTGGCGAAGATTTCCATCGGGTCATGTTCAACCCAGCCCGCCTGCGGGTAGTGCTGGACGAATTCACGCTGGGCGGTACACACCACGTTGGCGTCACGATCGAAGATGATCGCCCGGGAACTGGTGGTGCCCTGATCAAGGGCAATGATGTAGTTCTTATTCTGAAGGTCGGTCATGTCAATTGCCTTGGACGAAATAAGGAAGTCAGAAATCAGCCTGGGCCGCGAAGGGCAGGGGACCAGGCTGGCGCTTTCAGGAAATACGAGTCTTGCCGTTGACAGCCGTGTCAGGTGTTTCTTCAGCGATAGCCGGTGCGGCGCTCGGCAGATGGCGGGCAATCAGCCCGCGATAGGCCGCAGCACCCAGGCATGCGCCGACAATCGGGGCGAAAATCGGCACCAGGAAGTAAGGAATATCTCGACCGCCAGTAAAGGCCATTTCACCCCAACCGGCGAAAAAGGTCATCAGCTTGGGGCCGAAATCCCGTGCCGGGTTCATCGCAAAGCCGGTCAGGGGGCCCATGGCGCTACCAATCACCGCGATCAGCAAACCGATCAGCAGGGGCGCCAGGGGGCCGCGTGGCAGGCCGTTGTTATCGTCGGTGAGGGCCATGATCACGCCCATCAGGATGGCGGTGATGACCATTTCCACCAGGAATGCCTGGGCCGTGCTCAGCAGCGCATGAGGATAGGTGGAGAACACCGAGGCCAATTCCAGGCTGGCTTGGGAGCCGCGGACCATGTGGTGGGTTTGTTCGTAATCGAAAAACAGATTGCTGTAGAGCGTGTACACCAGGGCGGCGGAGCAAAAGGCGCCGGCGACCTGGGCAAGAATATAGAAGGGCAGTTTGCGCTTTTCAAAATCGGCAAAGATGCACAGGGCGATACTGACCGCCGGGTTGAGGTGAGCCCCGGAAATACCGGCACTCAGGTAGATCGCCATGCTCACGCCGACCCCCCAGATGATACTGATTTCCCACAAGCCAAAGCTCGCACCCGCGACCTTGAGCGCGGCGACGCATCCTGTGCCGAAGAAGATCAGCAGCGCGGTGCCCAGGAATTCGGCCATGCATTGGCTCGAAAGTGAAGGCTGTTGAAGAGCAGTTGTCATGGAAAACCTCAATTGTTGTTCTTGTCTTGCGCACGGCCTCAACGGGCAGTTGCGCGATATTCACCACGAGAAGGATCCCCATCCTGGATCGCGGCTTACTGCGGAGTACCAGAGGATTATTCCTACGGTATTCGGAAACGAAAAAATATAGACAAGAATGACCGCTGTCAAAGGTCGAAAGTGAACCATTGGTCATTTCCGAACTATTGGTGTGATGAATGATCATGGCCAAGGCGCGTTGCTTAAGCGGTAATAGGTCTGTGCTAGAGCGTTTTAGGTAGGCTTGGCCTAGAATTGGCCATCAGTTTGCCCGCCCGGAGCCGCTATGACCCCTGCATTGGACCTGTTGAAAAAAGTTCGCGCCGAACATCGTGTGCATAGTTATGAACATGATCCCAAGGCAGCCTCGTATGGGCTGGAGGCCGCGGAGAAATTGAGCCTGGACCCGGCCCAGGTGTTCAAGACGCTGCTGGCGAGCAGTGAGAAGGGTGAATTGTTGGTGGCGGTGGTGCCGGTCGTCGGAAGTCTGGACTTGAAAGCCCTGGCTCACGCTGCGGGTGTGAAGAAAGTCGAAATGGCTGACCCGGCAGCGGCGCAGCGCTCCACGGGTTATCTGTTGGGCGGCATCAGTCCGTTGGGGCAGAAAAAGCGCCTGCGCACGTTTATCGATGAAACGGCGCAACCCTTTGCAACGATTTTTGTCAGCGCGGGCAGAAGAGGCCTGGAAGTTGAATTGCCAGCGGCGGTGCTGGCAGAACACACCCAGGCCAAATTCGCACCGATCGGGCGGGCCTGATAATCATCTTTGAAGTCTATGAGGATCAAATGTGGAAGCTGGCTTGCCTGCGATAGCATCAACGCGGTGTAACAGATAACCCGAGTTGTCTGTATCGCAGGCAAGCCAGCTCCCACAGTTTGATCCGGTTTCGTCAGTGAGCGACGCTGTGGCGGCGCACGCCTGACTCAACAGCGGGAATCTGCGCCGCTGTGCTGCCGGATGCCTGGAACACCACCAAATGTTCAGCCGCCACACGGATCCCCACCTCTGCGCCCACTTGGTGATCGGCATGGCTGGGGAAAATCGACTCTAATTGCGCGCCGGTCGGCAGCTGTAACCGGTACAGCGTTGAGGCGCCGAGGAAGGTCTTGCCGACGATCCGGGCTTTCAACGCGCTGTCCGGCGCATACACGATGTCGTCCGGGCGCAGCAGCACATCCACTGCTGCACCGGTCGGCAAGGTATAGGCTCGGTTTCCGCGCAAGTCGCCCAGTTCAGTGCTGACCGATTCCGGTGAGTTCAGCCGCCCACGGATGAAATACCCCTGGCCGATGAAACTGGCAACGTAAGGCGTCTGCGGTTCGTGATAGAGGTTGTAGGGTGTGTCCCACTGCTCTAGTCGGCCTTCCTTGAAGACCCCGACGTGGTCGCTGACGGCGAAGGCCTCTTCCTGATCATGGGTCACCAGGATCGCGCTAGTGCCGCGTGCCTTGAGGATGTCGCGCACTTCATGGCTGAGCTTGCGGCGCAGTTCGCCATCGAGGTTGGAAAAGGGTTCATCCAGCAACAGCAGCTGCGGCTCCGGCGCCAGGGCGCGGGCGAGGGCGACGCGTTGTTGCTGGCCACCGGAAAGCTCATGGGGGAAGCGCTTGCCCAGGTTCTTCAAGTTGACCAGTTCCAGCAACTCGGCGACCACGCGCTCTTTTTGCGGGTGTTTGCGAATGCCAAAGGCGATGTTGTCAGCCACGCTCAGGTGCGGGAACAATGCGTAGTCCTGGAACACCATGCCGATGCGACGCTTCTCCGGCGCGAGGGTGAAACCGGCGCGGGAGATGACGTCGCCCGCCAGGCTGATTTCGCCTTCATGCACCGGCTCAAAGCCTGCGATCGCGCGCAGGGTAGTGGTCTTGCCGCAGCCCGAAGAGCCGAGCAGGCAACCGATATCACCGGCGTTGAGGTGCAGGTTGAGGTTCTGCACCACCCGCTGGTCTTGATAGCCGCATGCCAGATTGCGCAGGTTCAGCAGTAATGGCTGGCTCATGCGTGGTGGTACGACGGCGGGACGAGGAATTCGAGCAAGGCTTTTTGCGCATGCAGGCGGTTCTCGGCCTGATCCCACGCGACTGAGCGCGGATCGTCGAGCAGGTCCTGGCTGATTTCTTCGCCCCGGTGGGCGGGTAGGCAGTGCATGAACAGCACGTCCGGCGCGGCCAGGTCGAGCAACGCGCGAGTCACCTGGAACGGCGCGAACCGGGCCAGGCGCTTGGCGGTTTCGTCTTCCTGGCCCATGGAGGTCCAGACGTCTGTGCTCACCAGGTGCGCGCCGACCACTGCGTCTTTTGGATCGCGCAGCAGTTGCACACGGCCATCGGCCTTGGCCATGAACTCGGCGCTGGGCTCGTAGCCTTCAGGGCAGGCGATACGCAGGTGGAAGTCGAACTGGATCGCCGCTTCTATATAGCTGTTGCACATATTGTTGCCGTCGCCGATCCAGGCCACGGTCTTGCCTTGGATCGAGCCACGGTGTTCGAGGAAGGTTTGCATGTCGGCCAGCAACTGGCAGGGATGCAGGTCATCGGACAGGCCGTTGATCACGGGCACACGGGAGTTGGCGGAAAATTCGGTCAAGGTGCTGTGGGCGAAGGTACGGATCATCACGGCATCGAGCATGCGCGACATCACGATGGCGCAATCGCTGATCGGCTCACCACGGCCCAACTGGGTGTCGCGCGGTGACAGGAAGATGGCCTGGCCACCCAGCTGGATCATGCCGGCTTCGAACGACAGGCGTGTGCGCGTCGAGGACTTTTCGAAAATCATCCCGAGCACCCGGTTTTTCAACGGCTCAAACAGTACACCGCGGTTACGCAGGTCTTTAAGCTCAATGCCGCGACGGATCACGCTGACCAGCTCTTCGGGCGTGCAATCCATCAGGGAGAGAAAGTGCCTTGCGCTCATCATTAACTACCTTTTGCAACAGACCGCAGATACTCAAAGCCTTGTTTATTGCGACAACGGGCGAGACCTGCGGCGAAAGCCGCACGGGGCGACGAAATAGGGGAAGACGCGATATTGACATTAAATGTCGCGTTTTACCAATAGGGCTACGGCTTTAGGGATGTTCAAGCAGGGCGCTGGCGCGCGTTTGAAGACGATTTCCTGACAGCAGCGAGCCATTTGTACACTGGCGTCCAGGCCTTTTGCAATGCGCGGAGGCGGGCTTGGGCCAGGCCGCGTCGGTTTCAGCGCCTGCTGGCAAGGTTTCTGAAACATTTGCTCATGCTTAGCCATGCCCTGGCCTATGCCTGTCGATTCACAACGCGAAGGTTGCTGGCGCCCCAAGTGGTCGCGGCCCATAGTTGAGCCAAAGCCCCTATAAAAGAGACTGGCCATGACCAAGACTCTCCACCACCGTGCCTGCCACCTGTGCGAAGCCATCTGCGGCCTCACCCTGGAAACCACCCAAGGCGAAGACGGTCGCCTGGCGATCACCTCGATCAAGGGCGACCCTCTGGACAGTTTCAGTCGCGGCCACATCTGCCCCAAAGCCGTGGCCCTGCAGGACATCCAGAATGACCCGGACCGCCTGCACCAACCCATGCGGCGGGTGGGCAGCGAATGGCAGCCGATTGGCTGGGATGAAGCCTTTGCCCTGGTGGCCGAGCGGCTTGCGGGTATCCAGGCGCGGCATGGGCAGAACGCGGTGGCGGTGTATCAGGGCAACCCAAGCGTGCATAACTATGGGTTGATGACCCACAGCAACTACTTTCTAGGGCTGTTGAAGACGCGCAATCGCTTTTCCGCGACCTCGGTAGACCAGTTGCCTCATCACCTCACCAGCCACCTGATGTACGGCCACGGCCTGTTGTTGCCCATCCCCGACATCGACCAGACCGACTTCATGTTGATCCTCGGCGGCAACCCGCTGGCCTCCAATGGCAGCATCATGACCGTGCCCGATGTGGAAAAACGCCTCAAGGCCATCCAGGCGCGGGGCGGAAAAGTGGTGGTGGTCGACCCGCGGCGCAGCGAGACGGCAGCCATCGCCGACCAGCACGTGTTCGTACGCCCCGGCGGCGATGCGGCGTTGTTGTTTGGGGTGCTCAACACGTTGTTCACAGAAGGGGTGACACGCGACAGCCATTTGCCGGTGGAAGGCCTGGATGATGTACGCAAGGCGATTGCCGGCTTCGATGCCGAGGCCATGAGCCGCCAGTGTGCGGTGCCTGCCGAGCAGATCCGCCAGTTGGCCAGGGACTTCGCCGGCGCTGACAAGGCCGTTTGTTATGGCCGCATGGGGGTCTCGACCCAAGCGTTTGGCACGCTGTGCCATTGGCTGGTGCAACTGATCAACCTGGTGACCGGCAACCTGGACCGTGTCGGCGGCGCGCTCTGCACCAGCCCCGCGGTGGACCTGGTGGCCTCCACCAGCGGCGGCCATTTCAACCGCTGGCAGAGCCGCGTGTCCGGGCGGCCGGAGTACGGCGGAGAACTGCCGGTGTCGGCGCTGGCCGAAGAAATGCTGACCGAGGGTGATGGGCAGATCCGCGCCCTGGTGACGGTGGCCGGCAACCCGGTACTGTCCACGCCTAACGGCCGCCAATTGGAACAAGCCCTGGACGGGTTGGAGTTCATGGTCAGCATCGACCTGTATATCAACGAGACCACGCGTTATGCCGACCTGATCTTGCCCTCCACCTCGGCGCTGGAAAACGATCACTACGACACCACCTTCAATCTGTTTGCGGTGCGCAATGTCACGCGTTTCAATCGTGCCATCCTGCCCAAGCCTGAGGGGGCGTTGCATGACTGGGAGATTTTTGTCGGCTTGGCCAAGGCGTTTGCGGCGCACACTGGCGCGGTGCTCAAGCCCACCCTGCCACCGGCACAGATGATCGACTTCGGCCTGCGTGCGGGTGCCTATGGTGACGCATCCAGTCATAAACTGTCGGTGGCCATGCTGGCGGATCATCCCCATGGCGTGGACCTGGGGCCGCTCAAGCCCAACCTCGGGGCACGTTTGAAAACCGCGGATGGCAAGGTGCAAGCGGCACCGGCCGTGATCCTGGCAGACCTGGCGCGTTTCACCGCGCAGCCGTTGCCGGTGGCCGACGAACTGCTATTGATTGGCAGGCGGCATGTGCGCAGCAATAATTCCTGGATGCATAACTATCACCGGCTGGTGAAGGGTAAGCCACGCCATCAACTGCTGATGCACCCCGATGATCTGGCTAGCCGTCAGTTGAGCGATGGCCAGCGGGTGCGGGTGAGTTCGCGTATCGGTATGGTCGAGGTGGAAGTAGCGGCCAGCACGGACATGATGCCGGGTGTGGTCAGCTTGCCTCACGGCTGGGGCCACGGTCGCCCGGGCGTGCAGATGAGCATCGCGAGCAACCAGCCGGGGGCGAGTGCGAATGACTTGACCGACGAGCGGCAATTGGATGAGTTGTCGGGTAATGCGGCGCTCAATGGCGTACCGGTGAAGGTGGCGGCGGCCTGAGCATCCTGCTGGATTTTTGCGTTACAATGCGCCACCGTGCCGACCCGTGAGTCGCAAAGTTCCTGCAGAGGTGTTCCATGGATATCATCGAAACGATCAAAGAGCAGATTGCCAACAACACCATTCTGCTTTACATGAAAGGCGCTCCAAACGCGCCTCAGTGCGGTTTCTCCGCGAAAGCGTCCCAGGCAGTCATGGCATGTGGCGAGAAGTTCGCTTACGTGGATATCCTGCAAAACCCCGAGATCCGCGCCAACCTGCCAAAGTACGCCAACTGGCCGACTTTCCCGCAGTTGTGGGTAGCCGGTGAGCTGGTTGGCGGTAGCGACATCATCACTGAAATGGCAGCTGATGGTTCGCTGCAAGCGCTGATTAAAGACGCAGCGCAAAAAGCAGCAGTCAAGACTGACGCCTAATTGGCGAGCAATAAAAAGCCCCGCTTCTCACAAGAGAGCGGGGCTTTTTTTGAGCTTTTCTTTAGGAGCGAGCGCAGTTATTCGCCCATCTGCGATTGCAGGTAATTCTCCAGGCTGACCTTGTCGATCAGGCCCAACTGGGTTTCAAGCCAGTCGATATGCTCTTCCTGATCTTCCAGGATATCTTCCAGCAGTTCACGGCTGCCGAAATCGCCCTTGGTTTCGCAGTGAGCGATAGCGGCTTTCAGATCGCTGTGGCTCTTGCGCTCAAAGCCCAGGTCGCTGCTGATCATTTCCTGGGTGTGCTCGCCGATGTTCAGCTTGCCCAAGTCCTGTACGTTCGGCAGGCCTTCCAGGAACAGGATGCGCTTGATCAGCGCGTCGGCGTCCTTCATGGCCTTGATCGACTCTTTGTATTCACGCTTGCCGAGCTTTTCCAGGCCCCAATCGTCGTACATGCGCGCATGCAGAAAGTACTGATTGATCGCGACCAGTTCATTGGCAAGGATTTTGTTGAGTTGCTGGATGACTGAGATGTCGCCTTTCATGACTGGGGTCCTGCCCTGTAATAGCTGTGTATAGGGCGGAGTCTGAGCGGTGAAAATCCTAGTGTCAAACCTAAGTTATTGAATAATAAATGAAAATTAATCGGAATAAGAATGTTTGTGTTCCGCGTCTTGGCGCTAACTATTTGAATTGATGGCATAAAAAAACCGGACACTAGGTCCGGTTCTTCAAAACATGCCTATTCAGGCGTGTTTAAATTCTGCTGGGTAGGGGAGCGCGGCCTGGGCTGTTTGCAGCTGCGTCAGGGTTTCCCGTACCACTTGCTTGGCCAGGCAAGCACATTTGCCACACTGGCTGGCAACGCCGGTGGTTTCACGTACTTCCTTATAGCTGCAGCAACCTTCGTAGATTGCTTCGCGGATTTGTCCGTCGGTGACGCCAGTGCAGAGGCAGACATACATAAGTGAGAACCGTCGCGGGTTTATGGCTTAAGTGCGATGGATCTTAATGTTAACGAGAATGATTGTCAAAATAGTTTCAGCAGCAATCCGGGGGGAATTGCCCGTGCGCTGACGAACGGTTTTTTCGGTGTATGATGGTCGGTCTTCACGAAGCGTGATTGCGTCATATTTTTGTCTGTTTCCACAGGCAGATTCGACCGGTCCTTTTACTTCAATCGTCACCCCTATATCAGGAGATATCCAATGAGCGTACTCGTCGGTAAACAAGCCCCGGATTTCGACGTACCAGCCGTCCTCGGCAATGGCGAAATCGTAGACAGCTTCAAGCTGTCTGAAGCCATCAAAGGCAAATACGGCCTGGTGTTCTTCTACCCGCTGGACTTCACCTTCGTCTGCCCTTCGGAGCTGATCGCCCTGGACCACCGCATGGACGATTTCAAGGCGCGCAACGTTGAAGTGGTCGCGGTTTCCATCGACTCCCATTTCACCCACAACGCCTGGCGCAACACCGCCATCAATGACGGCGGTATCGGTAAAGTCAAATACACCATGGCTGCCGACATGAAGCACGACATCGCCAAGGCCTACGACGTTGAGTCCGAAGGCGGCGTGGCGTTCCGTGGCGCGTTCCTGATCGACGACAAGGGCGTTGTGCGCTCGCAGATCATCAACGACCTGCCGCTGGGCCGTAACATGGAAGAGCTGATCCGCCTGGTCGACGCGCTGCAATTCCACGAAGAGCACGGCGAAGTCTGCCCTGCCAACTGGAAAAAAGGCGACAAAGGCATGAACGCTTCGCCAGAAGGCGTTGCGGCTTACCTGACCGAGAACGCTGGCAAGCTGTAAGCCAACGTCACGGTAAAAAAAACCGGCCTGAAAAGGCCGGTTTTTTTATGCGCGGGATTTGACTTCAGTCGTTGAAGTCTTCCCAGCCGCCCATCTGCTTCCAGCGGTTGACGATGCCGCAGAACAGCTCGGCGGTCTTCTCGGTGTCGTAGCGGGCCGAGTGGGCTTCACGCCCGTCAAAGTCGATACCGGCCGCCTGGCAGGCTTTGGCCAGAACGGTCTGACCGTAGGCCAGGCCTGCAAGCGTTGCGGTGTCGAAACTGGAGAACGGATGAAACGGGTTGCGCTTCATGTCCAACCGCGCCACGGCGGCGTTCAGGAAGCCCAGGTCGAAACTGCTGTTGTGGCCGACCAGGATCGCACGTTTGCAGCCATTGGCCTTCAATGCCTTGCGCACGCCACGGAAGATGTCGGTCAGCGCCGCTTCTTCACTTACCGCCATGCGCAGTGGGTGGTCGAGCTTGATCCCGGTGAATTCCAGGGCAGCGGCTTCGATATTGGCGCCTTCAAACGGCTCGACGCGAAAGAAATGGGTGTGCTCCGGGTACACAAAGCCCTGTTCGTCCATGCCGATGGTGGTTGCGGCGATTTCCAGCAAGGCATCGGTGGCGCAGTTGAAACCACCGGTTTCTACGTCGATGACAACCGGCAGATAGCCGCGAAAACGCTCGGCCATCGGATGGCGCGAGCCACCACCGCCGTGCTCTTGTTCGTCGTCGTAATGGTCTTCACTCACTTGCTTTCCTCCAGCAGGCGCCAGCGCAGTGTTTCACCGGCGCGCAGCGGGATAACGGTCAGCTCGCCAAACGGCAGGCTGGCAGGGGCGGTCCAGTCTTCACGAACCAGGGTAATGCGGTCGGTATTCGCCGGCAGGCCGTAGAAACGCGGGCCGTTGAGGCTGGCGAAACCTTCGAGCTTGTCCAGAGCATTACGTTGTTCAAACGCTTCGGCGTACAACTCGATGGCGGCAAACGCGGTGTAGCAGCCGGCGCAGCCGCATGCGGCTTCCTTGGCGTGCTGGGCGTGGGGCGCCGAGTCGGTGCCTAGGAAGAACTTCGGGTTGCCGCTGGTGGCGGCATCCAGCAGGGCTACCTGATGGGTGTTGCGTTTGAGGATCGGCAGGCAGTAGAAGTGCGGCCGAATCCCGCCCACCAGCATGTGGTTGCGGTTGTAGAGCAGGTGATGGGCCGTGATGGTCGCGCCAACGTTGGCCGACGCCTCGCTGACGAACTGCACCGCATCGGCGGTGGTGATGTGTTCAAACACCACCTTGAGCGTGGGGAACAGCTCGACCACACGACGCATGTGTTCATCGATGAAGATTTTTTCGCGATCGAACACGTCCACATCGCCACGGGTGACTTCCCCGTGGATCAGCAATGGCATGCCGACCTCCGCCATGGCTTCGATTGCCGGCAGGATCTTATCGATGCTGGTCACGCCGGAATCGGAGTTGGTGGTCGCGCCTGCCGGGTACAGCTTGGCGGCGTGCACGTAACCGCTGGCCTTGGCTTCACGGATTTCTTCAGGCTGGGTGCGGTCGGTGAGGTAGAGCACCATCAACGGTTCGAAGCGGCTGCCGGCCGGTCGCGCAGCGAGGATGCGCTGGCGATAGGCGTCGGCTTCTGCGGCATTGCGCACCGGAGGTACGAGGTTAGGCATGATGATGGCGCGGCCAAACGTGCGCGCGACATCGGCCACGGTTTGAGGTAACGCAGCACCATCGCGAAGATGAATATGCCAGTCGTCGGGACGCAGCAGGGTCAGGCGGTCGGACATTGGGGATTCCAGGCGGGTCAATCTGGTGGGAATGCTACCGGAAAAGACTCTTGCAGGCACTCGCTATCAAGTTTTGCCGGATGCTACCGATATCTCCGGGTATGCCTTAACGATGTATGACGCTTTGAAGTGTTGTAGAAACCAGTGGAGCCTCCCGTGCGCCAGTATTATCTAGCCCTGCTCAGTGTGTTCGCCAGCCTGCCTGCGGCGGCCCTCACGTTCCAGACACGTCTGGAGAATATTGAGTGGAAGGTAGAGGGCGATCAGTTCGAGTGCCGCCTGACCCAGCCGATCAGCGATTTCGGTTCCGGTGAATTCGTACGCCGGGCCGGCGAACAGGCGACGTTTCGTCTGAAAACCTATGGCGGCACCCTTGGCGCCGGCTCGGCAACCTTATTGGCCGCGGCCGCGCCGTGGCAGCCGGGCCGAGGTGATATCAACCTTGGAGCCGTGCGTGTCGGCAGCGGCGACGTCCTGTTCAATAGCTCCCAGGCCCAGGCCGGCCGCCTGTTCACGGGTTTGCTTGAAGGGCGCAGCCCGACCGTGCGGCATTACGGGCGTCAAGGCGGCTACTCGGAAATTCGCCTGCTGCCTGTGAAGTTCAACAAGGCGTACAACGATTATCAGGTGTGCACCACCAAGCTGCTGCCCATGAATTACGACCAGGTCAAACAGACTGAAGTGGGCTTCCCCGGTGGTGGTATTGAGCTGGACGCGGCGGCCAAGAAGAAGTTGTCGGTGATCCTGGCATTCATGAAAGCCGATCCCACGGTCAATCATGTCGAGTTGAACGGTCATTCCGATAACAGTGGCAATCGCCTGACCAACCGTGACGTCTCACGGCGCCGCGCCCTGGCGGTGATGGACTACTTCAAGGCCAACGGCATTCAGGAATCGCAAATCACGATGCGCTTCCATGGCGAAAGCTACCCCTTGGCGCCCAACACCAATGCCGCCAACCGTGCGCGTAACCGCCGTGTGAATATTCAGCTGGAGCGCGTGGCTGCCCCCGAGAAACCGGCGCCCCAGACCATTGCGCCAAGCAACCCGGCGGCTACCTCATAAGGGCGACCATCGGTCGCCCACTCGACATAATCTGTCGCTTTATCTTCATTTGCTGTCGCGCCCCTGTAATTTCACGGTTTTGATCGGTAGAATCGTCGCCTTTCCGTACAACCCCGTGGAGTGATGGCATGGCCGACGTAAACAAGGTCGTTCTCGCGTATTCCGGCGGCCTGGACACTTCGGTGATCCTCAAGTGGCTGCAGGATACTTATAACTGTGAAGTGGTGACCTTCACCGCTGACCTGGGTCAGGGTGAAGAGGTCGAGCCTGCACGTGCCAAGGCGCAAGCCATGGGCGTGAAAGAGATCTACATTGACGACCTGCGCGAAGAGTTCGTCCGCGATTTCGTCTTCCCGATGTTTCGCGCCAACACTGTCTACGAAGGTGAGTACCTGCTGGGTACCTCCATCGCACGTCCACTGATCGCCAAGCGCCTGATCGAGATCGCCAACGAAACCGGCGCCGACGCCATTTCCCATGGCGCCACCGGCAAGGGCAACGACCAGGTCCGTTTCGAACTGGGTGCCTACGCACTCAAGCCAGGCGTTAAAGTCATTGCGCCGTGGCGTGAATGGGACCTGCTGTCCCGTGAAAAGCTGATGGATTACGCTGAAAAGCACGCCATCCCGATCGAGCGCCACGGCAAGAAGAAGTCGCCGTACTCAATGGACGCCAACCTGTTGCACATCTCCTATGAAGGCGGCGTGCTGGAAGACACCTGGACCGAGCACGAAGAAGACATGTGGAAATGGACCGTCTCCCCGGAGAACGCTCCAGACAAGGCGCAGTACCTGGAACTGACTTACCGTAACGGCGATATCGTTGCGCTGGACGGCGTTGAAATGACCCCGGCCACCGTACTGGCGACCCTGAACCGGATCGGTGGCCAGCATGGTATCGGCCGTCTCGACATCGTCGAGAACCGTTACGTGGGCATGAAGTCCCGTGGCTGCTACGAAACCCCAGGTGGCACCATCATGCTGCGCGCCCACCGCGCCATCGAATCCATCACCCTGGACCGCGAAGTCGCTCACCTCAAAGACGAGCTGATGCCCAAGTACGCCAGCCTGATCTATACCGGTTACTGGTGGAGCCCTGAGCGTCTGATGCTGCAACAGATGATCGACGCCTCCCAGGCTCATGTGAACGGTGTTGTGCGCCTGAAGCTGTACAAGGGCAACGTGATCGTCACCGGCCGCAAGTCCGATGAGTCGCTGTTCGACTCCAACATCGCCACCTTCGAAGAAGACGGCGGGGCCTACAATCAGGCGGACGCGGCAGGCTTCATCAAGTTGAACGCACTGCGCATGCGCATTGCTGCCAACAAGGGCCGCTCGTTGTTCTGAACCGTGCGCCTGTCGTGAAGAATGGCCCCTTATGCAAGGGGCCATTTTTTTTGCTTGGATTTTAGATGTCGCACTGTTTATTAGCGTTTAGCGTGTGTTTAAGGTTTTTTCGTAACTTGCGCAATTATTTACCGGTTTATTTTTTTTAAGGCTGAATCATTTTTTACATCTGGGGAGGAACTATGTCTGACAGAAAATTCACTCATGTAGTTGCAATGGAGATGTGAGTTGTTGAATTTTCTGTAGGAATTGCGGAAGTGTTGAAATATGTTAAATGGAACTAATGCGGACGGTTTTTCCGGGTCGGTTTGCGGGCGTCATTGCGACAAGCAAGGGGCATTTCCTGAAAGTCTTGTGCGGCACGTTTACCTTCAGGGGCTCATGCCCCAGACATTTCACTCAAAATATGTGCGCGCCGGGAAAGGTCTGAAAGCAACCATAAAGCTACATGCATCTAAGTTGGCGAATTTTTGTAGGTTAATTCCTATCTTCTTGTGGGTTGGGTCTCTGCCTGCTCTTGCTCGGGGTGGAATGCTATGCCAACTAGTAATCGACTAGGCTATTGTGTTTGCTCTAAATAATTCGAACAGCGAAATTGGACTTTCTCATGAATAAAGTGCTGATCGTGGATGATCATCCCGTCATTCGTCTTGCTGTGCGCATGCTAATGGAGCGTCATGGTTATGAGGTCGTTGCCGAGACTGATAACGGTGTCGATGCGTTGCAACTTGCACGGGAACATATGCCGGATATTGTGATACTGGATATCGGAATCCCCAAGCTCGACGGCTTGGAAGTTATTTGTCGGCTGGCTTCGACCAAGCAAGCCGTCTCGTTCAAGGTGCTGGTGCTGACGTCCCAGGCGCCTGGCCATTTTTCCATGCGCTGCATGCAGGCGGGTGCCGCCGGCTATGTGTGCAAGCAGCAGGATCTGACAGAGTTGCTCAGTGCCATCAAGGCGGTGCTTTCCGGCTATAGCTATTTCCCGAACCAGGCGCTCAACTCAGTGCGGTCAACCATGGGCAATGCCAGTGAAGCCGACATGGTCGAACGCTTATCGGGGCGGGAGATGATGGTGCTGCAGCAACTGGCCCGTGGCAAAACCAACAAGGAGATTGCCGATGGCATGTTCCTCAGCAACAAAACCGTCAGTACCTACAAGACGCGCTTGCTGCTCAAGCTCAATGCCAGGTCCCTCGTGGACTTGATCGAACTGGCCCAGCGCAACGGCCTGGTCTAGGAGGATATTGCATCTCTTGAATACCCGTGTAACCGGCAGAAAAAAGCCTCCGTCAGGGAGGCTTCCGGCCGCCAACGGCTCGATCAGAGATCGAAGTCGTAATCGGCCAGCTGTTTTTGCAAGCGTCGCTCTTCCAGAAGATTGTCGATAGTGCGGCGTTTGCTTAAATTGGTCTTGGCCACCTCTGCCACAGGTGCCTCTACCACATCGTCATCCGACTCAACGAGGTCGTCTTCCACTTCCAGTTGTTCGTTGCCAGCGCTCATAAGGTCAACTCCAGGCTAAGACTGCCGTTGGGGCTCCTTATAGCGATAATCCGCGAACGGGTAAAAAAGATTTTTTCAATCGCCTGATCACAAAAAGCAATGATCGCTCAATCGTCGGAGGTCTTGTCCTTGTATTCGCACAAGTCTTCGATACGGCAGCTGCCGCAGCGCGGCTTGCGGGCCTGGCAAACGTAGCGTCCGTGGAGGATCAGCCAATGGTGGGAGTCGAGCAAATAGGGCTTGGGCACGAACTTCATCAATTGCTTTTCCACCTCAACCACATTCTTGCCCCGTGCAATGCCGGTTCGGTTGCTGACGCGGAAAATGTGCGTGTCCACCGCCATGGTCAACTGCCGAAACGCCGTATTGAGCACCACGTTCGCCGTTTTGCGGCCCACGCCTGGCAAGGCTTCGAGGGCTTCGCGGGTTTGTGGCACCTCACCCCCATGCAGCTCCAACAACAGGCGGCACGTTTCGATCACATTCTTGGCCTTGCTGTTATACAGGCCGATGGTCTTGATGTATTCGGACAAGCCTTCCACACCCAGGGCGTAAATCGCGGCGGGTGTATTGGCCACGGGGTACAACTTCGCCGTGGCCTTGTTAACGCCTACGTCTGTGGATTGAGCCGATAGGATCACCGCAATCAGTAATTCGAACGGTGAGGAGTAGGCCAGTTCGGTTTTCGGTTCCGGATTGTCTTCGTGAAACCTGCGGAAGATTTCCAGGCGTTTTGCGGCATTCATAGGGACAGGCGTTTCCTTGCAGGCGGTCGGCGTGATGTTAGCAATACACAGCGCACTGGGTCAGCCGTTGGCCTCGGCATCTTGCAGCGTTTGCTCGGCGGCATTCAATGCGGCTTTCAAGGTTGCCAATTGATGCTCGTCGGCATGGTGATCCTGAGCCTTTTTCAACGCTGCACGGCGCATGGCCAGCTGGATTTTTGCGCGCTTGAACTCGGCGCTTTTAGTGGTCGTCTTTGGTGGCTGCGGTGAGCTGTTGGCCTCCAGTGCGGCAAGCGCCTGCTCGGATGCCTCGAACTGCCGCTGCAGCATAATCAATTGCGACTGTTGCTCAAAGGTCGGCGGATGCCCAAACGCTTTCAAGGATTTGTGCAACTGAGCGCGACTCATGGCGACGCTGCTTTTGGCCTGCTTGATCGCAGTGTCCTGAGCGGCCTGAGTGTTATCAACCGGTGCCACCTCCATCGGCGCTGTGCGCTTGGCTCGTGCCAGGCGTTCGGCGAGCTTGTAGGCTTCTTCACGTTGCAGGCGGGCGTTACGTTGCTCGAAGCGCCGCCGCGCCCGGTTGCGTTTGCGGTCGCGTACACGCCGTTCATCATCGTTGCTGGCTAAGTCACCGACGATAGGCAGAACGTCAGCAAGTGGGCGCATCTCGATACAGTCGACAGGGCAAGGCGCAACGCACAGGTCGCAACCGGTGCACTCGTCGACAATCACGGTGTGCATCAACTTGGCGGCACCCACAATGGCGTCCACCGGGCAGGCCTGGATGCATTTGGTACAGCCGATGCATTCGGCCTCGCGGATATAGGCGACTTGCGCAGGCGCATCTCCACGGCTGGTGTCCAGCTCCAGTACCGGCAGGCGCAGCAGTTGCGCGAGCCCGGCAATGGTTTCCTGCCCACCGGGCGGGCACTTGTTGATGGCTTCGCCTTTAGCGATGCCTTCTGCGTAGGGCTTGCAGCCCGGGTGCCCGCACTTGCCGCATTGAGTCTGCGGCAGCAGCGCGTCGATACGTTGAATGAGGTTCATGCTGTGATCATAGCGTTGATGCCCGGTCCAGGGAGGAGGGCAAGCTGAGAAGCCCCGCTGTAGCAACAGCGGGGCATTTTGCAGAGGTTACTTGATGCGTTGACCCGGCTTGGCACCGCTGTCCGGGCTCAGCAGGTAGATTTCTTCGCCGCCAGGGCCCGCAGCCATCACCATGCCTTCGGAAATGCCAAACTTCATTTTTCGTGGCTTGAGGTTGGCGATCATCATGGTCAGGCGACCATCGAGCTTGGACGGGTCCGGGTAAGCGCTCTTGATGCCGGAGAACACGTTGCGCTGTTCGTCACCGATATCCAGCGTCAGGCGCAGCAGCTTGTCGGCGCCTTCCACGGCCTCGGCCTTGATGATCAGCGCCACGCGCAGGTCCACGGCGGCAAAGGCGTCGAAATCGATTTCCGGGGAAATCGGGTCCTTGACCAGCTCGCCATTGCCCGCCGGCGCGGATTGGCCGGTATCGGTCTGGCTGGCCACCAGGTCTTCTTTCGAAGCATCGGTCATGGCCTGGACTTTCACCGGGTCAATCCGGGTCATCAAGGGCTTGAACGCGTTCAACTGATGATTACCGAGCAAGGTGGTGTGATCGTTCCAGCTCAACGGCGCCACGTTGAGGAACGCCTCGGCATCGGCGGCCAGCAATGGCAGCACCGGCTTGAGGAAGATCACCAACTGACGGAACAGGTTGACCCCGGTGGCGCAGATCGCCTGAACCTCCGCTTCCTTGCCTTCCTGCTTGTTCAGCGACCATGGCGCCTTGTCGGCGATCCAGGCGTTGGCGCGGTCGGCCAGGCCCATGATCTCGCGCATGGCGCGGGCAAAGTCGCGGGCTTCATAAGCGTCGGCGATGCTCGGCGCGGCGGCCAGGAAGGCGTCGGTCAGTTCCGGTGCGGCGTTCTCGGCTACCAGTACACCGGCGTTGCCCTTGTGGATGAACCCGGCGCAACGGCTGGCGATGTTGACGACTTTACCTACAAGGTCCGAGTTGACCTTCTGTACGAAGTCTTCCAGGTTCAGGTCCAGGTCGTCCACACCACGGCCCAGCTTGGATGCGTAGTAATAGCGCAGGTATTCCGGCGACAGATGGTCCAGGTAGGTGCGCGCCTTGATAAAGGTGCCACGGGACTTGGACATTTTCTGGCCGTTGACCGTCAGGTAGCCGTGCACGGCGATGCCGGTCGGCTTGCGGTAGCCCGAGCCTTCAAGCATTGCCGGCCAGAACAGCGCGTGGAAGTTGACGATGTCCTTGCCGATGAAGTGGTATAGCTCGGCGGTGGAGTCCTTGCCCCAGAACGCGTCGAAGTCCAACTCCGGGGTGCGATCGCACAGGTTCTTGAAGCTGGCCATGTAGCCGATCGGCGCGTCCAGCCATACATAGAAATACTTGCCTGGCTCGCCCGGAATCTCGAAGCCGAAGTACGGCGCGTCGCGGGAGATGTCCCACTGCTGCAGGCCACTGTCGAGCCATTCGGAGAGTTTGTTGGCCACGGCGTCCTGCAAGGTGCCGCTGCGCGTCCAGGTTTGCAGCATTTGCTGGAAATCCGGGAGCTTGAAGAAGAAGTGCTGCGAGTCCTTGAGCACCGGCGTGGCGCCGGAGATCGCTGACTTGGGATCCTTCAAGTCGGTCGGTGCGTAGGTCGCACCACATTTTTCGCAGTTGTCGCCGTACTGGTCTTCGGTGCCGCATTTCGGGCAGGTGCCCTTGATGAAACGGTCGGCCAGGAACATTTTCTTTTCCGGGTCGAAATACTGGGTCACCGAACGTTGGTCGATGTGCCCGGCTTCCTTCAACCGCAGGTAGATCTGGCTCGACAGCTCGCGGTTTTCGTCGGAGTGGGTCGAGTGGAAATTGTCGAAGTCCACCAGGAACTCGGCAAAGTCGGCGCTGTGTTCAGCCTGCACATTGGCGATCAGCTGTTCCGGGGTGATGCCTTCCTTTTCGGCGCGCAACATGATGGCCGAACCGTGGGCGTCGTCCGCGCAGACATAAATGCATTGATTGCCGCGATGCTTCTGGAAGCGCACCCACATATCGGTCTGGATGTACTCAAGCATATGGCCAAGATGGATCGAACCATTGGCATAGGGCAGGGCGCTGGTGACGAGGATCTTGCGTGGCTCGGACATGGGGCTCGGCTACTTGATGAAACGGAGGTCGGCCACTATAAAGCGCCGGGAAATTTATTTCACCCCGTGACGCTGTTTCAGAATCTTCCGTACTTTCGAAAGCATGCCGTTCGGCGGCTGGAACGGTTAGGATAGCCGCCTGTTTCAGTCAGTCTTTTTTTCGGGAGTAGCCCATGAGCGCCGTCAATCGCGCAGCGGTGGAAGCCGTTCTTCGCCAGTACACCGACCCCTATTTGAACCAGGACCCGGTCAGTGCCGGCTGTGTACGTGCCATCGAGGTCCAGGGCGACCAGGTGTCGGTGCAGTTGCAACTGGGTTATGCCGCGGGCCTGTTCAAAAGCGGTTGGGCGCAGATGCTGCAAATGGCTATCGAGGGCCTCGACGGTGTGGGTTCGGCCAAGGTCGACATCCAATGCGTGATCACGCCGCACAAGGCCCAGGCGCAGATCCCGGGTCTGGCCAACGTCAAGAATGTGGTGGCGGTGGCTTCCGGCAAGGGTGGCGTGGGTAAATCCACCACCGCGGCCAACCTGGCCCTGGCCTTGGCCCGGGAAGGGGCGCGCGTGGGCATTCTCGATGCCGATATCTACGGGCCGAGCCAGGGCGTGATGTTCGGCATCGCCGAAGGCACACGGCCGAAGGTCAAGGATCAGAAATGGTTTGTACCGATCGAGTCGCTGGGTGTGGAAGTGATGTCCATGGCGTTTCTCACCGATGACAACACGCCGATGGTCTGGCGCGGGCCAATGGTCTCTGGTGCGTTGCTGCAACTGGTCACACAAACAGCTTGGGGCGACCTCGACTACCTGGTGATCGACATGCCGCCAGGCACCGGCGACATTCAACTGACCCTGGCGCAGAAAGTGCCGGTGGCCGGTGCGGTGATTGTCACCACGCCTCAGGACCTGGCGCTGCTGGACGCCAGGAAAGGTGTGGAGATGTTCCGCAAGGTCAACATCCCGGTGCTGGGCGTCGTGGAAAACATGGCGGTGCACATCTGTTCCAACTGCGGGCATGCCGAGCATTTGTTCGGTGAAGGTGGGGGAGAGAAGCTGGCTACTCAGTATGGCGTTGAACTGCTGGCATCGCTGCCATTGGCGATGGAGATTCGCGAGCAGGCCGATGGTGGCAAACCTACCGTCGCGGCAGAGGCCGATGGGCAGATCGCGATGATCTATCAGGAATTGGCCCGTCACGTCGGTGCGCGGATTGTTTTGCAGGAAGCGACGGCGCCGGCAATGCCGACCATTACCGTGAGCGACGATTGATTAGGCTTTAACGGTTACGCGAAAAGCCTGACGATCCGTGGTGCTCTCAGGTTTTTCGCGAGCGAGCTCGCTCCTACAGGTGGGGCGCCAAAAGGGCTTGTTGCTACTTTGCGCAATGCACGTGTAAGCATTCGCTTACTTTTTCGTAAGTGTTTGGTTTTTTTAGCGGTTGCGTACGTCTTGAATCGACGAAGCTATTATCTATCTTTTTGAAAAATAACGATTATTTTCATGCTGGCGAGCGGCAAAGTTTGTCAGCCCGCCGTGGGGATCGCGTTGAACTTCCCTTGGAACGCTCTAACATCAGCCCTGTGTCCACGGATTGGCACAGCCATCAAGGAACGATGGTTTGAAGGAACGTCGCAGGATGCGATTCATCAGGATGATGAAAAGGAATACAGGGACTAGGGAAAAAATGTGGGCGGGTCATACCGCCCCTTTTTTTGCCTGTAGAAAAGTGAACCCAGGCACCCGAACGCAAAAAAGGCCCTCAAGGGCCTTTTTTTGTTGGGCAGTGGCGCTTTAGCGCTCTAGTTGCTCAATCTTGTTGGGCTTGCCATCCCATTCGGCGGCGTCCGGCATCGGATCTTTGCGCTCAGTGATGTTTGGCCAGATGTCTGCCAACTCGACGTTCAACTGAATGAATTGCTCCATGCCCGCAGGCACTTCGTCCTCGGAGAAAATCGCGACGGCCGGGCATTCTGGTTCACACAGGGCGCAGTCGATGCACTCATCCGGGTGGATAACCAGGAAATTCGGGCCTTCGTAGAAGCAGTCCACCGGACAGACTTCTACGCAGTCGGTGTACTTGCACTTGATGCAGTTGTCGGTGACGACGAAGGTCATTTCTAATTTTCTCCTCAGGCGGCGGCAGCGAAACCCCTTGTGGTGGGGTTCGCGAGGTTTGAGAGCGATAGTCTGCGGACCAGGCTAAAAGCCCGCAGCATCCCAAACCGCGCGAGATTCTATCAGCTTGCAAGCGTCTGCGTTATATCCGAGTCTTCAGTGCATATAACATTTCGAGCGCTTTACGCGGCGTCAAGTCATCCAGATCAAGCTTTGCCAACTCATCCAGCACTGGATGGGGCAGGCTGGCGAACATATCGCTCTGGTGCGGCGCGGCGGGTTTCTTGCTGGCTTTGGCCGGGCTGGCGACCACCGTTTCATGGGGCAGGGCCGTGGTTTCCAGGCGGCTGAGGTGTTCGCGGGCACGGGTGATCACCTCGTTCGGCACACCGGCCAACTGCGCCACGGCCAGGCCGTAGCTCTGGCTCGCAGGCCCTGGCAGCACATGGTGCAGGAACACGATGCGCTCGTTGTGCTCGGTGGCATTGAGATGCACGTTGGCCACCAGCGGCTCGCTTTCCGGCAACACCGTCAGCTCGAAGTAGTGCGTGGCGAACAGCGTGTACGCACGCAAATGCGCCAAGCGTTCGGCCGCGGCCCAAGCCAGGGACAGGCCGTCGAAGGTGCTGGTACCGCGACCTACTTCGTCCATCAGCACCAGGCTGCGTTCGGTGGCGTTGTGCAGAATGTTGGCGGTTTCGCTCATTTCCACCATAAAGGTTGAACGGCCACCGGCCAGGTCATCGCTGGAGCCGATCCGCGTGAAAATGCGGTCCACCAGCGACAATTCGCAACTGGCTGCGGGTACGAAGCTGCCGATATGCGCCAACAGCACGATCAACGCGGTCTGGCGCATGTAGGTGGATTTACCACCCATGTTCGGACCGGTGATTACCAACATGCGGGTATCGTCGTCCAGCGACAGGTCATTGGCAACGAACGGCGTGGTCAGCACCTGCTCTACCACCGGGTGACGGCCTTGCACGATGCGCATGCACGGTTCGCTGACAAACCGTGGGCAGTTGAGGTCCAGGTTCAGCGCCCGTTCGGCGAGGTTGCTCAACACATCCAGCTCCGCCAGGGCGGCGGCGGTGTCTTGCAACGGCGCCAGGCGGCTGATCAGGTCCTCGAGCAAGGCTTCGTACAGCATCTTTTCCCGCGCCAGGGCGCGGCTTTTGGCCGACAGCGCCTTGTCTTCGAACTCTTTGAGCTCTGGGGTGATAAAACGCTCGGCGCCTTTGAGGGTCTGGCGACGTTGATAGTCGATAGGCGCCGACTCCGCCTGCTTGCTCGGCAACTCGATAAAGTAGCCATGCACGCGGTTGTAGCCGACTTTCAGGTTAGCCAGGCCGGTACGGGCTTTTTCGCGGGCTTCCAGGTCGATCAGGAACTGCCCGGCGTTTTCGCTCAGGGATTGCAGCTCATCCAGCTCACTGTCGTAGCCGGTTTTCAACACACCGCCGTCACGAATGATCGCCGGCGGGTTGTCGATGATGGCTTTTTCCAGCAGTGCTGCGAGGTCTGGATAAGTACCGGCCGTCACGGCCAGCTGTTGCAGGTGCGGCGTGTCCAGTTCGGTCATCGCCACTTGCAACTGCGGCAGGGCGCTCAAGGCATCGCGCAGACGAGCCAAGTCACGGGGCCGCGCATTGCGCAGGCCGATCCGCGCGAGGATGCGCTCGATATCGCCAATCTCTTTCAGTTGCGGCTGCAATTTTTCAAAGCGGTAGCCGTCGAGCAGGCAAGTAATAGAAGACTGGCGTGCTTGCAGCACGGTCAAGTCCCGCAGCGGACGGTTCAGCCAACGGGTCAGCAAACGGCTGCCCATGGCGGTCTGGCAACGGTCTACCACCGATTGCAGGGTGTTATCGCGGCCACCGGCCAGGTTGGTGTCCAGTTCCAGGTTGCGACGGCTGGCGCCATCAAGCACCACGGTATCGTCCAGACGCTCATGGCGCAGGCTGCGCAAGTGCGGCAGGGCGGTACGCTGGGTTTCCTTGGCGTAGCTGAGCAGGCAGCCGGCAGCGCCGATAGCCAGGGTCAGGGTTTCGCAACCAAAGCCTTTAAGGTCCTGCACCGAGAACTGCTGGCACAGACTTTTCAGTGCCGAATCACGTTCAAAATCCCACGGTGCACGACGTTTGGTTCCCCGACGCTTCTCGGCGGGCAAGTCCTTGGGCCAATCATCCGGGATCAACAACTCCACCGGATTGATACGCTCCAGCTCCGCCAGCAGGTTTTCCCAACCCTTGATCTCCAGCACGCTGAAGTTGCCACTGGTGATATCCAGCACCGACAGGCCGAACAGACGCTCATCGCCCAATACCGCAGCGATCAGGTTGTCGCGACGCTCATCCAGCAACGCCTCATCACTCACCGTGCCTGGGGTGATGATGCGCACCACCTGGCGTTCCACCGGCCCTTTGCTGGTGGCCGGGTCACCGATCTGCTCACAGATCACCACCGACTCGCCCAGCTTGACCAGCTTGACCAAGTAGCCTTCCAACGAGTGATAAGGAATCCCACACATCGGAATCGACTGCCCCGCCGACTGCCCGCGCGCGGTCAGGGTAATGTCCAGCAGCTTGGCGGCCTTCTTCGCGTCTTCGTAGAAGATCTCGTAGAAGTCGCCCATGCGATAGAACATCAACTGATCAGGGTGCTGGTTTTTCAGGCGCCAGTACTGCTGCATCATCGGGGTGTGGGAGGACAGGTCTGAAGTGTTTTTACTCATTGGGTAGTAGGCAAATTCGTTGAAAGTGATGGGGCAAAGGGGGCGCTTGGCCCAGCATTTTTTGCGATGGCGGCAAGGTTAACACGCGAGGTCGGGGGTTCGCAGGTCGCAAACGGATAGGTAAAAAGCAAAAGTGGTGCCGCCCCGATATCCACCACTAAAGGAGCGGCGCCGCCACAGGTTAGCGGTTGCCCGCCTTTTCTATTTTCGCGGCTTACTGGGTATTAACCGGCGAATCCAACACCTTCACCCCATCATCAACCACCGCCTTGACCATTTCCTGCAAGTCATGCGAAGCCCAGGCGTAACGGTCCGTCTCCTTGGTCATCGCCGCATCTTCTACGAGCAGCTTGGCGACGTGGAGAAGATTGGAGGTGGGGTGCAAGGCGTTTTGCAAGGAGACACCGCTGTTAATGCGTGAACCTGCTCTGGTTTTTCATAAAGCCGTGTTTATGAAGAATTGTTTAAGTTGCGCTCGCAGGTCGTGCCTTCGCGAGATCCTTCCTGGGGCGAGCGTTTTTGAGCGGGTGAATATAATTTCGAATAATCAGGGTTTTAGAAAAAACATCCGCACTAAAAAGAATCGTTGATGTGATTTTTATTAGCTTCCTATCATTTTTTTCTGGCTCTCTATTCCAAAAAGGTCTTTTGTCGAAAAATTCGGAGCATGTTTTATTGCTCACAGATGTAACAAATTGTTTCATTTTTTTTGCCGTTTTTCGGTATCGACAAGGGGGCTTTCTGTCGGCGAACAGGTGAGTTCCGTTCGTTGCGACGCAGTGGGTTAAGCCTGGGACATTGATGATTTTGCGTGTGTCTGTTCGGCGCGCTGCAAACAAGGGATTTGACAATTATCGAGGCTTGAACCCATGAATCATGTGATCAACTCCATACTGGAAAATGCATCAACTCGCCCCTCAATCGGCCATACCAACCCCGCGCTACTGCATGACGTCCTATGGCGAGCCCTGGAGCACGCACTCAAGGCCAACACGGATGATGCTTCCCACACCCCGCATGCCCGTGCCTGTCTCAGGATCTATGCTGAAATCGATACGCTGTCGTATCTGGACAAGGGTGATTCGAAATTGGCCGCAGCTCTGGGCAAGGCGTTCTTCGAATCGCGCTCCAGCAAAGACGTCGAGGCATTCTGGAAGTTGTTACTGATCAAGCAACTGCTGTTCGAATTGTCGGTCAGGGGTGTGGCGACCCAGATTGCTTCGCAAGCCAGTCTGCCTCGTCAGTTGCTCACGCTCGATCCGCAGTTGATTGCAGCGCCTGCGGGCGTGAATATCAGCCTGGGAGTGCTGTGCAAAGAAACCGATCAGCTCAAGCATTCCGTTGTGCTGGTCTTGCAGAAACTGGCACAGCACGTCGAGGATCGTGGCCTGAAAAAGCCTCAAGTCACTGCGCAGCTTCTGCTGGAGTTGTACAACGCCGTGTGGTCGGGCAGTAATGGCACCGATATCGAGTCACAGATTTTTTACGCCGACAGTGTGTATGACGCGTTGCCCGACGTGCATCACGCCCTGGGCCTGGCGCCGCAGGAAAAATGGCTGACTTTGTTCACCTGGTTATACGGCGACAAGGATGGCCGCCCCTATGACACCAACCAGCACACCGAAACCCTGGTGGTGGCGCTGGAAACGGCGCTGCGCAATCGCTACATCGCTGATATCGACAGTCTGATCAAGGACGGCGGCGCACGGCATCGCCTTGAAGAGATTCGTGCTCGCGTGGGCAAGGATCATCCCGAGCATTTCAAGCGTCCCGCCGAACTGATCGACGCACTGAGCAGCATCCGTTTTACCCAGCCCGCCGCCATCGACCGTCTGCTGCTGCGGGTGCATGCGTTTGGCTTTCACTATCTGGATATCGAGTTTCGTGAAAACGCCGAGATGTTCAGCTGCGTGGTCGATGAGATCCTTTCCAGTCAGTGGCTGGAAACCATCGGCCTGGGCCAGGGCCGGCACTATCACGAGCTGGATGAGCGTGCGCGTCAGGCCGCCCTTGAGGTCGCGCTGGAGGGCGGGGCGGCCCGGACGCCCGCTGCCCTGTGGCAGGAGTATTTGCAACGCACCACGCCGATTTACACGCGGAAAGTCGAGCAATATGCCGGCCAGGATTACATTGCGCTGATGGAGCAGGATGCGAGCTATATCCGCATGCACGATGCGCGCAACGCGGTGGAACGGTTTGAAATGATTGACCGTTATCGCGACCGGATGAAAATCCCGCACGGTGTAATGGGGTGATCGCCGAGACCTTGCAGGAGTTCGGCGCGCTGGAGGGCCCGGAAACCCGCTTCATGCTGGCCGGCTGCGCGGAGATGCGCGCTCATCTGCTGACCCGCAACCAGTCCGTCAACTTTCTCAGCCAGTTGTACCGTATGCACGCCGAGCCCAAGCCGCAGCCGTCCGAGGAGGTCATTGCCGGCAGGGTTCAACGTTGGGGGGGCGTGGTGCGCCGCTACCAGGCGACGTTCTTCGAGCATCCGGCGCTGCCTTCCCTGCTGCGGGACCTGGCGCGATTCGATGTGGTCAGGGCCACCGCCAAAGGCACCCGGCCGCCTTCTCGTATCTTCAACATCAAGGTGTTCGAGTCGCGTCCCGATGCCATTCGTGCGATTCCCTGGACCCGCGCCTTGCTGGCCGGTGGATTGCACAGCGAACTGATCGGCGTCGGGCAGTTTGCGCAAGAGCCGGCAACTTGCTTGTCCAAGGCCTTCAACGAGGATGAGAGCTTTCACACCTACGTCAAAGGCATGGCCTACGCCATTGCGCGAACCGACCTCAAATGCGCCTGGCTGACCCTGACCGGCAGCATCCCGGAAAAGGCCCACATCCAGAGGCTGGCGCAAGCCTTGAAGACCGAAGCCGTCGGTACCGCCGAACAGCTGCTGGCCAGCCTGCACCTGGAAGTGATTGAAGGTAAGCGCTTCGTGTACAAAGCCACCAACGGCACCGAGCCGGCGGATCCATGGAAAATCAAGGAAGGCAGCTTGCTCAACCTCTGGCCCAGCCTCAGGGCCGAGGTCTATCTCAAGGAAAAGAACTTGCGAATCTATCGCTTGTTTCTGCTCTACGCCAAAAGCAATCCCGCGTTCATCCAGTCGTCATCGCTGAATGATTTCTACAGCGGGTTCCTCGCGGCCGTGAGTACCGATGCAGGTTTGGTCGATCCCGCAAGCGCCCACCATTTCACCTGGTGATTAACCCCGATGCCCAGGGCAACCTGGGTATCGGCAGGCGCTACCCTCCAAGAGGATCAACTGTATGGCATTTACCACCTTGATACTGGATGCCCCCGGGCCGCCGTTACTGTTTGAGGAAGTCGATCGCTTTCTTGAACTGGGCCTGGGCGTCACCCTCAACCTGCATTATTTCGCGGACAAAGAGTGCATCCGGCAGCACTACGGCACGCGCATTCACTATGCCGAGATCAACTGCCATGACGAGCCTGGCTTTATTGCCGCCGTGAGTCAGGCCGGGGGTTACAGCGTGTTCAAGACGCGCCTGAACATCCCGTTGGGCGCTGGCCTGATCCGCGCTGCCACCTCGCCGGCGTTGGCCACGCCACTGCGCGCCATTGCCCAGGCTGGCACAGGGATCAATCATATTGATCGGCTGGCGTGCGAGCAGTGTGGCGTGGCGATCCTCAACACACCGGGCTCCAACGCGACCGCTGTTGCCGAATACGTCGTGGCCCAGGCGCTGTTTCTGTCGCGCGACCTGGATGACTACAACGCTGAAACGCACAACGGCCATTGGGCAAAAGGCTCCTTGGCACCTGCCTGCGAATACGCCGAACTGACGCTTGGGCTGGTGGGCACCGGCAGCATTGCCCGGCAGGTGGCGCGCAAGGCTGCGGCGCTGGGCATCAAGGTGATCGCCACCGGATCCGAACGTTTTACCGAACCGGTGGCGCACAGCCTTGGGCTTGAACGGCGGGCAGGTCTTGAACAGTTACTGGCCGAGGCGAACATCGTCTCGATCCACGTGCCGCTCACCCCGCAGACCCGAGGCTTGTTCGGCACCGCCGAGTTCCAGCAGATGCGCCAGGGATCAATCCTCATCAATACCGCGCGCGGCGGGATCGTCGACGAACACCGGTTGGCCGCTTTCATGCGCCAGTTTCCCAGGCATATCAAAGCCGTCGCCATCGATACCTTTGCCCTTGAAAAAGACCGCTTCGACTCGCCATTGACCGCTATTGCCAATGCGCAATTGACGCCGCACATCGCTGGCAATACCACCACGGCAATCCGGACGGCGTCACGCCAGATCGTCGACAAGATCCACGCATTCAGTGCCGACGCCACCGCGCGTTAACCCACAGGACACAAGGAAGGCCACATCATGCAAACCTCTATTGTTACCCGCCTCGAAGCCCTGAGTTGCACCGACCTCAGCGATGCGATGGACCGCCTGAAAATCGTTTGCCAGTGCACCGACATCCTGCCTCTGGACGGGTCGTTCAACCTCACAGGCAAAGCCTGGACCCTGCGCTACGGCCCTATTGGCCTGGACGGCGGCTCGGTGGGTGACTACATCGACGACCTTGAGGCTGGCCAGGTGGTAGTGATCGACAACCAGGCGCGGCTCGACACCACCGTGTGGGGCGATTTACTGACCTCTACCGCCGCCCGTAAGCAGTTGGCCGGGACGGTGATTGACGGTATCTGCCGCGATGTCGACCGTGCGTTGGAGCTTAACTACCCGATCTTTTCCCGGGGGAACTGGATGCGCACTGGCAAGGATCGCGTGCGTGTCGAAGCGATCCAGGCGCCCGTTACGCTGGGTGGCGTGCGGGTACAACCCGATGATTGGTTGCGCGGCGACGCTGACGGCCTGGTGGTGATTCCGGCCGGCTCACTGAGCGAAGTGCTGGAGGTGGCCGAAGAAATCCACCAGGCCGAAGAACATATTCGTGCGGCTATCGAGGCGGGCGTTCCTTTACGCAAAGCTCGCGCCGATTACGGCTACCACGCCTTGCAGACTCCGCGCCGCTGACTGGCCGACGACAGAAGCCGCCGCGGCTGCGGCTTCAGTTGATGCTGGTCGGGGTGGTCAATAGCACCGACCCGGTTAAGCGGGACCGGGTCTTGCGCAATACAGACGTGGCGGAAATCCGAGGTGTTGGCCGCAAGATGAAACTCCACCTCGGTGCGATTTTTGCAGCCGGTCGCTGCTGGATAGCTCGGCAAAAACTAAAAAAACCGATCAGTGCCTTGAAGATGATTAACTGACTTTTGCGTGCTCACACCTCAATGCCGGATAGAGAGAAGTCAGGGTATGAGTACGACCAGACTATTTGGATTTACGCCCACTAGCCGGAAACAACCCTCTGATCACCCCAAGAAACGCCGCAAACAAGTTGATTGAAGTCGCCGTAGTGATGGCAATCAACACATTGTCCGAGAACGGCGCGTTACCCGAGTAATACGTCGACCAGCCATTCCACACCAGCAGGACCCCCCAGAAGATCACCCCGCACGCAGCGAACCAAAACGCACGCCCCGCATATTTCTTGCGCAGTTGCCTTTCAGCCTTCTGGTCTTTGAGGTTCTGGCTTCTTTCATCGTCGGTGCCTATGGCTTGCTCGCCACCGGCTTGGGTGTCCTGGTCAGGCCCTGCCACGGGGGGCAAGGTGAGTTCCAGGTTGTCGAGTTCTTCACTCACGGATGCGGCTCTTTGGGTGAATGAGTGTGGCCATGTCTTCCCAGTCGATGGCCGAACCGTCGGCGCCCTTGAGGGCCCAGGCTGTGCCGTCCTCGTGGGAGAGGTTGGACAGTTGGGTGCCAGACCACTTGCCGTATTTGTTGATGATCCGGTCAATCAAACGATGGGTGTAGGTATCGCTCTCAGGCACTCTCGGTGTCACGAAGACAATGTCTTCGGCGTCGGGCTTCAGGTTGCTGAGCAACGCGGTCACCGGGCGATTACCGTAGGATTTTAACTCATGGTAAAGCGACGGAATGACCGGGCCATATTGCCAGCGGGCGAAGTGATCATCCATGAGGGGCTGATCCCGTTCGCGCAAATGCCAGGACTGCGTATAAAACAGCAGTTTTTGCAGCTTCATGGGCGTCAGGCCCGAAAGCTTGCCTTCCTTCGCACGTTCAATGAAGGCGTTAGCGACAGCTAGCGCTGAATAAGCCATGAGCACCTCCGTCGTTGCTGGCTACGTTGTCAAAGAGTTTTATACATAGGCCTTGAGTTGTCGACATGCAAGGTGTTGATCGGCAGCAATACCAAGCTGTCGGAATAATAGAGCGTCGATAACTGGTTGTATATACAGTATTCCGATTCGAATTAAGTGAGGTCCGGATGTTTAATGCATAAATATGCAAATTAGCATTTGCCAACCCCCCAAACTCCCGTCACTATCCGCGCTATGCAAAAACGCAACGTTTCTATCGTCTTAAGAGAGCTGCTGGACCGCGACCGGATCTCCCCCACGGAGCTTCACCGACGCACTGGCGTGCCTCAATCCACACTGTCCCGGATCCTCAGCGGCAAGATCGTTGATCCGTCGGATAAACACATCTCCCGTATCGCCGAGTATTTTCGCGTGAGCACTGATTACCTGCGCGGGCGCGCAGCAGTGGGCGCTTTGCGCGATGACGGGCGCGACCCGATGCATTCGGAACTCAAGGACATAAGCCTGTGGGACGACGACACCCCCGTCAATGATGACGAGGTGTCGATCCCCTTTCTGCGCGAGGTTGAATTGGCTGCTGGATCAGGAAGATTCGTCATCGAGGAAAGCGAAAAGGCCAGCCTGCGGTTCGGCAAGCGCAGCCTGCGGCATAACGGTGTGCAGTTCGACCAGGCCAAGTGCGTGACGGTGCGCGGCAACAGTATGTTGCCGGTGTTGCGCGACGGCGCCACGGTGGGGGTCAATGCCGGCAAGAGCGGCATTGGCGACATCGTCGATGGCGACCTGTATGCCATCAATCACAACGGCCAGTTGCGGGTTAAACAGCTCTACCGCCTGCCTTCCGGTATCCGCCTGCGCAGCTTCAATCGTGATGAACACCCCGATGAGGACTACAGCTTCCAGGATATCCAGGACGAGCAGATCAGCATCCTCGGTCATGTTTTCTGGTGGGGTATGTACGCCCGCTAACCCCCACGCGTAAGAAGAAACCCGCCCATGTGCGGGTTTTTTTTCGCCCGCAGAAAACCGGCAAACCCCAATCCAGTAAGGCTTCTAATGCATATGCGCATTTCCGCAGCAAAAATAAATGCGTTTGTGCATTGACTGGATATGCATACATGCATATTCTTCATCTCAAGCCAGCCAACAAGGCCTGGTGGAGGCGGCAAGGATGCTGCCAAGGAAGACAAGGAAGGCACGCAACATCGGCAAGGACGCCATCGAAGCGATGGCAGGGATGCCAGGCAACACCGGCAAGGATGCCGACGCTCTTTAGTTTCACCGCTTCAACAACAGGCAGCGATGAACCGGCCTTAACGGTTCAGAGGGTTGGCAACTGACCCGGGTGTGCAGCATAAAGCACCAGAAGCAGTTATCCGGCAGACAGGGATCGTGGTCGGAAAAACATCGAGGAAAGGACCGTACCGCGCCAGTAGCGCCGAAAGTCCGAGGACATCATTACTGAAAAGCCCGGGCGACCGGGCTTTTTGGAATGCCTACCTACTCAAGCATTTGTAAATGAAAGACGGACTATCTATTGCTCAGCCAGGAGGCGTGACATGACAAATGAACAGCAAGCGTTAGCGGAAATGCCTATCTGGCTGGTGATCGTATTGGCAGTGATCGGCGGCGTATCCGGCGAGATGTGGCGGGCCGACAAGGAGGGCGCCCGCGGTTGGTCACTGATCCGCCGTCTGGCCCTGCGTTCCGGGGCGTGCATGGTTTGCGGGGTTTCCGCCCTGATGCTGTGCTACGCCGCCGGAATGTCGATCTGGACCGCCGGCGCCATTGGTTGCCTGACCGCCATGGCCGGTGCCGACGTGGCCATCGGTCTTTATGAACGGTGGGCAGCCAAGCGCATCGGGATCAACCAAGGCTCCCGCCAGGACCCGCAGTAATTGTTGCAAGGACGCTACTTAAAATGACGCTTATCGAAAAGCCATCCCAACTGCCCCAGGCCATCGGCGCGGTGCTGCACGCGGCCTTCCCGGACATCAAGGTCGGTAGCCACCAGGACTTTAAGGGCGACGCCGAAAAAACCGGTGTGCAGGTCACGGTCGAAGGCAATGGCCCGGGCATTCGCTCTCGCGAAGGGCGCAAGGCTCACGTGCTGAGCATTTCACTGAGGGCCATGGTCGCCCCCGGTGCATTGCCGTTCGATGCCTGCGACCTGGCCAGCCAACTCATGGACCTGGTGTTGGATAACCGTTGGAACCTGCCCCAGACGCAGTGCGATTTGCCGGCGAATATCGTCGCCGCTCCCGCTGCGCGCACTTCCGTGGAAACGGACTACGACACCTGGACGGTTTCCTTCACGCAAACCCTCTATCTGGGGCCGGTGTTACTCGACGATCCCACAGGCCAACCGCTATTTGCCTGCACTTGGGACGTCTCCAACATCGACGACCCAACCCAATACCAGCCACTGGCGGAGTAGCCCATGTTCGACGCGCTGTTACGCATGCAATTGGGACCGATCGTCGAACGCCTGGCTGAGATGGAGTCCCAGCTTGAGGACCTCTACCGCCGCGCCGAGAGCTTCTGCCGGATCGGCATCTGCCAGCACGTCGATGCGGCCAGCAACACCTGCAAGGTCAGCCACGGTGACCTGCTCACCCCGGCGATCCGCTTTTTCAACCCCAGTGCCGGTGCACAAACCGAAACCCGCATCCCCACGGTGGGTGAGCAATGCCTGCTGCTTAACTACGGCGGGGGGGAGGGCGGTGTGCAATCCGTGGCCCTGTTCGGCCTCAACAGTGATCGCTTCCCGCCGGTCTCCAGCGTGGCAACGCTGACCCGGCGGCGCCATCAAGACGGCACCCAAAGCGACTACGACGATGCCAGCCATACCTTCAACTGGGTCAACGGCCCAACCACCGTCAGCGGCTCCCGTGAACAGGTCGACATTAAAGTCGGCGCTGCCAGCCTGACCATGAATGCCCAGAGCATCACCCTGCAAATCGGCGGTACCAGCCTGTTGCTGGATGCCGGCGGCGCGCACTTCAGCGGCCCGGTGGTGGACCATCAAGGACGCGTCATCAGCCCCCGATAAGGACACCCCATGCTCGGAATCGATAGGAACACCGGGGCGGCCGTCGACGACTGGCTGCAATTTGTGCAGCGCGCCACCCGAGCGCTGACCACCCCCATCGGAACGCGGCAAAAGCGCCCGCTGTACGGCTCACTGATCCCGCAATTGCTCGGCCAGAACCTGGGCGATGACTTGCTGATCCTCGCCCAAAGCCACGCCGCCCAAGCGTTCTACAACATTCATAACGGCATTGGCGATTTTGACCCTCAGGTCATTGTCGCTACCCGCCAGGGCGCCGGCCTGCTGCTGCGGTTTGCCGGCACCTGGAAAAACCGCCAACAATCCTTCGAGGTCGTGACATGAGTATGCTGATCCCCGGCCAGAACCAACTGGCGGAACCGGCCATCATTAAGGTCGATGAGTTCGAACCGTTGCTGGCCGAATTCAAAGCGTTTGTCATCGACTACGTCGCCACTCGCGCGCCGCAAAGCGCAGCCAAACTCCAGGTCAGCCTCGACAACGAAAGCGAACTGCTGACCCTGGCCCTGGAAGCGTTTTGCGTGCGCCTGCAAACCCATGAGCGCAAATACAACGCCCGCATCAAGCAGATGCTGGCGTGGTGGGCCACCGGTAGCAACCTGGATGCGCGCCTGGCCGATATGGGCCTGGAACGCCAAGTGCTCGACCCAGGCGACCCGGCCGCTTTCCCGCCGGTGCCGCCCACCTTGGAAAGCGACGACGACGCCCGCCTGCGCTACTACCTGGCACCCCACGCCCCAGCGGCGGGCTCGCGCATGCAGTATCGCCGCGAAGTGTTCACCTTGGGCGAGCGCCCAGCAGTGAAAGTACAAAGCGCGACGCCCGGTGTGGTCACGGTCACCTACACCTTCGACCCCGACGGCTACGCGGCCCAGGTCAAGGACGGCAACGCTCGCCGCACCGCACCGGGGGAAGTCATGGTCACCGTGCTTTCCAGGGAGGGCGACGGCACGCCATCTGTCGACTTGCTTGACGGTGTACGTCGACATTTCGCACGGCCGGATGTACGGCCAGAAACCGATCTTGTCAGCGTCCAAGGCGCGCAGATTCAACCCTATAAAATTCGTGTGGTGGCCAAGATCAACGCCGGCCCGGACTCGGGGCTGACCCAAGTGGCCGCGCAGAAACTGCTGCAAGACTACGCCGAGTCCTGCCACCGTCTGGAAGGGCGGGTGGACCCCAGCTGGATCGACTACGCCATCCACAGTGCCGGGGCCGCGCAACTGCACATCCTCGAACCGCTGGCGCCGATTGTCAGCACGGCGTTCCAGGCCCCGTATTGCACGGGCGTCGAGGTGGAGGTGCGCACACTATGAGTGAACCCAAAGCGAGTTTGCTGCCCGCCAACAGCTCACCGCTGGAAAAGGCGTTGGACCTGGGCTTCGGCACATTGCTTGAGCGTGTCGCCCCGCCGTTTCCGGCGCTGATGAACCCGCTGTATACCCCTAGAGAGTTCCTGCCTTACCTGGCCGCCGACCGTGGCGTCAGCGAATGGGATGCCGAGGCCAGCGAAGCGGAAAAACGCCTGACCGTGGCCTTGTCCTGGCAGATTCAACGCCAGGCCGGCACGCCCAAGGCACTCAGTTATGCGGTGGAGTCACTTGGCTTCACGCCCAATATCAGCGCCTGGTACCAGCAACGTCCGCTCGGCGTGCCTTACACCTTCGACGTGCAGGCGATCATCGGGCGCAGTTGGTCCAGCGGTGATCACAACCGGCTGATTCGGCGTATCAATGCGGCCAAGAGTGAGCGGGATCTGGCGACGATTACCATCGTGCATGAGACCGAAGGCCAGCTCGCGCTCACGCAAGTGCTCGACGCGCCTTTAAGCGACGGCGAGTTCTACCTGAACGGCGCATTGCCGGACCTGGCGCTGGTGGCTCGCCTAAACAGTGCCGGGGTTGCCCAGCACTACACCATTAACGATTACGACCTCAGGGCGCAGCCATGACAGATGAAATCACGCGCCTGGTGCGCTTCACCTCCAAAGGTTTGGATGAAGTGCTGCAGGCAAAGAACCAGGGCCTCAAAGGCGAAATCACCCACATCGGCGCCGGCACCGGCCGCTACAACCCCGACGGCACGGAAGTGGCCTTGCGTGACGAGCGCCAACGGGTGGCCATCGTCGATTACGAAGACCTGGGCGAGCGCCAACTCAGGATGGCCGCGCTGTTTGATGGCGACGGCGAATATGAGATTGGCGAGTTCGGGTTTTACCTCGCCAGCGGCACCTTGCTGGCGGTGTATTCCGTGGCGGGGAAGTTGCTGACGTATAAAGCGGCGGCGGCGCGGGTGCTGCAGAAGTTTACGCTGGATGTTTCGCCGTTGCCGGCGGATAGCGTGACGATTGTGGTGGGGAATGACAATTTGAATGTGTTATTGACTGATGAAATTGCGGCCTTATCGGCCGCGAGCATAGACAATATGGCACGCGGTGTAGGGGTTCTATTTCGGGTGATGGAAGTCGAAAAGAAATAGGGCGTTTTTAATTGATTTCATATGACGCTCATCAGGCGTTTAGGAGCATCCATTTGAGTACTGAACAGCAACTTGCTGCCGTCGTTAGTGCGGCAAACAACTTAACTAACGTTATTACTGGAAAAGTCGGAGAAATTGACAAGGCGATAGCTAATGCCCGCTTGGCGTATGACGCACAATTGGCGGAGTTGAAAAATAGACTCCCAAGGTTAGCGGTCACCAAGAACTTCAATCTTTCCCCCAACGCCGACGGAACACTGATTGAAAATTGGGGGATTCATGCTGAAGTGACGCCCACTAAGCTGCGAACTATTACCCCTGTTTCTCAAGCGGCCGGACGCCCGCAAGCTGATGTGGATTTCATGCTCCAGGTGCAGGCAGATGTGCGGGAACAATATCCAAGCTTTGAAATCAGGGCGAGCGACTATTGGCGCACGTTTGTATATCTGTGGCAAATGAAGTGGTCGGTGTCAGACGTTAGTCCTTGGCTTGCGTTCCCATACACGGTCGATATGGCGCTCGCGAATGGCTCTGGTGCAGTACCGCAGAACTCCTACCTGACGGTAGGCGCCTTCGTGCGTCTTTTGGAAGGTAACGTGTCTGGAGCATGGAGTAATGGCGTTGAAAAAGGTAAATGGCGCTGGTGTTCCAGTGTTATTTCTCCTACTGAACTTTTTGGGAGTTATTACCATCTGCACCCAATGCGCACCTCTTCCACTGGCGTTGTTGAGGTGATGCTGGCAGGGGCTTGCACAGGCGTTGTAACCAACCCAGGTGATTGGGGAACGATGTTGGCTCTAGGCTAAGGAGAAAATATGAAACCGCTATTTGTACCTGCTGAACTTCATCCGATTATCAAGTGGGAAATGATCCGTAAGGCAAGGGATCAAGACTTGTCGGCGAGTGATTATGCTGCAATGCCAGACTATCCGATGCTCGAAACCCATAAGCTCATATTCGCTGAGTATCGTAAAAAACTGCGTGATATTCCAGATCAGGGAGAAGATCCAGACGCAGTGCTCTGGCCATCCAAACCCGATTTCCTGAAATAACTGATTACCGCGAAAGCGGTTTTTTTCCGCCTCCCCAAAGCCCCTCCCCGCAGGGGCTTTTGCATTTCCCACTCGGAGATTTCCACCCATGCCCACCCGCCAAACCTACACCGTCCTCATCCCATTCCCCATCGGCAACGGCCATTGGTCCACCGCCGGCGAGGAACTGGAACTGCTCGACGTCGAAGCATCCGCCCTGCGCACCGCTGGCCGTCTGGAACTGACCAGCGTCCTCAACTCCACCCCCAAGAAGGCTGAATAACCATGGCAGAAGTCCTGAACTTCGAGCACAACGGCATCACTGTGAATGCCACTGAATCCCCCGAGGCCATGGGTGGCCTTGGCGATAACGTCATTGGCCTGGTCGGCACTGCGCCGAATGCCCATGCGTCGATCCCCAAAAACGCGCCGTTTCGCATTAACAGCTTCACCGCCCAGGCGCTCCTGGACCCTACCGGCACTGAGTCGGGCACCTTGTTCCAGGCGGTGTACCAGATCCTCAAGGTGGTCAAGGTGCCGGTCTATGTGGTCATCGTCGAAGAAGGCACCACCCCGGCCGATACGATCAATAATGTGATCGGCGGCAACGACCCGGTCACCGGTCGCAAGCTGGGCCTGGCGGCCCTGAGCAGCGTGCCTGAAGACCTGACCATCATCGGCGCTCCAGGCTTTACCGGCACCAAGGCCGTGGCTGGTGAGTTCGCCTCCTTCGGCAAGCGCATCAAGGCCCGTGTGGTACTGGATGGCAAGGATGCGTCCGTTGCCGACCAAGTGACCTACAGCGGCGAACTGGGCGGGGCCGACCTCGGCTTCGACCGTTGCCTGCTGGTGCACAACATGCCGTCGGTGTACTCCAAAGCCGCGAAGAAGAACGTGTTCCTGTCGCCATCCTCGCTGGCCATCGCCGCATTGGCCAAGGTCAAGCAGTGGGAAAGCCCGGGTAACCAGGTGACCTTCGCCGAGGACGTTTCCCGCGTGGTCGAGTACAACATCCTCGACACCTCCACCGAAGGCGACCTGCTCAACCGCTACGGCGTGAGCTACTACGCCCGCACCATCCTCGGCGGCTTCTCGCTGTTGGGCAACCGCTCCATCACCGGCAAGTTCATCAGCTACGTCGGCCTGGAAGATGCCATCAGCCGCAAGCTGGTCAAGGCCGGCCAAAAAGCCATGGCCAAGAACCTCACCAAGTCCTTCATGGACCAGGAGGTCAAGCGCATCAACGACTGGCTGCAAACCCTGGTGGCCGACGAAACCATCCCCGGCGGCAGCGTGTACCTGCACCCGGAACTGAACAGCGTCGAGAAATACAAGAACGGCACCTGGTTCATCGTCATCGACTACGGCCGCTACGCGCCGAACGAACACATGGTTTATCAACTCAACGCCCGCGATGAAATCATCGAGCAGTTCCTGGAGGACGTTCTCTAATGTTTACCAACCGAGTCAGACAGGCCATTGCGGCCACCCTTCAAGGCCTGCCGTTGTCCGCAACCGTGGAAGAGTTCACCCCGCCGAAGATCGAGTTCGACATGGAGGCCATGTCCGGCGGGCGCTTTATCGCCGAGGAAATGGCCAAGAGCGGCAAGGTGCTCAATGCCAAGCTGGTGCTGCAAGGTGCCGGCCCGCAAATCATGCTGGCCCTGGGCGTGCGCATGGGCGACGACATTTTGCTGAACGTGCGTGAAGCCGGCCAGGATCAAGACGGCAAGACCTATTTCACCTACCACACCGTGGGCGGCAAGCTCAAATCCCTGGAGGAGGCGAAGCTGAAAATGGGCGACAAGGCCACCACCACGCTGGAGCTGTCCTGCCGTACCTACAACCGTCTGGAAAATGGCATTTCGGTGATCGATATCGATGTGCGCACCCAGAAGTTCGTGCTCAACGGCGTCGACATCCTTGGCGATGCCCGCCGCGCCGTGCTGATGCCTTAAGGGCCGGCGCAATCTGAAGCGAGCACGGTCAAGGTGGGAGCTGGCTTGCCTGCGATGCAGGCGACTCGGTATCTCTGGAGCATCGAGTGGATGCCATCGCAGGCAAGCCAGCTCCCGCAGGGGCCGTGCTCAGGTTTAGATTTTTTGCACTTTTCAACACCGCTCAACAAGGAATTCCCCATGGCCTGGATGCCACCGTTGCACATCCTGCTGTCCCCGATCACCGCCGACACCGGTGCAATGATCGAGCAGGTTCAACTCAAACCGTTGTTCTACGCCGCGCAAAAAGACGCGCTGGCCCGGGCCGGTGATGACGAGGACGACCAGTTCTTCGAACTGGCGAAACTCGCCACCGGCCTGTCGGAAAAAGAGCTCGACCAACTCAAGCGCCCGGACTACGTGAGCATTGCGCAGTACGTACACGAAATGTCGACACGCCCGGCCTCGTTCTTCCTGAAAGAACAGGACGTGACGACCCACGACCAGCCTGTCCACCTGCTATTGCCCCTGGAAGCCGCCGGCCGAACCCTGACCGAACTGCCCCTGGAAATACCCGCCTTGCGCGCCACCAAAGTGATGAAAAAACTCGCCACCAACAAAGAGCGCGCCGAGTTCATCACTGCCCATTGCACGGGCCTGATGATCCCCGACCTGGCCGGCTTGACCGTGCCCGACTGGACGGAACTGCAGGAGCGTATCGACGATTTTTTAAATCAACCGGCGGACTTCTTTCGCAGCGCGACATCGAAGTAATCCTCGATGTGGTACCGCTGATCTACTCGGTCAATGAGGCAGAGATCCTCGACTGGGACGCCGGAAAAGCATTGCGCCGCTACGACATCGCGATCACTCGCCTTGGCGTTAAACAGGAGTAAGCGGGATGCAGAACAGCTATTCGCTCGCATATGCCGTCGCCTTGAATGGCCGGGATGCGTTCGGCAATACAAACGGCGCACATGACGCCGATATCCTCAGCCCCGGTGCGTTGTCGGTTGGCAGCCCACCTCCGTCAACGGATTTGGCTGCTTTGTCCGGGACAGTTGCCGCGCTCGCCAACGCAACGCTGAAACTTGATGAACTGGCACTGTCGCTCGGCTCATTGCGTGAGGGTGTAGATTCGCTCGACACCGCCTTGTCGACGCTGCGGGCAATTGATGTGCGTTCATCCAATGTGGGTGAGCGAACAGAATCGAAGACGGTGTCTGAATCCGCTTCGCGCACTTCTGAGGATCTACGCCATACCCGCGAGGCTATGACCCTGGGCAACGCCCAGATACTAGACCTGGCAAGCGCGCTGCAGCATTCAGGCAGCTATTTGAAGTTCGACAAATCCGCGACGTCGGAGAAGTCAGTCAAGGTGCTGCGTGAGGAGTCGAGCGAAAGCAGCAAACGCTTCTCTACAACCCTGGATGCCACATCGGTCTGGGGAGAATCGCTTTGGCTGAAAGCCAAGACGAGCCTGACGGACAGCGCCAATGTCGCCGCTGAAGACTCACCGGTTCTGGCGAGCGCGATCAAAACGGCTGGAGCTGTTACGCCGGTGTTTACCGAACTGTTCTCAGGTTTGGGAGACACGATAAAAAGCCGCGTTGCCGGCAATGTGGTCGATGCGACGCTGGGTAAGCTCCCCGGTGTTGGCAAGCTGTTCAAGGATGGCGGTTCGGAGAAAGACAAAGCGTGCTGCTGTGCGACCGCAACTGAGCGCCCGATTGGAAGTCGACGTTCGCGCTCGCAGGGCTCCCGGGGGAAAAAGAGTTCTCGTCAGTCGTCCTCGCAAAAACCGCAGAGATCTCGAAGCCCTCAAAGCGCGCAGAGCATGCAAAAGAAACAGCCGCTTGCGCCGAAGACAGCTTCGACCAAACGATCACCGGCAGGCAGGAAAGGCGGTGTGTTTGCCAGGATTCTAAGCGGCCTCGAGCGTGATGCAAAAGTGTTGTTACCGCCGCCATTTTTAGGCCTGAATGCCGCTGGCCCGGCTCAGCGGTTGCAACCCCGTGAGGTGCTGGCGAACGGCCGAGCAAAGAACCCATCCGCAGGCCCGTTGACCGCGAACAAAGGCCCCGGGCTGATCGAGGCACTAGAGCGCAAGCTCATCCCCATGCCTTTCGAAAGCCGGGTAACGACTCCGGCCAATACTCCCGATTTCAAGCGTGAACCTCTGCCTGGCACGCTGAAGATGCCTGCCAACCCGCTGGGAACCGTGAGTAGATTGGGATTGGCCGGCGCCCGCCGTCTTGGTCCACTGAAGTACGTCGACACCGCCGTGGATGTGATCCAGGGCGTGCGCACAGGTGACGTCAAGGCTGTCGGTTCTGGCCTGAGCACCGCCGGTGGCGCTTGGGCCGGGGCGTCCGCCGGCGCCGCGCTCGGCACCCTGGTTTTCCCAGGTATCGGCACCGCAGTCGGCGGCGCCATCGGTGGCTTGCTCGGCAGCGAAGCAGGCAGTTGGCTTGGGGATAAGTTGTTCGCTTCAAGCGATCGTCTACCTGCGCCGAACGCCCTGAGTAAAGAGCTCAACAGCGCGCGAACAGACAACGTCCAGGTCACGCTCTCACCGAGCATCCAGATCACCGGCGTCAACCCGGCGGACGCTCAGCAGGTGGTCAATCAGGTGATCCAGGCCCTGCAGTTTCAATGCGTGCCGATGGTTACCGACTCCCTGGGCATCCGGCGCAACGCGGCCCTGGCCGATCCTTCAGGAGGTGATTGATGCGACAACAAATGGTGCTGGGCGACTTTATTTTTGGCTTGTCCCGAGGTTTTGCCTATTCGTCGCTGATGCGCAACAGCGACGGCGGTTGGAGTGACCTGGCGATCATTGCCAGTAAACCGCAGTCGCGCCAGAACGGCCAGAAGCTGGAAAAACTCACGTTCAGCGGCACCGCCATGTACGCCGTCGGTATGCAACGCCTGGACGAATTGCGCGCTCTGCAAAATGCGCGGGCGCCGTTGCCGCTGGTCGATGGCATCGGCCGTAACTGGGGCCAGTGGCGGATCAATGCGGTGGTGGAAAACCAGAGCCATGTGATCGATGACGGCACTGCCATGGTCATGACCTGGACCCTTGAACTGGAGGAATTCGTCAATGCGTAGAGTGCGAAGTATTGCCGGTGACTCGGTCAACCTGTTGCTCTACCGCGAATTGGGGCGTTGCGATGACGCGGCGGAAGAAACCCTCTGGCGCTTGAACCCTGAACTCGCCGAATACGGCCCGGTACTGCCCGCAGGTATATGGGTGATTGTGCCTGAGATGCAAGCCAGGCCGGCCGCGGTGCGTCCCGTCCTGGCCTGGGATTAAGGAGGCGGTATGGCACAGGGATTCACCCCGATCGTGGAGTTCTATGGCGCCAATGCGACGCTGCTCAATCAACGCCTGATGCACTGGAGCCACACCGACGCGGCGGGCATCGAGACCGATCGCCTGGAGCTGACCCTCAACATCGAAGGGTTGGAAGGCTTGCCCAGCCTCAGTGGCAAGATCGGCCTGCGCGTCGGCTATCAGGAAACCGGCCTGGTGGAAAAAGGCGAATTTGTCGTCACCCAACGAACCCCGGTGCTCTTTCCAATGCGCCTGATGATCGTGGCCACCGCCGCACCCTTCAGCGGGACGGATAAAAGCGGCTACCGCCAGCGCCGTTCCGCCAGTCATGGGCCGACCACCCTGGGCGCATTGTTCCGGCAACTGGTCAGCCGCCACGGTTTTTCGCCGCGTGTGGCACCCACGCTGGACGGTATTACGATCGAGCATATCGACCAGTCCAACGAAAGCGACATGGCCTTCATCACCCGCCTGGCCAAGCGTTACAACGCGGTCACCAAGCCGTTCAACGAGCTTTATGTGCTGGCCGAAGCGGGGCAGGCCAAGTCACTCACCGGCCAGTTGCTGCCCGAAGTAAAGCTGTCCGTGACACACGATAACCGCCCGGGAAACCAGGCCTTTATCACCGCCAAGCTTGATGAAAAATCGCGCTCCAAATACATGGGCAGCCGCGTCAGCTGGTGGGACGCCGCTGCAGGCAAACAGCGTGTGGTTCAGATCGGAATAGCCCCGTTCAAGACCTTGCGCCAGCCTTGCCAGAACGAAGCCGAAGCCCGCGCCGTGGCCGAAGGTGAACTACGCCGCGTGGGCCGTGAAGGCTTGAAGTTACAGATCGATTGCCCAGGCAACCCGTTGCTGGCAGCCGAAGGGTTGCTGGTGCTGGATGACACCTGGCCTGTTTACATGCAGGGGCGCTGGTCGATTACCAAAGTGACCCACGTTGGCGACCCGGCGACGGGGTATCGCAGTTCGATCATGGCTGGTGGGTTGGCGTCTTGATCGCCACCGTTGCACGTTGCGCACGCTCACCACTGACTCGCTACAGGAACCAGGATGCCTATGAATGACGAAGAATTGGCGGCGATCAACCGTTTGATCGCCGCCCTGCAAACCCAGACCGATGGCCAGGTGGCGCTAAATGCCGCCATTCGGCTGTTGGCCCAGAGTAACCAGGCGTTGGTCGAAGTGATCAAGAGCCGAGAACCGGACCCGAATGCACCGCCTTACCTGGACGGCAAACCGGCGCCCTGATCCCGTCTCGACCTGCCTTGTACGCAGCAACATAGCCGTTGCACCCCACAACCCGCCTTCGCGGGTTTTTTATTGTTCATGGAGAACACTCGATGTCGATTCTTACCCAAGGTACCCAGATTTTCGCCCTCGTTCCGCCGGTCTCCGGCACCGGGCCCTATACCGTGCTGGAAGTTGAGCACGCCACTTCGTTCGAGCCGGGCGGCGCGCCGGCTGAGCAGATTGAAGACACCAGCCTCAATGCCGAGGAGCGCAGCTACAAAAAAGGTTTGCGCACCCCAGGTACGGCGAGCCTTGGCCTGAATGCCGACCCGACCAACGCCAGCCATATCCGCTTGCACCAGCTGTCTGAAGCCAAGGGCGATACCGGCGTGAAGTGGGCCGTGGGCTGGTCCGACGGCAAGGATGTACTGCCGGCCGTCAACGCTAAAGGCGATGGCTTTGAACTGCCGGCGACGCGCACCTGGTTCACCTTCGACGGCTACGTGTCGGACTTCCCGTTCAACTTCGCCCTGAACGCGGTCGTGACCACCACCGTCACCATCCAACGCACCGGCGCCAGCGCCTGGATCAAGAAAGCCTGAGAGACGCCATGAACCTCAAACAACTGAAAGCCAAGGGCGGCATCGTCGATGGCCAACTGGTGAAGAAGGAAATCAGCTGGACGCACCTGGACAGCAAAACCGGCAAGGAAGTGACTGACACCTTCACGTTGCATATCCGCCGCCAGTCTTTCGGCGTGATCGAGCGTCTGTTCAGCCAGGGCGAATCAGCACAGAGCCGTAACGCCAGCTACCTCGCCGCGTCAGTGTCGTTGGGTGCCGAGGGTGATGAAGCCCTGAGTTATGACGATGCCTTCGGCCTTGAGCCGTCATTGGGGTTTGTGATGCTCAATGCAGTCAATGAGGTCAATGGCACCCAGGGTGGCGGCGCAAAGAACTGACGGTCGCCGATGAGTTCTGGCACGAACTGGTGCTGAACGGAGTCGGCGGCCGCACGATCGCCGAAGCCAAGGAACGCATGACCTACCACGAAGCCCTGGCCTGGGGGCGCTATATCGACCGATATGGCTCCCTGCACGCCGGTAGGCGGCTGGAGGCGGGCAGCGCGTTGGTGGCGCTGCAGACCCACCGGCTGGGCGGCGGCACGGCCGAGATGATTGACTTCATGCCCCACGAGCTGCGCCGGGGTGTGTCGCTCGAACGTGCGATGAACGAGTGGCGTTAAGGACGACGCGACTTTCCATGAAACCCGTTTCGACGGGTTTTATCCATGACCCGGAGAAACCTATGGCAACTGCTTCCCAGGGTAATCTGACGCTCAACCTCGGCAGCCTGGAGCAGGCCCTGGCGAAGGCGTCACGGATTACCGAAAACAGCATGCGCGAGATGCAGCAGAAGATCGAGGACGCCAGCAAAAAGGTCAGCGCCTCTGCCGCAGCGGCGCTACAGGTCACGTCCGGCCAGTTCAAGAGCTTTCAAAGGGCCTATGACCCGGCCACGGATGCGGCAGAAAAATTTATCCAGAAAAATGCGCAGTTGATGCAAGTGCTCAAACAGAGCCAGGGTGCGCAGAATGATTTTGTTGGGGCGTTGGATGCGCAGTCCAGTTATACCGAGCGGGCGGGGCTGAAGTTTCCAACGGGTGGGCCGTATGGGGATGCAGCTTCATCGGATCAGGAGGGGATGGCTCTTCTGAGTGAAGAAAAAACTGGGCAGGTTAAAAGTAATTTCGCCGATATGACCCAACTGCTCGATGATTGGCGCGAAGGCGCCAGTGCTGCGTTCAGAGAGTATTCTACTAACGCAGGTACGGCAGCCGAGCAATCGAAGGCGGTGTTCGCCAGTGCTTTTGAAAAGATGGACGCCGCGGTCCTGACGTTTGCGACTACGGGGAAGTTCAACTTCTCTGACTTTGCCACCTCGGTACTTAAAGACATGGCGGCGATGGCTGCCAAAACGGCGGCCTCTAGTGCCCTGAAGTCGTTGTTCAGTTTGGCCGGCTCGGCCATCACCAGTTGGTTGAGCCCTTCTGTTCCAGCAGGTTCAGTGCTGGGGCCAAGCGGGTATCAAAATGAACTCAATGTCTCCGGCATTAAGTATGCCAATGGGGGGGTATTCACCAACTCCATTGCGACCAGCCCCACACTGGCCCCCATGGCCCTCTTCGGCGAAGCCGGCCCCGAAGCCATCATGCCTCTGAGCCGTGGTTCCGACGGCTCCCTGGGCGTGCGCGCATTGGGCGGCGGCCAAGCAGGCAACACCAGCAGCAACCAGGTGGTGATCCAACAAACCATCAACGTTGCCGACGGCCAAGGCTCAGGCACCGACACCAACGCCCAGAACGTCGCCCGCGCCTACGCCGGCTCAGCCCGCCAGGGCGCCGCCGAGCAGATCGCCCGTGACCTCAAACCGGGCGGGCAAATCTGGTCGGCCATCAACGGCCGCTGACCCTCAACGGCTTACGCCTGGAGAAAACATGAGCACAGAAACTTTCACATGGGTGCCCAAGGTGGAGCCCGTCGGCAGCGTCGAGTTTCGTCTTAAGACGGCCAAGTTCGGCGATGGCTACCAGCAGACGGCAGCAGACGGGATCAACAACAAAACCCAGTCCTGGCCACTGACGTTCGTGGGTGACGAGGCGCGCATCAAAGCGATTGTTGCTTTCCTTGATCGCCATGCCGGCGCCAAGGCGTTCAACTGGACCGCACCACTGGCAGCGCCTGCGTTGTATCGCTGCAAGGGTTATCAGCCAACGCCCATGGGCGCCGGGCTCTATTCCCTGACGGCGACGTTCGAGCAAGCCTTCCACCCCTAGCGCCGCCTCCACCCCGCCACAGTGCGCAATGCCGTTCAGTTAAGCGTATATCGCCTCTGTAGGAGCGAGCTTGCTCGCGAAAAACGTCAACGATAACGCGTGTTTCCTGATTGAACGCGGCGCCTGTGAGTTTTTCGCGAGCAAGCTCGCTCCTACAAAAAGCCTTAACTGAACGGCATTACGCCACAGTGCGGGGTTTTCTTTGCCCGGAGAAACATATGTCTATCACCGCAGATATCCAGACCCTGGAGCCCGGGGCCTGGGTGGAGCTTTTCGAACTCGATGCCACCCCTTTGGGCGCCGAGCTGTACCGGTTTCACGGTTACCCCCAGGAATCATCGATCTTCTGGCAGGGCCACGAATATTCACCTTGGCCGATCCAGGCCGAAGGCTTTGAAATGTCGGGGCAGGGCACCCAACCGACGCCGACGCTGGCCGTAGGTAACGTCGGCGGTTTCATCACGGCGCTGGTGCTGTATTTCGAGGATCTGGTAGGCGCGCGGCTGATCCGCCATCGTACCTTGGCCAAGTACCTCGACGGCCAGCCCGAAGCCGACCCTGAAGAGGAACTGCCGCGGGACATCTGGTACGTCGAGCGCAAAGTCGCCGAAAGCAGCGAGACGGTGAAGTTTGAACTGGCCAGCGCGCTGGACTTCAACGGCGTGCAGCTACCACGTCGGCAGATCGTCGCCAACGTGTGTTGGTGGCTCAGTTGCGGTGGTTACCGCGGCCCTTATTGCGGCTATAACGGCGGCCCGGTGGCGGATGCCAATGATGTGATCGTCACCGACGCGGCCAAGGATAAATGCGGTGGGCGGCTGACCAGCTGCAAGCTGCGTTTCGGCGAAAACAACCCACTGCCCTACGGCTCATTCCCGGCAGCCGGACTGTTGCGGAGCTGAGCATGAACAAGACCAACCTGGCGGCGATTACCCGGCACGCCGTGGCCGCGTATCCCCATGAGTGCTGCGGCCTGCTGATTCGTGAAGGGCGCAAGCGTGTGTATGTGCCGTGTCGAAATACGGCGAGCACGCCCAGCGAACATTTTCGTCTGGCGCCCGAGGATTACGCCGCCGCCGAAGAGCGGGGCGAGATCCTCGCAGTAGTGCACAGCCATCCGGATTGTCCGGCGACACCCAGTGAAGCAGACCGTGTGGCGTGCGAAGCCTCCGGGTTGCCCTGGCACATCGTTGAAGTACACAAAGGCGACGACGGGCAGGTACGCACCGGAGAATGGGCCGGTTGCACGCCAAACGGTTACCAGGCGCCCCTGATCGGTCGTGCCTTCGCCCACGGCGTGCATGACTGCCTGAGCATTATCCTTGACTACTACCGCCGCGAGCTGGGTATCGAGCTGGGTGACTATCAGCGTGAAGACGGTTGGTGGGACAACGGCGGCAACCTCTACCTGGACAACCTGCCGGCCGCTGGCTTCGTGCAGGTCAGCCAACTGCAACAGGGCGATATCGTGCTCATGCAGATCCGCTCGCCAGTGCCCAACCATGCCGCGATCTACCTGGCCAATGGCGTGCTGCAAAGTGAACCCGAACATTACCCCGCGCCAGGTTCGATCCTGCACCACCTGTATGGCCGCGACAGCAAGCGCGACACCTACGGCGGCTATTGGGGCGAGGTGACGGTGAGCTATTGGCGACACGGCCTGCGGGCCAAACATTAACCACATCGGCGGATCATTCGCCGGGAGGATGCCATGCATCATGAAAAAGTCAGGACGGTGCGCCTCTACGGCAGCCTGGGCGCGAGCTTCGGGCGCGTGCATCGACTGGCGGTGAGCAATGCCTCGGAAGCTATCCATGCGCTGTGCATTCTGGTGCCAGGGTTCGAGCGTTTCTTGATGGAGTCCAAGGACCGGGGCGTGACGTATTCGATCTTCCTGGGCCGGGACAACATTGGTCAGGATCGCCTCAAGGCACCTCCAGGCGCTGCGGATATCCGTATCGCACCGGTACTGGTGGGCAGTAAGCGCGCAGGGTCGATGCAAACCATTATTGGCGTTGCGCTGATTGTGGCGGCGTCGTACTTCTCTGGCGGTCTGGCATCGGGAAGTTCCTCTACCCTGATCGGTGCTTCATCCGCCACCGGCTGGACCTTTGCCGCGAGCATGGGGATCTCCATGGCCATGGGCGGCGTCGCGCAGTTGATGTCGCCCATGCCCAAGGGCCTGGGCACCATGGACCGCCCGGATAATCGCTCCAGCTACAGCTTCAATGGCCCGGTGAACACCAGCATCCAGGGTGGCCCGGTAGGCCTGTTGTATGGCGAACTGACGGTGGGCAGTGCGGTGGTCAGCGCGGGTATCTATGCGCAGGACCAACTCTAGCCAACGTTGCGAAGATGACCAGGAGAGTGCTCATGGGATTGGCAGTAGAACAAAATATGATGCGAACCGTCCTGCTATCAGGCTCGCTCGCCAGGCTTTTCGGTCGAGAGCATCGTGTGACCACCACGGGTGGTTTCAAGGACGTGATGGGCTACTTCAAACAGTTTCCCGGCTTTGAACGTTACATGCTGCAGAGCGCTGACAAAGGTTTGCGCTTTGCGGTATTCAACGGCAAACGCAACATTAGCGAAGACGATATCCAAAAGCCTCTTGGCAAGGACGTGATTCGTATCGCGCCAGTTTTAACCGGCTCCAAGCGGGCCGGGGGGCTACAGACCATTATCGGCGCGGTATTAATCGCGGTGGCCTACTACAACCCGTTTGGCTTTCTCACGGGCCCGGCGGCCAGCATGATGATGATGGCAGGTGCGTCCATGGCGATGGGGGGCGTCATGCAGATGTTGTCACCTCCCCCCAAAGGGCTTGGCGCCCAGGATAGCCCCAACAATCGCCCGAGCTACAGCTTCAATGGCCCGGTCAATACCAACGCCCAGGGCAATCCGGTAGGGCTGCTCTACGGCGAGTTGGTCGTCGGCAGTGCTGTGATCAGTGCTGGCATCTACGCCCAGGACCAACTCTAACCGTCCTCCTTTTCACCCAGCCCGCCGAGTGCGGGCTTTATTTCGCCTGAAGGAAAGCCATGACTGACCTCACTCTCGCTGGCAGTAAAGGCGGCGCGTCCAAGCCCCGTCCCTCCGTGGAGGCGCCAGACAGCCTGCAAAGTACGGCCTATGCCCGTATCCTCGATCTCGTCAGCGAAGGCGAGATTGTCGGTTTGAAAAACGATAAGCGCTCGGTGTTTCTCGACGAGACCCCGCTGGCCAACGCCGATGGCAGCCTCAACTTCAGTGGCGTGACCCTCGACACCCGCAATGGCAGCCAGGACCAGTCACATATCCCTGGCTTCCCGGCAGTGGAAAACGAAAGCCCGGTGTCGATCGAGCTGCGCAGCGATCAGCCCTGGACCAAGTCCTATTCCAACCTGCAACTGTCGGCGGTACGGGTTCGCCTGGCCGTGACGCGCCTGTCGCAGACCAACACCAGCAACGGCGACACCAACGGTTATACCGTGCAGTACGCCATTGACCTGTCCACCGACGGCGGCGCATTTACAGAGGTGCTGGCCGCCGCGTTCAGTGGCAAAACCACCACCAAGTACGAACGTTCCCACCGTGTCGACTTGCCACCCGCGAAAGTCGGCTGGACCTTGCGCGTGCGCCGTATCACGCCGAACTCCACCAGTGGCACGATTGCCGATACCACCACCGTGGAATCGTCCACCGAGGTGATTGACGCCAAGCTGCGCTACCCGGGCTCGGCGCTGATCGGCCTGCAATTCGATGCCGCGCAATTTCAGTCGATCCCCTCGCGCTCCTTCGAACTGCGCGGGCGCATCATCAAGGTGCCAAATAACTACGACCCGCAAACCCGCACCTACAGCGGTGTATGGGACGGCACGTTCAAATCGGCCTGGACCGACAACCCTGCCTGGATTTACTACGATCTGCTGTTGCACCAACGCTATGGCCTGGGCCACCTGCTCAACGCCGGTCAAGTAGATAAGTGGGAGCTGTACCGCATCGGGCAGTACTGCGACCAGCCGGTGTCCGACGGCAAGGGCGGCACCGAACCGCGCTTCACCTGCAACCTGTACCTGTCGGTGCGTGCCGATGCATTGAAGGTGCTGCAAGACCTGGCGACTACCTTTCGGGGCATGTCCTACTGGGGCGCGGGTTCCGTGATGGCGGTGGCGGATATGCCGGAAGACCCGGTCTACACCTACTCCAACGCCAACGTGATCGGCGGCCAGTTCATCTACGGCGGTTCGGCGAAAAAGACCCGCTACACCGTCGCCCTGGTCAGTTGGAATGACCCGACGGATTTCTATCGCCAGAAGGTGCAATACGTCGACGACGCCGAAGGCATCGCGCGCTACGGCATTCAGCAAACCGAAATCAGCGCCACCGGTTGCACGTCGCAAGCCCAAGCCCAGCGCATCGGCAAATGGGCGTTGCTGACCAACCGCCTGGAAACCGAAAGCGTGACCTTCGCGGTCGGCCTCGACGGCACCCTGGCGCGGCCCGGCCAGATCATCCGCGTGGCCGACAACGACCGCGCCGGCCGCCGCATTGGCGGACGCCTGCGCGCTGCCACTCTCGACACCCTGACCCTGGATGCCGAAGTCACCGCCACTGCCGGCGACACCATCACCCTGGTGATGCCCAACGGCAAGGCTGTGTCCCGAGAGGTCAAATCCGTCAGCGCCGCAGGTGCGGATGAGCAGTTGGTTACGCTGCAAACCAAGCTCGACGACATGCCGCCGGCTCAATCGATCTGGGCTATCGATTCGGCGACCCTGGCTTTGCAACAGTTCCGCGTGCTGTCGATTTCCGAAGACTTTTCGGATGACGAAATCAAATACAGCCTCAGCGCGGTCAAGCATGTACCGAGCAAGTTCGCGGCCATCGACAACGGCGCCAAAATCGACAGCCCGCCGATCACCGTGATCCCACCGAGCGTGCAAGCGGCGCCGACCGGCGTGATGGTCAGCAACGACCATTTCGTCGAGCAAGGCAGCGCGGTCAATGTCATGACCATCGAGTGGCAGCGAGTGGCCAATGCCATTGCGTACGAGGCTTACTGGCGCAAGAACGACGGTGAATGGGTTTACGCAGGCCGCACGGGCGGCGGTTCTATCGAAGTGTCCGGCATTTATGCCGGGCGTTATGTGGCCAAGGTACGGGCGATCAACGCGCTGGATATCGGCTCCCTGTATAGCGAGTCTGTAGAGACTGTACTTAACGGCAAGACCACATTGCCGCCGACCGTGGCAGCGCTGACGACGGAGTCGTTGGTGTTTGCGATCAAGGTGAAATGGCTGATTCCGCAGGGAGTGAGCACGGCGGATTTGCAGCGTACGGAAATCTGGTACGGGAAGACCTCCGACTTGGCGCAAGCGACCAAGCTCGGGGATTACGCGTTCCCGCAGACCGATTTGACCATGATGGGGCTGGCGGCGGGGGCGTCGTTGTTTTTCTGGGCGCGGCTGGTGGATCGTACGGGGAATATCGGGCCTTGGTTTCCAAACGGATCGGGCGTCAACGGGCAAGCGAGTTCGGATGCATCTCCGATCCTGGATCTGATCGCCGGGCAAATCAGCGAGACGGAACTGGGTAAGCACTTGCTCGACCGTATCGAGCTGATTGATGGATCGGGCGCGGGTTCGGTCAACGACCGATTGGACAATACCCGTAAAGAACTGCAAGCACTGGTTGATCAAGTCACGGATGCGTTGCTGTACGACGCGGCCAGGGCATATGCCAGTGGCGAGTTTGTACGCCAGGAGAATCATCTTTACCAAGCTATCCAGGCAGTACCGGCTAACAGCCCACCGCCTAACGCGGCTTATTGGCTGGACATTGGCTCCCTTGTGCAAACCAGCAATGCATTGGCGTTGCAGATCCAGCAGAACAAAACGGCGATCGAGACGGTGGACGGCAAGGTCACCAGCACTGCCCAGAAAACCGACGGGGTGTATGCCCAGGTCAACCCGAAGATGGCAGGTGATGAGCAAACCTCATTCGCGGGTGATGACGTTTCCATGGCTGGCACCTGGTCGGTGATGTCAGCGATTGTCGAGGGTGATATTGCTCAGGCGATGAAGACCGATGCGTTGGAGGTGAGGGTCAGTCAGAACCAGGCCAGTATTACCAACGTAGACAGCGCTTCTGCTTCCCGGGATGAGGCCCTTGCCCAGCGGGTTACGCGGCTGGATGCAAGGGTCAGTCAGAACCAGGCCAGTATCACCAACGTAGACAGCGCTTCAGCTTCCCGGGATGAGGCCCTTGCCCAGCGGGTTACGCAGCTGGATGCAAAGGTCAATAACAACTCGGCGTCGATTGATACGCGACTGACGACCTTGGCCACTGCGGACAAAACGCTGGCCCAAAGTATTGAAACGGTGCAGACCAAAGTTAACCAACAGTCAGTGAGTATCCAGACCAATGCCTCGGCGATTGCGGATACCAATGGGAAGTTGGCGGCGAATTGGTCAGTGCGGATGCAGGTTGCCGCAGGCGGAGGGTACAAGTTCGCCGGTATTGGGTTGGGTATCGAGAATGGTCCAGGTGGATTGCAAAGTCAGTTTCTGATTTCGGCGGATCAGTTTGCGATTTATAACGAAAATACGCCGGGTATGCCTTCGACACCGTTCGCGGTTAGAGGTGCTGAAACATTTATCGATAGTGCGTTTATTCAAAATGGCACGATCACCAACGCCAAAATTGGCAGCACTATTCAATCTGATGCACTGGGAGTCAATGGGAAACCAGTGTGGATTTTGGACAAGTCAGGGTTGTTTGAACTCAATAGTTCCGGGCCAGGAGGGCGCCGTGAAGTTCGACCAAACGTTGACAAAATTTACGATGCGGAAGGAAATCTAAGGATAAAAATTGGAGATCTCAACTCATGACGCATGGTATCCAGTTTTATGATGATCAAGGAGGCGAAACCTTAGGGCTTAATTCAAAAACCATGAGAGCAGTTTCCCTTGTTCATGGACAGGGCTTGCCAACGAATGGTGCAATGGTAGCACTTCCAAAGTTTGATCCTCTAAAGGGAGTGGTTATGGTGGAGGCTTATGGCATAGAACAAACCATAATGCCGGGCTACTCCATTGTGGGTGCCTATCCAAATGCAAGTTTAAAATTCGATGTGCTGAATGCGGAATGGGCAGCTGCTTTCGCCGCGCAGTATGCGAATCAGCAATATTCGATTATGGCGGTGCACTATAAATGAGCTATGGAATACTATGTGTTGGTAACGAAGGTCAGACGATCATCGATGATGAAAACTCTCTATTTCATGTCATCTCATCAGGAAGCTATGCCGCTGCTGCACCCAATATTCAAGGGTGTTGGATCTATGTGACTTACACAGCGACGATAAGTTCGCCCAGACCACCGCTGGTATTTATTTCGCCGGACGGTGCGGGTGTTTATTTTCCGATTGTGCATACGGGCGCTGCTGGAGCATGGACGGGTTTTTCGGTTTACTTTGCTGGCAATTACCCAACTGTAGGTCTCGCCTACACTGGGAAATACTGCGCCTGTGTCGCTCATCCACCGGCAACAAGTGGTTATGGGTTCCAGATTTTTGATAAAAGTGGTCAGGTGGTGTTTGACAGCAATTACAAAATAATGAGTTTTGTAGGCGGGGTTCAGGATTGGGTCCCCCATGACTATCTGGATATGAACTTTTTCTTTCGAGTGTGGACGTATAGCCTGCCTTGGACCTACGGTAAGAATTCATATTTTTTAATGAATATGTTTCGGCAGGACTTTTTGTCTGGGTTGAGTTTGTCATCAGTGACTGTAGGGTTCCCCAATGCATCGAGAGGAACTATTGAGTTATCCATTGTGACCGGTAAAACGGCTGCGCCGAAGGTAAATTGGCCGCTGCTCGTCGGTATCCCTTAATCCTATGAAGCTGATTTTTAGTGCGAGTCCCCCTGTAGATATTTATGTGTGCGACGAGTGCTGAAGGTTCTTTGATCTATTAGCGGAAGGAAAAAATGGCACGACAAGAAATTGAACTAGGTACAAAACCCGCGGGCATCGGCGGGGATACCCCCCGCAGTGCTAATTTAAAAATCAACGCAATGACTCAAGAGCTGTATAGCCGGATGGATGCACTTGGCTCAGCGGCTTCCGGTATATTGACTACAAGTGCCGATGATCATACTCCAGGCCGAGTCGTTCGCGTGGGTGATTTTGGTGTGGGTGCCTACAATCCCCTCCCGGAGGCGGATCTTGATGGTGTGCGCAAAGCTGGCACCTATTACTCAATATCCGGCTTGCATACCCCGACAGGCCAAAACGGTTGGTTGACCGTCAATGAGGCCGGGGCCGGTTACACCATGCAAGAGTACTTCGTCGTCAACGACGCTTCTAAGTGGATCCGCGTGGAGGTCGTGGGCGTTTGGCAACCCTGGCAAAAAGTCCTCACCGACGGCCCGGGCCTGGCCTCCACCCAGCAGCGGTTGGGCCTCAAGTCACGTGCCTTTCAGGCCGATGGTGAGCGGGTATTGGGGCAGAACACTACGGAGGCGGGGAAGGCCAATGGCTCGCTGGTTTCCTCGCTCACAATCCATACCGCCATCCGCTATACCGAGAGCGAATCGCCGTTGATTCGGTGTGTGGGCTGCATAAACGGCTACACGTCGCCGTTTACGCTCGACTTGTCCTGGTACTACTACCAGGGCTCGTTCAGTTCCGGCGTTGCACTGTTGAATGCGGCATCCCCGGCCATTGGCAATTTGCAAGGCGGACCCTCGTTGAAAGTCCGCGTGTACCGTCGTCCAGAGACCGGCCTGATGTCGATCTACATCGGTTTTCCTGGAGTGGTCTATCTACCCCGATTTGCGATGTACTCAATTCAGACCGGAGCCCTTGAAGTGCCAGCAGCCTTCGCATCGAACTGGCTCACGGAAGTGGACATTGCGCCGCCTACGTCGGACATGAACGTGGGCGTGTTGAATGTCATCACCACTCTGAATACGGCCAACTGCGCAAAGCAGGCTGATGGCTCTATAAAGGCGATTTGAAAATGAGAGCAGTCGTTGAACTACGTGGGGCCGAGGGCACTTGTACGGTTGTTCCGTTCAGCAGCCAAAAAGTCACTTCGAAGCGGAAGGCTCAGGGTGTTTATGAAGTGCGCGGTACGGTAGGGCTTATCCCGCTTGCGCCTGAAGGAAGTGGGTGGGGATACAGCATGGGCGTGGGCGAGAAAGAGGTGTTAGCAGTGATTACGTATTCCAGGAAAGTCATGACCATCAAATTGCAAAAAGATGGGCAACCCTATGAGTTGGTTGGGGGCATTTCTCTGCACTGTGAAATTGCAGACTCCGTTGCGGTGTTGTTGCCTGCATTTTGATTGAATAAACGGTGTTTTTTATACCGCCTTCGTGCGGCTTTTTTTTGCCTGCTTTTTGGGAGACTCAAATGGCACGACTGGAAATAGATCTAGGTACGCGGCCCAGTGGGGTAGGCGGTGATACGCCTCGCAGTGCAATGGTCAAACTCAATGCAATGACCGAAGAATTATACAAGGGGGATGCGCTGTCCAAGGCAAGCGGATGGGGGGCAAGCGCTCCTATTGCGATGAAGCCTTCGGACAGTGCCGATGCCTTACCAGCAATCAACGGTCTATTCATGTTCGGCAACGGCGGGGCTTCACTGCCATCGAGCTATGTTTTTATCATTCAAACCGTTAGTAGTGCCGGTGGAGGCTATGTACGACAAGTCGCTTTCGATCTGCTCAGTGAGCGGGAGTGGAGCCGGCAATTTGCTCAAGGAGCAATTGCTAAACCTTGGCAAAGTGGTGTTTACGGTGAATTGGATATTAGCTCTGCACTGACACTGCGTCATCGCCTCAAAACCTTTAATCCCTATACCTATATTGCTGATATCGATGATGTGACTGCAGCTCAAGTTCCTGGGTATGGGTATGTTTCTCTCAATACGAAAGGCACAATACCTCCGGGTTATGCATATGGCGTAGTCAATACGGTTTTGAATCCGAGCGATCAGGTCTTTCAGGACTTTGTAGGTTTGACAGGTCTTCCAGGCGCTACCCAGAACGCTTTTAGGCGGACCGGTTATGGCACTGGCGAGACTCGCTGGGGCCCTTGGCGACTGATCATGGACAGTGCCAGTGCGCTGCAACCAGTGAATGAAAGTGAGCGCAGCGGGTTGATGGATGTGACCATCATGAACGGCAACGCTGCGGTATGGCGCTACAAGAACGGGAAAGCCGTCATCAATATCTGGACCGGCACCAGTGTATCTCTACAGCCGGGTGACATCATCAGCCAAGTCGTTGCACTGCCCATCCAAATTGTCGATGCGCGTTTCGCTGTGTGCGACGTTAACTTTCAACCCACTATCAGCTATGACCATTATGGAATCAATACGAAGTGGGTCAACGGTGACGGTACCTCGGTAGGTTTTACTTGCCGTAACGGTGCGACGGCACAGCAATTTACAAACTTCAAGGTACAGGTAGTGGGAGCGTGGAAGTGATCATTATCAAATTATTTGCTGTGCTGATGGATGGTGAGTTGACTGCAAGTCTCAAGGGTGAACGCCTGACCGTTGGAGAAGATGTCTTGGACCTGTCCATGATCCCTGACGGTTACCAAGTCCATTCGAACGATATCGAGTGCAAATGGTTGGCGCCCATGTCGGTGATTGAGCGCAATAACGGAGTGTTGAGCTTGACCCTGAAGTTGCCAGTAACCCCGGACTCGCCTGAGTCGATGCGCAATCCGGAACCGCTGGCTGTTACGCGAGACGGGCCAGTCTCTATTCCCCGTGCACCGGTTGTCGCCGTCTCGGTTATCAAACCCATCGAGGTTGAAGTATGAGTCTGATAAAACTTGATGCCATTCAGAAGATTGGGAGTGTTGCAGAGGATCGCGAGTTGGCCAGAATGAAGGCGGTGGCTTATTTACAATCAACCGACTGGCAGGTAATCGCCAAGTATGAGCGTGATCGGCCAATCCCTCATGAGGTCACACTGAAACGCAAGGCCGCTTTGAATATCGTCAACGATGTGCCTGATGCACAAAACTGACTGCAAGCGGGGGCGCGTATTTATCATCTGGAGCAACTCATGCCGATGACACAGCAGCAGCTACTGCAGATCCTCCCTGACGCCGGCCGAAAAGCCGGCGCTTTTATTCCTGTATTGAACAGCTCAATGGGTAAATATGGCGTTGTCACCCCGCTGCGCATTGCTGCCTTTATTGCTCAAGTTGGACATGAGTCCGGTCAGTTACGTTGGTTGAAAGAACTTTGGGGGCCGACAGTTCAGCAGGCGAAGTATGAGGGGCGGGCTGATCTGGGCAATTCGGTTGTGGGAGACGGTTTCAAGTTTCGCGGACGAGGCTTGATACAGGTCACAGGGCGAACTAATTACGCTAACTGTGGCAAGGCGCTCGACCTGGATTTACTCGAGCATCCGGAGCTTTTAGAGATACCCCGATGGGCCTGCGAATCCGCCGCCTGGTTCTGGCAAAGCAACGGCCTCAACGAGCTCGCCGACAAAGGCCAGTTCACCACCATCACCCGCCGCATCAACGGCGGCCTCAATGGCCTGGACGCCCGTTTGCAATTGTGGGCGCGGGCGAAGGCGGTGCTATGCGTTTCCTAGGCGCGTTTGGCTTGATCGGTGTGTGTCTGCTCATGGCGCTTGTGTGGCAGGTGCAGGCATGGCGATACGGGGCGCAGTTGGAGCTGCAATCAGTCCGACATGCACAGGCGCTCAGCCAGCAAAACCAGGCAATCCTCGACCAGCAACAGGCCGAACAGACCAAACGCCAGGCCCTTGAACAACAGCTCTCTACTAGTGACCATCAATACATTCAGGAATTGAACGATGCCCAACGCAACCAAGCTGCTCTGCGCGACCGCCTGGCCACTGCTGATGTGCGGCTGTCAGTCCTTCTCGCCACCGTCGCCAGTGGCTGCACAGTGCCAGCCGCCCCCAGCGCCGGCGGCGTGGTTCATGCAGCCTCGCGAGCCCGACTTGACCCGGCGCATGCTCAGCGAATTATCCGCATCACCGACGACGGCGATAACGCCCTGATCGCCTTGCGTGCTTGCCAGGCCTACGTGCAGGCCGTCGCGCATTAGTCTCTTGATGCACTCTGTGTCTTGCATGGTCGATGGGCTCCTGTAGGGTAGGCAAACCCCGCTCATTCTTGGAGACGACCGTGAAGGAAATCACTCAACTGGCTGCCGAACTGGGGCGCCGTTTGCAGGTGCTCAGTGCCCACGTCACCACTGCCGAGTCCTGTACCGGCGGCGGTATTGCCGAAGCCATCACGCGGATCCCGGGCAGTTCGGCCTGGTTCGAGGCGGGCTATGTCACTTATTCCAACCGGCAGAAGACCCGGCAACTGAATGTGCCGGAAAAGCTGTTTGCCAAAGTCGGGGCCGTCAGCCAGGAAGTGGTGGAAGCGATGGCCCGCGGCGCGCAGGAAAAAAGCCTGGCGCGGTTTGCCGTGGCGGTCAGTGGGGTCGCGGGCCCCGATGGCGGTTCGCCGGACAAGCCGGTGGGTACCGTTTGGCTGGCCTTTGCCGTGGGCGACGAGGTGACGGCCGAGCTTGCGCACTTCCCTGGCAACCGCGACGAGGTTCGCCGACAAACGGTAAAAGCCGCGCTGGAGGGCTTGTTGCGACGAGCTGCAGCAGAAATAGACAATCAGGGGTAGGCGATCACCGATCTTTGTGGAACAATACTGTCTACTTATACAGGTGTTGGCCGTCAGGCCTTATTGATTACGTGAGGACTTTAATGGACGACAACAAGAAGAAAGCCTTGGCTGCGGCCCTGGGTCAGATCGAACGTCAATTCGGCAAGGGTGCCGTAATGCGTATGGGCGATCACGACCGTCAGGCGATCCCGGCTATTTCCACTGGCTCTCTGGGTCTGGACATCGCGCTCGGCATTGGTGGCCTGCCAAAAGGCCGTATCGTTGAAATCTACGGTCCTGAATCTTCCGGTAAAACCACCCTGACCCTGTCGGTGATTGCCCAGGCGCAAAAGATGGGCGCTACCTGCGCGTTCGTCGACGCCGAGCACGCCCTGGATCCTGAATACGCCGGCAAGCTGGGCGTCAACGTCGATGACCTGCTGGTTTCCCAGCCGGACACCGGCGAGCAAGCCCTGGAAATCACCGACATGCTGGTGCGCTCCAACGCCATCGACGTGATCGTGGTCGACTCCGTGGCGGCCCTGGTGCCCAAGGCTGAAATCGAAGGCGAAATGGGCGACATGCACGTGGGCCTGCAAGCCCGCCTGATGTCCCAGGCGCTGCGTAAAATTACCGGTAACATCAAGAACGCCAACTGCCTGGTGATCTTCATCAACCAGATCCGTATGAAGATCGGCGTGATGTTCGGCAGCCCGGAAACCACCACCGGTGGTAACGCGCTGAAGTTCTACGCTTCGGTCCGTCTGGATATCCGTCGTACTGGCGCGGTGAAGGAAGGTGACGAGGTTGTCGGTAGCGAAACCCGCGTCAAGGTCGTGAAGAACAAAGTGGCCCCGCCATTCCGTCAGGCTGAGTTCCAGATTCTCTACGGCAAGGGTATCTACCTGAACGGCGAGATGATCGACCTGGGCGTACTGCACGGTTTTGTCGAGAAGTCCGGTGCCTGGTATGCCTACAACGGCAGCAAGATCGGTCAGGGCAAGGCCAACTCGGCCAAGTTCCTGGCAGACAATCCGGATATCGCTGCCACGCTTGAGAAGCAGATCCGCGACAAGCTTCTGACCGCAGCGCCGGACGTGAAAGCGGCTGCCAACCGCGAGCCGGTAGATGAAATGGAAGAAGCCGATACTGACGTCTGAAGCAAACGATGACTGTTGTACTGGATACACTCGTCGCCGTTCGGCGCACTGCGATGGACCTGCTCGCTCGCCGCGAGCATGGTCGAGTCGAGCTGACACGTAAGTTGCGTCAGCGCGGCGCAGAGCCAGAGATGATCGAAACAGCCCTCGACCGGTTAACGGAAGAAGGGCTGTTGTCGGAAGCCCGTTACCTTGAAAGCTTTGTGTCTTACCGCGCACGTTCCGGTTACGGCCCTGCGCGGATTCGCGAGGAGTTAAGCCAACGTGGACTGCAACGTGCCGATATTGACCTTGCGCTACGTGAGTGCGGTATCAATTGGCAGTCGCAGTTGGAAGACACCTGGCGTCGCAAATTTGCGGGGCATCTTCCGATTGATGTCAAAGAACGTGCGAAGCAAGGTCGCTTCTTGAGTTATCGCGGGTTTTCGATGGACATGATCAGCCGCTTGTTGAGCGGCCGGGATATGGACGACTGAACGCCAAAAAACAAAAGGCCCACTATGAAAATAGTGGGCCTTTTTTTTTGCCTGCAAAAAATCACGCTGTCTCTGGCGTCATCCGTTGCTGGGCCTTGCCCTGAGCCTCTGCCCAGTTCTCCGGCAGGTTGATGTAATCCACCAACTCCCGCAATCGCCCCTGATCGCGACCGTTGAAATTGAACACCAGGCGCGTCAAATGGCTGAATCTCGGCTCGTCATGGTCTTCGCCCGTATAGGCGAGTTGCTGGAATTCGCCACTGAGCCGCAGGCTGGCAAACGCTTGCTGCATATGGGCGAGGGCGCGCTCACTCAGGGGATGATTCATGCGCACCACAAACTCACGCTTAAGCCAGCGGGTGGAGTGGAAGTTGGCGTAGAACTGGTTGATTTCGTCTACGGCCTCTTCGGCGCTGTAGACCAGGCGGACCAGTTTGAGGTCGGTGGGCAGGATATAGCGATTGGCTTCCAACTGACTGCGGATGAAATCCAGGGCGCCTTGCCAGAACCCACCGCCCGGCGCATCCAGTAGCACTACCGGCACCAGTGGGCTCTTGCCGGTCTGGATCAGGGTCAGCACTTCCAATGCCTCGTCGAGGGTGCCGAAACCGCCAGGGCACAACACCAGCGCGTCGGCTTCCTTGACGAAGAACAGCTTGCGGGTAAAGAAGAAGTGGAATGACAGCAGGTTGTCGGTGCCATCAATGGTTGGGTTGGCATGCTGTTCAAAGGGCAGGGTGATATTGAACCCTAGGCTGTGCTCCAGGCCCGCACCTTCGTGGGCCGCGGCCATGATGCCGCCACCGCCACCGGTGATGACCATCAGGTCGGACCGTGCCAACGCCGCACCTACCTCTCGGGCTAGCGCATACAGCGGGCTTTCCACTGGCGTACGCGCCGAGCCAAATACCGTGACTTTGCGCCGGCCCTTGAATTGTTCGAGCACCCGAAAGGCATGGTCCAGTTCGCGGATAGCCCGCAGGGTGATCTTGGCGTTCCAGCGATCACGGTCGTCCTGGGCCATGCGCAGGACGGTGAGGATCATGTCTCGATAAAGGGAGATATTCGGGCTGTTGGGGGCGATCAACTGAATTTGTGCGTCGACCTGCTGGGTGAGGTCGGTCCCGTTTTCTTCAAAATGACGAAGCAACAAATCATTCGATTCATAAGGCATTCAATTTCTCCTTCTCTACAGGGCCTGGGTAGTCGACGAGAACGTCGCCTGGGCCACGACACTGCTTGTGTCGCGGCATGCCGCAGGAGGGCAGGCCTTTTTTGCCCTGAAAATGTGACAGAACAGCGTTAAAAACTGTGGTGGGCGGGCATCTGGGATGAGCTGATCATGGGCCGAAAAACCCTTGGCTGGCAACCGCTTATTGATGGCTCATTAGGCAGTTTAGTCGTTGACAGCAAACGCAGCGGGGGCGTGCGCGCCGCTGGGCAGCGGCGCGGGAGGGGCAAGCAAAGGTTACTTTTTCTTCTTCGTCGGAGCCGGGCAATCGGCCTCTGCGAACTTGACCGAGGCCACCGGGCGATTGGTCTTGTTCTCGGTGATTTCATAGCGCATCACTGCGCCCTTGGCCATCAGCTCGCGGTAGCCCGGGTTGGTGCATACACTGCGGCCCAGCTGGAAATACACAGCCTTGGGGTTGGCGCGCATCTGTTCGGCACGGTCAGGCAACACGCTGAGGTGATCGATCAGTTGCATCCCTTCAACGGTGTAGGCGACTTCCAGGGTTTTTTCGTCGATTTCCCGGGGCAGGTCCTTGTTGCTTTCGGCCGCGACGCTTTGCAGCTTCTTGTTCATTTGAGCCTCCAGCAGCGAGGCCGCGTGGGCGCCCATAGGCAAGACCAGCGCAAGGGCGACGGATGGGGCAACAAGGCGCAGCATGGAACGCAGCATGAAACTCTCCTGATTCGGTTACTGGTGCATAGACCAGCCACTGGGCTGTGCGTTCAGTGGCGCGCAATTATAGGTGAGCCCTTGCCACTACAGCCAGGCGTATCGCTGGTAAACTGCGGGACTTCTGTTTTTCACGAGTTTGTTCCGTGTCGATTTCTTCTACTTCGCCGCGTGCCCGATGAGTCACGCCGTCTCCCGTTTGCGTACCCAGCGTCTGGCGCGTGCCGTCAGGCCGTTTCTCAATCGGGGTTCCCGTGCTGAGCGCTGTCCCGGCTGTCGGGTCATTCCTGAGTACTGCCTGTGTGCCTGGCGGCCGCAGGTAGAAGCCAAGTCCGCCATGTGCCTGTTGATGCATGACGTTGAACCGATGAAGCCCAGTAACACGGGCTGGCTGATCGCCGATGTCATACACGACACCACCGCGTTTGCCTGGTCGCGTACCGAAGTCGACCCCGAGTTGCTCAGGTTGCTGGCCGACCCGCAGTGGCAACCCTACATTGTATTTCCCGGTGAATTCGTGGCGCCGCAACGGGTGGTCAGTGAAGTGCGCGTGGAGGAGGGCAAGCGCCCACTGTTCATCCTGTTGGACGGCACCTGGAGCGAAGCGCGCAAGATGTTTCGCAAAAGTCCCTATCTGGAACATTTACCGGTGCTGAGCCTGGCGCCCGAACAGTTGTCACGTTACAAGCTACGGCGCTCCAAGCGTGATGACCATTTCTGCACCGCCGAGGTGGCGGCGCTGTGTCTGGAGCTGGCCGATGACCTGGCCGCTAGCGAAGTGCTGGATGCCTATCTTGATGTGTTTAGCACCCATTACCTGGCTGCCAAATTCCAACTGCCATTGGATGCGGCGGACACCGTGCATACCCGCCTTGCACCCTACATCCCGGCGGGATAACCAGACGACGTTTGCATGATGGCACTGTAAGCCCGCAACCCGCTAAAATCCCCACGGGCGTAGTGCTTGACCCTCCAGGCTACGCTGGGCATGCTGTGCGCCGATTGGGCGCAACCGTGAATTATCGACGTCGTTTCATGTGTTTTTGACGTTGAGCGGGCCCTGTGGCGATCGCTGCCTGGCCGTCGCCTCGTGTATTGGTGAACCCTGAACCCATCAGGGCTCCCATAAAAAACAGGATCATTTAACCAATGGCCACATACGAAATCCTGATTGCCGATGACCACCCGCTGTTTCGCAGCGCACTGCATCAGGCCGTAACCCTGGGCCTTGGCCCCGATGTACGTCTGGTCGAAGTGGCCAGCATTGCCGAACTGGAAGCCCGCCTGACTGAAAAATCCGACTGGGATCTGGTGTTGCTCGACCTGAACATGCCGGGCGCGTACGGTTTCTCCGGGCTGGTGCTGCTGCGCGGCCAATACCCGCAGATCCCCGTGGTGATGGTGTCGGCCCAGGAAGAAGCCGACGTGGTGGTGCGCTCCAAAGAGTTTGGCGCCAGCGGCTTCATTCCCAAGTCCAGCGCGATGGAGGATATCCAGAAAGCCGTGCGCACGGTGTTGGACGGCGATGTGTCCTGGCCACCCCAGGCGTTTGAAGAAATCAATGTGTCCGATGAAGCCAAGGCCGCCCGCGATGGCCTGGCCAGCTTGACGCCCCAGCAGTTCCGAGTATTGACCATGGTCTGCGAAGGGTTGTTGAACAAGCAGATTGCTTACGAATTGAGTGTGTCGGAAGCGACCATCAAGGCCCACGTTACGGCGATTTTCCGTAAGTTGGGCGTGCGTACGCGCACTCAGGCGGCGTTGCTTTTGCAGCAACTCGAGTCCATCTCGCAACATTAAGTTACAGCCGCTTCACGCTTTTTTGACTTTGCGTGATCTAGCTTCCCCACTTCTTTGGTTCAGTTGCCTACATCTATGTCGCCTTTCAAGGGTCAAACCGGTATCAAACGTATCTTCAATGCAGGGGGCTATTCCCTGGATGGCCTGCGTGCGGCTTTCACTGGCGAGGCGGCATTCCGCCAACTGGTATTGCTGAATGTCATCCTGATTCCCGTGAGCTTTTTCCTGCAGGTCAGCCGGGTTGAACGGGCGCTGCTGATTGCAGTGTGTTTGTTGGCGCTGATCGTCGAATTGCTCAACTCAGCGGTAGAAGCGGCCATTGACCGTATTTCCCTGGACCGCCACCCGCTGTCGAAAAACGCCAAGGACATGGGCAGCGCCGCGCAATTCGTGGCACTGACCATGATCACCCTGGTATGGGCCGTAATCCTGATCTGACGATCACGCGATACTCGGCAGCACGATCTCGTCGCTGCGCTGCACCCCAGCGGTGAAGGCGCGGCACAGTTCGAGAAACTCGCGCATCGCCGAGGTCTGGTACTTCTGCTTGTGCCAGATGAAGTAGAACTGCCGGGCCAGGTCCAGGTCCGGGGTTTCTACCGGCACCAGGCTGCCACGGCGGAAGGCATCGCGCAGCGCCAGCCGCGAAATGCAGCCAATCCCCAAGCCCGACTCCACTGCCCGTTTGATCGCCTCGGTGTGTTCCAGCTCCAGGCGGATATTCAGCGCGCTGCGGTGATGACGCATTGCCTGATCAAAGGTCAGTCGCGTGCCCGAGCCCTGTTCCCGCAGGATCCACGCTTCGTGGGTCAACTCGTCCATGGTGGCCACGCCACGCTTGGCCAAATGATGCTGGGGCGCACAGAACACCACCAGCTCATCTTCTACCCACGTCTGCACCTCGATATCCGGGTGGCTGCAGTCGCCTTCAATTAGACCCAGGTCAATTTCGTAGTGGGCAACCTGATGCACGATATGGGCAGTGTTCTGCACATGCAGCTTTACCTGGCTCTCGGGGTGTTGCTGCATAAAGCTGCCAATCAGCAGCGTCGCCAGGTAATTGCCTATGGTCAGCGTGGCGCCGACCGCCAGGGAACCGAAGCCTGACTTGCCGTTGAGCAGGTCTTCGATCTCCTTGGCCTGGTCCAGCAATGCCACCGCCTGGGGCAACAGCTGGTGACCGAGGGCGTTGAGGCTCAGGCGTTTACCGGCGCGGTCGAATAATTGACAGCTGGATTGACGCTCCAGCTCGGTGATTGAGGTGCTGGCGGCGGATTGAGATAAGGCCAGAAGGCCAGCAGCGCGCGAGACGCTTTCCTGCTGGGCGACGGCGACGAAAACTTGCAGTTGACGGAGAGTAAATCGCATATCGATATAACCGATAACCCTTATCTTAATAATCCAGTTAACAGATATTGTCGCCGCCATTAGAATGCTGTGCAATTGCGCATCCTTACCTTTGGCGCAGACCCATTTCCAGGAGTCCCCCGTACATGAGCAACATGAACCACGAGCGTGTCCTCAGTGTTCATCACTGGAACGACACTCTGTTCAGCTTCAAGTGCACCCGCGATCCGGGCCTGCGCTTCGAGAACGGTCAGTTCGTGATGATCGGCCTGCAACAGCCCAACGGCCGCCCGCTCATGCGCGCTTACTCCATTGCCAGCCCGAACTGGGAAGAGCATCTGGAGTTCTTCAGCATCAAGGTGCCCGATGGCCCGCTGACTTCCCAGTTGCAGCATCTGAAGGAAGGCGACGAGATCATCATCAGCAAAAAACCGACAGGCACCCTGGTGCTTGACGATTTGAAGCCGGGCAAGCATCTGTACCTGCTCAGCACCGGTACTGGCCTCGCCCCGTTCATGAGTGTGATCCAGGACCCGGAGACCTATGAGCGTTTCGAAAAAGTGATCCTGTGCCACGGCGTGCGTTACGTCAACGAAGTTGCCTACCGCGAATTCATCACCGAGCACCTGCCGCAGAACGAGTTCTTCGGTGAGGCCCTGCGTGACAAGTTGATCTACTACCCGACCGTGACCCGCGAGCCGTTCGAAAACGAAGGCCGCCTGACCGACCTGATGCGCAGCGGCAAGCTGTTCAGCGACATCGGCCTGCCGCCAATCAATCCCGAGGACGACCGCGCCATGCTGTGCGGCAGCCCAAGCATGTTGGACGAGACCAGCGAAGTGTTGAACAGCTTTGGCCTAAAGGTTTCGCCACGGATGCGTGAGCCGGGTGACTACCTGATCGAGCGTGCGTTCGTCGAGAAGTAATACGAGAGTCAGTAACACCAGCGATCCCAAAAAATGTGGGAGCTGGCTTGCTTGCGATAGCATCACCTCGGTTCAACTGAACCACTGAGGTGTCTGCATCGCAGGCAAGCCAGCTCCCACATTTGGTTTTCGCCCTATTTAGCCGAAACCACTTCCAGCACACAAATCATCCCCGGCTCCGGGTAGTGCCAGCGCACATCCACATCCCAGAACCGCACACCGTATTCCCGTTCTGAGGTAGGAACCTGATACGCCGGCCGCGGATCCTGTGCCAGACACTGTTCAATCAACTCCACCAACGGTTCACCAAGGCGCTGTGCATGGCCTTGCGCCTGTTGCAGTGCAGCCTTGAGCCATTGCACGCCGATCAGCGCGGGCGCATTGCTGGCGATGTCGTTGGTGGCCGCATCCACGATATCGGCATACGGCACATACGGCTTGATATCCAGCACCGGCGTGCCATCGAGCAAATCTATGCCCGATATCCACAACCGCCCCGGTTCCACCTTGTCCAGCTTCACCACCGACTGGCCGATGCCATTGGGACGATGGGTTGCGCGGGTGGCAAACACACCCATGGACGTATTGCCGCCCAGGCGTGGCGGGCGCACTTTCAGGCGTGGCTTGTCTTCCAGTGCCTGATGAAACAGAAACAGCAGCCACACATGGCTGACCTGCTCCAGCCCCTGCACCGCCTCACCCTGGTCGAACGGCGCCACCAGCTCCAGCACGCCACGGGCAGCCGGTGCCAGTTGCGGTTGGCGCGGGATGGCGAACTTCTCCTTGAAACAGGAGCGTACGAAGCCGACGGGCGAGACCTGGTAACTCATGGGCTTAGGCACGGACCCGCAAGGTCAGGCCCTTGAGGAAGTTACGCAGCAACTGATCGCCACAGGTGCGGTAGTTGGTATGACCAAACTTACGGAACAGCGCGCTCAGCTCTGGCTTGGACACCGGGAACTCCGCCGCCTTGAGGATTGCATGCATGTCGTCTTCCTTCAGTTCGAAGGCCACGCGCAGCTTTTTCAGGATGATGTTGTTGGTCACCGGGGTTTCGATTGGTTGCGGCGGGCGGCTTTCGTCCTTGCCGCGCTTGAAGATCACCAGACCATCGAGGAAGTGGGCCATGACTTCATCCGGGCAGAACACAAAGCCTTCTTCCTCATCTTTCTTGAGGTAGGTCAGCAGGTCTTCCTTGGTCACGTCCATGCCGCCGAGCTTGATGATCTCGACCATCTTGTTGTCGCTGATGTCGAGCATGTAGCGCACGCTGCGCAGTACGTCGTTGTGAATCATGGTGGGCAATCCTGGTATTCAACTGATGACACCGCCGGAATCAGGCGGTGTCGGGAAAAGGGAACGGCTTAAAACTTTTCTTTGCCGGACAGGTAACGCCATTGGCCCACTGGCACCTTGCCAATGGACACGCCGCCGATGCGGATGCGGCGGATGGCGATGACTTTCAGGCCAACGGCTTCGCAGAACAGCGCGATCACGCCGGGTTGCGGGTTTTTCAGCGCAAAGCGCAGGCGGTTCTCGTTCTGCCAGCTGGCTTTGACGGCAGGCAGCTCTTTGCCTTTGTAGGTCAGGCCGTGGTTCAGGCGGTTAAGGCCGTGGGCAACCATGTCGCCTTCGACTTCCACCACGTATTCCTGCTCGATCTTGGCGGCATCGGCGGTCAACTTGCGCAGAATCTTCCAGTCTTGGGTGAACACTAGCAGGCCACTGGCCTTGGCTTGCAGGTCGGCGCTGGCGCTCAGGCGCAGGAAATGCCCCTTGAGCGGACGCTTGCCGAAGCGGTGTTCTTCAGAGAGGGTTTCGGCGCTGATCGAGGCCATGGCGGTTTCAGCATCCATGCCTGCGGGGGCGTGCATCAGGATGGTCACCGGCTCTGGCGCGGTGGCTTTAGCTTCCGGGTCCAGCTCGACCTTCTCGTCAGTGACCTTGAACTGCGGCTCGTCGATCACTTCGCCGTCCACCGAGACCCAGCCGCCTTCGATAAACAGCTCAGCCTCCCGACGGGAGCAACCGACCAGTTCGATAAGGCGTTTGGAGAGGCGTATGGGGTCAGTCATGACAAGGGCCGTAACAAAAGGGGGCCACTATTGTACCTGCCTGGCGCCGGTTAATCCCGGCCCCATTTCAGCCCATGTGCCATAACAATTACTTAACTGACGCAACACGGGTCAAATGTGGGAGTTGGCTTGCCTGCGAAGGCGGTATACCAGCACCGGATGGGTAGACTGACCCGACGCCTTCGCGGGCAAGCCAGCTCCCACAGTTCAGGCATTACGGGCCTGTTGCTGCTGGCGCAGACGCAGGTGCAGCAATGGATAAGGCTGCCCAAGCCCATCATGTTCTGTTCGCCCGATTACCTCGAAGCCTTGCTTGAGGTAAAAACCCAGGGCCTGGGGGTTCTGTTCGTTGACGTCCAGTTCATCGGCGTTCATGTGTTCGATCGCGTAGCCCAGCAATTGCCGGCCCAGCCCCTGGCCACGGTAGCGCGGGTCGATAAACAGCATTTCCACCTTGCCCGCCGACACCCCGGCGAAGCCGGTAATGTGCTGGCGCACGTCCTTGGTGCAGACCAGCATGACCGCATCGAGGTAGCGGCTCAGCACCAGGTTTTTCAACATGTCGATATAGCTGTCCGGGAGGAAGTCATGGGTGGCGCGTACCGAGTCCTCCCAGATCTGCACCAGGCGTGCGTAGTCGCTGGTTTTAGGTGTGTGAATCACCGAATGCTGACGCATACCCGCTGTCCCTTGCTGTATTCGGGGTTGATGGACAATACGATAGACCTAAAAAAGCCCCGCATCTTCTCAGAGGCGAGGCTTTTTTATCACCGTGCGATCAGTCGCGCTTTTCAGCCCACAAGTCGTACTCGTCGGCGTCGGTCACGGTGCACCACACTTTGTCACCCGGCTTCAGGCCGCTGGCATCGTCGATAAACACGTTACCGTCAATTTCAGGGGCGTCGAAGAAGCAACGACCCACCGCGCCTTGCTCGTCGACTTCATCGATCAGCACTTCGATTTCCTTGCCGATGCGCAGTTGCAGGCGTGCCGAGCTGATCGCCTGCTGGTGCGCCATGAAGCGCTCCCAACGGTCTTGCTTGACGTCGTCCGGTACCACGGCCAAGTCCAGCAGGTTGGCCGGAGCACCTTCCACCGGCGAGTACTGGAAGCAACCGACGCGGTCCAGCTGCGCTTCGGTCAGCCAGTCCAGCAGGTACTGGAAGTCTTCCTCGGTCTCGCCGGGGAAACCGACGATGAAGGTGGAGCGGATGATCAGCTCCGGGCAGATCTCGCGCCAGTTCTTGATGCGTGCCAGGGTCTTGTCTTCAAACGCCGGGCGTTTCATCGCCTTGAGCACTTTCGGGCTGGCGTGCTGGAACGGGATGTCCAGGTACGGCAGGATCTTGCCGGCGGCCATCAACGGGATCAACTCGTCCACATGCGGGTAAGGGTAAACATAGTGCAGGCGCACCCACACGCCCAGGCTGCTGAGGGCTTCGCACAGCTCGGTCATGCGGGTTTTCACCGGCGCGCCGTTCCAGAAACCGGTGCGGTATTTCACATCGACGCCGTAGGCGCTGGTGTCCTGGGAGATCACCAGCAGCTCCTTGACGCCAGACTTGACCAGACGCTGGGCCTCGTCGAGCACATCACCCACCGGGCGGCTTACCAGTTTGCCGCGCATCGACGGGATGATGCAGAAGCTGCAGCTGTGGTTGCAGCCTTCGGAAATCTTCAGATACGCGTAGTGGCGTGGGGTCAGCTTGATGCCTTGAGGCGGCACCAGGTCGATCAGCGGGTTGTGATCCTGGCGTGGCGGCACCACCTCGTGCACAGCGTTGACCACTTGCTCGTACTGCTGCGGGCCGGTCACCGCCAGCACACTCGGGTGCACGTTACGGATATTGCCTTCTTCCACCCCCATGCAGCCGGTCACGATGACCTTGCCGTTTTCCTTGATGGCTTCGCCGATCACTTCCAGGGATTCGGCCTTGGCCGAGTCGATGAAGCCGCAGGTGTTGACCACCACCACATCGGCGTCCTGGTAAGTGGACACGACGTCGTAGCCTTCCATACGCAATTGCGTGAGGATGCGCTCGGAGTCGACAAGCGCCTTCGGGCAACCCAGGGAAACAAAGCCAACCTTGGGGTTGGCTTTTGCGATGGTGGTGGACATGTCTAACCTCGGTATTGAATGACGCTGCCGGTCGTGCACGACAAGGCAACGGATGGGCGCTTGGTGCGCCTCTGATCAAAAAGTGCGCAATTCTATCGGTGGGCAACGCACTTGACCAGCTTTATGCAGGGAAATGCGACGAGTGCTGCGCCGGGTCATCCCCATAGCCACTGGCGCGCGCTTAAGCCCGGATGTCTTGTTCGGTTCGGTGCGATACCACTTTAGACATGCCCACACCTAACGCCTGGAGGACTTTAAGCAAAGTGGAGAGCTTAGGATCGCCGCCGACGCCGATGGACCTGTAGAGGTTTGCTCTATTGAGTCCTGTGTTCTGCGACAAGCTGAGCATCCCACCACGGGCTTCCGCCACTCGACGGATAGCGACAAGGAAAGCGTCCTCGCCACCGGCTTCATCTATTTCCTCAAGCGCGACAGATAAATATTCGAGGGCGAATGCTTCGTCGTTGCGAAGCATTTCCAGAACGCTATCTTCGTGCGGGCGGGTACGAATGGTCATTTTTGCTGCACCTTGTAAGATTTCCAGAGAGCCTTGGCCTGATCGATATCGTTCTGCTGTCTGGCCTTCGAACCACCGCCCAATAGGAAAATGATTTTTCGATCCTGGACTGCCTAATACACGCGAAACCCCGAGCCGAAATCGAGCTTCATCTCAAAGACCCCATCACCCACTGGCTCGGTAACGCCAAAGTGACCAAGGGACGCTCGATCCACTCTGGTGGTGATTCTTGCTTTCGAACGCGCGTCCTGCACTGTATCCAGCCAAGCCTGGAAGATATCCACGCCGTTGATTGACAGTACGTGTTTCACTTCGTACATGAGGAGTGTACCTTAAAAGAGACAGTCCGATAGTTGAGTTTTTATATCGACTGCGCGCCCTGCGAATGCACGATTGACTGATCAGGTAATCCGGCCAAGGCGCTCCTGCTCACACCACCCAGGCAGCACGACTGAGCCGGGCCAGGAATATACGGTTGGCCGTAAATGTGATCAATGCAGGCAAAAAGGCGCCAAAGTGCTGCTGTGCCCGCTATGACTGATTGCCTAAAACGACACCCCGTTCACTTGAACGGGGAAATACGACGAGTGCTGCGCTATGCTTCGCGCCGTTGCGCACGGGTAAAGCCCTTGGGTCAATAAAACGTCTGTTACGAGAAGTAAAACAGCGCATGCTAGGGTCAGCTTAGAAGCGCTGTTTATAAAAGACCTCAGGTCAAAGGGCAGGAGTGGTTGATGGGTCAGGCAAGTAGTCAGGCAGCAGGTGCCGAGCATTCAAAAGCCAAGCCGATTGGCATGCTAGTGGCGGCGGTCGGGGTGGTTTATGGCGATATCGGGACCAGCCCGCTCTACACCCTTAAAGAGGTGTTCAACGGCGGTTATGGGGTGCAGGTCAACCATGACGGTGTCTTGGGGATCCTTGCGCTGATCTTCTGGTCGCTGATCTGGGTGGTGTCGATCAAGTACGTGCTGTTCGTGCTGCGTGCCGACAACCAGGGCGAGGGCGGCATCATGGCCCTCACCGCGTTGGCCCGGCGAGCTGCCGGGAAGCACACGAAATTGCGCAGTTTCCTGGTGGTGTGTGGCCTGTGTGGCGCGGCGTTGTTCTACGGCGACAGCATGATCACCCCGGCAATTTCGGTGTTGTCGGCCATCGAAGGCTTGGAACTGGCGTTCGACGGCCTGGAAAAATGGGTGGTGCCCATTGCCCTGGTGGTGCTGGTGGCGCTGTTCCTGATCCAGAAACACGGCACCGACCGCATCGGCAAGCTGTTTGGCCCGGTGATGGTGACCTGGTTCCTGGTGTTGGGCGGCCTGGGGGTGTACGGCATCCTGCAGCAACCCGAAGTGCTCAATGCACTGAACCCGGCATGGGGTGTGCGCTTCTTCATGGTTCACCCCGGTATTGGCGTGGCGATCCTCGGCGCGGTGGTGCTGGCATTGACCGGCGCTGAAGCGTTGTACGCCGACATGGGCCACTTCGGCCGCAAACCCATCGCCCGCGCCTGGTTCCTGCTGGTGCTGCCGGCGCTGGTGCTCAACTATTTTGGCCAGGGCGCGATGCTGCTGGGCGATCCGGAGGCGGCGCGCAACCCGTTCTACCTGCTGGCGCCGAGCTGGGCCCTGGTCCCGTTGGTGGGCTTGTCCACCATGGCCACGGTGATTGCTTCCCAGGCGGTGATTTCCGGCGCGTTTTCGTTGACCCGTCAGGCGATCCAGTTGGGTTACATCCCGCGCATGCATATCCAGCACACCTCCAGTGCCGAACAGGGCCAGATCTACATCGGTGCGGTGAACTGGTCGTTGATGGTCGGTGTGATCCTGCTGGTCCTAGGCTTCGAATCCTCCGGTGCCCTGGCCTCGGCCTACGGCGTAGCTGTGACGGGCACCATGCTGATGACCACCATCCTGGTGTCGGCGGTGATGCTGCTGCTGTGGAAATGGCCACCGGTGCTGGCCGTGCCGCTGTTGCTCTGCTGCCTGTTGGTGGATGGCCTGTTCTTCGCAGCCAACGCGCCGAAGATCCTCCAGGGCGGCGCCTTCCCGGTACTGGCGGGGATCGTGTTGTTTGTGCTGATGACCACCTGGAAGCGCGGCAAGCAATTGCTCGTCGGCCGTCTCGACGAGGGTGGCCTGCCGTTGCCGATCTTCATCAGCAGCATCCGCGTACAGCCGCCCCATCGCGTTCAGGGTACGGCAGTGTTCCTCACCGCGCGGCCCGACGCCGTGCCCCATGCTCTATTGCATAACCTGCTGCATAACCAAGTGCTGCATGAGCAGGTGGTACTGTTGACCGTGGTTTACGAAGACATTCCACGGGTGCCAGCGGCGCGACGCTTCGAGGTGGATGCCTACGGCGAAGGCTTCTTCCGCGTGATCCTGCACTTCGGTTTCACCGATGAGCCGGATGTGCCTGAAGCGCTGAAACTGTGCCATCTGGATGACCTGGACTTCAGCCCGATGCGCACCACTTACTTCCTCAGCCGTGAAACGGTGATTGCCTCGCGCATCAAAGGCATGGCCCGTTGGCGCGAAGTGTTGTTTGCCTTCATGTTGAAAAACGCCAACGGCAACCTGCGGTTCTTCAAACTGCCGGTCAACCGTGTGATCGAGCTGGGTACCCAGGTCGAGATGTAAGGCGCTGCCTACCGGGAGCCGGCAATCGGCTCCCGCTTTCCTTCTGAACCCTGTGCAAACGATGGTTGTCGACTAGGCTGGTAGGAGCGAGCTCGCTCCTACAAAAATGCCTATGAAGCCCAGAAGAGGTGCGCCATGAGTCAGCTGCTCGAACCTTACACCCTGCGCCAATTGACCCTGCTCAACCGCATCGCGGTTTCACCCATGTGCCAATACTCCAGCGACGATGGCCTGGCCAATGACTGGCACCTGGTGCATCTCGGTAGCCGGGCCGTGGGTGGCGCCGGGCTGATTTTTACCGAGGCCACGGCGGTGACCGCCGATGGCCGTATCACCGCCCAGGACCTGGGCCTGTGGAACGACGCTCAGATCGAACCATTGCGGCGCATCACCCGTTTTATCGCGGCCCAGGGCGCGGTGGCTGGGATCCAGCTGGCCCATGCCGGGCGCAAGGCCAGCACCCATCGGCCATGGATCGGCAAACACGGCAGCGTCAAGCCGGAGGAGGGCGGCTGGGTGCCGGTGGGGCCCTCGCCGATTGCCTTCGACCCCAATCACACCCAGCCCAAGCCACTGGACGAAGGGCAGATCCAGCAAGTGATCGCTGACTTTGTCGCCGCCGCCAAGCGCGCCTTGACCGCAGGCTTTGAGGTGGTGGAAATCCACGCCGCCCACGGGTATCTGCTGCACCAGTTCCTCTCGCCGATCAGCAACCAGCGTCAGGACCACTATGGCGGCTCCTTCGAAAACCGCATTCGCCTGGTGCTGGAAGTGACCAGGGCCGTGCGTGCCGTGTGGCCAGAGGAGCTGCCGCTGTTTGTGCGCGTGTCGGCCACCGACTGGGTGGAAGATGGTTGGAACCCGGATGAAACCGTGGAGTTGGCGCGCCGCCTGAAAGACTTGGGCGTTGACTTGATCGACGTGTCCTCTGGCGGCACCGCTGCCAATGCCGAGATTCCCACCGGCCCCGGCTATCAGACGCGCTTCGCCGAGCGAGTGCGCAAGGAGTCGGACATCGCCACCGGCACGGTTGGCATGATTACCGAACCGGCCCAGGCCGAGCATATCCTGCGCACTTGCCAGGCCGACATCATCTTCCTGGCCCGGGAACTGCTCCGCGACCCGTACTGGCCTTTGCATGCCGACGATGATCTGGGTGGGCGCAAGGCCATCTGGCCCGCGCAATACCAGCGCGCCACCCACCGCGACCAGCCGATTCATGAGTCGGATCTGCGCGATTGATCCTGCACACGGCCCTACCGGACCCACCCTGACACGGTGGGTTTTTTCTTGCTCGCGTTTATAGGAAGGCTGATCCTTGGCGGTTGTTAAGCAGGAGAAGCTTATGCTGGTGGAACGCGCGTTAACCGAAGACGATATCCCTTTGCTGGCAACCATCGATCGTACGGAGCTGATCCCGGCGTGCTATCGCATGGACTGCGGCGAACTGGTGTTGTATGCCACACATCATGATATGCGCGGCTGGCCTGAAGGCGAGGCTGAACAGGATGCGGTGGCGCTGCATGCCTGCCTCCAGCGCGGCGGGTGGTTGTGGGGCGTATTCGACGGCCCGGTGCTGGTCGCCGCAGTGGTGGTGGACAATCGGTCCTTCCATCACCAGGGCTTGCTGATGCGGCAGTTGAAATTCCTGCATGTCAGCCATAGTGCCCGCGGTACTGGCCTGGGCGGTCGGTTGTTGGCGCTGGCTTGCGAGCACGGCCGGCAAGTGGAGGTCCAAGCGCTCTATATCTCGGCGACGGAGTCGCGTAACACCGTGGACTTTTACCTGCGCCATGGTTGCCATTTGTTGCAGCAACCCCACGCTGAGCTTTATGCGCAAGAACCGCTAGACATCCACCTGTATCGACCCCTGCGTGAGTAATGGCTGTAGGCTTTTATTACCGACGTTATTTTTTTAAGTTAATACTCTAAAAAAATCCCACGAATGGTGAGATAGTTTCTACGCTAAGGGTAAGCCCGACTCCTGGCCCAGGGAGACAGGCGGTTGGTCCGCGAAGCCGTTGCGCTTCCCGGGAGTTGGGAAATGGGCACCAGGAGTGTTTGACTGATATCAGGAGTAGCGGTCCATGGCCAAGTCCTATGGCGTAGCGGGTGCGGTGGCGTCTTTTCTGAGTCGCCGGATGTCCTTGCGGGGTCGAAGGTTGAGTTCAGATGAGATGGAGTTGCTGGTGCAATACCGGGCGCTGACCGAGAGCGATCAGGTGGCGATGCGCTATCTGATTGGCGCGATGAAAAGCGTGTCGCGATTCTGAGCCAAATCCGATCATTCCCACGTTATTGCGTGGGAATGATCGTGCAGTGTGGCATCAGGTGTATTTGCGTTGCTCTGGGGCAGGTGGGAAGTACTGATACAGCCAGGTTTCACTGAGGGTGCGGTCCTGGGTTCGTATAAACAGGCGCAATTCGACGGGTTCCACGCTGTCGCTGGTGGGGTACCAGTCGAACAGGATGCGGTAGCCCTTGATGTTGTCCAGCACCAGCACACTGAAGTCCTTCACCTCACCATGGGAACAGGTCACCACGGGCTCGATGCCGGTGCCCGCTGGCAGGCGATCCAGGCCGCCGCCCTTGAAGTCCACGGCGAAACGCCGCGCCCATACCTTCGGATAATGCTCGCCGGGTGCCCAGCCTTCGGTAAAGCCGCCCATGCCGGAACGGGTCGCATCGACCTGTGCCAGCGGCGTGCTCACTGGCGGCAGTGCGCTCCAGTACAGCTTGTAGCCGTAGTTGAGCGAATCACCGGCGGCCACAGGCTTTTTCGGGGTCCAGAAGGCCACGATATTGTCCAGGGTTTCGCCAGTGGTGGGGATTTCCAGCAAGTCGATGGAGCCTTCGCCCCAGGCCGTGGTCGGTTCAACCCACAGGCTTGGGCGTTTGCTGTACCAGTCGACGGTGTCCTGGTAGCTGGCGAACTCATGGTCGGTCTGCACCAGGCCGAAGCCTTTGGGGTTGGTGTCGGCGAACGCGTTGAATTGCAACTTGGCCGGGTTGTTCAGGGGGCGGCAGATCCACTCGCCGTTGCCGCGCCACATGGCCAGGCGGTCCGAGTCGTGGATTTGCGGGTGGATGGTGTCGCACATGCGGCGCTCATGGGTGCCGCAGCTGAACATACTGGTCATGGGCGCGATGCCCAGTTGCTCGATGGCGGTGCGCGCATTGATGTGCGCGTCGATCGCCATCACCACTTGGTTGGCCTGGCAGTCGATGTCGAAGCGGTAGGCACCGGTGGCGCTTGGCGAGTCGAGCAGGGCGTAGACCACAAAGCGCGTGGCGTCCTTGTCCGGAGTTTCGAACCAGAACTGCGTGAAATCGGGGAACTCCTCGCGTTTTTTCGCGTAGGTATCAATCGCCAGGCCACGCGCCGAGAGGCCGTACTGGCCGGTGGAATCCACCGCACGGAAGTAGCTGGCGCCCAGAAACGACAGCACGTCATGGCGGTCCAGCTCCGGCGCCTTGAACAGCTTGAAACCGGAGAAACCCAGGTCGCCGGTCAATTGCTGGGTGTCCACCGTGGTTTTTTCATAGTTGAACAACGAAGGGCGAAAATGCACTTCGCGGGCTTCACGGGTCTTGGGGTCGACGCTGTGCATGCGCACCGGCGTCTTGAAGCCCATGCCGACGTGGAAGAAATGCACGTCCAGTTGGCCGTTCAACTCTTTCCACAGCGAATGGTTACGGTCATAGCCGATGGCGTTGAAATTCTGCGGGGTCATGGTAGCCAGGGTCGGCGGCAGCACCTGCTTAGTGTCCTGGTAGCCACGGGTGGCCAATTGCTTGGCCTGGGCCTTGAGCGATTCGAAATCGAACGCCACGGCCTTGCCATCGGCAGCCCGATTCCCGGCCCAGGCCTGCGCGGCCAGCAGGCCACTGGCCGACAAACCGGTGTAAGCCGCAATGGCCATGGATGCTTTGAGCAAATTCCTGCGGTGCATAGAGACAACCTGTCGTGAGCAAATCCCGCGCCGTTCCTGGCACGTAGCGGATCAGAAATAACGGTTCGGACATGCCTTCGGCCAAACGCAACGGACAATAAACAGACGCCGGATAGCTTAAGCGGTTCGATGAACAAGGCAAATTGATTGATGGCGGGATGATGGCGTTGCATATGCAACAAGACATTTCCAGCATCGCAGTAGAACGTTACATCTGGAAGCACTCTAGATCGCGGCTTTTTGGCACTTAGTTTTACGCTGAAGGCCTATTGGTCCTACGAACCCAAGTGTCTGGAGGCTACGAATGAATACCCGTGGATTGCTCGATCAACTGCTTAAGTCTGGCCAGGATATGTTGCAAAACAAGGCGGGTGGCCAGCCTAAGTCGAATGACAAGGGCGCCCTCGGCGGCTTGCTCAGCGGTGGCGGGCTCGGCAGCATGCTCGGCGGTGCAGGCGGCGGGGCCCTGGCGGCGGGGGCCATGGGCTTGCTGCTGGGCAACAAGAAGGCGCGTAAATTCGGTGGCAAAGCGCTCACCTACGGCGGCCTGGCCGCACTGGGTGTGATTGCCTACAAGGCTTACGGCAACTGGCAGTCCCAGCAAGCCAGCGCGCCCCAAGGCGAGCCGCAAACCATCGACCGCCTGCCAGCGGCCCAGGTCGAACAACACAGCCAAGGCATTCTCAAGGCATTGGTGGCCGCGGCCAAGGCTGACGGCCATGTGGATGAGCGCGAGCGTGCCTTGATCGAAGGCGAGTTTACCAAGCTGGACAACGATCAGGAGCTGCAGCACTGGCTACACGCCGAACTCAACAAACCCCTGGACCCCACCGACGTCGCCCGCGCCGCAAGCACCCCGGAAATGGCCGCCGAAATGTACATCGCCAGCGTGATGCTGGTGGACGAAGAAAACTTCATGGAAAAAGCCTACCTGGACGAACTGGCACGCCAACTGAAACTTGAGCCCGGCTTGAAGCTTGAGTTGGAAAAACAAGTACGGCTTAACGCATAAACAAGGCCACACGCTCATCAAAAATGTGGGAGCGGGCTTGCTCGCGAATGCGGTAGACCAGTCACTCTATTTCTGGCTGACTCACCGCATCCGCGAGCAAGCCCGCTCCCACTTTTGCATTCTGTGCACTGCACATCAAAAGCCTTGATAAAAGCGCGCAGCCGCTCAGCTATACTCCCCTCCATTTGAATGGCCCTGCGAGGAATTACTGTGAAGAACTGGACCCTGCGCCAAAGGATTTTGGCGAGCTTTGCGGTAATTATCGCGATCATGCTGCTGATGGTCGTGGTCTCGTATTCGCGCTTGCTGAAAATCGAAATCAGCGAAAACTCAGTGCGGGACGATGCGGTGCCCGGGGTGTTTTTCAGCTCGATGATTCGCAGCGCCTGGGTCGACAGCTACCTGCAAACCCAGGAGTTGGTCGGAATCCACGAGAACCAGGGCATTTCCGAAACCGACAAACAGGATTACAAGTCTTTCGAAGCTCGGCTTGAGCAGCATATGGCCAGCTACGCGGGGACGATCAATATCACCCAGGATCGCACCGAATTCGATGCCTTCGAAAAACTGCACCAGAGCTACAACCAGATTCTCGCCCAGGTTTTGGCGGCCCATCAGAGCAATAACGCCGCCGAAGCACTGAGGTTGTTCAACGAGCAACTGACCCCCGCCTGGACAGCAGGCCGCATGAAGCTCAATGACATTATCAATGAGAACAAGCAGGTCGCCGACAACGCCACCGCCGCCATCGATGATGCGGTAGCGGCCGCGAAGATCAGCATGGGCGTCTCGCTGTTGCTGGCGATTCTCGCCGCCGCGCTGTGTGGCCTGTTGCTGATGCGCGCGATCATGGCGCCGATGCAGCGCATCGTTCAAATCCTCGAAGTCATGCGCACCGGTGACCTGAGCAAGCGCCTGAACCTGGAGCGCAAGGACGAATTCAACGCGGTTGAAACCGGCTTCAACGACATGATGACCGAGCTGACTGCCCTGGTGTCCCAGGCGCAGCGTTCATCGGTGCAGGTCACCACCTCGGTCACCGAGATTGCCGCGACCTCCAAGCAGCAACAGGCGACCGCGACAGAAACCGCAGCCACCACCACCGAAATCGGCGCCACTTCCCGCGAGATTGCCGCCACGTCCAAGGACTTGGTCCGCACCATGACCGAAGTGTCCACCGCCGCCGACCAGGCCTCGGTGGCTGCCGGCTCCGGCCAGCAGGGCCTGGCCCGCATGGAAGAAACCATGCACTCGGTGATGGGCGCCGCCGACCTGGTCAACGCCAAGCTGGCGATCCTCAATGAGAAGGCCGGCAATATCAACCAGGTGGTGGTGACCATCGTCAAGGTGGCCGACCAGACCAACCTGTTGTCCCTGAATGCTGCGATCGAGGCTGAGAAAGCCGGTGAGTACGGGCGCGGCTTTGCCGTGGTTGCCACCGAAGTGCGCCGCCTGGCCGACCAGACCGCTGTGGCGACCTACGACATTGAGCAGATGGTGCGTGAGATCCAGTCGGCGGTGTCGGCAGGGGTGATGGGCATGGACAAATTCTCCGAGGAGGTGCGCCGTGGCATGTCGGAGGTGCAGCAAGTGGGCGAGCAACTGTCGCAGATCATCCATCAGGTACAGGCCCTGGCGCCGCGGGTGCTGATGGTCAACGAAGGCATGCAGGCCCAGGCCACCGGTGCCGAGCAGATCAACCACGCGCTGGTGCAATTGGGCGATGCCAGCAGCCAGACCGTCGAATCCCTGCGCCAGGCCAGCTTTGCCATTGATGAACTGAGCCAGGTTGCGGTCGGTCTGCGCAGCGGCGTCTCGCGTTTCAAAGTCTGATGAGCGAACTCGCGGCTAAACGCGGTGCCGTCCCGGCAGCGAAAAAGGCATTGTTTCTGGTGTTTCGCATCGGCAACGAACGCTTTGCCCTCAAGGCCACGGAAGTGGCCGAGGTGCTGCCGCGCCTGGCGCTTAAACCTATCGCCCAAGCGCCCTTATGGGTGGCGGGTATCTTCGCCCATCGTGGGGCGCTGGTGCCGGTCATCGACTTGAGCGCCCTGACGTTCGGCACTTCGGCCCAGGCGCGTACCAGTACGCGCCTGGTGTTGGTCAATTATCAGCCGCAGCCTTGGAGTGAGGCGCGTTGGCTAGGGCTGATCCTGGAACAGGCCACCGACACCCTGCGTTGCGACCCCGCCGAATTTCAGCCCTATGGCCTGGACAATCAGCAGGCGCCATACCTGGGGCCGGTGCGCGAGGACGCACAGGGCTTGATGCAGTGGATTGGCGTCGCCGATCTGTTGACCGCGCCAGTGCGTGCCTTGCTGTTTTCCGCCGAGTTGAGCCTATGAGCAATGACCCGCGGTTTTTCGCGTTCTTGAAAGAACGCATCGGCCTGGACGTCGCTTCGGTGGGCGAGGCGATCATCGAGCGCGCGGTGCGCCAGCGCTGCCAGTCGTCCCAGTCGCCGTCGGCGGAGGCTTACTGGCAACACCTGCAAACCTCCCATGACGAGCAGCAGGCGCTGATCGAAGCGGTGATCGTCCCCGAAACCTGGTTTTTCCGCTATCCCGAATCCTTTGCAACCCTGGCTCGCCTGGCCCAGGCACGCTTGGCCGAGATCAACCAGATGCGCGCCCTGCGTATTCTCAGTCTGCCGTGTTCGACCGGCGAAGAGCCCTATTCGATTGCCATGGCCTTGCTCGATGCGGGGTTGGCGCCCCACCAGTTCAAAGTGCAAGGCATGGACGTCAGCCCGCTGTCGGTGGAGCGCGCGCGGCGGGGCGTGTATGGCAAGAACTCGTTTCGCGGCGCCGATCTTGAATTTCGCGACCGCCACTTCACTGAAGACGCAGGCGTTTACCGCATCGCCGACCGGGTGCGTGAACAAGTGCGCCTGCAAGTCGGCAACTTGCTGGACCCGGCACTGCTGGCGAACGAGCCGACCTACGATTTTGTGTTCTGCCGCAACTTGCTGATCTACTTCGACCAGCCGACCCAGAAACAGGTCTTTGATGTGCTCAAGGCATTGACTCACGTGGACGGCGTGCTGTTTATCGGCCCGGCCGAGGGCAGCCTGCTGGGGCGCCACGGCATGCGCTCCATCGGCGTGCCGCAGTCCTTTGCCTTCAGTCGGCATGTAGAACCGGCCGCGCCGGCTGCACCTGTGGTCAAACCGACGCCCGCGCCGCTACCGCAGCGCAGGGCGGCGCCGATACCGCCCAAGCCGCGACCGTTCAGCTCGGTCACCCCCCACGTGCCACCGGTCAAAGCTACGCATACCGATGCAGGGGATCTGCTCAGCCAGATCGCAACCCTGGCCAACGAGGGCAAAAGTGCCGAGGCCCGAGCGGCCTGCGAGCGGTATTTGAGCAGTCACCCGCCGGCCGCCCAGGTGTTTTACTGGTTGGGGCTGCTCAGCGATGTGGCTGGCAGTGCCCTGGAGGCCCAGGGGTATTACCGAAAAGCTCTGTATCTGGAACCGCAGCATCCCCAGGCCCTGATGCACCTGGCCGCGTTGCTCGAGTCCCAGGGTGACAGTGTCGGCGCGCGTCGTCTTCAGGCACGCGCCGCCCGTAGCGAGCGAGCTGACAGTGAGACCAAACGATGAGTAGCCCTGACGCGCTCGACACCGCAGGCCTGGACCTGACGCTGACCGATACCCAAGCCATTGACGACTGTTGGAACCGCATCGGTATTCATGGCGACAAGTCCTGCCCGCTGTTGGCCGAGCATATCCACTGCCGCAATTGCTTGGTGTATTCCGCCGCCGCCACACGCCTGCTCGACCGCTACGCACTGCAACAAGACGACCATCACGCGCAGGCAGCTGCCGAAGCGGATAGCGATGTGGTCACCCGTTCGCTGTTGATGTTCCGCCTCGGCGAAGAATGGCTCGGTATCGCCACCCGCTGCCTGGTGGAAGTGGCGCCGTTGCACCCGATCCACTCGCTGCCGCACCAGCGCTCCCGAGCGCTGCTGGGCGTGGCCAACGTACGCGGGGCGCTGGTGGCGTGCCTGTCGCTGGTGGAACTGCTGGGCCTGGACAGCACCAGTGCCGGCGCCAGCGGCGGGCGGATCATGCCGCGCATGCTGATCATCGCTGCCCAGGACGGCCCGGTCGTCGTACCGGTAGATGAAGTAGACGGCATCCACGCCATCGATGAGCGCACCTTGAAGGCTGCGTCGGTGTCCGGCACCCAGGCCAGCGCACGCTACACCCAAGGCGTGTTGCAGTGGAAAGGCCGCAGTCTGCGCTGGCTGGACGAAGCGCAATTGTTGTCCGCCGTGACCCGGAGCCTCGCATGACCCCCGACCAGATGCGCGATGCCTCGCTGTTGGAACTGTTCAGCCTGGAAGCCGATGCGCAGACCCAGGTGTTGAGCGCGGGCCTGCTGGCGCTGGAACGCAACCCGACCCAGGCCGACCAGCTCGAAGCCTGCATGCGCGCCGCGCATTCACTTAAAGGGGCGGCGCGGATTGTCGGCGTGGATGCCGGGGTCAGCGTGGCCCACGTCATGGAAGACTGCCTGGTCAGTGCCCAGGAAGGCCGCCTGTACCTGCAACCTGAACATATCGACGCGTTGCTGCAAGGCACCGACCTGCTGATGCGAATCGCCACGCCGGGCAATGACGTGGGGCCGGCGGATATCGAGGCGTACGTAGCGCTGATGGAGCGCTTGCTCGATCCCTCGCAGCCGATTGCCACGCCCGTGCCAAATCCCGAGCCCATCCCCGCGCCGCGGGTTGACGCATTGCTGCTGGAGCCCGAGCTGGAGCCCGCGCCGGTCAGCAGTGAAGCGCCGCGCCAGAGCAAACGCATGACAGAAGGCGGCGAGCGTGTGCTGCGGGTGACGGCTGAGCGCTTGAACAGCCTGTTGGACTTGTCCAGCAAATCCCTGGTGGAAACCCAGCGGCTCAAGCCGTACCTGGCCAGCCTGCAACGCCTCAAGCGCATTCAGAGCAACAGCTTGCGTGCACTGGATGCCCTGGATGGCCAGCTAAAATCCCTGGATCTGAACCTGGAAGCTCAGGAAGCCCTGGCCGATACCCGTCGCCTGCTGAGTGAAGCTCAGGCCCTGCTGGCGGAAAAAAACGCCGAGCTGGATGAGTTCGGCTGGCAGGCCGGCCAGCGCGCCCAGGTGCTCTACGACACCGCATTGGCCTGCCGCATGCGGCCGTTTGCCGATGTGCTGGCCGGGCAGGTGCGTATGGTGCGTGACCTCGGTCGCAGCCTGGGCAAGCAAGTGCGCCTGGAGATTGAAGGCGAAAAGACCCAGGTCGACCGTGACGTGCTGGAAAAACTCGAAGCGCCGCTCACCCATTTATTGCGCAATGCCGTCGACCACGGCATCGAAACCCCTGAGCAGCGCGTGCTGGCGGGCAAGCCGGCGGAGGGCTTGATTCGCCTGCGCGCGTCCCATCAGGCCGGGTTGCTGGTGCTGGAATTGAGCGATGACGGCAACGGTGTCGACCTCGAGCGCCTGCGCGGCACTATTGTCGACCGGAATTTGTCTCCGGTGGAAACGGCTCTGCGCCTGAGCGAAGAGGAGCTACTGACCTTCCTGTTCCTGCCGGGGTTCAGCCTGCGGGACAAAGTCACCGAAGTGTCCGGGCGCGGTGTGGGCCTGGACGCGGTGCAGCATATGGTTCGCCAGTTGCGCGGCGCAGTGGTGCTGGAACAGACGGCGGGGCAGGGCAGTCGCTTCCATCTTGAGGTGCCGCTGACCCTGTCGGTGGTGCGCAGCCTGGTGGTGGAAGTCGGCGAAGAAGCCTATGCGTTTCCCCTGGCGCATATCGAACGCATGTGCGACCTGGCCCCCGACGACATCGTGCAGTTGGAAGGCCGCCAGCACTTCTGGCATGAAGGCCGACACGTCGGCCTGGTTGCCGCCAGCCAGTTGCTGCAGCGCCCGCCGGGGCAGACCCCTTCAGATACCTTGAAAGTGGTGGTGATCCGCGAACGCGATGCCGTGTACGGGATTGCCGTGGAGCGCTTTATCGGCGAGCGCACGCTGGTGGTGTTGCCGCTGGATGATCGCCTGGGCAAGGTCCAGGACATTTCTGCCGGGGCCTTGCTCGATGACGGCTCGGTGGTGTTGATCGTCGATGTCGAAGACATGCTGCGTTCAGTGGACAAGCTGCTCAATACCGGCCGCCTGGAGCGCATCGCCCGGCGCAACCAGCAGGCCACCGAAGCGCCGCGCAAGCGCGTGCTGGTGGTGGACGACTCACTGACGGTGCGCGAGCTGCAACGCAAATTGTTACTCAACCGGGGTTATGAAGTTGCCGTGGCGGTCGATGGCATGGATGGCTGGAACGCATTGCGCTCCGAGGACTTCGACCTGCTTATCACGGATATTGATATGCCTCGCATGGACGGTATTGAATTGGTCACACTTTTGCGCCGTGACAGTCGCCTGCAATCATTGCCGGTGATGGTGGTTTCCTACAAGGATCGTGAAGAAGACCGCCGCCGTGGCCTCGACGCCGGGGCCGACTATTATCTAGCCAAAGCCAGTTTCCATGACGACGCCTTGCTCGACGCCGTGGTTGAACTGATTGGAGGCGCCCGGGCATGAGGATTGCGATCGTCAATGACATGCCCCTGGCCGTAGAGGCCTTGCGCCGTGCCTTGAGTTACGAGCCCGCCCACGAGGTGGTGTGGGTGGCCAGCAATGGCCTGGAAGCGGTGCAGCGTTGCGCCGAGCTGACCCCGGACCTGATCCTGATGGACTTGATCATGCCGGTGATGGATGGCGTGGAAGCTACCCGCCAGATCATGGCCGACACGCCATGCCCGATCGTGATCGTCACCGTTGACCGCCAGGCCAACGTCAGCCGTGTATTCGAAGCCATGGGCCACGGCGCCCTGGATGTGGTGGACACCCCGGCACTGGGCGTGGGCAACCCCAAGGATGCGGCGGCGCCCCTGTTGCGCAAGATCCTCAATATTGGCTGGCTGATCGGCCAGCGCGGCACGCGGGTGCGTGCCGAAACCCCGCCGCAGCGGGTCACCGGCAAGCGTCAACGGCTGGTGGCGATTGGTTCTTCGGCCGGTGGGCCGGCGGCCCTGGAAGTTCTGCTCAAGGGGTTGCCCCGGGATTTCCCTGCCGCCATCGTGCTAGTGCAGCATGTGGACCAGGTGTTTGCCGCTGGCATGGCCGAGTGGCTGAGCAGCGCTTCCGGCCTGCCGGTGCGCCTGGCCTGTGAAGGCGAGCCGCCTCAACCCGGCGTGGTATTGCTGGCCGGCACCAACCACCATATTCGCTTGTTGAAAAATGGCACGCTAGCCTATACCGCAGAGCCGGTGAACGAGATTTACCGGCCGTCGATCGACGTGTTTTTCGAAAGCGTCGCCAGCCACTGGAACGGTGACGCCGTCGGCGTCTTGCTCACGGGCATGGGGCGCGACGGCGCCCAGGGCCTCAAGCTGATGCGGGAACAAGGATATTTGACCATCGCCCAGGACCAACAGAGTTCGGCGGTGTATGGCATGCCCAAAGCGGCGGCGGCGATTGATGCTGCTGTTGAAATTCGCCCACTGGATAGAATTGCGCCCCGATTGCTGGAGGTCTTTGCAAAATGAACAAAAATCTCCCGCCGTGCTGGCTTGCAGGTAGTAATTCAGGTGACTGCACATGAATGATTTACAGCTCGACGACTTCAAGACCGACGAAAACGCCGCCATGGTGTTGCTGGTCGACGACCAGGCCATGATCGGTGAAGCCGTGCGGCGTGGCCTGGCCCATGAAGAAAACATCGACTTCCACTTTTGTGCCGACCCGCACCAGGCGATTGCCCAGGCGATCCGCATCAAGCCCACAGTGATCTTGCAGGACCTAGTGATGCCGGGCCTGGACGGCCTCACTCTGGTGCGCGAATACCGCAATCACCCGGCCACCGCGAATATTCCGATCATCGTGCTGTCCACCAAAGAAGACCCGCTGATCAAGAGCGCGGCCTTTGCGGCCGGGGCCAACGATTACCTGGTCAAGCTACCGGACAACATCGAGTTGGTGGCGCGCATCCGCTACCACTCGCGCTCCTACATGACCCTGTTGCAGCGCGACGCGGCCTACCGCGCGTTGCGCGTCAGCCAGCAACAGTTGCTGGACACCAACCTGGTGCTGCAACGCCTGATGAACTCCGATGGCCTGACCGGGCTGTCCAACCGCCGCCACTTCGACGAATACCTGGAGTTGGAATGGCGCCGCGCCATGCGCGACCAGACCCAACTGTCGCTGCTGATGATCGACGTGGATTTCTTCAAGACCTTCAACGACAGCTTCGGCCACGTCGAGGGCGACGAAGCCTTGCGCAAAGTCGCCAACACCATCCGTGAAGCCAGCAGCCGCCCTTCGGATTTGCCGGCGCGCTACGGCGGCGAGGAGTTCGCGCTGGTCCTGCCCAACACCTCACCGGGCGGCGCACGCCTGGTCGCGGAAAAGCTGCGCATGGCGGTAGCGGCGTTGAAAATCCCGCACATCGCCCCGGCTGAAGGTGCCAGCCTGACCATCAGTATTGGGCTGTCGACGTTGACGCCGGTCCAGGGTACCGATTGTCGGCAGTTGATCATGGCGGCGGACAAGGGGTTATACACGGCCAAGAATAATGGGCGTAATCAGGTGGGCATCGAATAATCCCAAGCGCCGGGCGCCTCTGTGGGAGCAGGTAAGCCAGCTCCCACATTTGATCGCTATCTGGCTATGGATCCTGTACAAACCACCGCCTTTTCGGCCAAGCGGACTGCCGTTCGCAGCCGTTTGCCGTTATACTCGCCGGCTTTCAAAAGTTCGCCAACGAGTGCTGCCCGCCATGGAAATCAACCCGATCCTTAACACCATCAAGGACCTGTCCGAGCGCTCCGAAACTATTCGGGGGTATCTTTGACTACGATCAAAAGCATGAGCGTCTGACCGAGGTCAATCGCGAGCTTGAAGATCCGAGTGTCTGGAACAAACCTGAGTACGCCCAGGAACTGGGGCGCGAGCGCGCTGCGCTGGCACAGATCGTCGATACCCTCGACGAACTGAACACCGGCCTGGGTGATTGCCGCGACCTGCTGGACATGGCCGTCGAAGAAAACGACGAAGGCGCAGTGGGCGATGTCGTCGCCGAGCTGGCCCGTCTCGAGGAAAACCTCGCCAAGCTTGAATTCCGCCGCATGTTCAGCCATGAAATGGACCCGAACAACGCCTATCTGGATATCCAGGCCGGTTCCGGTGGCACCGAGGCCCAGGACTGGGCCAACATCCTGCTGCGCATGTACCTGCGCTGGGCCGACAAACGCGGTTTCGACGCGACCATCATGGAACTGTCCGCCGGTGAAGTGGCCGGTATCAAGGGCGCGACCGTGCACATCAAGGGCGAATATGCCTTTGGCTGGCTGCGCACCGAGATCGGCGTGCACCGCCTGGTGCGCAAGAGCCCGTTTGACTCCGGCAATCGTCGCCACACCTCATTCTCTGCGGTGTTCGTCTCGCCAGAGATCGACGACAAAGTGGAAATCGAGATCAACCCGGCCGACCTGCGGATCGACACCTACCGTTCCTCCGGCGCCGGTGGCCAGCACGTAAACACCACCGACTCGGCCGTACGTATTACCCACGTACCGACCAACACCGTGGTCAGCTGCCAGAACGAACGTTCCCAGCACGCCAACAAGGACACCGCCATGAAAATGCTGCGGGCCAAGTTGTACGAGCAGGAAATGCAGAAGCGCAACGCGGCTTCCCAGGCGCTGGAAGACACCAAGTCGGATATCGGCTGGGGCCACCAGATCCGTTCGTACGTGCTCGATGCCTCGCGGATCAAGGATCTGCGCACTAACATCGAACGCAGCGACTGCGACAAGGTACTCGACGGCGATATCGACGAATACCTGGAAGCCAGCCTGAAATCCGGCCTCTAATACCCTCTGTGGGAGCGGGCTTGCCCGCGATCCCCCGCCGAAGGCTGGGGGCAACGAACCTGATGGAATATTTAAAGACATGAGCGACCAACAACTCGACCCGCAAGCCCTGCAACAGGAAGAAAACTCCCTGATCGCCCTGCGCAAGGAAAAGCTTGCTGCCGAGCGCGCCAAGGGTAACGCCTTCCCCAACGACTTCCGTCGCGACAACTACTGCGATGCCTTGCAGAAGCAATACGCGGACAAGACCAAGGAAGAACTGGCAGAGGCTGCGATCCCGGTCAAGGTGGCAGGTCGCATCATGCTCAACCGTGGCTCGTTCATGGTGATCCAGGACATGACCGGTCGCATCCAGGTCTACGTCAACCGCAAGACCCTGTCCGAAGAAACCCTGGCCTCGGTGAAAACCTGGGACATGGGCGACATCATCGCAGCCGAAGGCACCCTGGCCCGTTCCGGCAAGGGCGACCTGTACGTCGAGATGACCAATGTGCGCCTGCTGACCAAGTCCCTGCGCCCGCTGCCAGACAAACACCACGGCCTGACCGACACCGAACAGCGCTATCGCCAGCGCTACGTTGACCTGATCGTCAACGAAGACGTGCGCCAGACCTTCCGCGTACGCTCGCAAGTCATTGCTCACATCCGCAGCTTCCTGATGCAGCGTGACTTCCTGGAAGTGGAAACGCCGATGCTGCAGACCATCCCGGGTGGTGCCGCAGCCAAACCGTTCGAAACCCACCACAACGCGCTGGACATGGAAATGTTCCTGCGTATCGCGCCGGAGCTGTACCTCAAGCGCTTGGTGGTGGGCGGCTTTGAAAAGGTGTTCGAGATCAACCGCAACTTCCGTAACGAAGGCGTCTCGACCCGTCACAACCCTGAATTCACCATGTTGGAGTTCTACCAGGCCTACGCCGACTACGAAGACAACATGGACCTGACCGAAGAACTGTTCCGCGAGCTGGCACAGCTGGTGCTGGGCAGCACTGACGTGCCGTACGGCGACAAGGTGTTCCACTTCGGCGAGCCATTCGTGCGCCTGTCGGTGTTCGACTCGATCCTCAAGTACAACCCCGAGCTGACCGCTGACGACCTCAACGACATCGACAAGGCCCGTGCCATTGCCAAGAAAGCCGGCGCCAAGGTGCTGGGCTTCGAAGGCCTGGGCAAGCTGCAGGTGATGATTTTCGAAGAACTGGTGGAGCACAAGCTGGAGCAGCCGCACTTCATTACCCAGTACCCGTTCGAAGTGTCGCCGCTGGCCCGTCGCAACGACGACAACCCCAACGTCACCGACCGTTTCGAGCTGTTCATCGGTGGCCGCGAAATCGCCAACGCCTATTCCGAGCTTAACGACGCGGAAGACCAGGCCGAGCGCTTCATGGCCCAGGTGGCCGACAAGGACGCCGGTGATGACGAAGCCATGCACTACGATGCCGACTTCGTTCGGGCCCTGGAATACGGCATGCCGCCCACCGCCGGTGAAGGTATCGGCATTGACCGTCTGGTGATGTTGTTGACCAACTCGCCGTCGATCCGCGACGTGATCCTGTTCCCGCACATGCGGCCGCAAGCGTAACCGTAGCGAAATCCGAAGCCGCCTTTTATAAGGCGGCTTTTTTATGTGGCCTGTTCAAGTGGTGCTCGTCAGTGATCATTCCCACGCTCCGCGTGGGAATGCACCCTGTGACGCTCCGCGTCACCTCTAAAGGAAGAAGTGTGGTGAACCGCGTAATAGCTCAAGAAGGTGCCGCCGGCATTGCTGCTGCCGTGGCTGAAAGCGTTCAGTACCAGGGCCGCAAGGCCAGCCGACGGGGCAGCGAGCAACGCCGGCAAGACATCCTCGATGCGGCCATGCGTATCGTCGTGCGCGATGGCGTGCGGGCCGTACGTCACCGGGCAGTGGCGGCAGAGGCGGGGGTGCCGCTGTCGGCCACCACCTATTACTTCAAAGACATCGACGACCTGCTCACCGATACCTTCGCCCAGTACGTGGAACGCAGCGCCGCTTTCATGGGCAAACTGTGGGTGCGCAACGAAGGCCTGTTGCGCGAGATGGTCGCCTATGGCGATGGCAGTCCGGAGTCGCGCTCGCAACTGGCCGATGATATCGCGCGCCTGACCGCTGACTATGTGCTGCGCCAGCTGACCAACCGGCGCGAATACCTGATGGCTGAGCAGGCTTTTCGCCAGGAAGCCCTATTGAACCCGCGGCTGGCCGAACTGGTACGCTCCCATCAACAGATCCTGTTGCAGGGTACCGGGCAGTTTTTCCAGGTATTGGGCTCCCGTGAGCCGCAGCAGGATGCCAAGGTGTTGACGGCTATCATCAGTCGGATGGAATATCAGGGCCTGTTGGGCGGCGCAGAGCCTCTGACCGGTGACGAGATGCTTGAAATTCTCAAGCGTTACATGCACCTGGTATTGGCCTCGGTCTAGCCCTGTGCGCAATCTGCTTTGGGGGAGCTGGGCTTGCTGCTGAAGCCGTGCGCTACCTGCGCGTGGGCCAATAACGTTTAAAGAGGAAGCACCGGGTGGACGATTACCAGCAGACGATACGCACCTTGTCCGATCGCATTGTGCTGGCGCAAACACCGATCCGCGTTCTCGATGCGGTGAAATGGGACGAAAACATTCGCCAGGGATTTCTCAAGGCCAAGGGCAAGGCGATGCCTGCCGTAGACCGTGATTACTACCTGAACCGACCGCTGTCGTTCGACTCCAGCGCGGTGAAGCTGGAATTCCAGAACATCGAGCGCGACATCACCCGTCGCCTTGGACAATTCAGCCCGGTGGGGCAGATCATGCGGCGCATGTGCCGCGAATACCGCATGGTGGTGCGCATGCTTGAAGCGCGCGGCACCGAGGACTTCGGTCTGATTTCCCAAGAGCTGTACGGCGCCGCCTCCGATGCGTTCCACGCTGGCGACCCGACCCTGGCCGACCTTGGTCTGATGCTCTCCGATTACCTGAACAACATTGATGGCCGGGGTGACCTCAAGGACGAAGCCAAGACCCTCACCGCCAAAGATGCGGTCAGCCTGCTGCAAACCCGTCTGAACAAAGTGTTTGGCGAAGCGGAGGAGACCATCCGCGTATTCGAGTCCGATGGCATTGTCGCCGACGCAGCGGCGGGCGCTGACTACATCAAGATCCGCGCCGACGCGATGTTCAACGACCGCGACGTGCGCGCTTTGGAGGTGCATGAAGGCCTGGTGCATGTGGGCACCACCCTCAACGGCCAGAACCAGCCGATCTGCACGTTCCTGTCCAAGGGCCCGCCGTCGTCCACCGTTACCCAGGAAGGCCTGGCGATCCTGATGGAAATCATCACGTTTGCCTCCTACCCCAGCCGCCTGCGCAAACTCACCAACCGGACACGCGCCATCCATATGGTGGAGGAGGGTGCCGACTTCCTGCAGGTGTTCGAGTTCTTCCGCGAGCAAGGCTTTGAAATGGCCGAAAGCTATGGGAATGCCAGCCGGGTATTCCGTGGTTCGGTGCCCACCGGTCTGCCGTTTACCAAGGATTTGTCCTACCTCAAGGGCTTTATCATGGTTTACAACTACATCCAGCTCGCTGTACGTAAAGGCAAGCTGGAGCAGGTGCCGCTGCTGTTCTGCGGCAAGACCACCCTTGAAGACATGCGTACCCTGCGCCAGTTGGTCGACGAAGGCCTGGTGGTGCCGCCCAAGTACCTGCCGGAGCAGTTTCGCGACATGAACGCGCTGGCGGCCTGGATGTGCTTCTCCAATTTCCTCAACCACTTGAGCCTGGACCGGATCGAGGCGGATTATTCCAATATCCTTTAACTGACGAAACCGGATCAAAATGTGGGAGCAGGCAAGCCAGCTCCCACATTTGATCTGCACGGGTCTTCAGAACTTTCGCGAGGCTTCAACGGATGAGAATCCTCGGCATTTTATGCCTGCTACTCACACTGAACGGCTGCAGCTCCTTGCTGTTCTACCCCGAGCCCGGCCTGCCCTTCACGCCGGAAAAAGCCCATCTTCCCTACCGCGACGTCACGCTCACCACCGCAGATGGCGTGAAACTGCATGCCTGGTGGCTGCCGGCTAAACCCGGTGTACCGCTCAAGGGCACCGTTCTGCATTTGCACGGCAATGGCGGTAACCTCGCCTGGCACCTGGGGGGCAGTTGGTGGTTGCCGGAACAGGGCTATCAAGTGCTGTTGCTGGACTATCGTGGCTATGGGCTTTCGGAAGGCAAGCCATCGTTGCCGGCGATCTACCAGGATATCGACGCCGCTTTCAGCTGGATCGACAAGGCGCCTGAAACCCAGGGTCAACCGCTGATTATCCTCGGCCAAAGCCTGGGTGGTGCACTGGCAGTGCATTACCTGGCAGCCCACCCGGAGCGCCAATCCCAACTCAAGGCGCTGGTATTGGACGGCGTACCCGCCAGTTATCGTGACGTAGGACAATTCGCCTTGAGCACTTCCTGGTTAACCTGGCCGTTGCAGGTGCCGCTGTCATGGCTGGTGCCTGACGGCGATAGTGCGATCAAGGCCATGCCAGGGCTGACCGGCGTGCCCAAGTTGCTGTTCCACAGCCTGGATGACCCTATCGTGCCGGTGTCCAATGGCATCCGCTTGTATCAGGCCGCCCCCCCGCCCAGGGTGTTGCAACTGACCCGTGGCGGCCATGTGCAGACCTTTGCCGACAAAACCTGGCAAACCGTCATGCTGCGTTATCTGGACGACCCGCAGCACTTCAACGGCTTGCGCCGCCTGGGAGAAATCCCGAATTACCCTGTTCCTAAAGTTGATTCATCAGAGAGCCCGCAATGAGCGAAGAACGCAATATGATCCCGCTGATTCTCACCGGCATCGGCACCATCATCGGCACCGTAGGCTGCCTGTGGTACTACGGCTACCTGCACTTCGCCAAGCCCGAAGATGCGTTGCTGCTCAGCGATTTCACCATGCTCAAGACAGTGCCGGGCGAGGATTACAAGATCTCCCTGACCCCGGCTGCGCAAGTGGCGCAGTGCGTTGACGGCGTGTTGGTGATGTTTGATACCGAACAGAAAGGCTTGAGCGGCGTGCTGGTCAATAACAAGAAGCAGGCCGTGCGATGCATGGGGCAGGAAACCCCGCAGTTGCAACAGTGAGCCCAAAAACCATCCGGTGTGCAGCTTAGTTGCTCAAGGGCTTTCGAGCCTTTACAGATTGGAACCATCTTCATTCGTACGCCACAGATGAGGTACTGATTGGCCTGGCTGATCAGCGCACTTTATTTCATCAATCTGGAGTACGAGTTTTATGAATGGTATTGGCGCAGCACCTTCAATTGGCGTCGGCAATTCGGGAGGTTCTCAGGGGGCTTCGCAAGGTCTTGATCAGCAAATCCAGCAACTTCAAGAGCAAATCCGCGCTAAGCGCGGTGAAGGTTCGCAAGGTTCTGGTTCCGGTGGTTCCCAGGGGGGTGGAGGCGCTCAAGGTTCCGGAGCAAGCCAAGGCGCTGGTGGGGGAGAAAGCATTGAAGAGCTGCTTGAAATGCTGAAGCAACTGCTGGAAAAAAAAGCGGCTCAAAGTGGCCAAGCCGGTGAAGGTGGCTCAGCTGGCCAAGGCCAGATTCAGGCCGGCGGTGGCGAGAATCAAGGCTCAGTCACCTACTGATAGGCAACCCTTAAAAACCTGTCAGTTATCGACAGGTTTTTCATGTCAGCGGCATTGCACTTATCGGCGTACCGGGGGCGTGTAACGAAATTGTTTGGAACCTAATTGCGTCAGGTACCACAAAGGGCGATGTAACTTACGCACAGTGGGGGCGGGAAGGCAGTGATAAGAATTGATGCGATATGCAATATGCTGGCTATGGCCAGGGCGCATCAGGCGTTGGAGCGGGCGGATGCGCAAGAACAGGCGCGTAATCAGTTGGCAGGTTGCTCATCTGATACCTCCCGTCATAACAAAAAGATAACGCCGCCGGATGAAGATACTGATCGCATGATCAAGTTTCCCTAGTCAAAAAAACCACCGTTTCTGGTGGTTTTTTTGTGGCAATCGCATCACCTTCGGATACCTCAATGACTAAAGCTTGAATACGCTTTCATGAATGGCAACGAAAAAGCCCCGCCTGAAGGCGGGGCTTTTTACCAGACCAATGATCAGTTAGCGACGGAAGACCGTGGCTTGACCGGCTGGTTGTCGTTGGAGATTGTCACCTCAACGCGACGGTTCATGGCGCGGCCGGAAACGCTGCCGTTATCGGCAACCGGATATTCCTTGCCATAGCCCTGGGTCACGATGCGCGAGATATCCACGCCTTGTTGAGCCAGTGCACGTTGAACGGAAGCGGCACGACGCTCCGACAGGCTCTGGTTGTACGAGTCAGAACCGGTGCTGTCGGTGTAGCCTTCGACGATCACTTTACGGTCTGGGTTGTCGCGCAGGAACTGAGCCAGCTTGGTGATGTTCACCAGGCCGCTGGATTTCAGGTCGGACTTGTTGGTGGCGAACAGCACGTCACCGAAAGTCACCAGGGTGCCACGATCGGTTTGCTTGGCGTTCAAGCTGTTTTGCAGTTGCTTGATCTGCGCATCACGCGCGTCCAGCAGGGCACGGGCGCGTTCGTCACCGGCGTTTTTCAGCTTGGCTTCGGATTCGCGCAGGACGATGGTGTCCTTGGCCACTTCAACGCGCTGGTTGGTCAGGTATGCGAGTTGGTCGACTTTCTTCTCGTCTTCTTTGTCGCGGTAGGCCTTGTCAGCCTTGTCCAGCCAGTCGCTGGCGTCTTTGGTTTCCAGCGCAGCCAGCTTGGTGGCTTGTGGGTTGGTTTGCAGGGACGAGAAATTGGTCCGCGCATTTTCCAGGTTCGCGTTCGGCGGGGTGGAGCAGGCCGCCAAGGCAACGCTCATCGCCAGCAGGGCAGGGATCATCAATTGTTTACGCATAGTCGTGTCGTCCTTTCAATTCGATATCAGGTGCGATGCAGTCAAGTGGCAGCGGCTTACTTCTGCATGATTGCAGCTGGGCGCATGCCTTCTTTACGCAGTTCGTCAACAGCCTTCTGGGAATCCTTCACAGCCTGTTGAGCCTTGGCAGCCTGGGCTTTACGCTCAGCGACGCGAGCATCCCACTCGGCTTGTTCAGCCAGTTGGCGAGCTTTGTCGTAGTTCTTGTCGTGCATGGCAATCTCAGCTTCTTTGAGCTTGTCCTGGGCCGACTTCATTTCCACCGCCGCATACTCGGTACCGCCGGCGCTGACTGCGCTGTTGACGGCCGATTGGGTTACGGCGTACTGCTCGGTTGGAGGGTTGCCGGCGCAGCCCGCCAGAACGAAGCTGGTGCCGATTGCCAGCGCGGCCAATTTGAGCCCGCGCAGGTGGTTAAACGAGGATTTGGCAGTGCTGGTGTTCATCGTCTTCAACTCCATTGGATAACTCCTGAAAAACATCAAAATCCATCGGGGCGTATCGATTTCGGGCCCGTCGGTAAAGCACATGGCGTCCGTTCAAACGACCGTTCCACAAGTGATGGCTACTGGCTGTGACCGGAGGCTTTTTTCAAAAGTTCAGCGGATATGGCGATTTGCCTAAAAAAATATCTGACTGACTGGTCAATGTTTAAAAAATGGAACTTTCGCGGCGGGCAGCGGTACCTCCGGGCCTGTAAAAGACCCGGAATACGTGGGTTTAATTGACGTCAATAAATGTTTATCAGTGTTTTTGTTCGTCAGCAACGGCTGATAAATCATGCAAATGGCGACGGGATAACGTGAGAAAACGTGGGGTGGGGCCGACGTCTTCATACAGCGGATCACCCTCTTCGTCGGTGGCAATCACCTGCTGGCCCTGGATGTAGGGAAAGCTGGCTTCCAGCTCTTCCAGTGCGGCGCCGATCAGCTCGCCGAGCAGTTCTTCGACGTGGCGCTTGGGGTACATCTCGGCAACGGCCGCCAGCCGGGCAGCGGCTTCTACATCCAGATGAATGGCGTATTCAGTCTTGGTCAAACGACCCTTGGCGGTTTCTTCCCAATGCTGGGCCAGTTCTCGAATTTTCATGGCTACCTCAATAAAGCCTGCGATGGCAGGCGGTGATGAGTGACCAGCCGCCTGCGTGAAAATAACGCGGCGACTCATCGTTGAGACTAGCTGTAAGCGCCAAGGTTTAAAGTCGTTCGCGTTCGGCCTTGTCAGAAACCGACGTCGGCGGCACTCTGAAGCACCTGCGCGTCCCGGATTTCTGGCTGGAGATTGGCTGATGAGTGATATCGATGCACGCTTGCGTGAGGATGTTCACCTGCTGGGTGAGCTGTTGGGCAACACCATTCGAGAGCAGTACGGCGAGGCTTTCCTCGATAAGATCGAGCAGATCCGCAAAGGCGCCAAGGCCGACCGCCGTGGAGCCGTTTCGCAGAATGCCGCTGGTGATGAACTGAGCGCCAGCCTCAATCAGTTGCAGGAGGAGGAGTTGCTGCCCGTGGCGCGGGCCTTCAACCAGTTCCTCAACCTGGCCAACATTGCCGAGCAATATCAGTTGATTCATCGGCGCGATGAATCGCAATCTGCGCCGTTCGAATCCCGCGTCTTGCCAGAATTGCTGGCCCGTCTGCAAAGCGAAGGGCACAGCAATGAATCCTTGGCCCGGCAGCTGGCGCGGCTGGACATCGAGCTGGTGCTCACCGCCCACCCCACCGAAGTGGCCCGCCGCACGCTGATTCAGAAATACGATGCCATTGCCGCGCAACTGGCCTTGCAGGATCACCGCGATCTCACCACCGCCGAGCGCGAGCAGATTCGCGAGCGCTTGCAACGCTTGATCGCCGAAGCCTGGCACACCGAAGAAATCCGGCGCGTGCGCCCCACGCCGGTAGATGAAGCCAAATGGGGCTTTGCGGTGATCGAGCATTCGCTGTGGCACGCCATTCCCAATTACCTGCGCAAGGCCGACCAGGCCCTGCACGCCGCCACCGGCTTGCGCCTGCCCCTGGAGGCTGCGCCGATTCGCTTTGCTTCGTGGATGGGCGGCGACCGTGACGGCAACCCGAACGTCACCGCGCCGGTCACCCGCGAAGTGCTGCTGCTGGCGCGTTGGATGGCGGCGGATTTGTATCTGCGTGACATTGATCAACTGGCTTCCGAGCTGTCGATGCAACAGGCCAGCCCGGCGTTGCAAGCGAAAGTCGGCGACAGCGTCGAACCTTATCGTGCCTTGCTCAAGCAACTGCGCGAACGCCTGCGCGCCACGCGCCAGTGGGCCCACACCTCGTTGACCAGCACCACCCCGGCGCCGGCCGAGGTGTTGCAGGACAACCGCGACCTGCTCGACCCGCTGCAGCTGTGCTACCAGTCCCTGCATGAATGCGGCATGGGTGTGATCGCCGATGGCCCGCTGCTCGACTGCCTGCGCCGTGCCGTGACGTTCGGCCTGTTCCTGGTGCGCCTGGATGTGCGTCAGGACTCCAGCCGTCACTCGGCGGCCATGACCGAAATCACCGATTACCTGGGCCTGGGGCGTTATGAGGACTGGGATGAGGATGCGCGTATCAGCTTCCTGACCCAGGAACTGACCAATCGGCGGCCCTTGCTGCCGGGTTACTTCAAACCCTCGGCGGACACTGCCGAGGTATTGAATACCTGCAAGGAAATCGCCGCCGCACCGGCGGCGTCATTAGGTTCGTATGTCATCTCTATGGCGGGCGCCGCGTCGGATGTATTGGCGGTGCAACTGCTGTTGAAAGAGTCGGGCGTACAACGGCCGATGCGCGTAGTGCCGTTGTTCGAGACCCTGGCCGACCTGGACAACGCCGGACCGGTGATGGAGCGCCTGCTGCAATTGCCGGGTTACCGCGCACGCTTGCAGGGCCCGCAGGAAGTGATGATTGGCTACTCGGACTCGGCCAAGGACGCCGGCACCACGGCCGCCGCCTGGGCGCAGTACCGGGCGCAGGAACGTCTGGTGGATATCTGCCGCGAGCAACAGGTGGAGCTATTGTTGTTCCATGGTCGCGGCGGCACCGTTGGTCGTGGCGGTGGCCCGGCACACGCGGCTATCCTGTCGCAGCCGCCGGGCTCGGTGGCGGGGCGTTTCCGTACCACTGAGCAGGGCGAGATGATTCGCTTCAAATTCGGTCTGCCGGATATCGCTGAGCAGAACCTCAATCTCTACCTGGCGGCGGTACTGGAAGCGACCCTGTTACCGCCGCCCCCTCCCGAGCCTGCCTGGCGTCATCTGATGGACGAACTGGCGGCAGACGGTGTCAGCGCTTACCGGGCCGTGGTGCGGGAAAATCCGCAGTTCGTCGAGTACTTCCGCCAGTCCACGCCGGAGCAGGAGTTGGGCCGTTTGCCCTTGGGCAGTCGCCCGGCCAAGCGCCGTGCGGGCGGGATAGAAAGCTTGCGCGCCATCCCATGGATCTTTGGCTGGACCCAGACGCGTCTGATGCTACCCGCCTGGCTCGGCTGGGAAGCGGCACTGAGCAAGGCGCTGGAGCGCGGTGAAGGTCAATTGCTGGGGCAGATGCGCGAGCAGTGGCCATTCTTTCGCACGCGCATCGACATGCTGGAAATGGTGCTGGCCAAGGCCGATGCCGATATCGCCCGTCTTTATGATGAGCGTCTGGTGCAGCCGGACCTGCTGGCATTGGGTGCGCACTTACGCGACCTATTGTCGCAGGCGTGTGACGTGGTGCTTGGCCTGACCGGCCAGTCGCAGCTGCTGGCCCATAGCCCCGACACCCTGGAGTTCATCCGCCTGCGCAACACCTACCTGGACCCCTTGCACCTGTTGCAGGCCGAGTTGTTGGCACGTTCCCGTCAGCAGGAGGCTGCGCAAGACAGCCCTCTGGAACAGGCGCTGCTGGTGTCCGTGGCCGGTATTGCGGCCGGTTTGCGCAACACCGGTTGAGGTTTTTTGCGTGTACTCAATGGCTTGCGGATAAACCACGACGACCGCCCGGAAACGGGCGGTCGTCTTTTGAGCAGGCGGGTTGCGCTCAGGCACACCCTGGCGCTGACGCATGTGCGGCGCGGGTTTCTCCTACTTTTGGCGGCTTGTATGGTGAGGGCCCGCTGTGTATCTTGATCAGCCTTTGGCCGTTTGATCGGCCTAGAACCACATTTTTACGAGATTGGCCCCACGCGGCGAATCCGAGCGTCATCTCTATAAAAAATTGAGGAGCACATCGATGCGCGTCATTCTGCTGGGAGCTCCCGGGGCCGGTAAAGGTACTCAGGCAAAGTTCATCACTGAAAAATTCGGCATTCCACAAATCTCCACCGGCGACATGCTGCGTGCGGCCGTCAAGGCTGGCACCGAGCTGGGCCTGATCGCCAAGAGCGTGATGGACAGCGGCGGCCTGGTCTCCGATGACCTGATCATCAACCTGGTCAAGGAACGCATCAGCCAGGAAGACTGCAAGAACGGTTTCCTGTTCGACGGCTTCCCACGCACCATTCCCCAGGCTGAAGCCTTGGTGAAGGCGGGCGTGGAGTTGGACGCCGTGGTCGAGATCGCAGTTGAAGACGAAGAGATCGTCCAGCGTATCGCTGGCCGTCGCGTTCACGAAGGCTCGGGCCGCGTGTACCACATCGTCTACAACCCGCCGAAAGTCGAAGGCAAGGACGATGTCACTGGCGAAGACCTGGTGCAGCGTAAAGACGACACCGAAGAAACTGTGCGTCATCGCCTGTCGGTCTACCATTCCCAGACCAAGCCCCTGGTGGACTTCTACCAGAAGCTGTCCGCAGCCCAGGGCAAGCCGAAATACAGCCACATCCCAGGTGTGGGTTCGGTAGAGGCCATCACCGCCAAGGTGCTGCAAGCACTGAGCTGATCCTGTGATCGGCGGCACAGACAACGGCCCGCTTGCGGGCCGTTGTTGTTTATACTGGCGCACTTTTTTCCGACTTGGACACCCACACCGATGAGCACCCTGCTGGCCCTGGACACCGCGACTGAAGCTTGCTCCGTTGCCTTGCTGCACGATGGCAAGGTTACGAGCCACTACGAGGTGATCCCGCGCCTGCACGCGCAGAAATTGTTGCCGATGATCAAGCAACTGCTTGAAGACGCCGGTACCACCCTGGCGGCCGTAGACGCCATCGCGTTCGGCCGTGGCCCCGGGGCATTCACTGGCGTGCGCATTGCCATTGGCGTGGTGCAGGGCCTGGCCTTTGCGCTGGAGCGCCCGGTGCTGCCGATGTCCAACCTGGCGGTACTGGCCCAGCGCGCGTTGCGTGAGCACGGGGCGTCGCACGTGGCAGCGGCAATTGATGCGCGCATGGATGAAGTTTACTGGGGTTGCTACCGTGAGACCGCAGGCGAAATGCGCCTGGTCGGCACGGAAGCGGTGCTGGCCCCCGAAGCGGCGCAACTGCCCGCTGACGCCAGCGGCGATTGGTTCGGTGCCGGCACGGGCTGGGGTTATGGCGAACGCATCAAGGTGACCTGTGCCGAACAGGACGCGGCGATGTTACCCCACGCCGAAGACCTGCTGGCGTTGGCACGTTTCGCATTCGAGCGCGGCGAGGCGATTGCGGCGGACCAGGCAGCACCGGTGTACCTGCGCGATAAAGTCGCGCAGACCAAGGCCGAACGCGGGATTATTTGACGTCAAAAATGTGGGCGTTACGCGGCAAATTTCGCCAATCGTCAGAATTTGCCTGGGTTTTTAAACCTTTTACAAATTATGTGTTCTAGTTATCACCAGAGCATTTGCGCGCCATGGAAAGTGCCGCTAAATTGCCATCATTGATACCGAGTCTGCATGTATGCGTATAGACGGTTTTTCCTCACAGTCGTACCCCCTCAAGCGTAAGCCGCGCAAGGCGAGCGTGACGGTAGACGAGTCCGTCGAGGATTCACCGGACTTCATCGAAGTACACACCGATACGCCTTCCAAAGCTCAAGGCGCCTCGAGCGCACGTATCAGCGGCGTTCCTGCCCGTCAGCAAGACATGGTCTTTCCCCGTTCCATGAGCAAAAGCGTTGCCACCGCCCTGGCCAGCTACCTGACCACTGCCGGCTTTGTCGAATGGGATATGGAAGTGCTGGGTCTCGATATCCATATCTGATGCGTTTGCCTTATTACATTGGCTGCCCGTCCTGGAGTGAAAACGCCTGGCGCGAGTACCTGTATCCCGTTGAGGCACGTTCCAGCGATTACCTCGGGCTCTATTCCCAGGTCTTCAACGCCGTTGAGGGCAATACCACTTTTTACGCTCGCCCCTCGGCCGCCACTGTGCAGCGCTGGGCCGAAATCATGCCTGATGATTTTCGCTTCACCGCCAAATTCCCCGGCGATATCAGCCATGCTGGCGATTTGCGTGAACAGTTGCCGGCGGCAGAAAGTTTTGTCGGCTTGATGAGCCCGTTGGGTGAGCGCGTTTCACCGCTGTGGCTGCAACTCTCAAAGAGCTTTACGCCGCCACGCCTGGCGGAGCTGGCTGGATTTCTCGATGGCATTGATCGGCCGCTGGCCGTGGAGGTGCGTCATGAACAGTTCTTTGCCAAGGGTGATGCTGAGCGCATGCTCAACCGCCTGTTGCGCGATCGCGGTGTCGAGCGCATCTGCCTCGATCCCCGTGCACTGTTCAGTTGTACTTCTACCTCGGAAGCGGTGCTGCATGCTCAGTCAAAAAAGCCCCGGGTGCCACCGCGCCCGGCGGCCCTGACGCAGTTTCCCCAGGTGCGCTTCATCGGGCATCCGGACCTTGAGGCCAATGACCCGTTCCTGATTCCCTGGGTGGAAAAGATTGCCAGTTGGATCGAAGAGGGCCGCACGCCCTATATGTTCCTGCACACGTCGGACAACCGTCTCGCGGCACAGCTGGCGCTGCGCTTCCACGCCAAGCTGATGGTGCGCCTGCCAGGGCTACCGCCGCTGCCTGCCTTGCATCGAGAACCCGTGGCGGAGCAGCTCGGACTACTTTGAGGGTTGAGCCGTGGGTGTGGTCAAGACATTGAGTGTGTTGCTGTTGTTGGTGGGGGCATTTGCGTTGGCTGTCTGGCGCGGTTGGGTGCCGATGCCGCCTGAATGGAACCCCTGGGCGCCCTTGGATGTGCGAGCGAGCCCCAACCTGTTGACGCGCTACAAGCTCAGTCGTTTGCAGGATGATCCAGCGCTGTGTGACCAGGTGTTGAACACCTCTGGTCTGCGCGTGAGCCGCCAGGCCGATACACCGACTGATGCAGCGTGCCCCTTGCGCAGTGTCCTGCGCGTGCAGGGCGCTGACGTGGCCTTGAGCAGCAGCTTTCTTGCCAGTTGCCCGCTGGCGGTGGCGTTCGCCTTGTTCGAGCGACATAGCCTGCAACCGGCGGCCCAGGCCGTGTTTGGCCAAGCGGTGAGCCGCGTCGAGCATTTGGGCAGTTTTGCCTGCCGTAATATCTACAACCGTGCCGACGGTCGACTCAGCCAGCATGCGTCGGCCAATGCCCTGGATATCGCCGGTTTTCGCCTGGCCGATGGGCGCAGCATCAGCGTGCTCAAGGATTGGCCGGGCCAGGGCGACAGTGCGCGTTTCCTGCGCTTGGTACGCGATGGCGCCTGTGATGATTTCAACGTGGTGTTGAGCCCGGACTACAACGCCGCCCATCGCAACCATTTCCATCTGGACATGGGGCGTTGGTGGGTGTGTCGCTAAGGTTCAGGCGGCCAGGCGCAGGTTGTGGGTCACCAGCGGGCGCGCCCAGTAGTAATCGAAATCCAGGGCCTTTTGCTGCGCCAGCAGTTCTTCTTCGGGGTACGGCGTGGCGGCCGGTGGCAGCAGGTCCAGCTCGAATTCGGCAATTGGCAGGTGCAGGGGGCGTGGTTGTGGCGCCGGGCCTGGCTCGGGTAGCGGTTGGCCGGCGTTCAGCACGATGGGGCGCACCCACTCGCTCTCAAACGCTTGCTGGCGTTGCTGGGCGACTATTTCTTCTTCCGGGAACGGCGTCGCGGCCGGTGGCAGCAGCTCGGTTTCGAACTCGGCAATTGGCAGGAAGAGCGGTTCCGGCGGGGCGATCTCGGTGTCTTTCACATCGCACTCACGCTGGGTGAGGATCTGCGCCAGCAGGTCGGCGCCTTCGCGGGGTTCAACCGCCGGGTCTGCCGGGGCAGGCGTCTTGGCGGCGAGCGCGTCCGACGTTTCACCGAGCTGCTCGGCCAACGCACGGGCGAAGAAGTCCTGCCACACATGACTCACCCCGGCCAGCGCTTGGGTATTGCGCAGGCCGTAATGGTTGTGGGTCGGCAGTACACCGATGGAAAGGGGAAGAATGTCTGACATTTTTCTCGGTCGACGCTCAGCTCTGGCAAAATACCTGACTGTGATTTTTATCGGCCGTTGTTTGCCGATCCTTAATATTTTTGAGCGTGGCGATTGATGAACGAACAACCAGCGGCCAGCCGCATCCAGGTCCAAGCCTTGGCTGACAGCTTCCAGGCCCGCGCTGAACAGTGGGCTTCGCTGCTGGGGTTGCCTCTGCAGGTGGCCGATGCGGATTTTTCCCTGCAAGTGGGGGAGCACGGCTTGCAGTTGCAACAGCTTGGGCCTGATGCGCCAGGGCCGGTGCGGGTCGACTTTGTCGAAGGCGGCGCGGCGCATCGGCGGTTGTATGGTGGCGGCAGCGGGCAGATGATCGCCAAGGCGGTGGGCATCGCCCAGGGCGTGCGCCCGCGGGTGCTGGATGCCACGGCTGGCTTGGGCAAGGACGCGTTCGTGCTGGCCAGCCTCGGGTGTGAGATGAGCCTGATCGAGCGCCAGCCGCTGATCGGCGCCTTGCTCGAAGATGGTCTGGCCCGCGCTGCCGAGGATTTTGACGTGGCGCCGATTGTGGCGCGCATGAAGCTGCTCAAGGGCAACTCCATCGACGTGATGCTCAACTGGCAGGGCGAGCCGCCTCAGGTGATCTACCTGGACCCGATGTTTCCGCACCGTGAGAAAACCGCCCTGGTGAAGAAGGAAATGCGCCTGTTCCGCCCATTGGTGGGCGATGACCCGGATGCCCCGGCGTTGCTCGCGGCGGCTCTGGCCCTGGCCAGCCATCGTGTGGTGGTCAAGCGTCCGCGCAAGGCACCCTGCATTGAGGGGCCGAAGCCGAGCCATGCGCTGGATGGCAAGTCCAGCCGCTACGATATTTATCCCAAGAAAGCGCTCAAGCCGTAAGCTGCAAACAGCAGCACTTATCTCCCAGGTGCGGCGAGATCCAACTGTGGGAGCTGGCTTGCCTGCGAAGACGGCCTGACAGCCGATACCTATCTCTCTGGCGCGCCGCAATCCAAATGTGGGAGCTGGCTTGCCTGCGATGACGGCCTGAAAGCCGACACCTGTCTACCTGACGCCCCGCTATCCAAACTGTGGGAGCGGGCTTGCTCGCGAAGGCTGCCTGGCAGTCAACACAGTTGGATTGTGTACATATCCATTCCTGCGGTAACGGCCACCTAGGGTTCCGCTCTGACAGCGGCTCACTTTTGAAAAGCCGGAATGCCGGCCCAGACAAAAGTAAGCAAAACGCTCTTGCCCCACCACTCGGCACCTCGCCTGGGCTCGGTGTGCCCGTAATCCGCCAGTGAGTTGGGGGGCCGCCGCCACGCGCCATCCATGGCGCGGGGCGGCTAAACCGGCATCCCTGCCGGTTTACCCCCCAAATCCCTGTCGAATTCCGGCCAGCGTGGTTTGACGGGGCGCTTAAGATCAAAATCAAAAGCAGATCAAGAGCAGATCAAGAGCGACTCGCTTCGCATCGTGGTTACCGTCGGTTGCTACCGCCTATGCGGTGCTGTCGAGCCCCGTGCTGCGATAGGCCCGCATAAACAACTGCACCACGTCCTGCACATGCTCTTCAGCCTCTGCGGCGCTCAATTGTCCGCCGCAGCCATACAACAAGCGAAAGTTCGCGGTGCCCTTGAGCAGGCAAAAGAAGTGTTCCGCGGCCTTGAACGGTGTGTCGATGCTCAAGGCACCGCTCTGGTGAATCTTGCCGAGCAAGCGCTCCATGCCTTGCAGCATGCGCATGGGGCCGGCGTTGAAGAAGATCTGGGAGAGTTTCACGTCCTGATTGCCGGTGGTCATCATCAGGCGATGCAGGTTTACCGACTCCTCGCTGTTGATCAGCCGATGAAAGCCGCGTGCGATGTTGAGCAACACCGTCTCGACGGGCATGCCTTCGGGAAGCTCGAAGTACATCACCGGCAATTGCTCTTCACATTTGGCCACTACCGCCGCGGTGAACAGCGTCTCCTTGTCGGTGAAGTGGCTGTAGACCGTGAGTTTCGATACGCCGGCCGCCAGGGCGACGGCGTCCATGCTGGTGTTTGCATAGCCCTTATCCAGGAACAGCGATTTTGCCGATTCGAGGATTGCCTGGCGTTTTGCCATGTCCTTGGGGCGCCCTGGGCTTGCGGTGTTCAGAGGATTGTCGGACATTTTCACCTTTAATACTGGACTGGTGAGTTTGGTATTAATAACATACCGGCCAGTATAATTATTCCAAGCTCTATTTGCGAAAGGTCCTTCAGCATGCGCAGCGCTTTCCTGCCCCTTGCTTTGCCTGTCAGCCTGATCTTCCTGTTGGCCGCTTGCGGCCATGAAGAAGCGGCCCAGACCACCGTGCGCCCGGCCATGGTGGTGCAACCGCAGCCGTCGGCGCAGGCAATGGACAGCTACCCCGGTGAGGTGCGTGCCCGTTATGAGCCGGACCTGGCCTTTCGCATCGGCGGCAAAGTCAGCAAGCGCCTGGTGGAGGAGGGCGAACGGGTCAAGGCCAACCAGCCGCTGGCCGAACTCGACCCTCAGGACGTGCGCCTGCAATTGGAAGCCACCCGTGCCCAAGTGGCCGCCGCCGAGGCCAATCTGAGCTTGGTACGTGCGGAGCGGGATCGCTACAAGACCTTGATGGATCGTCAGATGGTCAGTCGGTCGCAGTACGACAATTCCGAAAACCTCTACCGAGCCGGTGAAGCACGCCTGAAGCAGATCAAGGCCGAGTTCGATGTGTCCAGCAATCAGGCCGGCTACGCCGTGCTGCGTGCGCCTCAGGATGGGGTAGTCGCCAAGCGTGCCGTCGAGGTGGGGCAAGTGGTTTCCGCTGGCCAGACGGTGTTCACCCTGGCCACCGATGGCGAGCGTGAAGTCTTGATCAGCCTGCCCGAGCAGGGCTTTGGCCGCTTCAAGATCGGCCAGCCGGTGTCGGTGGAGTTGTGGAGCCAGCCAGAGCAACGCTTCGCCGGGCGCATTCGTGAACTGTCTCCTGCCGCCGACCCCAAGTCTCGCACCTTCGCCGCGCGCGTAGCCTTCACCGACGGCAAAGTGCCCGCCGAACTGGGCCAAAGCGCACGGGTTTTCATCCAGGTCGACGGTGTCATTCCTCTATCGGTACCGCTGTCTGCCCTGAGTGCCGAGAACGGTGCGTCCTACGTTTGGCGTGTAAAACCGGACAACACCCTTGAACGCACCCCTGTACGCATTGGTGCGTTTGGCGAAAACACCGTGCCGGTACTCGAAGGCTTGGCCGCCACCGATTGGGTGGTGGCCGCAGGCGTGCATGTGCTCCATGAGGGCCAACCCGTGCGCCCGGTGGATCGCTCCAACCGTGTAGTGAATCTGGCGGCCAAGGAGTAGTCCCCATGGGTTTCAATCTTTCCGAATGGGCGTTGCGTAATCGCCAGATCGTACTGTTCCTGATGATCCTGCTGGCCGTGGTTGGCACCTTGTCCTACACCAAGTTGGGACAAAGCGAAGACCCGCCCTTTACCTTCAAGGCCATGGTGATCAAGACCAACTGGCCTGGAGCCACGGCCCAGGAGGTCTCGCGCCAGGTCACTGAGCGAATCGAGAAAAAACTCATGGAGACCGGTGAGTATGAACGCATCGTGTCGTTCTCCCGTCCTGGTGAATCCCAGGTCACCTTTATTGCCCGTGATTCGATGCGTTCGGCGCAGATTCCTGAGTTGTGGTACCAAGTGCGCAAGAAAATCAGCGACATCCGCCACACCTTGCCGCCGGATATCCAGGGGCCGTTTTTCAACGACGAGTTCGGCACCACCTTCGGCAATATCTACGCCCTGACCGGCGACGGCTTTGACTATGCGGTGCTCAAGGACTACGCCGACCGCATCCAGATCCAGCTGCAACGCGTCCCGGATGTGGGCAAGGTCGAGCTGCTCGGCCTGCAGGACGAGAAGATCTGGATCGAGCTGTCCAACCTCAAGCTCGCCACCCTCGGCTTGCCTCTGGCTGCTGTACAACAGGCGTTGCAGGAGCAAAATGCGGTGTCCACCGCCGGCTTCTTTGAAACCCCCACCGAGCGCGTGCAACTGCGCGTTTCGGGCAACTTCAAGACAGTAGAGGAGATCCGCAACTTTCCGATACGCGTGGGGGATCGCACCTTCCGCATCGGTGACGTGGCTGACATCCATCGAGGCTTCAACGACCCACCGGCACCGCGCATGCGCTACATGGGCGCAGATGCCATCGGCCTGGCCGTGGCTATGCGCGACGGTGGCGACATCCTCGTACTGGGCAAGGCCCTTGAAGCGCAATTCGCACGCCTGCAAAAGAACCTTCCGGCAGGGATGGAGCTGCGCAAGGTGTCGGACCAGCCGGCAGCTGTGAAGACCAGCGTCGGCGAATTCGTCCAGGTATTGGCTGAAGCGCTGGCGATTGTTTTGCTGGTGAGCTTTTTCTCCCTCGGCGTGCGCACCGGCATGGTCGTCGCCCTGGCGATTCCGCTGGTACTGGCGATGACCTTTGCCGCCATGTATTACCTGGGCATCGGCCTGCACAAGATTTCCCTGGGCGCCTTGGTCTTGGCCCTGGGCTTGCTGGTGGATGACGCGATCATCGCCGTGGAAATGATGGCGATCAAAATGGAACAGGGCTACGACCGCCTCAAAGCCGCGAGTTTCGCCTGGACCAGCACCGCATTCCCCATGCTCACCGGCACCCTGATCACGGCCGCAGGCTTCTTGCCGATTGCCACCGCGCAATCGAGCACTGGCGAATACACCCGTTCGATCTTCCAGGTGGTGACCATTGCACTGCTGGCCTCCTGGGTGGCGGCCGTGGTGTTTGTGCCCTACCTGGGGGAAAAACTCCTGCCCGACCTGGCGAAGATTCATGCGGCCAAACACGGCACCGACGGCCCGGACCCTTACGGCACACCCTTCTATCAGCGTGTAAGGCGTCTGGTGGAGTGGTGCGTGCAGCGGCGTAAAACCGTGATCGTGCTGACCCTGCTGCTGTTTATCGGCTCGGTTGCACTGTTTCGCTTCGTGCCGCAACAGTTCTTCCCGGCTTCCGGTCGCTTGGAGTTGATGGTCGACCTGAAACTGGCCGAAGGCGCTTCCCTGAGCAACACCGCCGAACAGGTCAAGCGCCTGGAGGCGTTGCTCAAGGAGCATGCCGGCATCAATAACTATGTCGCCTACGCGGGCACCGGTTCGCCACGGTTTTACCTGCCACTGGACCAGCAATTGCCCGCTGCCAGCTTCGCCCAGTTTGTGGTGCTGGCTAACACCATCGAGGAGCGAGAAAGCCTGCGCACCTGGCTGATCGAAACCCTCAACGAGCAATTCCCCGCCCTGCGTTCGCGGGTCACTCGCCTGGAGAACGGCCCGCCCGTAGGCTACCCCGTGCAGTTTCGTGTGACTGGCGAGCACATCGAAGAAGTCCGTTCGCTGGCGCGCAAAGTGGCGGCCAAGGTTCGCGAAAATACCCATGTGGTGAATGTGCATCTGGACTGGGAAGAACCGAGCAAAATCGTATACCTGAATATCGACCAGGACCGTGCCCGTGCCCTGGGTGTGAGCACTGCCAACCTGTCGAAATTCCTGCAGAGTTCCCTGACCGGCGCCAGCGTCAGCCAGTATCGGGAGGACAACGAATTGATCGAGATCCTCCTGCGCGGCACGGTGCATGAGCGTAGCGAGCTGTCGCGCCTGTCGAGCCTGGCCGTGCCCACCGACAATGGTAAAAGCGTGGCGCTGTCGCAAATTGCCACCCTCGAATATGGATTCGAAGAAGGCATCATCTGGCATCGCAACCGTCTGCCCACGGTGACCGTACGGGCCGATATCTATGGCAAGGAACAGCCGGCGACCCTCGTGCAGCAGATCTTGCCGACGCTCGCCGATGTGCGAGCCGAGCTGCCGGACGGCTATCTGTTGGAGGTGGGCGGTACGGTTGAAGACTCTGCGCGGGGGCAAAACTCGGTGAAGGCCGGCGTGCCGCTGTTTATCGTGGTGGTGCTGACCTTGCTGATGCTGCAACTGCGCAGCTTTTCGCGCACGGCCATGGTCTTTCTCACCGCACCGTTGGGGCTGATCGGCGTGACCCTGTTCCTGTTGGTGTTCCGCCAACCCTTCGGTTTCGTCGCCATGCTCGGCACCATCGCGCTGTCGGGCATGATCATGCGTAATTCGGTGATTCTGGTGGACCAGATAGAACAAGACATCAAGGCCGGCCTGGCACCCTGGCAGGCAATTATCGAAGCCACCGTCCGACGCTTTCGCCCGATTGTGCTGACGGCGCTGGCAGCGGTGCTGGCGATGATTCCGTTGTCGCGCAGTGTGTTCTTCGGGCCCATGGCTGTGGCGATCATGGGGGGGTTGATCGTGGCGACGGCGTTGACGCTGTTGTTCTTGCCGGCGTTGTACGCGGCTTGGTTCAGGATCAGGAAGGACGTGGAGTAAATCTGTGACTGTTTTTGGGTGGGCCCAATGGGAACCTTTTTTTCAGGCTTGCCACAGATAGTTACCTGTTCGCAGGTACTTTATTCGGTGGTTTTTATCACGTGGATAAAATTTCCAGAACGTTCATAGAGGCGAAATAGATATGCTCCTACAAGCAGTGGGAAACTTTTACTCGGCGATTGGCATGATGCTGGGCGGCGGTCAGGTGGGCGGCGCTTGCGCCAAACATTCACATAATGACTCCGTCAGTCGGCGTGAGCTTTCAGACGCGCTCAAATCGTTCAAATACGGTCATTCCCAGCCCACCACTAATTTGACGATCAACAACAGCGTTTCCAACGCGAACAGCAATGCGAATACCAACGCTCAAATCGGCCGTTGAATGCGCTGAGTTCTGATATTCAGCCATTGCAAACACTCTGCACCCGCAGAGTGTTTGCCGCGTTACGTCCCAGTACAAGTCGCTGGCGAAGGCTTAAAGTGCCCCAAACACCTTCTTGGCCAAGCTGGTGGCTGCCGCCGCCGGGTTCTTGCGAATGGTTTCTTCCTGCTGCGCAATCATCTTGAACAAACCATCCAGCGCCTGCTCGGTCACGTAGTTTTCGACGTTGGCGCTCTTGGCATCCACGGCGCCAAAGGCTGCGGCCTTGCCGGCCAGAGCGTTGTACTGCTGAGCCACGCCGACTTTGTCGGTGGCGGCCTTGACGATGGGCAGGAACTTGGCGCGAATTTCTTCACGGCTGCTTTTGTTCAGGTATTGGGTGGCGGAGTCCTGGCCTCCACTGAGAATGCCCTTGGCGTCGGTCACGCTCATGTTCTTCACGGCGTTGACCAGAATTGGCTGGGCCTGGGTCACGGCGGTTTCTGCGGCCTTGTTCATGCTGGTTTCCAGTTGCGTGACCTGGTCACCCATACCAAACATTTTAAGCTTGTCGGCGACTTTGCCGAGTTTGCCCGGCAGGCCGATCTTCACGTCCGGGTTGTTGCTGAAACCACCGGGTGTCCCGAGTTGTTTCACAGCAATCTGTGCACCTTGGGTCAAGGCATCCTTGAGGCCGCCGCTGGCGTCACCCTGGGACAGGCTGCCCAGATCCAGGGCCATGGCGTTGGCGCCGAACAGCAAGCCAGCACACAGGGCGGTGAGGCGAAGAGATTTGCGGAGCATGGGCGCTTCCTTATGAAGTGGGAATGATCAATGTGCGGCCGCATCTACCCGCAGGCGCAGCGGTTGTGGGTCCTGGCCGTTGAGTTGCACGGTGTGCCGCTCGGTGGTGATAAACAGTAGCTTGCCGTCCAGCTCAATGCGAGCGCTGACCGAATAGGTGTGGCCCGGTTTGACCTGAGCCGGGTCATAGCTCAGGTGAAACGGCAGCGGCACCTGGCCTTTGACCGGGCCTTTCTGTTCGGCGAGGGTCACGGCCGGGGCGTCCATCAGGGACACGTCCTGCAGGCTGACACTCAAGGTGGCGGCCGGCGGCAGGGCGATGCGTTGCAGGTAGAACACTTCGCCGTCCAGACTGGCCTTCGGGGTTGGGGTCATCGAGTGGCAGGCTCCGAGCAGGGCGGTCAGGCCCAGGAGGATGAGTTTTTTCACGGTGCAACTCCTTTTCAACGGCGCCGGAATCCGCCCGACGCCTCGTTCAATTTAGCGGTTTTCTTCAGGAGGGGCGGCAACCGGTTCAGGCGCGGTCTCGGTTGCGCCGTCCACGCGGTGCAAGGCCACCTGGCGGATCGACAGGCGAATATCCGCCGGCAACACGCGTTTGGCCGCACCTTCTGCCAGTTCGCCGAGCAGGTCGTGATAGCCCAGCTTGCCGGCTTCATCGCGGCGTAGCACATCTTGCTCCAGCAACGTCTGGATGAAATGTCGGAAAAGGCTCTTGTCGAAGAATTCCGGAGCATTGAGGCCGTGCAGGATTGACAGGCGCTGGGCCATGATCGTGCACAGGTCTTCCAGCTCTTCGGCGCTGATACTGTTCTGGCCGCTGTTGAGCAGCAACGAGATCGCCATGTAGAAGCGTTGCAGGGTCTGGGCGATGCTCTTGGACAGCAGCGTCAGCAGCACAAAGTGCCGCGAACTCGGCGCCGGGCGCAGGTACACGGCGTTTTCGAAACGCAGCAGGCCTTGTTCGACAAACGCGTCCAGCCATTGATCGACCACGTTGTCCAAGTCGTCCAAGGACCAACGAATAAACAGTTCCGATTGCAGGTACGGGTAAAGCGCGTGGGTGTAGCGCAGGATCTGTTCGCGACTCATCCGCGAGCTGCTCTGGAAGAAGCTCGCCAGCAACGCCGGCAGGGCGAAGATGTGCAGCACGTTGTTGCGGTAGTAGGTCATCAGGACGGCATTCTGCTCATCCAGATAAACGATTTTGCCCAGGGCGTCACTCTGCTCGGACAACAGGTTCATGTCCTTGACGTGCTTGATCAGCGCCAGGCCATCGCCTTCCGGCAGGGTGGTGTGGGGCGAGTAGGGCACACGACGCAACAGCGCGAGGTACAGGTCCAGCTGGCGGGCCATGGCCTGTTCATCCAGCGCCAGGCGGGTGGTGGACAGCAGGGCCAGCGCCACCAGGTTCACCGGGTTCACCGCAGCGGCTTCGTTCAAATGACGCGCCACCTGTTCGCCGAGGCGATTGGTGGTTTCGTTGAGCCAGGCCGGTTTGTAGTTCGGCCCCAGTTCCTGGGCGCGCCAGTCCGGTTGCTCGGCGTCGAGGAACTCTGCCAGCTTGATCGGTTCGCCAAAGTTGACTGCCACTTGGCCGAAGCGCTGCTTGAGCGCGCCGACCACTTTGAAGATATCGAAGATCGACTCTTTCTTCTTGCTGGCGCCACGCAGTTCGCCCAGGTAAGTGCGGCCTTCGAGGACACGCTCATAGCCGATATACACCGGCACGAACACGATAGGCATGCGCGAGGAGCGCAAGAAGCTGCGCAGGGTGATCGCCAACATCCCGGTTTTCGGTTGTAGCATGCGCCCGGTGCGCGAGCGGCCGCCTTCGACGAAGTACTCCACCGGGAAGCCCTTGGTAAACAGGGTGTGCAGGTATTCGTTGAACACCGAGGTGTACAACGGGTTGCCCTTGAAGGTGCGGCGCATGAAAAACGCACCGCCACGGCGCAGCAGGCTGCCGATCACCGGCATGTTGAGGTTGATGCCGGCGGCGATATGCGGTGGGGTCAGGCCGTTCTTGAACAGCAGGTAGGACAGCAGCAGGTAGTCGATATGGCTGCGGTGGCAAGGCACGTAGATCACCTCGTAGCCTTGGGCCACCTTTTGCACGCCTTCGATGTTATTGACCTTGATGCCGTCGTAGATCTTGTTCCAGAACCAGCTCAAGACCACTTCCAGGAAGCGGATCGCGGTGTAGGTGTAGTCCGAGGCAATTTCGTTGCCATAGCGCAGGGCCAGGGCCTTGGCTTTTTCCGGCGAGATTTTTTCGCGTTCGGCCTCATCAGAAATGGCCTGGCGCACTAGCGGCATATTGACCAGGCCCTTCACCAGATTACGGCGGTGGGACAGGTCAGGGCCGATCACCGCCGTCTTCAGGTTACGAAAGTGCACACGCAAGATGCGCTGGGCCATGCGCACGGTGCGTTCGTGGCCTTTATTGTGCTCGATCAATTCGCGCAGGTTGATAGGCGCGGAGAATTGCACACGGGTCTTGCGCCCCAGGATCAGGATGCTCAACAACCGGCGTAGACGCCCGGTGACCGCCCAGCTGTCGGCGAATAAAAGCTTCCAGGGGCTGGACTCGCTTTCGGGGGATTGGCCCCAGAACACACTGACCGGAATGATTTGTGCATTCTCTTCGGCGTGTTCGGTGAGGGTATTGACCAGCCGCGTCAGGGTGGGTGGTGCGCCACGCTTGTCCTGGCGCCCAAGCCAATCCGGATCCGGCGTGAGGTAGAAGAACGCCGCAGGCTCCATCAACGGCCCCACTGACACTGGCAGCACCGGGCGTGGCAGGCCGGCCTTGGTGCACTCGGCGTCGACCACTGCCAACTCGGTGAGGGAGGGTGATTGCAGGACGTAGAAAACCGGCCGGCTGCGGTCCAGGTTAAGGGTGAGGGACGACTGGTTGATCGTCTCTGAGCGAACCCAGAGGTACAACAGTCGGCGCAAGGTGCCAAACACCAGACGGCGGAACGGGGAGCGGGTCATAGGCGAACTGCTTCAAGTGGAAAAAACCGAGCAGGCGCTCGGGCGGGTAGTGTGCCGTATTCGCCGAAAATCGGCAAAAAAGCAGCGATGTAAAGTTGAGTTGATGGTTTTTGAGCCTGTCTTATACTCGGCAGTTCAATGCGAGCGACTCAACAATAAAAAAACCAGTGGGAGTGAACAGATGACAACGCGTGAAACCGGCAATGTGAAGTGGTTCAACGATGCAAAGGGCTACGGCTTTATCCAGCGTGAAGATGGCAAGGATGTGTTTGTGCACTACCGCGCCATTCGCGGTGAAGGCCACCGCTCGTTGGCCGAAGGCCAGCAGGTGGAATACGCCGTGGTGACCGGCGAGAAGGGCTTGCAGGCGGAGGATGTGGTCGGCCTGTAACAACTTTGTTTGATCGTTCCCACGCTCTGCGTGGGAACGCCTCTTGTGACGCTCCGCGTCACGCTTCGGGACGCAGAGCGTCCCAGGCTACTTTCCCACGCAGAGCGTGGGAACGATCTTCAGGCGGTTTTCCAAGTGATCTGTTCTTCACCGTCTACGCTGATGCGAATCCAGGTGTCGGCACTTTCCTCACCCTCTTCTTCAACCCAGGTGCCCGGCGCGCAGCGCACTTCGACGTTCAGTGCGGCAAACGCGGCGCGGGCGCAGGCGATGTCGTCGTCCCACGGGGTCTGGTCGCTTTCCAGGTACAGGCTGTTCCATTTGCCCACCGCCTTGGGCAGCCAGGTCACCGGCACGCTGCCGGCCTTGCACTTGTAGGTCTGGCCTTTCTGGACCCAGTCGGTGCACGGGCCCAGGGCGGCACCCAGCCAGGCGGCGATGGCCTTGTGATCGACGTCGGCGTCCTTCAGGTAAATCTCAATATCGGGTTGGCGCATGGATGTTCCTCGTTGCGGGATTCGAAAATCCATTCGCGGGTGGGTGAACGTCAGTCATTGAAGCACGAAATAATCGTAACGCATCGACACCGTGACCTGCAGCGGCTCGGCCGCCTCGATCACCTCGTGGCGGCGCTCGGCACTGGCTCGCCAGCCGTGGGGCGTCATCGCCAGCAGGTTGGCGCGGTCCTGGGCTTCGGCCAGGCTCAGGGTGAATTCCAGTGTTTCACTGTGTGCCAGGTGCATGCCATCCGGCACCAGGGCCAGGTGTTTATCGTCGGTATACTCGCGTACCTCGTCGTAAAGACGCTCGCGCAGTTCCATCAAGTGGCCGCTGGTCGGGCCGACCTTCATCAAACCGCCGCCGGGACTGAGCAGGCGCTTGGCCTCTTGCCAATCCAACGGGCTGAACACGCTGGCGAGGAACTGGCAGCTGGCATCGGCCAATGGCACGCGGGCCATGCTGGCGATCAACCAGGTCAGCGCCGGGTTGCGTTTGCACGCGCGCTTGACCGCTTCCTTGGAGATATCCAGGGCATAGCCATCGGCGTGGGGTAGGGCCTGGGCAATTTGCGCGGTGTAGTAACCCTCGCCACACCCAATGTCGACCCAGCGCTGCGGTGCACGCTCGGCGGCCAGTTCGGCCAGGCGCTTGGCCACCGGGGCGTAGTGCCCGGCGTTGAGGAAGTCGCGGCGCGCCTCGACCATGGCCAGGTTATCGCCTGGGTCGCGGCTGTTCTTGTGCTGCACCGGCAACAGGTTCAGGTAACCCTGGCGCGCGCGATCGAAACGGTGCCCGGCCGGGCACGCCACGCCATTGTCCACCGCATTGAGCGGTGCGCTGCAAATGGGGCAGGCAAGCATCAGGCGAGCAACTTGATCAGGGTCTGGTAGTAGATTTCGGTCAGCACATCGAGGTCGCTGGCCAGGATGCGTTCGTTGACCTGGTGGATCGTCGCGTTGACCGGGCCCAGCTCGACCACCTGGGTGCCCAGCGTGGCGATAAAGCGCCCATCGGAGGTACCGCCGCTGGTGGATGCCTTGGTCTCACGCCCGGTGATCGCCTTGATACTGGCAGATACCGCATCCAGCAGCGCACCCGGCTCGGTGAGGAACGGCAGGCCCGATAGCGCCCAGTCCACATGCCAGTCCAGGCCATGTTTATCCAGGATCGCCGCGACCCGCTGTTGCAGGCCCTCGACGGTGGACTCGGTAGAGAAGCGGAAGTTGAATACCGCCGTCAGGTCGCCGGGGATCACGTTGGTGGCGCCGGTACCCGAATTGAGGTTGGAAATCTGGAAACTGGTCGGCGGGAAGAAGGCGTTGCCGTCATCCCAATGCTCGGCAGCCAATTCAGCCAGGGCCGCCGCAGCCAGGTGGATCGGGTTCTTCGCCAGATGCGGGTAAGCCACATGGCCCTGTACACCGCGCACGGTCAAGGTGGCACCGAGGGAGCCACGACGGCCGTTCTTGACCACATCGCCCACCAGGGTCGTGCTCGACGGTTCGCCGACGATGCACCAGTCCAGGCGTTCCTTGCGCGCGGCCAGACGTTCGATCACCGCCTTGGTGCCATGGTGCGCCGGGCCTTCTTCGTCGCTGGTGATCAGGAAGGCGACCGAACCCTTGTGGTCCGGGTAGTCGGTGACGAAACGTTCCGCTGCCACCAGCATCGCCGCCAGGCTGCCTTTCATGTCAGCCGCGCCACGGCCACAGAGCATGCCGTTTTCATCGATCAACGCGTCGAACGGGTCGTTCTGCCAGGCCTGTACCGGACCGGTCGGCACCACGTCGGTGTGACCGGCAAAGCACAGCACCGGACCTTCATGCTTGCCATGGGTGGCCCAGAAATTGTCCACATCTTCGATGCGCATCGGTTCAAGCGCAAAACCGGCGTCGCCCAGGCGCTGCATCATCAGCTTCTGGCAATCGGCATCGATCGGCGTGACCGACGGGCGACGGATCAGGTCGATGGCCAGTTGAAGGGTCGGCGAAAGGTCGGCATGGGCCGTCATGGGGGGAACTCCGGAAAGCGTGTGATGGGGCGCAGGACGAATGTGGAAATACAGAGCCTGGAGCGACGCAACTCCAATGTGGGAGCTGGCTTGCCTGCGATAGCATCGCTGCGGTGTGCCTGTCAGACCGCGGCGTCTGTATCGCAGGCAAGCCAGCTCCCACATAGAATTGGGCCAGGCCAAGTCTCACAAAAGGGCCGTTATCTTATAGCAAAACGGCGGCCAAGGGCCGCCGTTTAGTGCATTGCGTCACTTTTTACGCCGCCGGTGCGGGCTCGGGCGCCGCCGAAGGTTTGGGCAGCGACGATAAGAACGCCATGATCAGCGCCGCCACATAGGGCAGCGACTGCACCAGCAACATCACCACCCAGAAGCGAATGTCGTTGCTCGGCAGGCCTTGCACCAGGTAGATCCCCAGCGCCGCGCCCCACAGCAGCAGCATGATGAACATTTCTTCGCGGGCTTCGGAAATGGCCACCCAGAAGCCGTGGTTATCGGCGTTTTTCGGCGTGCGAAAGAACGGAATGCTGGTGGTGAAGAAACCATACAGCACCGCCTTGGCGATGGTATGGGACAACGCCAACCCAGCCAGAGCCGCGCAGAATGCATCTTTCAAGTTCACGCCTACCGCACGACGGTAGAGGAAGATGATCTTGCCGACCTTGAACACGAACAACGCCAACGGCGGGATCGCGAAAATCAGCAATGGCGGGTCGACCCGAGTCGGCACGATGATCATCGCCGCAGACCACAACAGGGCGCCGACGGTAAAGAAGATGTTCATGCCATCGGCCACCCACGGCAACCAGCCCGCGAGGAAATGGTAGCGCTGACCGCGGGTCAGCTCGGTGTCTTTGCCCCGTATCAGGCTGGCGGTGTGGCGCTTGATGATCTGGATCGCGCCATAGGCCCAGCGGAAACGCTGTTTCTTGAAGTCGATAAAGGTATCCGGCATCAAACCCTTGCCGTAGCTGTCGTGGTAGTACGCCGCCGACAAGCCTTTCTCGAACACACGCAGGCCCAGTTCGGCGTCTTCACAGATGCACCAGTCGGCCCAGCCCAGCTCTTCGAGCACCGAGCGGCGGGTCATGGTCATGGTGCCGTGCTGGATGATCGCGTCGCGGTCGTTACGGGTGACCATACCGATATGGAAGAAGCCCTTGTATTCGGCGTAGCAGAGCTTCTTGAAGGTGCTTTCGTTCTGGTCGCGGTAATCCTGGGGCGACTGCACCACGGCGATTTTCGGGTCGGCGAAGTGCGGCACCATGTGCTTGAGCCAGTTGGGCGATACGCAGTAGTCCGAGTCGATCACCGCGATCACTTCGGCATCCTTGGCGGTGTGCGGGATCAGGTAGTTCAGCGCGCCGCCCTTGAAACCGGCCAGGGGCGCGACGTGGAAGAACTTGAAGCGCGGGCCCAGGGTTTCGCAGTAATCGCGCACCGGCTCCCACACCGCCGGGTCCTTGGTGTTGTTGTCGATGATCAGGACTTCGTAGTCCGGATAGTCGAGGGCGGCCAGCGCGTCGAGGGTCTGTTTGACCATTTCCGGCGGCTCGTTGTAGCACGGCACATGGATCGACACTTTCGGGCGGTAGTCCGAATCGCCTTCCACGGGCAGGAATTCACGCCGACGCTTGTGGGTCCAGACTGCTTCCGCCAGCTCATGGGCTTCGGTCAGCAACACAATGAACACGCCCAGGGCACCGAGTGCCAGCAACACACCGACCGTCACGCTGAACCAGGTGCTGTATTGCTGGCTGTAGTCGTAGCCGATCCAGACCAGCACCGACCCGCACAGGAACGCAATAAAGGTCAGGAAGGTGCGGCCACGCTGGCGCAGGGCCGAGCCATCGATCATCAACAGGGTCAGGGACAGCAGCGCAAGCACCACTGAACCGATGGCCAGTACCCGCCATTGCGGAATCGCCACCACCGGGCCGTCAAAATTGAATTTCTGCTGGCGCGCGGCGTTGAATACACCCCAATACGCACCCGCCGAACCTTCATCGCTGACCTTCCACGGCTGGTCGAAGGCCTCGATCACGAAGTAGTTGTAACCCTGGCGATTGAGCTTGTTGACCAGTGTACGCAGGTAAATCGCCTGGTCTGCCGGCGACGATTCATTGCCGCCGCGCATACGGCCGTTGCTCGGCCAGCCCACTTCCGACAGCAGCAGTGGCTTTTTCGGGAAGGCTTTCTTCAGGTCCTTGGCGCGGTCCAGGACGTACTGGCCGGCCTTGTCCATTGGGATGTATTCCCAGAATGGCAGGATGTGCGCGGCGATCAGGTCGACGTGCTTGGCCAGTTGCGGGTTCTTTTCCCAGATGTGCCATTGCTCGGAGGTGGTCACCGGGACTTTCACGGCGGCGCGCACGCGGTCGAGCAGCACGATCAGGGCTTCGGGGGTGATTTCTTCCCGGAACAACGCTTCGTTGCCCACCACTACGCGCACGACACTGCGCGAGGTGTTGGCGATCTCGATAGCGCGCTGGATCTCCCGCTCGTTACGCTCAAGGTCCGGGCTGATCCAGATCCCCAGGGTCACGCGCAGGCCAAACTCTTCGGCCAGCTTGGGAATATCCCCCAGGGGGCCGTCCACCGAGTAGGTACGGATGTTGTCCGTCAGCTTGCTCATGATCGCAAGGTCCTGACGCATCTGTTCGTCGGTAGGGTACTGGCCTTTCTGCGGGTACTGGCCTTGCTGGAACGGCGAGTAGGAAAAACCGGAGATCTGATCGGGCCAGTTGGGAGCGGTGACCGGGCGGTTGATCAGCGCCCAGAAACCGGTGAACAGCGCGGCAATTGCCAGCACCACCACCAGGTTGAGTCCAAATTTACGCGATGCCATGGTTATGTCGGGTTCCAAAGGGTGCGGAACGAAAGAGGTGTCGGCCTGCGCCGAACGGCGCGCATCCTACACCGGCCCTTCCCTGAGCGTACAGCAGACAGAGAAAAGCCGGACGTTAGTCTGCGAAACTCCATCTAAGTTCTTCACTTGTAACTTGTAGCTTAAAACTTGCTGCTGCGTAGCCCTATAATGCGCGCCGGTTTTTGGGGTAATGATGATGAGTACAGAAGATCCGCGGTTTGCAGGCGTTGCCCGCTTGTACGGCCTTGAGGGCCTGGAACGCTTGAAAGCGGCCCATGTGGCGATTGTCGGCGTCGGCGGCGTGGGTTCCTGGGCGGCAGAAGCGATTGCCCGCTGCGGGGTGGGTGAGATTTCGCTGTTTGACCTGGACGATGTCTGCGTCAGCAACAGCAACCGCCAGTTGCATGCCCTGGACAGCACCGTGGGCAAGCCCAAGGTCGAAGTGATGGCTGAGCGCCTGCGCGGCATCAACCCCGATTGCACCGTGCACGCGGTGGCAGACTTCGTCACCCGCGATACCATGGCCGAGTACATCACTGCGACTATCGACTGTGTGATCGACTGCATCGACGCGGTCAACGCCAAGGCGGCGCTGATTGCCTGGTGCAAGCGCCGCAAGATCCAGATCATCACCACCGGCGGCGCCGGTGGGCAGATTGACCCCACGCTGATCCAGGTGTGTGACCTGAACCGCACCTTCAATGACCCGTTGGCCTCGAAAGTGCGCTCTACCTTGCGCCGCGATTATGGCTTTTCGCGCACCGTGACTCGTCATTACAGTGTGCCGTGCGTGTTTTCCACCGAGCAACTGCGCTATCCCAAGCCCGATGGCAGCATTTGCCTGCAGAAGAGTTTTGTCGGTGATGGCGTGAAGCTGGACTGCGCCGGAGGGTTTGGCGCAGTGATGATGGTCACGGCCACGTTCGGCATGGTGGCGGCGACCAAGGCGGTGGACAAGATTGTGGCGGGAGTGCGCAGGCCGTCGGAGCGCATCAAACCCAGCTAAATCTCATTGCCGAACATAGATCCAAATTGTGGGAGCTGGCTTGCCTGCGATAGCGGTGTGTCAGCCACTGAAAATACTGACTGATTCGCCACTATCGCAGGCAAGCCAGCTCCCACATTAGTTTTGTGTATGCGTCAGGTCTTGCATGCGTTGCAGTACGGCATTCAAACCATTGCTGCGCGACGGCGATAACTGGCGCGACAAGCCCAGTTGATTGAACCAGTCAGGCAGGTCAACCGCTTGCAGTTCATCAGCCGACAGCCCATTGACCCGCGCCAGCAGCAACGCCACCAACCCACGAATCATCCGCGCCTCGCTGCTCGCCGTAAACTGCCAATGGCCGTCCTGCAAACGCCCCACCAGCCACACCAGGCTTTCGCAACCTTGCACCAGGTTGGCGTCGACCTTTTCATCATCGGCCAGGGCGGGCAAGCGTTCACTCCATTGCATCAGCACCCGGGCGCGCTGCTCCCAACTGCCAATGGCCTGGAAGGCTTGCAGTGCGGCGTGTGCCTCCAGCGGCAAGCTCATCGCAGCATGTCCAGCGCCTGGTCCAACGCTTCAAAAAAGCGCTCCAGGTCGTCGGAATCGTTGTAGAGCGCCAGTGAAACGCGGATGGCGCCTGACAGATTCATCGCCTTCAACAGCGGCATTGCGCAGTGGTGACCGGCACGCACAGCAATGCCTTGCTCGGTCAGCAGGTGGGCGAGGTCGGCGTTGTGCACGCCCGCCACCACAAAACTCACCAGCGCCACCTGCGGCGATCCCAGCACGCGTACGCCATTGCGGGCCTTAAGCCCACGCAGCAGGTAGTCATGCAGGGCGGCTTCGTGGGCGATCACCGCCGAGGGATCCAGTGAACTCAGGTAATCCAGGCTCGCGCCCAGGCCGATCACACTGGCAATCGGAGGAGTGCCGGCCTCGAAACCCAGCGGCGCGGGGCGAAAGCTGGCGCTGTGGTAGTCGGCCTGTTGCACCATCTCGCCGCCGAACTGCCAGTGGCGCAGGTGGTGCAGGGCCTCATTACGGCCATACAGCACACCCACGCCGTCCGGGCCGTAGAGTTTGTGGCTGGAAAATACGTAGAAGTCGCAGCCCAGGGCCTGCACGTCGTGACGGCCATGGACGATGCCTTGGGCGCCGTCCACCACCGTGAGGGCGTCGTGTGCCTGGGCCATCGTCAGCAAGGCTGGCAGCGGCTGCCAGGCACCGAGCACGTTGGATAACTGGCTCACCGCCAGCAAGCGTGTGCGTGGGCCAATCAAGCTGGCCGCGGCGTCCAGGTCGATGACGCCGTCATCGTCCAGAGGCAAGACCACCAGTGTGAGTGCGCGGCGTTTGGCCAATTGCTGCCAGGGCAACAGGTTGGCGTGGTGTTCCAGGGCGCTGATGGCAATCTCATCGCCCGCATTGAATAAGTGCTCCAGGCCATAGGCCAGGAGGTTCAGCGCAGAGGTTGCGCCGTGGGTAAACACGACCTGCCCGCTGTCACCTGCGTTCAACCACTGCGCGACCTTGCTGCGGCTGTCTTCGAACGCCTGGGTCGCATGGGCTCCGGGCAAATGCTGAGCACGGTGCACATTGGCTGCGCCATTGGCGTAGTAATGACTGATGGCATCCAGCAGGGCTTGGGGTTTTTGCGTGGTCGCGGCGCTGTCCAGATAGGTCTGGTCTTGCCGTTGCAGGGTGGCGATGGCCGGGAAATCGGCGCGCCAGGGGGAGGGCACAAGCATGGTGATCAAGACTCGTATAAGCGAGCCGCCCCCGAAGGTGCGGCCGCTAGTGGCATCGAGTGGCTGCTTAGTTGTGAGCGTGCAGCGCTTCGTTCAGTTCGATGGCCGATTTGTGGGTTTTGCACTCCACGGCACCGGTCTCGGAGTTACGACGGAACAGCAGGTCTGGCTGGCCAGCCAACTCACGCGCCTTGACCACCTTGACCAGTTGGTTCTGCTCATCCAGCAGGGCAACCTTGGTGCCGGCGGTGATGTACAGGCCCGACTCCACGGTGTTGCGGTCGCCCAATGGGATACCGGTACCGGCGTTGGCGCCGATCAGGCAGCCTTCGCCCACCTTGATTACGATATTGCCGCCGCCCGACAGGGTGCCCATGGTGGAGCAACCGCCGCCCAGGTCCGAGCCCTTGCCGACGAATACGCCCGCCGATACGCGGCCTTCGATCATGCCCGGGCCTTCGGTGCCCGCGTTGAAGTTGACGAAGCCTTCGTGCATCACGGTGGTGCCTTCGCCTACGTACGCGCCCAGGCGGATACGAGCAGCGTCAGCGATACGCACGCCAGCCGGTACGACGTAGTCGGTCATTTTCGGGAACTTGTCCACCGAGAACACTTCCAGCAGGTCGCCACGCAGGCGCGCTTCCAGTTGGCGCTCGGCCAGTTCATTGATGTCGATAGCGCCCTGGCTGGTCCAGGCCACGTTCGGCAACTGCGGGAACACGCCGGCCAGGCTCAGGCCGTGGGGCTTGACTAGGCGATGGGACAGCAGGTGCAGCTTGAGGTAGGCCTCAGGCGTGGAGGTCAGCGCTGCGTCTTCGGCCAGCAAGGTCGCGACCAGCGGCGTGTGGCTTTCGGCCAGGCGGCTGAGCAGGGCGGCCTGGGTAGCATCGACGCCTTTGAGCGCGTCGGCCAGTTGCAGGGCCTGGCTCACGGTGAAGGTGATCGCCTGGTTGCCTTCGGTGTAACCGAGGATCGGTGCGATGGCGGCAACGATTTCAGCCGACGGGTTGAGCAAGGGCTGTGCGTAAAACACTTCCAGCCAAGCACCTTGGCGGTTCTGAGTGCCGACGCCGAAGCCCAGGCTGAACAGGGAATTGGACATGCTGTTACCTCTACAAAAATGGAAGGCTGGCCTACTTGAGGGCCGCCGAATAACTATCTGGCTTGAAGCCAATCAGGGTTCTGTCACCGAGATCGAGCACCGGGCGCTTGATCATCGAGGGTTGTGCGAGCATCAATTCAATGGCTTTCGACTGATCGAGATCGGCTTTGCGTTCGTCTTCGAGTTTGCGAAAGGTGGTGCCCGCACGGTTCAAAACCACCTGCCAACCGTGCTCGTTGCACCATTGGGTCAAGTGTTCGCGGTCGATACCGGCTGTTTTGTAGTCATGGAACTCATAGCTCACCCCGTGCTCATCGAGCCAGGTGCGCGCCTTTTTCATGGTGTCGCAGGCTTTGATGCCGAAAAGGTGCAAGGTTTTGCTTGAAGCACTCAAGGAATTGCCCCCCTTTGGACGTATGAAAATGAAAGATCGCCGATTATGCCACGACCAGCGGGTTTCGGCGCCGCTCGTCAACAGCGTGCGACTTTTGCGCAAAGTGCCAGTGCGCAGCATAGGCGAGTAACATAGCCAGGTAACATAGCCGGGTAATATGGCACTTCAACGGCCAGTTGTTGCCTGATGTGTCGTTGCAAGTCGATTGTCCGGGAAACCCGCGTTATGCAAACCGCCTACACCGTTCTTATCCTGCTGATGCTGGTCAGCCTTTCGCGCCTGGTCGGGCGCATCATCCCACTGCCGTTGCCCCTGGTGCAGATCGCCGCCGGCGCCTTGCTGGCCTGGCCCACGTTGGGGCTGCATGTGGCGCTGGACCCGGAGCTGTTCCTGTTTCTGTTCCTGCCGCCACTGTTGTTTTCCGATGGTTGGCGCATGCCCAAGCGCGAGTTGTGGCGCCTGCGTGGTCCGATCCTGACGTTGGCGGTGGGGCTGGTGCTGTTCACCGTGGTGGGCGCTGGTTACTTTATTCATTGGTTGCTGCCCTCGATCCCCTTGCCGGTGGCCTTTGCCCTGGCAGCGGTTTTATCCCCGACGGACGCCGTGGCGGTATCGGCCATTTCCCAGAACCGTTTGCCCAAGCCGCTGATGCACATGCTCCAGGGCGAGGCCTTGATGAATGACGCGTCGGGCCTGGTGACTTTCAAGTTCGCCCTGGCCGCGGCGTTGACCGGAGTCTTTTCCCTGGCGGATGCCAGCCTGACGTTTGTACTGGTGGCAGTGGGTGGGTTGGCGATCGGCGTGGCGCTGAGCTGGCTGGTCGGCCGCCTGCGCGCCTGGATGATCGCGCGCGGTTGGGATGACCCGGCGACCCATGTGGTGTTCATGTTGCTGCTGCCCTTTGCTGCGTACGTACTGGCTGAACGCCTGGGCGCGTCCGGCATTCTCTCGGCGGTGGCGGCGGGCATGATGCAAAGCTGGCTCGACCTGCTGCCGCGCCAGACCAGCACGCGTTTGCTCAACCGCAGCGTCTGGTCGCTGCTGGAGTTTGCCTTCAATGGCCTGATTTTCCTGCTGCTCGGCCTGCAACTGCCGGACATCATCAAGGCTGTGGTCAGTCATGAAACCACGCTGTGGCCCACCTTGATGTATCGCTGCCTGGATGTGGTGGCGATCTTCCTGGTGCTGGTGGTATTGCGCTTTATCTGGGTGCAGAGCATCTGGCGGCTGTCGGGGTTGCTGCGCAGGCTGCGTGGCAAAAGCGCGCTGACCCTGGTGCCGACGGCCCGCTCCTGCTGGTTACTGACCGTCGGCGGTGTTCGCGGAGCGGTGACCCTGGCGGGCGTCATGTCGGTGCCCTTGTTGCTGGCGCCGGGCCAGGATTTCCCTGAGCGTGACCTGCTGATCTTTATCGCTGCCGGGGTGATCCTGCTGTCGCTGGTCGCTGCCTGCATCGCGCTGCCGTTACTGCTGCGTGGTGTCGAAAAAGGCCCGGATGAGAAGCGCCACAACGAAGTGCGCGAGGCCTGGAAGAAGACCGCCGTGGCGGCGATCCATGCGCTGGAGGCCCAGGAACCCGCCGAAGCCGAAACCCCGGATGCCGCTCAAGCTGCGCTGGCCACCGAGCTCAAGGCGCGGCTGATGGCGGAGTATCGTCATCAGTTGGATGTGTTTAATGATTCGGCTGAAGCCCAGGCGCTGGCGCTGCAGATGGACCAATTGGAGCGCAAGCTGCGGCTCAAGGCCCTACGCGCGCAACGGTTGGAGTTGTACAGCTTGAGCCGTCATCACCAGATTGGTGATGACGTGTTGAGGGAGGTGTTGGCGGAGTTGGATATGAGCGAGGCGAATTTGGGTCACATGAAGTGACCGGTAGGCCCTTAACGGCGACGCTGGATAAAGTCGCGAATCCGCTCAGCCGCTTCCACGCATTCGGCTAACGGCGCAACCAATGCCAGGCGCACACGCCCCGCGCCAGGGTTAAAGCCATCCACTTCGCGCGACAGGTAAGACCCCGGCACCACCGTCACATGTTCTTCCACGAACAAATCGCGGCAGAAAGTGGCGTCGTCACCCTCTACATTCGGCCACAGGTAAAAGCCGCCGTCCGGGCTTTGCACGTCCAGCACCGGCTTGAGGATCGCCAGCACCGCGTCGAACTTCTCGCGGTACAGGTCACGGTTGGCCAGTACGTGGGCTTCGTCCTGCCAGGCCGCAATGCTTGCAAGCTGGGTTTGCACGGGCATCGCGCAGCCGTGGTAGGTGCGGTACAGCAAAAAGGCTTTGAGGATCTCGGCGTCGCCGGCCACGAAGCCTGAGCGCAGGCCTGGCAGGTTGGAGCGCTTGGACAGGCTGTGGAACACCACGCAACGCTTGAAGTCCTGGCGCCCCAGCTCGACGCAGGCGCTGAGCAGGCCCGGCGGTGGGGTTTGCTCGTTAAAGTACAACTCGCTGTAGCACTCGTCGGCGGCGATGACGAAGTCATATTCGTCGGCCAGGGCGATGAGTTTTTTCAGGGTGTCGACCGGGATCAGCGCGCCGGTCGGGTTGCCTGGGGAGCACAGGAACAGGATCTGGCAACGTTTCCAGATGTCGGGGGAGACGGCGTCGAAGTCCGGGTTGAAGCCATTGCTGTCCAGGCACGGCAGGTAATGCGGCTTGGCCCCGGCCAGGAACGCGGCGCCTTCGTAGATCTGGTAGAACGGGTTGGGGCTCACCACCAGCGCGTCGTCGCCACGGTTGACCACGGTCTGGGTGAAGGCAAACAGCGCCTCGCGCGTACCGTTGACCGGCAGGATGTTGCGTGCCGGGTCCAGCCAGCCCTTGGGCACGTTGAAGCGACGTTCGCACCAGGCGCCGATGGCTTCGCGCAGGGCCGGAATACCCAAGGTGGTGGGGTACACCGCCATTTGATCGAGGTTATTGCTCAAGGCCTCGGCAACGAAGGCCGGTGAGGTGTGCTTGGGCTCGCCGATGGATAGCGCAATCGGGCGCTTGTCCGGGTTCGGCGTCACGCTGCCGAGCAGAGCGCGCAGTTTCTCGAAGGGGTAGGGCTGCAACTGGTTAAGGGCGTTGTTCATATAAGCCTCTGTCACGGTGAGCGCGGATCCTGTGGGAGCTGGCTTGCCTGCGATGGCCTCACTGCGGTCGACCTGACGCACCGAGGTGTCTGCATCGCAGGCAAGCCAGCGCCCACATGACTCCTGTTCACAAAGTTAAGAATTCAAATGGTCAGGCGCGTCAGCTCGACGCCGGGTTCCTGGCTCACGCTCAATTGCTCCACGATCGCCGCTTGCAAACGCAGGCACAGCTGCGGGTCGGACAGCGGCTGGTTATCGGCATCGGTGATAAAGAACACGTCTTCCACACGCTCGCCCAGGGTCGCAATCTTGGCGTTCTGCAACGACAGGTCGAACTCCAGGAAAATCCCGCCGATGCGTGCCAGCAGGCCCGGGCGATCCGGTGCGCTGAGCTCCAGCACCGTCACCGGTCGCTGTGCGTCGTTGGAGATGGTCACCTGGGGCGCAAAGGCAAAGTGCTTGAGCTGGCGCGGCACCCGGCGCTGGATGATGGTGGGGTAGTCGTCGGGGTTGCGCAGGGCTTCGGTAAGACCTTCGCGGATCTTTTTCACCCGCGCCGGGTTATCGCCAATTGAGTCGCCGTCGGTGTCGAGCACGATGTAGGTGTCGAGGGTGAACTGGCTGCTGGAGGTGATGACCCGGGCGTCGTGGATGTTCAGGTTGAGCTGGTCCATGGCCGCCACGGTCACGGCAAAGAAGTCGTGCTGGTCGGGGGCGTAGATGAAGATCTGCGTGCCGCCTTCGAATTCGCGCTGGGTGGTTTCCTTGATCAGGACCAACGGGCCGCCATCGGCGGGTTGCTGCAGGATCGCGTCGCTGTGCCAGGCCACGTCGCCGGCGGTGTGGCGCAGGAAGTAATCGTCACCCAGTTGCGACCAGAGTTGCTCGACGTCGTCCGGGTCGTTACCGCCGCGCACCAGGATATCCAGGGCTGCGCTTTGGGTGCGGCGGATCTGCTCTTCGCGGTCCACCGGGTTCTCCAGGCCACGGCGCAGGGCGCGCTTGGTCTCGGTGTATAGCTGGCGCAACAGGCTGGCGCGCCAGGAGTTCCACAGCGTCGGGTTGGTGGCGTTGATGTCGGAGACGGTCAGCACATACAGGTAATCCAGGCGGGTTTCATCGCCGACGATGCCGGCAAAGTCGTGGATCACCTGCGGGTCGGACAAGTCCTTGCGCTGGGCCGTGGTCGACATCACCAGGTGGTTCTGCACCAGCCAGACAATCAGGCGGCTGTCCCACACCGGCAACTGGTGGCGCTGGCAGAAGGCTTCGGCATCGACCGCGCCGATCTCCGAGTGGTCGCCATGCCGGCCCTTGCCGATGTCGTGGTACAAGCCGGCCAGGTAAATCAACTCGGGCTTGGGCAGCTTGGCCATCAGCTTACTGGCCAGCGGGAATTTCTCTGACACCTGGGTGTACTGCAACTTACGCAGATGCTTGATCAGGTTCAGGGTGTGGGCATCGACGGTATAGATATGGAACAGGTCGTGTTGCATCTGCCCGACGATAAAGCCGAACTCCGGCAGGTAGCGCCCGAGAATGCCGTAGCGGTTCATGCGCCGCAGGTTGCGATGGATGCCGATGCGGCACTTGAACAGCTCGATAAACAGGCTGGTGTTGCGGATATCGTTGCGAAAGTCGTCGTCGATCAGGTGACGGTTTTCCCGCAGCAAGCGGATGGTGTCGGCGCGCACGCCTTTGATCTCCGGCTGCTGGGCCATCAACACAAAGATTTCCAGCATGGCGAACGGTGTGCGGCGGAACACGTTGTCGTTACGCGCTTCGATATAGCCGTCATGCAGTTGGAAACGCGCGTTGATCGGCTGCGGCGGCGCTTCATCTTCGGGAGCCAGGATCACTTCTTCGAAGTGCTGGATGATCAAGTCGCTGAGCTGAGCAATGCTCATGACCACCCGGTAGTACTGCTGCATGAAGCTTTCAATGCTGGTCTTCGCATCTTCGCCTTCAAAGCCCAGAAGGGTAGCGATAGAGCGCTGGTGGTCGAAGAGCAGGCGGTCTTCGGAACGACCAGCCAGCATGTGCAGGGCGTAGCGCACCTTCCACAGGAATTCCTGGGACGAGGCCAGCAGAGTGTTTTCGCTCTCCACCAGAAAGCCTTCGCCAGCCAGGGCGCGCAGGTTCAGCGTGCCGTATTGGCGGCGCGCTACCCACAAAATCGTCTGGATATCCCGCAGCCCGCCCGGTGAGCCTTTGACGTTGGGTTCCAGGTTGTATTCGGTGTCGTTGTACTTGTGGTGCCGGGCTTTTTGTTCGGCGCGCTTGGCCAGGAAAAAGTCTTTGCTTGGCCACATGTGTGCGGTGCTGGTGACTTCGAGCATGCGCTGGCGCAGGCGCTCGGGGCCACAGATGGTGCGGCTTTCCATCAGGTTGGTGACCACCGTCAGGTCCGCACGGGCCTCTTCCGCGCATTCGTCCACCGAGCGTACGCTTTGGCCGACTTCCAGGCCGATGTCCCACAGCAACGTCAGAAAGCGCTCGATGGAATCGCGAAAGGTCTCGTGATCGGCCTTGTCCAGCAGGATCAGCAGGTCAATGTCGGAGTAGGGGTGCAGTTCGCCGCGACCGTAGCCGCCGACCGCCACCAGGGCGATATCGGCGTCGAAACTCCAATTGAACTGCTCCCAGGCCTTTTGCAGGATGTTATCGACGAACCAGGCGCGGTCTTCGATCAGGCGGCGAATATCCCGGCCACTGCGAAAGCGCGCATCGAGCACCTCGCGGGCTTGGCGGATGGCCTTCTTGAAGGCGGCGATGGGGCTTGCCTTCAATGCCAGCTCGGCCTGGAACTGGCCACGGTCGAAGAGTTCGGGATCCACCTGGGGCATCGATCGGCTTTCCTTTCTATCTATCAGTCAGTCACAACACGCTGTGGGAAAACCTGGGCAGCCTTCAGGCCGAAACGCGTGGGATGGTGTCGTCGGCGCGCAGGGTGAAGATTTCATAACCGGTGTCGGTGACCAGCAGGGTGTGTTCCCACTGGGCCGAGAGCTTGCGGTCCTTGGTGATGGCGGTCCAACCGTCGCCCAACACCTTGGTGTCGGCCTTGCCCTGGTTGATCATCGGTTCGATGGTGAAGGTCATGCCGGCCTTGAGTTCCATGCCGGTGCCCGCACGGCCGTAGTGCAGAATCTGCGGCTCTTCGTGGAACACTTTGCCGATACCATGGCCGCAGAATTCGCGTACCACCGAGAAGCCGTTCTTTTCCGCGTGCTTCTGGATCACTTCGCCAATGTCACCCAGGCGGCAGCCGGGTTTGACGATCTCGATGGCCTTGTACATGCATTCCTGGGTGACCTGGGACAGGCGCTCGGCCCACACCGGCACGTTACCGACGTGGAACATGCGGCTGGTATCGCCGTGGTAACCATCCTTGATCACAGTGACGTCGATGTTCAGGGTGTCGCCGTCTTTCAGTGGTTTGTCGCCCGGAATGCCGTGGCAGACCACGTGGTTGATCGAGGTGCAGATCGACTTGGGGAAACCTTTGTAATTCAGCGGGGCAGGGATGGCTTTTTGCACGTCGACTATATAGTCGTGGCAGATACGGTCCAGCGCTTCGGTGGTGACGCCGGGCTTGACGTGTTCGGCGATCATTTCCAGCACGTCGGCAGCCAGTTTGCCGGCAACGCGCATGCCTGCGATGTCTTCGGCGGTTTTCAAGGTAACGGTCATACAGGCTCTCTCTAGCGCGACGCGCTGAAATCAATACGGTTCACGGGGGCGCGACAAAGGGTTACAACATTCGCGCAAGTCCCAAAAAACGCGATTCTAACAGACGATGCTGGCAAATCATGCGCGTCTGGTGATCGCTTCTCTCTATGAGGTAGAGGCATGTTGGCTGTATTCAAGGGCTTACGCAAAGGCGGCGACCGGCAAATGTGATTGCGGGTTTCGTTTTTGCCGATGCTGTGGTATAAAATGCGCCGCTTTCCGGGGATACCCCGCAAAGCTTAAATCCACACACGTGTCGACACGATGACCTGGGTGCCGGAGGCCTTGATGCCGCTGGTTGGTCATTGGGATACGTGGAGGCCAAACCCGACTTATTAAGGAACTATCATGTCCCAAGTCAACATGCGCGATATGCTGAAGGCCGGTGTGCACTTCGGTCACCAGACCCGTTACTGGAACCCGAAAATGGGTAAGTACATTTTCGGCGCGCGTAACAAGATTCACATTATCAACCTTGAAAAAACCCTGCCAATGTTCAACGAAGCGCTGACTTTCGTAGAGCGTCTGGCCCAGGGCAAAAACAAGATCCTGTTCGTCGGCACCAAGCGTTCCGCTGGCAAGATCGTTGCTGAAGAAGCAGCACGTTGCGGTTCTCCGTACGTCGATCACCGCTGGTTGGGCGGCATGCTGACCAACTTCAAAACCATCCGTGCTTCCATCAAGCGTCTGCGTGACCTTGAAGTACAAGCCGAAGACGGTACTTTCGCCAAGCTGACCAAGAAAGAAGCGCTGATGCGCTCCCGTGATCTGGAAAAGCTCGATCGTTCCCTGGGTGGTATCAAGGACATGGGCGGTCTGCCTGACGCACTGTTCGTGATCGACGTTGATCACGAGCGCATCGCGATCACCGAAGCCAACAAGCTGGGCATCCCGGTTATCGGCGTAGTCGATACCAACAGCAGCCCGGAAGGCGTTGACTACATCATCCCAGGCAACGATGACGCAATCCGCGCTATCCAGCTGTACATGGGTTCGATGGCTGACGCTGTAATCCGTGGCCGCAACCACGTTGCTGGCGGTACCGAGCAGTTCGTTGAAGAAGCTCCGGTAGCTGCCGCTGAGTAACTGACGCCCTGGCGTTGACTCAGTAAGCAAAAAGGGGGCTTGGCCCCCTTTTTGCCACCTCGAAAACCATTTGTCGGCAGCGCAGCTACATTATTTGTAACGTGCAGCGGCCTACAACGGAGATTCGGGAAGAATTGATCGCCCGTTTGATCGGGTGGAATGGTTGAAAACCTATCCAAGAGGATTTTGAAATGGCAGAGATTACTGCAGCGTTGGTTAAAGAACTGCGTGAGCGTACTGGCGAAGGCATGATGGATTGCAAAAAGGCCTTGACCAAGGCCGGCGGCGACATCGAAAAAGCCATTGATGACATGCGTGCTTCCGGCGCCATCAAGGCTGCCAAGAAAGCAGGCAACGTGGCTGCTGAAGGCGCTATCGCTCTGAAAGAAGACGGCAAGTCCGCCGTTCTGCTGGAAGTGAACTCCCAGACCGACTTCCTGGCTCTGCAGGACGACTTCAAGGCATTCGTGGCTGCCAGCGTTGAAAAAGCGTTCGCCGAGAAAATGACTGACGCCGCTCCGCTGATCGAAGCTCAAGAAGCTGATCGCCTGGTACTGGTCGGCAAGGTTGGCGAAAACGTCAACATCCGTCGCCTGGTTCGCGTTGAGGGTGATGTGGTTGGTGGTTACCTGCACGGTAACAAGATCGGTGTTGCAGTTGTTCTGAAAGGCGGCGACGTTGAGCTGGCTAAAGACATCGCAATGCACGTTGCTGCAAGCAACCCTGAGTTCCTGCTGCCTTCGGAAGTGTCTGCCGACGCAATCGAACGTGAAAAAGCTGTGTTCCTGAGCCTCAACGCCGACAAGATCGCCGGCAAGCCAGAGAACATCGTTGAAAACATGATCAAAGGCCGTATCAGCAAGTTCCTGGCTGAAGCAAGCCTGGTTGAGCAGGCGTTCGTCAAGAACCCTGAAATCAAGGTTGGCGAACTGGCCAAGAAAGCCGGTGCTGAAATCGTTTCCTTCACTTACTTCAAAGTAGGCGAAGGCATCGAGAAGCCGGTCGACAACTTCGTTGAAGAAGTTGCTGCCCAGCTGGCTGCCGCCAAGCAATAAGACAGTTCCAAACTGTCGCCGAAAGAGGCTGCCCGCTCACGCGCGCAGCCTCTTTTCAAATGGGAAGGCCAATTTTATTTGGTTTCCTCTCGGAACTGGCTTACAAAGCCGTGTTCCGATGGCGCTGTGACAGCGTCCAGCTAGAGTGAACGCAAGCCGTAAACGGCTCGCCAAGAATTTTTAAAAAATACGCCGCAGGAGAGATTCGCAATGGCTCAGCAGGGCAGTGGTTATCAGGCTCGCTATAAACGCATTCTACTCAAGCTCAGCGGCGAGGCCCTGATGGGCTCGGAAGAGTTCGGGATCGACCCCAAGGTGCTTGACCGCATGGCGCTGGAAGTCGGCCAATTGGTCGGTATCGGTGTGCAGGTCGGCCTGGTGATTGGTGGTGGCAACCTGTTCCGCGGTGCGGCACTCAGTGCTGCCGGTATGGACCGGGTTACCGGCGACCACATGGGCATGCTGGCCACTGTGATGAACGCCCTGGCCATGCGCGACGCCCTGGAGCGCGCCAATATCTCGGCCATCGTGATGTCGGCAATTTCAATGGTTGGCGTGACCGATCATTATGATCGCCGCAAAGCCATGCGCCACCTGAACTCCAAGGAAGTGGTGATCTTTGCCGCTGGCACAGGTAACCCGTTCTTCACCACCGACTCGGCAGCATGCCTGCGTGCTATCGAAATCGATGCCGACGTGGTGTTGAAAGCGACCAAGGTGGATGGCGTTTACACTGCAGACCCATTCAAAGACCCGCATGCCGAGAAGTTCGATCATCTGACCTACGATGAAGTACTGGATCGCAAGCTGGGTGTCATGGACCTGACCGCTATCTGCCTGTGCCGCGACCACAAGATGCCGCTGCGCGTATTTAACATGAACAAGCCCGGCGCCCTGCTGAATATCGTACACGGCGGCGCAGAAGGGACTCTGATCGAGGAAGGCCAACAATGATCAACGAAATCAAGAAAGACGCCCAGGCGCGTATGCAGAAATCCCTGGAATCCTTGAGCCATGCCTTTGGCCAGATCCGTACTGGCAAGGCGCACCCAAGCATCCTGGGCAGCGTGATGGTGCCTTACTACGGTTCCGACACCCCGCTGAGCGGTGTAGCCAACGTGACCGTGAAGGATTCGCGCACCCTGCAAGTTGTGGCCTTCGAGCGCAACATGCTCGCGGCTGTCGACAAGGCTATCCAGAGTGCCGGCCTGAACCTCAACCCGACCAACCTGGGCGAGTTGCTGCTGATCTCCATGCCAGCCCTGACCGAAGAAACCCGAAAGGGCTTCACCAAGCAGGCGCGCAGTGCTGCTGAAGATGCGCGCGTTGCCGTGCGTAACATCCGCCGCGATGCGCTGGGCGACCTGAAGAAACTGGTCAAGGATAAGGAAATCAGCGAAGACGAAGAGCGCCGTGCCGTCGCTGATATCGACAAGCTGACCAAGGACGCCGAAGCCCAGATTACCAAGGCGACCGAAGAAAAAGAAAAGGACCTGATGGCCGTATAAGGGGTCAGGACGCCTTCATGGAAAAGACCAAGCAGACTGTGCCCTCCGTGGTGCCGCGCCATGTCGCGATCATCATGGATGGGAATAATCGCTGGGCGAAAAAACGCTTTATGCCGGGTGTTGCCGGGCATAAAGCGGGTGTTGACGCGGTAAGGGCGGTGATTGAAGTGTGCGCCGAGGCCAAGGTCGAAGTGCTGACCTTGTTCGCGTTCTCCAGTGAGAACTGGCAGCGGCCCGCCGATGAGGTCAGCGCCTTGATGGACCTGTTCTTCAAGGCCTTGCGTCGTGAGGCCAAGCGCCTCAATGACAACAACATCAGTCTGCGCATCATTGGTGATCGTTCGCGGTTCCATCCGGAGCTGCAAACGGCCATGCGCGAAGCCGAGGCCATCACTGCCGGCAGTAACCGTTTTGTACTGCAGATCGCAGCCAACTACGGTGGCCAGTGGGATATCGCCCAGGCTGCACAGCGGCTGGCCCGCGAAGTGCAGGCCGGCCATCTGCGCCCGGACGACATCACGCCCGAACTGTTGCAAACCTGCCTGGTGACCGGCGACCTACCGTTGCCGGACTTGTGCATTCGTACCGGTGGCGAGCATCGCATCAGCAATTTCCTGCTGTGGCAGCTAGCCTACACCGAGCTGTACTTCTCCGACCTGTTCTGGCCGGACTTCAAACACGATGCCATGCGTAATGCACTGGCCGATTTCGCTTCCCGTCAGCGTCGTTTCGGTAAAACGAGCGAGCAGATCGAAGCTGGAGCCCGGGTTTAAATGCTTAAACAACGAATCATCACGGCGCTGATCCTGCTGCCGATTGCCTTGTGCGGTTTTTTCCTGCTCGACGGTTCCGGCTTTGCGCTGTTCATCGGCTTGGTCGTGACCCTTGGGGCGTGGGAATGGGCGCGCCTGGCAGGTTTCGTCAACCAGTTGCCGCGTGTGGCCTACGCCGCCGTGGTCGCGCTGTTGTTGTTCTTCATGTACATCCTGCCGGACATCGCGCCCTGGGTGCTGGGAGCAGCAGTGTTGTGGTGGGCGTTGGCGACGTTCCTGGTACTCACCTATCCACGCACCAGTGGCCAATGGTCCAGCGTGGCCTGCAAGCTGGTGATCGGCCTGGCGATCCTGTTGCCGGCCTGGCAAGGGCTGGTGGAAATCAAGCGTTACCCGCTGGGCAACGAATTGATCCTGGCTGTAATGGTGTTGGTATGGGGTGCTGACATTGGTGCCTACTTCTCGGGTAGAGCCTTTGGCAAACGCAAGCTGGCCCCGGCCGTAAGCCCCGGCAAGAGCTGGGAAGGCGTATACGGCGGCCTGGCCTTGACGCTGCTGATCACCTTGGTGGTCGGTGTGGTGCGTGACTGGTCGGTAAAGGAAGTGCTTCTGGCCTTGCTGGGGACGGCTATTGTCGTCTTCATCTCGGTGGTGGGCGACCTTACCGAGAGCATGTTCAAACGCCAGGCGGGCATCAAGGACAGCAGTAACCTGCTGCCAGGCCATGGCGGTGTGCTTGACCGTATCGACAGTCTCACCGCTGCGCTGCCTATTTTTGCCGTGCTGTTGTGGATGATCGCTTCGTGAGCCGCCTGCAGCAGGTTACGGTGCTGGGCGCGACCGGCTCGGTCGGGCTCAGTACCCTTGATGTCATAGCGCGTCACCCCGATCGCTATCAAGTTTTCGCCCTGACCGGCTTCACGCGTTTGCGCGAGTTGCTGGCCTTGTGCGTGCGTCACTCGCCGCGCTTTGCCGTGGTGCCTGAGGCGGCTGCGGCTCGTAATCTGCAAGAGGATCTGCGGGCTGCCGGGCTGGCTACTCAGGTATTGGTCGGCGAGGCAGGGTTGTGCCAGGTCTCGGCCGATGCGGACGTGGATACCGTCGTGGCGGCGATTGTCGGTGCAGCCGGTTTGCGCCCGACCTTGGCGGCAGTCGATGCTGGCAAGAAAATCCTGCTGGCCAACAAAGAAGCCTTGGTCATGTCCGGCGCACTCTTTATGCAAGCGGTGCGTAAGAGCGGCGCGGTGCTGCTGCCTCTGGACAGCGAGCACAACGCCATCTTCCAGTGCATGCCCGGTGATTTTGCCCGCGGCTTGAGCCAGGTCGGCGTGCGCCGGATTTTGCTGACGGCATCGGGTGGCCCATTCCGCCAGACTCCGTCGGCCGAGCTGGACCATGTGTCTCCCGATCAGGCATGCGCTCACCCGAACTGGTCCATGGGGCGCAAAATCTCCGTGGATTCGGCGAGCATGATGAACAAGGGCCTGGAGTTGATCGAGGCATGCTGGCTGTTCGATGCGCGGCCTGACCAGGTTGAGGTGGTCATTCATCCACAAAGTGTGATCCATTCCCTGGTCGATTACGTGGATGGCTCGGTGTTGGCGCAGTTGGGTAACCCGGACATGCGCACACCGATCGCCAACGCCTTGGCGTGGCCTGAGCGGATTGATTCCGGCGTAGCACCGTTGGACCTGTTTGCAATTGCGCGCCTGGACTTCGAAGCTCCAGACGAGCAGCGTTTCCCTTGTTTGCGCCTGGCGCGGCAAGCGGCCGAGGCGGGTAACAGTGCCCCGGCGATGCTTAACGCGGCCAACGAAGTGGCCGTGGCGGCGTTTCTTGAACGGCGCATCCGCTTTCCGCAGATCGCGAGTATCATCGAGGACGTCCTGGCGCGTGAGCCGGTAGTGGCAGTGAATGACCTGGAGGCGGTGTTCGAGGCTGACACCAAGGCCCGAGCCCTGGCTGGGCAATGGTTGGATCGCAATGCGGGTTAGGCCGTGGGCAGGTTTGAGTCTTCAGGCATTGGATTGAAATGCGGAGAAATTAGATGAGTGCGCTCTACATGATTGTCGGCACCCTGGTTGCTCTGGGTGTGTTGGTGACCTTCCACGAATTCGGCCACTTCTGGGTGGCGCGTCGTTGCGGCGTCAAGGTATTGCGCTTTTCCGTCGGTTTCGGCATGCCGTTGTTGCGCTGGCATGATCGCCGCGGCACTGAGTTTGTCATTGCTGCTATCCCGTTGGGCGGCTACGTCAAGATGCTCGATGAGCGCGAAGGCGAAGTGCCTGCAGACCAACTGGACCAATCCTTCAATCGCAAGACCGTTCGTCAGCGTATCGCGATTGTCGCGGCGGGGCCGATTGCCAACTTCCTGTTGGCGATGGTGTTCTTCTGGGTTTTGGCCATGCTGGGCAGCCAGCAGGTGCGCCCGGTCATTGGCGCGGTCGAAGCCGACAGCATCGCGGCCAAGGCGGGCCTGACGGCAGGGCAGGAAATTGTATCGATTGATGGCGAACCCACCACAGGGTGGGGCGCGGTCAATTTGCAGTTGGTGCGTCGCCTGGGTGAAAGCGGCACCGTCAATGTGGTGGTGCGTGATCAGGACTCCAGCGCCGAAACCCCGCGGGCATTGGCGCTGGACCATTGGCTCAAGGGCGCCGATGAGCCCGATCCGATCAAATCCCTGGGGATCCGCCCTTGGCGTCCGGCCTTGCCGCCGGTGCTGGCCGAACTCGATCCAAAGGGGCCGGCCCAGGCTGCTGGCCTGAAAACCGGTGATCGCCTGTTGGCCCTTGATGGTCAGGCGCTGGGTGACTGGCAGCAGGTGGTCGACCTTGTGCGTGTGCGTCCTGATACCAAAATTGTGCTGAAAGTTGAGCGCGAGGGTGCTCAAATCGACGTCCCCGTGACCTTGTCGGTGCGAGGGGAAGCCAAGGCGGCCGGGGGATACCTGGGTGCCGGGGTCAAAGGTGTCGAATGGCCGCCATCGATGGTGCGAGAGGTCAGTTTCGGGCCTTTGGCCGCGATTGGCGAGGGTGCGAAACGCACCTGGACCATGAGCGTGCTGACCCTCGAATCCCTCAAGAAAATGTTGTTCGGTGAGCTCTCGGTAAAAAACTTGAGTGGACCGATAACCATTGCTAAAGTGGCGGGCGCTTCTGCCCAGTCGGGTGTCGCGGATTTCCTGAATTTCCTGGCTTATCTGAGTATTAGCCTTGGGGTTCTGAATTTGCTGCCCATTCCAGTATTGGATGGGGGGCATCTGCTGTTTTATCTGGTCGAGTGGGTGCGTGGTCGCCCCTTGTCGGATCGGGTGCAGGGTTGGGGGATACAGATTGGTATCAGTTTGGTGGTCGGGGTGATGTTGTTAGCCCTGGTCAACGATCTGGGACGTCTGTAACGCTTCGCTGAATTGCGAATCTGCCGCATTTTGCGGCAGTTTGTTTATTGCCAGTTGGAATAAGAAAGGACTTCATGAAACGTCTGCTGCTAACTGCGGTTCTCACCGTATTGATGATCGCCGAAGTTCACGCCGAGTCCTTCACCATCTCCGATATTCGCGTCAACGGCCTCCAGCGGGTTTCCGCGGGTAGCGTCTTTGGTGCCTTGCCGTTGAACGTCGGGGAACAGGCGGATGATCGTCGCCTGGTGGAATCCACTCGTGCGCTGTTCAAAACCGGGTTCTTTCAAGATATCCAACTGGGTCGCGAAGGTAACGTCCTAGTCATCACGGTCGTCGAGCGACCTTCCGTCGCGAGTATCGCGATCGAAGGTAACAAGGCCATCTCCACTGAAGACCTGATGAAGGGCCTGAAGCAATCGGGCCTGGCCGAGGGCGAGATCTTCCAGCGCGCAACCCTTGAGGGTGTGCGTAACGAGTTGCAACGCCAGTACGTCGCCCAGGGCCGCTACTCCGCGACCGTGGAAACCGAAGTGATCCCCCAGCCTCGTAACCGTGTGGGCCTGAAGGTCAACATCAACGAAGGCACCGTGGCCGCCATCCAGCACATCAACGTCGTGGGCAACACCAAGTTCCCTGATGAAGACCTGGTCGACCTGTTCGAACTCAAGACCACCAACTGGTTGTCGTTCTTCAAGAACGATGACAAGTACGCCCGTGAAAAACTCTCCGGTGACCTGGAGCGCCTGCGCTCTTACTACCTGGACCGTGGCTACATCAACATGGACATCGCTTCGACCCAGGTGTCCATCACCCCGGACAAGAAGCATGTCTACATTACCGTCAACGTCAACGAAGGTGAGAAGTACAAGGTTCGTGACGTCAAGCTCAGCGGTGACCTGAAAGTGCCTGAAGACCAGGTCAAGTCCCTGTTGCTGGTGCAGAAGGACCAGGTGTTCTCGCGCAAGCTGATGACCACTACCTCTGAGCTGATCACCCGCCGCCTGGGTAACGAAGGCTATACCTTCGCCAACGTCAACGGCGTGCCGACCCCGAATGATGAAGACCACACCGTGGACATCACCTTCGTCGTCGATCCGGGCAAGCGTGCCTACGTCAACCGCATCAACTTCCGAGGCAACACCAAGTCTGCGGACGAAGTGCTGCGTCGTGAAATGCGTCAGATGGAAGGTGGCTGGGCTTCGACCTACCTGATCGACCAATCCAAGACCCGTCTTGAGCGCCTGGGCTTCTTCAAGGAAGTCAACGTCGAAACCCCGGCCGTACCGGGTGTGGATGACCAGGTTGACGTGAACTACGCCGTTGAAGAACAAGCCTCGGGTTCGATCACTGCCAGTGTCGGTTTCGCCCAGAGCGCCGGTTTGATCCTGGGTGGTTCCATCACGCAGAACAACTTCCTGGGTACCGGTAACCGTGTGTCCATCGGCCTGACCCGCAGCGAATACCAGAGCCGATACAACTTCGGCTACACCGACCCCTACTGGACTGCAGACGGTGTGAGCCTGGGCTACAACGCCTTCTACCGCACCACCGACTACAAAGACCTCGATGTTGACGTTGCAAGCTATGCGATCGACAGCCTGGGTGCTGGTGTCAACGTGGGTTACCCGATCAGCGAAACCTCGCGCCTGACCTTTGGCCTTACCGCCCAGCAGGATGAGATCAAGACCGGTGTGTACACCGTGGACGAAATCTTCGATTTCACCCGTCGTGAAGGCGACAAGTTCCTGAACTTCAAGGCGTCTGCCGGTTGGTCCGAGTCGACCCTGAACAAAGGCGTACTGGCAACCCGCGGCCACTCCCAGAGCCTGACTGCGGAAGTCACCACGCCGGGCAGCGACCTGTCGTTCTTCAAGCTCGACTACCGCGGCCAGTTGTTCCAGCCGTTGAGCGATAACTACACCATGCGCCTGCACACAGAGCTGGGCTATGGTGACGGCTATGGTTCGACCGATGGCTTGCCGTTCTATGAAAACTACTATGCAGGTGGTTTCAATTCGGTACGTGGTTTCAAGGACAGCACCTTGGGTCCGCGTGGTACGCCAAGCCGCGGTGTTGACCGGACTGGTAACCAGGGCACTGTCGCTGACTCGGACAACGACCCGCTGCCATTCGGTGGTAACGTGTTGATCCAGGGTGGTGCGGAGATTCTGTTCCCGCTGCCGTTCGTCAAGGACCAGCGTTCCCTGCGTACTTCGGTCTTCTGGGACGTGGGTAACGTGTTCGACTCCAAGTGCGAACAGATCAAGAACCCAAGTGGCTTGAAGTCCAACACTCAGTGCAACGACGTAAGCCTCAGCAACCTGGCGAGCTCCGTGGGCGTGGGTGTGACCTGGGTGACTGCGCTGGGCCCGTTGAGCTTTGCTCTGGCCATGCCGATCAAGAAACCGGATAACGCTGAAACCCAGATTTTCCAATTCTCCCTCGGCCAGACGTTCTAAGCGTCTGACCTAAGATAACGACAACGGATTCTGTAGGAGTACATCGTGCGTAAGTTGACTCAATTGGTCTTGCTGGCCACTGTGCTGGTCACCACCCCGGCCTTCGCCGAAATGAAAATCGCGGTCCTGAACTATCAGATGGCCCTGCTGGAATCCGATGCGGCCAAGCGATATGCCGTGGATGCCGAGAAGAAATTCGGTCCGCAACTGACCAAACTCAAGACGCTGGAAAGCAGCGCCAAGGGTATCCAGGACCGCCTGGTAGCCGGTGGCGACAAAATGCAGCAAGGCGAGCGCGAGCGTCTGGAGCTTGAATTCAAGCAAAAGGCCCGTGACTATCAGTTCCAATCCAAGGAGCTGAACGAAGCCAAGGCTGTGGCCGACCGCGAAATGCTCAAGCAGCTCAAGCCTAAATTGGACAGCGCTGTGGAAGAAGTCATCAAGAAGGGTGCCTTTGACCTGGTGTTCGAGCGTGGCGCCGTGATCGACGTCAAGCCTCAATACGACATCACCCGCCAGGTGATCGAGCGCATGAACCAGCTGAAGTAAACCATGACAGCGACTATCAAACTCGGCGAGTTGGCCGAGTTCCTGGGGGCCACCTTACGTGGCTCCAAGGAGAAAGAAATCACTGGGCTAGCCACCTTGCAGGAGGCTGGCCCAGCTCAGTTGAGCTTCCTCGCAAATCCCCAATACCGTAAATACCTGGTCGACTGCCAGGCCGCAGCCGTGTTGCTGAAGGCCCCTGACGCCGAAGGGTTTACCGGGGATGCGCTGGTGGTGGCCGACCCGTACCTGTCGTACGCCAAGGCGTCGCACCTGTTCGATCCCAAGCCGAAGGCGGCTGGCGGTATTCACCCGTCTGCCGTGATCGCCGAGGATGCCCAGGTTGACCCTGCCGCCAGCATCGGTGCGTTTGCCGTGATCGAGAGCGGGGCGCGTATTGGTGCTGGTGTCACCGTGGGTGCCCACTGCTTTATCGGTGCACGCTGTGAAATTGGTGCCGATGGTTGGCTAGCCCCCCGCGTGACGCTCTACCACGATGTGCGTATTGGTCAACGTGTGGTCATACAGTCCGGTGCTGTTATCGGCGGCGAAGGCTTTGGCTTTGCCAACTCCAAAGGTGTCTGGCACAAGATTGCCCAGGTCGGTGGCGTACTGATCGGCGACGATGTGGAGATCGGTGTGAACACTGCTGTGGATCGCGGGGCCTTGGCCGATACCGTGATCGGTAACGGTGTGAAGCTCGACAACCAGATCCAGATCGCTCACAACGTACAGATTGGCGATCACACCGCCATGGCCGCCTGCGTGGGTATTTCCGGCAGCACCAAGATCGGCAAGCATTGCATGCTCGCCGGTGGCGTAGGGCTGGTGGGGCATATCGACATTTGCGACAACGTCTTCATCACCGGCATGACCATGGTGACCCACTCGATCACAGAGCCAGGGGCCTATTCATCCGGTACCGCGATGCAACCTGCGGCCGAATGGCGCAAGAGTGCCGCGCGTTTGAGGAAGATCGACGACATGGCACGACGTATCAAACAGCTTGAAAAGCGTGTCGGGGACGTGACCCCTGGCGGTAATGCTTCATCAGAAGGCTGATACCATTTCCATATCAAGTGTGCGCGGCCGCTAGACGGCCTCCTTGATTTGCTAGCGGGGCGTGCGCCTGGTGCGCCCGCCCCCAATCTTTATTACAGGCTTCCCCCCGAAATGATGGACATCAACGAGATTCGCGAATACCTGCCTCACCGTTACCCGTTCCTGCTGGTGGACCGCGTAGTGGACCTCAACGTCGAGGAAAAGCGCATTCGTGCCTACAAGAATGTCAGCATCAACGAACCATTCTTCAATGGTCACTTTCCTGCGCATCCAATCATGCCAGGTGTGTTGATCATCGAAGCCATGGCCCAGGCTGCCGGTATCCTTGGTTTCAAAATGCTCGACCTCAAGCCTGCCGACGGCACGCTTTACTATTTCGTGGGTTCCGACAAACTGCGTTTTCGCAACCCGGTCACCCCGGGTGACCAGTTGATCCTGGAAGCCAAGTTCATCAGTTGCAAACGCCAGATCTGGAAGTTTGAATGCCAGGCCTCGGTAGATGGCAAGCCGGTGTGCTCTGCCGAGATCATCTGTGCGGAACGCAAACTATGAGTTTGATTGACCCTCGCGCAATCATCGATCCGTCGGCCGTACTGGCCGCCGACGTTGAGGTCGGCCCTTGGTCGATCGTCGGCGCAGGTGTGGAAATCGGCGAGGGGACTGTCATCGGGCCGCACGTGATCCTCAAGGGTCCCACCCGAATTGGCAAACACAATCGTATCTACCAGTTTTCCTCGGTAGGCGAAGACACCCCGGACATGAAGTACAAGGGTGAAGAAACACGCCTGGTCATCGGTGACCACAACATCATTCGTGAAGGCGTCACCATTCACCGCGGCACCGTGCAGGATCGCGCCGAAACCACCTTGGGTGATCACAACCTGGTCATGGCCTATGCGCACATCGGCCATGACAGCGTGATCGGCAACCATTGTATTCTGGTCAACAACACTGCGTTGGCAGGCCATGTGCACGTTGATGACTGGGCGATCCTCTCCGGTTTTACCCTGGTGCATCAATACTGCCACATCGGCGCCCACAGCTTTTCCGGCATGGGCACCGCCATCGGCAAGGATGTCCCGGCGTTCGTGACGGTGTTCGGCAACCCTGCCGAAGCCCGTAGCATGAACTTCGAGGGCATGCGTCGTCGCGGTTTCAGCGAAGACGCCATCCACGCCCTGCGCCGTGCCTACAAGACGGTTTACCGCCAAGGGTTGACCGTGGAACAGGCCTTGGCCGAGTTGGCCGAGCCTGCCACGCAGTTCTCGGAAGTCGCGGTGTTCCGTGACTCCATCCAGACCTCGACTCGCGGCATCACTCGCTGATCATGGCCACTCTGCGTATTGCGCTCGTGGCCGGTGAAGCTTCCGGCGATATCCTGGGTGCCGGCTTGATGCGGGCGCTCAAGGCCCAGCATCCGGCGGTGGAATTTATCGGGGTCGGTGGCCCGTTGATGCAGGCCGAAGGCCTGACCTCCTACTTCCCCATGGAGCGCCTGTCGGTCATGGGGCTGGTGGAAGTCTTGGGGCGCCTGCGTGAGCTGCTGGCTCGCCGCAAGCTGTTGATCAAGACACTGATCGAAGAAAAGCCTGACGTCTTTATCGGCATCGATGCGCCGGATTTCACGCTCAATATCGAACTCAAGTTGCGCCAGGCCGGGATCAAGACCGTGCACTACGTCAGCCCATCCGTGTGGGCGTGGCGCCAGAAGCGTGTGTTGAAAATCCGCGAAGGTTGCGACCTGATGCTGACCTTGCTGCCATTCGAAGCCCGGTTCTACGAAGAGAAGGGCGTGCCGGTGCGGTTTGTCGGCCACACCCTGGCTGACGCCATTCCCTTGCAAGCTGATCGTGCGGCTGCGCGTGCCGAGCTGGGCTTGCGCGATGGCCCCTTGGTTGCGTTGATGCCAGGGAGCCGTGGCGGCGAGGTAGGACGTTTGGGAGCGCTGTTTTTTGATGCCGCCGAACGTCTCCAGGCGCAAAAGCCGGGGATCCGCTTTGTACTGCCCTGTGCCAGCCCACAACGCCGTGCCCAGATCGAAACCCTGCTGGAAGGTCGCAGCCTGCCGTTGACGCTGCTCGATGGCCAGTCCCACCTGGCCCTGGCAGCCTGCGATGCGGTGTTGATCGCCTCGGGCACCGCCACGCTTGAGGCCTTGCTGTACAAGCGGCCGATGGTCGTGGCCTATCGCCTGGCGCCACTGACCTTCTGGATTCTCAAGCGCATGGTCAAGAGCCCTTACATTTCCTTGCCCAACCTGTTGGCCCAGCGCCTGCTGGTGCCGGAGTTGTTGCAGGACGATGCAACGCCCGACGCGCTTGCGCAAACCCTACTACCCTTGATCGACGGCGGCGAAGAGCAGACCCGTGGTTTCGACGATATTCACCGCACGTTACGCCGTGATGCCTCGAACCAGGCGGCCGACGCCGTGTTGACCTTGATCGGCCATAAACAGGAAGCCTTATGACCATGCAAATGGGCCTGGATTTCAGCCTCGTTGCCCAGGCCCACGAACTGGTGGCGGGTGTTGACGAAGTCGGGCGCGGTCCGCTCTGTGGCGCAGTGGTTACGGCGGCGGTGATCCTTGATCCGAACCGCCCGATCCTGGGGCTCAACGATTCGAAGAAGCTCACCGAAGCCCGTCGCGAAAAACTCTATGACGAAATCTGTGAAAAAGCCCTGAGCTGGCATATCGCCCGGGCTGAAGTCGAAGAAATCGACGAGCTGAATATCCTGCACGCCACCATGCTGGCGATGCAGCGTGCTGTGGAAGGGCTGCACATCACCCCGAAAATGGCGATGATCGACGGTAACCGCTGCCCTAAACTGACAATGCCGTCCGAATCGGTGGTCAAGGGCGATAGCAAGGTTCCGGCCATTGCGGCTGCCTCGATCCTGGCCAAGGTCAGCCGCGACCGTGAAATGGCCGCGTTCGAATTGATCTATCCCGGCTACGGCATTGGAGGCCATAAAGGCTACCCGACCCCCGTTCATCTGGAAGCTCTGGCTCGGCTCGGCCCCACCCCGATCCATCGCCGCTCGTTTGCCCCGGTGCGCCAGGCTTATGAGGCCCGTGAAAGCCTGATCGAGGTTTAGCAGCAAGGCTGATGTTTTTACCCAGGCCCGGTACAATCCGGGCCTTGTTGTTTTCATGTATCAAGACAGGATCACTATGCCGGCTTCATTCGTTCATCTACGCCTGCACACTGAGTACTCCCTGGTCGACGGCCTGGTACGGATCAAACCGCTGGTCAAAACCCTGGTGGGCATGAACATGCCTGCGGTTGCGGTTACCGACCAGAACAACATGTGTTCCCTGGTCAAGTTCTACAAGAACGCCATGGGCGCCGGCATCAAGCCGATCTGCGGCGCCGATCTGTGGCTGTCCAACAAAGACCCGGATAACCCCCTGAGCCGCATCAGCCTGCTGGCGATGAACGGCGTGGGTTATCGCAACCTCACCGAACTGATCTCCCGTGGCTTTATCGATGGTCAGCGCAACGGCTCGATCATCATCGAGCGCGAGTGGGTGGCCGAAGCCAGCGAAGGCCTGATCATGCTCTCGGCCGCCAAAGAGGGCGAAATCGGTATCGCGCTGCTGGGCGGCAACCCTCAGGAAGCCGAAGTGCTGGCGCGTGAGTGGATGCAGGTGTTCCCAGGCCGGTTCTACCTGGAAGTCCAGCGCACCAACCGCCCCAACGATGAAGAGCATCTGCACGCTGCCGTAGCCCTGGCCGATAAGCTGGGTGCGCCGCTGGTGGCGACCAATGATGTGCGCTTTATCAAGAAAGAAGATTTCGAAGCCCACGAAACCCGCGTGTGCATCGGCGAAGGCCGGGCCCTGGACGACCCGCGCCGCTCGAAGAACTACAGCGAAGAGCAGTACCTCAAAAGCGCCGAGGAAATGGCGGAGCTGTTCAGCGACTTGCCCGAGGCCCTGGAAAACTCCGTCGAGATCGCCAAGCGCTGCAATATTGAAGTGAAGCTGGGCAAGCACTTTTTGCCCAACTTCCCGATACCCGATGGCATGACCATCGATGAGTATTTCCGCAAAGTGTCGTTCGATGGTCTGGAAGAACGCCTTAGTGTTCTGCTGCCCAAGGACACCACCGAGGACTACGAAGCCAAGCGCCAGGTGTATGTCGATCGGTTGAATTTCGAGCTGGATATCATTATCCAGATGGGATTCCCCGGTTACTTCCTGATCGTAATGGATTTTATCCAGTGGGCGAAAAACAACGGCGTGCCGGTAGGTCCGGGCCGGGGGTCAGGTGCTGGCTCGCTGGTGGCCTACGTACAGAAGATCACCGACCTTGACCCGCTTGAATATGACCTGCTGTTCGAACGGTTCCTGAACCCGGAACGGGTATCCATGCCCGACTTCGACGTCGACTTCTGCATGGATGGTCGTGACCGCGTCATTGAATACGTGGCCGAGAAATACGGCCGCAACGCAGTAAGTCAGATCATCACCTTCGGTTCCATGGCCGCCAAAGCGGTAATTCGCGACGTGGCGCGGGTGCAGGGCAAGTCCTACGGTTTGGCGGACCGCCTGTCGAAGATGATCCCGTTCGAAGTCGGCATGACCCTGGAAAAAGCCTACGAGCAGGAAGAAATCCTGCGCGACTTCATCAAGGTCGATGAAGAAGCCGCCGAAATCTGGGACATGGCGCGCAAGCTCGAAGGCGTGGTGCGTAACGTCGGTAAACACGCTGGTGGCGTGGTTATTGCGCCGACCAAGCTCACCGACTTTTCGCCGATCTATTGCGATGAAGAAGGCGACGGCCTGGTCACCCAGTTCGACAAGGACGACGTGGAGGCCGCCGGCCTGGTGAAGTTCGACTTCCTCGGCCTGCGGACCCTGACGATCATCGACTGGGCACTCAAGACCATCAACCGCGACCGTGCCAAGGTCGGCGAAGAACCGCTGGATATCGCGTTTATCCCGCTGGACGACAAACCGACCTATAGCCTGCTGCAAAAAGCCGAAACCACGGCGGTGTTCCAGCTTGAATCCCGGGGCATGAAGGAGCTGATCAAAAAGCTCAAGCCCGACTGCCTGGAAGACTTGATCGCACTGGTGGCCCTGTTCCGTCCGGGCCCGCTGCAATCGGGCATGGTGGATGACTTCATCAACCGTAAACACGGCCGCGCCGAGCTGGCTTACCCGCACTCCGACTACCAGTACGAGGGCCTCAAGCCCGTACTGGCGCCGACCTACGGCATCATCCTGTACCAGGAACAGGTGATGCAGATCGCCCAGGTGATGGCCGGCTACACCCTCGGCGGTGCGGACATGCTGCGTCGCGCCATGGGTAAGAAAAAGCCCGAGGAAATGGCCAAGCAGCGCGGCGGTTTCATTGAAGGTTGCGCCACCAACAACATCGATGCCGACCTGGCCGGTAACATCTTCGACCTGGTAGAAAAATTCGCCGGTTATGGCTTCAACAAATCCCACTCCGCCGCCTATGGCCTGGTGTCGTACCAGACCGCCTGGTTGAAAGCCCACTACCCGGCACCGTTCATGGCGGCGGTACTCTCGGCGGATATGCACAACACCGACAAGGTCGTGACCTTGATCGAGGAAGTGCGCACCATGAAGCTGCGCCTCGACGCGCCGGACGTGAACGCTTCGGAGTTCAAGTTCACGGTGAACGACGAAGGCCGCATCATCTATGGCCTCGGCGCGATCAAAGGCGTGGGCGAAGGTCCGGTGGAGGCCATCACCGAAGCGCGTCAGGACGGGCCGTTCAAGGACCTGTTCGATTTCTGCGCGCGGGTGGATCTCAAGCGCATCAACAAACGTACCCTCGATGGCCTGATCCGCAGCGGCGCACTCGACCGTCTTGGCCCGTATTTTCATGATGAGCCCAAGGCTTACCAGGCCAATATCGATCGTAACCGGGCGGTGCTGCTGACCGCCATGGAAGAGGCGATCAAGGCCGCCGAGCAGACCGCTCGTACCCATGACAGCGGCCACGCCGACCTGTTTGGCGGGCTGTTCGTCGAAGAGGATGCGGATGTCTACGCGAATCACCGCAAGGCCAAGGAGCTGACTCTGAAGGAACGCCTCAAGGGTGAAAAAGACACCTTGGGCCTGTACCTCACCGGTCACCCGATTGACGAGTACGAAGGCGAAATCCGCCGTTTTGCCCGTCAGCGCATCATCGACCTCAAACCGGCGCGGGATACCCAGACCGTCGCCGGTATGATCATCGCCCTGCGGGTGATGAAAAATAAGAAGGGCGACAAGATGGGCTTCATCACCCTCGATGACCGCTCGGGCCGCATCGAAGCGTCATTGTTTGCCGACGCGTTTCACTCCGCCCAATCGCTGTTGCAGACCGACGCCATGGTGGTGGTGGAAGGGGAGGTCAGCAATGATGACTTCTCCGGTGGCCTGCGCCTGCGCATCAAGCGCGTGATGAGCATGGAAGACGCCCGCACCAACCTGGCCGAAAGCCTGCGCCTGAAGGTCAAAACCGAAGCGCTTAAAGGCGATCAGCTACGCTGGTTGGGTGACCTGCTAAAACGCCATCGTGGCGCATGCCCGGTGACCATGGAGTACACCGGCAGCGATGCCAAGGCCATGTTGCAGTTTGGTGAGACGTGGCGAATTGATCCCGCTGATGGCTTGATTCAAGCTTTGCGTGACCAGTTCGGGCGAGACAACGTCTTCCTCCAATACCGTTGACGGTCAGATAGATCTGATCTCGACTAAACATTTAATCTCGACCTAAACGCGCCTCTCCCTTAAGGTAGGGCGCGAATAGACAACCGGCTGGCCAGGCACTCCCTGGCCGTCGACCCAAGACGGACGCTTATGAACCCGAATTTTCTTGATTTCGAACAGCCGATCGCTGACCTGCAAGCCAAGATCGAAGAGCTGCGCCTGGTCGGCAATGACAATTCGCTGAACATCGGTGATGAAATCGCTCGCCTGCAAGACAAGAGCAGCACGCTCACCGAAGACATCTTCGGCAAGCTGACCAGCTGGCAGATCGCGCGCCTGGCTCGCCACCCGCGCCGTCCCTACACCCTGGACTACATCGAACACATCTTCACCGAGTTCGACGAGTTGCACGGCGACCGTCACTTCTCCGACGACGCGGCCATTGTGGGCGGTATCGCTCGCCTGGACGACCAGCCGGTGATGGTGATCGGTCATCAGAAAGGCCGTGAAGTGCGCGAGAAAGTACGCCGCAACTTCGGCATGCCGCGCCCGGAAGGCTATCGCAAGGCGTGCCGCCTGATGGAAATGGCCGAGCGCTTCAAGATGCCTATCCTGACCTTCATCGACACGCCGGGTGCCTACCCGGGTATCGACGCCGAAGAGCGCAACCAGAGCGAAGCGATTGCCTGGAACCTGCGCGTCATGGCGCGCCTGAAAACCCCGATCATCGCCACTGTGATTGGTGAAGGTGGTTCCGGCGGTGCCCTGGCCATTGGTGTCTGCGACCAACTGAACATGTTGCAGTACTCGACCTACGCGGTGATCTCGCCGGAAGGTTGTGCCTCGATCCTGTGGAAAACCGCCGAAAAGGCGCCGGACGCTGCCGAAGCCATGGGCATCACCGCCGATCGCCTCAAAGGCCTGGGTATCGTCGACAAGGTTATCGCCGAGCCACTGGGCGGCGCTCACCGTGATCCGGCTGCCGCTGCTGCGACCATCCGTGCCGAGTTGGGGTCGCAACTGGCGATGCTCAAGAAGCTGGATAACGAAGCGCTGCTGGCTCGTCGTTATGAGCGCCTGATGAGCTACGGCCTTTAAGCCGACGCTGTACTCAATGTGGTAGCCGGCTTGTGTGGGAGCTGGCTTGCCTGCGATAGCATCACCTTGGTATCACTGATACACCGAGGTGCCTGCATCGCGGGCAAGCCCGGCTCCCACATTTGCTTTGTGTATGCTGACGAACGTATTCAAGCTTTGCGGCGGTGACGTGTGATGAAACCAACCCTGCCGGCCACACTCCTGCACACCCTGGCCCCCTGGCGCAACGCCCCGGCCTGGCATATCGCGTTCTCCGGCGGTCTCGACTCCACCGTCCTGCTGCACCTCCTGGCCTCATTGACCAAAATTGAAAATCTGCCTCCTGTCAGCGCCGTCCATGTCCACCATGGCCTGCAAGCTGCTGCCGATGCTTGGCCCTCTCATTGCCAATCAGTCTGCGACAGCCTGGGCGTACCTTTGTGCGTCATGCGCGTGCAGGTCAGTCAGGGTGCGAGCCTTGAACGCGCGGCCCGCGAGGCGCGCTACCAAGCGTTCATGCAAGTCATGGAGGCAGGGGAGGTGCTTTTCACTGGCCAGCATCGCGACGATCAAGCCGAAACCCTGCTGTTTCGCCTGCTGCGTGGCGCCGGTGTGCGAGGGTTGGCGGCTATGCCTGAGCATCGCCCGTTGGCCCAAGGCCGCTTGGTGCGGCCGTTGCTGGCGTGCACCCGTAGCGAGCTGGAAGCCTACGCCCATCAGCATCAGTTGCAGTGGATCGAAGACCCCTCCAACGTTGATTCCCGGTTTTCCCGCAATTACTTGCGTCACCGTGTACTCCCTGCCGTGACGGAGCGCTGGCCCCAGGCGATCACCCACCTGGCTCGCACGGCTGAACACATGGCTGAGGCTCAGGGGCTGCTCGACGAATTGGCGCTGATGGACCTGCAGCGCGCCGATCAGCCTTCTGCGTTTCCCTGGTTGCCTCTGCAGTCCCTGGCGCTTGAACCATTGCGTGAATTGTCCGATGCCCGCCAGCGTAACGCCCTGCGGCATTGGCTCATGCCACTGACCCGTTTACCCGACAGCGATCACTGGGCCGGTTGGCATGCCCTGCGCGATGCCAAGCGTGACGCACAGCCTCTGTGGCGCCTGGCCGACGGCCAAATGCAGCGTAGCGGTGAACGCATCTGGTGGTTGCCCACAACATGGTCGGAGTTTTCCGACGCATCGGTGAGCTGGCCCGATCCGCAAAATCCACTAGAGTTATCGGGTAATGGCCAACTGAGATTTATCGGCAAGGCTCCCGAAGGCCCGCTGCAGGTGAGTTATCGCCAGGGTGGCGAAATCATCGACGTACCGGGCCGAGGCCGGCGCGATCTCAAGCGTCTGCTGAATGAAAGCGGCATGCCGGGCTTCGTCCGTGGCAGATTGCCGCTGGTCTATCGGGGCGAGCAATTGCTGGCTGTGCCAAGCGTTGCGGGGGCATGGGCCCGGTCGATGGGTGAGGTGCAATTGGATTGGTTGCCACAGACCTGCGATCAAGGTTTGAGCTGATAGCGCCTTTCCGGTAGACTACGCTCCCTTCTTGATACAACTTCTGTGGATTCGCCTGAATCGCAGTCGTTGCCGATTACCAAGCAGTCTTTGCTGGGCGATTCCAAAAAATGTGTAGCGATCAACGTACCGGTGTTTCATTGCTGGTCTGTCACAACGCGGCGGTTTTTTTGAAAGGTGCACTGTGATTAATGCAGGTGATCGGGGGCTTCGGCCTTCCTTCGCTTTCCCCGGCGGCTCGGACCGCTTTAACGCAGACTTCTAGGGTTTTTCATGACGCGCTACATATTCGTCACGGGCGGTGTTGTTTCTTCATTGGGGAAAGGCATTGCCTCCGCTTCATTGGCGGCCATCCTGGAGGCGCGGGGACTTAAGGTCACCATGCTCAAGCTGGACCCGTACATCAACGTCGACCCGGGCACCATGAGCCCGTTCCAGCACGGTGAAGTGTTCGTCACCCACGACGGCGCCGAGACCGACCTGGACCTGGGCCACTACGAGCGGTTCATCCGCACGACCATGACCCAGAACAACAACTTCACCACCGGCCGTGTCTACGAGCACGTGTTGCGCAAAGAGCGCCGTGGTGACTACCTGGGTGCAACCATCCAGGTGATCCCGCACATCACCGACGAAATCAAGCGCCGTATCATCAAGGGTGCAGGCGATGCCGACGTGGCCATGGTCGAGATCGGTGGCACCGTGGGTGACATCGAGTCCCAACCGTTCCTCGAGGCCATCCGCCAGTTGCGTTTCGAAGTCGGCGCCAAGCGCGCGATGCTGATGCACCTGACATTGGTGCCGTACATCGCCACTGCCGGCGAAACCAAAACCAAGCCTACCCAGCACTCGGTCAAGGAACTGCGTTCCATCGGCCTGCAGCCGGATGTGCTGGTATGCCGCTCCGATCACCCGATCGACATTTCCTCGCGCCGCAAGATTGCGCAGTTCACCAACGTTGAAGAACGTGCGGTGATTGCCCTGGAAGACGCCGACACCATCTACAAGATCCCGGGCATCCTGCATTCGCAAGGCCTGGATGATTTTGTGGTCGAGCGTTTCGGCTTGCAGTGCGGCGGTGCAGACCTGTCCGAGTGGGAAGCGGTTGTCGACGCCAAGCTCAACCCTGAGCATGAAGTCACCATCGCCATGGTCGGTAAGTACATGGAGCTGCTGGACGCGTACAAGTCGCTGATCGAAGCCATGAGCCACGCCGGTATCAGCAACCGTACCAAGGTCAACCTGCGCTACATCGACTCCGAAGACATCGAGAACCAGGGCACTGCGCTGCTCGAAGGTGTTGACGCGATCCTCGTTCCCGGCGGTTTCGGCCTGCGTGGCGTGGAAGGCAAGATCACTGCCGTGCAGTACGCCCGTGAAAACAAGGTGCCGTACCTGGGTATCTGCCTGGGCATGCAAGTGGCCGTTATCGAGTTCGCCCGTAACGTGCTGGGCTGGAAAGACGCCAACTCCACCGAGTTCGATCACAGCAGCGGCCATCCGGTCGTGGGTCTGATCACCGAGTGGGAAGACGCCACTGGCGCGGTTGAAACCCGTACCGAAACGTCCGACCTGGGCGGCACCATGCGCCTGGGTGCACAGGATTGCCTGCTGGAAGCTGGCTCGCTGGTACACGACTGCTACGGCAAGGACGTGATCGTCGAGCGTCACCGCCACCGCTATGAAGTGAACAACAACCTGCTGCCGCAGATCAAAGAAGCTGGCCTGAAAATCTCCGGCCGCTCCGGTGATGGCAAGCTGGTTGAAGTGGTCGAGGCACCGGATCATCCGTGGTTCGTGGCGTGTCAGTTCCACCCGGAGTTCACCTCGACGCCGCGCGACGGTCACCCGTTGTTCAGTGGTTTCGTCAAAGCAGCACTGACGCAACATCAGAAGAAGGCGTAAACCTGATGGCCCAGAAGATCATTCGCGTAGGCGACATCGAGATTGCCAACGACAAGCCCATGGTGCTGTTCGGCGGCATGAACGTGCTGGAAAGCCGCGACATGGCGATGCAGGTGTGTGAGGAGTACGTGCGGGTCACCCAGAAACTGGGTATCCCTTACGTCTTCAAGGCCAGCTTCGACAAGGCCAACCGTTCGTCCGTGACCTCCTATCGCGGCCCGGGCCTTGAAGAAGGCATGCGGATCTTCCAGGACATCAAGCAAGCCTTCGGCGTGCCGATCATCACCGACGTCCACGAGCCTGAGCAGGCTGCCGTGGTCGCCGAGGTGTGCGACATCATCCAGTTGCCGGCCTTCCTGTCGCGCCAGACCGACCTCGTGGTCGCCATGGCCAAGACCGGCGCTGTGATCAACATCAAGAAAGCCCAATTCCTCGCTCCTCAGGAGATGAAACACATCCTGAGCAAATGCGTGGAAGCGGGTAACGACCAGTTGATCCTCTGCGAGCGGGGTTCGAGCTTCGGCTACAACAACCTCGTGGTGGACATGCTCGGTTTCGGCATCATGAAACAGTTCGAATACCCCGTGTTCTTCGACGTGACCCACGCGCTGCAAATGCCCGGTGGTCGTTCGGACTCCGCTGGCGGGCGACGTGCCCAGGTGACGGACCTGGCCAAGGCGGGCATGAGCCAGTCCCTGGCGGGCCTGTTTCTTGAAGCTCACCCGGACCCGGACAACGCCAAATGTGATGGCCCATGCGCCCTGCGCCTGGACAAGCTGGAGCCATTCCTGGCCCAACTCAAGCAGTTGGACGAGCTGGTCAAGAGTTTTCCGACGGTAGAGACCGCGTAACTGGCATTTCTCCGGTAGAATTTCCCACGCTTTACGCTCAGGCCCCCGGGCCTGAGCCTTGTCGTCTGCAAGCCTGCCCCGTTGTTCCACCCTTGCGGTCGGTCAAAAGATTTCCTTCAGCTGCGTCGTTTTCGTCAACTTTGGAGTGTTTACAACAATGGCAAAAATCGTCGACATCAAAGGTCGTGAAGTTCTCGACTCCCGTGGCAACCCCACCGTCGAAGCCGACGTGCTTCTCGATAACGGCATCATCGGCAGCGCCTGCGCGCCGTCCGGTGCTTCCACCGGTTCGCGCGAAGCGCTGGAACTGCGTGATGGCGACAAGAGCCGTTACCTGGGCAAGGGTGTACTCAAGGCTGTAGCCAACATCAACGGTCCGATTCGTGACCTGTTGCTGGGCAAGGACCCGCTGGACCAGAAAGCCCTGGACCACGCGATGATCAAGCTCGACGGCACTGAAAACAAAGGCAGCCTCGGCGCCAACGCCATCCTCGCGGTGTCCCTGGCAGCTGCCAAGGCGGCTGCGCAGGACCAGGACCTGCCGTTGTACGCACACATTGCCAATCTGAATGGCACACCGGGCGTCTACTCGATGCCGGTGCCGATGATGAACATCATCAACGGTGGCGAGCACGCAGATAACAACGTCGACATCCAGGAATTCATGGTACAGCCGGTTGGCGCCAAGTCCTTCTCCGAAGGCCTGCGCATGGGTACCGAGATTTTCCATCACCTCAAGGCTGTACTGAAGGCTCGTGGCCTGAGCACTGCCGTGGGTGACGAAGGCGGTTTCGCGCCGAACCTGGCCTCCAACGAAGACGCACTGAAAGTCATCTCCGAAGCCGTGGCCAACGCTGGCTACAAGCTGGGCACCGACGTGACCCTGGCCCTGGACTGCGCCGCCAGCGAATTCTATGAAGACGGCAAGTACAACCTGTCCGGCGAAGGCCAGGTGTTCAACTCCGAAGGCTTCGCTGAATACCTCAAAGGCCTGACCCAGCGCTACCCGATCATCTCGATCGAAGACGGCCTGGACGAGTCCGACTGGGATGGCTGGAAAATCCTCACCGACAAGATCGGCGAAAAAATCCAGCTGGTGGGTGACGACCTGTTCGTGACCAACACCAAGATTCTGAAAGAAGGCATCGACAAGAAGATCGCCAACTCGATCCTGATCAAGTTCAACCAGATCGGCACCCTGACCGAAACCCTGGAAGCCATCCAGATGGCCAAGGCCGCGGGCTACACCGCCGTGATCTCCCATCGCTCCGGCGAAACCGAAGATTCCACCATTGCCGACCTGGCCGTGGGTACTTCGGCGGGCCAGATCAAGACCGGTTCCCTGTGCCGTTCCGATCGCGTGTCCAAGTACAACCAATTGCTGCGCATCGAAGAGCAATTGGCAGGTAAAGCCAAGTACAACGGTCGTGGCGAGTTTCGCGGCTAAGCAGTAAATGGTAAAAAGTCGGCAGATAGCGTCAGAAATCTCACGAAAATGTGAATTTCGGCGCTAATCTGCTGACTGACAAGCGCAAGCCTGGTTTTTCCAGGCTTTGTGCTATCAGTTGCTGCAAAAGGTTTGCATGACTGTCTTTTTTAACTGGATACCCGGATTTCGATGCGCAGTCCCAATTGGTTGTTCCTCGTCTTGCTCTTGTTGCTGGCTGGCCTGCAGTACCGCCTATGGGTCGGTAATGGCAGCTTTGCGCAGGTGGAAGAACTGACCCAGCAAATTGCCGACCAGCGTGCCGAAAACGAACGCCTGCTGGAGCGCAACCGTGTCCTGGACGCTGAAGTGCTTGAGCTGAAAAAAGGCACGGAGACCGTTGAAGAGCGGGCTCGTCATGAGTTGGGCATGGTCAAGGAGGGCGAGACCCTCTACCAGTTGGCCCAATGAGCCACGATTTACCGGCCTTCTGGGCCGTGATTCCTGCCGCGGGCGTCGGTGCCCGTATGGCCGCAGACCGTCCCAAGCAGTACCTGCAACTGGGCGGGCGCACTATTCTCGAACACAGCCTCGGCTGTTTTCTCGACCACCCACGCCTCAAGGGCCTGGTGGTCAGTCTTGCAATTGACGATCCTTATTGGCCCACCTTGGCATGCGCCACTGACCCGCGTATCCAGCGTGCCGACGGGGGCTCGGAACGTTCCGGCTCGGTGCTCAATGCGCTGCTGCAACTCAACGCCCTGGGCGCCAGTGATGACGACTGGGTGTTGGTGCACGACGCTGCGCGGCCTAACCTGAGCCGTGATGACCTCGACAAATTGTTGGCGGAACTGGCTGACGATCCGGTAGGCGGCCTGCTGGCGGTGCCGGCGCGCGACACCCTCAAGCGTGTCGACAAGCATGGCCGTGTGGTGGATACCGTTGATCGCAGCCTGATCTGGCAGGCTTACACGCCGCAGATGTTCCGCCTGGGCGCCTTGCATCGCGCCTTGGCCGACAGCCTGGTGGCCGATGCGGTGATCACAGATGAAGCGTCGGCCATGGAATGGTCCGGGCAGGCGCCGCGCCTGATCGAAGGGCGTTCGGACAATATCAAGGTGACTCGGCCGGAAGACCTGGAGTGGTTGAAGTTGCGCTGGGCTAACCGGCGGTAACCTGTCAGACCGGGTCTGCTTCATCGCAGGCAAGCCAGCTCCCACATTTGATCGCTGCCACGTCCAACTGTGGGAGCCGGGCTTGCCCGCGATGAGGCCGGTGCAGACCACCTCAATTCAATGCTTGTACTCCGGCCTCTGCGCCAACCCCGCCTTCAAAAAGTCCACCAGCTTCCTCACCTTCGGCGACAAATGCCGCTGCTGCGGATACAACGCCCACACCGCAGTATTTGGCGGTTGATGAGCCTCCAGCAACGACACCAACGCCCCGCTGTGCAGATGCTCCAGCACGTAGTAATCCGGCAACTGGCACAAGCCCATGCCTTGTAACGCCGCATCCAGCACCGCTTGCCCGCTGTTGCAGCGCCAATTGCCTTGCACGCGCTGGGAAAATTCCCGCCCATCCTGGGCCATTTGCCAGATATCCGAGCTGCCAATCAGGCAGTTATGCCGGCTCAACTCCGACAAACTGTGTGGCCGACCGTACCGTTCGAGGTAGGAGGGCGACGCGCACAGGTACATGCGTCGAGGTGCCAGGCGGCTGGCAACCATGCGCGAGTCTTGCAGGCGTCCCAGGCGGATGGCCAGGTCGAGGCCTTCATGCACCAGGTCCAGCGAGCGGTTGGTCAACTCGATGTCCACGCGCAGTTGCGGATAGTGCGCCATGAATCGTGTCACCAGCGGCACGATAAAGCGTTCGCCATAGGCCACGGCGCAGGTCATGCGCAACATGCCCTTGGGTTCGCTGGTCAGGTCGCCCACCGCCCGCAACGCTTCCTCGCGACCGTCCTGCAGGCGTTGGCAGTGCTGCAGGAAGGTCTGACCGGCTTCGGTCAAAGTCACCTTGCGCGTACTGCGGTACAGCAATCGGGTTTGCAGGCGTTCTTCAAGGCGCGCCACTTGCCGGCTGACATGGGATGAAGACACCCCCAACCGTTCGGCCGCCGCCGTGAACTGGCTGCATTCGGCCACCGCGACAAACTCGTCAATGCCTTCCCAGCGGTTCTCCAGCATGGTGATTGTCCCTGTACAGCAATAATGTTTTGCTTTAGTTCGAATTATTCATCAATAGGTGATGATTTACACTCACCGTCTCAGTTTTTAACCCGATGGAGAAACCCGGATGATCAAGTCCCGTGCCGCCGTAGCCTTCGAGGCCAAGAAGCCCCTTGAGATTGTTGAAGTGGATGTCGCCATGCCCAAGGCTGGCGAGGTGCTGCTGCGGGTGGTCGCGTCCGGCGTGTGCCACACCGACGCCTACACCTTGTCGGGGGCGGACCCGGAAGGCATCTTCCCGTCGATCCTCGGCCATGAAGGCGGCGCAGTGGTGGAAGCCATCGGCGAGGGCGTAACTTCGGTGGCTGTGGGCGATCACGTGATCCCGCTGTACACCCCGGAATGCGGCAAGTGCAAGTTCTGTCTGAGTGGCAAGACCAACCTGTGCCAGGCCATTCGCGCCACGCAGGGCAAGGGCTTGATGCCGGATGGCACCACGCGTTTCTCCTACAAGGGCCAGCCGATTTTCCACTACATGGGCACCTCGACGTTCTCCGAGTACACCGTGCTGCCGGAAATCTCCGTGGCCAAGATTCCTAAAGAAGCGCCGTTGGAAAAAGTCTGCCTGCTCGGTTGTGGTGTCACCACCGGCATCGGTGCGGTGATCAACACCGCCAAGGTCAAGCCGGGCGACACCGTGGCCGTCTTCGGCCTGGGCGGTATTGGCCTGTCGGCGATTATCGGTGCAGTCAAGGCCAAGGCCGGTCGCATCATTGCTATTGATATCAACCCGGCCAAGTTCGAAATCGCCAAGCAACTGGGTGCCACCGATTGCATCAACCCGAAAGACTACGACCGCCCAATCCAGGACGTGATTGTCGACCTGACTGACGGCGGCGTGGACTTCTCTTTCGAGTGCATCGGCAATGTGCAACTGATGCGTGCGGCCCTTGAGTGCTGCCACAAAGGCTGGGGCGAGTCAGTGATCATCGGCGTGGCCGGTGCTGGCCAGGAAATTGCCACTCGCCCATTCCAGCTGGTCACCGGTCGCGTCTGGCGTGGTTCGGCGTTTGGTGGCGTGCGCGGTCGTACCGAATTGCCAAGCTACGTGGAAATGGCTCAGTCCGGTGAAATTCCGCTGGATACCTTCATCACCCACACCATGGGCCTGGAAGATATCAACAAAGCGTTTGACCTGATGCATGAAGGCAAGAGCATTCGTACCGTCATTCACTTCTGAGGTCGGCCATGAGTCTGGAAAACCTGTCATGCCAGAAGAGCTTCGGCGGCTGGCATAAACGCTACAAGCATCATTCCGATGTGCTCGGTTGCGACATGACCTTTGCCGTCTACCTGCCTCCGCAAGCGGAGCAGGGCGGCAAGCTGCCGGTGTTGTATTGGCTGTCCGGTTTGACCTGTACTGACGAAAACTTCATGCAAAAGGCCGGCGCCCAGCGCATGGCCGCCGAGTTGGGCTTGATTATCGTCGCGCCGGACACCAGCCCCCGTGGCCCCGGCGTGCCGGGCGACCCGGACAATGCCTGGGACTTCGGCCTCGGCGCCGGCTTCTACCTCAATGCCACCCAGGAACCCTGGGCCAAGCACTATCGGATGCATGACTACGTGGTGCAGGAATTGCCGGCACTGGTGGAGGCGCATTTCCCTGCGTCGGATAAGCGCGGCATCAGCGGCCACTCCATGGGCGGTCACGGTGCGCTGGTCTGTGCGCTGCGCAACCCTGGACGTTACCTGTCGGTGTCGGCATTTTCGCCGATCAACAATCCGATGGACTGTCCGTGGGGCCAGAAGGCCTTTTCCCGTTATTTGGGGGAAGAGCGCTCGAAGTGGCGTGAATGGGATGCCTGCGTGCTGATCAGCGAAGCCTCGGAAAAGTTGCCGCTGTTAGTGGACCAGGGCGATCGCGACGATTTCCTCGCCGTTCAGCTCAAGCCCGAAGCCCTGCTGCAAGCAGCCAAGGCAGCCAACCATCCGCTGGAACTGCGCCTGCAGCCTGGCTACGACCACAGCTACTTCTTCATCGCCAGCTTCATCGAAGACCATTTGCGGCATCATGGTCGTGCTTTGCTCGGTTAATCTGAGGCAAAAGTAGGTAGAATCACGCCCTGAATTAAATCGGGGCGTTTTTTTATGCGTATTGGCCACGGCTACGATGTGCACCGTTTCGCTGAAGGCGATTTCATCACCCTGGGCGGCGTGCGTATTGCACACCACCATGGGTTGCTGGCTCATTCCGACGGCGACGTGGTCTTGCACGCCTTGAGCGATGCCTTGCTCGGCGCGGCTGCATTGGGCGATATCGGCAAGCACTTCCCGGACACCGATCCCACCTTCAAGGGCGCGGACAGCCGTGTGTTGCTGCGCCATGTGGTCGGCCTGATCCATGCCAAGGGCTGGAAGGTTGGCAACGTCGATAACACCATCGTCGCCCAGGCGCCGAAAATGGCCCCCCATATCGAAGCGATGCGCACAGCGATCGCCGCAGACCTGCAAATTGAATTGGATCAAGTCAACGTGAAAGCCACCACCACCGAAAAGCTCGGGTTTACCGGTCGTGAAGAGGGCATCGCGGTGCACTCCGTCGCCTTGTTGCTGCGCGCATGAACGACCTGCAACTGCTGGGCCCGAGGGCCTATGGCGAGGCCCTGGGCAGCGCGGTACTCAAGGCCACAGCCGAAGACTTCCAGGTTGATGAGGTGCTGGACATCCCGCTGACCGGCGACGGCGAGCACCTGTGGCTGTGGGTGGAAAAGCGCGGCTTGAACACTGAGGAAGCGGCACGGCGTATCGCCAAGGCTGCTGGGGTGCCATTGCGCACCGTCAGCTATGCCGGGCTCAAGGACCGTCAGGCCCTGACCCGCCAGTGGTTCAGCGTGCAATTGCCCGGCAAGGCCGACCCGGACATGAGCGGCGCAGAAAACGACACCCTCAAGATCCTGAAAACCGCCCGTCACAAACGCAAGTTGCAGCGTGGGGCTCATTCGGCCAACGGCTTCACCTTGCGCCTGACCCAACTGGTCGGCGACACCGCTGCCATCGACGCACGTCTGCAGTTGATTGCCCGGCACGGCATCCCCAATTATTTCGGCACCCAGCGTTTTGGCCACAACGGCGGCAATGTGGCGGATGCTCGCGAGTGGGCTGCCCGCAAGGCCCTGCCCGAGCAGCGCAACGTGCGCTCGCGCTTGCTGTCCACCGCTCGCAGTTACCTGTTCAACCAAGTGTTGGCGGCTCGCGTCGCCGACGGTTCATGGCAGCGAGCCCAAGTTGGCGATCTGCTGGCGTTTACCGACAGTCGCAGTTTTTTTCCGGCCGGGGAAGCTGAGTGCAGTGACCCGCGCCTGGCGATTCTGGACCTGCATCCCACCGGCCCGCAGTGGGGCGAGGGCGATTCACCGGCGAAAGGTCTTACATACGAGCTGGAACAATCTGTCGCCGCTGGCGAAGCTGACCTACGTGATTGGCTGGTGAAGGCGGGAATGAGCCAGGAACGTCGCATTCTGCGACTGCCCATTGGCGGGTTGACGTGGCATTATCCCGGGCCTGACATTCTGCAATTGGAATTCGTCCTGCCGGCCGGATGCTTCGCCACTGTCTTGGTGCGCGAGCTTGTTGATCTGGTGCCGGTGGGGCAGACGGACAGCCCATGCGTATTCTGATATCAAACGATGACGGTGCCACCGCACCCGGTCTTGCCGCGCTCCATGCTGCGCTGCAGGATTACGCCGAGTGCGTGGTGGTTGCCCCCGACCAGGACAAGAGCGGCGCCAGCAGTTCGCTGACGCTCGACCGTCCGCTGCACCCGCGGGTCCTGGCCAATGGCTTTATCAGCGTTAACGGCACCCCCACCGACTGCGTGCACCTGGCGATCAACAGTCTGCTGGAGCACCAGCCAGACCTGGTGGTCTCGGGGATCAACCTGGGCGCCAACCTGGGTGATGACGTGCTGTATTCCGGTACCGTGGCGGCCGCCCTTGAAGGGCGCTTCCTGGGCCGCACCGGCTTTGCCTTTTCCTTTGCCTCGCGGCAATTGGATAATCTGGCGACGGCGGCGTATTACGCGCGCAAGCTGGTGGAGGCCCATGGCTCCCTGGACCTGCCGCCGCGTACGGTGCTCAACGTCAATATCCCCAACTTGCCCCTCGACCATATTCGCGGTATCCAACTCACGCGCCTGGGCCATCGCGCCCGTGCTGCGGCGCCCTTGAAGGTGGTCGACCCACGCGGCAAGGAAGGATACTGGATCGCCGCGGCCGGTGACGCCGAAGATGGCGGCGAGGGCACGGACTTTCATGCGGTGATGCAAGGCTATGTCTCCGTTACCCCGTTGCTGTTTGATCGCACCTTCAGTGATGCCTTCAGTGGCCTTGATGGCTGGCTGGAGGGACTGCGTTGATGGCTCGTGAACAAGACGACTTGTTGCGCCGCGGCATCGGGATGACCTCCCAGCGCACCCGGGAGCGGTTGATCCAGCGTCTGTATGAAGAAGGCTTGTCCAACGCACAGGTGCTGGAAGTAATCCGACGCACGCCGCGGCATCTGTTTGTTGATGAGGCACTGGCACATCGCGCCTATGAAGACACAGCGTTGCCCATCGGCCACAACCAGACCATCTCTCAGCCCTATATGGTTGCGCGTATGAGCGAGCTATTGCTGGCGGCGGGGCCGTTGGACAAGGTGCTGGAGATTGGTACCGGCTCTGGCTATCAGACGGCCGTGCTGTCGCAATTGGTAGAGCGAGTGTTTTCGGTCGAGCGCATCAAGGTGCTACAGGACCGGGCCAAAGAGCGTCTGGTGGAGCTGAACCTGCGCAACGTGGTATTCCGCTGGGGCGATGGCTGGGAGGGCTGGCCGGCGCTGGCGCCCTACAACGGTATCATCGTCACCGCCGTGGCCACCGATGTGCCGCAAGCCTTGCTGGATCAATTGGCACCTGGCGGGCGGCTGGTCATCCCGGTGGGCTCCGGCGAAGTGCAACAGTTGATGCTTATTATCCGTGAGGACGAAGGTTTTTCCCGGCATGTACTCGGTGCCGTGCGTTTCGTCCCCTTGCTCAACGGCCCGCTGGCCTGATCATTTATTCGCGGGCAGTGAATTCTGTAAGCGGGGATGTGTCTTACGGCGGGGTCTATTGAATCAACACACCTGGCAGCCACGATTAAACATGATGAATTTTTCCTTTCAGTCAGGTGCCAGTAAAAAGCCAATGCCCAGTTATACTTGCGTCATATTTCAAGCCTGATCCAGGCGTTAACGTTCAGCCACCACAAAGGGAGCGGCGGGTGAGTCTCACAGGTCCTGCGCAGCGAATGAGTAAAACAAGCTTTCAGCGACTGGTGCTTGGCCTTGTCTTGAGTTCCTTATTGGCAGCCTGCTCGAGCACGCCATCCGGCGGTGCGCGGGTCGTTGACCGTACCAACGCAACCCCCCAGAGACCTACGGTCACCACCGGCCAATACGTGGTGCGCAAAGGCGACACCCTGTTCTCGATTGCCTTCCGTTATGGCTGGGACTACAAGGCGCTGGCCGCCCGTAACAACATTCCTGTGCCGTATACGATCCATCCCGGGCAAACCATTCGTTTCGATGGTCGCTCGGGTTCTGCACCTACGGCAGTTGTGACAAAGTCGGGTTCTTCGCCATCGTCCTCAAGCAAGACCACCATCATCACTCGGCCTGCAGGCAGCGCCACGCCTACGGTTGCGAGCAAACCGGCACCCGCGCCGTTGCCACCTGCCGGGCCTGCGCCGACCGGTTGGGGATGGCCCTCAAACGGAGTGTTGATTGGAAAATTCTCTTCAAACGGTAGTTTGAATAAAGGCATTGATATCGCCGGGGATTTGGGACAGCCTGTTTTAGCTGCGTCTGATGGGACAGTGGTGTACGCCGGGAGTGGTTTGCGGGGCTACGGCGAGCTGGTCATCATCAAGCACAGCGATACCTACGTCAGTGCCTACGGTCATAACCGCAGGTTGTTGGTTCGGGAGGGGCAGCAGGTCAAGGTCGGACAGACGATTGCCGAAATGGGGTCAACGGGCACAGACCGGGTGAAACTGCACTTTGAGATTCGCCGCCAAGGGAAGCCTGTAGATCCGCTGCAATTCCTGCCCCGTCGTTGATGTGTTGCACAGCCTGTTCCCTCACGTAGAAGGAACAGGCTCCAGCGTTGCCAAGGATAGAGGCGTCGCTTGAGCTTGAGGTCGAACTCACCAAAGGACTATAACAATGGCTCTCAGTAAAGAAGTGCCGGAGTTTGACATCGACGATGAGGTTCTCCTTATGGAGGCCGGTATCGATTTGGAAACGATGTCAGATAATGAAGGGGTATCACCACCTTCAGTTCGCACCAAATCCAAGAATGCTGCCGCGTTGAAGCAGCACAAGTACGTTGACTATACGCGGGCGCTCGACGCGACCCAGCTGTACCTCAATGAAATCGGCTTTTCCCCTCTGTTGACCCCCGAAGAAGAAGTCCATTTTGCGCGTCTGTCGCAAAAGGGCGATCCGGCTGGGCGTAAACGCATGATTGAAAGCAACCTGCGCCTGGTGGTGAAAATCGCCCGACGCTACGTCAATCGTGGGCTGTCCCTGTTGGACCTGATTGAGGAGGGCAACTTGGGCTTGATCCGGGCTGTGGAGAAATTCGACCCTGAGCGGGGCTTCCGTTTCTCCACCTATGCCACCTGGTGGATTCGCCAGACCATCGAACGGGCGATCATGAATCAGACCCGCACGATCCGGTTGCCGATCCATGTGGTCAAGGAGCTCAACGTCTACCTGCGGGCGGCGCGTGAGCTGACGCAAAAACTCGATCATGAACCTTCGCCTGAAGAGATCGCCAACCTGCTGGAAAAACCGGTAGGGGAGGTCAAGCGCATGCTCGGCCTTAACGAGCGTGTCTCTTCGGTCGATGTCTCGCTGGGGCCGGACTCGGACAAGACCCTGCTGGACACCCTGACCGATGATCGTCCGACGGACCCTTGCGAGCTGTTGCAGGACGATGATCTTTCCCAAAGTATTGACCAGTGGCTGTCAGAGCTCACGGACAAGCAGCGTGAAGTGGTGATTCGCCGCTTCGGCCTGCGCGGTCATGAGAGCAGCACCCTGGAGGATGTAGGTCTGGAGATTGGTCTGACCCGTGAGCGGGTGCGGCAGATCCAGGTAGAGGGCCTCAAGCGCTTGCGCGAGATCCTGGAGAAGAATGGCTTGTCGAGTGAGTCGTTGTTCCAATAACGATTGGTAGGGCAGCGATGACAAAACGCCCGATGCATGTGAATGCATCGGGCGTTTTGCTGTGCCCTGATCGTTCCCACGCAGAGCGCGGGAACGATCAGGCATAAAAAAACCCCGCTTTTAAGGGCGGGGTTTTTTCGACTAAGTCAGTACAAGTTAGATAACTTGAACTTCTTCAGCTTGCATGCCTTTCTGACCGCGGGTAGCGATGAAAGAAACCTGTTGGCCTTCTTTCAGGCTTTTGAAGCCGTCGGATTGGATAGCTTTGAAGTGAACGAACAGGTCGTCACCGGATTGTGGAGTGATGAAGCCGAAGCCTTTTTCATCGTTGAACCACTTAACGGTACCAGTTTGGCGATTAGACATGGTGTATCTCCTTGGACAAAGTTAACTGCGACTCAGGAAAAGCCCTGGCCGAGACTGAGTGCAAAGAGCAGGAAAAATTCTTGGAGATGGTTGGATCGAAATTCAACATATCGTGTAGAGATTCTCAGTGACACAAGCAGCACAGTGGCGCCACCTTAACCCTTTTTCCGGAACGTGCCAATGGTATTTCCGAAGGTTTCTCTATTTTCGTGACTGGCGGTGGTATTTACAGTCATTGGCGCCTGCCGTCCGGGTCCCGGCCACGCTCGCTATGGCTTATAACCGGCCGTGCATTGATCAAGAAAACCCGTACGGCCTTTGAACCCCAACGCCGGCCCCGGTAAGATGGCCCACAGATTTTTTTCGCCTCGCTATTCAGGACACCGCCATGAGCATCAAATCGGACAAGTGGATTCGCCGCATGGCGCAGGAACACGGCATGATCGAGCCGTTCGTCGAACGTCAGATTCGTGGCGAAGGCGACGAGCGCGTGATTTCGTACGGTGTTTCCAGCTATGGCTACGACGTGCGTTGCGCCGATGAATTCAAGGTGTTCACCAACATCAATTCGGCGATCGTCGATCCAAAGAACTTCGACGAAAAGAGCTTCGTCGACGTCAAGAGCGACGTGTGCATCATCCCGCCCAACTCTTTCGCCCTGGCGCGCACCGTGGAATTCTTCCGTATTCCGCGCGACGTGTTGACCATCTGCCTGGGTAAAAGCACCTATGCCCGCTGCGGCATTATCGTCAACGTCACACCGCTCGAGCCGGAGTGGGAAGGCCACGTGACCCTGGAATTCTCCAACACCACCACCTTGCCGGCGAAAATCTACGCCAACGAAGGCGTGGCACAGATGCTGTTCCTACAGTCCGATGAGGCCTGTGAAGTGTCCTACAAGGACCGTGCGGGCAAGTATCAGGGCCAACGCGGCGTCACTCTCCCACGCGCTTGATCGAAAGCGCCTACGGGTAAAGGGAATTTGTCTGCAGAAAGTGACTCTATCTAGGTGTACTGCTTCGGCGCGTGTGAAACGCGCCGGGCCATACTTGAGGAGTACCTTATGAAGATCGACCCGCGAATCAGCGCAGAACTCGCCCGGCTTGAACCCAACCAGATTGGTGTTCTGGCCTGGTCCTTGATGGCCAACCCCGCGCACGCGGGGGGCATCCCTGGTCAACCCGAACCTGATTACCCACAGCCTACCGAACCGGGTGAGCCGACCTTACCGGACGAGCCGCCACCCGCGCCCGTTGCCTGATCCCTGAGCAGGCCTTATCGATCATTGAATCGGCCAGACCTGGTGATCGCCGATCACATAGATTCGGCGGTCTGGGGCCTGCTCCACGGCATAGCCCCCTGTAAACGCGCCAAAGGCTGGCAGCAGGCTTACCCGCCCGCCGACCTGGAAGCACGGCAGGCGTAGCCGTTGGCGCCCTTTACCGCGCAGGTGGTACACAGGATGCACATGCCCCGCCAGTACATGATGGCTGGCATGGGCGTCGGGCTCATGTTGCAAGGCGAAAGGGCCCATCAGCAGAGGCTCCGCGACCACGTCGATGCCCAAGTCCAGTGGTGGGTCGCCGGCACGTTTGTCGTGATTGCCGCGAATCAAGATCAAGGCCAGTGTGCGATTGCGCTCACGCCAGGCCCGGATTGCGTTCAGGGTGCCGCTGGCGTGAGAGCCGGGGCCGTGCAGGAAGTCGCCGAGAAAGATCAACTGCGCGCACGGCAGGGCCGATAACAGCCTGTCCAGGCGTTCCAGGTTGGCCGTAGTCGTGCCCTGTGGCACCGGCTGCCCCAGGCTGCGATAGGCCGACGCCTTGCCAAAATGCGCGTCGGCGATCAGCAAACATTTACGCGCGGGCCAGTACATAGCTTTCTCCGGCAATAGCCATAGCTCTTCACCTTCCAGCGTCAGTGGGTAATGCATCAGCCTTGCCCTTTGTCGGCGACTTTTTCCAGGTCCTTGACCATCCGCGCGATGCGCTCCGAGAGTTTTTCCGAGCTCATGCTTTCGCGCATCCGTTCTACCAGCAGCGGAAAGGCCAGGGGCGTGGGCCGCTGGATCCTGAGCAGGTCCAGCTTCAGCGTCGACAGATGATTCAGCGTCTGTTCCAGCCGGCGAATATCCAGCTCGTCCCGCAGAACTTCTTCCCCTGCCTGGGCCAGCAGCAGATTTTGTGGGTCATATTGCTTGAACACTTCAAAGAACAAACCACTGGAAGCCTGCACTTGTCGCGTGCTTTTTGGCGCGCCGGGATACCCGGCAAATACCAGCCCGGCGATTCGCGCAATCTCGCGAAAGCGGCGCAGGGCCAGTTCGCCGGCATTGAGGCTGGCAATTACGTCAGCCAGCAGGCCTTGGGGGCTCAGCAACCTTGTATTCAACAACTGGGGCCACTGCACCTCGGTGGCGCTCAACAGCTCCAGGCCATAATCATTCACCGCAATCGAAAAGGTCAGCGGCTGCTGCTGGCTGACCCGCCATGCCAGCAAACTGGCTAGGCCCAGGTGTACCTGGCGGCCAGCGAATGGGTACAGAAACAGGTGCCAGCCCTCTCGCGACCGCAGGGTTTCAGCCAGCAAATGCTCGCGGGTCGGCAGCCCGGACCAGCGCAATTGGGTATGCAGCAACGGTTGCACCGCCTTCATCTCTGGGCCGTCGAAGTGCCCATGCGCGGCGGCATCAAAACGCTCGACCACCGCCTGGGCCAGTTCGTTGGAAAGGGGCATGCGCCCGCCATTCCACCGTGGCACGGCGGCTTTTTTCGCGTTGCTGCGGCGTACGTAAGCGGTCATGTTTTCCACGCGCACCAATTCCAGCAACCGCCCCGCGAACAAAAATCCATCCCCCGGCTTGAGCCTTGCAATAAAGCCTTCCTCGACACTGCCCAGGTTCTTGCCGCCGCCGCCTTTGCTCCAGAACTTGAGCTGGATGCTGGCGTCACTGACGATGGTGCCCACGCTCATGCGGTGGCGGCGTGCCAGGCGGGCATCCGGAACGCGCCAGATGCCGTGCTCATCGGGCTCCACCCGGCGGTAATCCGGATAAGCGGTGAGTGACAGGCCACCATGGCGCACAAACCCCAGGGCCCAGGCCCAGTCCGCTTCGGTGAGGTCGCGATAGGCCCAGGCGCCGCGCACTTCATCCAACAGTGCCGCCGGGGTAAACCCGCCACCCAAGGCCATGCTGACCAAGTGTTGGACCAGCACGTCCAGCGGCTTGTACGGTGATTCCCGCGCTTCGATGCGCCGTTGGGCGATCGCATCCTGGGCGGCTGCGGCTTCCACCAGCTCCAGGCTGTGGGTGGGCACCAGCGTTACCCGTGAGGGCCGCCCTGGTGCGTGGCCGGAGCGCCCGGCGCGTTGCATCAGCCGCGCTACGCCCTTGGCGGAGCCGATTTGCAGCACCCGTTCCACCGGCAGGAAGTCAACGCCCAGGTCGAGGCTGGAAGTGCACACCACTGCCTTGAGCTGCCCATCTTTCAACGCTCGCTCCACCCAGTCCCGGGTCTCTCGCGATAACGAACCGTGGTGCAGGGCAATCAAGCCGGCCCAGTCCGGACGAGCGCCCAGAATCGCCTGGTACCAGATCTCGGATTGCGCGCGGGTGTTGGTAAATACCAGGCAACTGCTGCTGGCCTCTACCTCGGCGACCACTTGCGGCAACATCTTCAAGCCGATATGCCCGGCCCAGGGAAAGCGCTCGGTGACGGGCGGCAGCAAGGTGTCGACCTTCAGTGCCTTGGCCGTTTGCCCCTGTACATTGATGCCGCCGCCCTGTGGGGCCAGTACCTCCAAGGCGTGGGCCTGATTACCCAGCGTCGCGGAAATCCCCCACACCATCAACTCAGGATGCCAGTGCCGCAAGCGTGCCAGTGCCAGTTGCAACTGCACGCCACGCTTATTGCCGATCAGTTCGTGCCATTCGTCCACGATGACCATGCGCAGGTGCGCCAGGCTGGTTTCACTGTCGGCACGGGCCAGCATCAGGGTCAGGCTTTCCGGGGTGGTGACCAGGGCGGTGGGCTGGCGGCGGGTCTGGCGTGCGCGTTCGCTGCTGCTGGTATCGCCGGTGCGCAGGCCCACGCTCCAGGGAATGTGCAAGGCCTCCAACGGTGCTTGCAGGGCGCGTGCGGAGTCGGCGGCCAGGGCGCGCATCGGCGTGATCCACAGGACGGTCAGCGGCTCGGCAGGCGGTTTGCGCTTGCTTGTAGCGGGCGGGCGGGTAATGGCGAAACGGTTGAGTGCGGCAAACCACAAGGCATAGGTTTTACCCGCCCCGGTGCTGGCATGCAGTAACCCCGACTGGCCGGCCTTGACCGCGGCCCATACCTCTTTCTGAAAGGCGAATGGCTTCCAGCCTTGGGTGGCAAACCATTGCTTGGCGAAGTCGTGGGTTTTTGCCATGCGGCAGCGGACGCTCTGGAGGGGTTAGTTCAAAGACCCTTCAAGCAGTGCCGACGTTCCAACTGTAGGCGCGGGCTTGCCCGCGAACAAACCCCAGGCGCTGCGTTTAATCTGGAGGCCCGCGTTATCGTTGATGATTTTGGCGAGCAAGCTCGCGCCTACTTCAAATTGCCACTCAGAAACTGTTGCAAGCGTTCGCTTTTCGGATTGCCCAGCACATCCTCCGGCAAGCCCTGCTCCTCCACCAGACCCTGGTGCAGGAACAGCACCTGGCTTGAAACCTTGCGCGCAAAGCTCATCTCGTGGGTCACCATAATCATGGTTCGGCCTTCCTCGGCCAGGCCCTGGATCACCTTCAACACTTCGCCCACCAGCTCCGGGTCCAGCGCCGACGTGGGTTCATCGAACAGCATCACCTCCGGCTCCATGGCCAGGGCGCGGGCGATGGCGACACGCTGCTGCTGGCCGCCGGAGAGGAACGCCGGGTATTGATCAGCCACCCGCGCCGGCAGCCCGACTTTGTCCAGGTAGCGGCGGGCACGGTCTTCGGCGTCCTTCTTGCTGCAACCCAGCACGCGGCGCGGGGCCATGGTGATGTTTTCCAGCACGCTCATGTGGCTCCACAAGTTGAAGTGCTGGAACACCATTGCCAGCCGTGTGCGCAAGCGTTGCAACTCGGCGTCGTCGGCCACGCGCATGCCATGGCGGTCGCTGACCATGCGGATCGCCTGGCCGTCCAGGGTCATGGCGCCATCGTTGGGGGTTTCCAAAAAGTTGATACAGCGCAGGAAGGTACTCTTGCCTGAGCCACTGGCGCCGATCAGGCTGATCACATCACCGGTCTTGGCCTTGAGCGACACACCTTTGAGCACTTGATTGTCGCCATAGCTTTTGTGCAGGCCTTCAACGGTCAGTTTGTACATGGGGCATGCATCCTCAAGGCGAAAGTAGATAACCGCTGCGGTAGGCCTGTGTGCCGGCGACATGGCAGATCACCATGCCGGCCGTGGCCATGCGGCGTAGCGAACGGGCGTAAAGCAGCCCGGCGTGCTGGCAGTGCACAGGCGTTACGCGGTCTGTAATGGGGTCGATGATGTCGGCGACCCATTGCCCGGCCTCCAGGTATTGGCCTGGCAGGGCGTTGAATACCAGCAAGCCACCCACCGCCGTGGTCACCGGCTCCACCGCCGCCAACGGCGTAGCCGGGTAGGCCAGGGCAGGCAAGGGGGCTGCATTGTCGCGAATGGCGCCGAAGTGGATCAAATAATCAATGATGGCCTGGCAGTCCAGCGCGGCGAGGCCGTGGTTGACATCGCCCTGGCCACGCAGCTCGACGGTCACCGACAAGCTGCCCATGGGGATCGGGTAGCGTTCGCCGAAGCGTTGCTGCAACTGCCACCACACCAGGGTGAAACACTCATCAAAAGACTGCCCGCCGGAATCGGTGGCCAACAGGTTGGCCTGCGAACCCAGGTAGCGCGCCAACGGCTCTACCTGTGGCCAGGCTTCGGGCGTGGTGTACAGGTGCGTCACGGCTTCGAAGTCGCAATGCAGGTCCAGCACCACGTCGGCATCACAGGCCAGGCGTTGCAGCACCAGGCGTTGGGAGTGCAACTGGGTCTGGGCGGTGTGCGCGGCCAGGGCGTGGGACAGTGCGCTGCGGATCAATTGGGCATTGCGCTGGGGATCATCGCCCAGCAGGTCTTCGACCTGGTTACCGACGTCTTCGCTGAGGTCGACAAACAGGCGATTGAAGTTCTGCCCGCTTTCCAGTTCGTAGCGGCCCAAGGGGATGTCCATCAACACCTGTTCCAGTCCCACCGGGTTGGCGACGGGCACCAGCACGATTTCGCTACGCAAGCGCCCGGCCGTTTCAAGTTCTGCCAGGCGCGCCTTCAGATGCCAGGCCACCAGCATGCCCGGCAATTCATCGGCATGCAGGGAGGACTGGATGTACACCTTGCCTTCGGGCTGCTGCGGGCCGAAGTGAAAACTGTGGATCTGCCGCGCCGTGCCGGGCACCGGCGCGATCAAGTCATGTAGCTGATGGTGCATGCAAACTCCTTAGTGGCTCGGCCCGAGAAAGGCCAGCCAACGGCGTTCCGCCAGGCGAAACAGGCCGACCAGGGCAAAGGTCACCGTCAGATAGATCAGTGCGGCAATGCCGAATGACTGGAAGGTCATGAAGGTGGCGGAGTTGGCATCCCGCGCCACTTTGAGGATATCCGGGATCGTCGCGGTAAAGGCCACGGTGGTCGAGTGCAGCATCAGGATCACTTCGTTGCTGTAGTAGGGCAACGAGCGTCGCAACGCGGAAGGCATGATCACGTAGGCGTACAGCTTCCAGCCGCTTAGGCCATAAGCCTTGGCCGCCTCGACTTCGCCGTGGGCCATGCTGCGGATCGCCCCGGCGAAAATCTCGGTGGTGTAGGCGCAGGTGTTGAGGGCGAACGCGAGGAGGGTGCAGTTCATCGCATCGCGAAAGAACGCATCCAGCACCGGTTGTGCTCGTACGGCGGCAAGGCTGTAGATGCCGGTGTAGCAGATCAGCAATTGGATATAGAGCGGCGTACCACGAAACAGGTAGGTGTAGAACTGCACGGGCCAACGCACCAGGCGCTTGCGCGAAACGCGGGCGATAGACAGTGGAATCGATACCAGAAAACCAATGACCAGTGAGGCGCTGAGCAGCCACAAGGTCATGGCCAGACCGGTGATGTGCTGGCCGTCGCTATAAAGAAAGGGGCGCCAGTATTCCTGCAATAGCTCGATCATCGCACGGCCTCCCGGGCGCCTGCGGAGTAGCGACGTTCAAGTCGGCGCAAGACAAAGTTGGACGCGCTGGTGATCAACAGGTAGATCAGCGCCGCCAGCACCAGGAAATAAAACAATTGATAGGTGCTCTTGCCAGCGTCCTGGGCGGCTTTTACCAAGTCTGCCAGGCCGATGATCGACACCAGTGCGGTGGCCTTGAGCATCACCATCCAGTTATTGCCGATGCCCGGCAGCGCAAAGCGCATCATCTGCGGGAAGGTCACGTAGCGAAACCGCTGCCCGCGCTTGAGCCCGTAAGCGGTGGCGGCTTCGAGTTGGCCGCGGGGCACGGCGAGGATCGCACCGCGAAAGGTTTCGGTGAAATACGCACCGTAGATAAAGCCCAGGGTGATCACCCCGGCGCTGAACGGGTCGATCTCGATGTATTCCCATTCCATAAAGTCGGTAAAGCCACTGAGCCAGGTTTGCAGGCTGTAGAAAATCAACAGCATCAGCACCAGGTCCGGCACACCGCGAATCAGAGTGGTATAGAGCTGGGCGGGGATACGCACAATGGCCAGGCTGGACAGTTTGGCGCTGGCGCCGAGCAGGCCCAGCACTACGCTGACGGCCAGGGACAGCACCGACAACTTGATGGTCATCCAGGTGCCTTGCAGCAACAGCGGGCCGAAACCCTTCAGGCTGAATGCGCTCAGCCCGAGGGTTTGCAACAGATCTTCGAACATAAATCAGGACCTATGGCGATTAAAAAGCGCCCCACCCGAAGCAGGGCGCCCCAGGCATTATTTGCCGCTGTACAGGTTCAGATCGCCAAAGTGTTTCTTCTGGATAGTGGCGTAGGTGCCATCATCGTGTAACGCTTTGATACCTTTATCCAAAAGCGCCTTGAGTTCAGTGTTACCTTTTTTGATACCGATGGCGGTTTTCGACGGCAGCAGCGGGTCGTCGATAGCGGCGCTCACTTCATAGCCAGCACCGGCGGGCGACTTGAGAAAGCCCAGTTCGGCTTGCAGCATGTCCTGCACGGAAGCGTCGAGGCGCCCGGAGGTCAGGTCGGCGTACACCTGGTCCTGGTTGGCGTAAGCCTTGGTGGTCACCCCGGCTTTATCCAGTACGGCCTTGGCGTAGGCTTCCTGGATGGTGCCTTGCTCATAACCCACGGATTTGCCCTTGAGAGATTCTGGCGTCGAATAGCCAGCGCCTTTCTTGAACACCAGCGAAGTCGGGCCGGAGAACAGCTCGGAGGAGAAGTCGATGGCCTTCTCGCGCACTGGAGTCACGGTCATCGACGAAATCACGCCATCGAATTTATTGGCTTTCAGGCCCGGGATCATGCCGTCGAAGTCACTTTCGACCCACTTGCACTTGACCTTCAGCTCTGCGCAGATCGCATTGCCCAGGTCGATATCGAAGCCCACCAGGCTGCCGTCGGCGGCCTTGGATTCGAACGGTGCGTAGGAAGGGTCGACACCAAAACGCAATTCCTTGTATTCCTTGGCTGTAGCAACACCAGCAGCCATGCACAGAGCCAGTGCAGAAAGGGTCAGCAATGCTTTTTTCATTAGGTAATCCCTGGAAACCAAGATAAGCGCTTGTGGCGCGATTAGGACTGTTACTGAACGGTGTCAGACCCACCACAAGTAGCAATTTCTGCACCATAGTTCCGGATGGGCTTTTTAAACGGTGGGGTAAGGCAGTTCCAAGTGTAGGCGGTGCCCAAAAATGGGCATGGAATTTCCAGTGCACCATTCTGGATCTTTCATTTATCAAGAAGGTGGGAGGTGGATCAGGCCAACAGGTCTTGTAGCGTGGCCAGGTTGTCCGCTTCCTCCACCGCCTTGTCCTGGCGCCAGCGCAGCATCCGCGGAAACCGCACCGCAATTCCGCTCTTGTGCCGCTTGGACAGAGCAATCCCTTCAAAACCCAGCTCAAACACCATGCTCGGCGTCACGCTGCTGACCGGGCCGAACTTCTCCACTGTGGTTTTGCGCACAATGGCGTCGACCTTGCGCATTTCCTCGTCGGTCAGCCCGGAATACGCCTTGGCGAACGGCACCAGAGTGCGCTCGCTGCCTGGCGGGCCGTCCCATACCGCGAAGGTGTAGTCGCTGTAGAGGCTGGCGCGCCGGCCATGGCCGCGCTGGGCGTAGATCAACACGGCGTCGACGCTGAAGGGGTCGACCTTCCACTTCCACCACAGGCCCATGTCCTTGGTGCGGCCCACGCCGTAGAGGCCGTTGCGATCCTTGAGCATCATGCCTTCCACGCCCAGGCTGCGAGAGGCGTCGCGCTGCTCGGCCAAGGCTGCCCAGGTCTTGCCTTCCAGCAAGGGCGAGGGCAATAACACCGGTTGGTTGCACGCAGCGATGACCTGTTCCAATTGGGTACGGCGTTCGGCTTGGGTGTGGTTGCGCCAGTCGTCGCCCTGATACTCCAGCAGGTCGTACGCGAGCACCGCCACTGGCGCATCCTCAAGAACTTTTTTACTCAAGGTTTTACGGCCAATGCGCTGTTGCAGCAGCGCGAAGGGTTGCACCGAGTCTTTCCACACCACGATTTCGCCATCAATCACCGTACCATCGGGCACGCCACTGACCAGGCTGTGGAGTTCAGGGAAACGTTCAGTCAGCAACTCTTCCCCGCGAGACCAGACCCACAGGCGGCCCTCGCGCTTGACCAGTTGTGCGCGAATGCCATCAAACTTCCATTCCACCTGCCAATCGGCGGGTGAACCGAGCAGGGTGTCGAATTGCTCCACCGGTTGCGCCAGCCCGTGAGCCAGAAAAAACGGATAGGGTTGCCCGCCACGTTGCGCGTGCTCGTCGGATGATTCGGCGGCAATCAGCTTGAGGTAGCCTTCGGCTGTGGGACGGTTCGACAAATCGGTGTAGCCCACCAACCGCTGCGCCACGCGCTTGCTGTCGAGGTCGGCCATGGCAGCGAGGGCGCGGGTCACCAGCAGTTTGGATACGCCCACCCGAAAGCTGCCGGTGATCAACTTGATGCACACCATCAGGCTCGGTTGGTCCAGTTGCGCCCACAGCGCCGGCAGCCGGTCTGCAAGGTCCAAGGGTGGCAGACCGCGCAGGGGCAGCAGTTTTTCTTCCAGCCACACGGCCAGGCCGTCTTCGGATGTGTAGGTGGATTCTGGCAGGAGCAGTGAGATCGTCTCGGCCAGGTCACCTACGGACTGGTAGCTCTCTTCGAACAGCCAGGGTTCGATGCCGGCCGCTTCGGTGGCCATGTCCCGTAGCAGGCGCGTCGGCACCAGTTGCCGTGGCCTCCCGCCGCTGAGAAAGTACACCGCCCAGGCCGCATCGGCTGGCGGCGCCTGCAGGAAGTAGGCTTGCAGAGCCGCAAGCTTGGCATTGCTGGAAGTGGTGGCGTCGAGGTTGGCGTACAGCTCGGCGAAGGCTTTCATGCAGTAGCCTCTTCTTCGTCATTGCCGTATTCGGTGCTGAAGCCTTGGGCATCCAAGCCCTTTTCCCGCAGGTGACGCACCAACACACCGACCGAACCATGGGTGACCATTACCCGTTGTGCGCCGGTTTGTTCGATGGCCCACAACAAGCCGGGCCAATCGGCGTGGTCCGAGAGCACGAAGCCACGGTCCACACCGCGTCGCCGTCTGGTACCACGCAAGCGCATCCAGCCGCTGGCGAAGGCGTCGCTGTAGTCGCCAAAGCGGCGCATCCAGGTACTGCCTCCGGCGGAGGGCGGGGCGATGATCAGGGCTTGGCGCAGCAGTGGGTCGGTCTTTTTGAAGTCGCCGGCATACAGGGTCTCGGGGATGTAGATGCCCGCTTCGCGGTACACCCGGTTCAACGGCTCGACCGCGCCGTGGCTGAGGATCGGGCCGATGCTGGCGTCCAGCCCATGGAGAATGCGTTGGGCCTTGCCGAAGGAATAACAGAACAACACGCTGGCTTTGCCGCTGGCGATATTGGCCTTCCACCAGTCATTGATCCCGGCAAAAATCTGCGCCTGAGGCTGCCAGCGGTAAATCGGCAGCCCGAATGTGGATTCGGTGATAAAGGTGTGGCAACGCACCGGTTCGAAGGGTGCGCAGGTGCCATCGGGCTCGACCTTATAGTCGCCGGACGCCACCCAGACCTCGCCCTGGTATTCCAGGCGCACCTGGGCCGAGCCCAGAACATGCCCGGCTGGATGAAAACTCAAGGTCACGCCGTGATGCACCAACCGTTCGCCGTAGGCCAGGGTTTGCAGGTTGATGTCCTGGCCCAGGCGCCAGCGCAGGATACCTTCGCCGGGGGCGGCGGCCAGGTAGTGTTGATTGCCGGTGCGGGCGTGGTCGCCGTGGGCGTGGGTGATGACTGCACGTTCTACTGGGCGCCAGGGGTCGATGTAAAAATCACCGGCAGGGCAGTAGAGGCCTTCGGGGCGGGCGATGACAAGGTCCATGGGGGTGCCGGGGCGGTGGGCTTGTTAGTTATGAGGCGGGGCTGGGTGCAGAAGTTCTATCTGAATGCAGGTTGCAAAGGTGGGCTTGCCTTCGATGTTGGCCTAGAAGCCGACACCTATCTACCTGACACCTGACGATCCAACTGTGGGAGCTGGCTTGCCTGCGATGACGGCCTGACAGCCGAAGCTGTTATCCGTGTACATATCCATTTCTGCGGTAACGGCCACTTAGGGTTCCGCTTTTACAGCGGGTCACTTTTGGAAAAGAGCCCGGAATGCCGGCCCAGCCAAAAGTAACCAAAAAGGCTCTTGCCCCACCACTCGGCACCTCGCTTGGGCTCGGTGTGCCCGTAATCCGCCAGTGATTTGGGGGGCCGCCGCCACGCGCCATCCATGGCGCGGGGCGGCTAAACCGGCATCCCTGCCGGTTTACCCCCAAAATCCCTGTCGAATTCCGGCCAGCGTGGTTTGACGGGGCGCTTAAGATCAAAAGCAGATCAAGAGCGACTCGCTTCGCATCGTGGTTACCGTCGGCTGCTATCGCAGCAAGCCACACAGCGTTATCCGGTTTCGTCAAGGAAGCCCGGTTACTTACCGGGCGTCAGGGTCAACCTTGTCTTGCCATACACCTTTTCAAAGTTCTGCGGCTGCATCGGAAAGCTCAGGTATTGCGCCTTCAACGACGGGTCGATGCCGCTGACATAGTTCGGGCTGGCCGGGTTGCCGGATTGGCCGATGCCGCCCTGGCCCATCATTGGTTCCGCCTGGCCGAAGTCGATGATCATGCGCAGCGCCGACACCTGGGTCGCGTTGAAGTCCTGGCCCCAGCTATAGGGCGCCGGGTTCAAGGTGTTGTGGTCGCCACCGCTGGCAAAGGGGCCGCGGAGGACCTGGCCGCTGGTGTTTTTCCATGTGGTGCTGTGCAGCTTGCCCCACTGCCAGGCCTTGTGATCGGCGCCCAGTTGGCTGTCGCCAGTAGTGATGGCGGCGGCCAGGGTGCGGGCCAGGATCGCGGGTTTGTCTTCTTTTTGCGGTGTACGCGTGTCATCCCAGAACGGGCTGTCTTCACGGCCCAGCAGATGGTCGGCGATGGCCGAGTAGGACAGGCTGGCGTTGCTGACGAAGGCTTTCCAACTGGCGCTGTTTTCCGGGCCGAGTTTGTCGAGGAAGATCTGCCGGGCGCTTTCCTGCAGGAACAATTCATAGATCGCCGCGTCAGCCGAGGTGGTCGCCAGCCGCCCATCGAAGGCCATCAGGCGCTCCAGTGCTTCGCGGGCCTTGGCACGCTCCGCTGCCGGCAGGGCCTCGATGGCCTGCTTGAGGGGCTGGGCCATGCCGGGTGCCTGGAACATGCCCTTGAGCTTGGCGGCGAAGAGGGTGGTCTGGTCGTATTGCATGGCAATCAGGCTGCGGCTGTCATGCTTGCCGGCGTTGGCCAGTTGCGCCAGGCGCTCGTTGCGCTCCGGTGCATCCCAGGCGTTGGACAGTTGCATACCGTAGCCACGCGGCGCGGTGCGCTGGTTGGCGGTGCCGATCCAGCCTTGGGCCGGGTCCTGGTCGTACGGGTGCAGCATCGCGTCGGCGTAGCCGTCCCAGTCAAAGCGCGTGTCCCAGCCCGGCGATGGCAGCAGGCCTTCGCCTTCGCGGCGGTTGGGGAAGCGGCCGGTAACCTGCCAGCCGATGTTGCTGGCGTCGGCGAAGATCATGTTCAGGGCGATGGCGCGAATCTCGCGGGTAGCATCCGAGGCCTTGCCGGCGTTTTGTGCGCGGGACAGGTCGAAGAACGCATCCAGGCTCTTGTCGTCCTTGAAGTCGGCGGTTTGCAAAGCCAGGCCTAGACCGCTGGTGAGCGCCTGGCTGCTGTTGAGCAGGGCGCCGTGGCGGGTTTCGTACACCACTTCGCGAATCGAGCGCTGGCCCTTGATGAAGAAGGTTTCGTTGCGCACGCCGGCCGGCAGCCATTTGCCGTTGTTCTCGTAGTAAAGCGCGTTGCCCTGGCGTTTGACCTTCTCGAGGAACAGGTCCTGGGTGTCGCCCTTGACCGCGCTCATGCTCCACGCGACCTTGCCGTTGAAACCCGACAGCAGGGTCGGCAGGCCGGCAATCGAAGCACCGACAGCCTGGTATTTGGGCGCACGAATCTGCACGTAGTTCCACGGCGACGGTGCTTGTGGCTGCGCGGCGATGTCGTTGGCCAACAGGCTCCTGCCGCTGCGGCTGCGTTGCGGGCCAATGGCCCAGTTGCTTGAGGTGGTGACGCCCAGGGCATTAAGGCTGCGCAATTGCTGGCCCACCGTCTCTAGCCCGGCGAGGCCGGTGATCTGGCTCAGGTTGACGCCTTTGAGCTTGTCGGCTTCGGCCAGCGGGACGGGTTCGTCCGGTGCGCTTGGGGTGAGCCAGGCGAGTTTGTCGACGCCGACCTTTTGCGCCAGCACCAGGGCCGAAAGCTCCTCCTGCAAGTTGCTCGACTGGCTGAAATTGAGCAGGCAGAACAGCAGCGCCGAATCTTCCGGCTTCCAGTACTCGGGCTTGTAGCCGCTCTGGGCCAGGTCCGTCGGCAACTTGTCGCGATAACGGAACAGGTAGGCGTTGACGCCTCGGGCATACACTTCAAAGAAGCGTTTGAGGCGCGGCGACGAGGCGTTGTACAACTCGCCAGCGTTTTTCTTGAGGTTGACCGCCCGCATGAAACGGTCGACGTCCAGCACTTGCGGCCCCGACATTTCCGCCAGACGGCCCTGGGCCAGCAGGCGCAGGGTGACCATCTGGGTGATGCGGTCGCTGGCGTGCACGTAACCGAGGCTGAACAGTGCGTCGTGGAAGGTGTTGCTTTCGATCAGCGGCATGCCTTGGGCATTGCGGCGCACCGACACATTCTGTGCCAGGCCCTTGATTGGCTGCACGCCAGCAACGGGCGGCAGGGTGTCCTGGGTGTTCTGGAGCTGGCAACCGGCCAGGCCCAAGGCACTGACCACTGCCGCGGCAACGCCGAACCGGGGAAGAAAATGTAAGAGGGCTGGCGAGGCCATGGCAAAGCTCCTGCGGGGGGTAGCGTCAGTAAAGGCGCTACGTTAGTGAGCGCGGCGAAACGACGCAAGCGGGAGTTTTGGGTTAAGCATTAGAACTTGAGTCAGGCGCAGACCTGTGTGGGAGCGGGCTTGCTCGTGAAAGCAGTGTATCAGTCAGTGTCTGTATCAACTGACGGAACGCATTCGCGAGCAAGCCCGCTGCCACATTTGATCGCCTGCAACCTTGGATCAAGGCTGGGGCGGGGGCCGCCGGCATTTTGATCTTCAGTACGGTTTAAGCGCCGTGGCACTTCTTGAATTTCTTCTCGCTGCCGCACGGGCAAGGATCGTTGCGACCGACGTCCTTCAACGCATTGCGCACCGGCTCTTGATGAGCGTGGCCGCAGTTCGGGCCGTGGACATGGCCGTGGTCGTGATCATGGTGATCATGATCGTGGTTGCAGTCAGGACCATGGACATGAGGTTGCTGTGTCATCGATGTTGCTCCGGAATAAAATCGCCGGGGATTATCTCGCCATTGTGTGCCACCTGCACGTCATTACCGATGAATAATCCGGTTTTCAGTTCGCCTTCCAGGCGATAAGGCACGGGCTCGTCGGGATTTTTCAACATCTGCACCACCTCGCGCACCTGCGGCCAGAGGTTGGTGCGCACCGAGACCTTGAAGAATTTATGACCGCGTGGCGGTACGGTCAGCCACTCGTTGGACTCGCCTTCGGTCAACACCAGGTTGCCCAGGCTGACCTTGTAGACCAGGCCGCGCACGGTCAGGTCGGCGTCGTCGCGGTTGTCCACGCGAAAGTACAGCTTGAATTTCTGTTCCAGCAGCTTGGCCCGTACCACTTCGACCTTGACCAGGGAAACGTGGGGTGGCGGCGCGTCGTCTTCGAACCAGGACGCGCAGCCGGTCAGGCCCAGGGTCAACGCCAGTATCAAGCTATACATCCGAAGCATGGCGTTATCCCCGTCGAGTCATTAGAAGTAGCTGGAACAGCACTTCTTGAATTTCTGCCCACTGCCACACAAACAGGCATCGTTACGTCCGGCCTTCACTTCTACCGTAGGGTCGATGAAGTACCAGCGCCCTTCATTCTGTACGAAAGAAGACTGCTCGCGGTGACTATGTTCACCGGTAGCGTCATGCCAGCGCGCGGTAAAGGTGACGAAGGCGTGTTCCGGCTGGCCGCCGAACACCTCGGAGCTTTCAACCTCCAGCCCCAGCCAGGTGCTCTGGGCACTCCAGGCGGCAATGGCGTCGCGGTCCAGGCCGGCCTGTTGCGCAGGCAGCGTAGTGGCGACCAGGTAATCGACCAGGCCCAGCACATAGGCGCTGTAGCGCGAGCGCATCAACGCGCTGGCACAGGGGGCCGGGTGACCGGCGTGATAATGGCCGCAGCAGGCATCCAGCAGATTGCCGCTGCCACACGGGCAAATGGATGTACTCATCGGGTTACCACCAATACTTTCCGAAGTTTTCCGGGTTGGCCCAGAAGCGGGCGTTGAGCCAGTCCGGCACCTGTTTATAGTCAAGCAGATCATAGGTAAACAGCGTGAGTACCTGATCATCGCGTTGGAAGCGTTCACCGGCTTGCAGGGCCAGGGAGAAAAAGTCGGTGTCCTTCCAGTCGCAGGCACTCAGGTCGACCAGCACCGCAATGCGGCTGGCGTTGAGGTTACGAATGCCACCGAGCAAGGTCAGGCCTTGGGGTTTGGGCAGGTGCTCCAGGCAGTCGACCACCAGCGCGAGGTCAAAACGCTGCACCGCGAGGTCTTCCGACAACGGCCCTGGCGCGGCATAGAACACCTCGGTGTCCGGGTGCGCAGCTTTGAAGGCATCCAGCGCCGGAAATTGGCTGGCGCCCACTAACAACAGGCGTTTTGGCCTGTGAAGGTCCAGCAGGGCCGCCAAGGCGTGTTGGGGCGTACGGGCAGAAATTCCAGCGGTCATTGCAGATCCTCGCATCAAGACCGTAGAGACTAGCGCGGCTAGGCGCGTGGGCCTAGAGCGCGACGGTCGATACCCACCGAGGCAGAACTGAAGTTTTTTGATCCTTCACTGGCAAATCGCCGGTAGAAGTCGTTACTGTGCGCTCAAAGAAAAATTTGAAAACACTCAGGAGCCCCATGATGCGTAAGGTTTTTCTGCTGGCCCTGTTGGTCAGCCCCGTTGCCCTGGCCCAGAGCGTCAGTGTCGAAACCAATTCCTTGATGCGCCTGCCCAGCAGCACCAGCGTGTTGCAGCTTGAACGCCTGGACGTAGCGGACTACGGCACCTTGCTGATTCCGGCCACTATCAGCCAGGTCACGGTGGATGAGCTGCACTTGGGGCGCGACGCACGCATCACCATTGTGCCCGGCAATACCGCCTTGCAAATGCAAGTGCGCGAGGCGCAGTTGGAGCACGGTAGCCAGATCACCTCACGGGGCGCCCCCGGCACCCACGAAAAACCCGCCAAAGCTGGGCGTGACCTGACCTTGCGCATTAACTCGCTGACTGCCCAAGCGCTGTCGGTGGATGCCCGTGGCGGCGCTGGCGCCCAAGGATATGCGGGCCTGGACGGTGCCAACGGCGTGGACCCGGGTTGCACCTGGGGCTCAGCCGGGCGCGGCTTTAATGGCGATAACGGCGGCGATGGCCGGCCAGGGGCGGCGGGCGCCCAGGTACGCCTGGAGTTGCCGCAGGCGTTCCCGGCTGAACAGATCAAGGTCTGGGTCGATGGCGGGCCGGGCGGCCTGGCTGGGGTGGCGGGTAAACCCGGCAAGGGCGGGCAGTCCAAGGGTTGCCTGGTGTACCGCGCGGACGGCGGCGAAAAGGGCCGGCCAGGGTTGGAAGGGCAACCGGGGCCGGCTGGGCCTGCGGGGTCTGTGACTATCCAGCGGCTCTGAGTCGCCTGGCCTGACGCTATTGCGGGCAAGCCCGGCTCCCACATTTGGAATGCATTCCAGTGTGGGAGCCGGGCTTGCCCGCGATAGCGGTGTAAGGCTCGCCTCAGAACATCGGCCGAGCCGAAGCCACCGCCACCACCACCAACCCCACGATCAAATTAATCCCCACCAACCTGCGAATCTGCCCCAGCGCAGCCGCGCCCGCCGGCCAATTTTCAGCCGCCACCGCGGCCTTCAGCTCCGGGAACTTCAACGCCTGGATGCGGATAAACAACGCCGTCATCACCAGATACAACCCCATCATTACCTGCACATAACGCGGCGCGGTCTCAAAACCACTGAAACGCAGTTGCAGCAAACCAATGCCGCTGATCGGCAAAAGCACCACCGCCACCCATACCCATACAAAAAAACGTTGAAACACATTTGCCCATAGCTTGAGCCGGGCAGGGCCCTCAAGCGCCGCCATGGCGGCGGGGCGCAGGATCATCCAGGCGAAAAACATGCCGCCGACCCAGATCAAGGCGGCCAGTACATGCAGGGTATAAGCAAGGCTAAACGCGGTCATTGTGGTACTCCGTTCTGCGCGGGATTAATTAGCGGGGTATGATAGCGGCCGATCCGAACCACTGAAAATTTATCCAGCGTTTTTTGCGCCCGACTATCCATGATCAGCACTGAACTCAAAACCACGATCCAGGGCGCCTATTCGCGTTTTCTCGAAGCCAAGAGCTTGAAACCGCGCTACGGCCAACGCCTGATGATCGCCGAAGTGGCAAAAGTCCTCGGGGATATCGACACCGACGACGAAGGCCGCCGCGAGGGTGAGCCTGCGGTAGTGGCCGTCGAGGCCGGTACCGGTACCGGCAAGACCGTGGCCTACAGCCTGGCTGCGATCCCTACGGCCAAGGCTGCTGGCAAGCGCCTGGTGATCGCCACCGCTACCGTCGCGCTGCAAGAGCAGATCGTCTACAAAGACTTGCCCGACCTGATGCGCAACAGCGGCTTGAGCTTTACCTTCGCCCTGGCCAAGGGCCGTGGCCGCTACATGTGCCTGTCCAAGCTCGACGTATTGCTGCAGGAAGGCCACGCCCAAACCGCCACCGCCTCCTTGTTCGAAGAAGAAGGCTTCAAGATCGAGGTGGATGAGGCCAGCCAGAAGCTGTTTACCAGCATGATCGAGAAGCTGGCCGGCAACAAATGGGACGGCGACCGCGACAGCTGGCCCACCGCCCTGGAAGATTCAGACTGGGCGCGCCTGACCACCGACCATAGCCAATGCACCAACCGCCATTGCCCCAACTTCGGCCAGTGCGCGTTCTACAAGGCGCGCGAAGGCATGGGCAAAGTGGACGTCATCGTCACCAACCACGACATGGTATTGGCTGACCTGGCCCTGGGCGGCGGTGCGGTACTGCCCGACCCCCGCGACACCCTCTATGTGTTCGACGAAGGCCACCACCTGCCAGACAAGGCCATTGGCCATTTCGCCCATTACACCCGCTTGCGCTCCACGGCCGACTGGCTGGAAACCACTGCCAAGAACCTCACCAAGTTACTGGCCCAGCACCCGTTGCCCGGCGACCTGGGCAAGTTGATCGAGCAAGTGCCGGAGCTGGCGCGCGAGATCAAGACCCAGCAGCAATTCATGTTCAGCGCCTGCGAGCAGGTGGCGGACTTCAAGCCCGGTGAAGACGTCGAAGGCCGAGAGCGCCCGCGCCACCGTTTTGTCGGCGGGATGATTCCCGAGCACATGCGCGAAATGGGCATCGAGCTGAAGAAAGGCTTTTCACGCCTGACCGACCTGTTCACCCGCCTGACGGATTTGCTCAAGGAAGGCATGGATGGCGAGGTCAATATCGGCATCGCCAGCAACCAGGCCGAAGAGTGGTATCCCTTGTTCGGCAGTTTGCTGTCTCGTTCCCAAGGCAATTGGGAGCTGTGGACCGCCTTTACCGTCGAAGACCCGGAAGACAACCCGCCCATGGCCCGCTGGCTGACGTTGTCGGAAAGCGGTGCGTTGTTCGATATCGAGGTCAACGCCAGCCCGATCCTCGCCGCTGAAATGCTGCGCCGCAACCTGTGGAACGTCGCCTACGGCTGCCTGGTAACCTCGGCCACGCTGACGGCCCTGGGCACCTTTGACCGCTTCCGCATGCGCGCCGGCCTGCCGAAAAAAGCCGTCACCGCCGTGGTGCCCAGCCCGTTTCATCACGCTGACGCCGGCGTGCTGCGGGTGCCAGACCTCAAGGCCGACCCACGGGACGCGGCCGCGCACACGGCGGCGATCATTCGCGATCTGCCGTCGTTGGTGGAAGGCTCCCGCGGCACCCTGGTGCTGTTCTCGTCGCGCAAACAGATGCAGGACGTGTTCGACGGCCTCGACCGCGACTGGCGCAAGCAAGTGTTTATCCAGGGCAATCTGTCCAAGCAGGAAACCCTGAACAAGCACAAGGCGCGGGTCGACGGTGGGGATTCCAGCGTGTTGTTTGGCCTGGCCAGCTTTGCCGAAGGCGTGGACTTGCCCGGTGCCTACTGCGAACACGTGGTGATCGCCAAAATCCCGTTCTCGGTGCCGGATGACCCGGTCGAGGCCGCACTGGCCGAATGGATCGAAGCCCGGGGCGGCAACCCGTTCATGGAAATTTCGGTGCCGGATGCTTCACTGAAGCTGGTGCAGGCCTGCGGGCGTCTGCTGCGTACCGAAGAAGACCGCGGCACCATCACCTTGCTCGACCGTCGCCTGGTTACCCAGCGCTATGGCAAGGCGATCCTCAATGCCTTGCCGCCGTTCAGGCGCGAAATTTCTTAAGCCACCGTGGGCGGATTCGCCCACTCTGTGGTCTATCTCATCACTATCATCAGGCCAGTCATCGGCCGTTTGGGAGAACCTTGTTCGTATGATCCGCACGCTGCCCGCTCTTTTTGCCCTGCTGTTCGCTGCGCCTTTGATGGCGGCGCCCGAGGGGCAACAAACGCTGTTCAACTTCGTCCGGCCTGCCGATGTGGTCAAGGTGGCGACCCAGGACGCCAGCCTGCCGCAATACAACGCCGAACAAACCCCCGAAGGCGAGGTGCTGCGCCGCATCACCTTCAACCCAGCGGCCGAGCCGAGCCTGGTGCTCAGCCCGCAGACGGGGACGTGGGATTGGTCGCAATCGAGCGCCATGAGCCTGCGTATCCAGAGCGCAATGAACTGGGCGCTGACCCTTTACGTCAAGGTGCAGAGCGCCGACGGCAAGACGCTCGTCAGCCGCATCGACCTGCCGGCCGGCCCGGCCCAGACGTTGCTCGTCCCGCTGCAAGCCAACGCTCCCCTGAGCCAGGGCATGAAGGCCGGCCCGCCGATGCCGATGACGGTGGATGGCCAACGGGTATTGCTGGCCGCCAGCGCCGGCGAAATCGACCGCAGCCAGGTGGTCTCGGTGACCCTGTCGATGCTCAAGCCCAATGCCGCCCAAAGTATCCTGCTGGAGCGCTTTGGCGTGCAGGACAGCGAGCCAGTATTGAAGGCTGCCTACACTGAACTAGTGGATGCCTATGGCCAATCCAACCGCGCGCGCTGGCCGGAGAAGGTCAGCAACGACGAGCAACTCAAGGCATCGGCCGCCAAGGAACAACAGCAGCTCAAGACCTGGCTGGCCGAGCGAGACAAGTCCTCCCTGGATCAATACGGTGGCTGGAAGAAGGGCCCGGCCTTCGACGCCAGCGGCTTTTTCCGCACCCAGAAGCGCGACGGCCGCTGGTACCTGGTGACGCCGGACGGGCATCCGTTCTACTCCCTGGGTGTGAACACCGTGGCGCCGGACAACAGCCAGACCTACGTGGCGGGGCGCGAGTGGATGTTCGCGGCGCTGCCCAAGGCCGGCGAACCCTTTGACAAGTACTACGGCAGCGACGACAGCCGCACCGGCAACGGCGCCGGCGAAGGTCGCGGCTTTGGCTCAGGGCGTTGGTACGATTTCTACGGCGCCAACCTGCAACGCACTTACGGCGGTGACGCGTTGGACCAGCCACGCTGGGTGACCCATACCCTCGATCGCCTGCAAGCCTGGGGCTTTAACACCGTCGGCAACTGGAGCGATCCGGACCTGGCCACTGCCGACCGCGTGCCGTACACCTTGCCGCTGTCGATTGTCGGTGACTATGCCAGCATCAGTACCGGCACCGACTGGTGGGGCGGTATGCCCGACCCGTTCGACCCGCGTTTTGCCATGGCCACCGAACGCGCCGTGGCCATCGCGGCCCGCGATCATCGTGACGACCCGTGGTTGATCGGTTTTTTTGCCGACAACGAATTGGCCTGGGCCGGCCCCGGCGAGGATGCAAAATCCCGTTACGCCCTGGCCTACGGCACCCTGCGCATGACCACCGACGTGCCGGCCAAGCGCGCCTTCCTCAAGCAACTGCGCGATAAATACCGCAATGAAGAGGGCCTTTCCAAAGCCTGGGGCATTCAACTGGCCGGTTGGGAGCTGATGGAAGATCCCGGCTTTGAGCCGCCGATGCCCAGCCCTGAACACCCGGAGATCGAAGCCGACTTCAAGTATTTCCAGAAGACCTTCGCCGATGCTTACTTCAAGACCATTTCCGACTCGTTGAAGTGGCACGCGCCCAACCAGCTGTTGCTGGGCGGCCGTTTTGCGGTGAGCACGCCGGAAGCGGTCGCTTCGTGCGCGCAGTATTGCGATGTGCTGAGCTTCAACATGTACACCTTGAAACCCCAGGACGGGTATGACTTCGCCGCCCTGCGTGCGCTGGACAAACCGGTACTGATCACCGAATTCAACTTTGGCTCTGCCGACCGTGGCCCGTTCTGGGGCGGCGTGACGCAACTGGCCCGCGAAGAAGACCGCGGCGCGGCGTACTCCACCTTCCTCAAACAGGCGGTGGCCGAGCCGTCGATTGTCGGGGTGCACTGGTTCCAGTACCTGGACCAGCCGGTCACCGGGCGTCTGCTGGATGGTGAAAACGGCCATTTCGGCCTGGTCGGCATCACCGATGTACCGTTCCAGGGCTTTGTCGAGACGGTGCGCAAGAGCAACCTGGCCGCGCTCGACCAGTTGGGCCGTGAGGCGCAAAAAGCCAAGGCCACCCAAGCGATGCGTGAAAGTGAAGCCGGCAAGCCGGGGCGCGACGGCAAAGGCGCGGGGCAGGGCGCTGGGCATGCCGGTGGACACGCTGGAAACGGTCATTGATTCATCGTTGACGGGTTCACAAAACCTACAATGGCTGAAAGAATGGCGACCACTTTTCATGGTGTTTTCCGAGGGGACTTAGGTGCAGATTCAGGGTCATTACGAGCTGCAGTTCGAAGCGGTGCGCGAAGCCTTCGCCGCCCTGTTCGATGATCCTCAGGAGCGTGGTGCCGGGCTGTGCATCCAGATCGGCGGGCAAACCGTCGTCGACCTGTGGGCCGGTACTGCCGACAAGGACGGTGCCGAGGCCTGGCACAGCGATACCATCGTCAACCTGTTCTCCTGCACCAAGACTTTCACGGCAGTGACTGCCCTGCAACTGGTGGCCGAAGGCAAGCTCAAGCTCGATGCGCCGGTAGCCGAGTACTGGCCGGAGTTTGCCGCTGCTGGCAAGGACGCGATCACGCTGCGCCAGTTGCTCTGCCACCAGGCCGGGCTGCCCGCCATCCGCGAAATGCTGCCCACCGAGGCCCTGTACGATTGGCAATTGATGGTCGATACCCTGGCGGCGGAGGCCCCGTGGTGGACACCGGGCCAAGGCCATGGCTATGAAGCGATCACCTATGGCTGGCTGGTTGGCGAACTGTTGCGCCGCGCCGATGGGCGCGGGCCGGGGGAGTCGATCGTGGCGCGGGTGGCACGCCCCTTGGGGCTGGACTTCCATGTGGGCCTGGCGGATGAAGAGTTTTATCGCGTCGCCCATATCGCACGCAGCAAAGGCACTATCGGTGATGAAGCCGCGCAACGGTTACTTCAAGTAATGATGCGCGAGCCTGCGGCGATGACTACCCGTGCATTTGCCAACCCACCGTCTATTCTGACCAGCACTAATAAGCCCGAATGGCGACGCATGCAGCAGCCTGCGGCGAATGGCCACGGTAATGCACGCAGCCTGGCCGGGTTTTATAGTGGTTTGTTGGACGGTAGTTTGCTGGAAAGCGACATGCTCGAACAATTGACCCGCGAGCACAGTATCGGGCTGGATAAAACCTTATTGACCCAAACCCGTTTCGGCCTGGGCTGCATGTTGGATCAACCGCAGTTGCCCAATGCCACGTTCGGCCTTGGGCCACGTGCATTCGGGCATCCCGGGGCAGGGGGATCAGTCGGGTTTGCCGACCCTGAACATGATGTAGCCTTCGGTTTCGTGACTAATACCCTGGGGCCTTACGTACTTATGGACCCGCGGGCCCAGAAGTTGGTCGGAATATTGGCCGGTTGTCTATAAACCCCTTGCTGTTTCACAATTTTTTGTTACAAAGGCAAGTATAAAAAAGATGCTGAACGACATGTTGTAACTTGAATGTTCTTTTAGCGTCTGTTTAACGGGTCCCGCGACCCCCCTGGTTTTTTCTCATTTTGTGGATATCTCATGTTATCGAACAAGTCTTTGGCACTGGCGCTGTGCCTCACTATTACGGGTTGTGCACAAACTCCACAAAATGATGCCGAAGGTGGGCATTGGTGGTCATTTGGATCTGACAAAGCTGCAACCAAGGATCCAGTGGCCCAGACCGACGCCAAGCCGGATGCCAAACCCGACGCCAAGCCGGCCGCCGGTGCCAAGCCTGTTGAACCTGTCACCGCTGCTGCCGCTGCCCCGGCCGCCAAAGCCGACACCGGTTACAGCTGGTGGCCGTTTTCCACCAAGACCGCCGAAGAAAAAGCCGCCGACGCCAAGGCTGACCTGAAAGCCGACCTCAAGGCGGCAACGCCGGCCTCGGACGCAGCGCCTGTCGTCGCCAAGACCGATAGCGAGCCGCGCTGGTGGTGGCCGTTCGAAAGCAAGCCAAAGCCTTTGGCCAAGGTCGATGTGACCAACGTACAAATGCCTGACCCGAAAGTCACCCAAGCCTGGCTGGACGAATACGAACCACGCCTGCGTGCGGCCATCAAGGACAGCAACCTGCAACTGGAGCGCCGTGACAACACCCTGGTAGTGATTGCTCCGGTAGACGGTTCCTACAACCCGAAGCGCCCGGCCATGTTACTGCCGGTGACCCTGGGCCCGTTCACGCGGGTGGCCAAGGCTGTTGAAGCTGACCCGAAGACCGCCGTACTGGTGCTGGGCCACGTTGATGCCACTGGCAGTGCTCCCGCCAGCCAGGCGTTGAGCAAGGAGCGTGCGCAGTCCATCGCCTCGATTTTCAGCCTGAGTGGTCTGAAACAGGATCGCTTGATGCTGCGTGGCATGGGCGACCTTATGCCGCGTGCCGCCAACGACAGCAATCAGGGGCGTGCGCTGAACCGTCGCATGGAAATCATGTTCACTCAGCGTACAACGATGTTGGCACTGTTGAGCAAGTACAACTCCGGCAAGACCCCGCCCGTAGCCGAAATGGTCGCGGTGCAGAATGTGCCTGCACCAGCACCGGCGGCAAAAGCGCCTGCCAAAAAGGCCACGGCCAAGAAAGCGGCGGCCAAGCCAGCGGCTAAAAAGGCTGCGGCCAAGCCGGCTGCCAAGAAGCCGGCTACTGCAAAAGACAAGGCGGCACCCGCTTCGAACGACCAGGCGAAAAACTGAGCTGTTGAACCACGAGGATAAAGCCGCATGACCCAGGCACTGGCCGATATGCGCCGTGACTACACACGGGACGGTTTGAGCGAGGCCCAGGCCCCGGACGAGCCGTTTGCGTTGTTCCACCAATGGTTTGCTGATGCGGTGAAAACTGAACAGCCGCCAGTGGAGGCCAATGCCATGACGCTGGCGACGGTGGATCAGGACGGTCGCCCGCACTGCCGCATCCTGCTGCTCAAGGGCCTGGATGCACAGGGCTTTACCTTCTTCACCAACTATCAGAGCGCCAAGGGTGAACAACTCGCGGCGCGGCCGTTTGCGGCCATGACCTTCTTCTGGCCAACCCTGGAGCGCCAGGTACGCATTGAAGGGCGCGTGGCCAAGGTCACGCCTGAAGAGTCGGATGCTTATTATCAGGTGCGCCCATTGGGCAGCCGCCTGGGCGCCTGGGCCTCTCCGCAGAGCAAAGTCATTCGTGATCGCGAAGAGCTGCAGGCGCTGCTCAAGGCCACTGAAGAGCGTTTCAGCGATACCCAGCCCGATTGCCCCGAGCATTGGGGAGGGTACCGTTTACTGCCTGAGCGCATCGAGTTCTGGCAAGGCCGGGCCAGCCGCCTGCATGATCGCCTCAACTACCGTTTGCAAGACGGCCAATGGTGCCGCGAGCGCCTGGCGCCCTGAGCGTCACCTTTCGTCATCCCACCTGAATCAACACCGTTGCGTCGAAGTCTCTGTTCAAGAGACTTCGGACGCTTTCGGCTGTGCGGCTACACTGATCGAGCCGGTTATGGCATCGTTCCGTACCCTGGCTTGGTTACCGTTCGTCGAGTTCTCTGGTGCTGGCAGTCTGTACTCAGGCTGAATGAAAGCAAGTTTCTGCCTGGTGCGCCGTGACACGCGCCAAGCCACAGCGTTTAATGAATACCTGTCCTTTGGAGTTGATGCTATGCGTAAGTCCGTTTTACTAGTTGCCTGCTTTACCACCCTGTCGTTGCTGCTGGGTGGCTGCGCCTCGAGTCTGACCGGCGACTCGTACTCTCGTGATGAGGCGCGTCGTGTACAGACCGTTCGCATGGGCACCATCGAATCCCTGCGTCCAGTGAAAATTGAAGGCACCAAGACCCCAATCGGTGGCGCTGCGGGTGCAGTTATCGGCGGCGTTGGCGGCAGTGCCATTGGTGGCGGCCGTGGCAGCATCGTCACTGCTGTGATCGGCGCAGTTGCGGGCGGCCTGCTGGGCTCGGCCACTGAAGAAGGCCTGACCCGTACCCAGGGCGTGGAAATCACCGTGCGCGAAGACGACGGCAGCATGCGTGCTTACGTACAAGCCGTGCAGGAAAATGAAATCTTCCGCATTGGCGACCGCGTACGCATCATGACCGTCGACGGTACCAGCCGCGTTACTCGCTAAGCCTTAAGCTTCAGGCGAAGAAAAACCCCCAACCGGGTGACCGGTTGGGGGTTTTGTTTGTAGGAGCGAGCAAGCTCGCTCCTACAACTGACTGACTTCAATCATGCAACGACGGCTTTCTTGCGACTTGCCATCGCCGTCACCGCATACCCGATAAAGGCCGCCAGGATCGACCCGGTCAGAATCCCCATGCGATCTTCACCGGCAAACTCACTGGCGCCTGGCACAAACGCCAGGGAGCCGACAAACAGGCTCATGGTGAAGCCGATCCCGCACAGAATCGCCACGCCCATTACCTGACCCCAGTTGGCGCCGCTGGGCAGTGAGGCGATGCCGGTTTTGATCGCCAGCCAGGTGAGGCCGAACACACCGACGGTCTTGCCGATCAAGAGACCGGCGGCGATGCCCATGGGCACGGAGTGGGTGAAGCTCTCCAGGCTGACACCTGTCAGAGAGACCCCGGCATTGGCAAACGCGAACAGCGGCAGGATGGCGTAGGCCACCCACGGGTGCAGGGCGTGTTCCAGGCTCAGTAGCGGTGAGGTTTCGGCATTTTTGGTGCGCAGTGGAATGCAGAACGCCAGGGTTACACCCGCCAAGGTCGCATGCACACCGCTCTTGAGCACGCACACCCACAGGATCAGGCCGATGATCATATACGGCCCCAGTTTGATCACGCCCAGGCGATTCATCGCAATCAGCGCAATCAAGCACGCCCCCGCGCCCGCTAGGGATGCCGTGGACAAGTCAGCGGAATAGAACAAGGCAATGACGATGATGGCGCCAAGGTCATCAATGATCGCCAGGGTCATCAGGAACAGTTTCAGTGACACCGGTACGCGCTTGCCCAGCAGGGCCAGCACGCCCAGAGCGAAGGCAATGTCGGTGGCCATGGGGATCGCCCAGCCAGCGAGGGCGGCCGGGTTGTCCTTGTTCAGCGCCCAGTAGATCAGCGCCGGCACCACCATGCCGCCGATGGCCGCTGCGCCAGGCAACACCACTTGCGAAGGCTTGGACAGGTGACCATCGAGCAGCTCACGCTTGACCTCCAGGCCGATCAACAGGAAGAACAGGGCCATCAGGCCATCGTTGATCCAAAGCAGCGCCGGCTTGGCGATTTTCAACGCGCCAACCTGAGCCACCACCGGCGTGTCGAGAAAGGCGTTGTACAGGTGCGACAACGGTGAGTTGTTGATAATCAGCGCCAAAGCGGCAGCGGCGATCAACAACAGACCACTGGCGGCTTCCAGCTGGAAGAAACGGGTGAAAGTGCTACGCAGAGGCAAGGGATGCTCTCCAATCCAGGTTCAATAGGTGGGTACCCTAACCCGTACCGTTAGTTGTTAAAACAAAAGTTATATTCTTATTTGTTATAAGGGATGGGCCGGGGCATCGGTGGGCTAAAGACTAGCAATTGTGTGTCCAATTGCGTCGTCACTGTATCTGTGTGAAGCGTGGGAAACATCCTAAGATCACCGCTGAAAACCTTTAGAGAACCCACCATGAGCGACCACCGTACCTGGGCCCGCGAAGCCATTCGTATCATTGAAGCGGACTTCCAGCGGAGCGCCGATACCCACCTGATCCCGCTGCCATTACCGGGTTTGCCAGGCATCGAGCTGTACTTCAAGGATGAGTCCAGCCACCCCACCGGCAGCCTGAAACACCGGCTGGCGCGCTCGCTGTTCCTGTATGCGCTGTGCAATGGCTGGCTCAAGCCGGGCGCCCCCGTTATTGAAGCGTCCAGCGGCTCTACGGCGATCTCGGAAGCCTACTTCGCGCGCTTGCTCGGCTTGCCGTTTATTGCCGTCATGCCCGCGACCACGTCCCAAGAGAAGATCGCCCAGATTGCCTTCTACGGTGGCAAGAGCCATCTGGTCCAGGACCCGACGCAGATCTACGCCGAATCCGAACGCCTGGCCCAGGAAAGCGGGGGGCACTTCATGGACCAGTTCACCTATGCCGAGCGTGCCACCGACTGGCGGGCAAACAACAACATTGCCGAGTCGATCTTCCAGCAGATGCGCTTTGAGCAGCACCCGGAGCCGAGTTGGTTGATTTCCAGCCCTGGCACCGGCGGCACCACCGCGACCCTGGGCCGTTATGTGCGTTATCGCCAGCATTGCACCCGGGTGCTGTGTGCCGATGCCGAACGCTCGGTGTTTTTCGATTTCTACCAGAGTGGTGACGCCAGCCTGCGCCTGGACTGTGGCTCGCGGATTGAAGGGATTGGTCGCCCGCGGGTGGAGGCATCGTTTCTGCCCGCGGTGATTGACGCCATGGTCAAAGTGCCGGATGCAGTGTCCCTGGCGGCCATGCATTACCTGGCTGAGCGTTTGGGGCGACGGGTTGGCGGGTCCAGCGGGACCAACCTGATCGGTGCGCTGATGGCGGCGCAACAGATGAAAGCGGCGGGGGAGTCGGGGTCGATCGTTGCGATCTTGTGCGATGGTGGTGAGCGCTATGCCACGACCTATTACGATCAAGCGTGGCTGGCGGGGCGGGGCTATGAGCTGGAAGGGTTGATCGCGGCGGTTGCGGCGAGTGTCGAACGCGGTGAGGCGCTACCCGCTAACATCCTGCGCGCTAATATCTGACACCCCACTATCCAACTGTGTGCGGGCTTGCCCGCGAAAGCGGAGTGTCAGTCACTGAATTTTTAACTGCACCACCGCTATCGCAGGCAAGCCAGCTCCCACACTGGTCGTGTATTGCCCCCAGGATCAACGCCCGGCACAGATCCCCTGTGGGAGCGGGCTTGCTCGCGAAGGCAGCGTGTCAGTCGCTGCATCTTTAACTGAACCACCGTTTTCGCAGGCAAGCCAGCTCCCACACTGGATTTATGTTCGCCGTCAGCGTGCTTCAGGCCTCGATGCCGAGCATATCCCGCGCCAACGCCTCGGCGATCCGAATCCCGTCGACACCCGCCGACAGAATCCCACCGGCATAGCCTGCGCCTTCACCGGCCGGGAACAAGCCTTTGACGTTCAGGCTCTGCATCGACTCGTTGCGGGTAATGCGCAGTGGGGACGAGGTGCGGGTCTCGATGCCGGTCAGCACCGCATCGTGCAGCGAGTAGCCTTTGATCTGTTTCTCGAACGCTGGCAAGGCTTCGCGGATGGCTTCGATGGCGAAGTCCGGCAAGGCCAGCGCCAGGTCACCCAACGACACGCCGGGTTTGTAGGACGGCTCCACGCTGCCCAGCGCCGTGGAGGGTTTGCCAGCGATGAAGTCGCCCACCAGTTGCGCGGGGGCCTCGTAGTTACTACCGCCGAGGATGTAGGCGTGGGACTCCAGGCGTTCCTGCAACTCGATACCGGCCAGCGGGCCGCCTGGGTAATCCACCTCGGGGGTAATGCCTACCACGATGCCGGAGTTGGCATTGCGCTCGTTACGCGAGTATTGGCTCATGCCGTTGGTCACGACGCGATGGGGTTCCGAGGTCGCAGCCACGACGGTGCCGCCCGGGCACATGCAGAAGCTGTAGACCGAACGGCCATTCTTGGCGTGGTGCACCAGTTTGTAGTCCGCTGCGCCCAGCTTGGGGTGGCCAGCGTATTTGCCCAAGCGTGCGGCGTCGATCAGCGACTGCGGGTGCTCGATACGGAAACCCACCGAGAATGGCTTGGCCTCCATGTACACGCCACGGTCGTGGAGCATGCGGAAGGTGTCACGGGCGCTGTGGCCCAGGGCAAGAATCACATGCTTGGAGAGGATCTGCTCGCCGCCGTCGATGACCACGCCGTTCAACTGGCCGTCTTCGATCAACACGTCGGTGACCCGTTGTTCGAAGCGCACTTCACCGCCCAGGGCGATGATCTGCTCGCGCATGTTTTCTACCACGCCGGTCAGGCGGAAGGTACCGATGTGCGGCTTGCTGACGTAGAGGATTTCTTCCGGCGCACCGGCCTTGACGAACTCGTGCAGTACTTTGCGACCGTGGAATTTCGGGTCCTTGATCTGGCTGTACAGCTTGCCGTCAGAGAAGGTACCGGCGCCGCCTTCACCAAATTGCACGTTGGACTCTGGGTTGAGCACGCTTTTGCGCCACAGGCCCCAGGTGTCCTTGGTGCGTTGGCGCACTTCCTTGCCGCGCTCGAGGATGATCGGCTTGAAACCCATCTGTGCCAGCAGCAGGCCGGCGAAAATCCCGCAGGGACCAAAACCTACCACGATCGGCCGCTCAGCCAGGCCTTCCGGCGCCTGACCCACCACCTTGTAGCTGACATCCGGTGCCGGGTTGACGTTGCGGTCGTCGGCAAACTTGAGCAGCAGCGCGGCTTCACCCGTCACGTTCAGGTCGACGGTGTAGATGAAGCACAGCTCGGAGGTCTTTTTACGCGCATCGTAGCTGCGCTTGAACAGGGTGAAATCGAGCAGGTCATCACTGGCGATGCCCAGGCGCTGCACGATGGCCGTGCGCAGGTCTTCTTCGGGATGGTCGATGGGCAGCTTGAGTTCGGTGATTCGTAACATGACAGGATCCGGTAGGCGGCGGGCAAGAAGGCCGGCTGTTTTGCAAACCGGCGATTATAAGCCCCAATGGCAAGTTTCCGTCAGGTTAAAACAGCACAGGGGCTAATCAGTCGTCCCGCGAGCCGCCGAACGCCGCGCACCCACGCTGCACCTGGCCGTTCACGCGCAGCTCGGCGCTCATGTGCTGCAGGCTGCCGCTCACACTGTCGACGCAGCGCTGGGGCGCCACCCATAGTTCGATGTGCTGGTTATTGGCTTCGGTCATCAGGTTGAAGCGGCCGTCGCCCAGTTGTTCCTCGACGTACGGCACTGCCAAAGGTGGCTGGCCTTCGCGCTCCAGCACCATGCCCTTGGCCGTGACGTTCATCGCCCAGGCGGGTTTATGGCCGTTGGCCCGCAGGATCATGCGCTTGAAATCCGGGTCAGAGCACGCTGAGGTCGAGCGTTCGACGCGATACAGCTGTTGCAGGTCCACTGAACCCTGGGTGCCGCTGGCGACCCCGGAAAACTTGCCACGCAGGTCGGCAAACAGTATGCCCTGCTGGCCAGCCAGCGAGGCGGCTTCCTGCAGGACGCTGGTGCCGCCGGTATCGTTGACCACGTAGCTACGCTGGTCGCCACAGGGCTGGAACAGCAGTTTGCCGTCCACCGCCGTCAACTCACCCTGCATACGGGTCAGCCCGACAGTCGATGGCTTGGCCGGCTCGCTTTCGAACAATTGGCAGGCGGCGAACACAGGAAGCAAGGCAAACAGGGCGAGGGTACGGGCGGCGCGCATTATCGGGTCTCCAGGCAAGTGCCGCCACGTTACGCAGGCTGGCCGTGCATCACAAGCCCGCTTGCCAGCTTCAGGCGTTTCTTACGGATCTCACCCTCAACCTACGATAAAGGTCTGACCGGTTTGCAGGCCCTCGACGCTTTTGGCGTAAGCCAGTGCCACATCGGCGGCCGGGGCAGGTTTGTAGCCACGGAAATAGGGAGCATAGCTGCCCATGGCTTCCAGCAACACCGTCGGGCTGACCGAGTTGATGCGCAGGCCGCGTGGCAACTCGATGGCCGCCGCTTTGACGAAGGCGTCCAGTGCACCGTTGACCAAGGCCGCCGAAGCACCGGTGCGGATCGGGTCACGGTTCAGAATGCCGCTGGTGAACGTGAACGAAGCACCGTCGTTGGCGTATTCACGGCCGATCAACAGCAGGTTGACCTGGCCCATCAGTTTGTCACGCAGGCCCAGTTCGAAATCGCTGTCGTTCATGTCTGCCAGGGGCACGAAGTTGACGCTGCCTGCCGCGCAGATCAGGGCGTCGAACTTGCCGGTCTGCTCGAACAGTTTACGGATCGAGTTGCTATCGCTGATATCCACCTGGAAGTCACCGCTGGTGCGGCCGATGCTGATCACTTCGTGGCGCTGGGCCAACTCTGCCTTGACGGCTGAACCGATGGTGCCGCTGGCACCAATCAATAGGATTTTCATCGTGCTGTTCCTCTGGGGCTGATTCCCTGTAGGAGCGAGCTTGCTCGCTCCTACAGGGGTTGGGATTTGCATTCAGTCTAGTGTGGCTTTTTAGCTGGATAAACGCGCTAATAGGCAACCTTTGGTTTTCAAATGGAAACAATCCATGAGCGAAATGGATGACTTGGCGGCGTTCGCCGTGCTGATCGAAGCCGGCAGTTTCACTGTGGCGGCCGCACAATTGGGCTGCAGCAAAGGGCAGTTGTCCAAGCGCATCAGCCAGTTGGAAGCGCAGTTTGCCGTGGTTTTGCTGCACCGCACTACGCGCAAGCTGAGCCTTACTGCTGCCGGCGCGGCGTTGCTGCCCCAGGCACAAGCATTGGTGGTGCAGGTGGAACGCGCGCGCCAGGCCTTGGCGCGGCTCAAAGATGATTTGGCCGGCCCTGTACGTATGACTGTCCCGGTGTCGTTGGGTGAAACCTTTTTCGATGGCTTGTTGCTGGAATTTTCCAAGCAATACCCGCAGGTGCAGATCGAGCTGGAGCTTAACAACAGCTACCGGGACCTGGCGCGCGATGGCTTTGACTTGGGCGTTCGCTCAGGCTCCCTCGAAAATGAACGCCTGGTAGCCAGGCCTTTACTGGCCTGGCATGAGATGACCTGCGCCAGCCCGGCCTATCTGGAACAGCATGGCGAGCCGCAGACCCCGGCGGACCTGGCGGCGCACAGCTGTTTGCTCAACAGTCATTACAGTGGTCGCGAGGAATGGTTGTACCACCAGCAACACGAATTGCTGCGGGTAAAGGTGAGCGGTACCTTCGCCTCCAACCACTACAACCTGCTGAAAAAAGCCGCCTTGGTCGGCGCCGGTATTGCTCGCCTGCCGTCCTACGTTTTACCCACGGAGCTGGCTGATGGCCGATTGCGCTGGCTGCTGCGCGAGTATCAGACGCGCAGCATGCCGATGTACCTGGTGCATCCCTACCAAGGCGGCCTGCCACGGCGTACCCAAGTGTTGGCCGACTACCTGGTGGACTGGTTCAAGCGCAGCGGCGAGGCACTGGATCGACTTCAGCGATAACGACGGGCAATCAGGTGGTCGATGGACAGCCAACCTGGGCCTTTGGCAAGCAACAGCAATAACAGCGCAAGCCAGGTGCCATGAGTGGGATAGGCGTCGGGGTAGACGAACAGTTGGATGGTCAGGGTCATGCCGATCAAGGCCAGGGCCGAAAAACGCGTGGCGAACCCCAGTAGGATCAATACCGGAAAAAAGTGCTCGGCAAAGGTTGCCAAGTGCGCGGCCACCTCGGGCGACAGCAGAGGCAATTGGTATTCGCTGCGAAATAAAAACAGGGTCGAGGCGGCAAGTTTGGGCTCACCCCATTGGAAGGTGCCGCTGATCAGGTCAATGGCAAAGCCTTCGACCTTGGTCTGGCCAGACTTCCAGAACACCGCCGCAATGGAGAAGCGCGCGATAAAGGCGATCAGGCTGTAGGGGATTTTTTCAAACAGTGCGACGGTTCGCTTTACCAGGCAAGGAGCGGGAATGTTCATGGCAATACCTCGGGTTGCAGATGCAAATGAGTGATGGCGTCGTGGCTGATCAACAGCGTGAGACATTGGTGCAAATCGAATTCGGTGGAGGCTTCCAGGGCATCAGCGATGGCCATTTCCAGCCCGGCGCCTTGGTTGAGGCGGTTGATAAAGGTCACAGACCCGCGGTCGATGGCGAACACCTTGACCGCTAAGCCTTGGCGCACGACCAGCGCGCCTTGGGCATACCAAGGGTGCAAAGTGGCGATAGCCCCGTCGACCTGATGCGCCGCCCAGACCGATACCACCGCGTAGGAAGATTCCAGCGTGGCAAGTGACGGATGCAGTCGTACACGCAGTTGCCCCAGTTGCGCGCAGCCTTGCAGTTGCCGAAGTACGCTGTGCTGATCCAGAACCTGGCAATCCGCCGCGTGATAAGCGCGAACCCTCAAGCGTTCCAGCCGGGCGACATCGGCCAGGTAGGGCACGCTCGAGGCCGGTTCGAAACCTTGGATAAAGTCAGAGAACGTGCTGCCGTACTCACTTATCAACGGGCTGGTGGGCGGATGAGCCTGGGCATACAGGCCGGCCATGGCGCGGAAAAATTCATCGCCGACCAGTTGCCGGGCCACCGGGTAGGCGGCCGCCAAAGCATTGATCAACGCGCTATGGACATTGTTTCGATACACCGCAAAGCGGCTCGTCGGCTCAGCACCGTTGCTGCTGAACACGCCCTCGGGGCAGGTTGCTTGCGGGGCCAGTAAAGCCTCGGCGAATGTTTGCTGAATACTCATCTGTCCACCTGCGACAAATACCATTCGGCCTGCCGGGCCTCTGTTTGCAGCACGCTGAACGCGGGCACCTGGTTATCCCGCTCGATCAGCGTCGCCACCGCTCCGGTTCGCGCCAGTACCTGTGCGTACAGCTGCCACACGGCGTTATCGATCGGCGCGCCGTGGTCGTCGATTAGTAGGCGGTCGCCCAGGCTGTCGGTGTCTTCGGCAAAACCGGCCAGATGAATCTCACCCACCGCGTGCAATGGCAGGGCATCGATGTAGGCCAGCGGGTCGCGCTGGTGATTGATGCAGGACACGTAGACGTTGTTGACGTCGAGCAGCAGGCCGCAACCGGTCCGGCGGACGATCTCGCTGATAAAGTCGGTTTCGTCCAAAGTAGAGCGCTGGAACTGCAGATAAGTAGACGGGTTTTCCAGCAGCATCGGGCGCTTGAGCATGCTCTGTACTTGGTCCACGTGTTCGCATACCCGCTCCAGGGTGCTGGCGTCGTAGGCCAGGGGCAGCAGGTCGTTGAGAAACACCGGGCCGTGGCTGGACCAGGCCAGGTGTTCGGAAAAAGACTGGGGTTGGTAGCGTTCGATCAGCGTGGCCAGGCGTGCCAGGTGCTCGCGGTCCAGAGGACCTTCGCCGCCAATAGACAGGCCGACGCCGTGCAGTGACAGGGGGTACTGCGCACGAATCAACCCCAGGTAGTGATGAAACGGGCCGCCGGCCACCATGTAGTTTTCGGCGTGTACTTCGAAAAAACCGATGTCGGGGCGGGTCTCGAGCACCTCGGTGAAGTGCTCGGTCTTGAGCCCCAGCCCGGCCCGATAGGGAAGGCCGGGCACCTGAGCCGGTGAGACCGCGTGTTGGGCTGTAGGCGTCATCATCAGTACTCAGGCTGCGCGGGGTTCAGGATTTGGCGGTGAAGGCCGCTTCCTGGCCAAAACCGGTCGGCGAGGTGGTGCTTGGGGTCTGGGTGCACGTGCCGGCGGGGACCAGCTTCCAGGCATTGGCCTGGTCTTTGGTTTTGGAGGTGCCAGCGCAGGAAGTGCCGGCGCCCGCGGCGCAGTCATTCTTGCCGGCTTCAGCCACGCCGAAGCATTTCTGCATGTCGTCGGCCGCGTGGGCCGTGGTGGTCAGGGCGGACAGGCTCAGGGCAGAACCAAGGGCCAGAACGAGGGTGGCAGCGGACAGTTTGGTGGTCATGGTGTGTCTCCAGCAGTGGTTGAATGCGCAGGCTTGATTGCCTGCATGCACCACTAGAGAGGGCTCGACGAATTGCGTTACACAAACTTCGAAAATAAATTAAATATTAGGGTTCACACCAAACAAATGTGGGAGCGGGCTTGCTCGCGAATGCAGTGTGTCAGCCAACAGTTTCCTGGCTGATTCACCGCATTCGCGAGCAAGCCCGCTCCCACATTTTTGATCCGGTTCCTGTGGCAGCCTTCGTTTAGCCGCCGAGGTACGCCTCCCGCACCTTCGGATCCGTCAGCAATTGCTCGCCAGTGCCCTGCATCACCACCCGGCCATTCTCCAGCACATAGGCACGGTCAGCGATTTTCAGCGCCTGGTTGGCGTTCTGCTCCACCAAAAACACCGTCACACCGTCCTTGCGCAGTTGTTCGATGATGTCGAAGATCTGCTGGATGATGATCGGTGCCAGGCCCAGGGAAGGCTCGTCCAGCAACAACAGCTTGGGCTTGCTCATCAGCGCCCGGCCGATGGCGAGCATTTGCTGCTCGCCGCCGGACATGGTGCCGCCGCGCTGGCTGAAGCGTTCCTTGAGGCGGGGGAACAGGTGCAGCACCTTGTCCATTTGTTCCTGGTAATCGCCCTTGTCGGTAAAGAACCCACCCATGGCCAGGTTCTCTTCCACGGTCAGGCGCGAAAACACCCGACGGCCTTCCGGCACCACCGCAATGCTCTTGCGCATGATCTCGGCGGAGTGCTTGCCCACCAGTTCTTCACCCATGTAGCGGATGCTGCCACTGTAGGCTTGCGGCGAACCGCACAAGGTCATCAGCAAGGTCGATTTGCCAGCCCCGTTGGCGCCGATCAGGGTCACGATCTCACCCTGGCGTACTTCGACGTTGACGCTGTGCAGGGCCTGGATCTTGCCGTAGAAAGTGGAAACGTTTTCGAATTGCAGCATTTTACGCTTCCCCCAAGTAGGCTTTGATCACTTCAGGATTGTCGCGGATCTGCTCCGGCGTCCCATTGGCCAGCGGCGTGCCCTGGTTGATCACCACGATGTGGTCGGAGATGCTCATGACCAGTTTCATGTCGTGTTCGATCAACAGCACCGTGGCATTGTTTTCCTCACGCAGCACACTGATCAGCGCCTTGAGGTCTTCGGTTTCCTTGGGGTTCAGGCCCGCGGCAGGTTCGTCGAGCATCAGGATGCGCGGGCGGGTCATCATGCAACGGGCGATTTCCAGGCGACGCTGCTGGCCGTAGGCGAGGGTGCCTGCCGGGCGGTTGGCGAACTCGGTCAGGTTGACCTTGTCCAGCCAGTACGCCGCGTATTCCATGGCCTCGCGCTCGCTCTTGCGGAACGCCGGGGTCTTGAACAGACCTGCGAAGAAGTTGGTGTTCAAGTGACGGTGCTGGGCGATCAACAGGTTCTCGACCGCCGTCATGTCCTTGAACAACCGCACGTTCTGGAAGGTACGCACCACGCCCTTGCGAGCGATCTCGTGACCGGCCAGGCCCTGGATCGGCTGGCCGTCCAGCAGGATGCTGCCGCCGCTCGGCTTGTAGAAGCCGGTGAGGCAGTTGAACACCGTGGTCTTGCCGGCGCCGTTGGGGCCGATCAGTGCTACCACTTGTTTCTCTTTGACGGTCAGGGCCACGCCATTGACCGCTAGCAAACCGCCGAAGCGCATGCTCAGGTTTTCGACTTTCAGGATCTCGCGGCTCATTTGCGCAGCTCCATGTGTGGACGTTGCATGGGCAGCAGGCCTTGAGGGCGCCAGATCATCATCAGCACCATCATGGCGCCGAACATCAACATGCGGTATTCGCTGAACTCACGCATCATTTCCGGCAGCAGGATCATCACGATGGCCGCCAGGATCACGCCCAGTTGCGAGCCCATGCCACCCAATACCACGATGGCGAGAATGATCGCCGACTCGATAAAGGTGAACGATTCCGGCGTCACCAGGCCTTGGCGAGCGGCAAAGAAGCTGCCGGCAAAGCCTGCGAACGCAGCGCCCAGGGTGAACGCGGAAAGCTTGATGATGGTAGGGTTCAGGCCCAGGGCGCGGCAGGCGATTTCATCTTCGCGCAACGCTTCCCAGGCGCGCCCGATGGGCATGCGCAGCAGGCGGTTGATCACGAACAGAGCCGCCAATGCCAGCAACAGCGCGACCAGGTACAGGAACACCACTTTGCTCACCGGGTTGTAGGCAATCCCGAAGTACTCGTGGAAAGTCTGCATGCCTTCGGCGGCAGTGCGATCGAACGACAGCCCGAAGAACGTCGGCTTGGGAATGCTGCTGATACCGTTGGGGCCACCGGTGATATCGGTGAGGTTACGCAAGAACAGGCGAATGATTTCCCCGAAGCCCAGGGTCACGATGGCCAGGTAGTCACCGCGCAGGCGCAGCACCGGGAAGCCCAGCAGGAAGCCGAACGTAGCCGCTGCCATACCGGCCAGTGGCAGGCAGATCCAGAAGCTCCAGCCCAGGTAGTGCGAGAGCAGCGCGTAGGTGTAGGCACCCACGGCGTAGAAGCCCACATAACCCAGGTCGAGCAGGCCGGCCAGGCCCACTACGATGTTCAGGCCCAGGCCCAGCAACACATAGATCAGGATCAGGGTGGCAATGTCGACCGCGCCGCGCGAGCCGAAGAACGGCCAGATCAGCGCCGCGATGATCAACCCGATGATGATGTAGCGCTGGGTGCGCGGCAGGGTCAGAAATTGGCTGACCTTGGGCGACACCAACGGGCCACGGTTGCCCTTGAACAAGGCACCGACCTGCTGCGTGAACAGTACACGCAGGAACATCAGCACCGAACACAGGGCGATGATGGTCAGGGTCACTGGCCCGGTGCCGTGCACCTCCAGGTTGATGCCGACAATGCTCAGCTTGAGGCCGAGTACCGGAAAGGCCACGGCCCATACCAGCAAGGCGCTGAAAAACGCCGATTTAAGATATCTGCTCATACTTTCTCAACCTCCGGACGGCCCAGGATGCCGGTCGGACGGAACAACAACACCAGAACCAACAGGCCGAACGCGACGACGTCCTTGTACTGGTCACCGAAGATATCGGCGCCAAAGGCTTCGGCCACTCCCAGCACCAGCCCGCCGAGCATGGCGCCCGGAATGCTGCCGATGCCGCCCAATACCGCTGCGGTAAAGGCTTTGAGGCCCACCAGGAAACCGGCGTTGGGGTTGATCACGCCGTATTGCATGCTCAGCAACACGGCCGCCACGGCCGCCAGCGCAGCACCAATGACGAAGGTCAGGGCGATGATGTTGTTGGTGTTGATGCCCAGCAGGTTGGCCATCTTGATGTCTTCGGCGCAGGCCCGGCAGGCGCGGCCCAGACGGGAGCGAGAGATGAACAGCGTCAGGCCCAGCATGGCCACCAGGGTGACCACGAAAACCAGAATCTGCATGTACGAAATCAGCACTTCTTGTGCGCCACCCGGGCCGAAGGAGATGCTCCCCGGAATCAGGTTGGGAATGGACTTGTCCTTGGAGTCCTGGGACAGCAATACGGTGTTCTGCAGGAAAATCGACATGCCGATGGCAGAAATCAGCGGGATCAAACGGTTGCTGCCACGCAAGGGACGGTAGGCAACCCGCTCGATGCTGTAGCCATAGGCACTGGTCACGATGATCGACGCCAGGAACGCAGCGGTCATCAACAGCGGCAGGGAGTGGATCCCCATCATGGCCAGCCCGGCAAGGGCGATAAAGGCCACGTAGGAACCAATCATGTACACCTCGCCATGGGCGAAGTTGATCATTCCAATGATGCCGTAAACCATTGTGTAGCCAATGGCTATCAAGGCATAGGTGCTGCCAATGGTCAGGCCATTAACCAGCTGTTGGAAAAAATGATAGATCTCAGGCATTACAGCGCTCCTAAAAACCCGATACGCATTTCACTGGTGGAGTCATTTCCGGCTCGGTGCCCTGTTCTGTGACCAGGTTGCACAAAGCGTTTGCCAGCGAACCGCTGGTGACGGTTTTAAGATTTTCAGGTGAGCCAGCGCCCGGATCGCGGGTGACATGGCCCATAAACCTCGTAAAACAAAGCCCACTGCTTGCACAGTGGGCTTGTTGACCAGTAACGCCTGGCTTACTGAGGGGAAACTTCGGTTTTTGGTTTACCGAAGTGCCATTCGTAGACCACGAACTTGAAGTCCTTCAGGTCGCCCTTGGCGTCGAAGCTCAGGTCGCCCGTAGGGGTCTTGAAGGTACCGGCATGGATGGCCTCGGCCACTTTGGCGGTGTCTTCGCTCTTGGCGGCCTTGATACCGCCGGCAATGACCTCAACCGCCGAGTAGGCCGGGAACACGAACGGACCGGTTGGGTCCTGCTTGTTCTTGGCGAACTCTTCAACGATGGCTTTGTTGGCAGGGTCGGTGTCGAAGGACTTCGGCAGGGTCACCAGCAGGCCTTCGGATGCACCTTGGGCGATTTGCGAGATGGAGTCGTTGCCGACGCCTTCCGGGCCCATGAACTTGGCGTTCAGGCCTTTTTCCTTGGCTTGGCGCAGGATCAGGCCCAGCTCAGGGTGGTAGCCGCCGTAGTAGACGAAGTCGACGTTGGCTTGCTTGAGTTTCTGGATGATCGAGGAGAAGTCTTTGTCACCGGCGTTCAGGCCTTCGAAGACGGCAACCTTGGTGCCTTTTTCTTCAAGGGTCTTCTTCACGGCGCTGGCGATACCTTCACCGTATTGCTGCTTGTCGTGAAGGACGGCGACGATTTTCGGTTTCACGTGGTCGGCGATGTAGTTGCCGGCTGCCGGGCCTTGTGCGCTGTCCAGACCAATGGTGCGGAAGATCAGCTTGTAGCCACGGGAAGTGATTTCAGGGCTGGTGGCGGCCGGGGTAATCATGATGACGCCTTCGTCTTCATAAATATCCGACGCTGGCTGAGTGGAGCTGGAGCAGAGGTGGCCGACGACGAACTTGACGCCATCATTGACCACTTTGTTGGCAACGGCCACGGCTTGCTTTGGATCGCAAGCGTCGTCGTATTCCTTGGCCTCAAGCATCTTGCCGTCTACGCCGCCCTTGGCGTTGATGTCTGCGATGGCTTGCTTGGCACCCATGAATTGCATGTCGCCGTATTGCGTCACCGGACCGGTCTTGGGGCCGGCGATGCCGATCTTGATGGTGTCGGCTGCGAACGAATGGCCGGCAACCCCAGCCAGGACCATAGCGGCAAACAGTTTGGAAATCTGCTTAGTAGCCTTATTCATAGTGCTCCACTCTTACTGTTGTATTTTTTATAGTTCTAGCGGCCTTGTGAGCTGCAGAACCGGATCAGATATCGCGGATATCCCCCCGGCATTGCCCTGGCAACTGTACCGGTACAGTGTAGAGCGCCGGTTGATCGCTTGAAAAGCTGGCAGCTGGGGGCAAAACCTGGGTGTGTCGCTTAAGTGAAAGAAAAAGACAGAATTGCGCGGGGTTGCTGATAGCTTTCAAGGCATTCCGTGGCTTTCCTGGCAGTTTCAATCGCTACTTCATTTGCTACTGGGTTTTTCTGCCTGAGCGACGGGGCTATGATTGCGCCGATTTTTTACTCAGGTGAATTCCCATGACGCAAGAACCAAGCACCCTCTATGCCAAGCTGCTCGGTGAAACCGCCGAAATTTCCTGGAAGGAGCTTGAACCGTTCTTTGCCAAGGGTGCCCTATTGTGGGTCGATGCCGGCCTGGATTTGATCGAGGCCGCCGAAGGAATGGCCGAAGACAACCGTGACAAAGTCGCCGCCTGGCTGGCTGCAGGCACCCTTGGCGAGGTGTCTGCGACGCGGGCATTGGACCTGGTGGAACGGGATCCAAGCTTATGGGCGGTAGTGGTCTCGCCGTGGATCCTGATCCAGGAAAGGGCGCGGTAATAATGGCGCGCACGAAAAAGGTGCGTATTTTTCACGGAGTGAAGTGTGTAGCCGAGTAACCGCTCAACGCGTGATGGCACCTTGCCGTAGAGAAAGGTCACAGCCGAGGGTGACGTAAGCGTCACGGGAACAGTTGAGGGCAGAAGGAATGAGTGGCGCAATTGTTTCCGGGTATGACGCGGCGTGAAGAGAAGCAACGATCACACCACCACTCCCCGTGCCCGGGTCTCAGCGAATCGGCCTGACAATAGAAGGCGAGCCGATACGCCCTGGCGCCGGGTCTTTTGGCTGCGCAGCGTCGTTGCCTTCCACGCTTGGCAGATATAACGGATTGCGCATGGCAATGCCCTGCATCACGCCGATGATGTCATCGAAAGGCACCGCCGGGCTGAGCAGGTAGCCCTGGATGTAGTCGCAGCCATGCTTGAGCAGCAGCTCGAACTGCGCCTGGGTTTCCACGCCCTCGGTGACCACCTGCAAGTGCAGGGTGTGGGCCATGCCAATAATCGCCTGGACAATTTCACTGTCTGCGGTGGACTTGGGGATGTCCTGGATAAACGAGCGGTCGATCTTCAAAGTGTTGAGCGGCAAGCGCTTGAGGTAAGCCAGCGACGAATAGCCGGTGCCGAAGTCATCGATGGCCAGCGACACACCCAGGGCGCGGATCTGCCGCAACAGCGCCAAGGTACTGCTGATGTTGCCCATCAACGCGTTTTCAGTGACTTCCAGTTCCAGGCGGTTGGTGCCTATGCCGGCGAAGCGCAGGGCGTCTTCGATTTCATCGGCCAGTTCGTCACGCGCCAGGTTCAGCGCCGAGCAATTCACGGCCATGATCAGCTCGGTGTAGCCCCGGTCAGACAACAGGCTCAGGTCGTGACAGGCCTGACGCAATACCCAGTGGTCCAGCTCGGCGATCAGTCCGTTGTTCTCGGCGATGCCGATAAAGCGGTCCGGGGCCAGTAGCCCGTGTTGGGGGTGCTGCCAGCGCACCAGGGCTTCCAGGCGTGTGACCTTGCCCAGTTTCATGTCAAAGATCGGTTGATAAAACAGCACCAGCTGGCTGCGCGTACGCAAGGCGGCGCGCAGTTCTTCTTCCAGTTGCAGCTCAAGAAAGGCACGGGTTTTAAGGTTGGAACTGAAGAAGTTCAAACAATTGCGCCCCGCATCCTTGGATTGGTACAGCGCCAGGTCGGCGGTTTTCAGCAGCTCTTCGCAGGTGTGGCCGTCCTCGGGGAACAGGCTGATACCGATACTGGTGGTCATCACCATGCGTCGGCCGGCCAGTTCGATGGGCTCTTTCATCTTCTGCATGATGCGCTGGGCCATGTGCCGGGCTTCGTCGCGGTGATGAATATTGACCAGGATGCAGAACTCATCGCCGCCAAAGCGTGCCACTACATCTTCATGGCTGCGTATCGAGCCCTTGATATGCCCGGCGAGCACTGTGAGCAACTGGTCGCCCGCGTCATGGCCCAGGCTGTCGTTGATACGCTTGAAATGGTCGATATCAAGGAAGATCACCGCCAGCATGCCTTGGCTGCGGGTTTTTTCCGCGACTTTTTCCGCAAAGATCTGATTGAAACCACGGCGGTTAAGCAGGCTGGTCAGTGCGTCGAAGTGGGCCACTTGTTGCAGCGAAGCGCGGGCCTGGTCGAGTTCGCTGAGCAGCGCGTTGACCCGACGCAGGTCACGCTCCTTGTGTTGCAACTTCTTGTCGGCCAGGGCTGCGCTGATGCTGCTGCCGATTACCAGCAAGGTGATCATGGCGACCGACAGGCCCAGTTGAATCGGGTTGTTATCCGCCGGTAACGAAAGATCCGCGCCACTGGGCACCAGCATTTGCATAGCCGCCATGCCGGTGAAGTGCATGCTCAGAATCCCGGCGCCCAGCACCAGGCTGGCGGCGTATTTGAGCAGTTGGTGAAACACGCCGGCACCGTTGCGCAGGTAACTGGACAGCAACAATGCGGCCAGGCTGGCGCCCATGGCAATCGCCACCGAGGCCAAAAACAGCCGTGTTTCGAAGTACACCTGGGCCTGGGAGCGCATAGCTGACATGCCCACGTAGTGCATCAACGCGATACCCAGCCCCATCCACACCGAAGCCACCAGGTACTGATGAAAGCGCAGGTGGGTATGACTGAGGGTCTGCATGGCAAGCAACGAGGCGATCAGGGCGATCAGCAGCGAGGCGAACGTCATGATCAGTTCGTAGTGAATGGCGATGGGGGCCTGGAAGGCCAGCATGCTGATGAAGTGGGTCGACCAGATGCCGCCTGCCAGGCAACCGGCACCCAGCCAGCGCCAATGGCGGCGGGCGGTGGGGTCTTCGACATGGCCCACACGTTCGGCCATGTCCAGGGTACCGAAACCCGCCGCGCAGGCGACCAGGTACGCCAGCAGCACCAGAAACGGGTTATGACTGCAGTTGAGCAATAAATGCCCGCTGTCTGGAAGGTCGGTAAAAAAATGCTGCCCCAGCCATTCCATAGCTTATCCCGTCACAGAGCCATGTCACTGCCAGCGGCGATGACCTATGAGGTCGAGTATAGAAGTCTCTCGAGATTTGCCATGAGTAATGGCGTTTTGATCTCAAATTATTTTGATATGCCGTCCATAGCGTTTGGTGCTAAGCGCTGATGGGCAGGTCGAGTTCGAAGTGCGGGGCCTCCAACGGGGCCAGGCCGAATGCGGCACGGGCAGCGTCGCAATCGACATTTTGCACGCCCTGGCTCCAGGACGCCTCGAACTCGCGACACACGCTGGAGCGCTGCTCATAAATTGAGCAGCTGGTGGCCTGTCCGACTTCACCTTCAAGGCTGCAACACCGTGCCGGTTTGCGGTCGGTGCCGATCATCGCCACGCGGCTGGGGTTGATCTGCACCACCAGGTCATCGGGCACCGTGCCCCCGGACGAGGCGCACTCACCCCAAAAGAAGGACACGCGAAAGTGTGAACAGCAGGCACCGCAATTCAGACACGGACTGGCTTCGGACATGGGCGTCATCAATAAGGAAGTAGGGTGGGGGTGTTACAGGAAGGCTCGCCATTCTATCCGTGCCATGGCCGTTGGGAAGGGGGGTACGCACTTATATTTTCGTGGGACAAATCACCGTGTTGCCGGCTGAAATCATGCCCTATCAGCTTTACGAATCATTACAGACAACCCCGCCTTACCTGACTATGTTGCAGGTACCGGGCAGGATGCATCGGGCATCACAGCTCTCATAACAATAAAAGAGACGGACCCATGCAGAACTCGACCCAAGCGGCGAATGCCTGGCGCATTCTGTTCCTGCTGTTCCTGGCCAACCTGTTCAACTTCTTCGATCGCACCATCCCCGCGATTATCATCGAGCCGATCCGCATGGAATGGCACTTGAGCGACTTTCAGCTCGGTATCATCGGCACCGCCTTTACCATCGTCTACGCCATTGCCGGGCTACCGCTCGGGCGCCTGGCCGACACCGGCTCACGCAGCAAGTTGATGGGCTGGGGCTTGTTCGCCTGGAGCGGGCTGACGGCGGTTAACGGCATGGTCGGCAGTTTCTGGACCTTCCTGCTGGTGCGCATGGGCATTGGCATCGGCGAAGCCAGCTATGCACCCGCGGCCAATTCGCTGATTGGCGACCTCTTTCCCGCCCACCGCCGTGCCCGAGCCATGGGGATTTTCATGCTTGGCTTGCCCTTGGGCCTGTTGCTGGCGTTCTTTACCATCGGCGCGATGGTCAAGGCGTTCGACAGCTGGCGCGCGCCCTTCTTTATCGCGGCGGTGCCGGGGCTGATCCTGGCGGTGTTTATGTTCTACATAAAAGAACCCAAGCGCGGCGCGGCGGAAACCGTGCAGGTCTCCCAGGAGCGCGTCGACCGCCCGATCCGCCGCGTGCTGGCCGTGCCGACCTTCCTGTGGCTGGTGCTGGCCGGGCTGTGCTTTAACTTTGCCACCTATGCGTGCAACTCATTCCTGGTGCCGATGCTGCAACGCTATTTCCTCATGCCGTTGCAGGACGCGGCCGTCGCGACGGGCGTCATTGTCGGCCTGACCGGCTTGGTGGGCCTGACGCTGGGCGGCTGGATTGCCGACAAGATTCATCAGCGGGTCGCCAATGGTCGATTGTTGTTTGCCGCCTTCAGCTTGATCATCTCCACGGGCACCACCGCCTGGGCATTGCATGCCGGGCGCGTCGAAATCGGAGTATTTGTCGCGCTGTTCAGTGTGGGCTGGTTGTTTGCCTACAACTTCTATACCTGCGTGTATACCGCGATCCAGGACGTGGTCGAACCGCGTTTGCGCGCGACGGCGATGGCGCTGTTCTTTGCTGGGCTGTATTTGCTCGGCGGTGGCATGGGGCCGGTGGTGGTTGGGGCGCTGTCCGATCACTTTGCCCATTCGGCGATGTATGCGGCCGGGGCGCAGCAGATGACCGAGGCTTATAAAGCGGTGGGCTTGCATGACGCCATGTACCTGATTCCGGTAGCGCTGTTCTTGACCATGCTTTTTCTGTTCCAGGCCTCGCGCAGTTTTGTGCGTGATGCCAAGCGGATGAAGGAAGGGTTGAGTGCGGCTGAGGTGCCGGCAACTGCGGTAACGGCGTGAGACCGAGTGATCGTTCCCATGCTCTGCGTGGGAACGCCGCTCTGGACCGCTCTGCGTCCGCTTTAAAGTCGTGACGCAGAGCGTCACATGATGCATTCCCACGCAGCGTGGGAACGATCTCTAAAAAGGCCCGCACTAAGCGGGCCTTTTACGTTCAGCGGTTTATCAACCTGCCACCAGCACCCGAATCGCTTCCAGTCGCAGTGCCGCTTTATCGAGCATGGCCAGGCCTTGCTCGCGCTGGTTGCGCAAGGCGACCAGCTCGCTGTCACGCACGGTCGGGTTGACCGCTTGCAACGCGGTCAGGCGCGCCAGCTCTTCGTCAGTGTCTGCCGCGAGGCGACGCTTGGCTTCGGCGACACGCTCGGCGTGACGCGGGGCGATCTTCTCTTCACCGGCGTTGATGCGCGGGGTGAGTTGGTCGCGCTGCGCCTGCACGAATTTGTTCGCGCTGGCCCGTGGCACGCTTTCCAGCTGGTCATTCAAGGTCACGAACGACACGCGGCCCGACAAATCGTTGCCGTTGGCATCCAGCAGGCAGCGCAAGGCGGCCGGTGGCAGGTAGCGGCCCAGTTGCAGGGAGCGCGGGGCGACCACTTCGCTGACATACAGCAGTTCAAGCAATACGGTGCCTGGCTTGAGCGCCTTGTTCTTGATCAGCGCCACGGCGGTGTTGCCCATGGAACCGGACAGCACCAGGTCCATGCCGCCCTGCACCATCGGGTGTTCCCAGGTGATGAACTGCATGTCTTCGCGCGACAGCGCCTGGTTACGGTCGTAGGTAATGGTCACACCTTCGTCGTCGCCCAGGGGGAAGCTGGCGTCGAGCATTTTTTCGCTAGGCTTGAGGATCAGCGCGTTTTCCGAATGGTCTTCGCTGTCGATGCCGAACGCGTCGAACAGGGTTTCCATGTAGATCGGCAGGGCGAACTGGTCGTCTTGTTCGAGGATGTCCTCGACCAGGGCATCGCCTTCGCCGGCGCCGCCGGAATTGAGTTCGAGCAAACGGTCACGACCGGTGTGCAGCTCCTGCTCCAGGCGCTCGCGCTCGGCACGGGCTTCGTCGATCAGGGCTTGCCACTCGCCGTCATCGGCGGCTTCCAGCAAGGGCAGCAGGCGCGGGCCGAACTGATGCTGCAAGGCGTTGCCGGTCGGGCAGGTGTTGAGGAAGGCATTGAGCGCTTCGTGGTACCACTGGAACAGGCGTTCTTGCGGGCTGGTTTCCAGGTACGGCACGTGCAGTTCGATCACGTGTTTCTGGCCGATCCGGTCCAGGCGCCCGATGCGCTGTTCCAGCAGGTCGGGGTGAGACGGCAGGTCGAACAGCACCAGGTGATGGGAAAACTGGAAGTTGCGGCCTTCACTGCCGATTTCCGAGCAGATCAGCACCTGGGCGCCGAACTCTTCATCGGCAAAGTAAGCGGCGGCGCGGTCACGCTCGAGGATGTTCATGCCTTCGTGGAACACCGTGGCCGGGATGCCGGAGCGCACGCGCAGGGCGTCTTCCAGGTCCATGGCGGTTTCGGCGTGGGCGCAGATCACCAAAACCTTGGTGCGCTTGAGCATTTTCAGCTGGTCGATCAGCCACTCGACCCGCGGGTCGAAGCGCCACCAGCGGTTCTCTTCCTCGACATCCGGTTGCGCCTGGAAGCTGACTTCCGGGTACAGCTCGGCGTGTTCGCCCAGGGGCAGTTCGAGGTATTCGTCCGGGTTCGGCAGCGGGTAGGCGTGCAGCTTGCGCTCAGGGAAGCCTTGCACCGCGGCACGGGTGTTGCGAAACAGCACGCGGCCGGTACCGTGGCGGTCGAGCAGTTCACGCACCAGGCGGGCACTGGCTTCGCTGTCGCCATCGTTGACGGCGGTGAGCAGGGCTTCACCTTCGTCACCAAGGAAGCCTTGGATGGTCTTGTGCGCGGCCGGTGACAGGCGGCCCTTGTCCAGCAGCTCCTGCACGGCTTCGGCCACCGGGCGATAGTTTTCGCTCTCGGCGCGGAAGGCTTGCAGATCGTGGAAGCGGTTCGGGTCCAGCAGGCGCAGGCGCGCAAAATGGCTGTCCTGGCCCAGTTGTTCCGGGGTGGCGGTCAGCAGCAGCACGCCTGGAATTACTTCGGCCAGTTGTTCGACCAGCGAGTATTCGGCGCTGGCCTTGTCTTCGTGCCATACCAGGTGGTGGGCTTCGTCGACCACCAGCAAGTCCCAGCCAGCGGCGAACAGCGCGTCCTGGGCCTTCTCGTCGTCCACCAGCCATTCCAGCGCAACGAGTGCAAGCTGGGTGTCTTCGAACGGGTTGGTGGCATCGCTTTCGATAAAGCGCTCTTCATCGAACAGCGCAACCTGCAGGTTGAAGCGGCGGCGCATTTCCACCAGCCATTGGTGCTGCAGGTTTTCCGGAACCAGGATCAGTACGCGGCTGGCACGGCCCGAAAGCAGTTGGCGATGGATCACCAGGCCCGCTTCGATGGTCTTGCCCAGGCCCACTTCGTCCGCCAGCAACACGCGTGGCGCGATACGGTCCGCGACTTCGCGGGCGATGTGCAGTTGGTGGGCAATCGGTTGGGCGCGTACGCCACCCAGGCCCCACAGCGAGGACTGCAACTGGCGGCTGGTGTGTTCCAGGGTGTGGTAGCGCAGCGAGAACCACGCCAGCGGGTCAATCTGCCCGGCGAACAGACGGTCACTGGCCAGGCGGAACTGGATAAAGTTGGACAGTTGGGTTTCCGGCAGGGTGACCTGCTCGTTCTGCCCATTGAGGCCGTGGTAGACCAGCAGGCCATCGACGTCGTCGACTTCCTGTACGGTCATTTTCCAGCCTTCGAAATGGGTGATGGTGTCACCCGGCGAAAACCTCACGCGAGTAAGGGGCGCATTCCGTAGCGCATACTGGCGAGTGTCGCCAGTGGCCGGATAGAGCACGGTCAACAAGCGGCCGTCCTGTGCCAGAACGGTGCCTAACCCCAGCTCTGCTTCGCTGTCACTAATCCAGCGTTGCCCCGGTTGATACTGCTGCGCCATGCTGCCTGACTCCCGCCGTGAAAAAGCCGACTATGTTAACGGAACACGGCCCGGCGCCCAAGAACTCTGACAAAAACTACGCTGTTTGTACGGGCCGGCGGAAATTGAATCGACGGGTGGCGGGCACTTGAGAGTGTCGACTGAGTCACAGCTTGGCACGCCGGTGCTCAAGTCGCCCTGCCACCCGCCGACAGCCTGTTGATCAGGAGAATAATTATCATGCTGCCACCCATGCTGCCCGTCAGTGTTGTGCCGGTCACGTCGCAACTCGACCCGGCACGCCAGAAGCCGGATATTCCGCCGGTGGTGCCCGTTCAACCGGGCTCCAACGAGAGCACGATCGACCTGAAAAAAGGCGATGCCGAGCAATCGACCTTTCTGCTGCGCGAAGAGCAGCGTCGCCAGCAGGAGCAGCAGAAACGCCGGCGCGAAGCCGACGACGACGCGGAGCAGCATTTGCCGATTCCCGGCGACTTGCTCAACGCTGACAACACCGTGCCCGTGGCGCCGCTGATCGAAGACGCGCCGCGCCAGGGCCTGTGGGTGGATATCGAGGTCTAACCGTTCAGTTCGCGCAGGGCCTTCACCAGCAGCTCAATATCGTCATCGGTGTTGAGCGGGCTGACGGAGATGCGCGCAACGCTGCTCAACCCACGTGCTTGCATGTCCAGCGGGGTGTAGGCCACGCCATTGGCGCCGATGTTGATGCGCTTTAACCCCAGGCGTTGTTTGAGTTCAAAACTATCCCAGCCGGCCAGGTTGAACGCGATCAAGCCTGAATGCGTGTTGCCCAAGTCGTGCAAGCTGATCCCCGGTATCTGACGCAGTGCGTCGCGGATTCGCGCGCTGGTCTGCAAGACTCTTTGCCATACCCGCTCAATCCCCAGTTGATTGATCTCGTGCAACGCATTGCCCAGGCCGGCCAGCAGGGCGAAAGAGACTTCGCTGGTTTCAAAGCGCCGGGCGTCGTTGCGCAGGTCGAAGCCTTCGGCGGTCCAGGGCGCTGAAAACACGTCGCGTTGGGCCGGGTTCAGATGCGGCAGAAAATCCGGCCTGATATACAGCAGCGCGGTACCGCGAGGCCCGCGCAGGTGTTTGCGGCCGGCAGACTTGAGCACATCGCACTGCAACGCTTGCACATCCACCGGCAGTTGGCCGACGGCTTGGCCCGCGTCGATGAAGTAGGGGATGGCATGCCGCCTGGCCACATCGCCGATGGCCTGGGCCGGGTTGATCAAGCCACCGTTGGCCGGCAGCCAGGTGAGGTCGATCAGCTTCACCTTGGCATCCAGCATCGCCTCCAACGCCACCGGGCAGGCCGCGCCGCTGGCATCGCACGGGATGACCTCCACCCGCGCCCCGGCTTGAATGGCCAGTTCCATGCTCGCCAGGTTACCGCCCCATTCGTGGCGCCCCACCAGAATTCTATCACCCGGCTGCCAGGGCCCCAGCGCCTGGAAGGCCATGCTCCAGGCCGTCGAGCCACTGCTGGCGAAGGCAATCGCTGAGGCGGGCGCATTGAGCAACTGCCCAGCGGCGCGGCGGGCCTTTTCCACTAAGATGGCACCCTGTTCTCCGGCCTCCATCGGGCCGTCGCGGGCTTCGCGTTGCAGCTGTTCGATGATGGCGTCGAGCGTCGCCTGGCTGGGCAAGGAGGCTCCAGCATGATTGAAGTGCACGAGGCCGGACTGGCAACCGGGCGTGGCTTCTCGCAGGTGCTGGATTTGCAGCGGGCTCATGGCTGCAGCTCGAAAATGGCGTCCACTTCCACGGCGACACCAGCCGGCAGACTGCAAACCCCTACGGCGGTGCGCACGTGCCGGCCCTTGTCGCCGAGGGCGTTGACCAGCAGGTTCGAAGCGCCATTGGCGACCAGGCTTTGGCGCTGGAAGTCGGCGCTGCTGGCAATGAACACGCCCAGGCGAAGGATGCGCACCACCCGCGACAGGTCATCGCCCAGCGCATCGCTTAATTGCCCCAGCAGGCCCAGCGCTGCCAATTCCGCCGCTTGGGCGCCATCTTCATCGCTGAGAGAATCGCCCAGCCGGCCAATGTAGGCGGGTTTGCCATCGATCATGGGAATTTGTCCCGAGATGAACAGCTGGTGTTGGCTGATCACATGATTGATGTAGTTGGCTGCGGGTTGGCTGTGCGTAGGCAGTGTCAGGCCGAGGGCGTGTACGCGCTGGCGGATGGAGTCAGTCATGGTGAAATCCTCTGGTGTCAGAAGGTTCCAGCATGTTGGTGGTGGCGAGGGGCGACAAACGGATAGATCTCAACCGACGTATCTAAAAAACTCACGCGTCGGCACACGCTTGCTTCAACCACTGACTGAAGCATTCAGCCGCCTCACTGAGCGGACCTTGGGGGGCGATCAGCCAATAGCCGATGTCGCTGTGATAGGGCGGCCAGTCAAAGGCCTCCACCAGGCTGCCGTCGTGGAGCCTGCGTTCAATCAGGCGATGGCGGCCCATGGCGATACCCTGGCCGGCCACGCTCGCTTCGACCACGATGTTGTAGTCATGCAACATCACGCGGGGGTGATGATCGAGGTTGATCTGGTAATGGGCGGACCAATCGGTCCACTCGAAAGGGCGGTGCGAGGTCGCCATCAACAACGGGCCTGTGGCGACCTGCCTGGCCTTGAACGCCGGGCTGCATACCGGTGACAGGGTTTCGGTCATCAGGCGTGTGGCGAGCACGTCGGGCCAGTCGCCCTTGCCGTAGCGGATGGCCAAGTCAACTTCGGCCGTGGCGACGTTGGCCAATTGAATCGCGGGCAGCAATTCCACCTGGATATGCGGGTGGCGCTGTAGAAACTCGGCCAGGCGCGGCGCCAGCCACAGCGTGGCAAAGGACGCCAGCAAGCCGATACGCAATACACTGGCGCACGGCGCTCCCCGCTGGCTGCGTGTTGCAGCGGCGATGGCGTCCAGGGCAGGGCGTATTTGCGCGTAGTAATCTTGCCCGGCCAACGTCAGGTCGATCGCACGGGTTCGCCGGATAAACAGCGGCTTGCCCAAGTGGTGCTCGAGCTTATGTACCTGGTGGCTCAGCGCACTTTGGGTCACCGACAACTCGTCAGCCGCCTTGATAAAACTCAAGTGCCGTGCCACGGCCTCGAAGGCGCGCAGGGCCAGCAGCGGTGGAAGGTCGTTGTGCAAGGCCACCTGGATGCACCTCCTGGGCAGGGTAGAAAGTGCCGATTTTGGTCGATGGCCTGCATTTTGTCGCCCGCTTAATTGCCGTCGGGCGGGGCAGGCCGCATTATTGAGGCATTCTCGCCACGACGTAAGCCAAGCCATGAGTGATGACGACAAGCTGATCGACCTGAACGCCGAACGTGCCAAGCGCGTTCACGACCTTAATGACAAGCGCCTGAATGAAGTGCGCCAAGCCTTTGAGCAAGCCATGCCCTTGGGCAAGCCCAAGAAGAAGTCGAAGAACAAGCCGAAAAAACGTTGAAACGTCCTGCCTCTATTGATGCAGGTCAGTTATTCCCTTTCTTTACGCCCCGTTGTGGGCGACATTGATCCTGGTCAATTTCCCACTGTGCCTTCTCTATTAACTTAGCCCTATCGCAACAGGGCAAGTGCAGGAGGCCGGTCATGTTTTTCGATAATGTGGTTTTTGCCGGAGTGCTGACTGTTAGCCTCATGGTGCTGTTTTTTGTAGGGTTTGGATTTTTTATCTGGAAAGACGCGAACAAGCGTAAAAAACCTTAAGTCTTTCCGGGTTACATGAGCACGCAAGGCATTTTGGGCGACTTCGGTCGCCCTTTTTTTTGGCAAAACGCACCGCAGTTTTTGATCGTTCCCACGCTCCGCGTGGGAACGCATCCCGTGACGCTCCGCGTCACCCGTGCGCCAGTGGGACGCGGAGCGTCCGTGGCGGCATTCCCACGCAGAGCGTGGGAACGATCATAAAAAAAGGTGCGACCCTCGCGGATCGCACCTTTTTTATTGCCGGCTGGCTATCAGTTGCCCAAAGCCTTGGACGCCAGCCAGAACAACCCGGCCGAGAGGCCTACGGTCGCTGGCAAGGTCAATACCCAGGCCATCAGGATGGTCTTGACGGTGCCACCTTGCAGGCCGCTTTTGTTCGCAACCATGGTGCCTGCCACGCCAGAAGACAGGACGTGGGTGGTGGACACTGGCAGGGCGAAGATGTTGGCGAAGCCGATCATGGTGGCCGTGGTGATTTGCGCCGACATGCCCTGGGCATAGGTCATGCCTTGCTTGCCGATCTTTTCACCGATGGTCAGCACCACGCGCTTCCAGCCCACCATGGTGCCCAGGCCCAGGGCCAGTGCGACCGCGAGGATCACCCAGAACGGGGCGTACTCGGTGGTGGCGGTCAGGTCTTTGCGCAGCTTGTCGAGGTCGGACTTCTCACGGGAGTCCAGGCCTGGCAGCTTGCCGACCTTTTTCGCGGTGTCATCCAGGCAAAGCAGGTAGCGACGTACCTCGATGCGGTGGTCGGCCGTCAGCGAGTGGTAGTCCGAGACGCCCTTGAGGGTGCCCAGCAGCGCGTTGATCGTCGGTTCGGTCTGCTGCGGGTTGCAGCGGAACTTGCCCGGCAGGTCATCCTTCACGCTTTTGCCCAGGGCCAGGAATTCACCGAGGGTCTCGTGGTTGCGCTGGTAGAACTGGTTCAGGTGCAGGGTGGCGTCGCGGGTACGTTCGATCTGGTAAGTGGTGCTGCCCAGGTCCAATACGAACTGCGCCGGCACGATACCGATGAGCACCAGCATGATCAGGCCGATGCCCTTCTGGCCATCGTTGGAGCCGTGCACGAAGCTCACCGCCATGGCCGAAATCACCAGGACGAGGCGGTTCCAGAATGGCGGGTGCTTTTTGTCGTCAAGCTTGCGGCGCTGGTCCGGGGTCTTGTGCATCTTCGACAGCGGACGCCACCACTTCAGACCGATCAGTACCAGAGCGGCGACCAGAAAGCCCGCCATCGGCGAGAATACCAGGGACGCGCCGATATCCACGGCCTTCTGCCAGTTCACACCGTCAGCCAGGGGGATGTCGTTGATCAACGCGTTGGCCAGGCCGACACCAAGGATCGAGCCGATCAGGGTGTGGGAGCTGGAGGCGGGGATACCGAAGTACCAGGTGCCCAGGTTCCAGGTGATCGCTGCTGCCAACAATGAGAAGACCATTGCCAAGCCATGGCCGGTGTTCACATTGATCAGCAACTCCACCGGCAGCAAGTGCACGATGGCGTAGGCGACACCGACACCACCGAGCAATACGCCGAGGAAATTGAACACCCCGGAGAAGAACACGGCCAGGTGTGGCGGCATGGCTTTGGTATAGATGACTGTGGCCACCGCGTTAGCGGTGTCATGAAAGCCATTGATGAACTCGAAGGCGAGGACAAAGGCCAGGGCGAGCAACAGGCTCACTAGAACCCAAGCATCCAGTCCGCTGAATAAATCGATCATGAAGGTTTTCTGACCCGGTCGTAAGGGGGCGCGATTATGCCAGAAAACATCAGTAATCGATGCATTAGCTGCTCATCGGTAACAATCTTCCTGGAAAAAAACGCGGCAGGACGCACGCATCCCAGGGTTTTCGGGGCTTTGGCAAGTCTTTGATTTATAAAGCGCAGGCCGCAGAAGGCGGGCTTTAGTCATGAAAATGCCATGCCTGAAACATTTGTATGAAATTTCGTGGGTGGCTGTAGGTTACTGACCAGTGGACGCTAAAGCGGGTGCCCTCTGCCAGTACTTCACCGGCAGAGACAGCACGACCCTTAAGGCTCGAACCGAAGCGCTTATGGCTCCTCGGTCTTGAGTTCCTGCTCGATCTTTTGGATTTCCTGGGCAAATGCCTGGTCTAGCAGGCTGGCGCGTTTACGCCATGGCTTGCGTTCCGGCTCGGGTTGCGCGGCGTAGGTGGTGACTTCCCCGCCGTAGACATCCTTGTAACGTTGCTCCTGGCGCTCAAGTTCCGCGCGCAGTTCATCTTTCGTCACAGTATTACCTAATTGAGTTGAGTTTATTGATTGCGCAGCGTCATGCCTGAAAGTCGTGCTCGGGCGATTCCAAATAGAACAATAAAACGTTCAAATGGGTAAATAGGCCTGAGGGCAGTTCTTTTAAGCGAATACTTGTGTCCGGCCCTGCATACAACCCGCAACGCCCGGTGAGCTCCACTCCCGATACATACCGGGCCGACCTCTGCACAGGTTGCATTATAGCGGCGCATTTGAATAACACTATCATCATGAAGTTAAAAAGCGTCAACGATGTGTCAGAGGTTTGTTACATGCTGGCGTCGGTATTTGTGAACACCGTCATCATCCTGGCAGGGTAAATGCCCCTGCTTTATAGATGCATCAGGCAAATCTGAAACCAGGGCCGCGAGGTGTGCGCCAGCGCCGGCCAAATTGCGATAATCGCATGGTCGTTCGATAATCGCCCAATGTTGCCGGCGCTGACTTGTGCAGGGCAACCGGCACGGCTTGTAATAGCCGCCAACCCTCCCGTGGTGATAACAAGAGAAGGCCCCTTGAAATGAACGATCAATTGCGCAACTCCTTTGCATCAGTGGCGCCGCCGATCGTGGCTTCACCGGCCAAGCGCATCCAGGCATTCACCGGTGATCCGGATTTCATGACGTCCCTGGCCCGTGGCCTGGCCGTGGTGCAGGCATTTCAGGAGCGTAAGCGTCACCTGACCATCGCCCAGATCAGCCATCGCACGGAAATTCCCCGCGCCGCCGTGCGCCGCTGCCTGCATACCTTGATCAAGCTCGGCTACGCCACCACGGATGGGCGCACCTACTCGCTGTTGCCCAAGGTACTGACCCTCGGTCATGCCTATCTGTCGTCCACACCGCTGGCTGTTTCGGCCCAGCCTTACCTGGACCGCATGAGCGAGCAACTGCATGAAGCCTGCAACATGGCCACCCTGGAAGGCGATGACATTCTTTATATCGCCCGTTCCGCCACCACCCAGCGTCTGATCTCGGTTGACCTGTCGGTGGGTGGGCGCTTGCCTGCATATTGCACGTCCATGGGCCGCATTCTGCTGGCCGCCCTCGATGACGCTTCGCTGCAGGATTATCTCGACCATGCCGACCTGCAAACCAAGACCAGCCGCACCCTGACCACGCCGCAAGCGTTATTGGAATGCCTGCAACAGGTGCGTCAGCAGGGCTGGTGCATTGTCGACCAGGAACTGGAGCAGGGCCTGCGTTCCATCGCGGTGCCGGTGTATGACGCGTCCGGCCAGGTGTTGGCCGCGCTTAATGTCAGCACCCATGCCGGGCGGGTCAGCCGCAGCGAGTTGGAGCAGCGCTTTTTGCCGAGCATGCTCAGCGCCAGCCGTGAGCTGAGTGCGCAGCTGTTTGCCTAAGCTGTTCGGTGACCGCACAGATCCCGGCTGGCTCGATTGACGGTGTTTCCCTTGGCTTATTAATGTGCGGCAGCGCTCTGAGGAGCTGCCCAATAAGAATGATGACCCCAGGTCGTCAGCCCGCCATCGGTGTGGAATAAAAATAATGAATCAGCCTTCTGTCGGTACCACCCTGGACGTACAGTCCTTTATCAACACCCAGCCACTCTCGCGGTATCAGTGGCGCGTGGTGATCCTGTGTTTCCTGATTGTCTTTCTCGACGGCCTCGACACCGCCGCGATGGGCTTTATCGCGCCCGCGCTGTCCCAGGACTGGGGCATCGACCGCGCCAGCCTCGGCCCGGTGATGAGCGCCGCGTTGATCGGCATGGTGTTTGGCGCACTCGGTTCCGGCCCCCTGGCCGACCGCTTTGGCCGCAAAGTCGTGCTGGTCGGCGCGGTGTTGGTGTTTGGTGCGTTCAGCCTGGCGTCGGCCTACAGCACCAATGTCGACCAGTTGCTGGTGCTGCGCTTTCTCACCGGCCTGGGCCTGGGCGCCGGCATGCCGAATGCCACCACCTTGTTGTCTGAATACACCCCCGAGCGGCATAAATCCTTGTTGGTGACCAGCATGTTCTGTGGCTTCAACCTCGGCATGGCCGGTGGTGGGTTTATTTCGGCCAAGCTGATCCCGGCCTTCGGCTGGCACAGCCTGTTGCTGATCGGCGGCATCCTGCCGTTGATCCTGGCTGGGGTGCTGCTGGTATGGCTACCGGAATCGGCGCGTTACCTGGTGGTGCGCAATCGCGGCGCCGACAAGGTGCGCAAGACCCTGGCCCCTATCGAGCCAAACATCGTTGCCCAGGCCTCTCACTTCAGCGTACCGGAGCAAAAAACCGTCAAGGCCCGCAATGTGTTCGCGGTGATCTTCTCGGGCACCTACAGCGCTGGCACCTTGCTGTTGTGGCTCACGTACTTCATGGGCCTGGTGATCGTTTACCTGCTGACCAGTTGGCTCCCCACCTTGATGCGCGACAGTGGCGCGAGCATGGAGCAAGCCGCGTTCATCGGCGCGCTGTTCCAGTTTGGTGGGGTATTGAGCGCGGTGGGCGTGGGCTGGGCGATGGACCGGTTCAACCCGCACAAAGTGATCGGCACGTTCTATCTGCTGGCCGGGGTGTTTGCCTACGCGGTGGGGCAGAGCCTGGGCAACATCACGTTGTTGGCCACCCTGGTGCTGGTCGCCGGGATGTGCGTCAACGGTGCGCAATCGGCGATGCCGTCGCTGGCGGCGCGTTTCTACCCCACCCAAGGCCGTGCCACCGGTGTGTCGTGGATGCTCGGCATCGGCCGCTTCGGCGCGATCCTGGGAGCGTGGATGGGCGCAACCTTGCTGGGCCTGGGCTGGAACTTCGAGCAGGTGCTCACCGCATTGGTGATACCGGCGGCCTTGGCCACGGCAGCGGTAATGATTAAGGGCATGGTCAGCCATGCCGATGCGACCTGAAACCGATCACTACCCCTGTGGGAGCTGGCTTGCCTGCGATAGCGGTGCTGAATCCACTCGCGCCATCGCAGGCAAGCCAGCTCCCACATTGACCCTGTTCCTTGCGATGGTTAGTTAAGCAACAATCGGTTCGATAATCGAACGCTCAGTCGATTATCGGATTGTTTGGCCTATTTCCCCGGCTTAATCTTCTAGCACTTCGGCGCCACCTCAGCGCCTTTTTCGATCAACACCGGGAGCCCAACCCCATGGCTGAAATCCTCACCCTGCGTGATGCGGTCAAGCGCTTCGTGAACGACGGCGATACCGTCGCCCTCGAAGGCTTCACCCACCTGATCCCTACGGCCGCAGGCCATGAAATCATTCGTCAGGGCAAGAAAGACCTGACGCTGGTGCGCATGACGCCTGACCTGATCTACGACCAGTTGATCGGTGCCGGCTGTGCGCGCAAGTTGATTTTCTCCTGGGGCGGCAACCCGGGCGTGGGTTCCCTGCATCGGCTGCGCGACGCGGTAGAGAAACAATGGCCGCAAGCGCTGGAGATCGAAGAGCACAGCCACGCCGACCTGGCCAATGCCTACGTCGCCGGTGCCTCCGGCCTGCCGTTCGCGGTGTTGCGGGCCTATGCCGGTTCCGACTTGCCCAAGGTCAACCCGCTGATCAAGACCGTCACCTGCCCCTTCACCGGCGAAGTGCTGGCGGCGGTGCCATCGGTGCGTCCGGACATCACTGTGATTCACGCGCAGAAAGCCGATCGCAAAGGCAACGTGCTGCTCTGGGGCATTCTGGGGGTGCAAAAGGAAGCGGCGCTGGCGGCCAAGCGCTGCATCGTCACCGTCGAGGAAATCGTCGACGACCTGAATGCGCCGATGAACAGCTGCGTGCTGCCGACCTGGGCGCTGACGGCGGTGTGTCACGTACCCGGTGGTGCCCATCCTTCCTACGCGCACGGCTACAACGAGCGGGATAACCGCTTCTACCAGGCGTGGGACCCGATTGCCCGCGACCGCGGGACCTTTACCGCCTGGATCGACGAATACATCCACGGCACTGCCGACTTCAGTGAATTCCAGGCCAAGCTGGCCGCCGCGCAGGAGGCTAAGTAATGGCTTATTCCACCAATGAAATGATGACCGTCGCCGCCGCACGCCGCCTCAAGAACGGCTCGGTGTGCTTCGTCGGCATCGGCCTGCCATCCAAGGCGGCCAACCTGGCGCGCCTGACGTCCTCGCCGGATGTGGTGCTGATCTACGAGTCCGGCCCGATTGGGGCCAAGCCCAGCGTGTTGCCGCTGTCCATCGGCGATGGCGAGCTGGCGGAGACCGCCGACACCGTGGTGCCCACCGGTGAGATCTTTCGCTACTGGCTGCAGGGCGGGCGCATTGATGTCGGTTTTCTCGGCGCGGCCCAGGTCGACCGTTTCGGCAATATCAACACCACCGTGGTCGGTGATTATCACCAGCCCAAAGTGCGTTTGCCGGGTGCCGGTGGCGCGCCGGAAATCGCCGGTTCGGCCAAGAGCGTGTTGATCATCCTTAAGCAATCGTCCCGTTCGTTTGTGGACAAACTGGACTTCATCACCTCCGTCGGTCACGGCGAAGGTGGCGACTCACGCAAGCGTCTGGGCCTGCCCGGCGCCGGCCCGGTGGGCATCATTACCGACCTGTGCATCATGGAGCCGGAGGAGGGCAGCCATGAGTTCGTGGTCACTGCACTGCATCCCGGCGTGAGCCGCGAGCAAGTGGTCGCCGCCACCGGCTGGGCGATTCGCTTTGCCGACCAGGTGAGCACCACCGCTGAACCCACCGAGACCGAACTGACCGCCCTGCGTGACCTCGAAGCACGCACCGCCGCCGCCCATGGCCAAGCACCGGGAGAAGCCTGATGCGCGAGGTATTTATCTGCGATGCCATTCGCACGCCGATTGGCCGTTTCGGTGGTGGCCTGTCCACGGTGCGCGCCGATGACCTGGCGGCGCTGCCGATCAAGGCGTTGATCGAGCGTAACCCGTCGGTGGACTGGAGCGCCGTAGACGAAGTCTTCCTCGGCTGCGCCAACCAGGCAGGTGAAGACAACCGCAATGTGGCACGCATGGCGCTGTTACTGGCGGGGCTGCCGGAAAGTATTCCCGGCGTGACCCTCAACCGCCTCTGTGCCTCGGGCATGGATGCCATCGGCACCGCCTTTCGTGCGATTGCCAGCGGTGAAATGGAGTTGGCGATTGTCGGTGGCGTCGAATCGATGTCCCGCGCTCCGTTTGTGATGGGCAAGGCCGACGCGGCGTTCTCGCGCAACATGAAGTTGGAAGACACCACCATTGGCTGGCGCTTTATCAACCCGCTGATGAAGGCCCAGTACGGTGTGGATGCCATGCCGCAGACCGCCGATAACGTGGCCGATGACTATCAGGTTTCCCGCGCCGACCAGGACGCTTTCGCCCTGCGCAGCCAGCAACGCACCGCCGCTGCCCAGGCCGCCGGGTTCTTTGCCGAGGAAATCGTTCCGGTGCGGGTCGCCCATAAAAAAGGCGAAACCCTGGTGGAACACGATGAACACCCACGGGACACCACGTTGGAAGCCCTGGCCAAGCTCAAGCCAGTCAACGGCGCGGACAAGACCGTCACTGCCGGCAATGCCTCGGGCGTCAACGACGGCGCCGCCGCGCTGATCCTCGCCAGCGCCGAGGCCGTCAAGCAACACGGCCTCACCGCCCGCGCCCGTGTGCTGGGCATGGCCAGTGCCGGTGTCGCCCCGCGGGTGATGGGCATCGGCCCGGTGCCGGCGGTGCGCAAACTGGTGGAGCGCCTGGGGTTGGCGGTCACCGACTTTGATGTGATCGAACTCAACGAAGCCTTCGCCAGCCAAGGCCTGGCGGTGCTGCGCGAGCTGGGTATCGCTGACGATGCGCCCCAGGTCAACCCCAACGGCGGCGCCATTGCCCTCGGTCACCCCTTGGGGATGAGTGGTGCGCGGTTGGTGATGACGGCCCTGCACCAATTGGAAAAAACCGGCGGCCGCAAAGGCCTGGCGACCATGTGCGTGGGCGTCGGCCAAGGCCTGGCCCTGGCGATTGAACGCGTCTGATAACTAAAAGAGGATTGCTCCATGAGTGACAAGCCCGGTTACCGGCGCCCGCAAGCGGGCACTCAACCTGATTACCTGCACCCGGCCTACCAGTCGACGAACCTGCGTTCGCCTTCACAGCCTTTGGTGTTCCTGCCCCATTCCTTGTCGGAAATCACGGGCCCGACCATCGGCGCCGAACGTATCAATGAGAAGGACAACGACCTGACAGCCCAGCATGAGGGCGAGCCGCAAGGCGAGCGCATCATCATTCATGGCCGTGTGCTGGACGAAAACGGCCTGCCAGTGCCGGGCATCCTTGTGGAGATCTGGCAGGCCAATGCCGCCGGCCGCTACAACCACAAGCGCGACCTGCACGATGCACCCCTGGACCCGAATTTCACCGGCACCGGGCGCACCGTCACCGACGCCGACGGCTGGTACCAGTTCCAAACCATCAAGCCAGGCGCCTACCCGTGGGGCAACCACCACAACGCCTGGCGCCCGGCGCATATCCACTTTTCGCTGTTCGGCCCCAGCGTGCTGACGCGCCTGGTGACGCAAATGTATTTCCCGGGCGACCCGTTGCTGGAATACGACCCGATCTACAACTGCGTGCCGGACACCAGCGCCAAGCAACGCTTGATCGCCAGTTTCGACCTGGAAAAAACCATTCCTTCCTATGCCCTCGGCTACCGCTGGGACATCGTCCTGCGCGGCCGCGACGCCACGCCGATGGAGAAATGAGATGACACTCAACGCGACCACGTCCCACACCGTCGGGCCGTATTACCACATTGGCCTGACCTGGCTGAACCGTGAAGACCTGACCGTCACTGCCACCCTCGGCGAACGCGTGGCAATCAGCGGCCAAGTGGTGGACGGCAACGGTGATGTCGTCAACGACGCCATGCTGGAAGTCTGGCAGGCCAATGCCGCCGGCAAATATGCTCACCCCGAAGACGAGCAGGACAAAGCGCTCGACCCGAACTTCGAAGGCTTTGGCCGCGTGCCGGTGGATGCCGAAGGGCGTTTCCGCTTTACCACCGTCAAGCCGGGCAGTGTGCCGGGGCTCAAGGGCACCACCCAGGCGCCGCATTTGGTGGTGCTGGTGTTTGCCCGTGGGTTGGTGAAGCACTTGCTGACGCGGATTTATTTTGACGGTGAGGCCTTGAACGGCGATGACCCGTTGCTGGCGTGTGTGCCGGCAGAGCGTCGTGGCACCTTGATTGCCCAGGCGGATGCGGCAGGGGTTTATCAGTGGAATGTGATTTTGCAGGGCACAGATAAGGAAACGGTGTTCTTCGACTATTGAGTTGGCTGTAACGATCGTTCCCACGCTCTGCGTGGTAATGCATCCCGTGACGCTGCGCGTCACCCGCGAACGGCAGGACGCGGAGCGTCCCATGCGGCATTCCCACGCAGAGCGTGGGAACGATCATCCAGGCTCCACCTATCCAAAAGTCTGCTTGCGGAACAGGGTTGTTGCAAAGTATGTCTAGGCTATAACCGTTCCCACTGAGTAAAAAAACATGACAACAAAAACCAGCCACTACACCGGAGAAGAACGCAGCAAAAGGATCTTTGCGATTGTCGGTGCGTCCTCCGGCAACCTGGTCGAATGGTTCGACTTCTACGTCTATGCCTTCTGCGCGATTTATTTTGCTCCGGCGTTTTTCCCCTCGGACGACCCCACGGTGCAGTTGCTCAACACCGCCGGGGTGTTTGCCGCCGGGTTCCTGATGCGACCGATCGGTGGCTGGTTGTTTGGCCGGGTGGCCGACAAGCACGGGCGCAAGAACTCGATGATGATCTCGGTGCTGATGATGTGCGGCGGCTCCCTGGTCATCGCCTTTCTGCCGACCTACAACGCCATCGGTGCCTGGGCGCCAGCGTTGCTGTTGGTGGCGCGGCTGTTCCAGGGCTTGTCGGTGGGCGGCGAATACGGCACCACGGCCACTTACATGAGTGAAGTCGCGCTCAAGGGCCAGCGTGGCTTCTTTGCTTCGTTCCAGTACGTGACCCTGATCGGCGGCCAGTTGCTGGCGGTGCTGGTGGTGGTGATCCTGCAACAGATCCTCACCGAAGAAGAACTGCGCGCCTGGGGCTGGCGCATCCCGTTTGTGATCGGCGCTATAGCCGCCGTGATCTCCCTGCTGCTGCGTCGCACCCTGAAAGAAACCACCAGCAAGGAAATGCGTGAAGACAAGGACGCCGGCAGTATCGTCGCGCTGTTTCGCGACCACGGCAAAGCCTTCATTACGGTGCTGGGCTACACCGCCGGCGGCTCGCTGATTTTCTATACCTTCACCACCTACATGCAGAAGTACCTGGTGAATACCGTGGGCATGCACGCCAAGACGTCGAGCTACATCATGACCGGCGCGCTGTTTCTGTACATGTGCATGCAGCCGTTGTTCGGCATGTTGGCCGACAAGATTGGCCGGCGTAATTCCATGCTCTGGTTTGCCTGCCTTGGCACGCTGTTTACCGTGCCGATCCTGCTGACCTTGAAAACCGTGACCAGCCCGTTTTTGGCGTTTGTGCTGATCACCCTGGCCTTGGCGATTGTCAGCTTCTACACCTCCATCAGCGGCCTGGTCAAAGCGGAGATGTTCCCGCCCCAGGTGCGTGCATTGGGCGTGGGCCTGGCGTATGCGGTGGCTAACGCGGTGTTTGGCGGTTCGGCAGAAGTGGTTGCGCTGAGCCTCAAATCCATCGGCATGGAAAACACCTTTTATTGGTACGTCACCGCGATGATGGCGGTGGCCTTCCTGTTCAGCTTGCGCCTGCCGAAACAGGCGGCGTACCTGCATCACGATCTGTAAGGGATGAGTTATGACGCTGCGCACGAGCAATCAACTGTTCGACGCTTATTTCACCGCTGACAGCATGGCCGAAGTGTTCTGTGACCAGGGGCGTTTGCAGGGCATGCTGGATTTCGAGGCCGCACTGGCCCGGGCGCAGGCCCGGGTCGGGTTGATTCCCCAGGCCGCTGTCGCACCGATTGCCCAGGCGTGCCTGGCGTCGCTGTATGACGTGGACGCCCTTGGCAGCGCGATTGCCACGGCGGGCAACTCTGCGATTCCATTGGTGAAGGCGTTGGGCAAGTTGATCGCCAGTGAGGACGCCGACGCCGAGCGTTATGTACACCTGGGCGCAACCAGCCAGGATGTGATGGACACCGGCCTGGTGCTGCAACTGCGCCGTGGGGTGGAATTGATCGAGGCCGACCTGGCTCGCCTGGGGGAGGTGTTGGCCGCCCAGGCTCAGCGTTACGCCACCGTGCCGTTGGCCGGGCGCACCTGGTTGCAGCAGGCGACGCCGGTCACCCTGGGAATGAAAATCGCCGGTTGGCTGGGCGCGGTGACGCGCAGTCGCCAGCGCCTGGCCGAATTGAAACCGCGCCTGCTGGTCCTGCAATTTGGCGGCGCCTCGGGCACCTTGGCAGCGCTGGGCGAACACGCCATGCCCGTGGCCGAAGCCTTGGCCGCCGAGTTGCAACTGGGTTTGCCGGAACAACCCTGGCACACCCAGCGTGACCGCCTGGTGGAGTTTGCCAGCCTGCTTGGCCTGATCGCCGGTAGCCTCGGCAAGTTGGGCCGCGATATCAGCCTGTTGATGCAGACCGAAGCGGCCGAGGTGTTCGAGCCTTCGGCGCCGGGCAAGGGCGGTTCGTCCACCATGCCGCACAAGCGTAACCCGGTGGGCGCCGCAGTGCTGATCAGCGCGGCCACCCGCGTACCAGGCCTGGTGGCAACGATGTTCAGCGCCATGCCTCAAGAGCACGAACGCAGCCTGGGCTTGTGGCACGCCGAATGGGAAACCTTGCCAGAGATTTGCCGCTTGGTGTCCGGTGCCTTGCACCAGGCAATTCTGGTCAGTGAAGGGCTGGAGGTGAATGCCGAACGTATGGCACACAACCTCGACCTGACTCAGGGCCTGGTACTGGCCGAAGCGGTGAGTATCGTGCTCGCCCAACGCTTGGGCCGCGACACTGCGCACCATCTGCTGGAGCAGTGCTGCAAACGTGCGGTCGCCGAGCAGCGCCATTTGCGCGCGGTACTGGCGGATGAGCCGCACGTCACCGCCGAGCTGTCGGCGGCTGAATTGGACCGCCTGCTCGACCCGGCCCATTACCTGGGCCAGGCGTCTACCTGGGTCACGCGTGCGGTGACCGAACATTTTGCTTTGACTGCCTGAGGAGACCGCTGTGGCTTTTGTACAACTCGCCGAGGGCGAACTGCATTACCAACTCGAGGGGCCCGCCGACGCACCGGTACTGGTGCTGTCCAATTCCCTGGGTACCGACCTGCATATGTGGGATATCCAGATTCCGGCCTTTACCGAGCATTTTCGTGTGCTGCGTTTCGACACCCGTGGCCACGGCCAATCCCTGGTGACCGAGGGGCCTTACAGCATCGAGCAACTGGGGGCAGACGTGCTCGCACTGCTGGATGCGCTGGATATCCAGAAGGCGCATTTTTGCGGATTGTCCATGGGCGGCTTGATCGGCCAATGGCTGGGCATTCATGCCGGCGAGCGCCTGCAACGCCTGGTGGTGTGTAATACCGCGGCCAAGATCGGCACGCCCGAGGTGTGGAACCCGCGTATCGAAATGGTCCTGCGTGATGGCGCCGCCGCGATGGTGGCGCTGCGCGATGCGTCCATTGCGCGCTGGTTCACCGCAGATTTCGCCGCTGCCAACCCGCACCAGGCCAAGCAGATCACCGATATGCTCGCAGCCACTTCGCCCGAGGGGTATGCCGCCAACTGCGGCGCCGTGCGCGATGCGGATTTTCGTGAGCAATTGTCCTCGATCAAGGTGCCGACCCTGGTGATTGCCGGCACCGAAGACGCGGTAACGCCGCCAGCCGGCGGCCACTTTATCCAGAGCCATGTGCAGGGCGCCGAGTACGCCGAGTTCTATGCAGCGCACTTGTCCAACGTTCAGGCCGGTGCTGCGTTCAGCGACCGGGTGATCGAATTTCTGCTGGCCCGCTGAGGAGCTATTTGTGGACGAGAAACAACGTTACGCCGAGGGCCTGCAGGTGCGCCGCGAAGTACTGGGCAATGCCCATGTCGACCGCAGCCTCAATGCCCTGACCGAGTTCAACAGCGAGTTCCAGGAAATGATCACCCGCCACGCCTGGGGTGACATCTGGACCCGCCCCGGCCTGCCTCGGCATACCCGCAGCCTGATCACCATCGCGATGCTGATCGGCATGAACCGCAGTGAAGAACTGAAGCTGCACCTGCGTGCCGCCGCCAGCAACGGCGTAACCCGCGCCGAGATCAAGGAAGTGCTGATGCAGAGTGCGATCTACTGCGGGATCCCGGCAGCGAATGCGACGTTTCACCTGGCGGAGTCGGTGTGGGATGAGTTGGGTGTGGAGTCTCGCCAACAAGACTGAATGTGAAAGGCGATCACCTGTGGGAGCTGGCTTGCCTGCGATTGTAGCGACGAGGTCTGACTGGGGACCGTGTTGTCTGCATCGCAGGCAAGCCAGCTCCCACAGGGGATCGTCACAGGTTTAAGGTATTAGTGGGAATCAGCATCCCACAGCCAATTCCACACCCCAGGCAGGTGCACCGGCTCGTTCACAGCCTTGACCGTCCGGGCCAGCGCTGCGCGTTCCAGCGCGGCGTGGTCGGTATAGAACGGCTCGGCCGCGGTCTTCAAACCGTTGACCCGTGCGCTGTCCATCAGAATCTGCAAGTACTCCTGCATATGCCGCGCGGTGTAGCGGTTGATGTCATGGAAGGTCACCACTACCGGGATCACACCCTCCACTGTCGGTAGTTCACCTAAGGCGATGCGTTCGCGTACCACCGACAGTTGCCGATACAGGTTGGCCCGCCGACGCGGGCTGGCGTTGAAGCCCCAGATCTTGCCGTCATTGGCGCTCAAATCCGTCAACAGTACCTGCATGCCGTGGCGTTGGTAGGCGGCGAAGGTGCGCTTGTCGTAGTTCCAGAAGGGTGGGCGTACCAGCACGGGGGGCGCGCCCGTGATGGCGGCAATGTCTGCGGCGCCTTCGGTAAGGGTGTGTTCCAGCGTGGCGTCGTTCAACCAGCGATGATTGGTGTGAAACGCGGTGGCCGTGTGGAAGGCCAGGACATGGCCAGCGGCGAATTCTCGTTCCATGGTCTTGCGGCCTCGGGAACTGCCGCCTGCGCGAGCGGCTTCGGTCTGCAGGAAGAACACCGCCTTGATCCCCGGCAGCACCGGGTTGTTGGCCAGGTCCGCCACTACCGAACGGCTCGGATTGTTGTAGCCCGAGGCGCTTGGGCCATCGTCGAAGGTCAGCAAAAAGCGGATCGGCGCCTGGGCCAGCAGGCGTTGTTCGGTCTGTGGTGTCAGGGCGATGGGTGCGCTGATACAGCCCCCCAGGCTCAAGACCAGGGCAAACAAAGCGATTGCTGTAGCGAAGGATTTCATGCCGTGCAGGGCCCGAGTAAAGGCCGCTGCTGGGGGGATCAGCAGCGGCAGGCGCGCACCATACAGTAAGTGCTATGCCGGTTTACAGCAGACTGATCGGATAGCTGACGATCAACCGGTTCTCATCGAACTCGTTGTTGCTGTAGTCCCTGCGCATACTCGAATTGCGCCAGCGCACGTTGAGGTTTTTCAGCGTGCCGCTTTGCACCGTATAGCCTACTTCGGTCTCGCGGCCCCACTCCTTGCCGTCGGTGATGGTGCCGGTGTGCACGTTGCTGCCGCTGATATAGCGGTTCATCAGGGTCAGGCCTGGTACACCGAGGGCGGCGAAGTTGTAGTCGTGGCGAACCTGCCAGGATTTTTCCTGTGCGTTGTCATAGCTGGAGTTGTAGCTGTCGTTGGCCAGGGTGCCGCCGCTGGTGCCGTTGACGCGCATCCAGGCACTGTCGCCGGTGAGTTTTTGCAGGCCGACGTAGAAGGTGTTGCCACCGTACCTGGCCGAGAACAAACCGGACCAGGTTTTGTTGTCCAGGTCGCCGGCGCGGGCGCTGCCGTCGTCCTTACCGTAAAAGAAGCCCAGGTTGGCGCCCAGGGTCCAGTCGCCCACAGGCTGGCTGTGGATCAGATTGACGAACTGCTGGCTGTAGATGTCCTTGAGCTGGGCATTCCACACGCCGACTTGGGTGCGTTTGTCGTTGAACGCGTATTCGGCGCCCTGGAAGTTGAAACGGTCGGAGGTGAAGGCGGTTTTGCCGAACATCGACATGTCGCTCATGCTGCCGTCGTCCCGCGGGCTATTGGCGCGGAATTGGCCGCCATAGAGGGTCAGGCCGTCGATTTCCTTCGAGGTGATCTGCCCGCCACGCAGGGTCTGTGGCAGGGAGCGGCCATCGTCGGAACGCAGGATCGGCAGCACCGGCATCCATTCGCCCACCTTCAGCTCGGTCTTGGAAAAGCGCGCCTTGAATGCCACGCCCAGCCGGCCAAACTCATCGGCTGGCCGGCCGTCATGGTCCAGCGGCAGCAACTGCGTGCCGCCTGTGCCACGCCCGCCATCGAGCTTGAGCGAGTACAAGCCCAGCACATCCACACCAAAACCGACTGTGCCTTGGGTGAACCCGGACTTGGCGTCGAGAATGAAACTTTGCGTCCACTCCTGCGCGCCACCCTGAGCCTTGGTCGGGTTGGTGTAGTTGCGGTTGAAGAAGAAATTACGCAGGTTGAGGTTGGCGCTGGCGTCTTCGAGAAAGCCGTGATCCTGGGCGAGAACGGGCAGGGCAGAACTGGCGACAGCAGCCGCCAGCAACAGCTGGCGCGGTTGGAAAGTGCTCATGGTGTGAACCTGTTGTTATTGGGTTTATGCAGGTGGCGGCCATGGTGCGCGGCGGTGCGGGGGCGATGAAAGTAGGGGAAGGTGGGTTGTGGGCGATGATCGAACGCAAGTTGTAAGGGCAACAATGCAGGCATAAAAAAACCGCTTCCGGTGAGGGAAGCGGTTTTCACACCCGCGCTATCAGAACAACTTCAACGGCGGTGCTTGTTCTTTCAACGGCTCGTTCTTCGCAGTCTGCTCGTTCCAGCCACCGCCGAGGGCCTTGTACAGGTTGACCTCGCTGGTGAGCTGCGCCAGGCGGTCGGTGATCAGCGATTGCTGGGCACTGAACAGTTGGCGCTGGGCGTCGAGGAAGGTCAGGTTGCTGTCGACACCAATGCGGTAGCGACGCTCGGCCAGGCGGTAGTAATCCTGGTTAGCCTCGACGAAGCCGCGCTGGGCATCCAGTTGCTGCTTGTAGGTCGCACGCGCGGCCAGGCCGTCGGAGACTTCCTGGAAGCCGGTCTGGATGGCCTTCTCGTAGTTGGCCACGTTGATCTCTTTCTGGATCTTCGAGTAGTCCAGGCTTGCGCGCAGGCTACCGGCGTTGAAGATCGGGATGTTGATCTGCGGGGCAAACGCCCAGGTTCCCGAACCGCCTTTGAACAGGCCACCCAGGGTAGGGCTGGCAGTACCGGCGCTGGCGGTCAGGCTGATGCTCGGGAAGAACGCCGCACGGGCCGCGCCGATGTTGGCGTTGGCGGCCTTGAGGTTGTACTCGGCTTGCACAATGTCGGGACGACGTTGCAGCAGGTCCGATGGCAACCCGGCCGGCACTTCGCTGAGCAGGTCATCGGACAGCGGCTTGCTGGCGATATTCGCCGGCAGGCCGGTGCCCAGCAGCAGGGTCAGGCTGTTTTCGTCCTGGGCCACCTGGCGGGTGTAACGCGCCAGTTGTACACGGGCGTTTTCCACCGAGGTGCGTGCCTGGCTGAGGTCGAGGGCCGAGGCCACGCCAACTTCATTGCTGCGCGAGGTGAGCTTGTAGCTTTGCTCGAACGCGGCCAGGGTGTCCTGGGTCAGCTTGAGCAGCTCCTTGTCGGCCTGCCAGGTCAGGTAGGCATTCGCCACGCTGGCCACCAGGCTGATTTGGGTGCTGCGACGTGCTTCTTCAGTGGCGAAGTACTTCTGCAGCGCTTCTTCACTGAGGCTGCGCACGCGACCGAACAGGTCCAGCTCATAAGAGCTGATCCCAAGGCCCGCCGAGTACTGGCTGGCGATGGTCGATTCGCCGGTCTGCGACAGCTTGGCCGGGGTGCGCGAACGGCTGCCGTTACCGGTGGCCGACACGGCCGGGAACAGGTCGGCACGTTGGATCTGATATTGCGCCGCATAGGCGTCGATGTTCAGCGCCGCGACACGCAGGTCACGGTTGTTCACCAACGCGGTCTGGATCAGCTGTTGCAGGGCAGGGTCATGGAAAAACTGCTTCCAGCCTTGCTCGGCAGCGGCCTGGCTCGGCGCCTGGGCCGACGAATACGCCGGGCCCTGCGGGAACTGCGCGGCCACCGGCGCTTCGGGGCGCTGATAGTCAGGTATCAGCGAGCAGCCACTGAGCACGAATGCGGTGACGGCTAGGGAAAGTAGCGACTTGCTCATTGGCCAGCCTCTTTAGGAGTTTCAGTAGTGTCTTTCTTTTTGCGTTCGCCAGCGGCGGACACGGTTGCGTAGAACAGCGGCACCCAGAAGATCGCCAGCACAGTGGCCGTGATCATACCGCCGATAACGCCGGTACCGATTGCGTGCTGGCTGCCTGAGCCGGCGCCGGTGGAGATTGCCAGCGGTAGTACGCCGAGCATGAACGCCAACGAGGTCATGATGATCGGGCGCAGACGCATACGGGACGCTTCGATAGCCGCCTCGACGATGCCTTTGCCTTGCTCGTGCAGTTCCTTGGCGAATTCCACGATGAGGATGGCGTTTTTCGCCGCCAGGCCCACCGTCACCAACAGGCCCACCTGGAAGAACACGTCGTTGGACAAGCCGCGCATGCTGGTGGCGATCAGTGCACCGATCACACCCAGTGGCACAACCAGAATCACCGCAATCGGAATCGACCAGCTTTCGTACAGTGCTGCCAGGCACAGGAACACGACCAAAAGCGACAGTGCGTACAGGGCTGGCGCCTGGGAACCGGAAAGGCGTTCTTCGTACGACAGGCCTGTCCAGGCATAACCGACACCGGCCGGCAGTTCTTTGGCAATGCGTTCGACTTCGGCCATCGCATCACCGGTACTGTAGCCCGGTGCCGGGGTACCGAGGATTTCCATCGCCGCTACACCGTTGTATCGCGAAAGTTTGGGCGAACCGTAGATCCACTGGCCCGACGAGATAGCCGACAGCGGCACCATTTTCCCGTCGTTGCTGCGCACGTACCATTTGTCCAGATCTTCAGGCGACATGCGGCTGGCGGCGTCACCTTGTACATACACCTTCTTCACGCGACCACGGTCGATGAAGTCGTTGATGTAGCTACCACCCAAGGCAATGGCCAGGGTCTGCTGGATATCGGCGAGGCTGATGCCTTGGGCACTGGCCTTCTCGTCGTCAACGGTCAGCTCGTACTGCGGCTCATCGTTCACGCCGTTAGGGCGTACGCCGGCCAGCACCTTGCTTTGTGCCGCAGCGCCCAGGAACTGGTTACGTGCAGCCATCAGCTTGTCGTGGCCGACGCCACCCTGGTCTTGCAGGAACACGTCAAAACCGGTGGCGTTACCCAGCTCCAGCACCGAAGGCGGCACGATGGCAAATACCATGGCGTCCTTGAAGGCCCCGAAGAAGTAACCCTGGGCACGCTTAGCCACTTCGAACACCGACTGGCTCGAATCCCGCTCGTCCCACGGCTTGAGCATCACGAACGCAAGACCCGAGCTCTGGCCACGGCCAGCAAAGTTGAAGCCGTTCACGGTAAACACCGATTTCACTGCCTTGCCTTCGCCTGGCTCGCCTTCCTTGTCGTTCAGCAGGAAGGCGCGCATGTCGTCGACGACTTTTTGCGTGCGCTCAGCCGAAGCGCCGACCGGTGTCTGCACCTGGGCGAAGATCACACCCTGGTCTTCCTCAGGCAGGAACGCGCTTGGAATACGGGTGAACATCCAGATCATGCCGGCCAGGATCAGCGCGTACACCAGGAATGCCGGGATCTTGTGCTTGATCATGCCGCCCACGCCGCGCTCGTACTTGAGTACGCCACGGTCGAAGGTGCGGTTGAACCAGCCGAAGAAGCCGCGCTTGGGCTGGCCGTGTTTTTCCGGATCAATCGGCTTGAGCATGGTGGCGCACAACGCCGGGGTGAAGATCAGGGCAACCAGCACCGACAACGCCATCGCCGAAACGATGGTGATGGAGAACTGCCGGTAGATCACACCGGTAGAACCACCGAAGAACGCCATCGGCAGCAGTACCGCCGACAGTACCAGGGCAATACCCACCAGGGCGCCCTGGATCTGGCCCATGGACTTGATCGTTGCTTCCTTGGGCGACAGGTGCTCCTCAGCCATTACCCGTTCGACGTTTTCCACCACGACGATGGCATCGTCCACCAGCAAGCCGATGGCCAGGATCATGCCGAACATGGTCAAGGTGTTGATGGTGAAGCCGCACGCCGCCAGGATCCCGAAGGTGCCCAGCAATACCACCGGTACGGTCATGGTGGTGATGATGGTGGCACGGAAGTTCTGCAGGAACAGGAACATCACCAGGAACACCAACACAATCGCTTCGACCAGGGTGTGAACCACACCGGAGATCGACTCGGTCACGACCGGCGTGGTGTCATAAGGCACCACCGCCTTCATGCCAGGCGGGAAGAACGGCTCCAGGGACTTGACTGTTTCGCGGATGGCCTTGCCAGTGTCCAGGGCGTTGGCACCGGCCGCCAGCTTGATCGCCATACCCGAAGCCGGCTTGCCGTTGAACTGTGCACTGATGCTGTAGTTCTGGCCGCCCAGTTCGATGCGCGCGACGTCACCCAGGCGAACCTGGGAGCCGTCGGTGTTCACCTTCATCAGGATCTTGGCGAATTCCTCGGTGCTTTGCAGGCGCGTCTTGCCGATGATCGTGGCGTTCAGCTGGGTGCCGGGCAGGGCAGGCAGGCCGCCCAGTTGGCCGGTGGCCACCTGCACGTTCTGGGCCTTGATGGCATTGCTGACGTCCACTGGCGTGAGCTGGTAGTTGTTCAGTTTGGCCGGGTCGAGCCAGATACGCATGGCGTACTGCGAACCGAACACCTGGAAGTCACCCACCCCCGCGGTACGGGAGATCGGGTCCTGGATGTTGGACACGATGTAGTTGGAGAGGTCGTCCTTGGTCATGCTGCCGTCTTCCGACACCAGACCGATCACCATCAGGAAGTTCTTCACCGACTTGGTCACACGGATACCCTGTTGCTGCACTTCTTGCGGCAGCAGTGGGGTGGCCAGGTTCAGCTTGTTCTGTACCTGGACCTGGGCGATATCCGGGTTGGTACCCTGGTTGAACGTCACGGTGATGGTCATGCTGCCGTCGGAGTTACTGTCCGAGGAGACATAACGCAGGTTGTCGATACCGTTGAGCTGTTGCTCGATGACCTGCACCACGGTGTCCTGCACGGTTTGTGCGGACGCACCTGGGTAGGTCACCTGGATATCAATGGCCGTTGGCGCAATGGCCGGGTATTGGTTGATGGGCAACTTCAGGATCGAGAGTGCCCCGACCAGCATGATCACCAGGGCAATTACCCAGGCGAAAATGGGACGGTCGATAAAAAATTTCGACATGGATTACTCCCCTTGACCAGCAGCGGCAGCAGGCGCTGCGGCAGTACCGGCGGGTTTAGCGTTGGAGGCTTCCGTGACCTTCACCTCGGCGCCTGGCTTGACGTACTGCAAGCCTTCGGTGATGACGCGATCACCGGCATTGAGGCCTTTTTCCACCAGCCAGTAGGCACCGGCGGTACGGTTGGCAACCAGTTCACGTTGCTCGACCTTGTTGTCCTTGTTCACGATCAGCGCCGTCGGAATGCCGCGCAGGTCACGGGTCACGCCTTGTTGCGGAGCCAGGATGGCCTTGCTGTTCACACCGGCCAGCAACTGGGCGTGTACGAACATGCCCGGCAGCAGCACGTGGTCAGGGTTGGGGAACACGGCACGCAGGGTCACGGAACCGGTGGTCTGGTCGACCGACACTTCGGAGAACTCGAGCTTGCCGTCCTGGGCGTAAGCCGTGCCGTCTTCCAGGGTCAGCTTGACCTTGGCAGCGTTGTCGCCGGCTTTTTCCAGTTGGCCACTGGCCAGGTCGCGACGCAGCTTGAGCATTTCAGCTGAAGATTGCGTGACGTCGACGTAGATCGGGTCCAGTTGCTGGATCACCGCCATGGCGTCGGCCTGGCCATTGCTGACCAGTGCGCCTTCGGTGACCGAAGAACGGCCAATACGCCCGGAGATCGGCGCGTACACCTTGGTGTAGCGCACGTTGATCTGGGCGGTTTGAACGTTTGCCTCGGCAGTCATGCGGTTGGCAACGGCGGTGTCGTATTCCTGACGGCTGACGGCCTGCTCCTCGACCAATTGCTTGTAGCGATCGGTGATGGATTTGGTCTGGGTCAGGCTCGCCTGTGCGCTTTTGAGCGTGGCTTCATACACCGACGGGTCGATCTGGTAGAGCTGTTGCCCTTCCTTCACGTCGGCGCCTTCCTTGAACAGGCGCTTGAGAATGATGCCGTTGACCTGCGGCCGGACTTCCGCAATGCGGAAGGCCGTGGTGCGGCCTGGCAGCTCGGTGGTCAGGGTATAGGCTTGCGGTTGAATGGTGACCACGCCGACCTGAGGGGTTTGAGCGGGCGGTGCCGCTTCTTCCTTTTTACATCCGCTGAGCAGCGATGCCAGGGCGACGGCAGTGACCAGAGCGGTAACAGCTGGCTTAAGTTGCATGAAGATCCTCGGGTCAGGCGCGCAGAGTGCGCACAAGAAGTGTGGAAGGGTAAAAAACAAGCCGTGAGTGGATAAGTAGCTTGCTACGCAATATACTTACGTTCATGGTTGTTTGTAAACTCTTGACAGGCTTCGCGCAATGCTGACAAAGCACCGCTGCAAGCCTCGATTCTAGTACGTTCGGCGCCCATGACGGCGTCGTCCCACAATTATTCAGATGATGGTCAAGTACCATCCACAGTGTCCTGATTGAGGTTTTACTGCCATGGTTCGTCGCACCAAAGAGGAAGCTCAGGAAACGCGCAGCCAGATTCTCCAAGCCGCCGAGCAAGCCTTTTATGAGCGTGGCGTGGCGCGCACCACCCTGGCGGACATCGCCGCGCTGGCAGGGGTGACGCGCGGGGCTATCTATTGGCATTTCAGCAATAAGTCCGATTTGCTCCAGGCCCTGCTCGACACGCTGCACGAACCGCTGGACGAACTGGCCCGGGCGAGTGAAAGCGAGGATGAAGCCGACCCGCTCGGCTGTATGCGCAAGCTGCTGATTCATCTCTACCATGAAGTGGCCCTGGACCCGAAAACCCGGCGCATCAACGAGATTCTGTTTCATAAGTGCGAGTTCACCGATGAAATGTGCGACATGCGCCGCCAACGCCAGACCCACAGCCTGGAATGCAACCTGCGTATCAGCCTGACGTTGCGTAACGCGGTCAATCGCGGGCAACTGCCTGAAAATCTCGACACCACCCGTGGGGCTGTCTGCATACATGCCTTCATCCACGGTTTGATCGGCCAGTGGCTGCTGGTCCCCGATAGCTTTGAACTGCACCAAGACGCCGAGCGCTGGGCTGACATAGGGCTGGACATGCTGCGCCTGAGCCCCAGCCTGCGCAATTGAAACAAAATGCGTAATTGCAACCCGTTGTGTCAACAGTAAAGCCTAAAGACAGTCAATCGTCCTTCTGCCTGATTTGTGGGGTGACTTTATATACGGCCTGGCGGGCGGTTGATAGGTAGCCGGCTAAGTATTTTGTAGCGATATTGTTGCCGTTCTGTGAAGCGATGTTTCCAGGGGGCTACAGACAGGCACAAATGTAGGAGGGGGACTTGCCTCTGATACTGTAGGAGCGAGCAAGCTCGCTCCTACAGTATTTGCGGATGACGTTAGATCGGCAGCGTCGGGTAGTCGATGTAACCTACCGGGCCTTTGCCATAGAAGGTCTCCGGATGCGGCTCGTTCAACGGCGCATCAGCCTTCAGTCGCGCCGGCAGGTCCGGGTTGGCGATGAAAGGAATACCGAAGGCCACTGCATCCGCCTTGCCCGCCGCCAGCCAGGCATTGGCGCTGTCTTTGGTGAAACGTTCGTTGGCGATGTACGCGCCGCCGAAGGCTTTTTTCAGCTGCGGGCCAAGGCTGTCTGCGCCTTCTTTTTCACGGGAGCAGATAAAGGCGATACCGCGCTTGCCCAGTTCGCTGGCGACGTAGGTGAAGGTCTCGGCGAGGTTGTCGTCGCCCATGTCATGCGCGTCAGCACGCGGTGCCAGGTGCACGCCCACGCGGCCGGCGCCCCAGACTTCGATGGCGGCGTCGGTGACTTCCAGCAACAGGCGCGCACGGTTTTCCAAAGAGCCGCCGTACTGGTCGGTGCGCTGGTTGGTGCTGCTTTGCAGGAACTGGTCGAGCAGGTAGCCGTTGGCGCCGTGGATTTCCACGCCGTCGAAGCCTGCGGCTTTGGCGTTCTCGGCGCCGGTGCGGTAAGCGTCGACGATGTCGGCGATTTCAGCGGTTTCCAGGGCGCGCGGGGTCGGGTAGTCGGCCAATGGGCGAACCAGGCTGACGTGGCCTTTAGCCTGAACCGCACTCGGGGCCACCGGAGTTTCGCCGTTCAGGTAGGACTCGTGGGAAATCCGGCCCACATGCCACAACTGCAGAAAGATCTTGCCGCCCGCGCCATGCACGGCCTTGGTGATGTTGGCCCAGCCGCGCACCTGATCGTTGGACCAGATGCCGGGGGTGTCCGGGTAGCCCACGCCCATGGGCGTCACGGAAGTGGCTTCGCTGAGGATCAGCCCGGCGGAGGCGCGTTGCACGTAGTACTCGGCCATCAGTGCGTTGGGTACGCGGCCGGCATCCGCGCGGCAGCGGGTCAGCGGCGCCATGATGATGCGGTTCGACAGTTGCAGGTCGCCCAGTGTGATCGGATCGAAAATAGTCGTCATGGGAAAAACACCTTCTCTTTCAAGTTGATCAGTGGGTCGCGGGGGCCAGGTCGGCATTGGCGCCCTGACGGAAAGTGATCAGGGTCACCAGCAGCGCGAGGATGGCCAGCGCCGCGGCGGCCAGTGGCACGCGGGTCAGGCCGAAACCGTGGGCAATCACGCTGCCACCGACCCAGGCGCCGAGGGCGTTGCCAATGTTGAAGGCCCCGATGTTCAGGGTGGACACCAGGTTCGGCGCGGCCTTGCCGAAGGTCACCACGTTGATTTGCAGCGCCGGCACGGCGGCGAACGAAGCGGTGGCCCACAGGAACAGGGTGATTTCAGTCGGTATCACCGCAACGCTGGTCCAGCTCAGCACCGTGCAAACCACCGCCATGCTGATGAACACGCCGATCAAGGTGGCCGCCAGGCGCTTGTCCGCCAGTTTGCCGCCGATGATGTTGCCCACGGTGAGGCCCAGGCCGATTAGCAGCAGTGTCCAGGTCACGCCTTTGGGCGACACGCCAGTGACATCGCCCAGCAGCGGCGCGACGTAGGTAAAGAGGGTAAACATGGACGCGGCAAACAGCGCAGTCATGCTCAGTGACAACCAGATACCGGCGCCCTTGAGGGCGGCCAGTTCGGCACGCATGTCGAGTTTTTCTTCGTCACGCTTGGCGGGCAGGAAGCGAATAAGGCCGATCAAGGCGATCACGCCAATCACGGTCACGGCCCAGAAGGTCGAGCGCCAGCCGGCTTCCTGGCCCAGCGCCGTACCCAGGGGCACGCCCAGCACGTTGGCCAGGGTCAACCCGGTGAACATCAGCGCCACCGCCGACGCACGTTTGTTGGCCGGCACCAGGTTGGCCGCCACCACCGAACCAATTCCGAAGAAGGCTCCGTGGCACAACGCCGTGACCACACGGGCAAACATCAGCACGTTGTAGTCGCTTGCCAGGGCGCAGAGCAGGTTGCCGATAATGAAAATACCCATCAACGCTACCAGCGCCGCCTTGCGTGGCAGCCTGGCGGTGGCCAGTGCCATGAACGGTGCGCCGATGGCCACGCCCAGGGCGTAACCGGTGACCAGCCAGCCGGCGCCGGGAATTGACACACCCAGGTCTGCCGCCACATCGGGCAGCAAGCCCATGATGACGAACTCGGTGGTGCCGATGGCGAAGGCGCTCAGGGCCAGTATGAGTAGCGAGAGGGGCATGTACGTGTCCTTGGTGATTACGGTGCGCTGAGTTCGGTAATGAGCGCAGTCAGAAAGGCTTGGATCACTTCCTCATTGCGCTTGAAAAAGTGCCACTGTCCAGCCTTCTGGCTGCTGATCAGACCCGCACGTTGCAAGGTGGCCAGGTGGGCCGACACCGTCGACTGGGACAAGCCGCAGCGCTGGTCGATCTGCCCGGCGCAGATGCCGTATTCGTGGTTGTGCAATTGCTCGGGGAACTGCACTTTCGGGTCTTTGAGCCAGGTGAGGATGTCTCGTCGTACTGGGTGCGCCAGGGCTTTTATTATTTCGTCGAGGTCGATGGACATGGCAGGGTGCTCGGTGTCGTAAAGCGTTATATCGCGATAAGGCGAACTTTAGATCGTAATATCCCGATATACCAATATGATTTTGATCTGAGGCCAGGTCGAATCGGTATATCGGGTTATAACGATATGTTGGTGGCAGTGGTAGACTGCGCGGCATGAATTATCTCGCACATCTGCACCTGGGCGGCCAACTTCCTGCGCAATTGCTGGGTAGCCTTTATGGTGACTTCGTCAAAGGCCGCCTGCAGGGCCAGTTCAGCCCGCAAATCGAAGCGGCGATCCAGTTGCATCGTTCCATCGACCGCTTTACCGATAGCCATCCGCTGGTGGGCGAGGCCTTGTCGCGCTTCAGTCTGACCCGCAGGCGCTATGCCGGGATCGTCCTCGATGTGTTTTTTGACCATTGCCTGGCGCGGGATTGGGCGCTGTATGCCGACCAGCCTCTGGAGCGTTTCACGTCCCAGGTGTATCAGGTGTTGGCGGCTGAACCCGCGTTGCCGGGGCGGCTGGCGCAGATTGCGCCGTATATGGCCGCGGATGATTGGTTGGGCTCGTACCGCGAGTTTGCGGTGATGGACCAGGTGCTGCGCGGGATTTCGCGGCGGCTGACGCAGCCTGAGGAGTTAGGATATGCGATGCAGGAGTTGCGGGTTTTATATGAGCCCCTGAGTGAGGACTTTCGACTGTTCTACCCAGAGTTGCAGAAATTTGCGCAATCTCAACTGACTACATGAGAGCTGAATGTGGGAGCTGGCTTGCCGGCTCCCACATTTGGATTGTGTTCACATTGCTTCAGGCTGCGAATGCAGGTCGAGCAGCCACTTGCTCTGCTTCCGGCACTGGCCCAAACAACGCCTTCTGCACCGCTTGCTGCGCCTGATACGCCAACGCCGCACGTTCCTGCCCAGTGCAGGCAATCGGCTTGAGCACATGAATCTCTACATCGCCCTGGTCATTGGAAAACAAGCGCATCAGGTGCGAGAGCAAATCATCATCGCCAATAAAGGGCGCCAGCGGGTCGACCTGGCCGTCGCGCAGATACCGAATCGCCACCGGCTGCAGCGACACATCCGCATCGATCGCGCTGGCCAGCAAGCGCCCGTGGAACGTGCGCAGGCCGCGACCGTCGGTGGTGGTGCCTTCGGGGAACATCAGCAAGGGGTGCTGTTGTTCCAGATGACGGGTCATCTGCTTGCGAATCAGTTGGCTGTCACCTGAACCGCGACGAATAAACAGGCTGCCAGCCTTGGCCGCCAGCCAGCCCGCCACCGGCCAGGTACGTACTTCGGCCTTGGACAAAAACGACATCGGCGCCACCATGCCCAGCAACGGGATATCCGTCCAGGACACATGATTGCTCACCCACAGCATCGGCGTTTGCGGCAACTCGCCATGCACCGTCACGCGAAAGGGCAGGGCGTTGGTCAGCCGTGCCATGAAGAAGCGCGACCAACGCTGGCGCCGCACCATCGAGTTAGCCACCCCCAGGCGCTCGAACAGGCCGAACACACTGGCCATGCTCAACCCCAGCCCCACCACCAACAGCACGCGGGCGATGCGCCCGTAAATGCGCAGGCGGTTCATCACATGGCCGCCTTGAAGTGGCGCGCGTAACGCGGGCACAACTCGTCGCGCTTGAGCAGGATAAACACGTCGGCTACCTGGAAGTCTTCATCCCAGCACGGCTCGCCGCAGATCTTCGCGCCCAGGCGCATGTAGGCCTTGAGCAGCGGCGGCATTTCGGCGATGACGTTGGACGGCAAGTCCAGGGCCGGCAGCGGTTTTTTCGGTTCGGCGCGCAGGTGTTCGTTGCACAGATAGCGCTCGCGCAAGCGCTGCATGATCGCGTGGGCCTGGATGCCGCCATCGTGCATCGGGATGCTTGCGCAGCCCATCAGGTAGCTGTAGCCACCCTGGTTGAGTACCTCGGCCAACTCGCCCCACAACACCGCGATGGTGCCGCCATTGCGATAGGCCGGGTCGACGCAGGTGCGGCCAATCTCCAGAATCGGGCCCTGCAAGTGCAGCAGGCCATGCAGGCTGAATTCTTCTTCGCTGTAGAACCGGCCCAGGGTGCTGGCGGCCTGGTGGTCGAGCAGACGGGTAGTAGCGACGAGTCGACCGCTGTTCAAATCCCGCACGCCGATATGGCTGCAGTGAACATCATAGTCATCCATGTCCAGACCCAGTTCCGCGCCTTTCAGCTTGGCGTTGAACTCGCCGCTGAACACGTTGAACCGCAGGGCCTGGGCTTCCTGCAATGCCTGTGCGCCTACCAGGCGTTCGGCTTGCAGACGGCGTTCATTGCCTTTGTCGCTGATGCGGGCGATCTGAGTCATAGCGAGTCTCCGGGTGCCGGCCAGGTTGCGGCCAGTCGACTTTGTTGTCCAAAGTCAGGCTATGTAGCCTCGGTGTCAGCTCCATGAAGTTACGGTGACGGTTGGATGACAGCCCCCTTGTCGCAAATCTGTCACTGGCGTGAGCTAGGCTCGCGGGCTTGAATGCCCCCTTGAGTTTGCGTCCATGGTCCGAGGCCTGTTGTGCGTTGCCCTATTGTTTGTCGCCGTGAATGCTCGCGCTGAAATCTGGCCTGAAAAGGAGTGGGCCGTGGGCACAGCCCTCACTGGTCCCGCTGTCGATGCCCTGAACGCCTACGCTTTCCCACCCCGTGACGATGCCACCCGCAACGGTATTCGCACCGACGCGTTGCTGGTCATTCGGGATGGCGAAATCATCTATGAACGCTACGCCGCACCCACCACTGCCAGCACACCGCACCTGACCTGGTCCGTCAGCAAAAGCCTGATGGCTACCGTGCTGGGCGTGGCCTATGGGCAAGGCCGCTTCAAACTCAGCGACCCTGTCGCACGTTTCTACCCGCCGATGAAGCAGCACCCTAAGGTAACCATGGCCGACTTGCTGCACTGGGCCTCCGGGTTGGATTGGCAGGAAGACTACGAATACGCCCCGTTGAAGTCTTCGGTGGTGGCGATGCTCTACACCCGTGGCCACACCGACATGGCGCAATTCACGGCGGATACCGAAGCCGCCGCCGCCCCCGGCCAGGTTTTCCGCTATTCCAGCGGCGACAGTAACCTCTTGTCCGCCGCGCTCAAGGGCATGCTCGGCCACAAGGCTTACATGAACTACCCATGGGACGCGCTGTTCCAGCCCCTGGACATTCGCGACGCAACCTGGGAAACCGATGCGGATGAAACGTTTGTCGCGTCGTCCTATGCCTATCTCACAGCCCGCGATCTGGCACGAGTAGGGTTACTGATGGCGCGGGATGGACGCTGGGGCGAGCGGCAACTGCTGCCCAAGGACTGGGTCGCCTTCAACCGCCGGCCCTTCGATCGCTACAAAGCCGGCCAGGATGAAGCCGTGCCGGGCGGCCATTGGTGGCTCAACACCGGCGCCCCCCAACCCTGGCCCGACGCACCGGCCGCCACCTTTGCCGCGCTGGGGCACTGGGGCCAGGCGCTGTTTGTGCTGCCCGATGAACACCTGGTGATCGTGCGTTACGGCGATGATCGGGATGGTAGTTACCGGCATAACGAACTGCTCAAACGAGTGCTGGCGGCGGTGCGCTCATGATGCGTCGTCATCCGTTCATCAGCGTTTTACTGGTGTTGTTTATCGCACTCTTGGGCTGGGTTTGGCACGAGCGCGTCAACCTGCAAGCCTTCCCTGACATCATCGCGGCGTACACCGCCAAGGAGTATTGCTCGTGCCGGTATGTGGCCAACAACCCTGCGCAGTATTGCCTGGGGTATGTGAAGCAGTACGTGCCAACCAGTGCGTTCACTGACTCGCCGGAACGCAGTGAAGTCACGGCAAGCGGTTTAGGGCGTACGCAGACGGCGCGGTGGTTGGGCGACCGTCAAGGCTGCCGCCTCAACCCCTGACACACCCAAATTCCCCTGTGGGAGCTGGCTTGCCTGCGATAGCGCCAGGTCAGTCAACATCACGGGTGCCTGTGCCGCCGTCATCGCAGGCAAGCCAGGTCCCACATTTAGATTATCTGCGTGGGTTCTCGGAAAAAGAACCGGCCCTGAGGTTCCACAGAGTGGAACCACCTTTGATTGTCCTCACGCGCACATCGCGCTTAGCTGTCGATGTGTCGCCAACAAGAACGGGACCACCCGCCTGTGAGGAGAATCACCATGCGCCCGCACCAGCACATCCTGGATTGGCTCAGTGACGTTGCCAGCGACTTGCACGCTGTGCGTCACGATATCCACGCCCACCCCGAACTCGGCTTTGAAGAGAACCGCACCTCAGCACTGGTCGCGCAGTCATTGCGGGAGTGGGGGTATGAGGTGCATACCGGCATCGGCAAGACCGGTGTGGTCGGCGTGCTGCGTAACGGCAGCAGCTCGCGCACGTTGGGGATTCGCGCCGACATGGACGCCTTGCCCATCATCGAAAATACCGGCGCGGTCTATACCAGCCAGCATGCCGGCTGCATGCACGCCTGCGGCCATGACGGCCACACCACCATGTTGCTCGGTGCCGCGCGTTACTTGGCGGCGACGCGGCAATTGGACGGCACTTTGAACCTGATTTTCCAACCCGCCGAAGAAGGCCAGGGCGGTGCCGAGGCGATGTTGGCGGACGGTTTGCTGGAGCGCTTTCCTTGCGACGGGTTGTTCGGCATGCACAATATGCCGGGTTTGCCGGCGGGGCATCTGGGCTTGAGAGTTGGCCCGATGATGGCGTCCCAGGATTTGCTTACCGTGACCCTCGAAGGTGTCGGTGGCCACGGCTCCATGCCACACCTCACTATCGATCCACTGGTGGCGGCAGCCAGCATGGTCATGGCTCTGCAAACGGTGGTGGCGCGCAATATCGATACCCAGGAAGCCGCCGTGGTCACCGTCGGCGCCTTGCAGGCCGGCCAGGCGGCCAACGTGATTCCCCAGCAAGCGTTATTGCGCCTGAGCCTGCGCGCACTCAACCCCAAGGTGCGTGAACAAATGCTGGAACGGGTCAACGCGATCATCCAGACCCAGGCCGCCAGCTTCGGCTGCACCGTGCAGGTCGAACACCGCCCGGCCTACCCGGTGCTGGTCAACCACGCCGAAGAAACCGAATTCGCCCGTCAGGTCGGCGTGGCCTTGCTCGGTGCCGACGCCGTGGACGGCAACACCCGCACGCTGATGGGCAGCGAAGACTTCGCCTGGATGCTGCAACGCTGCCCAGGCAGTTATCTGTTTATCGGCAACGGCGTGTCGCGGCCGATGGTGCACAACCCCGCCTATGACTTCAACGACGACATCCTGCTGACCGGCGCAGCCTACTGGGGCGCGCTGGCCGAGAGCTGGCTCAAGCCGGCCTGATGACCTCTTTTTTCTGCCGCTGGACCCTTTCCCTGACCGGTTGAACGGAGTGTTCCTCATGCAGACTGCAAAACCTGGTGTTTCGCGCACCCGCCAAGTGGTGGCGGCGGTGATTGGCAACGCGTTGGAATGGTATGACTTCATCGTCTACGGCTTTCTCGCCAGTATCATCGCCCGGCAGTTCTTCCCCTCGGAGGACGAATACGCCTCGCTGCTGATGGCCCTGGCCACCTTCGGCGTGGGCTTTTTCATGCGCCCGGTGGGCGGCATCCTCTTGGGCATCTACGCCGACCGCAAAGGCCGCAAGGCGGCGATGCAGTTGATTATCCGGTTGATGACCGTGTCCATCGCGCTGATCGCCTTCGCGCCGAACTATGCTGCCATCGGCATGGGCGCGCCGTTGCTGATTGTGGTGGCGCGGATGCTGCAGGGGTTTGCTACCGGCGGTGAGTACGCGAGTGCCACGGCATTTCTGGTGGAAAGTGCACCGGCCCATCGCAAGGGATTGTATGGCTCCTGGCAACTGGTGGGGCAATGCCTGGCGGTGTTCGGTGGGGCAGCGATGGTGGCGCTGGTCACGCATTTCTTTTCGCCCGAAACCCTCGACTTGTGGGGCTGGCGCCTGCCGTTTGTGCTGGGCTTGCTGATCGGCCCGGTGGGGTTGTGGATTCGTCGGCACATGGAAGACCCGGAAGAGTTCATCGAAGCGCGCAAGCAAGCCACTGGCCCGGCGCCGAGCCTCATGCAAGTGCTGCGTGAGCATCGGCGCAGTATTCTGGTGTCGATGGGGCTGGCCTGCGGCGCGACGGTGTCGTTTTATGTGGTGCTGGTGAACATGCCGACCTTCACTCACAAGAACCTTGGCCTGCCGCTGGACCAGGTGCTGATGGTGCAGATGTTTGCGGTAGCGCTGATGACTGTGGTGATTCCGTTGTCCGGCTTGCTCTCGGATCGATGGGGACGGCGACCGGTGTTGATGGCCTTCACCTTGGCGTTCTTCGTGATGGTCTACCCGTTGTATGTGTGGGTGGCCGCCGCACCGTCTATCGAGCGCCTGCTGGTGATGCAGGTGATGTTGTGCACGGCGATTGGCGGGTTCTTCGGGCCAGCGCCGACGGCATTGGCCGAGCAGTTCCCTATCGAGGTGCGCTCGACCGGTGTGTCGGTGGCCTATAACGTGGCGGTGATGGTGTTCGGTGGTTTCGCGCCGTTGATCGTGACCTGGCTGAGCAAGGTACTGGGCACGCCGGTGGCGCCCTCGTTCTATGTATTGTTTGCGTGCGTGCTGACGCTGCTGGGCACTTACTGCATGCGCGAGGCACCCCGGGCGAGCAAACCGCTGCCGTTTTCCAGAGAGGTGAAGCCTTGAGTATTGTTGATTGGGATGCCACTGAACTGTCGCGGGCCATTCATGGGCGGCAGGTGTCGTGCGAAGAGGTGATGCAGGCGTACCTGGCACAGATTCAGCGCTTTAACCCTGGCGTGAATGCGCTGGTGTCGTTGCGCGACAGCGAGGCCGTGCTGGCCGAGGCGAGGGCCTGCGATCGTGAGTTGGACCAGGGCCACTCCCGTGGCTGGATGCATGGCATGCCCCAGGCCATCAAGGACCTGGCGGCCACCCGGGGCTTGCGCACCACCCTGGGCTCACCGCTGTTCGCTGAGCATGTGCCGGGCGAGGACGCCATCAGCGTGGCGCGGGTGCGGGCCAGTGGCGCGATCATCATCGGCAAGACCAACGTGCCGGAGTTCGGCCTGGGTTCCCACACCTACAACACGCTGTTCGGTACCACCGGCAACGCCTATGACCCGCGCCTGGCGGCCGGCGGCAGCAGTGGCGGAGCGGCGGTGGCCCTGGCGCTACGCATGCTGCCGGTGGCCGACGGCAGCGACATGATGGGCTCGCTGCGCAACCCGGCGGCGTTCAACAACGTGTTCGGCTTGCGCCCCTCCCAAGGACGGGTGCCCCACGGGCCGATGCCGGAGTTGTTCGTGCAGCAACTGGGCACCGAAGGCCCGATGGGGCGCAGCGTGACGGATGTGGCTCGGTTGCTGAGCATCCAGGCCGGTTACGACCCCCGCACGCCGCTGTCATCCCAGGCCGATCCGGCGGTGCTGGGCCAGCCGTTGCAACGCGACTTCAACGGCGCACGCCTCGGTTGGCTGGGGGACTACAACGGTTATCTGCCGATGGATGATGGCGTGATGAGCCTGTGCGAAGCGGCGCTGGATGATTTCGCCAGGTTGGGCTGTGAAGTGCACAGCTGCCAACCGGACTTTTCCATGGCGCGCCTGTGGCGCTGCTGGTTGGTACACCGCCATTGGCTGGTGCACGGCAACCTCGGCGCGGCCTACGCCAACCCGCAAAAACGCGCGTTGCTCAAGCCCGAAGCGCAATGGGAAGTGGAGGGCGGCCAGGGCTTGAGTGCTCAGCAGGTTTACCAGGCGTCGGTGGACCGCAGTGAGTGGTACCGCGCTTTGGGCAAGCTGTTCGAACGTTACGATTTCCTGCTGTTGCCCACCGCCCAGGTGTTCCCTTTCGATGCACAACAGCCTTGGCCGCGCCTCGTCGGCGGGCGTGAAATGGACACTTATCACCGTTGGATGGAGGTGGTGATCGGCCCGACCCTCGCCGGTTTGCCGAGCATGAGCATTCCGGTGGGCTTCAACCCCCAGGGCTTGCCCATGGGCCTGCAAATCATTGGCCCGGCCCAGGCCGACAGGGCCGTGCTGCAATTGGCCTACGCCCATGAACAACTGACCCAATGGGTACAACGCCGGCCACCGGCGTGCCTTGCAACGACCCGTTGAGCGCTGACCGGGCCTGTATCTTGCTGTGAAAAAAGATCATCCACCGGCAACAGGGAGATCGAACATGGAGACAGGCACCGTACGCTCGGTTGAGCGCGCACTGGCAATTGTCGAGTTGCTGGGCGAGCACCAGGCCCTGGGGCTGGAAGAGTTGCACTACCTCACGCGCCTGCCCAAGGCCACGGTGTCGCGCATGTTGCTAACCTTGCAGGAACAGGGTTGGGTCTATCGGGGCCTGAGTGATCGACGTTACCGCCTGCGTGCCCGGCGCTTGTTCGGCGATACCCAGCAACGCTTCAAGCGCCAGGTGGTGGAGAGCGCCGCCCCCTGGTTATTGGAGCTCAGCGAGCGCACCGGGCTGGTGGTGGATTTGTCGTGCTTCGATGGTGAGCGCCTGGAGGTCATGGAGAGTGCGATTCCCAGTGTGTTGCGCAAGCTGTACCCGAACAACTGCCAGATCGTCGGCCAGTATGCCAGCCTGTTCCATTCCGCGATGGGCAAAGCCTGCTTGACGCAATTGCCGGCCGAAGAAGTACATCGCCTGGCAGGCCGTAATCATGTGGCGGCAGACGAGCACTATCGCGCATGCGAGCAAACCCAGCACCAGGGCTTTGGCCAGCGTACCGAGGGCTATTGGGAATATCCTGTGCGTTTGCCGTTCCTGATCCGGGCGGTGGCGCTGCCGGTGCGCGCCAATGGCCGCCTGGTGGGGAGCATGGCGCTGCATTGGCCAATGCATCAGGCGCCGGTGGAGCGAGTGTTGAATTTGCATATGGGCAGCCTTGAACAGGCGGTGTGCGAAGTGCAGCGAACGCTGGATTAAAAACACCGCAAAACCCTGTGGGAGCTGGCTTGCCTGCGATGGCGGTGTGCCAGGCGAGAAATGGTTGACTGATACACCGCCATCGCAGGCAAGCCAGCTCCCACATTTGAATTTGCGCCGGTTGTGAGATTGCGCTTAAGGTTCGCCCAGGTTTTTTGCCCCATGAGTCTTTATGTTCAATGTCAAACCTCTGGTCTTCGCGCTGCTGACCTGTGCTGCCGTGCCCGCCCACGCCGACTGGTACCTGGATAACGAATCCTCACGCCTGTCCTTCGTCACCACTAAAAACACCGAAGTGGCTGAAGTCCAGCGCTTCCTGGTATTGCATGGCAAGGTCGACGCCAAAGGTGCGGCTCGGCTGGAAGTGGAGCTGGACTCAATCAACAGCGGCATCCCGCTGCGCGACGAGCGCATGCGTAAAGAGCTGTTCGAGATCAAGACCTTCCCCGAAGCGCAGATCAGCGCGCAAATCAATCTGCAGCCCATCAATGACCTGGCATCCGGCGCGCAGTTGGAATTGCGCCTGCCCTTGAGCGTCACGCTGCACGGCAAGACCCAGACCTACAGCGCCGAACTGCTGGCCACGCGCCTGGATGAGCGGCGTTTCCAGGTGGTAACCCTGGAGCCCGTGGTGCTGCATGCCGAAGATTTCGACCTGGCGCCCGGTGTGGCTACCTTGCGCAAGGCGGCGGGGCTCAAGTCGATCAGTTTGTCGGTGCCGGTGGGTGCGGTGCTGATTTTCACGGCGCGCTGACATGAGCGGCGCGGTGTTCCCGTGGCGCAGCGCCAATCAGTTCGAATTGCTGATCGACGGGCCGAATTTCTTCCCGCAGATGCTGGTGGGCATCGCCCGGGCTGAGCAGCAGGTTGACCTTGAGTTGTACCTGGTCGAAGCCGGGGCCTGCGCCGAGGCCATGGTGCAGGCACTGGTGCTGGCCGCTGAACGCGGCGTGCAGGTGCGTTGCCTGTTTGACGATTACGGCAGCCTGGCGTTTACCCTTGGGCTGCGCAAGCGCTTGACCGACGCCGGCGTGACGCTGCGCTTTTACAACCGCCTGAATTGGCGGCGCTGGATGCGCAACCTGTATCGCGACCATCGCAAGCTGCTGCTGATCGACCAGCGCATTGCGGTGGTCGGCGGCACCGGTGTCACCGACGAGTTCTGGACGCCGGGGCAAGACACCGCCGACTGGCATGAAGTGATGGTGCAGATCAGCGGCCCGCTGGTGCTGGACTGGCAGGCCCTGTTCGATCGGCAATGGCACGCTAACGCCGCGCGCCGTGAATGGAAACCGGCGACCCATTTTGGTTTGCCCCGCTTACCCAAGGTGCCCGCCACCGGGCCGGGGCTTGGTCGCGTGGCGTATGCCGATGCGCGTCAGCACCGTGACATTCTGCAATCGTTGATTCGCGCCTTGAACAGCAGCAAATCGCGTATCTGGCTGGCGACCCCATACTTCCTGCCCACCTGGAGCGTGCGCCGCGCCTTGCGCCGGGCGGCAGGGCGCGGTGTGGACGTGCGTCTGTTGCTCACCGGCCCGCGCACCGATCACCCGTCGGTGCGTTACGCCGGGCACCGTTATTACCCGCGTCTGCTGCGTTCAGGGGTGCAGATCTTCGAATACCAGCCGTGCTTCCTGCACCTGAAGATGGTGCTGGTGGACGATTGGGTGAGCATTGGCTCGTGCAATTTCGACCACTGGAATTTGCGCTTTAACCTGGAAGCCAATCTTGAAGCGCTGGACCCGGGATTGACGGCGGCGGTGATGGGCAGTTTCGAAGCGGACTTTGCCCAGAGCCAGGCGGTGAGTCTGGAGGCATGGAAGGCGCGGCCATTGTGGCGGCGGGTAAAGCAGCGGGTGTGGGGCTGGATTGATCGGTTGGTGGTCAACCTGCTGGATCGGCGCGGCTAGTCGGGCCACCTCAAGTCCAATGTGGGAGCTGGCTTGCCTGCGATAGCATCACCTCGGTACACCTGACAAACCGAGGTGCCTGTATCGCAGGCAAGCCAGCTCCCACAAAAGCCAGCTCCCACAGCGACCGGGTTGACAGCTTCAGATCAGAGCAGTTCGAAGGTTTGCTGCTGCACATCCTGGGAATCCAACCCGATCTGTACATTGAACTCACCCGGTTCGGCTGCGTACTTGAGCTGGGTGTTATAGAACTTCAGGTCGTCCTCGGTGAGGGTGAAGTGCAGCGTGCGCGCTTCGCCAGCCTTGAGCATGACCTTCTGGAAGTGCTTGAGCTCCTTGATCGGGCGGATCATCGAACCGGCCACGTCCTGGATATACAACTGCACAACCGTTTCGCCATCGACCTTGCCGGTGTTCTTCACGGTGACGCTGGCGTCGAGCTTGCCGGTCTTGTTCAGCGTGGTGGACGACAGTGCCATGTCCGACAGGCTGAACGTGGTGTAGCTCAGGCCATAGCCAAACGGAAACAGGGGACCGGTGGTGTCATCGAAGTACTGTGAGGTGTAGTTGCCCGGCTTGCCTGGGGTGAATGGCCGGCCCACGGTCAGGTGGTTGTAGTAAGTCGGAATCTGCCCCACCGAACGAGGGAAGGTGATCGGCAGTTTGCCCGACGGGTTGTAGTCGCCGAACAGCACGTCGGCAATGGCGTTGCCGCCTTCGGTACCTGCGAACCAGGTTTCCAGGATCGCATCGGCCTGTTGGTTCTCTTCAAGAATCGACAGCGGACGGCCGTTCATCAACACCAGCACCAGCGGTTTGCCGGTGGCTTTGAGGGCCTTGATCAAGTCGCGCTGGCTTTGCGGGATGTTCAGGTCGGTACGGCTCGACGATTCGTGGGACATGCCACGGGACTCGCCCACCGCCGCAACGATGACGTCGGCGTTGTTCGCCGCCTTCACCGCTTCATCAATCAGCACCTGGGCAGGGCGCGGGTCATCCACTACTTCCGGGGCATCGAAGTTGAGGAAGTTGAGGTAGTCGAGCACCGCTTTGTCGCTGGTGATGTTGGCGCCACGGGCATAGATCACTTTGCCTTTTTCGCCGATCACGGCGTTCATGCCGTCGAGCAGGGTCACCGACTGCGCAGGCCGGCCGGCAGCAGCCCAACTGCCCATCATGTCGATGGGTGCCTTGGCCAGCGGGCCGACCAGGGCAATGGTCGCGGATTTTTTCAGCGGCAGGGTGTCGTTGTGGTTCTTGAGCAACACCAGGCTGCGGCGCGCAATGTCGCGGGCCTCGGTGCGGTGCAGGCGGCTGTCGGCGTAGGTGTCGACCGGGTCATCCTCGGCCTTGCCGATGCGCAGGTACGGGTCCTTGAACAGGCCCATGTCGTACTTGGCACCGAGCACTTCGCGCACGGCGTTGTCGATGTCGCTCTGCTGGATCTCGCCGGACTTGAGCAGCCCCGGCAATTCCTTGCCGTACAGCGAGTCATTCATGCTCATGTCGATGCCGGCCTTGATCGCCAGCTTGGCGGCTTCACGCCCGTCTTTAGCCACGCCGTGCTTGATCAGCTCGAAGATCGCGCCGTGGTCGCTGACGGTCAGGCCCTTGAAGCCCCAGTCCTTGCGCAGCAGGTCGTTCATCAGCCAGGTGTTGGCCGTGGCAGGCACGCCGTTGATCGAGTTGAGCGCCACCATCACGCCGCCGGAGCCGGCTTTGATCGCCGCGTGGTAGGGCGGCAGGTAGTCCTGGTACATCTTGACCGGGCTCATGTCGACCACGTTGTAGTCGCGCCCGCCTTCCACCGCGCCATAGAGGGCAAAGTGCTTGACGCTGGCCATGAGGCTGTCGGCATTCGCGGGGCTGGTGCCCTGGAACGCCTTGACCATGACTTCGGCAATACGTGACACCAGGTAGGTGTCTTCACCGAAACCTTCGGAAGTGCGGCCCCAGCGCGGGTCGCGGGAGATATCGACCATCGGCGCAAACGTGATGTCGAGGCTGTCGGCGGCGGCTTCCTGGGCGGCGATGCGCCCGGAGCGGCCAATGGCGTCCATGTCCCAACTGGAGGCCAGGGCCAGGCTGATCGGGAAAATGGTGCGGTGGCCGTGGATCACGTCATAGGCGAAGAACATCGGGATCTTCAAGCGGCTGCGCATGGCCGCGTCCTGCATCGGACGGTTTTCCGGGCGGGTGATGGAGTTGAACGTGCCACCGATGCGGCCGGCGGCGATTTCCTTGCGGATCAGCTCGCGGGGCATTTCCGGGCCGATACTGATCAGGCGCAATTGGCCGATCTTCTCATCCAGGGTCATTTGCTTGAGCAGGTCGCTGACGAAGGCGTCCTTGTCGTTAAGCGCAGCAGGCTTTGTTTCTGCCCATACGGGGTGGCTGGCCAGAGTGGCAACAAGGCCGAGCAAACACAGCTTTTTCATGAATATCCTTTTTCGGCGACTGCGCAGCATTCAGAGAGATGCTGTCGGCCAAAATGTGGGGAACGTCTATTGTTGTTCGGGTGTTGTTCAGATAAATGCAGCACACTCTGAACTCTTTTTCGCGCTGGGCATCTTTGTAGCTGATTGGCTCGAAGCATTCCAGTGGTGGCGGATTATGCCCCAAGCGCGTGGTTTATAGGGTTAGTCGTCACATTCCATCAGATCGGGCAGGAGAAACACTATGCAAGCAGCACACACTTATCGCTGGGGCTTCAAGGCTGCGGCGCTGTTACTGATCAGCAGCGTGCTGAGCGGTTGCGGCATCAACAACATCCCGACCCTGGACGAACAGGCCAAGGCCGCCTGGGGCCAGGTGCAGAACCAGTATCAACGCCGTGCCGACCTGATCCCCAACCTGGTGGAAACGGTGAAGGCGTATGCCGCCCACGAACAGGAAACCCTCACCGCGGTGATTGAAGCGCGGGCCAAGGCCACCTCGATCCAGGTGGATGCGAGCACCCTGGACAACCCCGAGAAGCTCAAGCAGTTCCAGCAAGCCCAGGATGGCCTGAGCGGCGCACTCAGCCGTTTGATGGTGGTGTCCGAGCGTTACCCGGACCTGAAGGCCAACCAGAACTTCCTGGCCTTGCAATCGCAACTTGAAGGCACCGAGAACCGTATCGCTGTGTCTCGCCGTGACTTTATCCAGGCCGTACAGGCTTACAACACCGAGATCCGTACTTTCCCGGGCCGCCTGTGGCACAGCGTGATGTACAGCGATTTGCCGATCCGCGCCACGTTTGAAGCCACCAGCGCCGATGCCGATAAAGCGCCGCAAGTGAAGTTCAAATAAGGCTGCACTGAGGTGTCGATGCGTTTATTACGGATAGGCCTGGCGCTGTGGCTGTTGGCCTGCGTGGGCGTGGCCCAGGCGGCACTGAGCTTCCCGGCGCTGACCGGGCGGGTGGTGGACAGCGCGCAGATGATCGACCCGGCGGTGCGCGAGCAACTGACCCAGCAATTGCAGGCGCTGGAGCAGACCTCGGGCGACCAGCTGGTGGTGGTCACCGTGCCCGACCTGCAAGGCGTGCCTATTGAGGATTACGGTTATCAACTGGGCCGCCAGTGGGGCATTGGCCAGAAGGGCAAGGACAACGGCGCGCTGTTGATCGTCTCCCGTGATGACCGCCAATTGCGCATCGAAGTCGGCTATGGCCTGGAAGGCGTGCTGACGGATGCGCAATCCTGGGTGATCATCAACCAGGTGATCCTGCCCAAGTTCAAGGCCGGCAATTTCAGCCAGGGCATCAGCGACGGCGTGGCCGCGATGATCCAGGTGGTGGGCGGTGAGCCCTTGGCGGTGCCGGCTCATGTGGCGGATGCGAACTTCGCCATGGATAATCCCGGGTTTTCCATCGGCCTGTTTATTCTGCTGATCGGCGTGCTGTGGCTGTGCAATCGCATGGGCTTGCCGGTGGGCGCTATCCTGCTGGCGATTCTCAACAGCAGCGGGCGCGGCGGTGGTGGGGGCGGCGGTGGCGGTGGTTTCCGCGGCGGCGGCGGTGGTTTTGGCGGTGGCGGGGCTTCGGGCAGCTGGTAATGACAATAACGAGAATAGAGCATCTACAACCATGGCATTACTGACTGAACACGAGCAGCGCCAAGTCGCCGAAGCGATCGCCCGGGTCGAGAAAACCACCGACGCGGAGTTGGTCACCGTGCTGGCGGCGCGCGCCGACGACTACGCCTACATTCCGTTGCTGTGGGCGAGCTTGATCGCGTTGGTGGTGCCGGGCGTGGTGCATTACCTGTCGGGTTACCTGACCATGTACACCTTGCTGGTGGCGCAGTGGGCGACGTTCATTGTGCTGTGCCTGGTGTTCCGCTTGCCCAAGGTCACTACTCGGCTGATCCCGCGTTCGGTACGCCACTGGCGTGCGTCCAACCTGGCGCGGCGGCAGTTTCTGGAGCAGAACTTGCACCACACGCTGGGCAGCACCGGGGTGCTGATTTTTGTCAGCGAGGCTGAGCGTTATGTGGAGATCCTGGTGGATGAGGGGATTTCCAAGCGCCTGGATGACAGCAATTGGGACGCTATTGTCCAGGCGTTTACCCAGCAGGTGAAACAGGGGCAGACGCTGGCCGGGTTCATCGCCTGCGTTGAAGCCTGTGGCGAGTTGCTCAAGGTGCATGTGCCCGTTACCCAAACCCGCAACGAACTGCCCAATCGCCTGGTCGTACTCGAATAACTGCTTTCTGTGGGAGCCGGGCTTGCCCGCGATGGCATCGCCTCGGTTTGCCTGATTAACCGAGTGGCCTGCATCGCAGGCAAGCCAGCTCTCACACAAGGCAGCATCCTTATTCGGGCTGATTGACCGTTGATCAAATAACCCCGTGCCCTGAACCCCCATCCCGCCTAAAATGCCCGGCATTCTTTACCCGAGGCGTTTTTGTTCATGTCCGTCACCGCTCAACCTGCCCGCCCTGCGCCGGATCATCATGCCCAGTTCATCGAACTGTTGAGCGCAAGCCTGGCCCAGAACGCTTTTATCAAGCTGGTGCTGGCCAAGTACGTCGGTGAGGAAGCCGAGTTGCAGCGGCTGATCATCAAGCCGGTATTCGTCAAGGACCGGCCATGCCTGTCGTTCGTCTATCGCTACAAGACCCGCGATATCACCAAGAACTTCCCCTTGGCCGACGGCGTTGCGGCGATCGGCGAGCTGTTGCCCAGCTCGTTCAAGAACGCGCACTTGCTGGCGCTGACCGACGAAGCCCAGTTGGAATACAGCAAGAAGAACAAAAGCTCGCTGTTCAAAAGTAAACCGCAGCAACTTCGCGAGGCGCCTTCGGCTGAGCATAACCGCGAAAAAAATCGCTTCCTCGACCTGAGCCGGCCGTTCCTCGCCGACCTGGGCGTGACCGACGCCAAGCAGGCGCTGATCCCCTCGATGTCGCGCAAGTGGAAGCAGATCAACAAGTTCATCGAAGTGTTCAGCCATGCGCTGACGTCGTCGCCGTTGCAGCTCGACCGCCCGGTGCGTGTCGCCGATTTCGGCTCGGGCAAGGGTTACCTGACCTTCGCCATTCACGATTACCTGCGCAATACCCTCAAGGCCGAGGGCGAGGTCACCGGTGTCGAGTTGCGTGAGGACATGGTCACCCTGTGCAACAGCGCCGCCGCACGCCTGGAGCACCCGGGGCTGGTGTTCAAATGCGGCGATGTGCGCAGCGTGGCGCCCAGTGAGCTGGACGTGATGATTGCCTTGCATGCCTGCGACATCGCCACCGACTACGCGATCCACACCGGCATCCGTTCCGGTGCGTCGATCATCATGTGTTCGCCGTGCTGCCACAAACAGATCCGCCTGCAGATCCAGAGTCCGGCGTTGCTCAAGCCGATGCTGCAATACGGCCTGCACCTGGGCCAGCAGGCAGAAATGGTCACCGACAGCCTGCGTGCATTGTTGCTTGAAGCCTGTGGCTATGAGACCAAGGTGTTCGAGTTCATCTCGTTGGAACACACGAACAAGAACAAGATGATCCTGGCGGTCAAACGTGCCGAGCCTGTGGACAACGCGCAGCTATTGGCAAAAATCCAGGAGCTCAAGGCGTTCTATCACGTCACCGAGCACTGCCTGGAAACCCTGCTGCGCGGGGACGGCTACCTGGCCTGAAATGGGCGCGGTTCCCTGTGGGAGCTTGCTCCCGTGACGGCCCCGGCGGCCAGCGCATATCTACCTGACGCCCCACGATCCAAATGTGGGAGCTGGCTTGCCTGCGATAGCGGCCTGACAGCCGACGCCTATCTGCCTGACACCCCACAATCCAACTGTGGGAGCGGGCTTGCTCGCGAAGGCGGCCTGGCAGTCAACACCGTTGGATTGTGTGTATATCCATTCCTGCGGTAACGGCCACCTAGGGTTCCGCTCTGACAGCGGCTCACTTTTGAAAAGCGCAAAAGTAAGCAAAACGCTCTTGCCCCACCACTCGGCACCTCGCTTAGGCTCGGTGTGCCCGTAATCCGCCAGTGATTTGGGGGGCCGCCGCCACGCGCCATCCATGGCGCGGGGCGGCTAAACCGGCATCCCTGCCGGTTTACCCCCCAAATCCCTGTCGAATTCCGGCCAGCGTGGTTTGACGGGGCGCTTGAGATCAAAAGCAGATCAAGATCAAGAGCGGCTCGCTTCGCATCGTGGTTACCGTCGACCGTTACAGCGTTGTGTAGATACTTTTGGCTATCGCAGGCAAGCCAGCTCCCACAGTTGGAATACGTGCGTGCTTAGAAGAAACGCGTCACGCTGATCTTCGCATCACGCCCTTTCGTGTACGCCCGGTCGCCGCTCAAGGCCGGGCGGAAGTTTTTGTTGAACAGGTTGTCCACCGTGAAGTTCACCTCGGTGCCTTTGAGGTATGCCTGCTGCGGTGTCCATTTGGCGAACAGGCCCTGGGTATTGTAGCGCTTGTTGCCGTACTGGTCGTAGAACAGATCGCCGATGCTGGAGCCCGGGCCGCCCGAGTATTTGTCGCTGGGCAGGCGGTCGGTGGCGCCGATGAACTGGCCCATCCAGCCCACCTGGGCATCCCAGGCCGGGATGTGGGTACCCAGTACCAGCACCCATTTGGTCGGCGGGATGTCTCGTGCGGCTACGTCCGGGCCCCAAGGATTGGTGTAGGCGCCTTGGTGCTGGCCCTTGGCATAGGCGAACGACACCGAGCCAAACAGGTAGGTGGAGTTGTAAATCGATTCGAGCTCAACGCCCTTGATGGTCAGGCTGCCGATATTGCGGTAGTTGGACATCGGCCCAGGCGGGCAAGCTGAAGCGATGCTGCCGCCATTGACAGCCTGGTTCTGGCAGCCCACGCCGGTGGCCTTGAAGATCTCGTCTTCGACCTTGTTGTGAAACAGGGTGGTGCGCAGTTGCAGGTTATCGTCCTGGGCGATCAGGTTGTCGAAGTTGGTGATGTTGCCCAGGGTGATCGAGGTGATGCGCTCCGGGTCCAGGTCGACGCTGGTGGCGGTGCGACTGCCCACGCCCTGCACTTCGTATTGTTCGTCGATCACCGGGGCGCGCCAGGTCTGGCTCCAGTTGGCGAACAGCCCCACGTTCGGCGTCACGGTCCAGAACAGCGCCAGGCGTGGCGACCAACCTGTGTAGGTGCGGTCGCTGTAGTCGTGACCCACTGCCGGGCTGGGGTTGTTGTAGTAGGGCGCATCGTTGCCTTCGCCGCGGTTGCGCACATGGTCATAGCGCAGCGACGGCGTGATCGTCACGTCGCCCAAGGTCACCGCGTCCTGGATAAAGAAGCTGTTGGTATCAACTTTGCCGTGGGGCATGAAGCCTGGCTGGAAGTGCCCGTAGTTGTAGCGCGGCGTGTTGTAGGTGGCGCCGGGCATCCACATTTCGGTTTCGCGGGTGTGCTTGCGGATTTGCCCGCCAACCGTCACGGCATGCTGCAAGGGGCCGGTGTCAAACAGGCTGACGTTGCGGATGTCCAGGAGCTTGTCGGTGTAGGCGGTGTCCATCTTGCGCCCGCCGGTGGCCAACTGGAAAAACGCCGTGGCGTCACGCTCATCGGTCTGCTCGGTGTTGGACTGTGAGTACTTGACGGTCAAGTCCACCAGCGGGTTGTCCAGCGGCTGGTATTCATACTTGCCCGACCAGGTGGTGTCGACCGTGTCACGGTGGGCGAGGAAACGCTTCAACGCGCCTTCGTAGCCGTAGCGATCGATGTTGAACTGGGTTGGCGGCGTGGGGTAACTGGCGGCGGAAAACGGGGTCCAGCGGTTGCTGTGGGAGCGCGAGTATGACAGCCCGACACTGTGCTCATCGGTAAAGTGCGCGTTGACCTTGAACAGCTTGCCGTCCACATCCTGGGCGCTGTTGGGCAGGCGCTGAGGGTTGATCGGGTACTCATTGTTGTCGTTGGGCAACTTGGCGGCCACTTTCATATCGCCGCCGTCGCGTTGGGTCAGGTAGGCCAGCGCATCGAAACGGCCGTCGTCGGTACGGCCATACACGGCACTGCTGTAGACCTGCTCATGGTCGTTGCTGGAGTAGCCATATTTGAGCATCGCACCGCTGTTGCGGCCGTCCTTGAGCAGGTCCGGGGCGTCCTTGGTGACCATGTTGACCGTGCCGCCGAAGCCGCCATTACCGGTGAACGGCGAGTTGGGACCTTTTTCCACTTCGATGCGCTTGATCAGCTCGGGCTCGATAAACACTGTACCTTGCTGGTAACGCTCAAAGCCCGTCTTGGTGGCACCGTCAACGGTCAGCGGCACGTCTTCGGCATCGCCGAAACCGCGGATGTTGATGGTCTGGCCGCCGGGTTTCAGCGAGCCGCCCTGGCTGACACCGGGCAGGGTCTGCAACAGGCTGGGAATGTTATTGGACTGGTAACGGTCGATGTCGGCCTGGGTCAGGGTGGAGCGGTTGACGGTGCTGGCGTTCACCTCGTTGCCGGTGCCGATCACGCTCAAGGTGTCCAACTGGATTGCCCCACCGGTGGTGGTGGTTTTACCCTCATCGGGGCGCACCACGTAGGTACTGCCGACCTTGAGCAGGATGAGTTCACCGTTTTTGAGCAGGGAGCGGATGGCCACTTCCGGGGTGTAGTCACCGTTAAGCGCCGGGGCCTGCACATTCTTGAGCAGGGTTTCATCGAACAGCAGCTGGATTTTCGCCTGCTGGGCCACCTGGCTCAGGGACGTGGCCAGCGACTGGGCAGGCAGGTGCAGCTTGAATGACTCGGCTTCGGCGCTGAGGCTCAAGGCCAGGCACATAGCCATGAGTGTCGGTCGAAGAAACAGGTGCGAAGCGTGACAAGGCGCGCGAAACATGAAATCCCCCGGAGCGGCTAAATAGCCAAAAAGGTGTGCGTATCAAACACGGACAGGAGGAAGACGGGGCAGGCAAAAAAAACCACACATGCGAATGCAAAATATTCTCATGTGTGGTGTTGCCGCCTATTTGCTTGGCTCGATTCTCATAATGCCGTCCGCCGAGAGTACGGTTTTCACCGGCAACAGCGCGGGCAAGGCATTGAGCAGGGCGTCCGGGTCATTCACATCCAGGTTGCCCGAAACCTTGAGTTGCGCCACGGCCTTGCTCACCTGCAACGACGCCTGTGGACGGTACAGGCTCAGTTCGTCGATCAGGCTGGCCAGCTCGCGATTGCGAAACGACAAGTGCCCGCTGCGCCAATCGGCGACCTCTTCGGCGCTGAGGCTTTGCGGTTGCACGATGCCTTTGGCGTAGTTGTATGAGGCCCGTTGCTGGGCGCCGAGCAGGGTGACGGGGCTTTTGCCATTGGGCGCGAAAGCGACCTGGCCATGGGCAACGCTGACCACCAATTGCTGCTGCCCTCGGCGCACATCGAAAGCAGTGCCCACCACCCGTACGCTCGACTCGCCGGCTTGCACGTAGAGGGGGCGTTCCTTGTCGGCGGCCACTTCGAGGTACAGCTGACCTTTGTCCAGGTGCAGCACCCGTAGATGGGCGCTGAAGTCCACGCGGATATGGGTGTTGGCATTCACATACAAGGTACTGCCATCCGGCAGATTCAACGTGCGCATGCCCTTGGCCTGGGTGGCAACCTGGCTGTGATACAGCTCGCGCGGTGCGCCGATAGAGGTCGCCAACACGGCGCACACCAAGGCAGCGGCCACCGCCAGGGCAGGGCGCCACAAGGCGGGCTTGCGCTTGGGCAGTGCCAGCGGTTTGTTCAGTTGTTGCAACTGGGCGAGGTCGGCCCATAACTGTTCGAATTCGGCATAGGCGCGCGCATGGTCGGGCACCGCCTGCCAGGCGGCAAAGGCTTTACGGTCGGCGCGGCTTACTTCGTTGCGGTTGCGTGCAAACCAACTGGCGGCCTGGGCATCGATGGAATCGCTCGCTTGGCTGTCCAGCGCGTTTGTGTCGCTCGGGCGGTTCATTCTGGCTGCTCCGTGCCGGTGTCGGGTTGAAGGCGTCGCTTGCAGTGCAGCAGGGCAAAGGCGATGTGCTTTTCCACCATGCTGGTGGAGATGCCCATGCGCGTTGCGATCTGCGCCTGGCTCAAGCCTTCGAGGCGGTGCAGCATAAGGGCTTCTCGCCGGCGGGGCGAGAGTTCGGCGAGGACTTCTTTCAACTGTTCCAGGCGTTGCAGGCGAAGGGCGGCGGCCATAGGGTCGTTGTGCTCGTCGGTGACCGGCTCGGCATCCATTTCGGCGTGATCAGGGTGGACGGTTTGCCGTACCTTCTGTTTACGCCAGTGATCGCGCAGCAGGTTGCGTGCCATCTGGAACAGAAACGCCCGTGGCTGCTCGACCTTGGCGCGGTCGCGGTAGCCCAGCCATTGGGTAAACACATCCTGGGCCATGTCTGCCGCATCGCTGGCGTTGTCCGTGCGTTTGCGCAGGAAATACAGAATGTCTGCATAAAACCCGCGACAGGCATCGGCCGACGACGGGTCGGGCTGGGGACGAGACATGGATACCCTTCTTGACGAAGCACGATGTGGAAAAGTCGCGAATGATATCGAGAATTATTGTCATTTGTCTCCAGCTAAATAGATCTCCCGTGTTTGGCTGGAAAAAATTGGGGCATGGCCTTTAATCCTACAAGTTTGGGAGCGATATCCCACTCAAAGGAGAAAGTCATGGCTGGATGGTATGAGTTGAGTAAAAGCAGTAACGGGCAGTTTCGTTTCGTGCTTAAGGCGGCGAACGCAGAAACCATATTGACCAGCGAGCTTTACACCACCCGCGGTGCTACTGAAGCCGGCATTGCTTCAGTGCAGGCAAACAGCCCACATGATGAACGTTATGAGAAAAAAGTGGCCAGCAACGGCCAGCCGTTCTTCAACCTCAAGGCTGCCAATCATCAAGTGATCGGCAGCAGTGAGCAGTACACCTCTACAGCCGCACGAGACAATGGCATTGCCAGCGTCAAGACCAATGGTTCCAGTGTCACTATCAAGGACAAGACCTGACGGTTGTGCAAGAAGGCCTACGCCCGGCTCGCGAGAGCCGGGCGTTTTTTATACCGATGACAGCAACGTTTTGAGCTGTCCGATCCCTGCTTCGCCCAACGGGAACACCGGCAAGCGCGGATGACCCACCTCCAACCCGGTCAAGCGCAACCCGGCCTTTATCGTCGCCGGCAGCCCGCCTTTGAGGATGAATTGCAGCAAGGGCAACTGTCGGTAGAACAGCTCCCGCGCCTTGTTCAAATCATCGGCCAGTACGGCCTGATACAAGCTCAGGTTCAGTTGCGGGATCAGGTTCGGCGCCGCGGTGCACCAGCCTTTGGCGCCAGCCGCGAAGGCTTCCAGCGCCAGCGGGTTGCAGCCGTTGTAGAACGGCACGTCACTTTGCAGTTGCAACTGGTGCATGCGCTGGATGTCGCCAGTGCTCTCCTTGACCATCGTCACGTTCTCGACCTGCTTGAGGATGCGCAGGATCAGCTCCACCGACATGTCGGTGCCGCTGGTGGCCGGGTTGTTGTAGAGCATGATCGGCACGCCGATGCTGTCGCCGATGGCGGCGTAGTGAGCGAGGATTTCCGCGTCACTGAGTTTCCAGTACGAGGCCGGCAGCACCATGACCACATCGGCGCCGTGCTCTTCGGCGTAGCGGGCGCGGCGTACGGCCTTGGCGGTGGTCAGGTCGGACACGCTGACAATGGTCGGCACGCGCTTGGCGACTTTCTTGATGCTGTAGGCGCTGACTTCATCCCACTCGGCATCGCTCAGGTAAGCGCCTTCGCCCGTGCTGCCCAAGGGCGCAATGGCGTGGACGCCGCTGTTGATCAAGCGGTCGATGGAGTGCCCGAGGGCGTCGAGGTCAACGCGTTGGCCGTCGGCACTGAAGGGGGTGATGGTGTAGCCGATGATGCCGTGAATGGTTGGGTTGGACATGGGAAAAACTCCGGTCGAAAAGGGGGACAATCAGTTCAGGCAGTCGGCGTGCTTGCGCAGGTTTTGCCGGGCGTAGTAGTTGAACGCGGCGCCGTGGCGTTTGGGCTTGGAGATCCAGTCATGGGCCTCGCGCCCCAGCTCCGGCAGGATCGGTTTGACGCTGCCCGCAGACATCGCCAGCAACTGCAACTTGGCAGCCCGTTCGATCAGTTGCGCAATCACGCAGGCTTCTTCGATGTTGGCCCCGGTGGACAACTGCCCGTGGTGCGAGAGCAGGATGGCGCGCTTGTCGCCCAGGGCCGTGGTGATGATTTCCCCTTCTTCGTTGCCCACCGGCACGCCGGGCCAGGCCTCCAGGAACGCGCAATCTTCGTACAGCGGGCAAAGGTCCATGTGCGACACCTGCAACGGCACTTCCAGCATCGACAGCGCGGCAATGTGCGTGGGGTGTGTGTGGATGATGCAGTTTACATCCGGGCGGCCGCGGTACACCCAGGTGTGAAAACGGTTGGCGGGGTTGGGAATGCCATGGCCTTCCAGTACTTCGAGGTCTTCGTTGACCAGCAGCAGGTTGCTGGCGGTAATTTCATCAAAGCCCAGGCCCAGTTGCTGGGTGTAGTAGGTGCCAGGCGTCGGCCCACGTGCGGTGATCTGCCCGGCCAGGCCGGAGTCGTGGCCGTACTCGAACAGGATTCGGCAGGTCAGCGCCAGCTTTTGCCGGTCGGTCCACGTATTATCTGCCAGGCTGTTTTGCATCTGGCTCAGTGCTTGCTTGACCAGTTGGTCTTTTGGGAGTGCTAATGTCTTGGCCATATCGGTGTCCTTTGGATGGTTCAATGGACGTCGGATTTGCTGGTCGCCCGCTGTTCGCAAGGTCGTTGGGTGAGTGCAAATGACACTAAAGATGCTATATGACACTTTGTGTCACTGGCAAGCCTGTCTCATCGCTTTCTGCATGGATTAACCGCAGCAAATGTCTATCCGCTTGAAAATATTAAGAAAAAAGCTTGGCGTAACCCTGGAGGCCCTGGCCGAAAAATCCGGGATGACCAAGAGTTACCTGTCGAAAGTCGAGCGCGGGCTCAATACGCCCTCCATCGCCGCGGCATTGAAACTGGCCAAGGCTCTGAACGTGAAGGTCGAAGAGCTGTTCAGCGAAGACAACGTCAGCCTCGACAGCTACAGCCTGGTGCGCAGCCATGAGCGGCCCGACACCTCGCCGGGTTATGCGGTGCTTGCCCACCAAGTCAGCGAGCGCAGCCTGCTGCCGTTCATCATTTATCCGCCGGCGGAGTTCACCGACAAGACCTTCAAGGAGCACTTGGGAGAGGAGTTTTTATTCGTGCATGAAGGCCAGGTTGAGGTGGATTTCATGAGTGAGCGCGTGCTGTTGGCGCGCGGCGATGCGCTGCATTTCAACGCGCAGAAACCCCACCGGATTCGCTCGGTGGGAGAGGTGCAGGCGCAGTTGCTAGTGGTGGTGCACAGCGCTGAGGAATGAGGCTGATCCCGACTTGAAATGCAGTCAATGTGGGAGCTGGCTTGCCTGCGATAGCGGTTTATCGGTGCCCGATCTGTCGCTGACCCACCGCCATCGCAGGCAAGCCAGCTCCCACATTTTGCTCAGCGTTCCACAGGGACGGACAATGCCGGATTACCCAGTGGGTGCGTACGCGCTGTAAAGAACCTCAGTTCCACGGCAGAGCCCTCGAACAACTCCAGATACCGCCGCTTCTGCTGGCGAATAAACCCATCGCTGCGCCCCGACACCGAGATCGCCAGGGTGTTGATGCTGGCCTGGCCGATAGCATCCACCAGGTGTTTATCCTGCGGCCCCAAGTCATGGCCGAAGATGCACAGCGCGCCTTCATGGCTCAACAGCTGTTCATAACAGAACGACAGATAATCCGAACTGCGGATACTTTTGAGTTTCTCCTCCACCTTGCCTTCACTGACAAACAGCGGCACATCGTCGAGGGTCTTGATCGTGTTGTTGATGGCAAAACTGCTGAGCAGGGTGCTGTCGGTGGACGGCAATTTGCGCGCCGTGCCGTCGAGGTTGCGCACCAGGTGCAGGCCGCCGTGCAGGTACAGGATGCGGGTGGCGTCGGTGTGCGTATTGCGCAAGTCGAAGCTTGAGTCGGCGCTGCGAAACAGGTCGTCAATGCCCGGTGCGTGCAGGGTCGCCCAATAGTTGAGCAAGTCGTAGTTACTGGTGAAGACGGTGGCGTAGGTGGTCAGCTCCGCGTTGATCGTCGTCAGCGTCGACGGCTGCACCAGGCGCCAGGGAATGTGCACGGTATGAATGGTGTTGATCAGCGCTTCCTTGATCGCGTAGTAACGGTTACGCGGCGCCGCCGAGCTGACCGCCAGGGCCTTGTTGACCCGGCTGGTGGTTTTCAAGGCGGCCAGCGCTTGCTCGAAACTGCGGGTCTGCAAGGCGTCGAACACGCTGAGTTCGGAGGCGCTTAGGGGTTTTTCTTCGACGGTACGGGCGTTTTCGAACAGCGAGTCGTAGGCAAAGTCTTCCCAAATCGTACGGCTGGCGCCGTTACCGATCAGTATCCCGCTGAAGTCGACGGCAGCGCGCAGGGCACTCCAGTCTTCAAGGTGGGCGTCAATATCCTGGAAATCCTTCATTGCGGCGGGTCTACTCGAAATCGGCTGGGGGGTGACTTTATCACGAGCCGGCATTGATCCTGATCAAGATGCGCCACGCGGTACAGGTTGATTCTGTCGGCATAAAGCCTTTGAGGATTGATCATGAGCAGCACGTTCTTCATCCCCGCCGTCAACATCATGGGTATCGATTGCCTCGACGAAGCGATGACCGCCATCCGCAACTACGGCTTTGACAAGGCGTTGATTGTGACCGACGTGGGCCTGGCCAAAGCCGGTGTGGCCGGCATGATCGCCGAGAAGCTGGCGATGCAGGATATCGACTCGGTGATCTACGACGGCGCCAAGCCCAACCCCAGCGTGGAAAACGTCGAAAAAGGCCTGGCGTTGCTGCAACAGAGCGCCTGCGATTTCGTCGTGTCCCTGGGTGGCGGTTCGCCCCATGACTGCGCCAAGGGCATTGCCCTGTGCGCCACCAACGGCGGGCGCATCGGCGACTATGAAGGCGTCGACCGATCGAGCAAGCCGCAACTGCCGCTGGTGGCCATCAATACCACCGCTGGCACGGCCAGCGAGATGACGCGTTTTTGCATCATCACTGACGAAAGCCGCCACGTAAAAATGGCCATCGTTGATCGGAATGTCACGCCGTTGCTGTCGGTCAACGACCCGGCGCTGATGGTCGGCATGCCCCAGGGCCTCACTGCCGCCACGGGCATGGATGCGCTGACCCACGCCATCGAAGCCTATGTGTCCACCGCCGCGACACCGATCACCGACGCCTGCGCGATCAAGGCCATCGAGTTGATCAGCGCCAACCTGCGCTTGGCGGTCCGCGACGGCACTGACAAGGCCGCACGGGAAAACATGGCCTATGCGCAGTTTCTCGCCGGCATGGCCTTCAACAATGCGTCCCTGGGTTTCGTGCATGCCATGGCTCACCAATTGGGCGGCTTGTACGACCTGCCCCACGGCGTGTGCAACGCCGTGCTATTGCCCCATGTACAAAGCTTCAACGCCAGCGTCTGCGCCAAACGCCTGAGCGACGTGGGCCGCGCCCTTGGTGCGGATATCAAGGGCATCACCGCCGAGGAGGGCGCCCAGGCTGCCATCGCGGCGATTCGTCGGTTGTCCCAGGACGTGGAAATCCCTGCGGGCTTGCGTGAGCTTGGCGCTAAGTTGCAGGACATTCCATTGCTGGCCAGCAATGCGTTGAAAGATGCCTGCGGGCTGACCAACCCACGGCGGGCTGACCAGCGTCAGATTGAGGAGATCTTTCGTAGCGCGTTTTGATCCGAGCTGCAGCGGGCAAGGCATATGCATGTGCCGCCCGCCAACGCCACACACAACACCGCCAGCGGCCACGCCTGCTGGCTCACCAATAGGCTTGCCGCACCGCCGATCATGGCTGCCATCAACTGATGCACAAAACCGCCGAGGGCCATGGCGTAGGAGCCGCTGATGGGGGCCTCATCATTGGCGAGAGATAAACTGATAGGGTAACTGATCGACTGCCCCAGCACCGCCACGCAATAGGGCAACCACAGCAGCACCGCGAGCCCACTGGCAAGCACGCTGCCTAGCAACATGGTCGCCGTACCGAGCAGTACCAATGCAACGCCTGCACGCATCATTCTCAAGCGACCTGTGCGTGCAACGAAGCGATTGACCATTAACGCACCTGCCAGGTAAGCCCCACTGATCGGCCAACCCAGCCAGCCGTATTCCATTGCGCTCCACTGAAAACCTCCCTGAAAAATCAACGGTGCGCAGGTATTGAATGCAATGATCACCCCATAGCCCAAACCGCCGGCCAGTGCGGCGTGCAGAAAGGGAGGATGTCGCGCAATCGCGTTGTAAACACGCCAAGCGCGGACCGGGGAGCCAGCTTTTGCTTGCGTCGCAAATACCACCCGCTGCAACACCCCTATCAAAGCGACAGCCCCGATTGCCAACGTATAGAAAATTGCCTTCCAGCCAAACGCCATTTGCAATAACGAACCCGCGAATTGGCCAATACCCAAGGCGACCACGAAGGTCATCCCCAGCCACGATAGTCCTTTGGCCAACTGTGCACCGCTGAAGTTGTCGCGCACTAATACCCGTGCCATGACGGACATCCCACCAGCCCCCAAGCCTTGAAGCAGGCGTAAGGCTAGAAATGACTCAACATTGAACGCTGATGGGATCGTCGCACTCGCCAGGGCATACACCGCCAAGGCTGCAAGTAACACCGGTTTTCTGCCAAGTCGCTCAGCCAGACTACCCCACAGCAGCATTGGCAAGGCCATGCCCACCAGATACACCGCTAGAGCCAGAGCAACATGCTTTTCGACGGCTAAAGCTTGCGCGATTGCTGGGACTGCGGGCAGATAGCTGCTGATACCGGCTTGAGCGAGGAAGGCAGCACTACAGGCGAGGAGGAGAGCGATATTGCTTTTCAATAAAAATCGTCCTATATCCTAAGTAAGGAAGAAACTGCTAGTTCGGCATCGTTTATACAGTTTTTAATCCGTTTCAGTAATCGTGGCCATTAATGAACGTCCCCATTAGGTAGCTTCTGACTGGGAGTGCAAGCTGGTGCTGGTTTTTGAGGCCGTGGTTAGTTGGGTTAGCTGTGCGCAAAACGACTCTATCGTTGTAGGGGACATATCTGCTCGGAGCGTTATGCGTACGGCTGATTTTCCTTTTGGCACTACCGGAAAAAATACAGCAGATGTAAAAAAGCCAATGTCCGAAAGTCGGGTGGCGAGCTCATTCGCTTTTTCAGCTTCTCCACAGTTAATTAAGCGTATGGCAGTCTGGGTGCCGTGCTGCTCTGTATATATTAGTTTGTCAAATAGTTGAATGTTAAATTGAAGTTTTTCTTGAAGCTCGTATAGCTCTTCAGTCTGGTGTATTTTTAGCGACGCCAGCCCAGCGCCAATAGCCGCTGAGTTCAGACTTTGCGACCAGTTGCTCGGGCCACCATAACGGTACATCAGACTTTTTTGTCGTTCGCTGCCAAACATGATCAACCCGCCGCTAGCACCGAAAGACTTTCCTAAGGACGCGACTATTAATGTCTGATCGTCTTGCGCATGCATAAATGGCCGGATGTAACCACGTCCTCCCTCTCCGAATGCCGACAGCGCATGCGAGTCGTCCATATAGAGAAATAGCCCATAACGAGCTTTTAAGTAAAGTAAACCGTCAACGTCCGCAACGCCGCAGGGTTTTGGCCTCCCTTATTCCCTGCATCGCACCTTCTATTATGGCCGGGTGGTGATCGAGCCCAAGATATGAGGTTGTGCAGAAGTGATGGAAGTCGCGCCCATATTGATCTGTCAGGTAATTATTACTTTTGACGGTGACATTGAGCTCGCATATTCGCCCGCTCTTTGCCGAGTGCCAGTCCGTTTCGGCCAATGCTATGAGTTTTTTGTAATTTGAGAATTTGTGTGTGAGTGATGAGTTTTCCATTTCTCTAGCGTCCTTTGGGGGGGCTGGAAAACACTATCGGGAAAATTTTGATTCGATAAGTCAGACGATTCCCAGGCACGATAGTCCGGATGGAGTATTTCGTGTAGGTCCATTCCTGCTTTTAGGATGGCACAGTAATGTCATTCGATAGCTGCCTACAATGTCCTCGTGTGTCAATGGACCTGAAGGGGGGTGATATCATGCGATTTAATGGGGTTGTGCGTCAGTAAATTAGGTAAGGTGCCGGCGTGCAGGGCGGATGTGCCGGTAGCCTTCAAGAGGCTCGTCTATCGACTCGCCAAGTCAGTGGGATGAAGGAATATTTGATGAGAGTTCTGTTATTCGGCGCCACCGGCATGGTGGGCCAGGGTGTGCTGCGCGAGTGCCTGCTGGCGGCCGATGTGCAGGAAGTGGTAGCCGTCGGCCGCACGCCCCTGACTCAGGAGCACGGCAAGCTGCATCAGGTATTGCACAACGACATGCTGGATTTCCAACCCCTGGAAAACCTGCTGCAGGGTTTTGATGCCTGTTTCTTTTGCCTCGGCGTTTCGTCGGCGGGCATGAAGGAGGCGCGCTACACCCACCTCACCTATGACCTGACCCTGGTGGCGGCCAGCACCCTGGCGCGGCTCAATCCGCAGATGACCTTTATCTATGTGTCCGGCGCCGGCACGGACAGTTCCGAAGCCGGCAAGTCGATGTGGGCGCGGGTCAAGGGCAAGACCGAAAATGCCTTGCTGCGCTTGCCGTTCAAGGCGGTGTATCTGTTCCGCCCGGGGATCATCCAGCCGTTGCACGGTGTGCGTTCGAAGACGCCGTTGTACCAATCCTTCTATAGCGTGCTCGGGCCGGTGCTTTCGTTTGTGCGGCGATTGAAACCGGATTGGGTGGTGAGCACCGAGACCGTCGGCCGTGCGATGTTGCAGGCGGCCAGCCAGGGCGCGCCGCAGCCCGTGGTGGAGCAGGCGCAGATCAATCGCCTTGCGGCTGAGCGCCGCTGAACTGAATCAGCGCAACGCCGCTGATCAGCAGTAGCGCGCCCAACACCCGGGAGGTTGTCAACTGACGTTCCACCAGGCCGAACAGGCCGAAATGGTCCAGCAGCAATGACGCGAGAACCTGCCCGGCCATGGCCAGCGCAATGAAGCCCGATGCGCCGAGCTTGGGCAGCAGCATCAACGCCAATGAAATAAAACACACGCCAAAGGCACCGCCGGCCCACATCCACAACGGTGCCTTGCTGATAAAGGCCAGGCTCGGCAGGGGTAAACGCAGCGCCACAATCACCGGCAGCAGCACGATGATGCTCACCAGTAACGAAGCCAGGGTGGCCCACAAGGGATGGCCGAGGCCGCGCCCGAGGTTGGCGTTGATCGCACTCTGAAACGGCACCACCGCGCCGGCGAACACCGCCAGCGCTAACAAACCTACCCAATGCAACACAGTCATCTCGACGCTCCCAAAGGTTTTGCTGGACTCTAGGGTATTCGTCGCGCAAATTTAAATTCCGAATTATTATGCCGAGCATGCAGCTGATGAATGATCTGCGTCGCATCGACCTGAACCTGCTGGTGATCCTCGACGCTTTGCTCAGCGAGCAACACGTCACCCGCGCCGCCGAGCGCCTGCACCTGAGCCAGCCGGCGGTCAGCCATGCGTTGGCGCGGCTGCGCGATATGCTGGGCGACCCGCTGCTGATGCGTCAGGGCGGCACATTGGTGCCAACCGCCCGCGCCATGGAATTGGCGGCGCCATTGACCGAAGCCCTGGCCCAGGTGCAGGCCTTACTGGCGCCGAATCGTTTTGACCCCACTTCTGCCAAGCGCCGCTTTCGTGTGGCGATGTCGGACTACAGCGCGGCGATATTCCTGCCCGGCCTGGTTCGCCTCCTACGCCATGAAGCGCCCGGTATCGACTTGCAGGTCATCCAGGCTAGCCGCGAAGGCATGGTTGAGGGTGTACTCAATGGCGATCTCGACCTGGCTGCGGGCGTATTCCCCGACATGCCCGCCGAAATGCGGACTACGCCGCTGTTCGAGGAGCATTACACCTGCCTGGTCGACCGCGATAGCCTGGCGCCCGCCGGGGTGCTGGACCTGCCGGCCTATCTATCGCGCCCCCATGTACTGTTGGAGATGCGCGGCAGCGGCACGCCGGAAATCGAACGGGCGCTGACGGCCATTCGTGAACGCCGCCATGTAGCCATAAGCCTGCCGCACTGGGGTGTGGCGCCTCAGTTGATCCAGGGTACGGACCTGATTCTGACGGTGTCGTCCCGGGGTTTGATAAATATTGACGCTCGGCAATTGCTGGCCGTGCCTCCGCCGTTTCATATTCCGTCGTTTGCCTTTGAGCTGGCCTGGCATACGCGGCGGGGTGGGGATGTGGGGTTGCAGTGGTTGATTGGCAGGGTGGTGGGTGTATTGTCCGCAGACCCACGATAACGCGAGAACACCTAGATGCTCAGCGGTTTCAACCACCTGACCCTGGCCGTCACCGATGTGCCGCGCAGCGTCAGTTTCTATCACGATCTGCTGCGCCTGCAGCTCGACGCAACCTGGGACAACGGTGCCTACCTCTCACTGCCTGGGCTTTGGCTGTGCCTGTCGCTGGACCCGTTGCGCTCGACTGCTCCGGCGGTGGATTACACCCACTATGCCTTCACTGTCGATGCTGCTGATTTCACTCCCTTGGTCGAACACCTGCGTGCTGCCGGGGTACAGGAATGGCGAGACAACCGCAGCGAAGGCGCATCGTTTTATTTTCTCGATCCCGACGGCCATAAGCTGGAGGTTCATGTCGGCGATCTGGCCTCGCGGCTGCAAGCCTGTCGCGCCCAGCCCTATGCTGGAATGAAGTTTTACCCACCGCGCTGAAACATGCAGAATCAATCACCTTTTAGCGTCTGTCGGAGCGTCTATCCATGACCCCATCCTTGCTGCTCGCCGTGCTGGCTTCGGGTTTTATCTACGGCATTACCCCAGGCCCCGGTGTCCTGGCCGTATTCGGCATCGGTGCGGCTCGTGGCCGGCGTGCCGGGGCAGGATTCTTGTGCGGTCATTTGCTCGGCGATGTGGTGTGGTGCAGCACGGCGCTGATTGCCATCGTCGGTGCGCGGGAAGTCGGCAGCAGTGCCTTTGACGTACTCGGTGTACTCAGTGGAATGTATTTGTTCTGGCTCGGCTGGCGTGCGATCCGCACCCAGCGGCGCAATAGCGATGCCCCTCAGGGCGCGGCGCGCCATCCGTTCTGGCACGGTATTGTGTTTGGCTTGACCAACCCCAAGGCCTACCCGGTCGCCGTGGCGACGTTCACCGCGTTACTGTCCAGCCGAGCCGAGTTGTTGACTTGGTCGATGTTGCCGACGTTGATTCTGCTGAGCTTTATCGGTGGCTTGCTGGCCTACGCGATCCTGATCGGCGTGGTGGGTGCCCAACGGGTGCGCACGCTGTATCAACGCCATGAAATCCTGATCACCAAGCTCTGCGGCGTGATGTTTATCGGCTTCGCCCTCAATGCCCTGGCGCACGCATTGCCGGGCCTGTTCGGCAGCAAAGCGGCCTGAGGCGACGACGACCGTTCGTCGCACAGGTAAGTTTTTTCTAAACCTTTACCGCCGTGAAAATTCGAATTCAGGGCGGGTTGTATGCTCCCGCGCCTATTTTTGCCCTGGAGGAACCCATCATGAGCCGCATGGCTACCCGGTTACGCACCGCCAGTTTCGCGATGCTGCTGGGCCTCGGCGCCAGCAGTGCTTTCGCCCAGTCGCCTGCAGAATTCATCGAGCAGGCTTCGGCCAAAGGCATGGCCGATATCGAAACCAGTCGCATGGCCCACGCCAAGACCTCGTCCCAGGAAATCAAGGACTACACCATTGAGGTCATCAACGAGCGCACGCTGGCCAACCAGCACTTGGCGGCGATCGCCAAGAAGCTTGATTTGCCAGTGGCCCCACGGGAGAAGATCGTTGATAAGGCCGAAACCCTGATGCCTGAACTCAAGGACGGCGATTCGTTTGACGCTGCCTATACCGCGCAGCAGGTCAAGGAGAACGAAGACGCCATCGCCCTGTTCAAGAAAGAAGGCGCTGCGTCGGATGTGCCAGAGATAAAGGCACTGGTGGATGAGACGCTACCCAAGCTTGAAGAGCGCCTGCAAAAAGCCAGGGCCCTGGCCTCGACCTACGGTAAGGGCCATCAAGGCGACGGTTGAGGCGACTACTGGAAATGAAAAAACGGCGGTTGGAGAGGATCCAACCGCCGTTTTCATATCAACAGGACTGTGGGTTTTTCTGCCGTGCTTTTAGGAGCGAGCCTACGGTATCTCAAGGCGGCGAGCGCAAGACTGGGTTTTTACCTGGATAACCCCTATGACCGCATATGCCACCTGCGACCTGCGCACACTTTATCACCTGACCGAAGATCACTATTTTTCTGCCACCTGCGGCCTGCATCGTCGTTATAGCGCGGCTATCAACGCTTATTTCGTTGACGTATGTTCTGGCCTGTATGACTTGTTATTTATTCGCGTGGGCAGCGCTCCATTGGGCGAAGCTTTTGCTGACCCGTTGGGCTTGATCCATGGTTCCGTCCTTGCAATACGCATTGTGGTTCATGAGGAAAAGGTCGCTGAGCTACGCGAGGCGCTCTGCGCAATCGGTTTCCAGCCTGCCGAACAGACAACCGCGATGGTTCTCGAGCTGTCGCGTTTTATTCCAAGGATGAGCGAGGGGACTCTACAGATCTGCCTGACGCGGGATTTGAACGAATGGGTGGGTCCAGTTGGCAGCGCATATTCGATGCTTCCCGAGGTCGTTGTGAACTATCAGGAACGGCACCAGAGGGCGCTTGATGCGGGTGAGGCCCTTTACCACTTCACCTTGTCCGCCGAGGGGCGGGTGAGCTGTTCGTTGACGTTGTCATTGTGTGAAGGCGAGGCCCGTCTGAATGATGTCGGCACGCTCAAGGGCTTTCGTGGAAGAGGCTATGCCACTTGCCTGATTCAAGCTGCCCTGCTTCACGCCTCGAGCCTGGGGGCTCACCGATGTTTTCTCGAGGCCTCGGCGGAGGCCATCTCGCTGTATCAACAGTTGGGCTTTGCACGTTTGTTCGAGTATCAGGCTTTCACTCGCGGAGCGCTTGCTGACCGGTAATCAAAAAGCCATTTTTGCCTGGCTGCGATCCTCAAGCGTCAGTAGATACTGCTTGGCCTCAAGCCCTCCGGCAAACCCGGTCAGCCCGCCCGAAGCTCCCACCACTCGGTGGCATGGCGCAATGATCGAGATCGGGTTGCGCCCATTCGCGGCCCCGACTGCGCGCACGGCTTTGGGGTTGCCGATCTGCTCGGCGATCTGGCTGTAGCTGCGGGTTTCGCCGAAGGGAATGGTCAGCAGTGCCTGCCAGACCTGCTTCTGGAAGTCAGTGCCGGCGAAGTCCAGCTCCAGTTCGAATTGGTTACGCGTTCCGGCAAAGTATTCCTTCAGTTGGCGTTCGGTTTCGCGCAACACCGGGCTGTCGTTGGCCTCGATCAATTCACCCAGGCGTACGCGATTGGCGCGTTCTACTTCCCAGAGGATGGCGCTGAGTTTGCCACCGCGCGCCACCAGGGTGAGTTCACCGACAGGGGAAGGCATGAGCTTGTAGTGGTAGGTCATGAGCAGTTTCCTTGAAGGGCGTTGAGGGGGGACGACGCCACTGTAGTTCCACCATGGGGTTTGGGAACTACGTTTCTTGCGGTCAAATTCTTCGCCCAATTAGAAATTCCAGTAAACCCAGTTCGAATAATAGGGGTACCAGTAGAGCCAGGCGATAATGTAAAGGGCCTTGAGTACTGACGCGGTACTTAACATGACCATGGAAATGACGTTGAGCAGGGTGACAAACAAAGCGAACACAGCCACGCGTGGGGTTGCGTGACGCCAGGCAAACCTCACGCCATACGCCGACGCGGCAATCACTCCTAACTCCAGCAAAAATCTAAGGGGGAAGGGGAAGGGCAGCCGTACAAACGAGATCAGCAGCGGCAAAACCAACACCCAGCCGACTACTTGGCGCAGGATGATGTTGGGTGTGGTTTTTTGGATGTCCAGCATTGCCATATTCCGAACTTTGGGCCGATGAGCCTACATTATCGCGAGGTGTTGCCGGCCTTGCCGTAAGACTTTGCTTAGGCGTACCTACCGCTCCTGCTGTAATACCTGGAGCGCCGCGGATGCCAGAAAAGAAACCCCGAGCGGCTTTTTTTCCTGTGGATGATTCAACACGTATTCAACGATGAGATTCAACAGATAGGCGGGCAGGGTGATGTTGAGTATGGGGGCGCACAAATGGCGCCGCTTGGAGGTATTACAAGGTGCTTCACACCCTCAGGCTCGACTGCCGAGCAGCAGATGAGCGCTGGAGAATAAATTTTAGACATAAAAAAACCGGTCACCAAGGACCGGTTTTTTGTGCATCCTGCGTCAGAACCTTCCTGACGCCAGCGCAAATCTGAGTGGAGCGGGTAGAGGGAATCGAACCCTCGTCGGAAGCTTGGGAAGCTACTGTTCTACCATTAAACTATACCCGCTCAGAACGGCTGACTTTGTACCAGATGTTCGGCTGGATTTGAAGTTTTTCTTTGAAAAATGTGAGAGTTGCATGTGGCGAGGGAGCATGCTCGCCACAGTGTCAGGCTTGATCTCAAAGCGCCCACGCATGTTGCGCCTGGCCCTGGCTATACCGCAACGGGCTGGCGGGCCGCTGCCCTTTCAAGAAGCCCACCACGGCCTCACGGCTATCGCGGCACGCGGCTTTATGTTCCATGTCCAGGAAATGCCCCGTTGCCTGGATGGTGCTGAAGCAGCTCTTGGCCACATGCTGGCCAAACAGCTTGGCGTCGTCTGCGCTGGTGTATTCGTCCCACTCGCCGTTCAAGAACAGCACCGGGATGTCGATTTGCCTGGCCGCCTTGAGGTAGCACTGCCGGTCGCTGTTGAGCACGTGGCTGATGTGAAAGTGCATTTGCCCGTATTCGTGTGCGGCCAGGCTGCTGACATGGCGGTAATTGAAGCGTTTGAACAGCGAAGGCAGGTGCTTGCCAATGGTGCTGTTGACCAAGTGGCCGACACGGTCGCGGTCGAGGTTGCCCAGGTAGTCGACGCCTCGTTCGAGGTAATCGCGCATCGGCGCATTGATTACCGGCGAGAAGGAGCTGATCACGGCTTTTTCTATCCTACGGGGCCGCTGTGCAAGGGCGACCAACGTGGCGGCGCCGCCCCAGGAGAAGGACAGCACATGTTCAGCGGCGAAGTGGTCGAGCAGTTCCAGGAGGATCTGGCCTTCGACTTCCTTGGTGAGCATCTGCTCATGACGGTTATGGATTTTGGAACGGCCAGCGTAGGGCTGGTCGTACAACACCACATTGAATTGCGGGTACAGGCTTTTGACGGTTTGAGCGAAGGACGCCGTGGTCGCCATGGAGCCGTTGACCAGGACGATGGTCTTTGCCGCCGCGTCCGCGCGATAGAACTCCGTGTAAACCCGATACTGACCCTGTATATCCAGCACAGCGATTTCTGGCCTCATGTCGTAAGACTCCTGGCAAGCGGGTAGTGCGCGCAAATCACTTTGCACGTGCTTTATGACAGGTAGGCATACGCCTGGAAAATGAAGGCTCACGTCGGTCCGATGACGGCTGGCCGGCGGGTGTTGTTATGGCGGGCGGTTTGCCGGGAGGGCCCGACGATCAAGCACGGGCGCGGCAGGTGTTTCTTGGAGGTTATAGGGCGACTCATCAGTCATCATCTGGCTGAAGCCTTGATTCAAGCAGCACCGAAGGCAGGTCGCAAGGTAAGCGGTTGGTTTTTTGCCATCACCGGCTGAACGGTCGTCAGATTAGTCGGATTTCGTCGTCAGTCAGTGGCCGATACTGACCCGGCGCAAGCGAGGTATCCAGCACCAAGGGGCCCATTCGCTCGCGGTGCAGGCCGATTACCTTGTTATCAAAATGCCCGAACATGCGCTTCACCTGGTGATAGCGGCCTTCGACGATGCTCAACCGGGCCGTTCTTGGGCCCAGCCGTTCAAGTTTGGCAGGTTGGGTAGTGAGATCTTCAAAGGCGAAATACACCCCTGCCGCGAACTTCATCGCATACTGCGGGCCTATGTCCTGTTCGGTTTGCACGTGGTACACCTTGGGCAACTTGGTCTGTGGTTGCGTGAGGCGCCGTGACCATTGGCCATCGTTGGTGATCAGCATCAGGCCGGTGGTGTTGAAATCCAGGCGCCCGGCGATATGCAGGTCGGCTTTGTCCGGTTCGTGCAGCAGGTCCAGGACCGTGGAGTGTCGCGGGTCCGACGTGGCGCTGACGCAGCCCTGGGGTTTGTGCAGCATGAAATAGCGTGCCGGCTTGCCCGCTTGCAGAATTTCACCGTCAACGCAGACATGGCTGAACTCACGTACGTCATGGTGCGGATCGCTGACTGCAACACCCTCGACGGTCACCCGGCGCTCCACCAGCAACAAGCGCACTTGTTTACGATTGAACTGTGGCAGGTTGCTTAGGAAGCGATCAACGCGCATGGCGGTTACGCAACTGTTCGTCCACTTGGGCGCAGCGTGGGCACAGGCAGGCTTTATTGCGCACCTCATCCGGCAGGGCTTCAAGCACCGCCGGGTCGATGATGACGCTGTAGCACCAGCAGGCTCGATCGGCCGTGCGCGGATCGGCCAGGGAGCAGTCGTTGCGGGCACCGCAGGCGGGGCATAGGGTCGGTGTGGTCATGGGTCGGTTCAGGCAGGCCTCGGGTAGGACAGCGGTAGTTGTTGCACGATACAGCGCGGCTGGGCGGCATTCCATCATCATGGGTTTTTGACAGACCTTCACTTCGTCTGAAACAGGTGTTTCCACTTGTGTCGCGAACGCACCAGATTCGGTTTTTGATGTCAGATGTTTCGTCATTCAGTGAAAGCTGAATGCCGCTCGCCAGCGTCGCTGGAGGAGCTCTTCCGCGGTCCAGGAGGCCGCCATGTATCGACGACTGCTGCTCATCGCTTTGCTCGGCCTGACCCTTTCAGCCTGCGTGCCCTATTACGATGGAGGCGCCACCTACTATCGCTCCGAGGTCTACACCGCGCCGGCGCCAGCCTATTACTACGGCGGCCCGCGTTATTACCCTTCTGGGCGCAGCTATTACGCGCCAGCGCCTCGCTACTATGCGCCACAGCCTCGCTACTATTCGGCGCCGCGCTACTACCAACCAGCCCCGCGCTATTACCCTCGCGCCGGCTACCGACCCTACCCCAACCAGGGGTGGGGCGACCGCTGGGGTAATGGCGGGCGTGGACGCGGTTCCGACCACGGAGGTGGTCGCGGCGGTCACCGTTAAATATCTTGAAAAACAAGCGGCGCATCATGCGCCGTTTTTTATAGGTACCGTATGTCCGTACTGTCAGATTTAACAGCTATCTTTGAGGCGCTAGCTGTACTTCACTAACGAGAAGCCTTGTGCTTTTGCGTGGTGAGACTGAGCAGATGGAATCCCTATGTTCAAACAATTGATTTGCGTGCTCCTGCTGATGAGCTGCTTCATTGCATCGGCAAGTGCGGAGCAAGGCTGTCCTTATCCGTCGCAGATCGTGTACGCCGATGGCCATTATCGCGCCCAAGACAACGGCCTGCGCTGGCAAAGTCCGAAGGTCGCGTCGCGTGGTGTTGTCGACGGGTTCATTGGCGCAGTCTTCATGCCGGGCGACGGCGAGGAGAGAGGAAACGGCTACATGGACAAGTGCATCTACCGCACCAACTGGAGCGGGGTAGTAGTAGCGTTGAGGCCAAGCAGGGGCAATGAGATTATCAACATGTCGTTGACCAGCTCCTTGTATTGGAAGCTGCAGCCCGATGCGTTCGAGTTGCCGGTGTATACGTGCGTGGACAGCCAACCGGACAATTGCAAGTTCAAGGTCAACGACAAACGTACAGACCTGTCAGTAGTCAGATAAATCTGCCAGAGGATTTCTACCTTCCCAGGCCTTGTCAAAGTGCGCCTGCACCACCGCTTCCGGGAGTGTGTTGATATCCGGCCAGTGCCAATGAGGCGCCTGGTCTTTGTCGATCAGGCGCGCCCGCACCCCTTCGGCAAATTCCGGATGACGGCAGCAGTTGAGGCTCAGGGTGTATTCCATCTGGAACACCTGGGCCAGGGATAGGTGGCGGGCGCGCTGGAGCTGTTCCCACACCAGATGCGCCGTCAGTGGGCAGCCCTCACTCAGGGTTTTGCCGGCCCGGCTCAATAGCGGGTCGCTGTGGTCGCGCAGCAGGTTCAAGGCGCGCCAGGCACAGCGTACATCTCCTACATCCAGCCATTCGTCGATCTGTGGGCGGCGTGGTAGCCATTGCGCGTCGGGTTGATCGCTGATCGCCTCCTGCGCCAGGGCCTTGAGCAAGCTGTTGAGTTGCATCGCGCTCTGTTCCTGCCAGTTCAGCTGCAGCAGGCCATCGAGCAATTCGTCTTGCTGGTCATCACGCAGAAAACGGTCTGCCAGGCCCAAGTCCAGCGCGTCGCGACCGTTGATATGGGCGCCGGTGAGGCCCAGGAACAGGCCGAGCTTACCCGGCAAGCGGGACAAGAACCAACTGGCCCCCACATCCGGGTACAAGCCAATGCTGATCTCGGGCATGGCCAAACGACTGCTTGGTGTAACGATACGCACGGCGGCGCTTTGCAACAGGCCCATGCCACCGCCCAAGACATAACCGTGGCCCCAGCAGATCAACGGCTTTGGGAAGGTGTGCAGGCGGTAGTCAAGACGATATTCAGCGGCAAAAAACTGGGCGGCCAGAGCCGGAACTTCGCCGGGCTGCTCACGGCAAGCCTGAGCCAGGCTGCGCACTTCGCCACCGGCGCAAAAGGCTTTGGGGCCGTTACCGCGTAGCAGCACGCAGACGATCTGCGGGTCTTTGGCCCAGGCCTCCATGCGCTCATCCAGGGCCAGAATCATTGGCAGGGAGAGGGCGTTAAGGGACTTTGGCGCGTCCAGGCTGGCGATACCGATGCGAGCGCCGCCACTGCCGGTCAGTTCTTCGAAATGCAGGTTCATCGTGACCTCAATCGAGAAGGTGAAGGATGAGTATGATCCCTTCGTGGGAAAGTGCCGGTGCTGTGTCAGATCAATTGACAAGCGGGGTCGGCTTTCCTAGGGTTCGCCTCATTCTTTTTTACAAGACAATTCAACTATGACCGATGGCGACCGTATCAAACTCGAACCCAGCTGGAAACACGCTCTGCGTGAAGAGTTCGAGAAGCCTTACATGGCGCAATTGCGCGAGTTTCTGCGCCAGGAACATGCCGCAGGCAAAGAGATCTACCCGCCCGGCCCATTGATCTTCAACGCACTCAATTCAACACCGCTGGACAAGGTCAAGGTCGTGATCCTCGGCCAGGACCCTTATCACGGCCCTGGCCAGGCCCATGGCCTGTGTTTCTCGGTGCAACCGGGCGTGCCGGCGCCGCCGTCGCTGGTCAATATCTATAAAGAGCTCAAGCGCGACCTGAACATCGACATCCCCAACCACGGCTACCTGCAAAGCTGGGCCGACCAAGGCGTGCTGATGCTCAACACCACCATGACCGTGGAGCGCGCCAACGCCAACGCCCATGCGGGCAAGGGCTGGCAGTTCTTTACCGATCGGATTATCGAGGTAGTCAGCGAGCATCAGCCGCACCTGGTGTTCCTGCTGTGGGGCGCCCATGCTCAAAGCAAGCAGAAGCTCATCGACGCCACCAAGCATCTGGTGCTGACCTCGGTGCATCCTTCGCCGTTGTCGGCGTATCGCGGGTTTCTGGGCTGCGGGCATTTCAGCCGGGCCAACAAGTTTCTCGAGCAGAATGGCGAGGCCCCCATCGAGTGGCGTTTGCCACCCGTCTGAGGCCTGGCACATTCAACATGTGGAAGGTTTTAGAGGGGGGCGGGCTGACGGTTCCAGTGCCGAAACAAAGGCTCGGCCAAGAACAGCACGAACAACAAGCGCATCACCTGCATCGCCGTCACCAAGGGCACCGACAACTGCAGGGTTTCAGCTGTCAGGCTCATCTCAGCGATACCGCCTGGCATCATGCCCAGGGTCAGTGATCGCAGGTCGAGGTGAGTGAGGGCGCTCAAGCCCACCGCCGCTAACGTCGCCAGCAGCATGGTCAATGCCGTGCCAATCAAGGTGCGGCCCATGAATGAGGGCGCGCGACGGAAGAACTGCCGATTGAAGTGGCAGCCCAAACCGCTGCCGATCAACCATTGGCCGATCTGGCTGCCGCCGTCGGGCAGGCCAATGTGTAAATCCCAGGTCACACTGGCGATCGCACTCACCAGCAATGGCCCGAACAGCCAAGGGTTGGGTTGGCGCAAGCGTTGCCAGCCCCAGGCAACCAGCGCACCCACCGGAAACAGCAGGGCCAGCCACGCCCAGTCCACCGGCGCCGGGTGAAACTGCGGTGCGCCGCCTCCGAGCAAATACTTGAAGATCGCCGGCACACACAACACCACCACCAGCACACGCAAACTCTGCCCGGCCGCAACCCGGCTGAGCACCGCGCCGTTGCGAGCGCCCAGGTTGACCATCTCCCCGGAACCGCCCGGCATGCTGGAGAAAAACGCCGTGGCGCGGTCTTCCCCGCTGCGGCGCATCAACCACACGCCGACCACGCTCGACAAGCTGGTGACCAGTGCACCGAAGAAGATCAGGCCGAAGTGGCTCATCACCTGCTCGATCACCAGCGGGGTGAAGTGCAAGCCAATGCCGATGCCCACCACCCATTGGCCGCATTTGCGCCCGCCGGGAATCTCCGCCAATTGCCAGGGCGTCAGGCAGCGCACCAGGATGATCGCCAGCAACGAGCCGACCATGTACGGCAACGGCCAGCCGACCAGGCTGGCCAGGTAACCGCCGGCCAGGCCGACCAGCGGTGTTCCCCACCAATGTTTAAAGGTGACCTCAGACATCGGCCAGGGCACGACGCTGTTGCACGCGTTTACGCCAGATACGCAGCAGCGGTACAAGCAGCATGATTGCGGTCAGCACCCAGACGCCAAAGGTGATCGGGCTCGACCACAGGATTTCCAGCGCACCGTTGGAGATCGACAGCGCACGGCGCAGGTTCTGCTCCATCAAACCGCCGAGGATAAAGCCCAGCAGCAGCGGCGACAGCGGGAAGTCCAGCTTGCGCAGGATGTAGCCGAAGATGCCGATGGCGATCATCAGGAACAGATCGAAGGTGGTGGCATGTACAGCGTACACGCCGATCGCGGTGATGATGGCGATCACCGGCACCAGCGCCCAGTTCGGCACGGCGAGGATACGGGTGAAGATGCGGATCATCGGGATGTTGAGCACGACCAGCATGATGTTGGCGATGAACAACGAGGCGATCAGGCCCCAGACAATGTCCGGTTGCTGTTGGAACAGCAGTGGGCCGGGAGTGATGTTGTACAGCGACAGGGCGCCGATCATCACCGCTGTGGTGCCCGAGCCAGGAACGCCGAGGGTCAGCATCGGCACCATGGCGCCGCAGACCGATGCGCCAATGGCGGTTTCAGGGGCGGCCAGGCCGCGCATGTCGCCTTGACCGAACTTGCCGCTGGCGCCTGCGATGCGTTTCTCGGTCATGTAGGCAACGGCCGAGGCCATGGTCGCACCCGCACCCGGCAATACGCCTATGATAAAACCCGATACGCCGCAACGAAGGTTCACGGTCAGTACCGATAAGGCTTCCTTGACGTTGAACATCATGCGCCCGGTGGCTTTCACTGCTTCCTGGCCACGGTGGGTTTTTTCCAGCAGCAGGAGAATCTCGCTGATGGAGAACAGGCCGAGTACCAACACCACGAACTGGATGCCATCGGTCAGGTGAATATTGTCGCCGGTAAAGCGGTACACACCGCTGTTGGCGTCGATGCCCACGCAGGAAAGGAACAAGCCGATCAGCGCCGCAACAAAAGTCTTCAGTGGTTTGTCACCGGCCATGCCGCCCAGGCAGACAATCGCAAACACCATTAAGACAAAATATTCCGCCGGGCCGAACGCAATTGCCCACTTGGCCAGCAGCGGGGCGAACAGCACCATGCCGCAGGTGGCGATAAACGCCCCAATGAACGAACTCCAGGCCGACAACGACAGTGCCACGCCGGCCAGGCCTTTGCGGGCCATCGGGTAACCGTCGAGGGTGGTCATCACGGTGGACGCTTCGCCCGGGATGTTCAGCAAAATCGAACTGATGCGGCCACCGTATTCGCAGCCCAGGTACACGGCTGCCAGCAGGATCAGCGCCGACTCTGGCGGCAAGCCCAGAGCAAAGGCGATGGGGATCAACAGTGCCACGCCGTTGATCGGGCCCAGGCCCGGCAACAGGCCGACCACGGTGCCAATCAGGGTGCCGCACAACGCGGTCACCAGGTTATAGGGGCTCAGCGCAACGCCGAAACCCTGGCCCAAATAGCCAAAAGTATCCATGTCAGTTCTCCAGAACGTCGAGCAGGCCGAGGGGCAACGGTACGTCCATGGTTTTATCGAACAGCAGATAAAGACCGACGCTCATCAAGGTGATGATCACCACGCTGGGCAACCAGCGGCCGCCGTACAGCCGTGCCATCGGAATACCGATCAGCATGCTGCTGAGAATGAAACCCAAGGATTCGAATGTGCCGGCAAACACCAGCAGCAGGGCCACACAGATGCCGATCTTGATCAACGTGGGTTGATCCAGCGCGGGTTCATCGTCAGTGTGTTTGGTCGCCTGCGGGCGAATCATCATGTAGATGAGCGCCAGGCCCATCAGCCCGAGCAACAGCAGGGGGAAGGCTCTTGGCCCTACGGGTTCGTAGGAAAAAGCCGCCTGATACGGCCAGGCCATCAGCGCCAGGCCGATACAGGCCAGCAATAGCACGGCAGCGAAAATGCGTTGTAAGAGCATAGAAAACTCCAAGGCCCCTCTTGTAGGAGCGAGCTTGCTCGCGAAAAACTTCAACGATAACGCGTGCTCTCTGGACGCACGTGGATGTCCTTGGGTTCTTCGCGAGTACGCTCGCTCCTACAGGGGCATTACACAAAAGAGGGGCGATTACTGGATCAGGCCGAACTCTTTGGCCAGCACTTTGTAGTCAGCCACCTGTTTCTTCACGTAGGTGTCCAGCTCCTGGCCCGTCATGGCGAACGGGAACAGCTCGCGCTGGTCACGCAGCTTGGCGAACTCCTCGGAAGCCAGCAGTTTGTCGAAGGCGTCTTTCCACCAGGCGTAGTCGGCATCGCTGACCTTTGGCCCCAGGTAGAAGCCACGCACCACCGGCCAGACGATGTCGTAGCCTTGCTCTTTGGCGGTCGGGATGTCCTTCATTTCCGGCTCATCCAGGCGTTGCTCGGAGAACACCGCCAGCAGGCGCATATCGCCGCTCTGGATATGCGGCATGGAGTCGGAGATGTCGGTACTGCCCACCTGGATATGCCCCCCCAGCAGAGCCGTAGCGATTTCACCGCCACCCTCAAGGGCGACGTAACGCAGTTCGCGCGGGTTGATTCCGGCGGCCTTGGCGATCAGCGCGGTTTGCATCCAGTCCTGGCTGCCGACGGTGCCGCCGGAGCCGATCACCACGCTGCCTGGGTCTTTCTTCAGGGCTTTAACCAGGTCATCGAGGGTCTTGTAGGGCGAGTCGCTTTTCACCGCGATGGCGCCATAGCTGGTGCCCACTGCCGCCAACCAGCGCACGGCGCTTTCATCAAAACGGCCGAACTTGCCCTGGGCCAGGTTCAGCAACGAACCGCTCGACCAGGCGACCAACGTGCCGGCATCTGCAGGGCGCTGGGCGACGACCGCGTTGTAGGCCACCGCGCCCACGCCGCCTGGCATGTAGGTCACACGCATCGGCTTGGTCAGCAGCTTCTGGTTCACCAGCGCGCTTTGCGCCAGTTTGCAGGTCAGGTCAAAACCGCCGCCAGGGGAGGCCGGGGCGATGCATTCCGGACGCTTGGGTTCGTCGGCGGCCAGCAGTTGGCCGGCGAACAGCATGCAGCCGGCGGCGAGGGCAAATTTACGCAGTGAAGGGGTCATGGCGATCTCCATCGTTGTTGTTATGAGGGGTACTACCAAAGTGCGACGCTATAGCTGACCAGCAAGCGCATTTCATCCGCATCACGGGCCGAGTAGTTGGAACGATAGGTGGCGTTACGCAGGCGCACGGCCACATCTTTGAACGTGCCGCTTTGCACCACGTACTTGATCTCGCTGTTGCGTTCCCACTCCTTGCCGGTCTCGCCGTTCTTGAGCTTGATGTTGTCACCCGAGAGGTAACGGCTCATGAAACTCAAGCCAGGAATGCCCAGCTTGGCGAAGTCGTAGTCGTAACGTGCCTGCCAGGAGCGTTCTTCAGCGCCGGCAAAATCGTTGATCTGCACGAAGTTGACCAGGTACGGGTCGCTGCCATCCACATATGGGAAGGCGCTGTCGCCGGACATGTGCTGGTAGCCGGCGCTGAGCTTATGGCCATTGAGGGCATAGCTGAACAGGCCGTTGAGGGACTTGTTGTCGATATTGCCGCCGCGGGCCGAGCCGGTGTCATCGCTGATGGCCAGCCGCAGGTCGGCGGCGAAAGTGCCAGGGCCCATCGGGCGTGAGGCGACCATGCCGAAGAAGTGTTGGCGATACACGTCGTCGAGTTGGGCGAAGTGGTAGCTGCCGGTGATCTTGTCGGCGAACTTGTAGTCGACGCCACCGAAGTTGAAGTGCTTGCCGGTGGCACCGCTGAGGAAGCGGCTGTTCTTGTTATTGAGCGCGATGTCTTCGTAGTTGGTGTCGTCGCGGTCCTTGGCTTTGTCCAGGCGGCCACCGGTGAACACCAGGTTCTTGAATTCCTTGGAGGTGATCAAGCCACCGTTGAAGGTCTGCGGCAGGATGCGCCCGTCGTTGGGCTTGAGGATCGGCAGTTCGGGGATCAGCGAGCCGATTTTCAGCTCAGTCGCCGAGATTTTCACTTTGCCGGTCAGGCCCAGCTTGGCGTACTCGTTGGCGGCGCGGCCGTCATCGTGGGTCGGCAGCAGGCCGGTGCCGGTGCGGTCGGGGCTGGAGTCGAGCTTGACGCCGAGCATGCCCAGCGCATCCACGCCAAAGCCGACGGTGCCGTCGGTGTAGCCTGATTGCAGGTTGAGCATGAAGCCCTGGGCCCATTCGTCGCGCTTGGATTGCTGCGCACTGGTACCGTCGCGAAAGTCGCGATTGAAGTACATGTTGCGGGTTTCCAGGGTCGCGCTACTGTCTTCGAAGAAGGCAGCCTGGCTGAGCGGCGCAAAGCCGGCAAGGGCAGCGGCACTGGCGAGGGCGGTGTGGGTCAGACGGCAAGAGCGAACAGGCGGGCAAGCCTGTGGCTGGGTCGACAGCATCGTGGTGTACTCCGTTATTGTTCTTATTTTGGCGAAAACGCTTCGAGGCGTTTTTCGGGCGCTACGGGTCAGGCAACTCGGCGGGCATAGACCACCGTGGTTGGATGCTAAAGGGCGAAGCTTTCACTAACCTTTCAATCGCCTTTCAATGTTTTCGGGCTTCACAGGCCAGGTTGCGGCTGTAAACTGCCGGGCAAAGCGTGGCGCCGACCACCCCTGAATGAGGTAGAAATCCATGCGTGTCCTCCTGGTTGAAGACCATCTGCAGCTCGCCGAAAGTGTCGCCCAAGCGCTCAAGAGCATGGGTTTGACCGTTGATGTGTTGCATGACGGCGTGGCGGCGGACCTAGCCTTGAGCAGCGAGGAATACGCCGCGGTGATCCTGGACGTAGGGCTGCCGCGCCTGGATGGTTTCGAGGTGCTCGCGCGTTTGCGGGCAGGTGGAAAAAATCTGCCGGTGCTGATGCTGACTGCTCGCAGTGATGTAAAAGACCGCGTGCACGGCCTGAACCTGGGCGCCGATGACTACCTGGCCAAACCGTTTGAACTCACGGAACTCGAAGCACGGGTCAAGGCACTGTTGCGGCGCAGCGTGTTGGGCGGCGAGCGTCAGCAAACCTGCGGTGTGCTGGTGTACGACCTCGACACTCGGCGCTTCACGGTCGCAGGCGAGCTGATGACCTTGACCTCCCGAGAACAAGCGGTGCTCGAAGCCTTGATCGCCCGGCCGGGGCGCGTGATGAGCAAGGAACAATTGGCTTCCCAGGTATTCGGCCTGGACGAGGAGGCCAGCCCCGACGCCATCGAAATCTACGTGCATCGCCTGCGCAAGAAGCTCGATGGCCAACCCATCGCCATCGTCACCTTCCGCGGCCTTGGCTATTTGCTGGAAGCCCGTGATGCATAAGCCCAGCAGCCTGCGCTGGCGCTTGCTGTGCAACCTTGCGTTATTGCTGGTGTTGTTGATGCTCGCCAGCGGCATGAGCGCTTATTGGAACGGTCGCGAAGCCGCCGACACCGCTTATGACCGCACGCTGCTGGCCTCGGCACGCACCATTGCCGCCGGTTTGACCCAGGTGGACGGCACCCTCAGCGCCAATGTGCCCTATGTGGCCCTGGACACCTTTGCCTACGACAGTGCCGGGCGCATTTATTACCAGGTCAATGATATTGATCAGAAACTGATTTCCGGTTACGAAAACCTGCCCGGCCCGCCGCCCGGCACGCCCCGCACCGACGATTACCCGGCCTTGGCGCGGTTCTACAACGCCATGTATTTGGGCCAGCCTGTGCGCGTGGTGAGCCTGCTCAAGGCCGTCTCGGAACCGAACATGAACGGCATGGCCGAAATTCGTGTTGCGGAGACCGACGAAGCCCGGGTGGCCATGGCCCGCAGCCTGATGGCCGACACCTTGTTGCGCCTGGGCATGCTCGCCATCGGTGCGTTATTGCTGGTGTGGTTCGCGGTGAGCGCCGCGCTGCGCCCGCTGGAACGCCTGCGTACAGCGGTGGAAGAGCGCCAGCCTGATGATCTGCGGCCCCTGCCCTTGGTGGAAGTTCAGGACGAGTTCGGCCCACTGGTACGCTCACTCAACCATTTCACCGAACGTCTGCGCGGGCAGTTCGAGCGCCAGGCGCAGTTTATTGCCGACGCTGCCCACGAGCTGCGCACGCCCCTGGCGGCGCTCAAGGCCCGGCTGGAACTGGGCCTGCGTGCCGAAGAACCGGCCACCTGGCGCAGCACCCTGGAAACGGCCGCCCAGGGCACCGACCGCCTGACGCACCTGGCGAATCAATTGTTGTCCCTGGCCCGCATCGAAAACGGTGCCCGCGCCATTGCCGAAGGCGGTGCGCAACTGCTCGATTTGAGCCAATTGGCCCGTGAGCTCGGTATGGCCATGGCGCCGCTGGCCCACGCGCGGGGCGTGGCCCTGGCGCTGGAGGCCGACGAGCCGGTATGGCTGCGCGGCGAACCGACGCTGTTGAATGAGCTGCTGAGTAACCTGGTGGATAACGCCTTGGCCCATACCCCGCCCGGCGGCAATGTGATTCTGCGCGTGACGGCCCCGGCGGTGCTGGAGGTGGAGGATGACGGCCCCGGCATCCCGCTGGATGAGCGGGACCGGGTATTCGAGCGCTTTTATCGACGCAGCCAGCAGGGCATGGGGTCGGGCTTGGGGCTGGCGATTGTCGGGGAGATTTGCCGTGCGCACCTGGCGCAGATCAGCCTGCATGATGGCGAGCTGGCGGGGCTTAAGGTGCGCGTGAGTTTTATCGCGGGTTGATCAGTAAAACATCGAGCGCGCTTCGTCCAGTTCGCTGCGCAGGGCGTCGCTGTGCAGGTCTATGCGTAACTTCGTGATGGCCGGCAATGTGGCAATCGGCGCGGTCCCCAGGGGATGGTCGGTGCCGCGGTGGCAGTACAGAGCGGCGACCTGCACCAGGTCGACGTAGTCCAGGCTTGCAGAGTCGCGTGTCAGGTCCAGGTATTGGCCTGGCACGTTCACCAGCATCTCGGGAAAGTCCCAGACCCGCAGCAGCTTGTCGCCCAGCACCGGGTGGATGCTGTCGATGACGTGGTTGAGGCTGACGGGGTCGGCCAGCAGCTCATAGTGATCCTCGGCATAGGTGAGGATCGGCAGCACGCCGATCTGATGCACCAGGCCACCCAGGGCCGCCTGGTCTGGCTTGAGGTGGCTGTGGCGACGGCACAAGGCGTAGCTCACGCCCGCCACCTCCAGGCTGCGGCGCCATACGTCGCGCATTTTCTGTTCGACCACCTCGGAGCGGGCGTGAAAGATCTGCTCCATCACCAGGCCGATGGCCAGGTTGCTGCTGTAGTTGGTACCAAGCCGGGTGATGGCGGTGTGCAGGTCGGTGACTTCCTGGCTGGCCCGTAGCAACGGGCTGTTGACCACTTTGATCAGGCGCGCCGACAGGGCCGTGTCACGACTGATCACTTTGCTCAGGTGGCTGATGCTGATGTCCGGGTCTTCGGCGGCCTGGCGAATTTTCAGGGCCACCTCCGGCAATGTCGGCAGAACCAGGTCATCGTTGTCGATGGCCGTTACCAACGCTTGTTGGACTTTTTCCGCCAGCTTGTTCATTCATGCTCTCTAGGGTGCTGCAAAAAGTACGGCGATTAACGCTGGATCTCGCGGTCACGGTCCAGTTGGTAGGGCAGGTCAAGCAGATTCAAGCCCGGGCCCTCGAGGGTGCCCAAGCGCACGTCGCCACTGTCGGCAGCTTCGGCTTGCAGCACAGCGAGAAGTTCAATCGACTGGTCAGCTTTCGCCGCGATGACCACTTCGCCGATTGCGCTGTTATGGCTGGGGGAAAACAGCGGCGTGCCTGGCTCGGGAAGCTCGTTGGCCTCAAGGCTCAGGCGATACAGGCGCCGCTTGAGTTTGCCCAGGTACTGCATGCGCGCGACGATTTCCTGGCCGGTGTAGCAGCCTTTCTTGAAGCTGACGCCACCCACGGCCTGCAGGTTGAGCATCTGCGGGATGAACAACTCGCGCGTCTGGGGCATCACCTGGCCGATACCGGCACGGATCTGGCCAAGCAGCCAGGCATTCAATTGAGCTTGTTGCAACTGCGCGGCCAATTGGCTGCGCACGGCGTCGGCGTGTTCGGCAGGTACCCAGAGTTCGGCACGGCCCGGGGAAACGCGGACGGCGATCAATGCTTCGTTGCGCGCCACGCTATCGGTCTCGACCGGCAGCGCGAGGCCCAGGGCGCTCAGGGCCGCGTCTGCGTTCGCCAGGCCGAAGCGCGCCCAGGCAGCGCTTTCGTCGGTGAGCTTGGATTTGGAGAACACCGCGTACTTTTTCAAATCTGCCAGCTGCGGTTCAAGCAACTCGGTGGCCATGGCCAGGAGTACGCCATCACCCTGCAGCAGGATGCGGAAGCTCGACTGCATCCGGCCTTTTTGCGTGCAGCGCGCGCCCAGGCTGGCCTGGGTTTCACTCAGGTAATTAAGGTTGCAGGTCAGTTGGCCCTGCAGGAACTTGGCAGCATCAGAGCCGCGGACGGCGAGAACGCCTTCGTGGGACAGGGAGCAGAAAAAAGCGGAGTCAGCCATGGGTCATCGCAGGTCAAAAAGTCATGGGTGCATCATAGAGGGGCGTCCGGCAAATGCATAGTTTCGTCGCGGTCGACCAAAGCCGACTGTTCCGGTGTCGCCTGGGCTGTATACTTGCGCTCTATTTTAGGAGGGCTCCATGGTCGAAGATGTAGAAATCAATCGCCTCTACTGGCACAGCCGTCGCGGCATGCTGGAGCTGGATGTGTTGCTGGTGCCTTTCACCAAAGAGGTGTACGCGACGCTCAATCAGGTGGACCGCGACCTCTACGTCAGGTTGCTTACGTGCGAAGACCAGGACATGTTTGGCTGGTTCATGGAGCGCGCCGAATCCGAAGACCCGGAGCTGCAGCGCATGGTTCGGATGATCCTGGACCGTGTCCAGCCCAAGTAATCGTTTCGAATGCCGCTGGCAGGCCTCGCGGCTGTTGCTGGCGGCCTATGTGCTTGCCCAACTGATCGCGCTGGGCAGCCTGCTGGTTCTAAACCTGCCTTACTCAAGCCTGGGCATCCTGTTATGCCTGGCTCATTGTGCCTGGGTGTTACCGCGGCAAATTCTGCTCACTCACCGTTCGTCGATTCGTGGCCTGCGCCGTGACGACGATGGCTGGCAATTATGGAGCGCCGCACGCGGGTGGCACCCTGTGCAACTGCGGCCCGACAGCCTGGCGTTGCCGCTGATCGTGGTGTTGCGTTACCGGGCGCAGGGTGAACGGCGAGTGCGGTCCATCTGCGTGCCAAGGGATGCACAGGCCGCCGATGTGCACCGGCGCCTGCGGGTACGCCTGAAGTTCAGCCGGCGTAGGTGGTTGGCACCAGGATAGTGTCCCGGGCTTCGGGCAGCATCTGTGGATAGTCGAGGGTGTAATGCAAGCCGCGGCTTTCCTTGCGCTCCATGGCCGACCGGATCATCAGCTCGGCCACTTGGGCCAGGTTGCGCAATTCGATCAGGTCGCGGCTGACCTTGTAGTTGCTGTAGAACTCGTCGATCTCATCCAGCAGCAAGCGCACCCGATGTTGCGCCCTTTGCAGGCGCTTGTTGGTGCGCACGATGCCCACATAGTCCCACATGAAGCGTCGCAGCTCGTCCCAGTTGTGAGCGATGATCACGTCTTCGTCCGAATCAGTGACCTGGCTCGCATCCCAGCGGGGCAGGGCGGCTGGTACCGGGATGCGCGGCAGTTGCTCAAGAATGTCCGCTGCCGCCGAGCGGGCATACACGAAGCATTCGAGCAATGAATTGCTGGCCATGCGGTTGGCGCCGTGTAGGCCAGTGAAGCTGGTTTCGCCGATGGCATACAGGCCCGGCACGTCGGTGCGGCCATGCTGATCGACCATCACGCCACCGCAGGTGTAGTGCGCGGCCGGCACCACGGGGATCGGGCCCTTGGTGATGTCGATATTGAAGGTCAGGCAGCGTTCGTAGACGGTCGGGAAGTGGGTCTTGATGAAGGCTTCGGGCTTGTGGCTGATGTCCAGATACACGCAGTCGATACCCAGGCGCTTCATTTCGTGGTCGATGGCGCGGGCGACGATATCGCGTGGTGCCAGCTCGGCGCGTGGGTCGAAGCGCTGCATGAAGCGTTCGCCATTGGGCAGCTTCAAATGTGCGCCTTCGCCGCGCAGGGCTTCGGTGATCAGGAAACTCTTGGCCTGCGGGTGATACAGGCACGTGGGGTGGAATTGGTTGAACTCCAGATTGGCGACCCGGCAGCCCGAGCGCCAGGCCATCGCAATGCCGTCGCCGCAGGCACCGTCGGGGTTGCTGGTATAGAGGTAGACCTTGGCGGCGCCGCCCGAGGCGAGAATGGTGAAGCGTGCGCCATAGGTATCGACTTCACCGCTGGTGCGGTTCAGTACGTAGGCGCCCAGGCAGCGTTCGCCCGGCAGGCCCAGGCGTTTTTCGGTGATCAGGTCGACGGCGACGCGCTGCTCCAGCAATTGGATGTTGGGGCGTTGGCGGCCCTGATCGAGCAGGGTCTTGAAAATCGCGGCCCCGGTGGCATCGGCAGCGTGAATGATTCGGCGATGGCTGTGGCCGCCTTCGCGGGTCAGGTGGAACTCAAAGCCACCGTCGTCGCTGCCGGCATGTTCATCGCGGGTGAAGGGCACACCTTTGTCGATCAACCATTGGATGGCTTCCCGGCTGTGCTCGACGGTGAAGCGCACGGCGTCTTCGTTGCACAGGCCACCGCCGGCGTTAAGGGTGTCTTCGACGTGGGATTGCACGGTGTCTGTGTCGTCCAGCACCGCAGCCACGCCGCCCTGGGCCCAGAAGGTCGAGCCGTTGGCCAGGTCGCCTTTGCTCAAAACCGCTATACGCAAATGGCTGGGCAGGGTCAGGGCCAGGCTCAAGCCGGCGGCGCCGCTGCCGATGACGAGGACATCGTGTTGAAACTGTTGGCTCATTTGACGGATTCCGCAAAAAGCGATCCAAAGGGGGGCGCAAACAGGACGCCTGGATCGGCGAATCAAAGGGTCACACGGGCCACTAGTATATAGAGGGGTGGAGCGGCACAATAGCCACGCCTTCGTGGCATTGTGAGATTATGCTGCGCAGCGTTGGGAAACGGCCGGTTGGCGGGACGGGAACTTTTTGCATAAGCCCCGACTCAATAGCAGGTTGCCCGAAAGCTGGGAAAACGTTGAGTTTATTGGCCCGTCGGGAGCATTGGACGCGTCACGAAACCGGCGACAAGATTATTCGCGCAGCCGGCACCGACCGTGCTGCGTTTTTCGTGTGTGCCAAATCAGTGCATGCCGGAAACTTGCTTGAAGGGGGAGAACTTTTGCGAAAAGCCCGAGTCTATGTTTGCAAGCCTGATCGTTTAGTTATGCAAGCCTCCTTCAAGTACAACGAGGAGTGTTCATGCTAACCCAGGAAGAGGATCAGCAGCTGGTCGAGCGCGTACAGCGCGGTGATAAGCGAGCATTTGATCTGCTAGTGCTGAAATACCAGCACAAAATTCTCGGGTTGATCGTGCGGTTTGTGCACGACACCCATGAAGCGCAGGACGTTGCACAGGAAGCCTTTATCAAGGCTTACCGTGCACTTGGAAATTTCCGCGGTGACAGTGCGTTTTATACGTGGCTGTACCGCATCGCCATTAACACGGCGAAAAACTATCTGGTGTCACGCGGTCGCCGCCCACCAGACAGTGATGTCAGTTCAGAAGATGCAGAATTTTACGATGGTGATCACGGCCTCAAAGATCTCGAGTCGCCGGAGCGTGCATTGCTGCGCGACGAGATCGAAGGCACCGTTCATCGCACTATTCAGCAACTGCCAGAAGATTTGCGTACGGCGTTAACTTTACGTGAATTCGATGGTCTGAGTTACGAAGACATTGCGAGCGTCATGCAATGTCCGGTGGGGACTGTGAGGTCACGGATTTTCCGGGCCCGAGAAGCCATCGACAAAGCCTTGCAACCGTTGTTGCAGGAAAACTAAAGACAGCGGCGACAGCCAAGAGAGGAACCGCCATGAGTCGTGATGCCCTGCAGGAATCGCTGTCCGCAGTGATGGATAACGAAGCGGATGAACTGGAACTTCGTCGAGTGCTCAACGCATTTGATGACGCCGAAACCCGTGATACCTGGTCTCGTTACCAAGTCGCTCGGGCGGTGATGCACAAGGATCTCCTAATCCCTCGTCTGGATATTGCTGCGGCCGTTTCTGCTGCACTGGCGGATGAAGCCGTTCCGGCAAAAGCCTCGCGTGGTCCATGGCGTAGCCTGGGGCGTCTGGCAGTGGCCGCCTCGGTGACCGTTGCTGTGTTGGCAGGCGTTCGCCTGTACAACCAGGACGAGATCGCAGGCAACGAGCTGGCCCAGCAGACTCAGCAGCCGGTCATGGCCGGTCCGCAAGTCAAAGGCCCGGCCGTGCTGGCTGGCTACAAGGAAAGCACCGATACCACCGGCCCTATGGCCAATGGTGTACTTCAGGGGCAATCCGGCTGGCAAGATCAGCGCCTTCCAGGCTACCTGCGTCAACATGCGCAGGAATCGGCCGCCAAAGGCACTGAAAGCGCTCTGCCATACGCTCGCGCAGCAAGCCAGGAAAACCGCTGATTCGCTAAGGAGCCCTATGCGCGCCATACCGCTCCTTGCGCTTTTGCTCAGTAGTTGGTTTGCACTATCCGCCCATGCCGATGAAGCCCAAGACTGGCTGACTCGACTTGGGCGTGCAGAGCAGCAGCAAAGCTTCGAAGGTACGTTTGTCTACGAACGTAACGGCAGTTTTTCAACCCATGACATCTGGCACCGCGTCCAGGATGGTCATGTCCGTGAACGATTGTTGCAACTTGACGGCTCCGCCCAAGAAGCGGTCAGGGTTGATGGTCGGGCACAATGTGTCAGTGGCACGTTGGTTGCCGGTCTCGGTCATTCGCCTGAGGCACCCTCGCGTATTCTTGATCCAAAAAAACTCACTTCATTCTATGATCTGGCCGTCATTGGCAAATCCCGTGTGGCCGGTCGTAATGCGGTGATTGTGTCGATCAGCCCGCGTGACCCCTACCGTTATGGGTTTGAATTACACTTGGACCGTGAAACTGCGCTGCCGCTCAAGTCCTTGCTGCTAAATGACCAGGGGCAGTTGCTGGAGCGTTTTCAGTTCACCCACCTGGATACTTCGGCCACTCCTTCTGAGCAGAGCTTGCAGCCCGGCAGCGACTGTTCGCCTGTAACAATGTCCGCCGCTAAATCTCCTGACATGTCTGCCACGCAAAAGTGGCATCTGGACTGGCTACCGCCTGGTTTCCAACAGATCAGCAGCGCTACGCGCAAAGATCCCCAAACGAAATCTACCGTCGACAGCCTGATGTATGACGATGGGCTCGCGCGTTTTTCGGTGTTTCTTGAGTCAGCCAACGGCGCTGATGTAAATGAAACCCGCGCTCAGCTTGGGCCGACCGTGGCAGTATCCCGGCGATTGAATACGGTGGATGGCGAAATGATGGTTACGGTGGTGGGCGAAATTCCCATCGGCACAGCTGAACGTATCGCGTTGTCGGTGCGTGGTGAAAAAGCCGCCGCCAAGCCCTGAGATTGTTAATCTTATGTTCATCCTGGTCTATCAATCTGGGCCCGAATTTCGTTGGGTGCTGGGCGTATGAAATCTCTGGACAGCATTTTCACTTGCAAAAACTTCCCATGTTTTTTATAGGTCAGGGTTTGATGGCTCTGGCCTTGTTTGTTCGCGGAACAAAAATGCCACTCGCAGTATCCGGCGTTTATTGAACCCTGTCGCTTAACCCTGCTCGTCGTAACGGGAGCTGTATGTCGATACCACGTTTGAAGTCTTACTTATCCATAGTCGCCACAGTGCTGGTGCTGGGTCAGGCCTTACCTGCGCAAGCGGTCGAGCTGCCTGATTTCACCCAGCTGGTGGAGCAGGCCTCGCCTGCCGTGGTGAACATCAGTACCACGCAGAAGCTGCCGGATCGCAAAGTCTCGAACCAGCAGATGCCCGACCTGGAAGGCTTGCCGCCCATGTTGCGCGAGTTCTTTGAGCGCGGGATGCCCCAACCTCGCTCTCCCCGTGGTGGCGGTGGTCAGCGCGAAGCCCAGTCCCTGGGCTCCGGCTTCATCATTTCGCCTGACGGCTACATCCTCACTAACAACCATGTGATTGCCGATGCCGACGAGATTCTCGTGCGCCTGGCCGACCGCAGTGAACTCAAGGCCAAGCTGATTGGCACCGATCCACGTTCCGACGTGGCTTTGCTCAAAATCGATGGCAAGGATTTGCCGGTGCTTAAGCTGGGCAAGTCTCAGGACCTGAAAGCCGGTCAGTGGGTGGTCGCGATCGGTTCACCGTTCGGCTTTGACCACACCGTTACCCAAGGCATCGTCAGTGCCATCGGTCGCAGCCTGCCAAACGAGAACTACGTACCGTTCATCCAGACCGACGTGCCGATCAACCCGGGTAACTCCGGTGGCCCGCTGTTCAACCTGGCCGGCGAAGTGGTGGGGATCAACTCGCAGATCTACACCCGCTCCGGTGGCTTCATGGGCGTGTCCTTCGCGATCCCGATCGATGTGGCCATGGACGTCTCCAATCAGCTCAAAAGCGGCGGCAAGGTCAGCCGCGGCTGGTTGGGCGTGGTAATCCAGGAAGTGAACAAGGACCTGGCTGAGTCCTTCGGTCTCGACAAGCCGGCCGGTGCTCTGGTTGCGCAGATTCAGGACAATGGCCCTGCGGCCAAAGGCGGCCTGAAAGTGGGCGATGTAATCCTGAGCATGAACGGCCAGCCGATCATCATGTCGGCAGACTTGCCTCATTTGGTCGGCGCGCTCAAGGCCGGCGGCAAAGCCAAGCTGGAAGTGATTCGTGACGGCAAGCGCCAGAACGTCGAACTGACCGTCGGGGCAATTCCGGAAGAAGGCGCGACCCTGGACGCCCTGGGCAACGCCAAGCCAGGTGCCGAACGCAGCAGCAACCGCCTGGGTATCGCCGTGGTTGAACTGACCGCCGAACAGAAGAAAACCTTCGACCTGCAAAGCGGTGTCGTGATCAAGGAAGTTCAGGACGGCCCAGCCGCCTTGATCGGCCTGCAACCGGGTGACGTGATCACCCACTTGAACAACCAGGCAATCGATACCACCAAGGAGTTCGCCGACATCGCCAAGGCGTTGCCGAAGAATCGCTCGGTGTCGATGCGCGTCCTGCGTCAAGGCCGTGCCAGCTTCATCACCTTCAAGCTGGCTGAGTAATCCGCTAGACCTATAAAAAAGCCCCGCTGCCGGTTAACGGCAGCGGGGCTTTTTTGTGGGCGGCGGGTTCAGCTCATCATGCCTTTCACCAGGCGCTCCTGTTCGATCAGCTCACGCTGACGGGCGTCGATGCGCGAGGACAGCGGGAAGTTATTGCCAGCACGCCGCTTGGCAAAGTCCAACTGCTGGATGGCTTGCTGGAAATCCCCCACCAATGCGAAATATTCAGCGCGAGCCTGATGCAGGCCAATAATGTTGCCGGACAAACCGCGTGTTTCAGCAACCTGATACCACACGTCCGGATCGTCCGGCCGCGACTTGAGTAGCCCGTCCAGCGCCTTTTCTGCATCGGCGGTACGGTTCTGTTTAAGCAACAGATCTACCCGCACCTGGTTCAATGGATAGTTGCTGGGGTACTGGGTGAGCATGCGGTCGGTACGTTGCTGCGCATCCGGCATGCGGTTGCTGGTGATGTCCAGTTCGATTTGGGCCAGGTTGTAGGTGATGTCGTTAGGCGCCTTGGCCAGCAACGGCGCCAGGCTTTCCCGCGCTTCCTTGAGTTGGGTACCCTTGATCTGGGCGATGGCCAGGCCATAACGCGCTACATCATTTTTAGGGTTTTCATCCAGCTGTGCCTGGAAGCGCTTGGCGGCCAGACCTGGCGTGTCTTCGTATTTGAGCTGCACCCGTGCGCGAATCAATTGATAGCGCAGGCTGTCTTCCTTGCCGCCAGGTTTGGCTTGTTCGGCGCGGTTGCGGGTGTCGGCGATACGCGATTCGGTTACCGGGTGAGTCAGCAGGAATTCCGGCGGCTTGGCGTCGAAGCGGTATTGGCGCATCAGCCGTTCGAACATGGTGGGCATGGAGCGCGGGTCGTAGCCGGCTTTCTCCAGGTTGAGAATACCGATGCGGTCGGCCTCTTGCTCGTTCTGGCGAGAGAAGCGGCGCTGTTCCTGGATCGCGGCGGCTTGTGAGCCGGCAATCGCGGCGATACCGGCATCACCGGCACCCGCAGCGGCGGCGATAATGCCCCCAAGCAGGGCGGCCATCATCGGCAGTTGCATGCGTGATTGCGCTTCCACGCCTCGGGCGAAGTGGCGCTGGGACAAGTGTGCCAGTTCGTGGGCCAGTACCGACGCGTATTCACCTTCGGTCTGTGCATTGAGAAACAGGCCGCCGTTGACCCCGACGATCCCACCGGGAGCCGCAAAGGCGTTGAGCTGTGGGCTGTTGATCAGGATGAATTCCAGGCGCCGGTCATTGACCTGGCTGGTCTCCACCAGCTTGTACACGCTGGTTTCAACGTAATCCTTGAGTTGCGGGTCGTTGAGTTGCGAAACCTGGCCGCGCAGGTAGGCCAGCCAGGCGCGGCCCAGTTGGTATTCCTGTTGCGGCGAGACAATGGCAGAACTGGCATCACCAAGTGACGGCAGGTCGTCAGCTAAGGCCGGGGAGGCCAGCAGGCAGGCCAGCGTCAGCAGGGTAGGGCGCAAAAAAGTCATGCACAAAGCCTTTCGACAAAGAGCTTACTGTAGCCGGACACTGAGCCTGGGACCAGATATTCTAAGCAGCCCGAATGTTTGCCTGGAGTAACACTATGACCGACGCCGTCGCCTTTGACGCCGAACTTGATGCTAGCGGTCTGAACTGCCCGTTGCCCTTGCTCAAGGCCAAGCTGGAACTCAATCGATTGGCCAGCGGGGCCGTGCTTAAAGTGATCGCCACCGATGCAGGCTCCCAGCGCGATTTCCGCACTTTTGCCAAGCTGGCGGGCCATACGCTGGTCCAGGAAGAAGAGGCCGCTGGCGTGTACCGTTATTGGTTGCGCAAGGCCTGAAGGCCTTACGAGGCAAGGTATCTACACAACTTCGGTACCAAGCTGACCCTGTGGCGAGGGAGCTTGCTCCCGTGACGACCTGACGGCCGATGCTTGTCTACCTGACCCACCACGATCCAAATGTGGGAGCTGGCTTGCCTGCGAAGACGGCCTGACAGGCGACACAGTTGGATTGGGTATATATCCATTGCTGCGGTAACGGCCACTTAGGGTTCCGCCCTGACGGCGGGTCACTTTGGAAAAGCCCCAAAGTAACCAAAGGGCTCTTGCCCCATCACTCGGCACCTCGCTTGGGCTCGGTGTGCCCGTAATCCGCCAGTGATTTGGGGGGCCGCCGCCACGCGCCATCCATGGCGCGGGGCGGCTAAACCGGCATCCCTGCCGGTTTACCCCCCAAATCCCTGTCGAATTCCGGCCAGCGTGGTTTAACGGGGCGCCTGAGATCAAGATCACAAGCAGATCAAGATCAAGAGCTACTCGTTTCGCATCGTGGTTACCGTGTGTGCTACAGCCCACAAAGTTGTGTAGATACCTATCCTTATCGAGGCAAGATCAAGCCTTGTTCAGCGCCTGCGCTGCCGCCAAAACCGTATCAACATGCCCTGGCACTTTCACGCCGCGCCATTCCTGACGCAGCACACCTTGGCTGTCGATCAGGAAGGTGCTGCGATCCACGCCCAGGTATTCCTTGCCGTACAGCTTCTTCAACTTGATCACATCAAACAGCTGGCAGACCGATTCGTCCTTGTCGCTGATCAGCTCGAAAGGAAATGCCTGCTTGGCCTTAAAGTTTTCGTGAGACTTCACGCTGTCACGCGACACACCGAACACTTCGGTATTAGCGGCCTTGAACGCCGCGTACTGGTCACGAAAGCCCTGGCCTTCGGTGGTGCAGCCCGGGGTGCTGTCCTTGGGGTAGAAGTAGATCACTACTTGCTTACCCTTGAGGGCTGCGAGGCTGAAAGTCTGGCCGCTGGTGGCCTGGGCTTCGAAATCGGCGACGGGTTTATCGATGGCTACCGGCATGAGTCCTTCCTTACATTGGGTTCTGTGGGCGCCACGGCTCGATCAACGCGTCGAGGTTCAGGGCATCGGCGAAATCCAGGAACTGGTCGCGCAACCAACTGATCTGTACACCGGCCGGCAAGGTCACGGTAAAGGTGGCATTGAGCATGGTGCCGCCGGTTTGTGGCGCCTGGTAGGTGTCACAGGTCAGGTTTTCCAGCTCGACGTTGTGGTCGATAAAGAACTGGCACAACTCGTTGACGATGTCCGAACGGTAGGCCGAGCTGACATAGGCTACGTAAGGCAGGGCCTGGGGACGGTTTTCCAGGGCAGCACTGCGTACCACGTTGACGGTGAAATCATGCTTCTTGGCCAGGCCCGGCAGGCCGGTTTCCAGGCGCGCCAAGGCATCCCAGGAGCCAGAAATCTGCAGGACCAGCGCACTGCACTCGCCATGGCGGGTGAGGCGGGAGGTCACGACGGCGCAGCGGTTCTCATGGCTGGCGCGGCACAGGACGTTGGTCAGCTCCATGGGGTTGGCGCCGAGGGCACTGATAACAAGGAATTGTTCGCGAACTGTGGGGGTGGACATGCAGCCTTCCTAAAGCGATGAGCGGTCGATGCCGTGTGGGCGGTATCGATCAAAGGATCAAGGGTAGCGAAAAGCGTCGCCAAGGGCTAGGAGGTGGCGTTTTCATTGCGTGATCAGCCCGCTTCGGGCGGTGCTTTGGCCTAATGATGGCATTGCCCGTCGTTTAGTTGCGCCAGAACGCATCCTCACGCGGTACTTCGCTTGTACAAGCATCTTGGCGCCAGTACCATTACGGCTCTCTTTTTCCGGCAGGAGCGGTTGCATGATTGCGGGCAGTATGGTGGCACTGGTCACACCCATGGATGCACAAGGTCGTCTCGACTGGGACAGCCTGGGCAAACTGGTGGACTTCCACCTGCAAGAGGGCACCAACGCCATTGTGGCGGTCGGCACCACAGGTGAATCGGCCACCCTTGATGTGGAAGAACACATCCAGGTGATCGAATTCGTGGTCAAGCGCGTAGCGGGCCGCATTGCCGTGATCGCCGGTACGGGCGCCAACTCGACGCGTGAAGCGATCGAGCTGACCAAGAACGCCAAGAAGGCCGGCGCCGACGCTTGCCTGCTGGTGACTCCGTACTACAACAAGCCGACCCAGGAAGGCTTGTACCAGCACTTCAAAGCCATCGCCGAAGCCGTGCAGATCCCGCAGATCCTCTACAACGTACCGGGTCGCACCGCGTGCGACATGAAGGCCGAGACCGTGATCCGCCTGTCCACCGTGCCGAACATCATCGGCATCAAGGAAGCCACCGGCGACCTGCAGCGCGCCAAGGACATCCTGGCCGGCGTGAGCAGCGACTTCCTGGTGTATTCCGGTGACGACGCCACCGCTGTGGAGCTGATCCTGCTGGGTGGCAAGGGCAACATCTCCGTGACCGCCAACGTGGCCCCGCGCGCCATGAGCGATATGTGTGCCGCCGCCATCGCGGGCGATGCAGCCACCGCGCGTGCGATCCACGAAAAGCTGATGCCGCTCAACAAGACACTGTTTATCGAATCCAATCCTATTCCCGTGAAGTGGGCGCTGTTTGAGATGGGCCTGATGCCGGACGGTATCCGTCTGCCGCTCACCCGCCTCAGCGAAGCCTGTCACGAACCGCTGCGACAGGCCCTGCGCCAGTCCGGCGTCCTGGTTTAATTGAGGAAGCACTACGCATGAAGCGATTGGCCGGACTTTCCGCACTTGCCTTGATTATCTCCAGCACCAGTGGCTGCGGTTGGGTATGGGGCCCGGAAGGCTACTTCCGTGACCGCGGCAGCGATTACCTGGAAGCGCAAGCAACCAAACCGATGCAACTGCCGCCTGATGTCAATGTCGCCAAGCGCCTTGACCCGCTGCTGCCGATTCCACGCAACGTTGCCGACGACACGGTCAAGGGTGAGTACGTAGTGCCACGCCCACAGCCGATTATGTCCGTGGCCGATGCCAGCGACTACAGCCTGCAAAAAAGCGGCGACAATCGTTGGATCGTGGCTCAGCGTCCGCCTGCCGAGGTCTGGCCGGTGGCGGTGCAGTTCTTCCAGGACAACGGTTTTAGCATCGACCAGCAACGCCCGCAGACCGGTGAGTTCACCACCGCGTGGCAGCAAGGTCGCGAGCTGTCCGCCAACATGGCCCAGCGCCTGCTGGCGGGCGGTGTTGCCGCCGACAGCGAAGCTCGTGTGCGTGTGCGCATCGAGCCAGGCGTGCAGCGCAACACCAGCGAAGTCTATGTGGTCAGCGCCGAGCGTCCTGCAGGCAGCACAGCCAACGTCGATTTCACTCCACGTTCGGTCAACACGGGTGTTGACGCCGCGCTGGTCGACGAAATGCTCGCCAGCATGAGCCGTATTTCCGAGAAGGGCGGTTCCGTATCCTTGCTCGCCGCCCGTGATTACGACACCCCTAGCCGCGTCAGCCTCACCGAAGACGGCAGTGGCAACGTCGTGCTGAACCTGGGTGAAGACCTCGACCGTGCCTGGGCCAGTGTTGGCCGCGCGTTGGAGCAGGGCCCTTGGCGCGTTGAAGACATCAACCGCAGCCTGGGCCTGTACTACATCAACGTGGCTGAAAAGGCTGAGAAGAAGGACGACGAACCAGGTTTCTTCGGCAAATTGTTCGGCAGCGCGCCGACCAAGGAAGAGATCGAAACCCGTGCCGAGCGTTATCAGGTTCGTTTGAGCAAGGTGGGCGAAAGCGTGCAAGTCACCGTCGAGAAGAACATCAACACCGTCGCGCCAGCTGAAACAGCGCGCAAAGTGTTGGGCGTGATTCAAGACAACCTGGGCTGATCCGATGCGTTTTGCCGTTCTCGGCAGCGGTAGCCAAGGGAACGGTACGCTGGTCGCCCACGATGACACGTATGTGCTGGTCGATTGTGGTTTCTCGTTAAGAGAAACCGAGCGACGCCTGCTGCGCCTCGGTGTTCACCCGGCGCAGTTGAGCGCGATTCTAGTGACCCACGAACATGCCGACCACGTGCATGGCGTGGGTTTACTGTCTCGGCGCTACAATCTGCCGGTGTACATGAGCCGCGGCACGTTGCGCGGGATGCGCAAACCCATCGAGCCGGCAGGTTTTCTGGCTGGTGGCGAGCAACTGCAAATCGGTGCCCTGAGCATCAATGTCGTCGCGGTTGCCCACGATGCCCAGGAGCCGACGCAATACGTATTCAGTGACGGTGAGCGGCGCTTCGGTGTGCTCACCGACCTGGGTTCTTATTGCGCCAAGGTGCTGGAGGGTTACCGGGACCTCGATGCCTTGATGATCGAGTCCAACCACTGCCGAGACCTGCTGGCACGCGGTCATTACCCTTACTTTCTCAAGCAACGGGTGGGCGGCGAGCTGGGACATTTGAACAACCACCAGGCCGCATACCTGGTGTACGAGTTGGGCTGGCAAGACCTGCAACATCTGGTCCTGGCTCACCTCAGCAGCAAGAACAACCTGCCGACGCTTGCCCGGCAATGTTTTGTCGACACCCTAGGGTGCGACCCGGACTGGCTGCAACTGGCCGATCAAGATTCAGGGCTCGACTGGCGACACATCGCCTAGCCCACCTTACTCAAAGCGGAGCCCATCATGGAAAAACGTGAAGAACTCTACCGCGGCAAAGCCAAGTCGGTGTACAAGACCGACGACGCCAACCGCCTGATCCTGCTGTTTCGCAACGACACCTCGGCGTTCGACGGCAAGCGCATCGAACAACTGGATCGCAAAGGCATGGTGAACAACAAGTTCAACGCCTTCATCATGCAGAAGCTCGAAGCGGCCGGTATCCCGACCCAATTCGACAAACTGCTGGGCGACAACGAGTGCCTGGTCAAGAAGCTCGACATGATCCCGGTGGAATGCGTCGTGCGTAACTACGCCGCCGGCAGCCTGGTCAAGCGCTTGGGCGTGGAAGAGGGCCTCAAGCTCAACCCTTACACGTTCGAACTGTTCCTGAAGGACGACGCCAAGGGCGACCCGTTCATCAACGAATCCCACGTCGTGGCGTTCGGCTGGGGTACAGCTGAGCAACTGGCGCGCATGAAGGAGTTGTCCCTCAAGGTCAACGACGTGCTGACCAAGCTGTTCGACGACGCCGGCCTGTTGCTGGTGGACTTCAAGCTCGAATTCGGCGTATTCCACGACGGCTCCATCGTCCTGGGCGACGAATTCAGCCCGGACGGCTGCCGCCTGTGGGACAAGGACACCAAGAAGAAGATGGACAAAGACCGCTTCCGCCAAGGCCTCGGTGACGTGATCGAAGCCTACGAAGAAGTCGCCAATCGTCTCGGCGTACCGCTGTAATCGACGCAAGCATCTGATAGCACGGAAAAAAATCACCTTTGGGGTTTGCTTCCGCGAAACACACTGTTATGATGCGCGCCGTTGGAGAGATGCCAGAGTGGCCGAATGGGACGGATTCGAAATCCGTTGTACCTTCACCGGTACCTAGGGTTCGAATCCCTATCTCTCCGCCATTACATAGAAAAAGCCCCGCAGCTGAATAAGCTGCGGGGCTTTTTCATTTCCAGTCTTTATCAGCGACTGCTTCAGGGATATTTTCCAGTCCTGCCTAACGCTGATCAAGGCGCTCAGACGCTTTGCGATAAGCCTGATCACGCTCACGTTTATCAACGGCGACCACGAACACCGCAATTTCCTGATCGATCACTTGATACACCAGCCTGTACCCGCTACTACGCAGTTTGATCTTGTAGCAGTCAGGCAGGCGATGTAGGCGATTAGCCTCAATACGTGGGTTGTTCAGGATTTCGACCAGCTTCTTTTTGAGTTGCTGACGGAGGGTGTCACCGAGCTTTTGTCATTCTTTCAATGCACGCGCATCAAAATCAAGGCTATAGGTCATCCAAAGAAACCCTTACGCGTTGAGGCGATGCAAGACGCTCACGTACGGTCGCCATCAAGGCTTCATCCTCTTCAGTCATCAGCACAGGCTTAAATGGCAACTGGCCGCGCTCGGCAACATATTGCAACGCCTGGCGTATCAGTTCGGAAGGGGTGACACCAAGTTTCTCCAGCTCCAGGTAGGCGCGAGTTTTCAAGTCGTCATCGATACGAATGTTGATAGATGCCAAGGGATAGCTCCTTGTGTAATGACGTTGGTCATTACATTGGAGCAATCGGGTTTCATTGGCAAGTTTGTCTGGACATACGGCAGTCGCTCTCATCTGTTGATCCTACTTTTTGGCCGTCGGCTTTGCCGGGCGCTTTTTATCGGTTTCTTTCACCGTTTCCCTTGGTCTTTTCTTCGCCTCTTGCTCGGTTACGTATTCACCTGTGACCGCATCGCGATATCTCGTTGGCATATCAGCACCCTTGACAGTATGTCGCCACGGCGGCGACTTTTTGAGACTAGCTCGCAGGCTTATGCACACAAGGTTCCCGGTGGAGATTCTGGTTACCAAGCTTTGCCGAAACAGGTGCTTACGTTGTGCAGGTTCGGCAGTTTTCGTGCAGGGTTGCGTTGGCTGGGGTTACATCATGAATAAGATCACCGCTGATTCTACCGAAGGGCATGCACGCAAAATCTTTTGCGTAGCCGATGATGTCGGCACCGAAGAAACCCTTATAAACGCCACCGAAACCCTCTCATCCGCCCTTCAATCCGCCTACCAATGCGCCGAAGATCCAGTCAGCACGCAGTCGCCCGTGATCATGGCCCTGGCTCAATTGATCGAGAACGCGCAAGCCTTGGTGGATGCTGTCCTTGAGCGTGATTTCCCCACGGCCAAATAAATACCTGCTCCCTGAAACGAAAAAAGCCTGCAGAGCTCAATGCTCAGCAGGCTTTTTTGCGCCTACAACCCGGTCAGGCTGGCTGCGCCACCAGGCTATTACTCACCTTGCGTCCCAACACCAGCACGGTCACAAATCCGAAACCCACCAACACCGTGGCCAGGCTCAACAACACCGAGCTGCCCATCTGGTCGACGATCCGCCCGCCAAAGAACGAGCCCAGGGCAATGATCACCTGAAACAGCGCCACAAACAGCGGCATGCCGCGTTCTACATCCTTGGGCGCCACGACGAACATCCAGATGCTCGCGCAGGCCGGGAAAGCCCCGAAGGCGAAGCCCCACAGGGCGATCAGCATCGCCGCGCCGGTCATGCCGGTGGCGAAGTAGGGGAACAGCGCGGTGCTGGTGCCGATCATCAGTGCGACCAGCAACAGGGTGTTGCGTACGCTGCGGTTGGCGGCAAAGCCGGCGAAGATATTGCCCAGCACCCCAGCCACGCCATACAGCAACAACAGCGAGCCAATCGTCGGTCCGTCGAAGCCGGAGCTGTGTTTAAAGAACGGTGCGACATAGGTGTATGCGGCAAAGTGTGCGAGACCGATCAGCAGCACGGCGATCAACCCGACCCGTGCTTGTGGGTTGATAAACAAAGCCGGCAGGTCACGGATCTGAATGGCTTTCTCCGGGGTGAGTCGCGGCAGCAGGAAGATCTGCGCCAGCAGTACCGGAATGCCCACCAACGCCGTGACCAGGAAGGTCATGCGCCAGCCCATCAGGCCGCTGAGCCATGTACCTACCGGCACGCCCAACACGGTGGCCAGGGTTACGCCCATCATGATGATCGAGGTGGCTTTCGCAACCCCCACGCCTTTGGGCGCCAGCCGCCCGCTGAGGGCAATGGCGGTGGCCCAGAAGCCGCCGATGCTGATGCCGAGCAATACGCGGCCGAACAGCAGCAGGCTGAAATCGGTGGCAAAGGCCACCACCGAGTTGGCGATGATCATCACCAGTGTCAGGCCAATCAGCAGGTAGCGACGGTCCATGGCGCCAATGCTGACCGACAGAAACGGCGCGGCGAGGGCGGCCATGATGCCGGGTAATGTGACCATCAATCCGGCGTGACCGGCACTGATACCCAGGTCGCTGGCGACATCGTTGAGTACGCCCACCGGCAGGAATTCACTGGTCACCAGGGCAAAGGCACCCACGGCGACCGAAAGAATCGCCAGCCACTGCTGTTTGACGCTTTGTTGATTATGTTCGGGAAGGCCGTTAGAGGCCTGGCTCGCGCTTGGCATGGTGTGGGATTCCAAGGTGAAAGTCGCCTGAGGTCAGACGCAGGAGAGGGAAGCTGGGGGCGATTATAGGAATCAGTGTTGGCAATCGAGCAGGCGCTCGTTTCGATAGTAATCATCAGTGCTATCGATGTGAGGTTTTTGAAGAGTCCTCACTCAGCATCACAAACGAAAAAGCCCGAAGTTGAGTCAGCTCCGAGCTTTTCCGGTTATGACGATGTTTAAGGTGCAGGGGGGGGAGTTTTATTTTAGCTAGCCAGCGCGTTCAGTACATGTACCGGGTCGTTATGGATAGCTTTCAACAACGCCTTTGCCGGCCCAGTAGGTTCGCGACGACCCTGCTCCCAGTTGCGCAACGTACCGAGCTGAACGTCAATCAGCGCTGCGAATTTAGCCTGGGTCAGCCCTGTTGCCTTACGGATCTCTTTAACTCGTATTGAGTCGACATGAAATTCACGGGATGGCTCCCGTTCTCCGCGCAGGATCTCGTTCATCTCTTGAACGCTTTCCATCAATTCATCAAAAAGTCGGCTCATAGCTATCTCCAGTGCTCAATCGCAGCCTTCAGTGACTTGCGTTCGTCGGCGCTCAAGTCCTGCTGTTCATTTTTGGGATAGATCATCAGTAAAACAATCTGTGATGCCGAGGCGAAGTGGTAATAGATCACACGTGCCCCGCCTCGTTTACCATGGCTCTTGGCTGCTACTCGTATTTTGCGGATACCGCCCGTACCCTCAATCACATCGCCTGCAGCGGGATTCACTACAAGCACGTTCTGAAAGGCCGTGTAGGCATCTTCGTCGATCAATTCTTTAACGCGACGTGTGAAGACCGATGTCTCAATGAAAATCATCGCTAATGTACGCCATTGGCTTAGTTCGCTGCAATCCTAGCCGTGCGCGCTTCGGTGCGCATCCGGTGAGTTGTAACTGCTTTTTGGCGCACTCGGATGCGGCCAATTATGTTCTGGCCAACCGCTCCAAAAGGCACTCAATAAACACCCCCTCCGCCCGACTCATCTTCTGCTCCCGGTTCCAAAGCACGTGAATATCCACATCCGCAATGCCCTCATCCGGCGGCAGCCGCCAGAGCAGCCCGTTCTGCACATCTTCGGCCACTACATGCACCGGCAGGCATCCCAGGCCATACCCGGCAATCACCAGGCGCCGCACTTCTTCCAGACTGGATGACGACGCCACAATCCGCCCGCCGAACCCTTGCTGATCACGGAAAATAGTCAGCGGCGAGAGCATCCCGCCAATCTGGTCGCTGGTAAAGCTCACGAAATTTTCCGATTGCAGATCCCCTTCGACCAAACCTGTACGTCCGAACAATGGGTGGTGTTTCCCACAAAAAAATGCATAACGCTGACGCAGAAACAGATGCTGTTCCAGGCGCGGTTGTGGCCGGCGGTTGAGGCTGAGCCCCAGGGTCGCGGTTTTTTCCAGCAGGGCGGCAACGATGTCGGAGCTGCGCATCACTTCGACCTCCAGGTCTACCCGTGGGTGCTCGCGATGAAAGCCTGCGAGAAAGTCATCGAAAGTGTCGGAATTAATCCGGCTGATCATCAGCAAGCGCACTTTGCCGATCACTTCATCACCCGGCTTTTGCAGGGCGTTGCTCATCTGCGAAACCTGGCCGTACATCTCCCCGGCAATGGCGAAGATCTGTTCACCCGCCTCGGTGAGTACGAAGCGCGGGCCACGGCGCAGGATGAGCTGGCAATCCAGCTGTTCTTCCAGGCGCTTGAGCGCCTGGCTGATCGCCGGTTGCGTCAGATGCAGGCGGGCAGCAGCGCGGCTGATGCTCAGTTCCTGGCCGATCACGCGGAAGGTGCGCAGCAGGTTCCAGTCCAGGCGGTCGTTGAGCAGGGGGTGAATATCGCGGCGGGATTCGGGCATGGCATCCCTCGATAATAAGCAGTTTTTATAATTAAGATAATAAATAGAAAATTGACTAATCATAGCCCCAGGCCGAAAAATCGGGCTTAACGAGCGCCACCAGAGCGCACTGGTTTGATCTTCTCCTGCCAAAAAAATAACCAAAGGAGCCAGCCCCATGAAGCCTTCCGCTTCGCCGCAGCCTCGCCGTGCCGCGGCCGCCGCCTTTATCGGCACCATGATCGAGTGGTACGACTTTTACATCTATGCCACCGCCGCCGCGCTGGTGTTCGGTCAGCTGTTCTTCCCTTCCGACGATAAACTGTTCAGCACCATGGCCGCCTTCGGCACCTTCGCCGTGGGCTTTTTCGCACGGCCGTTGGGCGGCATCGTGTTTGGCCATATCGGCGACCGCATCGGGCGCAAGAAGTCCCTGGTGATTACCCTCGTGATGATGGGCGTGGTGACGGTGTGCATCGGCCTGTTACCGACCTATGCGCAGATCGGCGCTGCCGCGCCAGTGCTGCTGATCCTGTTGCGAGTGGTGCAGGGCATTGCGGTCGGCGGCGAGTGGGGTGGGGCGGTGTTGATGGCCGGGGAACATGCGCCAAAGGGGCGACGTAACTTCTTTGCATCTTTCGCGCAGTTGGGCAGCCCGGCCGGTTTGATTCTGTCCTTGCTGGCATTCAGCGCCGTCACTCGTCTGCCGGAAGAAGACCTGCTCAGTTGGGGCTGGCGCCTGCCGTTCCTGGCCAGCGCCTTACTGCTAGTGGTCGGCCTGGCGATTCGCCTGGGTGTGAACGAGTCGCCGGAGTTCCTTGAAGACAAGGCCCTGGCGGAAAAGGCCCGTGCTATTAAAAAGGACCAAGCCCCCGTCCTGGAAGTGCTGAAGACCGCTTGGCGCCCGCTATTGCTGTGCATTGGCGCCAATACGTTGGGGATTGCCGGCGTGTATTTCACTAACACCTTCATGATTGCCTACAGCACTCAGCAATTGGACCTACCGCGATCGCTGATCCTGGAATGCCTGTTCTTCGTTGCCATTATCCAGTTCTGCGTTCAGCCATTGGCCGCCTGGGTGGCGGAGAAGGTCGGCGCTACGCGGTTCCTGTGCGCCATGTGTGTACTGGCAATGGCTTCGCCGTATCCGATGTTCGTCTTGGTCAGCAGCGGCCAGGCGCCCTTGATCATCCTCGGCATTGCCTTGGCGGTGGTGTGCATGGCGTCGTTCTACGCCGTCATCGCAGGTTTTGTCAGCGGCCTGTTTGAAACCCGTGTGCGCTACACCGCGATTTCCCTCGCCTACCAGGTATGCGGCGCGTTGGCCGGTGGTTTGACGCCGCTGATCGGCACCTGGCTGGCTCATCAATACCTTGGCCAATGGTGGCCGATGGCAGTGTTTTACAGCGTGATCGCGGCGGTCTCGTTGGTGTGCGTGCTGGCCTTGTCCCGCCGCCACGCCACGGCTCACCGCCTGGAAATGGCACACAGTTGAGGGAGTCAGTAATGTTGAAGATTAATGGCGAGCGCCTGTGGCATAGCCTGATGGACATGGCCGAGATCGGCGCGACGGCACGCGGTGGCAGCTGCCGTCTGGCATTGAGCGCTGAAGACAAGGCCGGTCGTGAGCTGTTCAGCCACTGGTGTACAGCCGCTGGCCTGACGTTGAGCGTGGACGCTATTGGCAACCTGTTCGCCCGCCGCGGCGGCACCGATAAGGACGCAGCCCCTGTGATGATGGGCAGCCACCTGGATACCCAGCCCGAAGGTGGACGCTTCGATGGGGTGTACGGCGTGTTGGCTGGCCTGGAGGTGATCCGCAGCCTTGACGACCACGGCATCCAGACACGCAAGCCATTGGAAATTGCAGTGTGGACCAACGAGGAGGGCGCCCGTTTCACCCCGGCCATGCTGGGCTCGGCGGTGTTCACCGGCACGCTCGCCCTGGACAAGGCACTGGCAACCGCCGATGTAGACGGTATCAGCGTGAACGAGGCGTTGCGCACCATCGGCTACAACGGTGAGCGCCCGTTGGGTGGCGCAGTAGATGCGTATTTCGAGGCGCATATCGAGCAAGGCCCGATCCTGGAAGACAACGCCAACAGCATCGGCGTAGTCACCGGTGGTCAAGCGATTCGCTGGCTCGATGTGCGGGTCGAAGGCATGGCCGCGCACGCTGGCACCACGCCGATGCCGTTGCGCAAAGATGCGCTGTACGGCGCGGCGAAAATGATCCAGGCCCTGGAAAACCTCGCTGCCGATTTTGCCCCGCAGGGCCTCACCACTGTGGGTGAACTGAGCATCGCCAAGTCGTCGCGCAACACCATTCCCGGCTTGCTCAATTTTACCGTCGACCTGCGCCATCACCGCGACGCCGACATCGACGCCATGGAGCAGCAAGTGCGTGCACGCCTGCAGGCTATCGCTGACCACCGTGGCCTGAGCGTCACCATCACGCCTCACTGGATCAGCCCGGCCACGCCGTTCGACGCCGAGTGCGTGGCTTGCGTGCAGGCTGCGGTGGACGGCTTGGGCTACAGCCAGCAGACCATCGTCAGCGGTGCCGGCCACGATGCGATTCACCTGGCGCGCTATTGTCCCACCGCCATGATCTTCATCCCCTGCGTTGGCGGCCTCAGCCACAACGAAGCCGAAGATGTCTTGCCCGACGATGTGCGCCAGGGCACCGATGTATTGCTCAACGCCGTCTTGAAACGCGCCGGGCGCGTTCATGTCTGAAGGCTGACGCCATGCCCATAGGCAAGTCAGCTCCCACAGGTTTTGTGTTTATCCAGGAGCAACTCATGAAGGCGTTTTTCCACCCCGAACAACTCCTGCATCACCCACGTAGTTACTACTCCCGCGGCCAGATGCGCACGCCCCAGGAGGTTCCCGAGCGCGCGCGCAACCTGTTGCTGGCTGCGCAAACCCTGGGCTTCGATATCCAGCAACCGGCCGACTACGGTCTGGATCCGTTGCTCGCCGTGCACGGCGGCGACTACCTGGCTTTTCTTCAAGAAGCTCACCAGCGCTGGAGAGAAATCCCCGAAGACTGGGGCGACGAAGTCATGTCCAACATCTTCGTGCGTGAACCCAATGCCTTGCGCGGCATCCTGGCCCAGGCGGCACGCTACCTGGCCGATGGCAGTTGCCCCATCGGTGAGTTGACCTGGCGCTCGGCTTATTGGTCAGCCCAAAGCGCCATCGCCGCAGCGGGAGACATCCTCGATGGCGCCCCTGCCGCCTACGCCTTGTGCCGGCCCCCGGGCCATCACGCCCGCTTCGACGCGGCCGGTGGCTTCTGTTACATCAACAATGCGGCCGTGGCTGCGCAAGCACTGCGCCAAGGTTTCCAGCGTGTCGCCGTGCTCGATACCGATATGCATCACGGCCAAGGCATCCAGGAAATTTTCTACGACCGCGACGACGTGCTGTATGTGTCGATCCACGGCGACCCGACCAACTTCTATCCTGGCGTGGCAGGCTTTGCCGAGGAAAAAGGCGGTGGCGCCGGCGAGGGGTATAACCTCAACCTGCCGATGCCCCATGGTGCCAGCGAAGCGGTGTTCTTCGAAAAGCTGGAGCAGGCCCTGGCAGCGGTGAAGGACTTTTCGGCGGATGTGCTGGTGTTGTCACTGGGCTTCGATATCTACGAGCTGGACCCACAAAGCAAAGTCGCGGTGACGCGGGAAGGCTTTGCGCGGTTGGGAGCCCGCATCCGCGCGCTGGGGTTACCCTGCGTGATCGTGCAGGAAGGCGGGTATCACTTGGAAACGTTGGACAGTAATGCCCAGGCGTTTTTCGGTGCACCAACGGCGTGGAACGCGCTATCAGGCCCTTCACTAAAGGGTGATTGAACGCTAAAAGCCTGCTGATCAGTTTTCAGCAGGCTTTTCAGCCCTTGTCGGGTGTTCGTTCTCATCTGCATGCAACAACGCCGTGTAGTCTTGCCCGCCGTAAAACACCCCCACTATCGATACCGTTTTGAAGTCAGGCTTCACCCTGAACGCAATAATGGTGCTGCTACGATAGTGAGTGATGCGCAAGTCTTTCAGCAGGTTGTCACGGTGCATGCCGCGCAAGGGAAACAGGGCAAGGCTTTCGCAGTAGCTGACAAGATTGTCGATAAAACGCACCGCTACAAGAGGGGAGCCCACATCGCTGATGTAGTCTTCGAGGGCATCGAGCTGCGCCAAGACCTCGGGCGAAAAAACTACCGAGTAGCTCACGCTTGCCCTGTGCCTTTGCCCCGTCGTCTGGCGGCCATATGTTCGCGGACCTGTTCTGGCGATAACCCAAGCTCAGGCTTCGCCTCAAGGGCGGTCGCTGCTGGGATGACTTCGTCTCTGAGCCAATCTTCCATGGCACGATCACGCGCCAGCAACGCCCGCAGGCCATCGCGAATCACTTCACTTTCGCTGGCATATTCGCCAGCAGCCACCTTGGCTTTGACCGTGGCAGCCATTTCAAGGGGCAAGGTGATGCTCATTTGCTGGGTTGAGCGCATGGGGTTATCCGCCAGGGTTGAGTAGGATTCAATCCTACTCGACCATTGGCGCGATGCAAGAAGCAACTGATCGATGCCGATGCCCGGCGCCTCGTCGTCCATCCAGAAGGGGTAGGTTTCCATGAGTTGCTACGTCTCCAGTTGTGTAGGTCAGGCCCCAAGTATTGACCCGTTTTGGCGATCGCGTGGCCGCAGGCGGCCGATAACTTGCTGATATGTATGACTTCATATGTGTAACAGGATGATCTCGGCAAACCGTCTCGGCATACATGGCGTCCCACCGGCTCCCATACGATAATGCTTGTCACCTCGACCACCTTTGGCCAGCCTCCCGTGATCATCAACTTCGACCTCAACGACCTCCAAGCCTTCCGCGCCGTGGTGGACAAGGGCAGTTTTCGTGGCGCTGCCGAGGCCATCCGTATCTCGCAACCGGCCCTCAGCCGGCGTATCGAAAAGCTCGAATCCGCGCTGGATGTAAAGCTGTTCGAACGCACCACGCGGCGGGTCAGCCTGACCATGGTCGGGCGTGCGTTTTTGCCCCAGGTGGAGCGAATGCTCGATGATCTGGACATCGCCTTGATGGGCATCAGCAACGTCGCGTCCACACGCATGGGCAACGTCACCATCGCCTGCGTGCCGTCTACCGCGTACTACTTCATGCCCCACGTGATCTCCGAATTCCATAAGCTGTACCCGAAGATTCGCCTGCGGGTGTTGGATGCCAGTGCCGGCGAGGTGTGCAATGCGGTGGCCAGCGGCGAGGCGGACTTTGGTGTGAGTTTCAGCGGCAGCCTGGCCGATGAGGTGGAATTCGAGTTGCTGTTGCAGGAGCGCTATGTGTTGGCGTGTCGGCGTGACCACCCGTTGGCTGAGCGTGACAGCGTGAGCTGGACCGAGGCCTATGAGCATGACTACATCGAGGTGGATAAGACGTCGGGCAACCGCTTCCTGCTCGACCAGGCCCTGCGAGGGGTGCGGGTGAAAAAGCCGAGTATCTGCGAGACGCACCACGTGACCACGATGATCGGGCTGGTGGAGGCAGGGTTGGGCGTAGCGATGGTGCCGTCGATTGCGATGCCGGCGCACACTCACCCGATTCTGGTCAGTGTGCCGCTGGTGGAGCCCCAGGTGCTGCGCAATGTGGGCTTGATCAAGCGCCGCGGGCGGACATTGCCACCGGCGGCGCTGGAGTTGGAGCGGTTGGTGCGGGAGATGCCGTTCCGGTCAGCGTGACACCGAGTCCAGGCCGGTGGATTGCACCTCTGGCTGGGCCTCGGGCGATGCCATGAACTGCAACAGCGCCTTGGCCTGCTCCGGGTGTTCGGCGTTCACCGGAATGCCCGCGGCAAAGCGCGTCACCGACTGCACGTCTTCCGGGATCTTGCCCACAAACGTTACACCCTTGACTGGCAACAGCTCCGCCACTTGTTGCAAGCCGACCTCGTAATCGCCCTTGGCCACCTGCTCGCCCACCGGCACGCGTTCGATCATGGTGCCCTTGGCCGGCATGCCGAGTTTCTTGAACAATTGCTTCTCGACATACACGCCGCTGGCGCTATCCGAATAGGCCACCGACTTGGCTTGGTTCAGCACAGCCTTGAGCTCGGCGTCGGTATTGATCGAAGGTTTGGCCGCACCTTCCTTCACCACCAGGCCGATCCGCGAGTCCGCCAATTCCACGCGGGAGGCGGGGTCGACTTTGCCTTGTTTGATCAATTCGTCCAGGGCATAGCCGACCATGATCACCACATCGGCGTGCTCGCCACGGGCCAGGCGGTTGGGAATCGCTTCCGGCGCCTTGCCCATGGACGGGCCAAGAATGGTCTCGAGGGTGTCACCACTTTGCTTGGCGTATTGCGGGCCGAGCAACTTATACGCGGCGGTGAAGCCGCCCGAGGTCATGACTTTGAGTTGCTCAGCCTGGGCGGCCAGCGCCAGGGTGCCGAGGACGACAGCGGTGAGGGTCTTGAACAGCGGCTTCATTGCGCGGCCTCCTGCAGGACTTGGCCACGGGTATTGGCGCGGCGATACAACGCCAGGGTCGAACACAATGCACACAGCGCGGCAAAGATCATCCAATACGCAGGTGAAGCCTTGTCTTCAGTGATGTGAATGAACCAGGTGGAGATCGCCGGGGTAAAGCCACCGAACACTGCTGTCGCCAGGCTGTAGGCCAGGGAAAAACCCGCCACACGCACTTCCACCGGCATGATTTCAGTCAACGCCGGGATCATCGCGCCGTTATACATGCCATACAGGAACGAGAACCACAGCAGGGTTTCCAGCATGTGCGCAAAGCTTGGTGCGTTGACCACGTAGGACAATGCCGGATAAGCCGTAAGGACAGTCAGCACTGTCATGGCAATCAGCACCGGTTTGCGGCCGAAGCGGTCGCTTAACGTGCCGCCGATTGGCAGCCAGAAGAAGTTCGAAATCGCGACCAGCAAGGTCACCAGCAGGGCGTCCGAGGTGCTCAGGTGCAACACGGTTTTGCCGAAGGTCGGTGCGTACACAGTGATCAGGTAGAACGCGGTGGTGGTCATGGCCACCATCAGCATGCCGCCGATGACCACGGTCCAGTTCTTCACCAGGGTCGCCATCACTTCACGCATGGTCGGGCGATGCTTGCGGTTGGCGAACTCTTCGGTTTCCTGCAGGTTGCGACGCAACACGAAGATAAACGGAATGATCACGCAACCGACGGCAAACGGAATACGCCAGCCCCAATCGGCCACCACCGCAGGTTCCATCCACACGTTCAGGCCATAACCCAGGGCCGCGGCGACGACGATGGAGATCTGTTGGCTGCCCGACTGCCAGCTGGTGTAGAAGCCTTTACGGCCCGGCGTAGCCATTTCGGACAGGTACACCGACACGCCACCCAGCTCCGCGCCGGCCGAGAAGCCTTGCAGGAGGCGCCCCAACAGCACCAGAAACGGTGCCCATAGGCCGATGGTCTGATAACTCGGCACCAGCACGATCAGTAGCGTACCGCTGGCCATGATCGACAAGGTCACGATCAAGCCTTTGCGACGGCCCACGTCATCGATGTAGGCACCCAGAATAATCGCGCCCAATGGACGCATCAGGAAGCCAGCGCCGAACACGGCGAAGGTCATCATTAATGACGCAAACTCATTAGCGGCCGGGAAGAACGCGGCAGCGATATAGGTGGCATAGAAACCGAACAGAAAGAAGTCGAACTGTTCGAGGAAGTTGCCCGAAGTAACGCGCAATACAGCGCCTACTTTGGAGGGGGCAGCCGCAGGCCGGGAAGGGGTCGTCATGGTTTTGTGTCTCCAGCGTTCTTTTTAAAGTGCTTGTTTCGCTTAAGACTTGGGATAGTGGCTGACACATTTAGAAATGATAAGTGACTAATTTGGATGAATTGATGCGTATTTGCTATCAATCTGGGCCGGCTTCAAAACAGCCTGCTGTGTTCTATGCTTGAAGCTGTATCCAATTCTTATGGGCGCAGAGCTTTATGGGGAACGAACAGAAGCAGCACCACGAGCCGGAGCGTGAAGAGCATCGGCAGAAGCCTGAAGAAGAAAAGCCGCAAACCTGGAAGCATCCGGACGACGGCACCGAGCTTTCCGAGCGTGACCAGGAGCGTCCGCTCAAACCCTGAGTAACAGGTCAAACGCGGTCAAATTGTGGGAGCGGGCTTGCCCGCGATGGCGGTGTGTCAGTCAACCAATGTGTGACTGACCCACTGCATCGCGGCCAGGCCCGCTCCCACATGTCTATGTGCTCACGCTCATTGGCGGGAAATCATTTGACATATTTGATTTGTGATCACATATTGAGGCCATAACAACCACAACACAGGTTTTGCCTCATGACCGATGGTCCGCTCCTCCTGCCCACCTTGCGTCAGGTGTCCCGCGATACCTTGCAAGACCAGGTCTACCGCCAGATCCGCGAAGCGCTGATGAGTGGCCGTTTCCAGCCTGGCCAGAAACTCACCATCCGTGGCCTCGCCGAAGCGCTCGGCTCCAGCCCCATGCCGGTACGTGAAGCGTTGCAACGCCTGAGCGCCGAAAACGCCTTTGAAGTCACCGAAACTTCCCGCCTGCGAGTGCGTTTGATGACCGCCGAACGCTTGCGTGAAATTCGCGACACGCGGGTAGCCCTTGAAGGCTTGCTGGCGGAAAAAGCCGTGCTGCTCCTGCAAAAACACGACCTCGACGAAATCACCGATCTGTGCAACCAGATGCAACACGCCGCCGATGAGGTCGACGTATCCCGCTACCTGTGGACCAACTTCGCCTTTCACCGTCGCATTTATGCAGTGGCCCAGGCCGAATTGACCATGGCAGCGGTGGAGAATTTCTGGCTGCACATGGGGCCGTGTTTTGCCCTGGTCGCCCCCGATAAAGCCCACCTGCAACGTTCGATGGAAGCGCATACGCGCATCGTTGAAGCCCTGGCTGCCCGCGATGGCGCCGGCGCGCGGGCAGCGGTGACCGACGACATCATGCAGGCCGCCGATTCCCTGGCGCGCTTGCTCGTCAAAAACGACCGTGCGCGGTCGTCTGTATCAGGAGGTAAACGTGCATGAGTGTCCTACAACGGCTACAGCCTTATCCTGGGTTACGTGTGTTGATTTCCGGCGGGGCTGCCGGCATTGGTGAAGTGTTGGCCGCGGCCTATATGGAAGCCGGCGCCCAAGTGCATGTGTGTGATGTGAGCGAGCCGGCGCTGGCGGCGTTTCGGGATAAATACCCTGGCAGCGTCGCGACCCGCGCCGATGTCAGCGATGCCGCGCAGGTCGAGGCGGTATTCAAGGTGCAGCGCGAGCAGTTCGGCGGTTTGGACGTGTTGGTCAACAATGCCGGAATTGCGGGGCCTACGGGAGGTATCGACACCATCAGCGACGCCGAGTGGCAAGCCACCATCAACATCAATCTCACGGCCCAATACCGCTTTGCCCACCACGCAGTACCGCTGCTCAAGGAATCGTCCCACGGCCATTTGCTGCATATCGCCTCGGTGGCGGGGCGGCTAGGCTACGCGTGGCGTACGCCCTATGCGGCGACCAAATGGGCCATTGTCGGCCTGATGAAATCCTTGGCTTCGGAGTTGGGCGAGAGCGACATCCGCGTCAACGCCTTGCTGCCCGGCATTGTCGAAGGCCCGCGCATGGACGGTGTGATCCGCGCCCGCGCTGAGCAACTCGGCGTGCCCGAAGCTCAGATGCGCCAGGAATACCTCAACAAGATCTCCCTCAAGCGCATGGTCACCGCCGAAGACGTGGCTGCCATGGCCTTGTTCCTCTGTTCGCCCGCCGCACGCAACGTGACCGGCCAGGCGATCAGTGTCGACGGTAACGTCGAGTACCTGTAAGCCACGCAAGCACATATCGCGCTGCACCCAGGATTTTTTTCATAAGAATAAAAGTCGGAGAATCGTCATGCCCAAAAATCGCCCTGTCATCATTACCTGTGCTGTTACCGGCGCCATTCATACGCCGTCGATGTCACCGCATTTGCCCATCACCGCGCAGCAAATCGCCGACGCAGCCATCGGCGCCGCCCAAGCTGGCGCGGCCATTGTGCACTTGCATGCCCGTGACCCGATTGATGGGCGCCCTAGCCAGGACCCGGCGCTGTTCGCCGAATTTTTGCCGCAGATCAAGGCGGCCAGTGACGTGGTGATCAACATCACCACCGGCGGCGCGCCGACTATGGGCGTGGAGGAGCGCCTGCAACCGGTGATGCAGTTCAAGCCGGAATTGGCCTCGTTGAACATGGGGTCGATGAATTTCGGGCTGTACGAAATGCTCAACCGCTTTACCGAGTTCCAGCACGATTGGGAACGCCCGTATCTGGAAGAGAGCGACGACCGGATCTTTCGCAACACCTTCCGCGACATTGCCCACATCCTCAATGCCTGTGCCGATAACCGCACCCGCTTTGAAATCGAGTGCTACGACATCGGCCACCTCTACACCGCCGCGCATTTCCTGGAACGCGGCTTGCTCAAACCACCGCTGTTTATCCAGTCGGTGTTTGGTCTGCGTGGCGGCATCGGTGGGCACCCGGAAGACCTGGCGCACATGCGGCGCACTGCTGACCGCCTGTTTGGCGATGACTACGTGTGGTCGATCCTCGGTGCCGGGCGTGGGCAGATCCCGCTGGCGACCATGGGCCTGTCCATGGGCAGCAACGCACGGGTGGGCCTGGAGGATTCGTTGTGGGACGGGCCGGGCAAGCTGGCGGCTTCGAATGCCGACCAGGTACGGCGCATTCGCACGGTGATCGAAGCTCTCGGCCACCGCGTCGCCACGCCCGATGAAGCGCGGGAAATCCTCGGGCTCAAGGGGCGTGACCAGGTCAATTTCTGATCCCGTTTATTTATCGACAAAAAGGCCGCGTCATGACGTGGCCGACATTCCCGCACAACAACAATAAGGGGATCACACCATGCGTATCGAAGTGCCCAAGCACGTCAAGACCGGTTCACCCCGTGAACCGCAGGCCCTCAACAGACTGATGTTTGCCAAGTTGATGCCACTGTTGATCATTGCCTACATTCTGAGCTTTCTGGATCGCACCAACATCGCCCTGGCCAAGCATCACCTGGACGTCGACTTGGGTATTTCTGCCGCCGCCTACGGGTTGGGCGCCGGACTGTTTTTCCTGACCTATGCACTGTCAGAAATCCCCAGCAACCTGATCATGCACAAGGTTGGAGCGCGGTTCTGGATCGCCCGCATCATGGTGACCTGGGGCCTGATCTCTGCGGCGATGGCGTTTGTGCAGGGCGAAACGTCGTTCTACGTATTGCGCCTGCTGCTGGGTATTGCCGAAGCCGGTTTATTTCCCGGTGTCATGCTGTACCTGACCTACTGGTTCAACCGCGAACAGCGGGCGCGCGCCACCGGGTATTTCCTGCTGGGCGTGTGCTTTGCCAACATCATCGGTGGCCCTGTGGGCGCGGCTTTGATGCGTATGGACGGTATGCTCGGCTGGCACGGCTGGCAGTGGATGTTCCTACTCGAAGGCCTGCCCGCCGTGGCGTTTGCCTGGGTGGTGTGGCGCAAGTTGCCGGACCGTCCGAGCAAGGCGCCGTGGCTGTCGGCCGAAGAAGCACGCGGTATTGAACAGCGTATCGCCCAGGAAACCGAGGAAGGTGCGGGGGCGGGCGGCCATGCGTTGAAAAACTGGCTGACGCCGCAAATCCTGCTGGCGATCTTTGTGTATTTTTGCCATCAGATCACCCTCTACACCGTGATCTTTTTCTTGCCGAGCATCATCAGCAAATACGGCGAGTTGAGCACCATGAGTGTCGGCCTGCTGACCTCGTTGCCGTGGATCGCGGCGGCACTGGGTGCGGTATTGATCCCGCGTTTTGCGACCACGCCCGGGCGTTGCCGCCGGCTGCTGGTCACTGGGTTGCTGACCATGGCATTGGGGCTGGGCATTGCGTCGGTGTCGGGGCCGGTGTTCAGCCTGTTGGGTTTTTGCCTGTCTGCAGTGATGTTTTTTGTGGTGCAGTCGATCGTGTTTCTCTACCCGGCCTCGCGCCTCAAAGGCGTGGCCTTGGCGGGAGGGCTGGGGTTTGTGAATGCGTGCGGGTTGTTGGGCGGCTTTGTCGGGCCGTCGGTGATGGGCGCCATTGAGATGAGCACGGGCAATGCCATGAACGGCTTGAAAGTCATTACCGTGGTGTTGGTGGTGGCTGCGTTGTCGGCTTTACGCCTGCGCCAGGGCCAGGAAGCGTCTCACACCAGCAACGAAGTGGGGAATCCGGAAGCCAGCACCAGGTAAACCAGCACCGCCGCCAGGCACAAGCCGACAAATGCGCGCAGCAGTGTCCTGGCGGTGGGGTGCACAATGAATTTGATGGCCCAGAGCAAAGCCCCGCTGAGCAGGACGCTTAAGGCGAAAATGACCAGCACAAGGGGGTACCTGCAACCTTCAAGACCTGATTTATAGTCCCAAACCCGTTTATTGAACAGTGCGCACATAGACGCAGCCCCGCAGCCTTCCTAAACTGCCGCTTGTCTTGGGCAAAGGGGCAGGCGCCGATGAATCGCAATGAATTACGCAAGGCCGACATCAACTTGATGGTGGTCTTCGAAGCACTGATGCTCGAGCGCAATGTGACGCGGGTGGCGGAGAAGCTGTTTCTCGGCCAACCGACCATCAGCTCGGCCCTCAACCGCCTGCGTACCCTGTTCAACGACCCACTGTTTATTCGTGTCGGCCATCGCATGGAGCCTACGGCGCGCGCCGAGGAGATCATCCAGCACCTGTCGCCAGCCCTGGACTCGCTGTCTTCGGCCCTGAGCCTGACCCATGATTTCGACCCGTCCATCAGCACCATGACTTTCCGCATCGGCCTGTCCGATGACGTGGAGTTCGGCCTGCTGCCACCCTTGCTGCGCGCCTTGCGCCAGGAGGCGCCGCAGGTGGTGTTTGTGGTGCAGCATGTGGATTACTGGCGCATTCCGGACTTGTTGGCTTCCGGCGATATTACCGTCGGCATCACCCAGACCCGCGGGCTGCCGGCCAATGCCAAGCGCAAGCTGTTGCGGCACATCCGCCCGTGCCTGCTGCGCGCCGATGCCTCGGACACACCGCTGACCCTCGACGAATATTGCGCACGGCCCCACGTGCTGGTGTCCCACACCGCCAACGTCGCCGGGTTTGCCGATGAGTGGCTGGCAGAAGTGGGTCGCAAACGTCATGTGGTGCTCTCGGTGCCGCAATACAGCTCGTTGCCGGCCTTGCTTGCCGGCACCGACATGATCGCCAGCCTGCCCGATTACACCGCCCAGGCCATGGCCGCCAGCGGGAACCTGTTCTGCGAGCCGTTCCCGTTCGAAACCCCGACTCTGGATTTGTCGATGGTGTGGCTCAGCCATGTCGACACCGACCCGGCGGAGCGCTGGATGCGCTCGCGGCTGGAGGCATTCATGAGTGATAGAGGGCTGGTGGCCAAAGCTTGAGGGTATATAGGGGGCGCATGAGAAAACGGAAAATAAAGCACTTTAAGCCGATTACAGCGACCTCAATGACCGGTACTTGCCCGCCGCCGAACTGGGCAAAGCTAAGTGCGCGAAGCCATATAAACTCAGGGTGCCTTGGCTATCATCATGTTGTTGATCGCGCCAAGCATGCGACTGGTGAACTCGTCGCTCTGGCTGACTCTCAACGCCAGATGGCTGGTGGGTAGATCGAGCGCGACTATACGAAGCCCTTTTTGAAGCGATAGTTACTTTGAGCATCCGGCAAACGAGCGAATACGGCGGCTTTTACTCTCTCGTATCATTTTGAGTGTTCACATATTAACGTATCAAATTGAACGTATCAGTAATGGAAAATCTCCCCAGACCTGATTTCTTCTAGATGCATCATTTTATGTATATCTAAAAATACAAATCTCAGGAGTTTTCTCCGCGCAGAATGGAACAATTTGTCAAGGTCCGTGAAAAAAGAAAGCCCAGCGTGAGGCCGGGCTTTTTTAAATGGCGCTACATATTATTCAAACATGTATTTATTTTCAGTTATAAATGTTGGGTTTTTCCAGTTTGGACCTTTTGTCAAAGTTAGATTTTTACTAACAATCAACCCCTCTGAAACCATGTTATCAACTAGTTTCATAAGCTCCAGATTGTTGCTGATATTCACCCAGTTGTTTGTGTTATAAAGCCGATCAAGTATTGGGTATGAAATACCATTTTCGCCTCGCGTGACGAAAAGAATAACATCTCTCGGATTTTCTTCTTTCACTATTGTGTCAATGATACTCATTTGTTTTCCCTCTCGATTTGAATTTTATCTGCTTCCAATGCTTCTGGTGTATAGAACAAGTCAGAGCCGTCTTTTAGCTTGTAGTCTTCTAAAGTGGCAGCATGGGCACTATTCCATATAGTTCCATCTTCCGGTTTTACGCCATCGGCGACTCCCAAGGTTCTATACCGCTCTAGCTCGCGAATTTCATGGGTGTAAAAGCGTTTATCTACATCAGTAAGAGAGATTTCGCCACTCAAGATTTTTTCTAAACGATCAATCATTAAATTATTTGCATCTGACGGTCCAAATCGGCCTGTATGCAACTTGACCAGGTCGATACCTTCCTGAGTCACTGATGCCGTTGTCCAGTCTAGGTCTTGAGTGGGGCCTCCCGCTTTGTCGGGATTGTACATCCGTCCGCTGTGTTCACCTTTGGTGGTAGCGCCTTCATACGGACTACTAAACACCGCATAAGTCGGCGGTAAACCCGAATCTGCGGGGTACACGTAGATACCATCTCGGATGGTCAACTGGCTGGCAATCGGAAACGGCTCAGTTTTGACCTCAATTGGGGTCAGCGTGATGCCGGTATAAACCGGATTTTCCACTGGTTGCGCTGGGGTCGCCGTTGAACTATCACCTGGTACCGCGATTGGAAATGTCAGAGTGATCGGCGGTGTATCGGTTGTAGTAAACGTATAGGCGTTGGCCACAGGATCAAGCACCAATGCCCTTACCGGAACACTGGGGGCTAGTCCACCAGTGACCTGGGTGGCCACTACCGAATACTTCGATTGATCACCATAAATCCGATATGGCACATCAACCGTCCCACCAGCCGCCGCTACCTCGAGAAGATTATCAGGCAGGCTAGGCGCCAGTTCCTTAGCTGGCAGGTCCAGCATTGTCGCGGGCAGCTCCCCGTTGCCAAGAGACTCTGAATACATCAAAGCTCCAATACCGACAGCCGTGGCCGCACTCACAACTGTACCCAGCGCTACCTTAGCCGCTTGAATCGCGGCCTCCAACGTAACGCCTGAACCTGCCGTGACTGCAATAGAGCCTGCTGCCGTACTCAGTTGCGTAGCACCGGCTGCGGGAAGCCTGAATGTGTAAGCTGCTTTAAGTGCTGCGGCTTCAGCGGCTACCCTAGCAGCCTCACTTGCTGCAGCTTCATCCGCGATCCGCTTAGCTTCCGTCTCGGCGGCTATCCTGGCAGCTTCAGCAGCAGCTGCTTCGTCTGCAACACGTTTGGCTTCGGCTTCAGCCGCCAATCGAGCAGCCTCGGCGGCTGCGGCTTCATCGGCAATACGCTTAGCTTCAGCCTCCGCCACGCGTTGTGCTTCAGCTTCAGCGGCAATGCGGCTTTGTTCAGCTGCGATAGCGGTAAGTGCATCCTCTTTCGCTTTTAGCCGGTTCGCCATTTCCGAATAAACTTGAGAGACTTTATACGAATAATACGCAGTGGCCCAATCCGTTAGCAGTTTATAATCTGGAGAAGGGCCCGCAAGGTTGTTTGGATAAAAGTCTACCAGATCATAACCCGAATCTTTCATTGGAATACCAACGAAGAAAGATTGGGCTTCCTGTAATCTATTATTCGCCAACCCTTGAGCTTCAACCCTCATCCTGGAAACGATACCAAGCTCTTTCAAAATGGTTTCAGATGGCGTTTCTGAACTCATTGGCGCATTTGAACCACCGGACCCTTTTATGCCTTGATCGATTTTAGAATCGATATTGGCAATATCTTCTTCATTCCTTTTTTTGATTTCTTCCTCGCGCAACTTAATGACTTGTTCTGTGTAATCAGTTACCGCCATTACTGCTGATAAATGGTCCGCCATTCCTTCCGGGGGGGCGTTATAGTTTGTGCTCCCTCCTACTCCACCCACCTCAAAGTCTGGCTCTGGCCCAATCCATACAGGGCCTATTTCCATCGGTCCGTCTGACATATCGTTCTCCATAACTAGGTCAAAATGCCAAAAAATGGCAGATATTTAAGCCAGAAGCCCATATCTGGGCTTCTCCGGTTCCATGCCTGAGAAGCCACCTACGACAGCAGTGCTTAGGAGGTGGAACCCATGCGCACAACAACTGTACATAAGTACAGCCATTGCACCAAGATTAAATATGCATAAATGCATATTTTCAGATGGGCGGTATTGATAGCTATTTGCGTCTATGGTCAGTAGACAGTAAATCTGCCCTGACATGCCAATGCTTTCAAGAGAAGGGGCTATATGTCGCAGCGTTCGATCCTATCTGCCGCCGAAGCGCGAAGGTCTGTGCGCGCTGCCAGACACCCGAGACGAGTTGATCCGCCACTACACATTCAGCGACGCTGATCTCTCGATTATTCGACAACGACGTGGAGCGGCGATCGCTTGGGTTTCGCGGATCAGCTTTGCTACCTACGCTTTCCAGGCATCATTCTGGGCGCCGATGAGACGCCGCCCCCATCCTTATTAGGACTGGTCGCTGATCAGCTCAAGGTAAGCGTCGATAGTTGGGACGCTTATGGGCAGAGAGCAAACTCGACGCGAGCAGGTGTCGAGTAGTAATGCACCAGGCCAGCGGCCTCAATCTAGTGACGGCAGCTATCGTTTTTTGGAATACCGTCTAATTGGAGCGTGTGGTAAACGCTGTGCGTGACCACGGCCAAGGTGTTGATGACATGCTGTTGAGGTATCTCTCGCCGTTGGGCTGGGAACACATCAACCTGACCGGGGATTAATCTGTGGCGCAGCACCGCAAAGGTCGGATCGGGCAAGTTCAGGCCATTGCGACCGCTGCAATCGGCTTGAATGCGCTTATTTCCGTTTTCTGACGCGCCCCCTATATAGTTGGGCATCTTCCTACAAAAAACTCGGAGAAAAGCATGCCGCACCTGCACTTGGAACACACCGCCAACCTGACGCAACTGGACATCGACAAGGCCCTGTTGCGCCTTAACCATGCGTTGGTGGCCTCCGGTCAGTTCGGCGCCGAGTTCGACATCAAGAGCCGTGCGGTGGCGGTCGAGCGATTTCGGGTCGGCACTGGCCTGGGTGAGCGCGGTTTTGTTGCGGTGCGTCTGGCGTTATTGAGCGGGCGTTCGCCGCAGATCAAGAAGCAGCTATCAGAAAGCCTGCTGGCGGTGCTTCAGGACCTCGGCCCGTGGCCCGAAGGTGTGCAGGTACAGCTGAGTGTCGAGCTGCTGGATATTGATCGCGATTCCTACAGCAAAATCGCCATCGGCTGACTTCCACCATCGCCATCCAATTACAAAAGGCCCTGATCCGCACACACCTTCACCACTTGCTCCCGAAACCAGGTATTGGCGCTGTCCTGCCCACTGGTTTCGTTCCACTGCATATCCAGGGTGAACCCCGGCAAACCGTTAGGTGCTTCGCAAACACCGAATGCCGGCGCCGGTGCCAGTAACTTTTGCACGCGGCGGGGCAGGGTGACGATGAAGTCGGTGCCGGCAATCATCTTCAATGCCGCGCTGTAGCTGTTGGCCCGTGCAATCACCTGACGCTTGCGCGCCTGGCGCGCAAGCCAGCCGTCGATCATGTTGGTGTCGGAGGTCCAGGGTGTGGGGAATACGTGGCGCCGCTCAACGAAGGACTGCAGGCTGAACGCCTGTTCCCTCGGCGCTGAGCGTTGGTCGCACACGCAGACCAAGTCGTCCTCCAACAGCATCTGGGTCTTGAAGTCTTTGTGAGCGCGGTGAAAGTGCGGGCCGAAACAGATCACCAGGTCCAGGCGACCCTCACGCAGGTCGTCGGCGGGGATGTCGGTTTCCAGCTTCTGCACGTTGACGATCACCGGCAGGTCGGCATGGTCGAAACGCTTCAACAGGCGCGGCAGAATCAGCTGCTCGAAATATTCCGGCGCACACACATTGAAGGTCACGGCCTGTTGGGTCGGATCAAAAGCCTGGCCACCGGCATGGCACAGGTTGATGCTTTCCAAAATCTTCTGCACATGCTCGTACATGGTGGTGGCCTTGTACGTAGGACGCATGCCTGCGCGGGTGTTGATAAACAGCTCATCTTCAAAGCTGGTGCGCAGCTTCTTCAGGCTGTAGCTCACAGTGGACTGGCTGACGAACAGCGTTTCAGACACCTCGGTAACGCTGCTCTGGTCGTAGACGGCGATAAACACCATCAAATCCTGCATATCGAGCTTTCTGAGCAAGTTACTGTTTAGCATCGGTTTCGTCCGTAAACCCTTTGTACCGAACTCAGTACAAGACTGAGCAAAATGTTAACGGAACGCTCGTACCAATAGAAAGCTCTGTAGGACCCTTCTATGTTTCGTGTGGGACAAAAAATGTTTGTAATACGACGTCAGCGGATATGCCGTGCGTAATGCGCCGGGTTGAACCGCATCACGATCAGCAGCATCAGCCCGCTCACTGCCATCAATGACCACCAGGCCCATTCGAAGCTGCCCAACTGGTCGCGGATCATGCCGGCGATCAGCGGCGACAGGCCGGCGATCAGATAACCGATGCCCTGCACAAACGCGGTAAGGCCACCGGCACGGCGCGGGTTGTCGAGGTGGTCCAGGGACAGGATCAGGCTCATCGGGAACAGGCCGCCAATCCCCAGGCCTAGCAGGCAGGGCCACAACAGGCTCCAATGTTGCGGGCTGAGGATTAGGCCGCAGAAACCCAGGATGATCAGCACCAGCAGTACCGCCACCACGCCACGTTTATCCTGGCGGCGGTTGGCGATGGCCGGTGTGACCAGGCCGGAGATCACTTCCATGGCGGTCAAGAAACCCAGCAGCAAGCCTGCATTCTGTTCACTCCAACCCTGCTCGACGTAGTACGGCGCCAGCCATGCCAGCACACAGGTGTAGGACGCGGTGCCGAGGCCAAAAAAGATCGCCAGCAACCAGGCGCGGCGATTGCTGAAAAAAGCCTCCTGGGGGCCCGAACCGGCGTGGGGTAAGGGCGGCAGGGCCGAACGCTGCGCATACCAGAACACCAGGGCCAACAACGCCAGCAGTGCCCAGATCGCCAGGCCGATACGCCAGCTGCCGGTCTGGGTTTGCACCAACGGCGAGAACGAAGCAGCCAGGGCCGCGCCGCCCATGATCGCGGTGACATACAGGCCCATGAATAACGAAACATTGGCGCTGAAACGCGACTTGATCAGCGCCGGCATCAACGCCTGGATCAGCGCAATGCCGACACCCGCCGCAATGGCACTCGCGATCAGCTCCAGTGCCGAATCAAGGAACAGCCGCGACACAGTCGCCAGCCCAATCACCAGCAACGACGCCACAATGCTGCGATGCTCGCCCACGCGCTTGGCCAGGCCCATGCCAAAGAACATCGCCAGGCCCATGGCCATGACTGGCAACATGGTCAGTAAGGCGGCGGTGCTGAAACTTAGCGGCACATCCGCACGAATCGACGCCAATAACGGCCCCACGGCCGCCATCGACGGACGCAAATTGAGGGCGACGAGCACCACGCTGATCATCAGCCATAGTGCGCAGGTGGATTTTGCCTGAACGTTTTCCATGGGCCTGCCTTGAATGAACAAGGGCGAATCAGGCCATGGAGCGTGCAGCGGGGCAAATCAGAAAGTCGCAGGGGCTATTGAAAAAACGATTCAGGCCCCTGCGAACTGTGCAAATTGCCATGGGTACTCAACAGCGTCGCTTTTGTCCGGCGTGCCTGTGGTGGTCGGCCGCCAGTCAGTCTGCTGTGCAAGCACAGTCCCCAGGTAGGGACTGGCCGTGTCCAGAATGCGCATGTGGTCCATATCCTCGGCCTCGACAATACCGCGGTCGGGATTGCGCACCGCCCATACCATTCCCGCGAACACCCCCGCAGCGACCTGCAGGCTGGTGGCCGTATTGAACGGCACTAGGGCCCGCGCCTGATCAACCGACAGCACTGAGCCAAACCAATAGGCATTCAGGGCATGCCCCATGAGCAATACCCCGAGTGCATCGACGCCGCCGGCGGCAACGTCATTGCTCATTACTCGTTTAGTGCGCGGAGGCTGCCAGTTATTATCGATCAATTCATTGATCGATAATAACGCCTCGTCGCAGCAGCGGTAGGCATAGTGCAGTGTGGGCCGATAAATCACATCGCCGTGTTCGCGTAGCGTTAAGCAGTCGGCCAATGAACAGGTTTCATGGTGGGTAATCAGCAGGCCCAGGCAGCTCCCCTCCACAGGTGTCCAGGTTTTCAACAACACGGTGGCGCTGGGCTGATCCAGGTAGATCGAGTTTTTTGAACCGCTGCGATGACGCCGCGCGTCCTTGCGCCAGTTTCGCTCATGGGTGCCCCATGCCAACTCTGCCGGCTGTCCGCCCTCGCTGATAAAGCCGTCGACCGACCAGGTATTGACGAACTCTCCACTTTGTTTGGGCTGGGTGGAGCGTTGCGTATCGTGCTCGGCGATGTGCACCACCTTGACTCCCATCTGCATCGCCAGGCGGGCCCACTGCATTTGACCGTCAGCGATGGGCGCCGGGTGCTTGAGCTCGCCGGCCAATCTCATGAGGCCGGCCTTGAGCAAGTGCGAAATCAAGCCTGGGTTGGCACCATGGGCCACCACCGCCGTAGGCCCCTCGCCGAGCTGCTTGCGCAGTGTGAGCATCTGCTGGCGCAAGGCGTAATTGGTGCGTCGGGCGCTAGACGGTGATGGGTCGGTATAACCGCCGGCCCAGGGTTCGATACAGGTATCGAGGTACAACACGCCCGCATTCGCGGCATACGTCATCAAGGCGATAGAGCTGACGTCCACGGATAAATTGAGCAGGAAGTCGCCGGGGTCCACATGTCGGTCGAGCAAGTCTTCGTAGTTGTCTTTGTCCAAGTGCGCTTTGATAAAGACAATGCCCTGGGCTTCAAACCATGGGGATTGGTCAAGGATGGGCGCAATGACAGTAATGGTGCGCAGGATCAGTGTGTCCTGTTGTAGCAACAACGCGAGCGTGGCTTTGGCGATGGAGCCAAAGCCAATCACTACGAGGTTGCCGGAAAATATCGATGCCCTAGCCATGTTGCCTCCTTGTGCATTGTCATTGTGCATGGCTTGAGTGTTATGGCTTCGCGCGAGTGCGTCTACTGTCAGAATTCACAGGAAGCGTGAGTGATTCAAGGATCAAATCCCATTGTGCATTCGCAGCCTTTGGTCAATTTCGATGAGCGTCGGTCCCTCGTGATCAGCAGCGGCACGCAATGCGGTACGCAAATGTTCCATGCCACGAATGCTTTCTGCCGCACAGCCCAGAGCCTTGGCCACACCGATAAAGTCCGGCGTGTAGATGTCCACACCCACCGGCTCGATGTCACGGTTGACCATGTATTTCTTGATCTCTTCGTAACCCTGGTTATTCCACAGCAGCACGATCACCGGTGTACGCGCTTCCACCGCGCTGGCCAGTTCCGGCAGGGTGAATTGCAGCCCGCCGTCGCCGATCAGGCACACCACCGGTTGGCCATCGCCGCGCCCGAGCCAGGCGCCAATGGCGGCGGGCAGGGCATAACCCAGCGTGCCGTACCCGGTGGAGGCGTTGAACCAGCAGCGTGGGTGGTCGAGGTTCAGGGTCAGGTTGCCGCTGTACACCGGTTGAGTGGAGTCCCCCACGAACACTACGCCCGGCAGTTCCTCCAGAACGGCGTTGAGAAACCGGCTTTGCGCGCGCGTCGCAGCGTCCCACGTAGGTTCCAGCTCGGCCCATAAACGGGCGACGCGTGCTGTGCCCCAGTCGGTAGTGCGCGGCGTCAGCGGCTGGCGGTTGATTTCGGTGAGCAGGGCCTGGGCGGCGATGCGTGCGTCGGCCACTAGTGCCACTTGGGGCGGGTAGTTGCGTACGGTCTGGTCCGGGTCAATATCGATGCGCAACAGCGCACCGGGAATGTTGAAACCACCGGCGAAGGTGACGTCGTAGTCGGTCTCTGCCAACTCGGTGCCGATCGCCAATACCACGTCAGCCTCAGCCACCAGGGCACGGGTGGCGATCAGGGTTTGCGTGGAGCCGATCAGCAGCGGGTGCGCGGCCGGCAACATGCCCTTGGCGTTAATGGTGAGGGCCACGGGCGCGCCGAGGGCTTCTGCGAGGTGGGTCAGTTCGGCGGCTGCGTCAATGGCGCCGCCACCGGCCAGGATCAGCGGGCGCTTGGCCGCAGCCAGCCTCTGGCTCATCTGCTGCACGGCCGCCGGTGCCGCGCCAGCGCGGGCGACGCTGACAGGCGTGCTGCCCAGCAACGCGTCGGCATTTTCCACCAGTACATCCAGGGGAATCTCGATATGCACCGGGCGCGGCCGACCGGCCTGGAACACCGCAAACGCCCGCGCCAGCACGGCGGGCAGTTCGGCCGCCGACATCAAGGTGTGGGAGAACGCCGCCACCCCGGCCACCAGCGCGCTCTGGTTCGGCAGCTCATGCAACTTGCCGCGCCCGCCGCCCAGTTGGCTGCGTGACTGCACGCTGGATATCACCAGCATCGGGATCGAGTCGGCATAGGCCTGGCCCATGGCCGTGGTGATATTGGTCATGCCGGGGCCAGTGATGATAAAGCACACGCCGGGCTTGCCAGAGGTGCGCGCATAACCGTCGGCCATGAAGCCGGCGCCCTGTTCGTGGCGCGGGGTGACATGTCGAATGCTGGAGCGCGCCAAGCCCCGGTACAGCTCCACGGTGTGTACGCCGGGAATGCCGAATACGTGGTCCACGCCGTAGCGTTCCAGGAGGTGCACCAATACTTCGCCGCAGGTCGCCATACAGGTCGCTCTTGTGATGGGGTCGAAGCGCTATTGGAGCGGTTGGCCGGTGGCGGCAACAATCGATAAAAAGTCATACTCGCCATGTCCTCCCGTCATGGCTGCGCCCCGATGAAACGCCTCCCACCGTTACCTGCGTTGCACACCTTCTGGGTCACAGCCCAGTGCTGCAACTTCACCCGTGCCGCCGAACACCTGCACATTACCCAGGGCGCGGTGAGTCGACAGGTGGCCGGGTTGGAAAGCCAGTTGGGCTATGCCTTGTTTCAGCGCCAGGCGCGTGGCTTGAGCCTGACGGAGGAGGGGCGCGAATGGCTGGCATGCGCGCAACAGGTGTTTGGCTTGCTCGCTGACGCGGTGGAGCACATCGGTGACCGGCGCCGCACCTTGCAGCTCAAAGCGTCCACCTGCGTGATGCGCTGGTTGTTGCCGCGCTTGCTGCAATGGCAAAAAGAACGCCCGGATGTGCCGGTGGAGCTCACCACGACGGTGGCCTATAACGTCGACTTTCGTCGTGAGCCGTTTGACGCGGCGGTGATCTACGGGCCCATCGCCGAGCAGTCGGCCGAGGCGCGGCATCTGTTCGACGAGCGTCTCACGCCGGTCTGCGTGCCTGGGTTGCTGGGCAGTTTGCGTACGCCGCAGGATTTGCAGCATCAGGTACTGTTGCACCCGACCCGAGACGAGCGCGATTGGACGTTGTGGCTCAAGGCTGCCAATACCCGCTTGAGCGACCCCATCCAACGCCATCATTTCGAAACCTTGGACTTGGCAATGACTGTGGCGTCCCAGGGCACCGGGGTGGCGATGGGCGACAGTGCGCTGATTGGCGAGGATCTGAAGGCGGGGCGGTTGGCGATGCCGTTTGAACTGCGGGTGTCGACGGGGATGGGGTATTTCCTGGTGTATCCGCCGGGGAAGGAACCGTCGGTTGGGTTGGTCGCGCTGATGGATTGGTTGGTGAGTGAGGCCAGTGTGGGATGACAGCCTACGCCTATCTACCTGACTCGCCGCGATCCAACTGTGGCTGGCTTGCCTGCGATGACGGCCTGAAAGCCGATACCTATCTACCTGACACCCCGACGATCCAGATGTGGGAGCTGGCTTGCCTGCGATGAGGGCCTGAAAGCCAACGCCTATCTACCAGACACCCCACGATCCAACTGTGGGAGCGGGCTTGCTCGCGAAGGCGGACTGACAGTCAACACAGTTGGATTGTGTACATATCCATTGCTGCGGTAACGGCCGCTTAGGGTTCCGCTCTGACAGCGGGTCACTTTGGAAAAGAGCCGGAATGCCGGCCCCGCCCAAAGTAACCAAAGGGCTCTTGCCCCACCACTCGGCACCTCGCCTAGGCTCGGTGTGCCCGTAATCCGCCAGTGATTTGGGGGGCCGCCGCCACGCGCCATTCATGGCGCGGGGCGGTTAAACCGGCATCCCTGCCGGTTTACCCCCCAAATCACTGTCGAATTTCGGCCAGCGTGGTTTAACGGGGCGCCTAAGATCAAGATCAAAAGCAGATCAAAAGCAGATCAAGAGCGGCTCGCTTCGCATCGTGGTTAGCGTTGACGGCGTTGGGTCAGTAACCGACCGTAAAGCGCTGGCGCGAGTGCTTCGGTGTTTCCACTTCATCCAGCATGGCGATGGCGAAGTCGGCAAAACTGATCGAGCTGTTGCCGTCACTGTCCACCAGCAGATCATCCGTGCCCAGGCGGAATTTGCCGGTGCGCTCGGTGCCGTCGAACAGGGCCGATGGCGACAGGAAGGTCCAGTCCAGCTCCTTTTCCTGGCGCAGCGTTTCCAGGAATTGCGCCCCGGCACTGGCTTCAGCTTTATATTCAGCCGGGAACCCTTCGCTATCGATCACGCGCCCGCCACCGGGCAACAGCAGTGAACCGGCGCCGCCGACCACCAACAAACGTTTCACACCAGCCTTTTTCACCGGGCCGATCACGGCGCTGGCGGGAAGCGTGGCGAAGTGCGCGGCGCTGATCACCACGTCGCTGCCGCTGATGGCGTGTTGCAAGGCTTCGGCATCCAGGGCATCAACCTGTTTGACCGTAACGCCAGGACGCACAGCCAGCTTGTCGGTATTGCGGGCGATGGCGATGACGGTATGCCCGCGGCGCAGCGCTTCTTCCAGCAGTTGGCTACCGGCGCGGCCAGTGGCACCAATGATTGCGATCTTGCTCATGATGTTCTCCAACAGGGTTAAGGTTTAAAGCCAGTTACCACTTCATTTCGCCCTTGGCGACTTTGGCGCTCAGTTCCAGCGAGCTTTCGTCGGCGAGGGTGGGGTAGCGTTTTTTCATGGCCGCAATCAGGGCGGCGGAGTCCTTGGCCTTGGCGGTTTCGAGGTCGAAGGCCTTGATGTAATCGGCGGTGAAGGTGACCGAGGCCAGCGATGGCGTGCCCAGGTAATGGCCCGGCACCACGGTGTTCGGCTTCAGGTCTTCAATGCGCGTGAGGGTAGCCAGCCAGTCTTTATGGGATTGCGCGCTCTGGGTATCGGCCATCCAGACGTGGATGTTTTCAGCGACCACCACACCACCGACCACGGCCTTGATCGACGGAATCCACACAAAGCTGCGATCTGGCTGCGGGCCGTCAAGGCCAACCACTTCAAGCTGTTGCCCTTCCAGGGTCAGGCTGTGGCCTTTAAGCACTTGCGGCACAAGGGTCTTGGCCGGCTTGTCGGCGCCCATTTTCGGGCCCCAGAAGGCCAGCTTGTCGGCGACGGTGGCGTTGATATGGTCCACCACTGGCTGTGGCGCCAGCACTTTGGCGTCGGGGAAGGCGGCGGTCAGTGTGTCGAGGCCGAAGTAGTAGTCCGGGTCGCCATGGCTGATGTAGATGGTGGTCAGGTGCTTGCCGCTGGCGCGGATCTTCTGCACCAGCTGCTCGGCTTGGCCTTTGCCGAATTGCGCATCCACCAGGATCGCGTCTTTCTCGCCGCTCACCAGCACCGAGCTGACCGGGAAGATCGCGGCTTCGCCTGGGTTGTACACGTCGAGTTTCAGCTCTGCCGCTGCTGCGTGGGCAGCGAAGGCCAGGGCGGCGGTGGCCAGGGTCAAGCGTTTGAAGGTCGAGAACATCGGGCAGCTCCTGCCATCGGTAAGGGATGCACAGAGCTTAGTTGCATAAAACACGACAAAAAATGCGATGCTGGGACATAGTTTGTTTCTAAAATCGGGCAAATCATGGATCGTCTTCAAGCAATGCGCGTGTTTGTCACCGTGGTGGACCTGGGCAGCCAATCCGCCGCTGCCGACCACCTTGACCTGTCGCGCCCGGTGGTCTCGCGCTACCTGGCCGAGCTGGAAGACTGGGTGGGCGCACGCCTGCTGCACCGCACCACGCGCAAGCTCAGCCTCACCGCCGCCGGCGGAGAAACGCTGCCGCGTTGCCGGCAATTGTTGGAACTGTGCGGTGATATGCAGGCCGCCGTCAGCGAGCCCGATGATGCGCCCCGAGGCCTGTTGCGCCTGAGCGTCAGCACTTCGTTCGGCCAGGCGCAGCTGGGCGCGGCGATTGCCGAATACGTCAAGCTTTACCCCCTGGTGACGGTGGATTTGCAGATGCTTGATCGCACGGTGAACCTGGTGGACGAGCGCATCGACCTGGCGATCCGCACCAGCAACGATCTGGACCCCAACCTGATCGCCCGGCGCCTGACCGTATGTCGCTCGGTGGTATGCGCCACACCGGCTTATCTGCGCGAGCATCCGGCGCCGCAGAAAGTCGAAGACCTGGCCCGGCACAACTGCCTGACCCACTCTTACTTCGGCAAGAGCCTGTGGCATTTCGAAGAAAACGGAGAGCACGTGTCGGTGCCGGTCCACGGCAATATCACGGCCAACGAAGCCAGCACGTTAATGCGCGTGACGCTGGCCGGGGCAGGGGTGGCGATGTTGCCCAGTTATCAGGCCGGTGAGCTGATTCGCAGTGGGGAGTTGGTGCGCTTGCTGCCGCACGCCGAGCCGCGACAGATGAATATCTATGCGGTGTACGCCTCACGCAAACACATGCCTTCGGCGCTGCGTAGCCTCCTGGATTTCCTGGTGCTGCGGTTTCCCGAAGAGCCGGTTTGGGACATAGGGCTCTGAGGTGAAATAAGCGCGCTGAATGGCAGCGCATCATGGCAAGTTGCCCTGACTGACCTATGCTTTAAACAGCACCCTGTAGATCCGTTCAGAGGTCTGTGCCATGAGCATCAAAACCAGAAAGTACCTGACGATTTTCACCCTCTGCGCATTGGCGACAGCGCTGTATGGGACTGCCGCCTACCGCGTCGAGCAAACACGCATGCAGCCGGCGGCATTCGCCATCAGCTGCCATCAGGACCAATGCGTTCCCCGCACCGGCAGTTTCAGTGCGCTCAGGTAGGCTGCTCTGCCTTCAGTTGTTCACGAAACGCCTTGGGTGAAAACCCGACCCTGCGGCGAAACAGCCGTGAGAAGTTGGTCGGGTCTGAAAAGCCCAGCACCTCGGACATCTCGTTGATGGTCATGCTGGTGTAGGTCAGCAGGCGCTTGGCTTCCAGCAACTGGCGGTCATGCATGATCTGCAACGCCGGTTGCCCACCCAACTCCCGACACGTCCCGTTCAAGTGTGAGACCGAGATACCCAGCTTGTGGGCCAGGTCTTCAATCTTGGGGTGTTCGCGGTAATGCTGTTCGACCAGTTGCGTAAACCGCCGAAAGTACTCACGACCCCGTGGCGCCCGTGGGTGGCGGCGCTGGATCGCCTGGCGGCTGACCCACACCAATAACACGCTGACCAGGGCGTGCAGCATCATGTCCCGTGCCGGTTGGTCATCGGCGTATTCGTCCTGCAAACGTACGAACAGGCTGTTCAAGTAATCGCTGTCCTTGCCCGCCGGGTAGCTGCCGAGTGTGTGCAGGCCATCGACGGTAGAGCCCAGTTGCGCCTGCAAGTGGCTGACCAGCGGTGCCGACAGCGTTACCACAAACCCTTCCACATCCTCGGAAAAACGAAAGCCGTGCACGCAAAGCGGTGGCAGCACTTGTAGGCTCGACTCATTGAGCGTGGTGCGCTGGCCTTCGATTTCCAGTTGTGCCTGGCCTTTGTGCACATACAGCAACTGGCACAGGTCCGCGTGCCGGTGGGGCTGGATTTCCCACTGGTATTCCCGACTGCGCCGGGAAATGGTTTCGCAGTGCAACAAATCGGGAGTCGGCCACTGCTGGCTTTCCCCGTAAAGCTTGAAGACCGGAATCGCGGTTTTGGTCATGGTTTCAATCCGATACTCAGGATAGTGGTTCGGTAATCGCCCCGATTGGCGAAAAGCACAGGTTTTGACGCAGTTTTCACCTTCTTATGAGCCTCACTCAAGTGAAAAATGTCAGCCACAAGAGCAATGACAACTCTTTCACTCCATACGTTCGCGTGAAGCTTGAAGGTCATAAAAATAATGAAAACCCTGAAAACCCAAGTCGCCATTATCGGTGCCGGTCCTTCCGGATTGCTGCTCGGCCAACTGCTGCACAATGCTGGCATCCAGACCCTCGTTCTAGAGCGTCAGAGCGCCGATTACGTACAAGGCCGTATCCGCGCCGGTGTGTTGGAACAGGGCATGGTCGACCTGCTGCGCGAAGCCGGCGTCAGCCAACGCATGGACGCCGAAGGTTTGGTGCACGACGGGTTTGATATTGCCCTCAATGGCCAACTCACCTCCATTGACCTCAAGGCCTTGACCGGCGGCCAGTCGGTGATGATTTACGGCCAGACCGAGGTCACCCGCGACCTGATGGCCGCCCGCGCAGCCGCCGGTGCCATCACCCTGTACGAAGCCTCCGATGTTCAACCCCATGACCTGAAAAGTGAACAGCCGTGGCTGACCTTTGAGCACGAAGGCCAAGCCTACCGCCTGGAGTGCGACTACATTGCCGGCTGCGACGGTTTCCATGGTGTGGCCCGCCAGTCGATACCGGCGCAAGCGCTGAAGGTGTTCGAACGCGTCTACCCCTTCGGCTGGCTGGGCGTGCTGGCCGACACGCCGCCGGTACATGCCGAACTGGTGTACGCCAAACATGCGCGGGGTTTTGCGCTGTGCAGCATGCGGTCGCCGACCCGCAGCCGTTACTACCTGCAAGTGCCGGTCGAAGAGAAGCTGGAAGACTGGGCGGATGAACGTTTCTGGGATGAACTCAAGAGCCGCCTGCCCGGCTCATTGGCCGAACAATTGGTGACCGGCCCGTCGATCGAGAAAAGCATCGCGCCGCTGCGCAGCTTTGTGGTGGAACCCATGCAGTACGGGCGCCTGTTCCTGCTCGGCGATGCCGCGCACATTGTGCCGCCCACCGGTGCCAAGGGCTTGAACCTGGCGGCCAGTGATGTGAGCACCTTGTTTCGCATCTTGCTCAAGGTGTACCACGAAGGGCGCTTGGACTTGCTGGAAAAATACTCGGCAATCTGCCTGCGCCGAGTGTGGAAAGCCGAGCGGTTTTCCTGGTGGATGACCTCGATGCTGCATCAGTTTCCCCAGGCGGACGCCTTCAGCCAGCGCATTGCCGAGAGCGAGCTGGACTATTTCATCCACTCCCAGGCCGGGCGCAAAACCATCGCAGAAAATTACGTCGGCCTTCCTTACGAGCCTATCGAATAGCCTGCTATCGTATCGAGCATTCCCACCGGTGACCGTTGCCTGTGGGCCCTGCTCGAAGGTTCTGCCGTGACTCACCTCAATCAGCCCGCTCCAACCGTTCCCGCCGTGCGCAGTATCCTGGTCGCGCTGATGATGGCGATCTTCCTGGGTGCCCTGGACCAGACCATTGTCGCCGTGTCCATGCCGGCCATTTCCGCACAGTTCCATGACGTCAACCTGCTGGCCTGGGTGATCTCAGGCTACATGGTGGCGATGACCGTGGCGGTGCCGATCTACGGCAAGCTCGGTGACCTGTATGGGCGCCGGCCCATGATGCTCATCGGCATGGGCCTGTTCACCCTGGCGTCGTTGTTTTGCGGCCTGGCGCAAAGCATGGAGCAACTGGTGCTGGCTCGGGTTCTGCAGGGTATCGGCGCTGGCGGGATGGTCTCGGTGAGCCAGGCGATCATTGGCGACATTATTCCTCCCCGCGAACGGGGACGTTATCAGGGGTATTTCAGCAGCATGTACGCGGTGGCCAGCGTGGCCGGGCCGGTGCTGGGCGGTTATATGACCGAGTACCTGTCGTGGCGCTGGGTGTTTTTGATCAACCTGCCACTGGGCGTCGGCGCCTGGTACGTGGCCCATCGCACCCTGGTGGGGCTGCCGGTGCCGCAGCGCAAGCCGATCATCGATTACCTCGGCACGGTGCTGATGATCGTCGGCCTCACCGCCTTGTTGCTGGGCATCACCGAAATCGGCCAGGGCCATTCGTGGCGTGACGATCAAGTGCTGGGGTTGCTGGCCTGCGCACTGATGGCGTTAAGCGTGTTTGTGTGGCACGAACGCCGGGCGCGGGAACCGCTGTTGCCGATGCACTTGTTTGCCAACCGCAGTGCGGTGTTGTGCTGGTGCACGATTTTCGTCACCAGCTTCCAGGCGATTTCCCTGACAGTGCTGATGCCCCTGCGCTACCAGACCGTGACCGGCGCCGGTGCCGACAGCGCGGCCCTGCACTTGTTGCCCTTGGCGATGGGCTTGCCGATGGGCGCGTATTTCGCCGGGCGCATGACCTCGGTGACGGGCCGCTATAAACCGATGATCCTCAGCGGCGCAGTGTTGAGCCCGCTGGCGATTCTCGGCATGGCCTACAGCGCGCCCCAGGCGGTGGCGCTCACCAGCGTCTTCATGTTGTTGTGCGGTATCGCCGCGGGCATGCAGTTCCCGACCTCGTTGGTGGGGACGCAGAACTCGGTGGAGCAGCGGGATATCGGTGTGGCCACCAGCACCACCAACCTGTTTCGCTCCCTGGGCGGGGCAGTGGGGGTGGCCTGCATGTCGGCGTTGCTGCTGGCGCTGTTACACGATTCCAGTTTCGCCCATCTGGCAAGCGGCGCACTGGTGGCCGAAGGCAGTTCCGGCAACGTGCTGCTCGACGGCCTCAACGCCGCACCCGGCCCGGCGCAAGATGCGTTGCGCGGCGAGCTGGCGGTGACGTTCCGGCATTTGCTGATGGTGAGTGCGGCGGTGTCGCTGCTGGGGTTGGCCGCTGCGATAGCGATGCCGAATCGGGTACTGCGCGGCCGTGAAGACAAAGTTAGATAAGCGGACGCGGAGCGTCCCAGGCGGCGTTCCCACGCAGAGCGTGGGAATGATCAGGATCAGGGGCTGTAATACCCCACCGCAACCATGAAATGCCCGCTCTTGCGCACATAGGCATGCTTGTTCTCGACCTTGCCGGTCACCGGGTTTTTCCAGCGGTATTTGTATTCGCCCTGGTCCTGTTCGGCCATCATCTGGAGGATCGGCACACCCACCGGTTTGCCATCCGGGTCCTTGATCTTGGCAAAATCGGTGTTGATCAGGCGCAGGTTGGTGCCATGGGCGACGTAGCGCTGCGTGTTCAGGTCCACCACGAATACGTAGAGATCATCTTGCAGGAAGCCGCCTTGCAAGGAGTTGATCGCCTTGAGCGTGCCGGCTTCATCCTTGACCAACGCCTCCACCGCCTTGTTGCGCAGCGCCCGTGCCTGTTCCGGTGTGGCGCGCGGCAAGTAATAACCGACCGCCAGGATGCGTTCGCCCACGCGCTGATAAAACACGTGTTTATGTTCGACCTTGCCGTCATTCCAGTTCTGCCAGCGGTAGTCAGCCTGCTGGATACCCTGGTTTTCGGGCACCTTGAGCGCGTCCTTGAAGGATTGGCGCAAATCCGGTCCGAGTACCTCGGACACATCGCGACCTATGAGCGCGGAGGAGGGCCCGCCACTGGCCAGCAGTACGCCTTTTGTATCGACCACAAACACATAACGGTCCTGGTCGATGAACTCGCCCTGACGGCTGAAGGCGGCGAACGCCTTGTCACCTTGCTTGTGGTAGTACGCCAAGGCCTTTTCCAGCAGGGCCTTGGCGGCTTGGGCATCCGCTTCCTGTGCCGTGGCGGCATGCACCTGGCTGCAACACAACAGCAGCAGCCAGGTGAATCGGAGCAGTCTCTTCATTTACCCGTCCCTCGTTCTTGTTGGTGTGCCAAGAGCGTAGACGGTTGGCGGCGAATCAGAAGGGTTTGGTCGGCAGGTATTTGCCGTCCAGGGTGATGACCGCACGGGAGCCGCCGTCCGGGTCTTCGACTTTCTTGATGTCCAGTTTGAAGTTGATGGCGCTGATGATGCCGTCGCCGAATTGCTCATGCACCAGGGCCTTCAAGGTAGAGCCGTAGACTTGCAGCATTTCATAGAAACGGTACATGGTTGGGTCGGTCGGCACACCGCTCGGGAAGCTGCCGCGCAGTGGGACGCTTTGCAGCAGGCGGCTGGCGTCCTCGTCAAGGCCGAGTTTGCCGCACACGATGTCGGCCGCTTCCTTGGGCAGCGGGTGCTGGCCGAGCAGGGCTGCGGTGACGAATGCCAGGCTCAGCCCGGTGCCGTCGGTGAGGTCCTGCCACGACAGGTTTTTGCGTGCCTTGAGGTCGATAACGGTGTCGGCCAGGGCCAGGCGTGGGGTTTGAGCGAATTGGGATTGCAACATGGTGACGTCCTCTTGGGTTGATTAGGGTTCAGGCGGCGTGGGCGCGGGTGCTGGGGTGGTCGAGCAGGGAGACGAAGCGCCCGGTGTGCCCGTCCAAAGCGTCAATGCCGCCGGTTTCGATGTCGTACACCCAGCCATGCAGGTTCATCCGGCCTTGTTCCAGCGCCAGGGCGACCGAAGGGTGAGTCTTGAGGTTGGCCAGTTGGGCGACCACGTTTTCGCGCACCAATGAATCCAGGCGTGCAGCGTCCGAGGCATGCGTACGGGCGGCATTGATCACCTTGGCCGACTCGGCATGGCGCAACCAGTTGGCCACGGCGGGCAGGTGGTCCAGGCATTTGCAGGTAGAAATTGCAGTCATCGCGCCGCAGTCCGAGTGCCCGCAAATCACGATGTCGCTGACGCCCAGCACCGCTACGGCATATTCGACTGTGGCCGACACACCTCCCGGCTCCGGGCCGTAGGACGGCACTATGTTGCCGGCGTTACGGATGACGAACAGGTCGCCGGGTTCCTGCTGGGTCAACAGCTCGGGGACTACGCGGCTGTCAGAGCAGGACACGAACAAGGTGCCGGGGCTTTGCGTGGTCGCCAGGTGTTTGAACAAGTCACTGCGAGGGGTAAAGGCTTCACGTTGGAATTTGCGAAAGCCGTCGATGAGATGCTGCATGGTGGTTCTCCTTGCGTCGCTGATGGGGGCAAGGATGGGAGTTTTTGGCTATAGGGTCCAAGACCGGTTTATTATGCTTTCTATAAGTCATGCCTATAGTTGGAGCGCTGCCCATGCTGTTGCGTCATATCCGTTACTTGCTGGCCGTTGCCGAGCACCGCAACTTCACGCGGGCTGCAGAGGCGCTGCACGTGTCGCAGCCGACCTTGTCGCAACAGATCAAGCAACTGGAAGAAAGTCTGGGCGCGCCACTGCTGGACCGCTCCGGGCGCAGTGTCAGCCTGACCGACGCGGGGCAGGCCTATGTGCGTTATGCGCGGCTGGCCTTGCAGGATCTACAAGCCGGCACCCGCGCCATACATGACGTGCAGGACCTGCGCCGAGGGCATTTGCGCCTGGCCATGACGCCGACTTTCACCGCCTACCTGATCGGGCCATTGCTGGCGCGTTTCAACCAGCTGTATCCGGGCATCACCCTGAGCATCGAGGAACTGACCCAAGACCGTATCGAAGCCGCGCTGGGCGAGGACCTGCTGGATATCGGCATCGGCTTTACCGGCGAGCATGGGCTGGAGATCGACTGTGAGGCGCTGTTTGTCGAAGAGCTGAGCCTGGTCGTCAGTGCCAGTCACCCCGAACGCACACAACCGGCCTGGCTCGAACAGCCTCTGGTGCTACTGAACACAGGCTTCGCCACCCGCCGCTACATCGACGACTACTGCCACCAGCAAGGGGTTAAACCGCAGATTGCCATGGAGGCCAATTCCATCAGCGCGATTATCGAAATCGTGCGCAGCACGCCCCTGGCAACCGTCCTGCCCCGCGCACTGGCCGAGGCCCAGGCAGGCCTGCATGCCGTGGCGATTGCCCCACCGTTGCCGCAGCGCACCGCGGCACTGCTGAGCCGCAAGGGCGCGTATCGCAGCGCTGCGTGTGCGGCGTTTGTAGCGTTGATCAAGGCGTAGGGCCGGGCTGACGCCCCAGGATCCCAATGTGGGAGCTGGCTCGCCTGGGATGACGGCCGGACAATCAACACCGATCTACCTGGCACCCCGCATTCAAGGCGCAGCCAACCACTGCCCCACAATCCCCGCATACGCCCCCGTCGCCACACTTAAATGCAACCACTGATCCACGTAACTCTTCCAGGCCACATCATCGCGCGGCAACAAAAACGCTTTTTCACTGTACTGCATCGGTTGCTCCGGGTTGACCGCGCACAACCCAGGCTTGAGCTTCTGCTGATAACGTGCCTCGCTGGCGTCGGTAATCATCACATCGGCTTTGCCCGCCAGCAGCTCATCAAAAATCGTCACGTTGTCATGCAGGCGAATCTGCGTCTGGCCCAAGTGCGCACGGGCAAACACTTCGTTGGTGCCGCCCGCCGGTTCGATCACTCGCACCTCGGGCTGGTTGATCTGCTCCACCGTCTGGTAACGCTGCACGTCGGCGCAGCGTACCAGCGGGATCTTGCCGTCGACTCCGAGTGATTGGCTGAAGAAGGCTTTTTTCTGACGTTCCAACGACACGGAAATACCGCCCACCGCGATGTCGCAGCGTTGGGCCAGAAAGTCCGGCATCAGGGCTTTCCAGGTGGTAGGCACCCAGGTGATTTTGGCGTTCAGGCTCTTGGCGAGAGACTCGGCCATGGCAATGTCGATGCCTTCATAGCCGCCGTCGCTGCGCAGCGAGGTGTAAGGCTTGTAGTCGCCGGTGGTACACACGGTGAGGGTGCCGCGCGCAATCACGTCGTCAAGGCGAGATGCAGCGGTGTCGGCCTGGGCGACAGTGGCCAGGCTTGCCAGTACACAGAGGGCCAGAGGCGCTTTCATGGGGTCGAATCCTTGGGGCACGGTCGGGGGCTCATTATTTCCAGCACAGGGCAGGGTGGCAAGGCGCGGTGAATGTTTAGCCAAACTGCAACCAAACTCCGTCAAGCCTGAATTTACCTGCGTATCCCCGCGTGTGACGCTCAAGTCTTTCTATCACTGTGAAGCGCGCATGCACGCTTGCCCCGACATTCACACCGCGACATTGCCGTCTGCGCTTGCGTTCTGGGCTCTGTTCCATTGCCGACACGCGCGCCCGCCAGATACCTCTCTCCTACGTTGATCTACCCCATGGATGACGCGCACCTGTGCGCATCTGCCCGGCGGCGCCTGCGCGCTTGCCTGACGCAAACGTATGAGAATTCCCATGAGTGTTTTTGCCCGCCTGCATGAAGCCCAGACCTTCCTTGAACAGAACCCCGACATTGAGATGTTCGAGCTGTTTATCCTCGATAACAACGGCGTACCGCGCGGCAAGCTGCTGCACCGCGACGAACTGCTGGCGGTGTACGAAAGTGGCCGGCCTCTGCCCAGCACCATCCTCGGCCTGACTATCAATGGCGATGACGTAGAAAACTCCGGGCTGGTCTGGGAGGTGGGGGATATCGACTGCCGCGCCTATCCGATCAGCGGCAGCTTGCAGCGCATGCCATGGCGCTTGATCCCCACCGCGGCGGTGCAAGTCAGCATGCACCCCACCGAAGGCCTGCCCGCCACCGTGGCCGACCCCAGGCACCTGCTGGCCAATGTTATCGAGGCGCTCAAGGCCGACGGTTATTACCCGGTGATGGCGGCGGAGCTGGAGTTCTACCTGCTCGACCAGAAGCCCGACAGCAACGGCCGCCCACAACCGGCGCGGGATGTGGATGGCAAGCGTCCGCGCTCGACCCAGGTGTACGGCCTGCGCGAGCTGGAGCAGATCGAGCCGTTTCTTGCCGACCTCTACAGCGCCTGCAAACTGCAAGGGATTCCGGCGCGCACGGCCATCTCCGAGTACGCGCCGGGCCAAGTGGAAATCACCCTCGAACACCGCACCGACGCGCTGCAGGCGATGGACGAAGCCGTGCGCTACAAACGCCTGGTCAAGGGCGTGGCGCACAAACATGGAATGACCGCCTGTTTCATGGCCAAGCCGTTTGACGACCTGGCCGGTACAGGCATGCACATGCACGTCAGCTTGGCCGATGCCCAGGGCAATAACCTGTTTGCCAGTGAAGCGGTCGACGGCACGCCACTGCTGCGCCAGGCCGTGGGCGGCATGCTCAGCACCTTGCTCGATTCACTGTTGATGTTCTGCCCCAACGCCAACTCTTATCGACGCTTCCAAACCAACAGCTATGCGCCGCTCGCTGCCACCTGGGGCGTGGACAACCGCACCGTCAGCCTGCGAGTGCCCGGTGGCCCGGCTCAATCCCGGCATATCGAACACCGCATCTGCGGGGCCGACGCCAACCCCTACCTGGCGGCCGCCGCGATCCTGGCCGGCATTCATCGAGGCATCCGCGAACAGCTCGACCCTGGCGCCCCGGTGCAAGGCAACGGCTACGCCCAGGCCAAGGAACTGTTGCCCACCGACTGGCTGACCACCTTGCGCGCGCTGGAAACCTCCCGCTGGGCACCGGATGCGTTCGGGCGCCAATTCCTCGGCGTTTACCTGGCGGTCAAACGTGCCGAATACCGCCAGTTCATGGGCGAGGTAGGGGAGCAGGATTGGCGCTGGTACTTGCATCAAGCGTGACCGGTTTTAGTGGGGGGCTTTCGACCTTTTTTTCACGTTGCGGCGGTTAAGCTGCGAATCAAGGTCGTTCACTACCGTTTCATTCACATGAGCCCGCGATGTCGCCACAACCTCCATCCTCCATCGAGACCGAATTCACCGAGCGCTATGACCGTGAGCATGCCAGGGGCTGTGGCGACCCGCGTCCGCCCAGGCTGTTGCAGCGCCTGTCGGCGTGGCGCGATGCGCGGTTGGTACGCCAAGCCCTGAAGGTGGCGGGGGAGCCAGGGCTTATCCTCGACCTGGCGTGCGGTTCCGGGCGCTTCTGGCCGGTGCTGGCCGAACACGTCAACCGCGTGATACTGGCCTCGGACAACTCCCAGGCGATGCTCGATCACGCGCGCACCCATCACCCGGGCGGGTTGCTCAAGCGTGTCAAAACATTCCAGGGCTCGGCGTTTTCCATTGGCCTTTCGGCGAATGCGGTGGACTGCATTTTTTGCCTGGATTTGTTTCGCCATGTGCCCGACAGTGATGCGCGACTCATGTTATTGCACGAGTTTCACCGCGTCAGCCGCGACACGGTGATTGTTGCCGTGAACGTGGGCACGCCCGTAGAGAGCGAGTTTCGGCAAGCCGGCTTCAAAATCCTCAATTACCAAGAGTTCCTGCCGGGCTCGCGGCGATGGTGCGTCTACGTTTTGCGTAAGAGAGGATAACGCCCCTTTGTCGGACTATTCTTCATCTCCTGTCGGAGTTTTCATGATGGCGTGTGCACTGCGGATGCTCGCAAGCCCCTTTCGCGATATATACTGCGCGCCATTCTTCAAGGGAGAGCCGTGTGGCCATCGATATTCACTGGATCTGCGACAACGATAGCCTCGGCCAGCATTGCGCCGAATGGCAGCAGTTGCCATTCGTCGCCCTCGACACCGAATTCATGCGGGTCGACACCTTTTACCCTATTGCCGGGCTGATCCAGATCGGTGATGGCGTGCGCGCTTACCTGATCGACCCCCTGACCATCGACAATTGGCAACCCTTGGCCGCCTTGCTGGAGAACCCAGCGGTGATCAAGGTGGTGCACGCCTGCAGTGAAGACCTGGAAGTGCTGTCGCGCCTGACCGGCAGCTTGCCGGTGCCCTTGTTCGACACCCAATTGGCAGCGGCCTACCTCAACCTCGGTTTTTCCATGGGCTACTCGCGCCTGGTGCAGGCGGTGTTGGATATCGAGTTGCCCAAGGGTGAAACCCGCTCCGACTGGCTGCAGCGGCCATTGTCGGAGACGCAGATCAGCTACGCCGCCGAAGACGCGGTGCACTTGGCCGAGGTTTACACCCGTCTGCGCCCGCAACTGTCGGATGACAAATACGCCTGGGTACTGGAAGACGGCGCCGAATTGGTGGCCAACCTGCGCCGCGAGATCGACCCCTACGAGGTGTACCGCGACGCCAAGCTGGCGTGGAAATTGTCCCGTGCCCAACTCGCGGTGTTGCGTGAACTGTGCGCCTGGCGCGAGCAGCAGGCCCGTGCTCGCGACTTGCCGCGCAACCGTATTATTCGCGAACACTCGTTGTGGCCCCTGGCCAAATCCCAGCCGGATAACCTCGCCGCCCTGGGCAAGATCGAAGACATGCACCCGCGCACCGTGCGCCAGGACGGCCAGTTTTTGCTGGACCTGATCAAACGCACCGGTAGCGTGCCCATGGACCAATGGCCGCCTGCCGTGGCTGAGCCGTTACCCGTGGACGCTGCCGCGTTGATCAAGCAACTGCGGGCTTTGGGCCAAACCTTCGCCGAGCGCCTGGACATGGCGCCGGAACTGATGCTGCGCAAGAAAACCCTCGAAGCCCTGGTTAAAAGTGGCTACCCCGATGGGCCTTACCAATTGCCAGACTCGCTGCGTGGCTGGCGCCGCGAGTTGATGGGCCAGGCGTTGCTCGACAGCCTGGCCAATGCCGGAGAACAGCCTTGAAACGTATTTGCTCCATCTACCGCAGCAAGAAAAAAGACGGCATGTACCTCTATGTGCTCAAAAGCGATGCCCTGGAGCGCGTACCCGAGCCGTTGATGGAAGCCTTCGGCAAGGCGCATCACGCCTTTGACATGGTGCTGACGCCTGAGCGCAAGCTGTCGCGCGAAGACATCACCGTGGTGCTGGAAAACCTCGACAAGCAGGGCTACCACCTACAAATGCCGCCAGCTGAGGACGAGTACATCGAGCACTTGCCCGAAGAGCTGCTGCGCCGCAACGACCCGATGTGATCGACCCGTGCCCGGCTCAGGGCACAGTTTCAATGGAATCGTATTAGAGGACGGTGGCCGTAAGGATGCGGGCGGCCGTCTGCACTGTTTTTTCAAAGGTTTGAACCATGCGTGTTCTGATTGCTGAACAGGATCATCCGCTCTACGCCCAATTGCTCAGGGACGCCGCCCCAGACCTCGAAGTGCTGACCAGCGGCGATTCGGCCGAACTCTCGCGCCTGGCCGCCGACTGTCCGGTGTGGCTGGGCCAGCCCGATCTGTTGGCGACCCTGCTGCGCCAGGGCCATCATCCGCAATGGCTGCAATCGACGTGGGCGGGCATCACGCCACTGCTGGCCGACGGCTTGCCACGCGACTATCGGCTGACCCGCGCGGTAGGCATTTTTGGCCAGGTCATGGCCGAGTTTGTCCTCACCTACATGCTGGGCCACGAGCGCGAAGTGCTGGCGCGGTTGGTCAGCCAGGTGGAGCGCAAATGGGATAACCGCATGGGTCAGAGCCTGGCGGGGCGTAAGGCGCTGATCGTCGGCACCGGTGACATTGGCCAGAGCGTGGCCGAGTTTCTGCTGCCGTTCGGCGTGCAGTTGTATGGCATCGCCAGCCAGGCCCGCGAGCAGGCACCGTTTATCGAAGTGGCGGGGCCCGACCAGTTGGGCCGGCTGGTGGGGGAGGTGGATTACGTGATCAACCTGCTGCCCAACACGCCTGATACCCATGACCTGTACGACGCGGCGCTGTTCAAGCAATTCAAACCCACCGGTTTGTTTATCAACGTCGGACGCGGCGTGGCGGTGGTGGACGCCGACCTGGTCGAGGCGCTCAAAGAAGGGCACCTGGCCGGCGCGGTGATCGACGTGTGCCGCCAGGAGCCCTTGCCGCAACGCCATCCGTTCTGGACGGCGTGGGGTTTGCTGTTGACCGGGCACAGCTCGGCCCCGACCTCGCCGCCGATGATGGTGGCGTTGTTTGTGCAGAACCTGCGGGCGTATCAGGCCAAGCAAGCGCTGCGCGGGGAAGTGGATTTCGAGCGCGGTTACTGACAAAACGCGGAAAAAAATGTGGGAGCGGGCTTGCTCGCGAATGCAGGGGATCAGTCAACACATTGGGTGGCTGCCACACCGCATTCGCGAGCAAGCCCGCTCCCACATTGAGTGTATGCAAGTCTTAGAGACTGAAGTCACCCTCGGACACCAGCTCGCTCAACGGCTTGCGCGGGCTCGGCATTTCGCGCCCTTGCAGGTACTCCGGCAAACTCGACTTGTCACCCAGCTTGCCCACCGCCACGGCCGCATGCAGCGCATAACCCTGCGGAATCTTGAGCTCCTTGCGGGTCAGTTCCTGGTCGAAACCGGCCATGCCGTGGGTGTGCCAGCCACTGAGGCTGGCTTGCAGCGCCAAGTGGCCCCAGGCCGAGCCGGTGTCGAAGGTGTGCCACAGCGCCGGGGTTTCTTCTGTGGCGCCGGGGGCGATGAAGTCGGTTTTCGACGCGATAATGACCAGAGCCGACGCATGCTGCGCCCAATTGCGGTTGAATTCATTCAGCAGGCCCAGGAAACGCTCCCAATCCGGCGTGTCACGGCGCGCATACAGAAACCGCCACGGCTGCGAGTTGTAGGCCGAAGGTGCCCAGCGTGCCGCTTCGAAGAAACTCAGCAGCGTCTCCTGCGGGATGCTCTCGCCGGTAAAGGCGCGGGGCGACCAGCGCTCGGTAAATTGGGTGTGGATCGGATAATCGGCAACGCGGGGGTTATTGCTCATGGACAGACCCTGATGAAAAAACCGGGATTCAAAACTACTGCGCGCATCCAGGCCTGACAAGTCTTGCAACACCGTCAGTCGTAAGCGCTTGGCCCCAACGGGCTTGGGCACTAGACTGGCGGCCTTTTCACCTTCCGATACTGATGCAGAGCCATGGCCGCCAAAGTCGAACCTTTCTGGATACGCAAAACCCTTGAGCACCTCGACCAAGAGGAGTGGGAGTCCTTGTGCGACGGCTGTGGCCTGTGCTGCCTGCAAAAGCTCGAGGATGAGGACGACAACAGCGTCTATTACACGCGTATCGCCTGCAAACTGCTCGACCTGAAAACCTGCCAGTGCACCGATTACCCCAACCGCCGTGCCTCGGTGCCTGATTGCATCCAGCTCACGCCGGGCCAGGCCGATCAGTTCAAATGGTTGCCGCCGACCTGCGGTTACCGCCTGGTCAGCGAGCGCAAGGACTTGCCGCTGTGGCATCACCTGGTCTGCGGCGACCGTGACGCGGTGCACCACGAACGCATTTCCCAGTCCGGGCGCATGCTCAGCGAAGGCAGCGTGCCCGAAGACGACTGGGAGGATTACCTGATTTTCCGCGCGGGTTGAACGAGGAGTGTGTATGAAGGTGGCCGCCAAGTGGGCAGCGGGCCTGGTCGTGCTGGCGCTGAGCGGGCCGGGCTGGTGCGCGAAGAAAGTCGACCTGGATTACCACGTCAAGCTGTTGCCCCAAAGCCAGCAGGCCGAGGTGCGCGTCAGCCTGTCCCAAGGCGCGGCGGTGCGCAGCCTGAACTTCGACCTGGGCCGCGACGGTGACTACAGCGACTTCAAGGCCGATGGCCAGTGGCAAATCACGGGCAACCGTGGCCTGTGGCAACCCAGTGCCGACAAGGCCAGCCTGACCTACCGCGTGCGCCTGGCCCATGCGCGCAAGCCCGGCGTGTATGACACACGCATCACGCCCGGCTGGGCGTTACTGCGCGGCGAAGACCTGGTGCCGGCCGCCCGTCTCGACCAGCAAGACGGCGTCGAACTGGTCTCACGCCTGATGTTTGAACTGCCGACGGGTTGGAAGAGCGTCGAAACCGCCTGGCCGCGCATCGGCCAGAACAAATTCCGCATCGACAACGTGTCCCGCCTGTTCGACCGCCCCACCGGCTGGATGCTGGCGGGCAACCTCGGCAGCCGCCGCCTGCGCCTGGGTGATACCGACGTCACCGTGGCCTCGCCCAAGGGCCAGGGGATGCGCCGCATGGACGTGCTGACGTTACTGACGTTTGTCTGGCCCCAGGTGGAGGCCGCGTTCCCGCGCCATCCTGGCAAACTGTTGATTGTCGGTGCCAGTGACCCGATGCGGCGGGGCGCTTATTCGTTACGCGATTCGATCTACCTCAACAGCCGCACGCCGCTGGTTGGCGAAAATGGCAGCAGCCCGTTGCTGCGCGAAGTGGTGCAGGCCATCGGGCGCTTTAATGACCACGACAGCAGTGACTGGATCAGCGAGGGCTTGGGCGAGTACTACGCAATCGAGTTGATGCGGCGTGCCGGCGGTATTACCGATGAGCGCTATGCGGCGATCCAGGCACGGCTGACCAAAGAAGGCAAAGACGTCAGCACCCTCAAAGGCGAGCACGTCAACGGCGCGACGCTGGCGCGTTCGGTGGTGGTATTGCAGGAACTGGACCGTGAGATCCGCGTGAAGACCCACAACAAGCGCTCCCTGGACGATCTGGCGCAGGCAGTGATGCGGGTGAACAGCATCAACACCAAAGAGTTCGTGCAGTTGGCCGAGAGTGTGATTGGTGAGTCTTCGGTGGTACTGGACTCCAAATTACTGCGCTGAGCAACAAAACTGTGGGAGCAAGCCAGCTCCCACATTTTAGATCTTCACAGTCTTGAAGACAGGGATCAGGCTTTAGGTTTCACCGCCTTTTCAGCCGCCACTTCAGCCTTGGTCTTCAGGTTCTTCAACTCTTCCCCGGCGCGCTCGATTTTCGTGCGCACGCTGTTCATTTCCTGGCGGCCCTGTTCCAGTTTGTCCTTGAGCGAACTGTGCCCGGTAAAGCCACGGGCCAGTGCCACGCCACCAATCGCCACCTGGATCAAGCCGAAAATCCCACCACGGCGCAAGCCTTTACCCACCATCATTACCCCGCCGGCCACCGAGCCGATGCGCTCCCAGCCATGCACGTTCTGGGTGGGTTGAGGCTTCAACGGCGTGGCTTCGATGATAGGTCGCAAGGTTTTGCTGTCGCTCATGATCAGTCTCCAACAAGGGCAAGTGTTACTAGCTGACTGCGCGCATGTGCCGGATGTTCCCGCAATGTCAGTACTTGGGGCCCGAGCGGGTGTTGTTGCCCTTGGCCAGGCGGTCATAGAGCACCACGTTGACCGTGGCCGCCAGGTTCATGCAGCCGGTGGTGGGGATATACACCACGTCCTCGCACCAATCGCGGATCTCTTTGTCCAGGGAGCCGTCTTCGGGGCCGAAGATATACAGCGCGCGGTCGGGGTGGGTGTATTCAGGCAACGGGCGGGCGCCGTCGACCAATTCCACGGCGACCGGGATGCAGCCTAAGGGCAGGATCTTTTTCAGATCGTCGATGCCGATCAGCGGGATATCGTGGTGCACCTTCTTGGTGTCGGTGATGAAATCCCTGGCGCGCTCGTAACGCACGCCGGTGTAGAACACCGAGGCCACGCCGTAACAGCCGGCGGCACGCATCACCGAGCCGACGTTTTCGGGGGATTTGGGGTTGTACAGACCGATGCAGCTGTAGCGTTTATTGCCCACGGGGAAGGGTGCCTTGAGAAAAACGGCGATTATACGGGGAATGTGAGACTGCGGTCGGGAACAAGTTATGTGTTGTTGCAGCCGCCGCCTTCGCGAGCAAGCCCGCTCCCACATTTTAATTTGTGAACACATTCAAATGTGGGAGCGGGCTTGCTCGCGAAGGGGCCAGGACAGTCAGCCCAGAGCTTCAGTTGTCCTTCTTCATCAACCCCGCCAACGCCGCAAACGGGTTGTGCGTCGCCTTGGCAATGCTCGGGCTGCTGGTGGAGCCTTCGCCGAAGTACTGCTGGTCGGTGTAGCGCGAGTGTTCGTTGTCGTGGCAGTACAGGCACAGCAACTCCCAGTTGGAACCGTCCTGGGGGTTGTCATCATGGTTGTGGTTGCGGTGGTGAACGGTCAGTTCACTCAAGCGCTTGCCGGCAAATTCACGGGCGCAGCGGCCACACACGTGGGGGTACATCTTCAAGGCTTTATCGCGGTAGCCCATTTCGCGGTCGCGCTGGGCATCGGCAAGGATGCGGTCCAGCTTGGCGGTGTGGGAGGGCGGGTTGTTCGAGCTCATCATGGCTCCTGGCTATTATTGGGTGGTTCACGGACAAGGTTGATTCTAGCTGCTCCCACAGGGGATTGGCGCGATTGAATCAACCGCGATCAGCCCTTGAGCTTCTCTGCAATCCAGATGGTATGCCGCGTACCCTTGTTGCCATGGGCAAATACTTGCACTTCTTCGGCCTTGAAGCCGGCCTTGCGCAGTTTGTCACTGAACAGCTTGTCGGCGCTGGCCGACCACACGGCCAGCACGCCCTTGGGGCGCAGGGCCTTGGCACACGCGGCCAGGCCACTGGCCGAGTACAACCAACTGTTAGCCTTTTGCGTGAGCCCTTCAGGGCCGTTGTCGACGTCGAGCATGATCGCGTCAAAGCCTTGGGGCTCGGCCTGCAGTACCTTGGCCACGTCTTCCTGGCGGACCACGGTGCGCGGGTCCAGCAGCGGGCGTCCGGATTTCTCCCCCAGCGGCCCTCGGTTCCACTCCACGACGCCGGGCACCAGTTCGGCCACCACCACTTCGGCGCTCTTTCCCAAATGCTTGAGCGCCGCGGCCAGGGTAAAGCCCATGCCCAGGCCGCCGATCAGCACCCGCGAACCCGGGCGCCCGGCCACTTTGCGGCAGGGAATCTCCGCCAGGGCATCTTCGGAGCCGTGCATGCGCGTGTTCATCAACTGGCCACCGTCACCGCCCTGGATCTTGATGACAAAGTCCTCGCCGTATTCGAACAGGCACAAGGCGCCGCCGTTGTCGGGGATTGGGGTGGTGTCCAGCAGAACGAAACGTTTCATGGAAATCTCATTGGGAAGGGCATTCTTGCGCGGTTGGGAGTAGCCTTAGGGCATTCCGGTCAGGCCATGGAGCCATCGATGAAGTGCAGCATTCTAACGGTCATTGTGTTGAGCGCGCTCGCATTGGGTACCGCGCAGGCTCAGGAGTTACAAACCGTACCGGTCGCGCCCGCGCCAACCCCAGGCGCGCCGGGCACGCCAACGCCCACGTTGTACCCGCAAGTCACGCCGCCCGTTGCGCCCAAGACCCATAATGGCTCGCCACCGCTGGCGCCCATCGTGCTGCCGGCGCCGCCCAAGGACCAGACGGTCCCTGGCCTGCAGCAAAACGACAGCAAGCCGAAAACGCCGGGCGGTTAGACCAGACCGAGGGCCTTGAACACAAAGGCATATTCGAGGGCCACGTCACGTAAGCCCTGATAGCGCCCGCTCATGCCGCCATGGCCGGCACCCAGCTCGGTCTTGAGCAGCAGCAGGTTGTCGTCTGTCTTGGTATCCCGCAGCTTGGCCACCCACTTGGCGGCTTCCCAGTACTGCACGCGGCTGTCGTTATAGCCGGCGATCACCAGCGTGGCCGGGTAAGCCTGGGCACGGACGTTCTCGTAGGGCGCGTAGGCCTTGATGCGCGCATACACTTCGGGTTCCTCGGGGTTGCCCCATTCGTCGTACTCGGTGATGGTCAGCGGCAGTTCCGGGTCGAGCATGGTATTGAGCACATCGACGAACGGCACTTCCGCAATCGCCGCCTGGAACAATTCCGGACGCTGGTTGAGCACCGCGCCGATCAGCAGGCCGCCGGCACTGCCGCCGCTGATCGCCAGTTGTGGGGAGGTGGTCAGGCCCTCGGCGATCAAATGTTCCGCGCAGGCGATAAAGTCGCTGAAGGTGTTCTGCTTGTGTTCCTGCTTGCCGCTGCGATACCAGGCCTCACCCAGCTCACCGCCGCCGCGCACATGGGCGATGGCAAACGCCACCCCGCGGTCGAGCAAGCTCAGGCGCGCATGGGAGAACCACGGGTCCAGGCTTGAGCCGTAGGCACCGTAGCCATACAGGTACAGGGGCGTCGGCTTGCCGAGCTGGTCACGCTTGACCACCAGGCTGATGGGTACCTGGGTGCCATCGGCAGAAGTGGCCCACAGGCGTTGGCTGACGTAATCGTCGGCGTTGAAGACGCCCAGCACCGGGGTTTCCTTGAGCACGACCTGCGCGCCTGTCGCCAGCTCGAGCTGGCGCACTTGGGCCGGGCGATTCAAGGCCTCATAGCGCAGGCGGATCTTGTCGCTGGGAAACTCGAGGCTGTTCTGTACGTAGAGGCTGTAGGCGGCGTCAGGCAATTGCACCCGATAGGCCGGCACGTTCTCGGGGTGTACTTCGATAACCGGCAGGCCACCAATGCGCAGGCTCAAGGTCATGGCGTTGGCGTTCAGGCTCACGCCGTCGAGCATGACCTCGTCGCTGTGGGGGATCAGGTTCTGCCAGTCGGCTTCGGTGGGCGGCGTGCCGGTGTCGGCGGCCACGTACAGCGCATGGTTGATGCCGTCGCGGTTGCTGCGGATAAACCAGGTCCACTGGCCATTGCGCTTGCCGTGGTCGACGTCGTATTCGTGGTCTTCGACCCGTGGCGCCAGGCAGGTGAAGGCCAGGTGCGGTTGCTCGGCGTCCAGCGCCCAGACTTCGCTGGTGGTCTTGCTGCCCAGGGCCAGCAACAGTTGGCGCTCGGAGCTTGAGCGGTAGCAATGCAGGAAAAAACGGCCGTCGGGCTCGTGGAACACTTCCTGCGCGGCGGTGCCGTCCAGGCGATAGCGATACAGTTTGTGCGGGCGATGGGTGTCGTCCAGCTCACCGAAAAACAGGGTCAGGCTGTCATTGGCCCAGGTCATGCTGCCATCGCAGTTTTCGAACGCCAGTTCGCTGACCTTGTCGGTCGCCAATTCCTTCACGAACAGGGTGTAAATCTCTTCGCCGCTGGTATCGAGGCTATAGGCCAGGCGTTGGTGATCGGGGCTGATGCTGAACGCGCCCAGGGAAAAAAAGCCGCCATTGGCCAAGACGTTCGGGTCCAGCAACAGTTCTTCGCTGCTGGCGTCCACCTGGTTGCTGTCATCGGCCGGGCGGCGGCAGCGGTAGTGGCGGGCGTACTCGTCACCGGCGGTGGTGCGGGTGTAATACAAATACGGGCCCCAAGGGGAGGGCAGGGACAGGTCGGTTTCCAGAATGCGGCCCTTGATCTCGTCGAACAGGGTCTCGCGCAACGCCTGCTGATCGGCGAGTTGGGCTTCCTGCCAGTCGTTTTCGGCCTTGAGGTAGTCGAGTACCTCAGGGTTGTCGCGTTCTTGCAGCCAGGCGTACGGGTCTGGGCCTGGGGCCTTGCGGGCAATCGGTGCGGTGGAAATAGGCATGGATAATTCCCTATCTGGCAGACGGTGGCAGGCATTGCAGCCGCGACACGCAAAAGCCGTTATCATAGCCGCCTGTTTGCCAACCTTGCCATGGACACCATGACCGAGAACGACTATCTGACCGCTTGGGGCCTTTACGCCTTCGCCGCTTTGGGCTGCCTGTTGGTGTGGTGGCGCATGACCCGCTGGCTCTGGCGCTGGCTGCGCGAGCCCCTGCAATTGCTGATGGCGGTGTTGCTGCTCAGCCCGACCATTGTCGACCCGGTCAAGACCCAGTTTGCGCCGGCCGTGGCCATTACTGCCCTGGACCTGGTGCTCAAGGTCGGCAACAACGCCTGGCGCGCCATTTCCGACCTGTTCATGTACACGATGATCGTGTTTGCCCTGTACATCGTGTTTGTGCTGATCCGCTGGCCCATCGAACGCGCCGCCAACGCTCGCCGTGAGCGCAAGGCGGCTGCGGATGCCGCCTTGGCCGCCGAACCGGAAGACGACGAACCGTTCCGTCGCCCGGCGCCTGCCGGTGGTATGCGGGTCGAACCGCGCCTTTAACGTTGTTTGCCCTGCAGCGAGAGCCCTGGCATGTGTGAATTATTGGGCATGAGTGCCAACGTCCCCACCGATATCGTGTTCAGCTTTACCGGGCTGATGCAGCGCGGTGGGCGCACTGGCCCGCATCGCGACGGTTGGGGCATTGCTTTCTATGAAGGCCGCGGCCTGCGCCTGTTCCAGGACCCGGCTGCCAGTAGCGAGTCGGAAGTCGCGTTGCTGGTGCAGCGTTACCCCATCAAGAGCGAAGTGGTGATCGGCCATATTCGCCAAGCGAATGTGGGCAAGGTCAGCCTGGCCAATACCCATCCGTTCGTGCGCGAGCTGTGGGGGCGTAACTGGTGTTTTGCCCACAACGGCCAACTGGCAGACTTCGATCCCCGCGCCACCTTCTACCGCCCGGTGGGCGATACCGACAGCGAAGCGGCGTTCTGCGACTTGCTCAACCGTGTGCGCGAAGCCTTCCCTGAGCCGGTGGACATCGAACAGGTGCTGCCCGACCTGATCGCCGCCTGCGCCGAATACCGCAGCAAGGGCGTGTTCAACTGCCTGCTCAGCGACGGCGACTGGCTGTTCTGCTATTGCTCGACCAAGCTGGCACAGATCACCCGGCGGGCGCCTTTTGGCCCGGCGCGCTTGAAAGATGTCGACGTGATCGTCGATTTTCAGGCCGAAACCACCCCCAATGACGTGGTAACGGTGATCGCCACCGAGCCGTTGACCGACAACGAAAACTGGACCCGCTACGAACCGGGCCAATGGAGCCTGTGGCGACGCGGTGAATGTGTCAGCCAGGGCGTTACCAAGTAAGGAATCGAGCATGTTGCTTAGCTATCTGCGGTTGGTGCTGTTTGCCGTTGGCTTGTTGGTCGGCGTGCAGGTGCCGGGGTTTATCAATGACTACGCCAAGCGCGTCGAAGCCCACTTGATCGAGGCCCAGACCGGCTTGCGCGGTTTCGAGTCCACGGCGCAGCAGTTCTTCAACGGTGATATGCAAGCCTTGGTGGCGCATTACCGCGCCAGCGATGACCCGGTGTTCCAGAGCGACGCCAGCAGCCTGGGCGCCATGCTCGACCGCCAGCTCGAGCTGGACAAGCAATTCCAGGCCATGCAGGGTCCGTGGTACATCCGCGCCCTGCAAGTGGCGGTGGCTGCCGACTCGGATATCCGTTCGGAGACCTGGAATGGCTACAGCTACCAGATCTTGCTGACGCCCGAAGCCATGGGCTGGGGCCTGGGCGGGGCGATGCTGTTGTCGTTCGGCATCGAGTGCCTGTACCGCTTGATCGACTGGGTGGTGCTGGGTGGCCGGCGCCTGCGCCAGAGCCGGCCCATCGAAGAACGGGACCTCAAGGGCCTCTAACGACCCACTGATCGTTCCCACGCTCCGCGTGGGAATGCTTTTTCTGACGCTCCGCGTCGCGCGTGAGGGCGCAGAGCGCCCTGTGCTGCATTCCCACGCAGAGCGTGGGAACGATCAGTCGGGCTTATTCAGTTGCATGCGTTCTGCACCGACTTGCTCGGCATAGCGGGCAACGACTTTCTGGCACAACCCCACAATCTCCTCCACCAACTCCACCCCCACACGCCACGACACCACCACCTGCAAGTTCGGCAGACGCTGGGCCATGGGCAGCATCACCAATTCCCCTCGCTCCAGCTCTTCGCTCACCAGCACCGGCGGCAGCGCGCCAATGCCGAAGCCATCGCGCAGCAACCGGGTGATCGCCGACACCGAGTTCACGCAGTTCATGCGCGGTGCGGCCACGCCATTGGCCTGCATCAAACTCAATACGTCCTGATGCGGGTGGGAGTTTTTCGAGTAAGTGATGATGCGCTCCTGGGCCAGCTCGGCGAGGGAGGCGTAGTCACGGTTGTAAATCGACTGGCTGGCCACGATCCAGGCCATGGGGTGGCTGGCCAGCTCCAGGCTGCGCACGGTTTCCAGGCGCAGCAGGTCGGTTTGCAGGATCAGGTCGAGGAAACCTTTTTGCAGTTGATCGCTGAGGTTCAGCGCAGTGTCGGCGACCAGCTCGATTTCCACCAGTGGGTACAGCTTCATCAGCTCAGCAACCAGCGGGCTTAGCCAGGTGTGGATCACCGTGTCCATTGCGCCGATCCGAATGCGCCCAACCTTGCTGCTGGTGGTCTCCAGGGACTGCTTCAAGCCCTGCATGGTCACCATCATCTGCTCGGCATAGTCGAGCACTTTCAAACCTTCCGGGGTCAGGCTCACGCCACGCGAATCACGCAGGAAAAGTTTCACCCCCAGCTCGCTTTCCAGCACCGCGATGCGGCTGGAGATCGAGGCTTGGGTGGTGAACAGCTTCTCGGCCGTCAGCCGGAAGCTCTTGAGCTTGGCCACCCAGACGAAGGTTTCGAGGAACTTCAAATTCATGGGATCAACTTTTTCTTATGCATGGATCGGTTTTTATTAGTTGGACGTCGCACCGGGTAAGCGCCAAAAATCGAGCTATTCCACGATAAGCGTCGTTGGGGTGTCAGGACAAGTTGCGAGTTCTGCGTAAAAAATCCCACACTACAAGAAAACAAAGCCTACAGGAGCGACCCCCGTGAGCCGCCTGCTACTGAACTGCGACATCGGCGAAAGCTTTGGCAACTGGACCATGGGTCTGGACGCCGAAGTCATGCCGTTCATTGATTGCGCCAACGTGGCTTGCGGTTTCCATGCCGGCGACCCGAGCATCATGCGCAAGACCGTCAGCCTGGCGTTCAAGCACGGCGTGCAAGTGGGCGCTCATCCGGCCTACCAGGACCTGCAAGGCTTCGGCCGGCGCTCCATGAACTACACGCCGCAGGAAATCCAGGACCTGTTGCACTACCAGATCGGTGCGCTGGACGGCATCTGCCGCGCCCAGGGCGGGCGCGTCAGCTATGTGAAACCCCACGGCGCGATGTACAACGACATGATGGCCAACCCCGCGCAGTTGCGTGCGGTGATCCAGGCCGTGGCCGCTTACGGCGACCTGCCGCTGATGCTGCTGGCCACCCGCGACAACCGCGCGGCCCAAGCCTTGGGCGACGAATACGGGGTGACCCTGTGGTTCGAAGCCTTCGCTGACCGTGCCTATGACAGTAACGGCCATCTGGTGTCTCGCCAACTGCCCGGCGCGGTGCATCACGACGCCGACACCATCGTGCAGCAGGCCCTGACCCTTTTCCGTGGCGAATCGCTGATTGCCAGCGACGGCAGCCCATTGGTGCTACAAGCCAATACCCTGTGTGTGCATGGCGACAACGCCAGTTCGGTCGCTGCCGTGCAGCGTATCCGCGAAGCGTTGAAAACAGCATGAACCCACGCATCGAAGTGGTGGCGATCGACTGCCTGATGGTGCGTCTGTTTGACGTGATCGCCGAAGCCAACATGCCGTGGATGCTCGCGGCTACCGAGCGCCTGCGCCACGGTTTTGGCCCGGCCTTGGTGGACCTGGTGCCGTCCTACACCACCTTGATGGTGCATTACGATCTCACGGCGCTGACCCCGGCCCAGGCCCGGGCGCTGATCGACCAGGCCCTCACCGATCTGCAACCCCAGGCGCAGGGCAGTGGCCAGTGCCATGTGCTGCCCGTGTGGTACGACCTGAGTGTCGGCCCGGAACTGAACTTGCTGTCCCAGCGCAGCGGGCTGGCCGTGGAGGAGGTGATCCGCCGCCACAGCGCCCACGAGTACCAAGTGTTCGCCCTCGGTTTTGCCCCAGGGTTTGCCTTTATGGGGCTGGTGGACGAGCTACTTGCCACGCCGCGCCTGAACACGCCGCGCAAACGCGTGGCTGCCGGCAGCGTCGGCATCGCCGAACGGCAAACCGCCGCGTACCCGGTGGTGTCCCCGGGCGGCTGGAACCTGATCGGCCGCACCCCGGCCAAACTGTTCGACCGGGAGCGCGACGGCTACAGCCTGATGCAACCCGGCGACACGGTGCGCTTCGCCTCGGTCAGCCACGCCGAATTCATCCACTTGGGTGGCGACGACACGCCGCTGGAGGCGCAGGCATGAGCCGCTTGATCATCGAGGCCAGCACGCCGCTGTGCCTGTTGCAGGACGCCGGTCGTTTTGGCGTACGCCACCTGGGCGTGACCCAGGGCGGCGCGCTGGATTGGGTGTCGATGTCCTGGGCCAACTGGCTGTTGGACAATGCCCTGGATGCGCCGGTGGTGGAGATCACCCTTGGGGGCTTTACCGTGCAGGCCGAGGATTATTGCCTGCTGGCCTTGGCCGGTGCGGACCTGGGCGCCTATGTCGATGAGCGAGCGATAAGCCCCGGTCGCAGTTTTATCCTGCAAAAGGGCCAGCGACTGCGCTTCACCCAGCCGTTCAATGGGGCACGCGCTTATCTGGCCGCGCCCGGTGGCTTTGATGCGCAGGCTGTACTGGGCAGTTGTGCCACGGTCGTGCGCGAAGCGTTGGGCGGGGTGGACGGTTGCGGCAAGGCACTGGCCGAAGGCGGGCGGTTGGCCTATTCCGGTACGGGCGGTGCAATGAAGGTGCTGGCCAACCCGGATTTGCAATCCGCTGCATCACTGGACGTGATCATCGGCGCGCAGATAGGCCAGTTCAGCGGGCAGAGTCTGTTTGATGCCTTCAACGCCGAATGGTCTCTGGACAGCCGTGCCGACCGTATGGGCGTGCGTTTGCTCGGCACGCCGTTGCAGTATCAGGGGCCGTCGTTGATTTCCGAAGGGATACCGTTGGGCGCGATCCAGGTGCCCCCGGATGGGCAGCCGATTGTGTTGCTCAATGACCGGCAGACGATCGGTGGTTATCCGCGGTTGGGCGCGTTGACGCCTTTATCCTTGGCGCGGCTGGCGCAGTGTTTGCCGGGGGAGAAAGTCCGATTGGCCCCAGTAGTGCAGGAAACAGCGCATCGGCAGCACATAGAGTATTTACGCAGGTTTTCAGCGTAAGTGGGTTTTAAAGATGAGTCCTACGACATTGCAGAATTTTGTCGTCTTTGCCCCAGCGCACAGCCATGCAAGCCTTGATTGGCTTATTCACTATCAGGCTTTGCTATGCGCTATTTGAAGATATATGCCCAGGATGTACTCGATAACGATATTCCGGATGTGGTCTATCTGGAGTTTTATGACACCGCCCAAACCCCCGCGCTTGTGCATCGGGCAACGGCATTTGATATTACTGACGATGGCCAGTTTGACTGGATTATTGCGGATGATCTCAATCAAGACGGCATTGTCGACAAGGTTGACCAGGAGATGGCACTGGAGTTTTCCCAGCTGTTTCTGGCTTTCCAGTGGTTCAGTCTCGATGAGCCCTTTGACAAATACCTGAAGGTGTTTGCCGGAGACTTCGATGACAACGGGATTCCTGATACGGTGCGGCTGCACTTCCATCAAGGCGAGGGAGACCCTCGAGATGAAACCATCGTCTATTCGGCGGCGGTATACAGCGACGGGAATGGTCAAGGGGCCAGTGTTTCGATCAATCAGGATGTGAACAACGACGGGAAAGTAGACCGCCAGGATTCTGAACTGATCAAACAGTTCGCTGCGCTCTTTCTCAGGTTTTCCTGGATCGACAACGAGCATTGCTGAGTGCCGTGCCTGTAGCCGATAGCATCGGCTACAGGCCAGGGTTCACTTGGATAGAAAACGCATGCCCTCTTCAAGCCCGCGCAGCGTCAGCGGATACATTTGATCCTCCACCAACTCCCGCACAATCCCCGTCGACGCCGTATAGCCCCAGGTATCTTTCGGGTAGGGGTTAATCCAGATCAGCTTCTTGTACTTGGCCATGAAACGCTGCATCCACACATACCCGGGCTCCTCGTTCCAATGCTCCACGCTGCCACCGGCCTGGGTGATTTCATAGGGCGCCATGGCCGCATCGCCGATAAAAATCACTTTGTAGTCGGCGCCGTATTTGTGCAGCAGGTCCTGGGTGGAGGTGCGTTCGGAAGTACGGCGCTGGTTGTTCTTCCACACCGATTCGTACACGAAGTTGTGGAAGTAAAAATACTCCAGGTGTTTGAACTCGGTCTTGCACGCGGAGAACAGCTCCTCGCAGATCTTCACGTGGGCATCCATCGAGCCGCCGATGTCGAACAGCAGCAACAGCTTGATGGTGTTACGCCGTTCGGGGCGCATCTGAATATTCAGCAAGCCGGCATCGCGAGCGGTGTGGTCGATGGTGCCATCGATATCCAGCTCTTCGGCCGCACCCTGGCGCGCAAACTTGCGCAGGCGGCGCAGGGCGATCTTGATGTTGCGCGTGCCCAGTTCCACCTGGTCGTCGAGGTTCTTGTACTCGCGCTGGTCCCAGACTTTCACCGCCTTGCCCTGGCGCTTGCCCGCGTCACCGACGCGAATGCCTTCTGGGTTGTAGCCGCCAGAACCAAAGGGGCTGGTGCCGCCGGTGCCGATCCATTTGTTGCCGCCGGCATGGCGTTCTTTCTGTTCTTCCAGGCGCTTCTTGAACTCTTCGATCAGTTTGTCCAGGCCACCGAGGGACTGGATCTGCGCACGTTCCTCATCGCTCAAGGAACGTTCGAATTCCTTGCGTAGCCATTCTTCGGGGATCAGCGCCTGCAGGTGGTCGTCGAGCTTTTCCAGGCCGTTGAAATAGGCGCCGAAGGCCCGGTCGAACTTGTCGAAATGCCGCTCGTCCTTGACCAGGATCGCCCGGGCCAAATAATAAAACTCGTCCATGTCGGCGAAGGTCACGCGCTGTTTGAGCGCGTTGATCAGGTCGAGCAGCTCGCGCACCGACACCGGCACCTTGGCGGCACGCATCTCATTGAACAGGTTGAGCAGCATCAGCGATTACCGCGACGGCTCATGAACGCCAGACGCTCCAGCAACTGCACGTCTTGCTCGTTCTTCACCAGGGCGCCAGCCAGGGGAGGGATGGCCTTGGTCGGGTCGCGCTCGCGTAGCACTGCTTCGCCAATATTGTCAGCCATCAGCAGCTTGAGCCAGTCGACCAGCTCGGAGGTGGAAGGTTTTTTCTTCAGGCCCGGCACCTTGCGCACATCGAAGAACACGTCCAGCGCTTCGCTGACCAGGTCTTTCTTGATGTCGGGGTAGTGCACATCCACGATTTTTTGCAGGGTGGTGCGGTCGGGGAAGGCGATGTAGTGGAAGAAGCAGCGGCGCAGGAACGCGTCCGGCAGCTCTTTTTCGTTGTTGGAGGTAATGATGATGATCGGGCGCTTCTTGGCTTTGATGGTCTCGTCGATTTCGTAGACGTAGAACTCCATCTTGTCGAGTTCTTGCAGCAGGTCGTTGGGGAACTCGATGTCGGCCTTGTCGATTTCATCGATCAACAGGATCACCCGCTCATCGGACTCGAAGGCTTCCCACAGCTTGCCCTTCTTCAGGTAGTTGCGCACGTCGTGCACCTTGTCCACGCCCAGTTGCGAGTCGCGCAGGCGGCTGACCGCGTCGTACTCGTACAGGCCCTGGTGCGCCTTGGTGGTGGACTTGATGTGCCAGGTGATCAATCTGGCACCGAAGGATTCGGCCAGTTGCTCGGCAAGCATGGTCTTGCCGGTGCCCGGTTCGCCCTTGACCAGCAGCGGCCGCTCCAGGGTGATGGCGGCGTTGACGGCCAGTTTCAGGTCATCGGTAGCCACATAGGCCTGGGTGCCTTCGAACTTCATCGGTCATTCCTCGGATTCATCAATGGCCCGACTATACCCCTCAGCCCCGGCGACTGTGAACGCAGACGGGGCATTCAGTCTCTGAATGGCGGGTCACATCAGCCCTGGCCCATGCAGGAAGTGGGGGAGCTGGCTTGCCTGCGATGACGGTGTATCAGTGACAGATGAGTTGGCTGACCAGCTCCCACAGGGTTAATCAGCGCTGGGCTTGGGCTGTTCGTAACGAGCATTGAAGGCCTGGATGAACCCATTGCGCAGAATCGCGATCACCGCAGAAAACGCACTGATATTTTGCTGATGCACGCTACCGCTCAGCTCCACACGGGTGGCGAACTGGTTTTTACGCTGGTTTTTCAGCACGGTTTCGCTGGCGCCCACCACGGCTTCCCAGATCGAACGGAAGATATTCTTGTCCTGGTTTTCAACGTCTTGTTGCCAGTCGAACACCTCCACATCACGCAGCAGTGGCTTGATGTAGCCGGTGAGCCGGCCATTTTCAGCCTGGGCTTCGATCACCACATCACCCGTGCCTGCCTTGAAGTCGAACTTGCCGTAGGCAGAGGCGAAGTCGTTCATGCGTTTGAGTTGCAGGTCGCGGGCGCGGAAGCGGAACTCGAACTCTTCGAAATCGCTCAGCGGGTCAAAGGTGGCGTTGGCTTCCAGGGGCGCCTGGCCTTGCAGCAGTGCCTTGCCTTCAAAGCGTGCATCACGCTTGCCTTTGACATCCACCACATTGGTCAGGTTATAGAAGCTGGCGTTGACCCCGGTGGCGTTGATATTCACCTGAGGCTTGGAGCTGAAGTTATGGAAGGCGATCTCGCCGTCTTCGATGCGTACTTCATTGAGGGTAATCGGCAGCAGCTTGCGCAGTTGTTCCTGCCAGTCGGTGCCTTTACCGGTCTGGGACGCCTGCTTGTTGGCACCGCCATCGACGAAGTTGATCTGGGGGCGTACAAAATGCCCCTCGGCCACGACGGCATGGTCGTACCACAGCGAATGCCAGCTCACGGCGAACTCGATCAGCGGCGCCTTGACGAATGGTACCGGGACCTTGCCGTCCACCTTGACGATTTGCAGGCCGTTGATCCGATAGGCGCCGCGCCATAGCGCCAGGTCCACATCGGCAATCTCGCCACGGTAGTCGCCCATGTTGGCGAGTTTGTCGTTCAGGTAGTTGCGCACCACGTAGGGCAGCGCGATGTGCACGGCAATCAGGACCAGCACCAGAGCGGCGATTGTCCCTAACGGCCAACTGTAGCGACGTTTCATTGGGCAGTTCTCCTAGCTTGTAGGAGATTGACTGTTCTGATCGTCGCAACGTTCCTCCTTCTGGACGCTTGGGAGCACGAGGCATACCCTTGGGGCCTTCCAAAGTCTCGACAACAGGAATCGCCATGAGCCGCATCTTCGCAGACAACGCGCACTCCATCGGCAACACGCCTCTGGTTCAGATCAACCGCATCGCACCGCGGGGCGTGACGATCCTGGCCAAGATCGAAGGGCGTAACCCCGGCTATTCGGTGAAGTGCCGCATTGGCGCCAGCATGGTCTGGGATGCGGAAAGCAGCGGCAAACTCAAGCCGGGCATGACCATAGTCGAGCCGACTTCGGGCAACACCGGTATCGGCCTGGCATTTGTCGCCGCTGCCCGTGGCTACAAGTTGCTGCTGACCATGCCGTCGTCCATGAGCCTTGAACGCCGTAAAGTGCTCAAGGCTCTGGGCGCCGAACTGGTGCTGACCGAGCCGGCCAAGGGCATGAAGGGCGCCATCGATAAGGCCGCCGAGATCGTCGCCAGCGACCCGGCCACCTACTTTATGCCGGCCCAGTTCGATAACCCGGCAAACCCTGCGATCCACGAGAAAACCACCGGCCCGGAAATCTGGAACGACACCGATGGCGCCGTGGACGTGCTGGTGGCGGGCGTGGGAACCGGCGGCACCATCACCGGGGTATCGCGCTATATCAAGAACACGGCGGGCAAGCCGATCCTGTCGGTGGCTGTGGAACCCATGGTTTCGCCGGTGATCACCCAGGCTTTGGCGGGTGAAGAGATCAAGCCCAGCCCGCACAAGATCCAGGGGATCGGCGCCGGTTTTGTGCCGAAAAACCTCGACCTGTCGATGGTCGACCGCGTGGAGCTGGCGACCGACGAGGAGTCCAAGGCCATGGCCCGGCGCTTGATGCTGGAAGAGGGCATTCTGTGCGGGATCTCCTGTGGCGCCGCCATGGCGGTGGCCGTGCGCCTGGCCGAGAAGCCGGAAATGCAGGGCAAGACTATCGTGGTGATCTTGCCGGACTCCGGTGAGCGCTACCTGTCGAGCATGTTGTTCAGCGATTTGTTTACCGAGCAGGAAAACCAGGCCTGAATATTGTAGGAGCGAGCTTGCTCGCGAAAAACCTGAGAGCGCCACGTTGTGTCAGTAAGCCCTCGTTATCGTTGACGTTCTTCGCGAGCAAGCTCGCTCCTACAAGTGTTGATACAGGTCAGTCTGGTTTCCTGGGCCTTCTGCATAATGGCTCAAGTGTTTATCATGGCCGGCTGTTACGTCTGGTTTCCCATTGACGGAAATTTGCTGGCCAGGCGCTTATTTCCAGGAGTTGCTGCATGACCTTTTCTTTGGCCGCCAAACTGTCGGTGTTGCTGCTGTTCATCGGCAGCACGCTGTATGTGCACCTGCGTGGCAAGGCCCGTTTGCCGATGTTGCGTCAGTTCGTCAACCATTCGGCGCTGTTCGCCCCGTATAACGCCCTGATGTACCTGTTTTCCGCGGTGCCGTCCAAGCCCTACCTGGACCGCAGCAAGTTCCCGGAACTGGATGTGCTCAAGGACAACTGGGAAGTGATCCGCGAAGAGGCCATGCACCTGTTCGACGAGGGCTACATCCGCGCCGCCGAAAAGAACAACGACGCCGGCTTCGGTTCGTTCTTCAAGAAGGGCTGGAAGCGTTTCTACCTCAAGTGGTACGACAAACCGCTGCCTTCGGCCGAGGCGCTGTGCCCCAAGACCGTGGCGTTGGTGAGCAGCATCCCTAACGTCAAGGGCGCGATGTTTGCGCTGTTGCCGGGCGGCAGTCACCTCAACCCGCACCGCGACCCGTTTGCCGGTTCCCTGCGTTATCACCTGGGGCTGTCCACGCCGAACTCCGACGACTGCCGTATCTTCGTCGACGGCCAGGTCTACGCCTGGCGCGACGGTGAAGACGTGATGTTCGATGAAACCTACGTGCACTGGGTGAAAAACGAAACCGAACAGACCCGTGTGATCCTGTTCTGCGACATTGAGCGGCCATTGAGCAACCGCGTGATGACCCGCATCAACCGCTGGGTCAGCAAGCAACTGGGCCGCGCAACCGCGCCGCAGAACCTCGATGACGAGCGCGTGGGCGGCATCAACCAGGCGTACGCCTGGAGCAAGACCTTCAGCGACAAGTTCAGTGGCCAGGTCAAACAGTGGAAGCGCAAGCATCCCAAGGCCTACCGCATTGCGCGGCCGGTGCTGGCGGTGGTGGTGCTGGTACTGCTCTGGAAGTGGCTGTTCGGCTAAACCGCACACCATAAAAAGGCGCTGTATCGAAAGATACAGCGCCTTTTTCATGCCTGGAATGTGATCAAAACTGTGGGAGCTGGCTTGCCTGCGATGGCGGAGTATCAGCTATAAAAAGGTTGGCTGACCCACCGCTTTCGCAGGCAAGCCAGCTCCCACCTTTGATCTGCGTTGCTCTTAAGAGGCGATCAACTGGCGCAGCACGTAGTGCAGAATCCCGCCCGCCTTGAAATACTCCACTTCATTCAAGGTATCAATCCGGCACAGCACCTCAACCTTCTCGCTGCTGCCATCCTCCCGCGTGATCACCAACGTCAGGTTCATCCGCGGCTCGATCTCGGCGTCGGTCAGTCCGAGGATATCGATCTTCTCCTTGCCGGTGAGCTTGAGTGTCTTGCGGTTCTGATCCAGCTTGAACTGCAACGGCAACACGCCCATGCCTACCAGGTTGGAGCGGTGGATACGCTCGAAACTCTCGGCGATCACCGCCTTGACCCCTAGCAGGTTAGTGCCCTTGGCCGCCCAATCGCGGCTGGAGCCGGTACCGTATTCCTGGCCGGCGATCACCACCAGCGGTGTGCCCGAGGCCTGGTACTTCATGGCGGCATCGTAGATCGCCATTTTCTCGCCCGTGGGGATATACAGCGTGTTACCGCCTTCTTCGCCGCCGAGCATTTCATTGCGGATACGGATATTGGCGAAGGTGCCGCGCATCATCACTTCATGGTTGCCCCGGCGTGAGCCGTAGGAGTTGAAGTCACGCGGCTCCACGCCCTGTTCGCGCAGGTAGCGCCCGGCCGGGCTGTCGGCCTTGATATTGCCGGCTGGGGAGATGTGATCGGTGGTTACCGAATCGCCCAGCAGGGCCAGCACGTTGGCGCCCTTGACGTCCTCGATCACCGGCAGCGGGCCGGCTATGTCGTCGAAGAACGGCGGGTGCTGGATGTAGGTGGAATCCTGCTGCCACACGTAGGTGGCTGCCTGCGGCACTTCAATGGCTTGCCACTGTTCGTCGCCGGCAAACACTTCGGCATATTCCTTGTGGAACATGCTGGTGCTGACTTGGGCCACCGCTTCGGCGATTTCCTGGCTGCTGGGCCAGATGTCCTTGAGGTACACCGGATTACCCTGCTGGTCATTGCCCAGCGGTTCGCTGCTGATGTCGATGCGCACGGTGCCGGCCAACGCGTAGGCGACGACCAGGGGCGGCGAGGCCAGCCAATTGGTTTTCACCAGTGGGTGCACACGGCCTTCGAAGTTACGGTTGCCGGACAGCACCGAGGCCACGGTGAGGTCGGCCTTCTGAATGGCTTTTTCGATCGGCTCGGGCAGGGGCCCGGAGTTGCCGATACAGGTGGTGCAGCCGTAGCCCACCAGGTCGAAGCCAAGCTTGTCCAGGTACTGGGTGAGGCCCGCAGCCTTGTAGTAGTCGGTGACCACTTTGGAGCCTGGCGCCAGGGAGCTTTTCACCCAGGGCTTGCGGGTCAGGCCTTTTTCCACGGCTTTTTTCGCCACCAGCCCGGCCGCCATCATCACGCTGGGGTTGGAGGTGTTGGTGCAGGAGGTAATCGCGGCGATCACCACCGCGCCGTTTTTCAGGCGATAGGTGTTGCCTTCGTATTCATAATCCGCCTCGCCGACCAGATCGGCATTGCCCACGGCAACGCCGCCTCCGCCCTCGCTTTCGAGGCGGCCTTCTTCTTTGCTGGTGGGCTTAAATTGCAGGTCGAGAAAATCACTGAACGCTTGGCCTACATTCGGCAGGGCGACGCGGTCCTGGGGGCGTTTAGGCCCGGCGAGGCTGGCCTCGACAGTGCCCATGTCCAGGGCCAGGGTGTCGGTGAAGACCGGCTCCTGGCCTGCGTTGCGCCACAGGCCCTGGGCCTTGGTATAGGCTTCCACCAGCTTGACCGTCTCAGCCGGGCGGCCGGACAGGCGCAGGTAGTCCAGGGTCACCTCATCCACCGGGAAAAAGCCACAGGTCGCACCATATTCCGGTGCCATGTTGGCGATGGTCGCGCGGTCGGCCAGGGGCAAATCGGCCAGCCCGTCGCCGTAGAACTCGACGAACTTGCCCACCACGCCTTTCTTGCGCAGCATTTGTGTAACGGTGAGCACCAGGTCGGTGGCGGTGATGCCTTCCTTGAGCTTGCCGGTGAGCTTGAAGCCGATCACTTCCGGGATCAGCATCGACACCGGCTGGCCGAGCATCGCCGCCTCGGCTTCGATGCCGCCCACGCCCCAGCCGAGTACGCCGAGGCCGTTGATCATGGTGGTGTGGGAGTCGGTGCCTACCAGGGTGTCGGGGAAGGCGTAGGTGCGGCCGTCTTCTTCTTTGGTCCATACGGTGCGGCCCAGGTATTCGAGGTTGACCTGGTGGCAGATACCGGTGCCAGGTGGCACGACGCTGAAGTTGTCAAAGGCGCTCTGGCCCCAGCGCAGGAAGGCGTAGCGTTCGCCGTTGCGCTGCATTTCGATGTCAACGTTCTGCTCAAAGGCGCTGGTGCTGCCGAACTTGTCGACCATCACCGAGTGGTCAATCACCAGGTCCACCGGTGACAGCGGGTTGATGCGCTGCGGGTCGCCCCCGGCCTTGGCCACGGCGGCGCGCATGGCGGCCAGGTCGACCACCGCGGGTACCCCGGTAAAGTCCTGCATCAGCACGCGAGCGGGGCGGTACTGGATCTCGCGGTCAGACTGGCGCTCTTTGAGCCAGGCGGCGATGGCCTTGAGGTCGGTGCCGGTGACGGTCTTGGCGTCTTCCCAGCGCAGCAGGTTTTCCAGCAGCACCTTGAGGGACATCGGCAGCTTGTCCAGGTCACCCAGGCTCTTGGCGGCTTCGGGCAGGCTGAAGTAGTGGTAGGTTTTACTGTCTATTTGCAGTGTCTTAAGGGTTCTCAGGCTATCAAGGGATGACATTACATGACTCCTTATGGTCCGCACGGCTACGGACCTGACGGGACGAACAGAGCTATCACGTTAGCGCTGTTTTCATTAGCAGGCTAATAACTGGACTCTATCGCTGAGTCCAAGGTTCCGAACTCGGCTATCATGCGCGCGTTTTCATGACAGGTATTGCGATAGCGCAAGGCCAGTTGATTCACCAGGAGATTCAATGAACACCCTTTTTATGCACTGCCGCCCGGGTTTTGAAGGCGAAGTCTGTTCCGAGATCGCGGAGCACGCCGCGCGCCTGAACGTGTCCGGCTACGCCAAGGCCAAGACCGGCAGCGCCTGCGCCGAATTTGTCTGCACCGAAGAAGACGGCGCCCAGCGCCTGATGCACGGCCAACGCTTCGCCGAGCTGATCTTCCCCCGGCAGTGGGCGCGCGGGGTGTTTATCGACCTGCCGGAAACCGACCGTATCAGCGTGATCCTCGCCCACCTGCGCGAATTCCCCGTGTGCGGCAGCCTGTGGCTGGAGATGGTCGACACCAACGACGGCAAGGAACTCTCAAACTTCTGCAAGAAGTTCGAAGTGCACCTGCGCAAAGCTCTGCTTAACGCCGGCAAGCTGGTGGACGACCCGAGCAAGCCTCGCCTGCTGCTGACCTTCAAGAGTGGCCGTGAAGTGTTCATGGGCCTGGCCGAGTCGAATAACTCGGCGATGTGGCCCATGGGCATCCCGCGCCTCAAGTTCCCGCGTGACGCGCCCAGCCGTTCGACCCTGAAGCTGGAGGAAGCCTGGCACCACTTTATCCCCCGTGACCAGTGGGACGAGCGCCTGCACGGCGACATGACCGGCGTCGACCTCGGCGCCGCACCGGGCGGCTGGACCTGGCAACTGGTCAACCGTGGCATGCTGGTGACTGCCATCGACAACGGCCCCATGGCCGAAAGCCTGATGGACACCGGCCTGGTGCAGCATCTGATGGCCGACGGCTTCACCTTCGTGCCCAAGCAGCCGGTAGACTGGATGGTCTGCGACATCGTTGAGAAGCCCGCTCGCAACGCGGCACTCTTGGAAACGTGGATTGGCGAAGGGCATTGCCGCGAGGCGGTGGTGAACCTGAAGTTGCCGATGAAACAGCGTTACGCCGAAGTGAAGCGTTTGCTGGAGCGCATCGAAGAGGGCTTCAAGGCGCGTGGCATTCGTGTGGAGATCGGCTGCAAGCAGCTCTACCATGATCGCGAAGAAGTGACCTGTCACCTGCGCCGCCTGGTAGACGTAAAGAAATCCAAAGGCCGCTGATATTAAATGTGGGAACTGGCTTGCCTGCGAAAGCGGTATAACAGTCGAAATTTATGTTGAATGTGCCCCCGTCATCGCGGGCAAGCCCGCTCCCACATTGTTGAGCGGTGCCAGTTTTAGGAGTGAAGTATGAGTCTTGAACAGCCGGTTGATGGCACCCTCGACGCCACCGGCCTCAACTGCCCGGAACCCGTGATGATGCTGCACCAGCACATCCGCGACCTGCCGGCGGGCGGCCTGCTCAAGGTGATCGCGACCGACCCGTCGACCCGTCGCGATATCCCCAAGTTCTGCGTGTTTCTCGACCATGAACTGGTGGATCAGCAGGAAGATGCTGGCACCTACCTGTACTGGATCCGCAAGAAAGCCGATTAAGCCTGCGCCTTTTCGGCCCGAATGCGTCGGCGTGCACTGCGCGCCAGGCGCACCACCAACATCCCCGCCGCACAGCTCAAGCCCACGATCAGGCCTTGCCATAAACCGCTCGGGCCGCTGGGTTCGCCGAGCCAGTTGGTCAGGCCCAGGGCGTAACCCACCGGCAGGCCCACGCCCCAATAGGCGAACAAGGTCAGCACCATGGTCACCCGGGTGTCCTGGTAGCCGCGCAATGCGCCGGCGGCGGTGACCTGGATCGAGTCAGAGAACTGGAACAGCGCCGAGAACACGATCAGCATCGACGCCAGGTGGATCACCACCGGGTCGGGCGTATAGATCGCTGCAATCTGCTCGCGAAACAACAGCATCAAGCTGCAGGAAAAGCAGGCATACGCCAGTGCGGTGCCCATGCCGACGCCGGCGGCGAAGCGTGCTTCCCGAGGTTCGCCGCGCCCCAGCGCCTGGCCGACGCGCACGGTGACGGCCATGCTCAGGGAGTAAGGGATCATGAACACCAGGGAGCTGACGTTCAGCGCGATCTGGTGGCCGGAGACCACCGTGGCGCCCAGGCTGCCGATCAACAAGGCGATCACCGCAAAAATACTCGATTCGGCAAAGATCGCCACGCCTATCGGCAGGCCAATGCCCAACACGCGCTTGATCACCGCCCACTGCGGCCAGTCGAAGCGCTTGAACAATTCGCTGCTTTGATAGGCCGCGCCCCAGCGCGTCCAGATGGCCAGGCCGATCATCATCACCCACATTGCAATCGCGGTAGCCCAGCCACAACCCACGCCGCCCATGGCCGGTACGCCCAGGTGGCCGTAGATGAAGATGTAGTTCAGCGGAATATTCAGCGCCAACCCGCACAAGCCCATGACCATGCTCGGCCGTGTGCGGCCCAGGCCGTCACTGAAACAGCGAAACACGTAGTACAACGCCACCGCCGGCATACCGGCGGCGATGCCATGCAGGTAGCCCATGGACGGCTCGATCAAGTCGGGTTCGACCTTCATCGCATGCAGGATCGGCTCGGCGCATAGCAACAACAGCGCCCCTGCGATGCCAACCACGACGGCCAGCCACAATGACTGACGCACCAAGGGCCCGATCTCGCTGAACTGGCCCGCACCGTAGCGCTGGGCGACTTTCGGCGTGGTGGCCAGCAGAGTACCGGTCATCAACAGGTACACCGGGATCCAGATCGAATTACCCAGGCCCACCGCCGCCAGGTCCTGCGGGCTCACGCGCCCGGCCATAACCGCATCGACGAAGCTCATTGCGGTGGTTGCCAGTTGGCCAATCATGATCGGCAAGGCCAGCGTCAGCAGGCCGCGCACTTCCCGGCTGATGCGGGCGGGGCGGGAGAGGGTAGCGGTGGCAGTGTTCACGTACAGGTGTCCAATAAAAAAGGCAGTCGCAAGGACGGCGGATTCTACGCGTTGACGCAGCGGTCAGGAAAAAACCTGTGTTAGGGATTTGTAAGCAATGCGCCCCGGCCAGCGCTGAACCCTGTGGGAGCTGGCTTGCCTGCGATGCAGGCACCTCGGTACATCAGGCAAACCGGGTCGATGCAATCGCAGGCAAGCCAGCTCCTACACAGGATCTTCTGTACACTGCCAATCCGCCAAAGGAGCCTGCCATGCTGATTGTTGCCGACGAAAATATCCCGCTGCTCGATGCATTCTTCGAAGGGTTTGGCGAGATTCGCCGCGTGCCTGGCCGTTCCATCGACCGCGCTACGGTCGGGCAGGCCGACGTGCTACTGGTGCGCTCGGTGACCAACGTCAACCGTGCCCTGCTTGAGGGCAGTAACGTGCGCTTTGTTGGCACCTGCACCATCGGCACCGACCACCTGGACCTCGACTACTTCAAGCAAGCGGGTATCCAGTGGTCCAGCGCGCCCGGCTGCAATGCGCGTGGGGTGGTGGACTACGTGCTTGGCAGCTTGCAGACCCTGGCTGAAATCGAAGGCGCTGACCTCAAGCAGCGTACCTATGGCATCGTCGGTGCCGGCGAAGTCGGCGGGCGCTTGGTCAAGGTGCTCAAGGGCCTGGGCTGGAATGTGTTGGTGTGCGATCCGCCGCGCCAGATTACCGAAGACGGTGATTACGTCAGTCTGCAGCAGGTCATCGAGCAATGTGACGTGATCAGCTTGCATACGCCGCTGATCAAGTCCGGCAACGGTTCGACCTGGCACCTGTTTGATCGCCAGCGCCTGGCACAGCTCAAGCCGGGCACCTGGCTGATCAACGCCAGCCGGGGTGCGGTGGTGGATAACGCCGCGCTGCGCGAGGTGTTGCTGGCGCGCGAAGACCTGCAAGCGGTGCTGGACGTGTGGGAAGGCGAGCCCGAGGTGGATGTCGAGCTGGCAGACCTGTGCGTGCTGGCCACGCCCCATATCGCCGGCTACAGCCTCGATGGCAAACAGCGCGGCACCGCGCAGATTTACCAGGCGCTGTGTGCGCACCTGGGCCAGGAGCCGAGTATCCAGCTGAGTGATTTGCTGCCGGCCCCCTGGCTGGCCGAGATGCACCTTAACGCTACGACTGACCCGGCCTGGGCGCTGGCGACCTTGTGCCGCAGTGTGTACGACCCACGCCGTGACGATGCGGATTTCCGCCGCAGCCTGGTAGGTACCGTGCAGGAGCAGCGCCAGGCCTTTGACCTGCTGCGCAAGCATTACCCGGAACGTCGCGAGATCGATGGCTTGAAGGTGCGCATCATGGGGGAGTCGGCGGTGCTGTCGCAGATCGTGGCTGCTCTGGGCGCCGAACACCTATAACTGTAGGAGCGAGCTTGCTCGCGAAAAACGTCAACGATAACGCAGCGTTTCTGATTTAACGCGGCGCCCTCAGGTTTTTCGCGAGCAAGCTCGCTCCTACAGGGGGCATAAAAAACCCGGCCACCTGGGCCGGGTTTGAAAGAGCGTGGGCGCTTCAGCCTTGCTGGGCAGGCTTGACCAGTCGCTGTTCCAGCTCGCTGCAGGCTTGCTGGATCATTTCTTCGGTAATCTGCACTTCCCGGCCCTTGGCATCGATGTACGAGCAAGGCAGCTGCTGCGGCTGGCGGATCACTTCAATCTTGGCGTCGCTGCTATTTTGCAAGGTCATGGCCTGTCTCCTCATCAGGTTGTGTACCTACTTTAATTCCCCCGCATGAACGCGCTGTTACAACTCCTTACACGCTCATCGGTTTGAACACCCAGTCCACCAGAAACCGGTACATATTTCCAGATCAGGCTTAGACCGATAGCCTCTAGCGGCCTGCATCGGCGGGCATAATTAACCTGACTCATTGTTATTTGCGCAAGTTCCCCCAATGTTGAGGTACAGACTCCTCATTGGGTGATGCCTTCCATGTTCTCCATCCGTCAACGCCGTGCGATTCGCCTGGCCAGCCGCTTTATTGCGCCCTACCGTTGGCAGGCGCTTGGCGCACTGCTGGCGCTGATCGTCACCGCTGGCATCACCTTGTCCATGGGGCAGGGCATACGCCTGCTGGTGGACCAGGGCTTCATGACTCAGTCGCCGCACTTGCTCAACCAGTCCATCGGCCTGTTCATGCTGCTGGTGCTCGGCCTAGCCGTGGGCACCTTCACGCGGTTTTACCTGGTGTCGTGGATTGGCGAGCGGGTGGTGGCCGATATTCGCCGGCAAGTGTTCAACCACCTGATCTACCTGCACCCAGGCTTCTACGAGAACAACCGCAGCTCCGAAATCCAGTCGCGGCTGACCACCGACACCACCTTGCTGCAATCGGTGATCGGCTCATCGCTGTCGCTGTTTCTGCGCAACGCCCTGATGGTGATCGGCGGCATCGTATTGCTGTTTATCACTAACCCCAAGCTCACCAGCATCGTAGTGGTGGCGTTGCCGCTGGTGCTAGCGCCGATTCTGATCTTCGGGCGCAGGGTGCGCAGCCTGTCGCGTTTGAGCCAGGACCGTATCGCGGACGTTGGCAGCTATGTCGCCGAGACCTTGGGCCAGATTAAGACCGTGCAGGCCTATAACCATCAGGTTCAGGACGAACAACGCTTTGCCGTCACCGTCGAGGACGCCTTTGTCACGGCACGTAAACGCATCTTGCAGCGCTCCTGGCTGATCACCCTGGTGATCATGCTGGTGCTCGGTGCGGTAGGCGTGATGCTTTGGGTGGGCGGCATGGACGTGATCAGCGGGCGCATTTCCGGCGGTGAGCTGGCGGCGTTCGTGTTCTACAGCCTGATTGTCGGCAGCGCCGTCGGCACCCTGAGCGAAGTGCTTGGCGAGTTGCAGCGTGCCTTTGGTGCAGCCGAGCGTATCGGTGAGCTGTTGCAGTCAGGCAACGAGATCCAGGCGCCGGCCACTGGCGGCGTACGTTTGCCGGATCGGGTCAGTGGCCGCATGGAACTGCAGGACCTACGCTTTTCCTATCCTTCGCGACCGGACAGCTATGCCATCGACGGCTTGAACCTGACCATCAACCCGGGCGAAACCCTGGCCTTGGTAGGGCCGTCCGGTGCGGGCAAGTCGACGATTTTCGATCTGCTGCTGCGCTTCTACGACCCCCAGCAAGGCCGAATCCTGCTCGAAGGCCAGCCGCTGACCGAGCTAGACCCCCTGGACCTGCGGCGCCATTTCGCCCTGGTGTCCCAGAGCCCGGCGTTGTTCTTCGGCAGCGTCGAGGACAACATCCGCTACGGCAACCCGTCCGCCACCACCGCCCAGGTGGAAGCCGCCGCGCGTATTGCCCACGCCCACGACTTCATCCTGCAAATGCCCGACGGCTACCAAACCCACCTCGGCGAAAGTGGCCAGGGCCTCTCCGGCGGCCAGCGCCAACGCCTGGCCATCGCTCGCGCCTTGCTGGTCGACGCGCCGATCCTGCTGCTGGACGAAGCCACCAGCGCCCTCGACGCCCAGAGTGAACACCTTATCCAGCAAGCGCTGCCGCAGCTGATGCAGGGGCGCACCACGCTGGTGATCGCCCACCGTTTGGCCACGGTGAAGAATGCCGACCGCATTGCGGTGATGGACCAGGGCAAGCTGGTGGCGGTGGGCACGCATCAGCAGTTGATTGCGAGCAATCCGCTGTATGCGCGGTTGGCGGCGTTGCAGTTCAGTGCGGAACCTGTGGGAGGGGGCTTGCCCCCGATAGCGGCGGATCAGCAATAGACGTGTGACTGACAGCCTGCAATCGGGGGCAAGCCCCCTCCCACATTAGAAGCAGGTTCAGAGCCTTATTGGTCGTCGAAGTACCGCTCATGCCAATCCACCAACGGCTGCGGTGAGTTGAGCTTCTGCCCGTAGATCACCGAATAAGACAGCACGTTCTGCACATACTGGCGGGTTTCGTCGAAGGGGATGCTTTCCACCCACACGTCGAAACTCAGGTGGTCTGCGCCGCGCAGCCATTGGCGCACGCGGCCGGGGCCGGCGTTGTAGGCAGCGGAGGCGAGCACGCGGTTGCCGTTGAACTGGCTGTGAACCTGGCTCAGGTAAGCAGCGCCGAGCTGGATGTTTTTATCCGGGTCCAGCACCTGGGCCGGGGAGGCCAGGGGGATGCTGAACTTGCGTGCAGTTTCCTTGGCGGTGCCGGGCATCAGTTGCATCAGGCCGCTGGCGCCGACGCCGGAGCGGGCATCGTCCATGAACGCGCTTTCCTGACGGGTGATGGCAAAGATCCAGCTGGAGTGCAGGCCACGTACCTTGGCTTCGCGCACCAGGGTGTCGCGGTGGGCCATCGGGAAGCGGATGTCCAGGTCGTCCCAGTACTGCGCCTGGCTGATGGTGCGGATGGCCGGAAAGTACCACTTCATGTCGTAGGCCAGTTTGGCCTGGGCGACCATCTCGTCACGGTTGAAATGACGGCTGACGTGGTACCACTCGCGGCGACCGTCGACGATCTGGCCACGGGCGTAGAATTCCAGGGCACGCCGCACCCCAGGGGTATTGCGCACCTTGTTGACCAGCGCCTGGCTCATCACCAGCGGCTTGTTGTTCAACTGGTAAGGGGCTTTGGAGCGGTCAGCAGCGAGGAAACCGTAGAAGTCCCGCTCCTTGGCCACGTTTTTGTATAGCACCAAAGCCTGCGGGTTTTTCGGCTCGGCCAGCTCCAGGCTGCGTGCCTGCCAGTAGCGCCAACGGTTGGTGGTGGCCAGGTCTTGTGGGAGTTTGCGGGTCAACTGGTAGGCGTCTTCCCAGCGCGCTAGGCGCAACAGCAGGCGCAGACGCCACTCGGAAACCGTATTGTCGCGTAACTCGGGGTCGTACTTGGTCATGACCTCCAGTGCGCGCGGGTCGAAGCGCTTGGCCAGGGTCAAGCCGATCTCGCGGGCAATCGAGACTTTTTCGTCACGGGAGAAGTGCATGCTGCTGGCGTAACCGTCGAGCAGCGACATGGCTTTGTCCGGATCCTGCCGCGCCAGGCGACGCAGGCCCAGGCCCACGGCGTCAGACATGGCCTCGGTGGCCGGCTGGAAGCGTGACGGGTCGCTGAGCATGTCGGGCTTTTGCGCCACATCCACCATCAAGCGGCCTTGGGCGCCGAGGGTGGGTAGGGTTTTCACCAGGCTATTGGCCAGCGCGTAGTTACGCGCTTCGGCGGCGAGCTTGGTGCGCTCCCAGATCTTCTGCTCGGTGAGCTGGCCGGCAGCGGCCCACTGGCCAAACGTGGCGTCACACGCGGCGGGCTGGGATTTGCCGGTCATCCACAATTTTTCGGCGGTCTTGTAGCCTTCAGCCTTGAGATTGTGGCTGAGCTGGTACTGGCCATGCAGGCAATCCAGCTCGACGAAATTGAGCTTGGTGTCGTAGTACTTTTCAAAAGTTTGCCAATCGCCGCGTTCGGCCAGCCAGCGCAGCCAACGCAGTTTCATCCAGTTGGCCTGGGGCAAGTCGCCGTGTTTGGCGAGGAATTGTTCGATTTCCTCGTTACTTGCGGTTTTCAGGCGCGCGGTCAGTTCGTCGTAGGCCAGGTAGGGCGTGAGCGGGTAATCGGCCAGGGCCTGGCTGTATTGCATATAGGGGCCGCTGTCGCCCTTGGCCAAGGCACGTTTGGCTTGATCGTAATACTGGCGTTGAGTGGTGAGGTCCACCGCCTGGGCGGATTGAACGGCAGTGGCGGAAAGAAGCAGACAAGATAAAAAGTTGAAAAGGCGACTGCGCATGAGACGTCCGTGCAGAGAAATCACGACTAGCACCGGCACTGCCGACACTGATTGCCCCTAGCTTAGCCTTTTGCCAGCGGCCCGCGAAAGCTTTGCCGGCTGGTTCGTTCAAGTTCGCCGGAAATGTCCTACAGAACGTGTCAATAGAGAAAATGCCGACCGCATCCCACCCTCACATCAGGTAGAATGCGCGCCCAGTTTTTGGAGAAGCGTATGACCCTGCTCAAATTCAGCGATGTGTCCCTTGCTTTCGGCGCCATGCCGTTGTTGGACAAGGTGTCCTGGCAGATCGCCCGTGGTGAGCGGGTGTGCATCATCGGCCGCAACGGCACCGGCAAGTCCAGCATGATGAAGCTGGTAAAAGGCGACCAGAAGCCCGATGACGGCTCTGTCTGGCGTGCCCCGGGCCTCAAGATCGGCGAATTGCCGCAAGAATTGCCGGTGGCCGACGGACGGACAGTGTTCGACGTGGTAGCCGAAGGCCTGGACGGTGTTGGCGAGTTGCTCGCGCAATACCATCACCTGGCACAGAACTGCGTCACCGAAGAAGACCTGGACAAACTGATGCACGTCCAGCAAGACCTCGAAGCCCGTGACGGCTGGCGCTTGCAGCAACTGGTGGACAGCACCCTGAGCCGCCTGCAACTGCCGGCAGACAAGACCCTCGCCGAATTGTCCGGCGGCTGGCGTCGCCGTGTGCTGCTGGCCCAGGCCCTGGTGTCCGAGCCGGACCTGCTGCTGCTCGACGAACCGACCAACCACCTGGACATCGGCGCCATCGCCTGGCTTGAAGAAGCCATCAAGGACTTCCAGGGCGCCGTGCTGTTTATCACGCACGACCGTGCTTTCCTGCAGAGCCTGGCTACGCGCATCCTCGAGCTGGACCGTGGCGGCCTGATCGACTGGAACGGCGACTACGCCAGCTTCCTGGTGCATAAGGAAGCCGCCCTGGCGGCCGAAGAAACCGCCAACGCGCTGTTCGACAAGAAGCTGGCCCAGGAAGAAGTCTGGATCCGCCAGGGCATCAAGGCCCGTCGCACCCGTAACGAAGGCCGCGTGCGTGCCTTGAAAGCCTTGCGCGTGGAGCGCAGTGAGCGCCGCGAGCGTACCGGCAAGGCCAATATCCAGCTCGATACTGCCGACAAGTCGGGCAAGCAAGTGATGGTGCTGGAGAACGTCAGCTTCCATCACCCGGACGGCCCGTTCCTGATCAAGGACTTCTCCATGGTCCTGCAGCGCGGCGACCGTATTGGCCTGTTGGGCGCCAACGGTACCGGCAAGACCACCTTGCTCAAGCTGATGCTCAGCGGTCTGCAACCGACCAGCGGCAAGGTGGAAGAGGGCACTCGCATCGACGTGGCCTACTTTGACCAGTTGCGCCACCAGTTGGACCTGGAAAAGACCGTGATCGACAACGTCGCCGAAGGTCGCGACTTTATCGACATCGACGGCCAGAGCCGCCACGTACTCAGCTACCTGGGCGACTTCCTGTTCAGCCCGCAACGTGCGCGCACGCCGGTCAAGGCGCTGTCGGGGGGTGAGCGTGCGCGCCTGCTGCTGGCCAAGCTGTTCAGCAAGCCGGCCAACCTGCTGGTGCTCGACGAACCGACCAACGACCTCGACGTGGAAACCCTGGAACTGCTGGAAGAGGTCTTGCTGACCTTCAACGGCACCGTGCTGATGGTCAGCCACGACCGGGAATTCCTCGACAACGTGGTCACCAGCACCCTGGTTTTCGAAGGCGAAGGCAAGGTGCGCGAATACGTGGGCGGTTATCAGGACTGGCTGCGTCAGGGCGGCTCGCCGCGCTTGCTGGGCGTGACCGAGAGCAAGTCGGGCAAGGCCGACCTGAACACGGCGGTGGTGGCTCCGGTCGCTGCGCAGGCGCCTGCAGCGGCTGCTGAAGCTGCGCCTGCCAAGAAGAAGCTCAGCTACAAGTTGCAGCGCGAGCTGGAAGCTTTGCCAGGTGATATCGACGCCAAGGAACAGCAGATTGCTGCGGTGGAAGCGGAAATGGCTGATGCCGGCTTCTACCTGCGTCCTGCGGCAGAAACCGCCAAGGTCATCGCCTCTCTGGAGACGCTGAACCAGGAGCTGGAAGCCTTGGTTGAGCGTTGGGCCGAGTTGGATGCCTGACTGATCGACCCGCAATAAAAAAGCCCGGCACTCTTCTATGAGCGCCGGGCTTTTTAATATGGAATGCGATTCAACTGTGGGAGCTGGCTTACCTGCGATAGCAGTCTGTCAGTTGATGCATCGGGTGGCTGATACACCGCTATCGCAGGCAAGCCAGCTCCCACATTAGACCTTTATCGGTCTTACGGACTCTTTATCAGTTTGACGGCCAATACATCGCACGGCGCGCCGTGCAATACATCATTGGCGGTCGAGCCCAGCAACAACGCCAAACCGTGACGACCATGGCTACCCACCACGATCAAGTCGCAAGCCTTTTCCTTGGCCAGGTGGTGAATTTCCTGGCGCGGTTGGCCGTATGTCAGGTGGCAGTCTTCCTTTTTCAGGTGCGGGTATTTGAGAATCAAACGGTCAAGGCGCTCCTTGGCCTGGTCAAATTGTTGTTGCTGCAGCTGGGAAAGGTCCATCGGCACGTCACCACCAAAGGCCATGGCCATGGGCTCGACGATGTGTACCAACGACAGTTTGGCGCCATTGGCAATCGCGGATTCCTGTGCGCGCTTGATCACTGGATCGCACTCTTCGGTCAGGTCGACAGCGACCAGAATATGTTCGTAGGGCATGAGGCGTTCCTCCAGAGGACTGCAATAAGTTCAGTATGGCTGCTTTCAAGCGGATGGGGTTGCCGCAGATCAAATCCGCTCATCTAGAAATTCGGGAGTACACATATGACGGTCTGGATAGTGGTGTCAATCCTTGCGGTGGTTTTGAGCCCCCTGGTATGGCTGCGACCTTCGCGCCAGCAGAGTGGGCGTATGGCCCTGCGCATGGAGGCACGCCGCATCGGCCTGGCCATGCAGTTGGCGCCTCAGGAATGGCCGCACTGGCTCAAGCAGGAGCCGCCGAGCCCCTGTGCGCAGTATTGCCGGCCACGACGCGGCAGCGCGCCCGCAACGTGGAGCTACTGGCAGCTGGAGCCGGGGCTATGGGTCAATCAGTGGCGTGAACCCTGTGTGGATGAGAAGTTGTTGCCGCATTTTGCAACGCTGCCGGCAAACGTCTATAAGGTCGAGGCCGACAAACAGATGATTGCTCTGTATTGGGGCGAAAAGGGCGACGCAAGCGTGCTGAAAGATATTGATACGCTGCTCAAGGCCCTGGCCTGACCCAAGCTCTGTAGGAGCGAGCCAGCTCGCTCCTACAGGAAAGCCAGGCAATAAAAAGCCCGACATCATCATCGGGCTGGAGGTGGCCAGGCAGGCCGGTAAATCTGCACATTGCCGCTAGCCTAGTCGTGTATTGCTTTCTGTACAGCCTTTTCCCACATCCTTTCCATTATTGATCCTGTGAATATTTGAATATTGACGGGTGGCGAGCCTATGGGCCGGGTTCTGAAATGACTGGAAAGTCGCGTTTTTCCTAGCCTTTGGAGCGATTGACAATTGCTCGGAATTGGATGAAGGTGGCGTACCCAAATCAAACGGGCGTATGAATTGAGCGTTTGCCTGTCAGACGACTCATACAAAACCCGACTATCGCACTGGCGGGTGTGCCTGGCGGATTGGCGTGAGCATTGATTCAACTGTCAATGTCAAACCAGAGACCAGCGTCCAGTGTGTACTGTTCAGCTTCCATATCGTGGAGATCAGTTGATGATTTACGAAGGTAAAGCCATCACGGTTAAGGCTCTTGAAAGTGGCATCGTCGAACTCAAATTCGACCTCAAGGGTGAGTCCGTCAACAAGTTCAACCGTCTAACCCTGAACGAACTGCGTCAGGCCGTAGACACCATCAAAGCAGATGCTTCGGTCAAGGGCGTGATCGTCTCCAGCGGCAAGGACGTGTTTATCGTCGGCGCTGACATCACCGAATTCGTCGACAACTTCAAGCTGCCCGATGCCGAGCTGGTGGCTGGCAACCTCGAAGCCAACAAGATCTTCAGCGATTTCGAAGACCTCAACGTGCCGACTGTTGCTGCCATCAACGGCATCGCGTTGGGCGGCGGCCTGGAAATGTGCCTGGCGGCAGACTTCCGTGTCATGTCCGCGACGGCCAAGATCGGCCTGCCGGAAGTCAAGCTGGGTATCTACCCAGGCTTTGGCGGTACCGTGCGCCTGCCGCGCCTGATCGGTGCCGACAACGCGATCGAATGGATCGCCGCCGGCAAGGAAAACAAGGCTGAAGACGCGCTGAAAGTCGGTGCCGTCGACGCTGTGGTGGCCCCCGACAAACTGGCCGAAGCCGCGCTGAACCTGATCAAAGGCGCCATCAGCGGCGAATTTGACTACAAGGCCAAGCGTCAGCCGAAGCTGGAAAAACTTAAGCTCAACGCCATCGAACAGATGATGTCGTTCGAAACCGCCAAAGGTTTCGTGGCAGGCCAGGCCGGCCCGAACTACCCGGCGCCGGTTGAAGCGATCAAGACCATCCAGAAGGCCGCGAACTTTGGTCGCGACAAAGCCCTGGAAGTGGAAGCGGCAGGCTTCGTCAAACTGGCGAAAACCTCGGCGGCCCAGAGCCTGATCGGCCTGTTCCTGAACGATCAGGAACTGAAGAAAAAGGCCAAGGCCTACGACGAAATCGCCAAGGACGTGAAACAGGCCGCCGTACTCGGCGCCGGTATCATGGGCGGCGGTATCGCCTATCAATCGGCGTCCAAAGGCACGCCGATCCTGATGAAAGATATCAACGAGCACGGTATCGAACAGGGCCTGGCCGAAGCGGCCAAGCTGCTGGTGGGCCGCGTTGATAAAGGTCGCATGACCGCTGCAAAAATGGCTGAAGTGCTCAACGGCATTCGTCCTACGCTGTCCTACGGTGATTTCGGCCACGTCGACCTGGTGGTCGAAGCGGTTGTCGAAAACCCGAAGGTCAAGCAGGCGGTACTGGCTGAAGTGGAAGCCCAGGTCAAAGATGACACCATCCTGGCTTCTAACACCTCGACCATTTCCATCTCGCTGTTGGCCAAGGCCCTCAAGCGTCCGGAAAACTTCGTCGGCATGCACTTCTTCAACCCGGTGCACATGATGCCGCTGGTAGAAGTGATCCGTGGCGAGAAGTCCAGCGAGCTGGCCGTTGCCACCACCGTTGCCTACGCCAAGAAAATGGGCAAGAACCCGATCGTCGTCAACGATTGCCCGGGCTTCTTGGTCAACCGCGTGCTGTTCCCGTACTTTGGCGGTTTCGCCAAGCTGGTCAGCGCCGGTGTGGACTTCGTGCGCATCGACAAGGTCATGGAGAAGTTCGGCTGGCCCATGGGCCCGGCGTACCTGATGGACGTGGTCGGTATCGACACCGGCCACCACGGTCGCGACGTCATGGCTGAAGGCTTCCCGGACCGCATGAAAGACGACCGCCGCTCGGCGATCGACGCGCTGTACGAGGCCAAGCGCCTGGGCCAGAAGAATGGCAAGGGCTTCTACGCCTACGAGGCCGACAAGAAGGGCAAGCAGAAGAAAGTGGCCGACCCGTCGGTGCACGAAGTGCTCGCTCCGGTCATCTACGAACAGCGTGAGGTGTCCGACGAAGACATCATCAACTGGATGATGATCGCCCTGTGCCTGGAAACCGTGCGTTGCCTGGAAGACGGCATCGTTGAAACCGCCGCCGAAGCCGATATGGGCCTGGTGTACGGTATTGGTTTCCCTCCATTCCGTGGTGGCGCGTTGCGTTACATCGATTCGATCGGTGTGGCCGAGTTCGTTGCCCTGGCTGACAAATACGCTGATTTGGGCCCGCTGTACCACCCGACCGCGAAGCTGCGTGAAATGGCCAAGAATGGCCAGAGCTTCTTCGGTTAAGCGCCCAATCGACTAGAGCGAGAATATTTATGAGCTTGAATCCAAGAGACGTCGTGATTGTCGACTTCGGTCGTACGCCGATGGGCCGCTCCAAGGGCGGCATGCACCGCAACACCCGCGCCGAAGACATGTCGGCGCACCTGATCAGCAAAGTGCTGGAGCGCAACACCAAGGTCGACCCGAACGAAGTCGAGGATGTGATCTGGGGCTGCGTCAACCAGACCCTGGAGCAGGGCTGGAACATCGCGCGCATGGCGTCGTTGATGACCCAGATCCCGCACACTGCGGCCGGCCAGACCGTCAGCCGTCTGTGTGGTTCGTCGATGAGCGCGCTGCACACCGCTGCGCAAGCGATCATGACCGGCAACGGCGATGTGTTCGTGGTCGGCGGCGTGGAGCACATGGGCCACGTCAGCATGATGCACGGCGTCGATCCTAACCCGCACATGTCCCTCTACGCGGCGAAAGCCTCGGGCATGATGGGCCTTACCGCGGAAATGCTTGGCAAAATGCACGGCATCACCCGTGAAGCCCAAGACGCCTTCGGCCTGCGCTCCCACCAGCTCGCCCACAAGGCGACGGTGGAAGGCAAGTTCAAGGATGAAATCATCCCGATGAACGGCTACGACGAGAATGGTTTCCTGAAACTGTTCGACTACGACGAAACCATTCGTCCGGACACTACCCTGGAAAGCCTGGCGGCCCTCAAGCCAGCCTTCAATCCAAAGGGCGGCACCGTGACAGCCGGTACTTCCTCGCAAATCACCGATGGTGCTTCGTGCATGATCGTGATGTCGGCGCAGCGTGCCCAGGACCTGGGTATCCAGCCGCTGGCCGTGATTCGTTCGATGGCAGTGGCGGGTGTGGATCCGGCGATCATGGGCTATGGTCCAGTACCGGCCACACAGAAAGCCTTGAAGCGCGCAGGCCTTTCCATCTCCGATATCGACTTCTTCGAGCTCAACGAAGCTTTCGCCGCACAGGCCTTGCCAGTGCTGAAAGATTTGAAAGTACTCGACAAGATGAACGAGAAGGTTAACCTGCACGGCGGTGCGATTGCCCTGGGCCACCCATTCGGTTGCTCCGGTGCGCGTATCTCTGGCACTTTGCTTAACGTGATGAAGCAAAATGGCGGCAACCTTGGGGTTGCTACCATGTGCATTGGTCTCGGCCAAGGCATCTCTACCGTCTTCGAACGCGTCTAAACGTTCGGTTGACGGAAGCCGGGGCCCAGTGCCCCGGTTTTTGTTTTTTGGAACTTTTAAATATTTTTTTTCAACAAATTTCGCATGAGGGCCAGAGCATGAAAGTCGAACCAGGGCTCTACCAGCATTACAAGGGGCCGCAGTACCGTGTTTTCAGCGTGGCGCGCCACTCTGAAACCGAAGAAGAAGTGGTGTTTTACCAAGCACTGTATGGCGAATACGGCTTTTGGGTACGCCCTTTGAGCATGTTCCTGGAGACCGTCGAAGTTGACGGCGAGCAGGTCCCACGCTTTGCTTTGGTCACGGCCGAACCCAGTCTTTTTACAGGGCAATAACGGCAGGTCGCGCAGAATGCTGCGCTTGACCTCATCCGGTTGCCACTATATATAGCGTTGCCGCGTCAGGCGCCAACTGCCTTTCACTTCTCGAATTCAGGAATTTTCCGATCCATGGGCAAATCGCTGGTCATTGTGGAATCCCCGGCTAAGGCCAAGACCATCAACAAGTACTTGGGCAACGAGTACGTGGTGAAGTCGAGTATCGGCCATATCCGAGACCTGCCCACCAGCGGTTCGGCTAGCGCCAGCAAGGAGCCTGCCGCCAAGCGCGGCAAGGCCGCCGCGGGCGAAGGTCCGGTACTCACGCCTAAAGAAAAAGCGCGCAAGCAACTGGTTTCGCGCATGGGTGTGGACCCGGACCATGGCTGGAAGGCCAAGTACGAAATCCTTCCGGGCAAGGAAAAGGTCATCGAAGAGCTGCGCCGGCTCGCCAAAGATGCTGACACCATCTATCTCGCGACGGACTTGGACCGCGAAGGGGAAGCCATTGCCTGGCACCTGCGCGAAGCCATCGGCGGTGATGACAGCCGCTACAAGCGCGTGGTGTTCAACGAAATCACCAAGAAAGCCATCCAGGAAGCCTTCTCCAAGCCGGGCGAGTTGGACATCGACCGTGTCAACGCCCAGCAGGCCCGTCGCTTCCTCGACCGCGTCGTCGGCTACATGGTCTCGCCACTGCTGTGGGCGAAGATCGCCCGTGGCCTGTCCGCCGGCCGTGTGCAATCGGTAGCGGTCAAGCTGGTGGTTGAGCGTGAGCGCGAGATCCGTGCGTTCATCCCTGAAGAATACTGGGAAGTCCACGCCGACCTCGGCACTGCCAAGGGCGCCAATGTGCGCTTTGAAGTGGCCCGTGAAAAAGGCGAAGCCTTCAAGCCGCTGAACGAAGCCCAGGCCATGGCCGCGCTGGAGAAGCTCAAGGCCTCCAGCTACAGCATCGTCAAGCGTGAAGACAAACCGACCAGCAGCAAGCCGTCGGCGCCGTTCATCACCTCCACCCTGCAACAGGCCGCGAGCAACCGTTTGGGCTTCGGGGTGAAGAAGACCATGATGATGGCCCAGCGTCTGTATGAGGCTGGCTACATCACGTATATGCGTACGGACTCCACCAACCTGTCGCAAGACGCGGTGGCGATGGCGCGTACCTATATTGAAAGCGAATTCGGCAAGACCTACCTGCCGGAGAAGCCGAACGTCTACAGCAGTAAGGAAGGCGCACAAGAGGCACACGAAGCGATTCGTCCTTCCGACGCCAACACCACGCCTGCCAAGCTGAGCGGCATGGAGCGCGACGCTGAGCGCCTCTACGAGCTGATCTGGCGCCAGTTCCTGGCTTGCCAGATGCTGCCGGCGCAATACCTGTCTACTACCGTCAGCGTGGGCGCGGGCGATTTCGAGCTGCGTGCCAAGGGCCGTATCCTCAAGTTCGATGGCTACACCCGTGTGATGCCGCAGATCGCCAAGCCTGGCGATGATGATGTGCTGCCGGACATGGCCCAGGGCGACACGCTGAAGCTGATCAAGCTCGACCCGTCCCAGCACTTCACCAAGCCGCCGGCGCGTTATTCCGAAGCCAGCCTGGTGAAAGAGATGGAGAAGCGCGGTATCGGTCGTCCGTCGACCTACGCGGCAATCATCTCCACCATCCAGGACCGTGGCTACGTTGCGCTGCATAACCGTCGTTTCTATTCGGAAAAGATGGGTGACATCGTCACCGAGCGTCTGTCGGAGAGTTTCTCCAACTTGATGGATTACGGCTTCACTGCCGGCATGGAAGAGAACCTCGATGACGTGGCCCAGGGCGAACGCGACTGGAAAAACGTGCTGGATGAGTTCTACGGCGACTTCAAGAAAAAGCTTGAAGTGGCCGAGAACCCCGAGAACGGGATGCGCGCCAACCAGCCGGTGATGACGGATATTCCGTGCACTACCTGCGGTCGACCGATGCAGATTCGTACCGCCTCCACCGGCGTGTTCCTCGGTTGCTCGGGCTACAGCCTGCCGCCCAAAGAGCGCTGCAAGGCGACCGTCAACCTGGTGCCGGGCGATGAAATCGCGGCTGACGACGAGGGTGAGTCCGAGTCGCTGGTGCTGCGTGGCAAGCACCGCTGCCCGATCTGCAGCACGGCGATGGACGCCTACCTGCTGGACGAGAAGCACAAGCTGCACATCTGTGGTAACAACCCGGATTGCAACGGCTACGAGATCGAAGAGGGCACCTATCGCATCAAGGGCTATGAAGGCCCGAGCCTGGAATGCGACAAGTGCGGCAGCGAGATGCAGCTCAAGACTGGCCGTTTCGGCAAGTTCTTCGGGTGCACCAACCCAACCTGCAAGAACACCCGAAAGCTGCTGAAAAGCGGTGATGCGGCGCCGCCGAAGATGGACCCGGTGAAGATGCCTGAGCTCAAGTGCGAGAAGGTCAACGACACCTACATCCTGCGTGACGGCGCTTCGGGGCTGTTCCTGGCTGCGAGCCAGTTCCCGAAAAACCGCGAGACCCGTGCACCACTGGTGATGGAGATCGTGCCGCACAAGGACGAGATCGATCCGAAGTACCACTTCCTGTGTGAAGCGCCGAAAAAGGACCCGGATGGTCGCCCAGCCGTGATCCGTTACAGCCGCAAGACCAAGGAGCAGTACGTGCAGACCGAAGTGGACGGCAAGCCTACTGGCTGGAAAGCGTTCTACGACGGCGGCAAGTGGAAGGTCGAGGACAAGCGCCAGGGCGCTTGATCCGCTAGTCTGTTAACGCCAAAAGCCGTCTGTATAGACGGCTTTTGCTTACTGTAGGAGCGAGCTTGCTCGCGAAGATCGTTAACGAAAACGCGGGAAACCTGGCACCCTGCGGTGCCTGGAAGTTTTTCGCGAGCAAGCTCGCTCCTACACAGCCAGCATCACGCCTATTCGTTGTGGAGATTGCCGTCATGGCCAACGAACTCTATACCCGTACCAATCAGAAAATTTACTTCGCGGGTTTATCCCTGGAGGCCCTTGGCCGTGCCGAGGAAGGGAAAGAGATGAACGCCATCGCGCTGGTACAGGCGGGGCGCGAAGCGGCGTTGTTCCACCTGTACGGTGCCTTGCTGGGGCTGTGCCATGAGATCGCCGGGTTCTACCGCCTACCCCAGGCCGGTGCGCCGCGTGCAGAAATGATCATGAATCGTGAAGTGCTGGATTCAATGGCGATCCCCGAGTTGGCCGAACTGGTGGAAATGGCCCAAAGCCCCGACAGTTGGGTGGCACGGCTGCTCAAAGCCCATGCGGATATGTTTCAACCGCCGCGTATTCCCCATGTGCCCAAAGGTGATGTCACCCAGCCGCTGATCGTCGCCGTGGCCTTGGAGCAGGATGAGCCTAAGCCTTTGAGCCGTGAGGAGTTGGAAGGCTGGCGCCAGGAGCTGAAAAAGATGGCGCTGCGTTTTCGTGAAGGGCTCAACGAGTGCTGAAGGGGTTGCACTAAGCAAATGTGGAAGCTGGCTTGCCTGCGATGACGGCCTGCCAGCCGACACCTATCGATCTGATGCCCCGCGTTCAACCTGTGGGAGCTGGCTTGCCTGCGATGGCGGCCTGACAGGCGACCCTGTTATACCGAGTACATATTCATTCCTGCGGCAACGGCCACTTAGGGCTCCGCCTGACGGCGGGTCACTGTGGAAAGCCGGAATGCCAGCGTGGTTTAACGGGGCGCCTGAGATCAAGATCAAAAGCAGATCAAAAGCTACTCGCTTCGCATCGTGGTTACCGTTGGCTGCTTTAGCCTGCAAAGTTGTATAGGTACTTATGCTGCGATAGCGGTGGGTTAGTTTGCTGATTATGCGCTGATACTCCGCCATCGCAGGCAAGCCAGCTCCCACATAGAGACGCGTGTTCCCTAGGGCGCCATTCATCACACCGTAAACAAACCTGTCCATATCCCCTGCGAGGCTGGGTGGATGACTGATATAATCCCAGGCCTTTCGTGGAGAACAGACTTTTATGCCAACGTCCTTTCTGGAAATTGTTGAACTGCCTGACGGCCGAATCGAACTGCGCCGGGCGGAGGACGAGGGTTCTCTGGTTATTCTGGATTTCTCCGAAGACGCCAAGGTCTTCCTGCAAGGCCAGCACGTCGAAGTGGCTAAAGCCATGTTGAGCGTGGGCGTGCAGATGGCAGGTCGCCTTGCTGAAGGCGAGCCGGAGAAAGATGAAGGGCCGCGCGTTCTTCACTGAGTCCTTTGTGACGGCTGCTTCTGTGGCGCGCCATCATTACCCCAATCGAATATTCAAACTCTGTGCATCACCCGTGCGCGCAGCACTGATCAGTTGCTGCTTGGCGCTGGCATTCAGCGGGTTCAACCAGCTCACCACCGTATGGCTGCGGCCCAGGCGCAAGGCTTCGCAGGTTAGCTGCTGGGCACTTTGCGCGCCGCGTGGTTGCAGCAACAGGATACGCTCACGGTTGAGCCCAGCGTCCCGCAGCCAGGCCTGGGTGAGGCTGGCGGGCGGGGCGATCAGTGTCAGCCAGCGGGCGTCCTGATCTTCGCTCAATTCGCGCAGGATAGGTGCCAGCAGGTTCAGGCAGCTCTCAGCCGCACCGCGCAACGACAGTTCACTGAACGCCTCAGGTTCGCCGCCCCAGGGGGCTTCGACCGTTTCCTTGAGGATTGGCGCAAGGGGCTGGGCCATGAAGGCCTCGAACAGCGACAGTTGTGTATGTTGTGGGGTGTGCACGAGCTGCATGATGCCTCCTTTAGCGGCGAATGACGCCGACACTCAAGCCTTCGATCACCAGGTCCTGGTCTTTCAGGTTGACTTCGATCGGGGCAAACTCAGGGTTTTCGGCCAGGAGCCAGACCTTGCTGCCTTCGCGCTTGAAGCGTTTGACCGTGACCTCGTCGCCGATACGGGCCACGACGATCTGGCCATTGCGGGCTTCGCGGGTGGTATGCACGGCCAGCAGGTCGCCGTCGAAGATGCCCACGTCCTTCATGCTCATGCCGTGCACACGCAACAGGTAGTCGGCGCGAGGGTGGAAGAAGGTCGGGTTGATGTTGCAGGATTCCTCGACGTGCTGCTGCGCCAGGATCGGCGCACCTGCGGCGACGCGACCGATGATCGGCAATGTCGACTCGTCGGCCTTGGCTTCGAAGCCAGGGATGCGAATACCTCGCGAAGCACCCGGGGTCATCTCGATCGCACCTTTGCGAGCGAGGGCCTTGAGGTGTTCCTCGGCGGCGTTCGGGGACTTGAACCCCAGTTCCAGGGCAATCTCCGCACGGGTAGGCGGGTAACCATTGTCATCAAGGCAGCGCTTGATAAAAGCCAGAATCTCAGCTTGGCGTGGCGTCAGTTTTAGCATGTTGATCGCTCTGTCTTTTTATACAGTGACTGGGATTATATACAGTGAACTGCGCTTGGCAATCATCCTTTTTAGTGGCCCCGCTGGACGGTCATCCATCAGCCGTCCTACAGAGCAGAAGCGGCGCTGCCTACACAGCTGCAAGGATGTGATTAAATAGCGACGAATCAGATGACTGACCAGCCGCAAAGCGGACCCGCAGGCTTGACAAGACACACTCTGAAACGTATGTTTCAAACAAGTGTTTGTCAGGCGGAGTAGCCATGGCCCAGTCGGAAACCGTTGAACGCATTCTCGATGCTGCCGAGCAATTGTTCGCGGAAAAAGGATTTGCTGAAACTTCATTGCGCCTGATCACCAGCAAGGCTGGGGTCAACCTGGCCGCTGTGAATTACCACTTCGGCTCGAAAAAGGCCCTGATCCAGGCGGTGTTCTCACGCTTTCTGGGCCCGTTCTGCACAAGCCTCGACCGTGAGCTGGAACGCCGCCAGGCCAAGGCCGATCACAAGCCGAGCCTGGAAGAGCTGCTGGAAATCCTCGTGGAGCAAGCCTTGGTCGTGCAGCCTCGCAGCGGCAACGACCTGTCGATCTTCATGCGCCTGCTGGGCCTGGCGTTCAGCCAGAGCCAGGGCCACTTGCGCCGCTACCTGGAAGACATGTACGGCAAGGTGTTCCGCCGCTATATGCTGTTGGTCAACGAAGCGGCCCCGCGTATTCCACCTATCGAGCTGTTCTGGCGTGTGCATTTCATGCTCGGTGCCGCAGCTTTCAGCATGTCGGGTATCAAGGCGCTGCGGGCAATTGCCGAGACCGATTTCGGTGTGAACACGTCCATCGAGCAAGTCATGCGCCTGATGGTGCCGTTCCTTGCCGCTGGCATGCGCGCCGAAACCGGCGTCAGCGACCCTGCCATGGCCGCCGCCCAGTTGCGCCCACGCAGCAAAGCCGTACCGGTCGCCGCCAAGGTTTGATCGCTGCGGGTGGGCGCGGCCGCTTGCATCCGCTAAGCTAGCCGCCATGCCGATTTTCAGCTATTTATTCGCAACCCGTCGTCCTTGCCGTGCCTGGCAAGGACGACGGGTTGTGTGCGTTATTTAAGGAAGGTTTATGACTGCTGCCCTGCAAGGTTCTTTGATGGTCGACGTCGCCGGTACCTGGCTCACGGCCGAGGATCGTCATCTGTTGCGCCAACCGGAAGTGGGCGGCCTGATTATTTTTGCGCGCAATATCGAGCACCCGCGCCAGGTTCGCGAGTTGAGCGCCGCGATTCGTGCAGTGCGCCCGGACTTGCTGTTGGCCGTGGACCAGGAGGGCGGTCGCGTGCAGCGTCTGCGCCAAGGCTTCGTGCGCCTGCCGGCCATGCGTGCGCTGGCGGATAACCCCAACGCTGAATACCTGGCCGAACAGTGCGGCTGGATCATGGCCACCGAGGTGCTGGCGGTGGGCCTGGACCTGAGTTTTGCCCCCGTGCTGGACCTCGACTACCAGCGCAGCGCCGTGGTCGGCACCCGTGCTTTCGAAGGCGACCCCGAGCGCGCTGCCGTGCTCGCGGGTGCCTTTATCCGTGGCATGAACAGCGCCGGCATGGCCGCCACCGGCAAGCACTTCCCTGGCCATGGTTGGGCCGAGGCCGATTCCCACGTCGCCATTCCCAATGATGAACGCAGCCTGGAGCAGATTCGCGCCAATGACCTGGTGCCTTTCGCACGCCTGAGCAAGCAATTGGCCGCCGTGATGCCGGCGCACGTCATCTACCCGCAGGTCGATGCCCAGCCTGCAGGTTTTTCGCGTCGCTGGTTGCAGGATATCCTGCGCGGTGAGTTGCAGTTTGACGGGGTAATCTTCAGCGATGACCTGTCCATGGCCGGCGCCCATGTGGTCGGCGATGCGGCCAGCCGTATCGAAGCGGCGCTGACCGCCGGTTGTGACATGGGCTTGGTGTGCAATGACCGTGCGGCGGCCGAGCTGGCGCTGAGTGCAGCACAGCGGATGAAGGTCACGCCATCGGCGCGGATTGCGCGTATGCGTGGGCAGGCGGTTGCCTCGACGGACTATAGGCAGGACCCGCGTTGGCTGACAGCGCTTACTGCGTTGCGCGATGCGCAGTTGATCGACTGAAAACCGAAGCGCGGCCATCGCAGGCAAGCCAGCTCCCACATTTTGATTTGTGAATACAGTCAGGTGTGGGAGCGGGCTTGCTCGCGAAGGCGGCCGAACAGTCAGCGCTTTTCTTGCTTATTGGGCAACGGCGCAAACAACGCTTCAATCTCCTCATTGCCCAACTGCCAATCCCCCGTGGTTCGCCCATCCAGCACGCCCGCAGCCAGATCGGACTTCTCCTTCTGCAAGTGCTGGATTTTCTCCTCTACCGTGCCCCGGGCAATCATCTTGTACACGAACACCGGCTTTTCCTGCCCGATGCGGTATGCACGGTCGGTGGCCTGGTTTTCCGTGGCTGGGTTCCACCAGGGGTCGTAGTGGATAACCGTGTCGGCTTCGGTCAGGTTCAAGCCCACGCCGCCAGCCTTCAGACTGATTAAAAAGATCTGCAACTTACCGCTCTGGAAATCCTTCACCGGTGTACGTCGATCCCGGGTCTGGCCGGTCAGCAGGGCGTAGGCAATGCCGCGCTTTTTCAGTTCGGCCTCGATCAGGCTCAGCATCGAGGTGAACTGTGAGAACAGCAGGATCCGGCGGCCTTCGGCAAACAGCTCGTCGAGCATGTCCATCAGGCTGTCGAGCTTGCCCGAGCTGCTGCCACGGGCGGGCAGGGTGGCGTCGTTGACAAGGCGCAAGTCGCAGCACACCTGGCGCAGTTTGAGCAGGGCTTCGAGGATGATGATCTGGCTGCGGGCCACGCCCTTGCGGGTGATCTCGTCGCGGACCTTTTTATCCATGGCCAGGCGCATGGTTTCGTACACGTCGCGCTGGGCCTCGTTGAGGTCGACCCAGTGGATGATTTCGGTTTTGGGTGGCAGTTCGGTTGCCACTTGTTCCTTGGTGCGGCGGAGCAGGAAGGGTTTGATCCGACCGTTGAGGTGCTGCAATCGCACATCGCTGGCACGCTTTTCAATGGGCACGCGGTAATCACGGTTGAAGCTCTTCACGTCGCCCAGCCAACCCGGCAACAGGAAGTGGAACAGCGACCACAGCTCACCCAGGTGGTTTTCCAATGGAGTGCCGCTCAGGCACAGGCGCTGGCGTGCATTCAGCTCGCGTGCGGCCTGGGCCGCCTTGCTGGACGGGTTCTTGATGTACTGCGCTTCATCCAGGATCAAGACGTGCAAGGGCAGGGCGGCGAGCTGTTCAATGTCCTTGGGCAGCAGGGCGTAGGTGGTCAGCAGCAGGTCGTAGTCATTCAGGTTGGCGAAATGTTTCTTACGCCCCGCGCCATAAAGTGCCTGCACTCTCAACTGCGGGGTGAAGTGCGCGGCTTCATCGAGCCAGTTCGGAATCAGGCTGGTAGGCATCACGACCATGCACGGCCGATCAAGGCGCCCTGCGTTTTTTTCGGTGAGGATGTGCGCCAGGGTCTGCAAGGTTTTGCCCAGGCCCATGTCATCCGCAAGTATCCCACCCACCTCCAGTTGGCGCAGCGACTGCATCCAGCTCAGACCTTCCAGCTGGTAGGGGCGCAAGGTCGCATTCAGGCCTTCGGGCGCCACGCAGGTGAAATCCTTGATATCGCGCAGGCGCTGGGCGAAGTTGCGGATCTTCTCGCCGCCTTCCCATTGCAGTGGCAGGTCTTCCAGCGGGTTGAGGCGTATGGCGTCGGCCTTGGCCAGGCGCAGCGCGGTGGTGCCGGCTTCCTGCAGGTAAAACTCGCCGAGGGTCGCCAGCACCGGCTTCAAGCGGCCGTAGGGCAGCGCCACTTGCAGCGGGCCGTGGCCGTTGGGCAGGCCGGGGATGTTCACCAGGATCAGCTCTTCATCGCGGCGCCGCGCCAGTTTCTCCGGGTTGAGGATCTCGGTGTGGGAGCGCATCAGGTTCAGCAGGATCGGCAGCAGGCTCAAACGTTCGCCGTTGACGATGATGCCCAGCTCCAGGTCGAACCAATCGCGTTCCGGCCCTTCATCGACCGTGGCATACCAGTCATCGACGGGGCTGAGATCAAAGCCGAAGTCTTCATCGATCTGCAGCTCCCAGCCCTCGGCACGCAAAGTGGGCGACACATTGAGGGTGAAGTTCAGCCAGGCACTGTCATTGACCATTTCGAAGAGCTCGCCGGCGCTTTCCGGCAGGGCCTTGCTCTGGCGCGTGGCGATCTTGAAGCCAAGCAGGCGCAGGTGTTCGCGATAGGCCTGTTCTTGCTCGGGATGGCGCTTGATCCGCAGGCTCTGCGTCTCTTGGCGCACAATGATGTCAGCATTTTTTTGCCCGCTGACATAGTTGCCCAGGTAGTTGAACGACAACGCCGCACGGTGCTGGATATAGCGCTGCATCTTGCCGTTGCGCGGTTCGAACGCGCTGAACTCCACGCTGGCCAGCCACAGGCGTGGCACCGGTTGCACGTCGTCCATCACCACTTGCGGCAGGACCACGCGGTTATCGAGCACCGCCTGGAGCTTCTCCAGCAGCTGCGCATCCTGAGCCGCTGCCGGGTAGGCCAGGGTTTCCTGGACCTTGAGCAGCACCGCCGCGATGTGTTTGCAGTTGGTGTGCACCGGGCACGTGCAGCGGCTGTCCACCAAGATCAGCAGGCCCTTGGCCGATTCGCGCAGTGAGATGGTCTGGCGGTAAACATTACCGCCCGAGCCTTCGCAACTGGCGGTGATGGTGCTGTCGCCGCACTCGACGATGCGCACGCGGTTCTCCAGGGCATAGCGCCGCCCGCGCTCGAGGCTTTGCTCTTTGAAGCGATTGGCCCACGAAGGGGCCAGGGGTTTGGTCAACGACGACGTCAGGGGCATGGCGCGCAATCAGTCCTGAAGGTCGGGCGGTGGTGCGCTGGGTGGCTTGGCGGTCAGCGAGGTGATCTTGATCAGCAGCGCCAGGTGGCCGCCGTCCAGGTAGTTGAGCTGGTTGTTCTTGGTGCGCACGTCTTTCTGACTCAAGTGTTCGCTGGCGATCACGCTGCCGTTGCCGTCGAACTGGTTGATCCAGAAATCCGCGTCGATATCGGTAAAGCGCCCCAGTTGCAGGCTCAACACCCCTTCGATAGGGAACTGACCGAATTGCTCCTGGCCGTCGGTGATCGCCACCTTCACCGCTTGCTCGCCCAGGTTCTGTTCCCAGGCCTTGTGGGCGAGCACCGTGTAGTTGGTGTCGGCGCGCAGCTTGTCGACGATATTGCCCAGGCGCGGCGGGCTCATCCGCTCACCCAGGCGCGGCGCGCCCGCATCCCAGTTTTCCGGGGCGGCGCGGCTGTTGATCACTGGTTCTGCATTCTGGCGCACCAGGATCATTTCCACCTGATACAGGCTGTCGGCAAAGGCTGAAGGTGCGAGTACCACCAACAACAGGCTCAAAATGCGGAACACGCGCATGGGGGCGTCCTTAAACGGATTTCGGAATGAGGCGTTCAAACAGCGCCTCCAAAGTGTTGAAGCGTTCTTCGGCGCGTTCCATCGGCACCATGAACTTGAACAGCGTAGCCCCTTCGAACTTGTAGCGGTTGGGCTGGCCCTGGATCAGCTTGATCAGCACCAACGGGTCAACCGGCGTCTGCGCTTCGAATTCGATACGCCCGCCTTGCGGCCCGGCGTCGACTTTCTTGATGCCCAACTGCTCGGCCTGCAACTTGAGCAGGGTCAGGCGCACCAGGTTTTTGGTCGGTTCAGGCAGCAGGCCGAAACGGTCGATCATCTCTACCTGCAAGTCCTTGAGGCCTTCTTCGTCGGCCGCCGAGGCAATGCGCTTGTACAGGATCAACCGTGCATGCACATCCGGCAGGTAGTCTTCGGGAATCAACGCCGGCAAGCGCAGGTTGATCTCCGGGCCGCCGCCCAAGGGTTGGTCGAGGTTCGGTTGTTCGCCTTTGCGGATGGCTTTTACCGCGCGTTCGAGCATCTCCATATACAGCGTGAAACCCACCGCCTGGATCTGCCCGCTCTGGCCGTCGCCGAGCAATTCACCGGCACCCCGGATTTCCAGGTCATTGGTGGCCAATACAAAGCCGGCCCCGAGGTCTTGGGTATTGGCGATCGCTTCCAGGCGTTTTTCCGCATCGGAAGTGATCTGCTGGCGCGGCGGTGTGAGCAGGTAGGCATAGGCCTGGTGGTGACTGCGCCCGACGCGACCGCGCAATTGGTGCAGCTGCGCCAGGCCGAACTTGTCGGCACGCTCGATGATGATGGTGTTGGCGCTCGGCACGTCGATGCCGGTCTCGATGATGGTCGAGGCGATCAGCACGTTGAAGCGCTTGTGGTAGAAGTCGCTCATCACCTGTTCGAGTTCGCGCTCGCGCATCTGCCCGTGGCCGATGGCGATACGGGCCTCAGGTACCAGTTCGGCGAGGTCGGCGGCGCACTTCTCGATGGTTTTCACATCGTTGTGCAGGTAATACACCTGGCCGCCGCGCAGCAGTTCGCGCAGCAGGGCTTCCTTGACCGTGCTCTTGTTCTGCTCCATCACAAAGGTGCGCACCGACAAACGACGCGCCGGAGGCGTGGCGATGATCGACAGGTCGCGCATACCCGACACCGCCATGTTCAGCGTGCGCGGAATTGGCGTGGCGGTGAGGGTGAGGATATCGACTTCACTGCGCAGGGCCTTGAGCTGTTCTTTCTGGCGCACGCCAAAGCGGTGTTCTTCGTCGATGATCACCAGGCCCAGGTTCTTGATCTTCACATCGTCCGACAGCAGCTTGTGCGTACCGATGACGATGTCGATCTTGCCCTCGGCCAGGTCGGCAACGGCGGCGTTCACTTCCTTGGCGGACTTGAAGCGGCTCATCACCTCCACGGTCACGGGCCAGTCGGCAAAGCGGTCGCGGAAACTGTTGTAGTGCTGCTGGGCGAGCAGGGTGGTCGGCACCAGGATCGCCACCTGGCGACCGCCGTGTACCGCAATAAAGGCTGCACGCATGGCCACTTCGGTCTTGCCGAAGCCCACGTCGCCGCACACCAGGCGGTCCATCGGCTTGGGCGCGAGCATGTCGGCGCGCACCGCTTCGATGGTGGTTTGCTGGTCCGGGGTTTCTTCGAACGCGAAGCCAGCGCTGAAGGTGGCGTAATCGGCTTTGGGGTCAGCGAAGGCATAACCTTCGCGGGCAGCACGGCGGGCATAGATGTCGAGCAGTTCGGCGGCCACGTCGCGCACCTGTTCGGCGGCCTTGCGCTTGGCTTTCTGCCAGGTCTCGGAGCCCAATCGATGCAACGGCGCCAAGGCGTCGTCGCTGCCGGTGTAGCGGGCGATCAGGTGCAGGTTGGCCACCGGCACGTAGAGCTTGGCGCCCTCGGCGTATTCCAGGGTGAGGAATTCGGCGGCCTGGTTGTCGATCTCCAGGGTCTGCAGGCCCAGGTAGCGGCCCACGCCATGGTCGATATGCACCACCGGCGCGCCTTCGCGCAGCTCGGTGAGGTTCTTGATCACCGCGTCGTTGTTGGCATCGGCGCGTTTTTCCCGGCGACGGCGTTGCATCACGCGCTGGCCGAACAGCGGGCTTTCGGCGATCAAGGCCAGCGCCGGGTCATCCAACCGCAGCCCTTCGTCCAGCGGCGCGATGGTGATCGCCAGGCGCTCTTTGCTGGCGACAAAGTCAGGCCAGCTGTCGACGGTTTTCGGCCGCAACTTCAGGCGTTCCAACAGCTCTAGCAACACTTCGCGACGCCCGGCGGATTCGGCGGTAAACAGCACGCGGCCCGGGAAGTCGCCGAGGAAGTTCGACAGCGCCTCCAGCGGTTGCGTGGCTTTGGCCTGGATCGCCAAATCGGGCAACGCGCTCGCCGGGAAACGCTCCCGGCCACTGCCGGCGTCCACGTCCTGCTGGCTGGCTACTACACGCGGCCAGTTTTTCAGGCGCGCGAAGCAGTCTTCAACTGGCAGGAACAGTTCAGCGGGCGGCAATAAAGGCCGGGATGGATCGACGCGACGTTCTTCGTAGCGGTTGCGCACATCGTTCCAGAAGTTTTCCGCCGCCTGTTCGATACCCGGCAGCGAGAACACCTGGGTGTCCTGGGGCAGGTAGTCGAAGAGGGTGGAGGTCTCGTCGAAGAACAACGGCAGGTAGTACTCGATACCGGCAGGTGTAATCCCGCTGCTCAAGTCCTGGAAGATCGGGCAGCGACGGAAATCCACATCGAAGCGCTCACGAAAGCGCGCCTTGAAGCGTGTTACCGCGTCTTTTTGCAGCGGAAACTCCCGCGCCGGCAGCAGCTTGATCGAGTCGACCTTGTCGATAGAACGCTGGTTCTCCGGGTCGAAGGTGCGCAGCGTCTCGATTTCGTCATCGAACAGGTCGATGCGGTACGGCAGCTTGCTGCCCATCGGGAACAGGTCGATCAAGGCGCCGCGCACCGCAAACTCACCGTGCTCGTACACCGTGTCGACGCAGCGGTAGCCGCTGGCTTCCAGGCGCGTGCGCATCTGCTCGACGTCGAGCTTCTGGCCCACGTCCAGCACCAGGCTGCTGCCGAGCAGGAACTTGGTCGGCGCCAGGCGGTGCAGGGCGGTGGTGATCGGCACCACCAGCACGCCGTGGGCCAGTTCCGGCAAGCGGTACAGGCTGGCGATGCGCTGGGAGATGATGTCCTGGTGCGGCGAGAACAGATCGTAAGGCAGGGTTTCCCAGTCGGGAAAATGCAGCACCGGCAAATCCGGGGCGAAGAAGCTCAGCTCCTGCTCCAACCGTTCGGCACTTTGGCTGTCGGCGGTGAGCAGCAGGGTAAAGCGCTTGGCTGCGCTGGCAGCCTCGGCAATGGCCAGGCTCAGGGCGGCACCGGGCAGGTTGCCCCAGTACTGTTTACCTGCCGCGGCAGGGAGTAGCGGTAGACGCAGAACGGGCACGGAAGGTTGAGCTCCAAGCGTTGCGACAAAGTCGGTAATTGTAACGGCCCCAGGTGCCGCCTGTCAGTTGCTGACTGTGCCTATTACGGTTTGTAGGAAATGTAGTGGCTAAGACAAACAATGGCGGGTTTTGACTCAATATGTAGTGCCAAAATGCGCGAATGTTTAGGAGGGTTACGGACAAGTCGGCCTGCTCACCAAACTAGTGGCCTTCTGGAACCCGCGTGTTTCCTGGGCTGTAGCGCGGTGGTATTTTTTTGCAAGGGCTTTTTGTTGCCCTTCGCGCATTGCTCAACGCTCAGTCGGGCGACATAATGTAGCCCCTTTTTTCTGCCCCTACATGTGGAAGGTTCCCGTGACTCAGAAGCCCGACCAGTGTCTTGGTGAATGGATCGACCGTGAAGCACTCGCTGAAGCGATGATTCCGCTTATCGGTCAGCTGTACCGCAATAACAATGTGGTGAGCTCGATCTATGGCCGCAGCCTGATCAACCAGTCTGTCATCGCGATTCTCAAAGCGCACCGCTTTGCGCGCCATCGCTCCGCCGACGACAGCGAACTCTCCGTCCACGAAACATTCCCACTGCTCAAAGCCATGAGCGAGCTCAAGCTCGGCGCGGCTTCGGTAGACCTGGGCAAGTTGGCCTACAAATTCCGCAAAGAAGGCGCTGGCCGCACCGCCGAGCAGTTCGTGCGTGAAGAAATGGCCGATGTGGTTGGCCAGCAAAACGCTGCCGCCCGTAAAGGCACCGACGTGGTGCTGTACGGCTTTGGCCGTATCGGCCGCCTGCTGGCGCGCATCCTGATCGAGAAAACCGGTGGCGGCGACGGCCTGCGCCTGCGTGCCATCGTGGTGCGCAAAGGCGCCGAGAACGACCTGACCAAGCGCGCCAGCCTGCTGCGTCGCGACTCGGTACACGGCTCGTTCAACGGCACCATCACCATTGACGAAGAAAACAACACCATCACCGCCAACGGTAACCTGATCCAGGTGATCTACGCGAAGAACCCGACTGAGGTGGATTACACCCAGTACGGCATCCAGAACGCCCTGCTGGTGGACAACACCGGCGTATGGCGTGATGCCGAGGGCCTGGGCCAGCACCTGGCTTGCCCGGGTGTTGACCGCGTTGTGCTGACCGCGCCTGGCAAAGGCAAGCTCAAGAACATCGTGCACGGCATCAACCACGCTGAAATCACCGCTGACGACAAGATCGTGTCCGCCGCGTCCTGCACCACCAACGCCATCGTGCCGGTGCTCAAGGCGGTGAATGACAAGTTCGGCATCGTTAACGGCCACGTTGAAACCGTTCACTCGTACACCAACGACCAGAACCTGATCGACAACTTCCACAAGGGCGATCGCCGTGGCCGTAGCGCCGCGTTGAACATGGTGATCACCGAGACCGGTGCTGCCACCGCTGCTGCCAAGGCCCTGCCTGAACTGGCCGGCAAGCTGACCGGTAACGCGATCCGCGTACCGACGCCGAACGTGTCGATGGCCATTCTCAACCTCAACCTTGAGAAAGCCGCCACCCGTGAAGAGATGAACGAGTACCTGCGCTACATGGCGCTGCACTCCGACCTGCATAAGCAGATCGACTTCGTCAATTCTCAGGAAGTGGTCTCCACCGACTTCGTTGGCTCGCGCCACGCCGGTGTGGTGGACGCCGAAGCGACCATCACCCAGGACAACCGTGTTGTGCTGTACGTGTGGTACGACAACGAGTTCGGCTACAGCTGCCAGGTGGTTCGCGTGATGGAAGACATGGCTGGGGTCAACCCGCCTGCGTTTCCGCGCTAAGCCTGTGCGCTGAATGAGAAAGCCCCGACTGGTTCGGGGCTTTTTTATGCCTGTGGTTTTTGTGGTGGCTGGGAGGGCCTTATCGCAGGCAAGCCAGTTCCCACAGTTGAACTGCATTTACCTGTGGGAGCTGGCTTGCCTGCGATGACGATGGAACCGTCAACGCCGCCATCACTTGAGTAGCGTGTTGCGCAAACTGCCCGACAGCCCTTTGGGCCCGAGCCAGATACCCAGGTAGGCCTTCGCTAATTCAGCGTCCGGACTGCTGAACACCACCTGGCCATTAATCTCCAGATTCAACCCGCGCCCCGGACGAAAATCCAGGGCATAGCGATCACCGCTGCGAATATCCCGAAAGCGCGCGTGCAGCTTGGCTATCTCTGGGTTCAACCCGGCATTGGCTTGCTGGCGCTCCAAGGTGACGGTGGCCGCCTTGATCACATCATCGCGATCAATGTCGCGAAAGTAATACAGCGCCAGGCGCACAGCCTTCTGCTGGTCCCAAGCCTGCTTTGCCGGCAGGTCAGCGGGTGCATACAGCGCCGCGGCATACACATCCGCCCAGAGATAGTTGAACACCGCCTGGTTTTTCAGGGCCAGCCCCGCAACCTTTGCGGGGAAGCTTGCCTGCTTGAGCCGCTGTGCATCGTTGGCGTACGCCGTGAGCGACACCATCAGCATCAAACAGAAAAATAGTTGTCGCATAATGGCTCATCCTGAATTCGGCGCTGGTTTGCGTCCTGTAGTATGGCAACACTGGCCTACGACGCGACCAAGGGTTAATGTTCGCGGCGCTCGGCCTTCTATAGACTGTGCCCCGGTTCACACACTTGAGCCAAATTGTCCTTCATGCACGCTGGCCGCGGCATGATTTAGCCCGGCGTCCAACCGTACGCCTGGCCTGTTCTGAGGAGTACGCATGGCTGTCTACAACTACGACGTGGTGGTACTGGGTTCCGGCCCAGCTGGAGAAGGTGCGGCGATGAACGCTGCCAAAGCAGGGCGCAAGGTGGCGATGGTCGATAGCCGTCGCCAGGTCGGCGGTAACTGCACCCACCTGGGTACCATCCCGTCCAAGGCATTGCGTCACTCGGTACGGCAGATCATGCAGTTCAATACCAATCCGATGTTTCGGGCCATTGGTGAGCCGCGCTGGTTCTCCTTCCCGGACGTACTGAAAAGCGCTGAAAAAGTCATCTCCAAGCAAGTCGCCTCGCGTACCGGCTACTACGCCCGTAACCGCGTCGACCTGTTCTTCGGCACCGGCAGTTTTGCCGATGAGCAAACCGTCGAAGTGGTCTGCGCCAATGGCGTGGTCGAGAAGCTGGTGGCCAAGCACATCATCATCGCCACCGGTTCGCGCCCGTATCGCCCAGCGGACATCGATTTCCACCACCCGCGTATCTACGATAGCGACACCATCCTGAGCCTGGGCCATACCCCGCGCAAACTGATCATCTACGGCGCCGGCGTGATCGGCTGTGAATACGCCTCGATCTTCAGTGGCCTGGGTGTACTGGTCGAGCTGGTGGACAACCGCGACCAGTTGCTCAGCTTCCTCGACTCGGAAATCTCCCAGGCGTTGAGCTACCACTTCAGCAACAACAACATCACCGTGCGCCATAACGAAGAGTACGAGCGGGTCGAAGGCCTGGACAACGGGGTGATCCTGCACCTCAAGTCCGGCAAGAAGATCAAGGCCGACGCCTTGCTGTGGTGCAACGGCCGTACCGGCAACACCGACAAGCTGGGCATGGAAAACATCGGGGTCAAGGTGAACAGCCGTGGCCAGATCGAAGTGGATGAGAACTACCGCACCTGCGTGCCGAACATCTACGGCGCCGGTGACGTGATCGGCTGGCCAAGCCTGGCCAGTGCCGCCCATGACCAGGGCCGCTCGGCCGCTGGCAGCATTGTCGACAACGGCAGCTGGCGCTACGTGAACGACGTGCCGACCGGGATCTACACGATTCCCGAGATCAGCTCGATCGGCAAGAATGAGCACGAACTGACCAAGGCCAAGGTGCCTTACGAAGTGGGCAAGGCGTTCTTCAAGAGCATGGCGCGTGCGCAGATTGCCGGTGAGCCGCAAGGCATGCTGAAAATCCTGTTCCACCGCGAAACCCTGGAAGTACTCGGCGTGCATTGCTTCGGCTACCAGGCCTCGGAGATCGTGCACATCGGCCAGGCGATCATGAACCAGCCAGGTGAGCAAAATACCCTCAAGTATTTCGTCAACACCACCTTCAACTACCCGACCATGGCCGAAGCCTATCGGGTAGCGGCCTACGACGGCCTCAACCGGCTTTTTTGAGCGGCTCCGGCCGGTGGCCTGAGCCGGCCGGGGAGACCGATTTCAGTAATTCTCGAGGGTGGCAGTGGCCAAACCGGGAAAGTCTGTAATCAGGCTATCTACGCCGAAGTCGGCGAGCCTGCGCATCAGCGCAGGTTCGTTGACTGTCCACACGGACACATGCAAGCCCTGGCGCTGGGCTTTTTCCAGCCGCTCGGGGGTGCACAGCGTCCAGTTCAATGCCAAATACTCACAGCCGTAGTTCTGCGCGACCTTCAGCGGGTCGAGCCAGGCGTATTCAGCGACCAGGCCGCGTGACAGGTCCGGGGTGAGTTCCACGGCGGCCTTGAGCACTTCCCGCGAGCTCGACGTCACCGTGACCTTGTCCATCAAGCCAAAGCGCACAGCCATTTCGCGAATCGCCAGCACAGTGGTGGCGGCACGGGTACGCGAGGCGCTTTTGACTTCCAGTTGCCAGTGATCGAAGTCGCACTGTTCGAACAGCTCCTCCAGACGTGGAATCGGGCAGGGGCTTACCCAGCCTGGGCCGCCTTTGCGTGCGTCCATCTTCACCAGGTCAGCCGCCGAGTACTCGACGACCTTGCCGCGTCGGTCGGTGGTGCGCTTGAGGGTCGGGTCGTGGATGACCATCAACTCGCCGTCCATGGACAGGTGCAAGTCCAGCTCGCAGCGGCGTACACCGTGCTTGAGGCACTCCTGAAAGCTGGTCAGGGTGTTTTCCGGTGCTTCGCCTTTGGCACCGCGGTGGCCGTAAATCAGGGTCACAGTTGCTCCTTTGCGCCAGGATGGCTGGCGTCGTGAATACGCATTCAGAGGTCTTCGCTTTGTTCTCGCGCCAGGCGGCGTTCCTGGGCCTGTTTCTGCAGGATATAGCGCGCCAGCAGTTGGCGTTGGGCATCGGTCATGGACTCGAACTCCGTGCCCACATCAAAGCCGTCGCCCTTGGGGTCGCAATGGGTCACCCGCGCGCGCAGCAACAGGCCGAGCGCCTGGGGCATCAGCACCAGCTTGACCGCCAGGTGAGTGTCGGCGGGCAGCGGTGTCGGGTGCTGGAAGTCGATGCCGCCTTCGGAGAGGATCACCGGTTGCGGCGCGCCCACCTCGTTCAGCAAACCGCGAGCCATGACCTGGCTGAGCAGATCCAGGCGTTTGTTCTGCACTTTGAGGAAGGCCGCCAGGCTGCGGTCTTTCTCGCTGATCTGGCGCAGCAGGTGCTGGGCTTCGAATTCGCTCAGATGCAGTTCGCTGAGCAGATTGAACAGCGGCGAATCATCCAGCAACACTTCCTTGCTCGCCGCGTCGGGGCCAGACAGGGGTTTGATTTGAAGTGCGATCATGTCATCGATACGGTAGTATTCGCGGCGCTCTTCTTCATCTAATGTCGACATGGCGAACCCCAGGTAACGGTAATGGTCTGAGTGTAAAGCTGCTGACCAGACCCCGCCACCGGGACGTCTTCTTTTCCTCCGAACAAGCCCCGACATGTTCAGACCTCTCTTCGTATTTATCGGCACGCGTTATACCCGTGCAAAGCGTCGCAATCATTTTGTGTCGTTCATTTCCTTGACCTCGATGATCGGTCTCGCCCTGGGCGTGGTCGTGATGATCGTGGTGCTGTCGGTGATGAACGGCTTCGATCATGAGATGCGCACCCGCGTGCTGGGCATGGTGCCCCACGCGACCATCGAGGGCGATGCGCCCATCAACGACTGGCAAAGCCTGGCCGCCAAGGTCCAGCAGAACCCCAAGGTGGTGGCGGTAGCGCCGTTTACCCAGATGCAGGGGTTGCTGACCAACGACGGCAAAGTGCAGAAGATCCTGCTCAACGGCATCGACCCTGCTCAGGAGCGCAACGTCTCGATCATCGACAAGTTCATGCTGCAAGGTAAGCTCGACGCGCTGTCGCCGGGCAGCTTTGGCATCGTTATCGGTGACAAGGCCGCGGCCAAGCTGGGCGTGGGGGTTGGCGACAAGCTGACCTTCGTCGCCCCGGAAGTCACCGTGACCCCGGCCGGCATGTTCCCGCGCATGAAGCGCTTTACCGTGGTGGGCACCTTCCACGTCGGTGCTGGCGAGATCGACGGTTACATCGGCCTGACCAACCTCACCGACCTGGCCCGCCTGCATCGCTGGCAGCCTGACCAGGTGCAGGGCCTGCGCCTGAAATTCAACGACCTGTTCGATGCGCCGCGCGGTGCCTGGGAAATTGCCCAGCACCTGGGGGAGACCGAGTACTACGCCCGCGACTGGACCCGCACCCACGGCAACCTGTACCAGGCCATCCGCATGGAAAAAGCCATGATCGGCCTGTTGTTGTTGCTGATCGTCGCCGTGGCGGCTTTCAACATCATCTCCACGCTGGTGATGGTGGTGAACGACAAGAAGGGCGACATCGCCATTCTGCGTACGTTGGGCGCCACGCCGGGGCAGATCATGGCGATCTTCATGGTGCAGGGCACCGTCATCGGCGTAGTCGGCACCTTGATCGGCACGGCGGTGGGCATTCTGGCCGCGCTGAACGTCAGCGCTGCCATTGCCCTGCTTGAAAAAGTGATCGGCCACAAGTTTCTCAACGCCGACGTCTACTTCATCGATTACTTGCCGTCCCAGGTGCAAACCCAGGACGTGCTGATGGTGGGCGGCGCTGCGTTGGTCCTGAGCTTCCTTGCCACCCTGTATCCAGCCTGGCGCGCGGCACGTACCCAGCCAGCACAGGCATTACGTTATGAGTGAATCGGGCATGAGTGAAAAAGCAATCCTGAGCTGCCGCAACCTGGGCAAATCCTACGAGGAAGGCCCGGAGTCGGTGGTGGTGCTGTCGAACCTGCAACTTGAACTGCATCCGGGCGAACGCGTGGCGATCGTTGGCAGTTCCGGTTCGGGCAAAAGTACCTTGCTGAACCTGTTGGGCGGCCTCGATACGCCGTCCCAAGGCAGCGTCTGGCTGGCCGGCGAAGAACTGTCGGCGTTGAATGAAAAGGCCCGTGGCCAACTGCGTAACCGCTCGTTGGGCTTTGTGTACCAGTTCCACCACCTGCTGCCGGAATTCACCGCCCTGGAAAACGTATGCATGCCGCTGTTGATCGGCAAGACCGCGATTCCTGAAGCGCGCCAACGGGCCACTGCCTTGCTGGAGCGTGTGGGCCTCGGCCATCGCCTGGAGCACAAGCCGGCCGAACTGTCCGGTGGTGAGCGCCAGCGTGTGGCGATTGCCCGCGCCCTGGTGAACAACCCGGGCCTGGTGATGCTCGACGAGCCGACCGGCAACCTCGACTCCCACACCGCCCAGGGCATCAAGGACTTGATGCTGGAACTGAGCACCCAGATGCGCACCGCGTTCCTGGTGGTGACCCATGACATGAGCATGGCCCGGCAGATGGACCGCGTACTGCATTTGCAGGAAGGTCATCTGGTCGCTATCTGACCTGTTGCAAGCCCGGTTTTTTGAGGTCGGGCTTTTTCATTTTTCCAACGGTGCCCGCGAATGTTCAGACCGTTATCGATTTTTATCGGCACGCGCTATACCCGCGCCAAGCGCCGCAACCGTTTTGTCTCGTTTATCTCGATGACCTCGATGATCGGCCTCGCCCTGGGCGTATTGGCGATGATCGTGGTGCTTTCGGTGATGAACGGCTTTCAGCGTGAAATGAGCTCGCGCATCCTCGGCATGGTGCCCCACGCCACCATCGTCGGCGTAAAGCCGATTGATGATTGGCAGCCGGTGGCCGCCGCCGCGATGAAGAATCCGCAAGTCACCGCCGCTGTGCCCTTCACCCAGATGGATGGCATGTTTTCCTATAAGGGCGCGATGCAGCCGATCGAGATCAGTGGCGTCGACCCGGCCCAGGAAGGCAAGGTGTCGATCGTGGCCCAGCACATCGTGCGCGGCAAACTCGACGACCTCAAACCCGGCGAGTTCGGTGTGGTGGTCGGTGATATCACTGCGCGGCGTTTTCGCCTGAACGTGGGCGACAAGCTGACCCTGATCGTGCCGGAGCTCAGCAGCGCCCCGGGCGGTATCACCCCGCGCATGCAGCGCCTGAATGTGGTGGGCATCTTCAAGGTCGGCGCCGAGCTGGATGGCTCCATGGCCCTGATCCACATGGCCGACGCCGCTGAAATCCAGCATTGGCAGCCCAACCAGGTACAAAGCGTGCGCCTGGCGGTAAAGGACTTGTACGCAGCGCCCAAAGTCTCGGCAGATATCGCCGCCAGCCTGGGCGCGGCTTACAAGCCGGATGACTGGACCCACACCCAGGGCAGCCTGTTCAGCGCGATGAAAATGGAAAAGACCATGATCGGCCTGCTGTTGCTGATGATCGTCGCCGTGGCCGCGTTCAACATCATCGCCACCTTGATCATGGTGGTGAACGACAAAGGCGCGGATATCGCGATCCTGCGTACCATCGGCGCCACACCTCGGCAGATCATGGCGATCTTCATGGTGCAGGGCACCGTGATTGGCGTGGTCGGCACCTTGATCGGCGGCGTGCTGGGGGTGATTGCGGCGCTGAACGTGAGTGAGCTGGTGGGCTGGCTGGAGCGGGTGAGCGGGCAGCATATCTTCAGCTCGGATGTGTACTTTGTCAGCAACCTGCCTTCGGAGCTGCAAGGTGGGGATGTGTTGCTGATCTGCTCGGCGGGGTTTGTGTTGAGCTTCTTGGCGACGATTTACCCGGCGTATCGGGCGGCGAAGATTGAGCCGGCGCACGCCCTCAGGTATTCGTAACCTGCTCGTTCCCACGCTCTGCGTGGGAATGCCTCACCGGACGCTCCGCGTCCGCTGTTGGGACGCACAGCGTCCCGGAATGCATTCCCACGCAGAGCGTGGGAACGATCAGCAGTCGCCCTTGGGCAACTCAATCACAAACCTGGTCCAGCCCGCCTGCGACTCACAATAAATCCTCCCGCCATGCGCCCGCACAATCGACTGGGTAATCGCCAACCCCAGGCCCGCATGTTCACTGCTACCTGCACGCCTCGACGGATCGGCTCGGTAGAACCGGTCAAACAGCCGCGGCAATAACGGCGCAGGAATACCTTCCCCGTTGTTCTCAACCGTCAGTGTCACGCCACTCTCGATCCGCACCCGCACTTCACCGCCCGGTGGGGCAAACCGCAGCGCGTTATCCAGCAGATTCGACAAGGCCCGGCGCAACATACCGCGATCGCCCATCGTCTGGGCGGTGCCTTCGCGCACCAGCGTCACCTGTGCGTCCTCCGCCAGCAGGGTAAAGAACTCCAACAGTGCGTCGACCTCATCGCCCAAATCCAGAGCTTCTCGGCTGGGCATCAGCAAGCCGTGGTCAGCTTTGGCCAGGTACAGCATGTCGTTGACCAGTTGCGCCATCCATTGCAGCTCTTCCAGATTGCTGTGCAGCGCCTCGCGGTAATCCTCCAGTGGGCGCGGTTGGGTGAGGGTGACTTGGGTCTGGGTCAGCAGGTTGGACAGCGGTGTGCGCAGTTCGTGGGCGATATCTGCGCTGAAGGCAGACAGGCGCTGGAACGCGTCATCCAGGCGCGCCAGCATGGCGTTGACGGCTTGGGCCAGTTCCGCGAGCTCCACCGGCATTTGTTCTTGGGGTAAGCGTTGCGTGAGGGAGTGGGCGGAGACGCTGGCAGCCACTTCGCCCATGCGCCGCAGCGGTCGCAAGCCACTGCGCGCAGCCCAGGCGCCGAGCAGGGCAGTGGCCAGGGCCGAGAGGCCGACGGTCAGCCAGATCAAGCGTTGCATGCGTTGCAGAAAGTGCTGGTGGTGGGTGATGTCGAGGATCAGGGTCAGTTGTGGCGAATCCAGTTGGCTGGGCGTCAAGGGCGCGATGAATACGCGGTAGTCGGTGCCTGCGTATTGCAGGCTGTGCAGGCCGGGCGCTTGGGGCAAGGGAAGGTGTGGCGCGCCGTCCAGCCAACGTTGCCCAGCTCCGGTGATGCGCAAGGCGAGGTCGGGCTGGTGGTCGAGTTCGGCGCGCAGTTGAGGGGTTCGCCGGGCGAGGTCTTCCGGTGAGGCGACACCCTGCAAGGTGCTGCGCAGGGCCACCAGTTTGCTTTCGAGCTGTTGCTGGTCCAGCTCCATGAAATGCGCCTCGCTGGCCCGGTTGAACAACACCCCGGCGATCAACGAGACCACCGCCGTGCAGGCGGCAAACAGCAGCGCCAGGCGGCTGGTCAGGGACAGGCGCTTGATCACGTGAACCGTTCCTCCAGCACGTAACCCATGCCGCGCACGGTGTGGATCAGCTTATTGGGGAAATTGTCGTCGACTTTCAGGCGCAGGCGGCGAATGGCGACTTCGATGATGTTGGTGTCGCTGTCGAAATTCATGTCCCACACCTGGGAGGCGATCAGCGTCTTGGGCAGCACTTCGCCCTGGCGGCGTAGCAGCAGCTCCAGCAAGGCGAACTCCTTGGCGGTGAGGTCGATGCGCTGGCCGCTGCGCTCGACGCGCCGGCGGATCAAGTCCAGGCTCAGGTCGGCCAGTTGCAGCGTGGTCTCCTGCGGCATGCTGCTGCCACGGCGCAACAAGGTGCGCACCCGCGCCAGCAGTTCGGAAAACGCGAAGGGTTTGACCAGGTAATCGTCGGCGCCCAGCTCCAGGCCATGTACTCGGTCTTCTACGGCATCGCGAGCGGTGAGGAACAGCACCGGGATGTCCAGGCCGGCACTGCGCACCGCCTGCAGGATTTGCCAGCCATCGCGGCCGGGCAGCATCACATCGAGGATCAACAAGTCATAGTCGCCCGTTAGCGCCAAGTGCTGGCCACTGGTGCCGTCGGCCACCAGTTCGGTGGTAAAGCCCGCTTCGGCCAGGCCCTGACGCAGGTAATGACCGGTTTTGGGTTGGTCTTCGACGATCAGCAGTTTCATGTAGGGCTCTTGGTCAAGGTGGACGCCGGCCTTTATACCCTGGGCTCCGGGGTATGGGCGCAAGCTGACAAAGTTGTAATCTAGCAGTCAGCTGGCTGGCAGCGAGGCCATCTTAAAGTGTTGCCCAAGCTGGATACCTATTTTGGAGAGTGAAAGATGGCGTTGCGTACACCCCAGTTATTGGCGGGCTGCCTGTTGGCGTTGAGTTTCAATGCACTGGCGGATGCGACTCACACCTACGCGTTCGGCCAGCCGGCCCCGGCGGATAAAGCCACGCGCACCGTTGAAGTCACGCTGCGGGACATTGCATTTGAGCCCAAATCCCTGGACGTCAAGGCCGGTGAAACCGTGCGCTTCGTGCTGGTCAACAAAGGCCAGTTGCTGCATGAGTTCAACCTGGGTGACGCGGCCATGCATGCCGCCCACCAGAAAGAGATGTTGCAGATGCAAGCCAGTGGCATGCTCACCGCCACCGGCATGGGCAAGATGGATCACAGCGCCATGGGCCACGGCGACATGGGCGGCATGAAGCACGACGATCCCAACAGTGTGTTGGTGGAGCCGGGCAAGACGGCCGAACTGACCTGGACGTTCAAGCAGGCCACAGGCCTTGAGTTCGCCTGCAACCTGCCTGGGCATTACCAGGCGGGCATGGTCGGCAAACTGACCGTTGAGTGAGGCGTTTGTTAAGGGCGGGAGCAAAGGCTGGTAGACTGGCGCGGTTTATTTAGCCAGGTTTCCGCCATGCATCCCGCAGCCGAACATTCGCCGCTGGGCAAGTCCAGTGAATACATCAGCACTTACACGCCTTCGTTGTTGTTTCCGATTCCACGCGCCGCCAAGTGGGCCGAGCTGGGCCTGAGCGCCGAGACCCTGCCGTACAAGGGCGTGGATTTCTGGAACTGCTTCGAGCTGTCCTGGCTGTTGCCCTCGGGCAAGCCAGTGGTAGCCATCGGTGAATTCAGCATTCCGGCCGACTCGCCAAACATCATCGAGTCCAAGTCGTTCAAGCTGTACCTCAACTCGCTGAACCAGACCGCGTTTGCCGATACGCAAAGCCTTGAAGCCACCCTGCGCACCGACCTCAGCGCTGCGGCCGGCAAGCCCGTGAACGTGCGCATTCGCAGCCTGGCCGACATCGAGGCAGAAGGCGTGATGGCGTTGCCGGGCGTGTGCATTGACGGCCTGGATATCAACGTCAGCAGCTACGAACACCCGCGCCCGGAACTGCTGCGTTGCGATGATTCGCGCGTGGTGGAGGAGAGCGTGCACAGCCACCTGCTCAAATCCAACTGCCCGGTGACCAGCCAGCCTGACTGGGGCAGTGTGGTGGTGGAATACCGTGGTGCGGCGCTGAATCACGCCAGCCTGCTGGAATATATCGTCAGCTTTCGCCAGCACTCGGACTTTCATGAGCAGTGTGTGGAGCGGATCTTCCTGGACTTGCAGCGCTTGCTCAAGCCGGAGAAGTTGACCGTGTATGCACGCTATGTGCGTCGGGGTGGGTTGGATATCAACCCGTATCGCAGCACTGAGAACACCCAGTTCCTGAACGTGCGCCTGGCGCGTCAGTAAGCCTTCATACAAAAAACTGTGGGAGCTGGCTTGCCTGCGATTGCGATCTTTCAGTCATTCATCAAGTGACTGACACCGCTATCGCAGGCAAGCCAGCTCCCACATTTGGTTTTGTGTTTGGCTTGGGCTCGGGTTAGATGCCGATATTGCCAAGGGTTAGCACGATATTGCGCAACGTCCCGGCAATGCCTGGATGGTCCAGTTCAAAACCTTCCACTGCCCGGTTCACATCGTCAGCGATGCTGGGCGTCTGGGTGGCCGGTTCCATTTCCAACTGGACTTCGAATTTGGCGATCAACTCTTCCAATGCTTGACGTTTCTCGGCGGGCAACTCGGGATGATTCTCCAGTTGCTCACGCACAATATCGGCCTGCTGTTGTAACTTCTCGCGATCAGGCATGACGTTCTTTCCTTTTATCGATAGGCACTGGCATAGACCGCGGCACGCCGTGAAAGGTCTACGGGCTGACCTGTAGATTAATCCACTGCGGCCAACTGTGCATGATCTCGATCAGGGCTTCTCGCCCTTGAGCTGGCGCAGGCGGATGTCGGCCAGGCAGGTGCCGAGTTCGCCGAGGTGGTCGATCACCGAATGCACACCCAGGCCATAGAGCGCCACCGTGGCCTTGCCGCGCTTGTGTTCGCGTTGCTGCTCGGTCAGCGCCTGCCATTGCTGGGGCGACAGGCCGCAGAGCGAACCGCAGGAGGCCAGGCCGATGGTCCACAAACCGGCATTCAGGCCCGATTGCAGCAGGCGCGGCTCGCCGCTGACCAGTACGCAGCCTTCCAGGCGTTCGATGTTCAACTCCATCAGGGCTTGCCAGCAAGCGTGGGGCGCGGGCCAGCGAATGGAGGAGGGCGAGGCCGCCTTGAGCCATCCAGGCAGGCCGGCGCAGAGTGGCGTGGTCACGGCGGGAGGCAGTTCGTCCAGCCAGGCGCAGGGCACGCCTTGTTCTTTGAGACTGCGCAGGATTTTCAACGCGCCTGGCGTGGCCTCGGCGTCGGCGCAAGGTGAGTCGGTGCGCGCCAGGGAACCAAAATCCACCAGGCAGCCACTCAGGCCAAATAACACGGCGGTCAATGAGGGGGCGGCGGCGACGGCAATCTCGGCGTGTGGCATCTGAACGTCCCTGAAATAGCTGCCACGCTATCGGGGCGGCATGACAAGGGGATGACACTGTCGATATTTGTAGGAATTTTGTGCATTTTCCCTAAGACGATTCTAGGTAGCTGCCTAAATCGGCACTTCCGTCATATACTGACAGCCTTATTCAGGGCATAGCGCCCATGACAGACCATTCAAGGAGCAAAAGCTATGCGCTGGAGCCAGTACTTCGCTCAGCTATCGGTGTGTGCCACCATCCTGTTGGCGCCTTTCGCTGCCCAAGCGGCCTCGGAAGATGACCCGTGGGAAAGCGTCAACCGCCCCATCTTCACCTTCAACGACACCGTTGACACCTATGCCCTCAAGCCAATCGCCCAGGGCTATCAGTTCGTCACCCCACAATTTGTGCAGGACGGCGTTCACAACTTCTTCCGCAACATCGGTGATGTCGGCAACCTGGCCAACAACGTGCTGCAACTCAAGCCGCACAATGCAGGCGTCGACACCGCCCGCTTGTTGGTCAACACCACATTTGGCGTTCTGGGCTTTATTGACGTCGGCACCAAAATGGGGCTGCAGCGCAGCGATGAAGACTTCGGCCAAACCCTCGGCTACTGGGGCGTGGGCAGCGGCCCGTACGTGATGATCCCGTTGCTGGGCCCAAGCACCTTGCGTGATGCGCCGTCCAAATACGTCGACAGCTACACCCAACCGTACCGCTACATGAACGACATCGGCTGGCGTAACAGCACCTTCGGCCTCAACGTCGTCGACGTGCGCGCCAGCCTGCTCGACAGCGAAAAGCTGATCAGCGGCGACAAGTACACCTTCATTCGTAACGCTTACCTGCAGAACCGCGAGTTCAAGGTCAAGGACGGCAAGGTCGTTGACGACTTTTAAGCCGTGACGTTTTGAAATGAAAAAGGCGACCTTTGTAAGGTCGCCTTTTTTGTGCGCGCTGATCATTCCCCACGCTCCGCGTGGGAACGCATCCCGTGACGCTCCGCGTCACCTTTGCGCAGGGGCGGGATGTTGCGTTAGCGCATTTTCAGAATCTTGAGGCCCAGATGCTGGTCATCGCCTACCGCCTTGGTCCACACCACCTCGGTATCCGCTTCAAGACCCCTGAGCGCGGCGTGCTCTGAGTCGATGCGCACGGTCAGCAGGTCACCCACCGTGAACTGGCGAGGTGCCTGCACCTGCATGCCGGAACTGGAGAGGTCCACGCAGGTACCGGCAATCTCCTGCCCGGCATGGATCAAAGACACATCGGCATCTATTCGCATGCGGATGAAATCGCGTTTTTCGGCGTAGTCGCGCTCGTGTTCGCTCACAGCATCCATCCTTACTTTGCGTTGTGGTTGTGAGGGTTCTTATAACTCCCGGTGATTTGCGGTGTAAAGACGCCCGGCGACCATCGGCATGAGCTTGAAACCCCTCACGGATGGGAGTACCGTCTGCGCCTTAGAAGGGCACCTCTGCTTTACCGTTGTGCATGGGCCAAATCCCAATGCTTTGTAGGACAGAGAGGCTAGAAAGCGAATCCAGTACGTGAGCCCGGCCATTGCCGAGCCGCCTACGCCAACCTAATTCTGGCGCCGTTTGCCCACATGCAAAAAACCAGTGCCACGCTGCTGATAATCGATGACGACGAAGTAGTGCGCGCGAGCCTCGCGGCCTACTTGGAAGACAGTGGCTTCAGCGTCCTGCAGGCCAGTAATGGCCAACAGGGTCTCCAGGTATTCGAGCGCGACAAGCCCGACCTTGTGATCTGCGACCTGCGCATGCCCCAGATGGGCGGCCTGGAGCTGATTCGCCAGGTGACCGACCTTGCCCCGCAAACGCCGGTGATTGTCGTGTCCGGTGCCGGTGTCATGAACGACGCCGTCGAAGCCCTGCGCCTGGGCGCTGCCGATTACCTGATCAAGCCCCTGGAAGACCTGGCCGTGCTGGAGCACTCGGTGCGCCGCGCCCTGGACCGTGCACGCCTGCTTTTGGAAAACCAGCGCTACCGCGAAAAGCTCGAGACCGCCAACCGCGAGCTCGAAGCCAGCCTGAACCTGCTGCAGGAAGACCAGAACGCCGGTCGCCAGGTGCAGATGAACATGCTGCCGGTGAGCCCCTGGACGATTGACGAATTCAAGTTTGCCCACCAGATCATCCCGTCGTTGTACCTGTCGGGTGATTTTGTCGACTATTTCCGCGTCGATGAGCGCCGCGTTGCGTTCTACCTGGCCGACGTTTCCGGCCACGGCGCGTCTTCGGCTTTTGTCACCGTGTTGTTGAAGTTCATGACCACACGGCTGTTGTTCGAGTCCAAGCGCAATGGCACCTTGCCGGAGTTCACCCCCTCCGAGGTGCTGGGCCACATCAACCGGGGCCTGATCAGCTGCAAGCTGGGCAAGCACGTGACGATGGTCGGCGGCGTGATCGACGAAGAAACCGGTCTTTTGACCTACAGCATTGGCGGTCACCTGCCGATGCCTGTTTTGTACACTCCTGACAGTGTGCGCTACCTGGAAGGGCGTGGCCTGCCCGTAGGCTTGTTTAACGAAGCCACCTACGAAGACCACATCCTGGAACTGCCGCCGACTTTCAGCCTGACGCTGATGTCCGACGGCATCCTGGACCTTTTGCCAGAGCCTACACTCAAAGAGAAAGAAGCCGCCTTGCCCCAAAAGGTCAAGTCGGCGGGCGGCAGCCTGGATGGCCTGCGGCAGGTTTTTGGATTGGCCACGCTAGGGGAGATGCCGGATGATATCGCCCTATTGGTGTTGAGCAGGAATCTTTGATGAGTACCGGAAGAATCCAATTCGCCGAGCAAGACGGGACCTTCGTCCTGAAATTTGTCGGTGAAGTGCGCCTGACCTTGTGTTCGGCCCTGGATGCGACGATCGAGCGGATCTTCACCGCGCTGAACTTCTCGGCGATCGTGATCGACCTGACCGAAACGCGCAGCATCGATAGCACCACCCTGGGCCTGTTGGCCAAGTTGTCCATTCTGTCGCGGCAGAAGGTCGGCCTGTTGCCGACCGTGGTCACCACCCATGAAGACATCACTCGTCTGTTGCAGTCCATGGGCTTTGACCAGGTGTTCAACATCGTTGATCGCCCCATCCCGTGCCCGGAATGCCTCACCGACCTGCCGTCCCAGGACCAGTCCGAAGAGATCGTACGGGTCAAGGTGCTGGAAGCGCACAAGATCCTGATGGGCCTCAACGAGTCCAACCGCGAAGCCTTCCACGACCTCGTCAACGCACTCGAGCGGCACTAACAGCTTCCCTGCTCAAACACACACAGTCCAATGTGGGAGCTGGCTTGCCTGCGATTGCGCAGTGTCAGTCGATGAAGTGTTGACTGGCCCCCCGCTATCGCAGGCAAGCCAGCTCCCACATAGGGCGGCGGCGACACCGACGCACAAAAAAGGGCGGCACCCTCACAGGTACCGCCCTTTTTGCTGCTATCTGCCTTTACAGCTTGGCCGACAACAACGCCTCCAGCTTCTCCTGGTCACGAGCAAACTGGCGAATCCCCTCCGCCAGCTTCTCAGTCGCCATCGCGTCCTCGTTGGACTCCCAACGGAACTGCGCTTCAGTCATATGCACACGGGCCTCACCGGCATGGCCTGGCGCCAACTTGCGCTCCAGCTTGCCTTCATCCGCCGCCAGCTTCTCCAGCAGGTCCGGGCTGATGGTCAGGCGATCACACCCGGCCAGCTCTTCGATCTGGCTGAGGTTACGGAAGCTCGCACCCATCACCACGGTCTTGTAGCCGTTAGCCTTGTAGTAGTTGTAGATGCGCGTCACCGACTGCACGCCCGGGTCTTCGGAGCCGGTGTAGTCGTTGCCGTTGGCCTTCTTGTACCAATCGTAGATACGGCCCACGAACGGCGAAATCAAAAACACACCCGCTTCAGCACAAGCCACGGCCTGGGCAAACGAGAACAGCAGCGTCAGGTTGGTCTGGATGCCTTCTTTTTCCAGCTTCTCCGCGGCGCGGATGCCTTCCCAGGTGGAGGCGATCTTGATCAGCACGCGGTCACGGCCAACCCCAGCCTTGTCGTACAGGTCGATCAGACGGTGCGCACGCTTGAGAATCGCGGCCTCGTCGAACGACAGACGCGCATCCACCTCAGTGGAAATACGGCCCGGCACGACTTTGAGAATCTCTTGACCCACCGCCACCGCAAAGCGGTCACTGGCCAGGCCCACATCGCCGTTGCAGTCCTGCACACACTCATCCAGCAGCTTGGCATAGCCAGGAATCGACGCAGCCTTGAGCAGCAGGGAAGGGTTGGTGGTCGCGTCTTGCGGCTTGAGCTTGGCGAGCGTGGAGAAATCGCCGGTATCGGCTACGACGGTGGTGAATTGCTTGAGTTGTTCCAGCTTGGAAGTCATGGGCGTGCTCTGTCCTGTGGGTCTGATGACATTACCCGAGCGCTGGCAGGCGCTCAAGGGCGCAAATGCGTTAGGTCGTTTGCGAGGGCAATAACCTGAAAACAGCCGTTTGAATTACCGGCCGTGGTGCTAACTAGGAGGCCAGAATCGCCGACAGGTTCCCCCCAACTGCTCGATGCCCTCCGATCAAACTGTGGGAGCCAACTTGAGCCTGCATGACGCCAGCCCAGCCACTGAGATTCACCTAGCCCTCATCGGTCAAACTGTGGGAGCTGGCTTGCCTGCGATGACGCCAGCCCAGCCAATGATATTCACCTGACACACATCGCTCAAAACTGTGGGAGTGGGCTTGCTCGCGAAAGCAGCCTGTCAGCCCCAAATACCACCACTGACACCCAACCCGTCACCGCCCCTCCAACAATTCCCCCGCCTGATCCAGCAACGCCAACGGATCACTCGCCTTATGAATATCCACCGACAACAACTGCCGAAACTTACGCGCTCCCGGGAAACCGGTCCCCAGCCCCAGAACATGGCGCGTAATGTGATGCATCAAGCCACCTGTCGCCAAGTGCTCGGCTATATACGGACGCAACTGCGCCAACGCCTCAGCGCGGGTGATCACAGGCGCGGTGCTGCCAAACAGCTGCTGATCCACCTCCGCCAGCAAATACGGATTGTGATAAGCCTCCCGCCCCAACATCACCCCATCAAACGTCTGCAAATGTTCCTGGCACTGCTCCAACGTCTTGATCCCACCGTTGAGATTAATCTCCAACTCCGGAAAATCCCGCTTCAACTGCGCCGCCACGTCATAACGCAACGGCGGAATGTCCCGGTTCTCCTTGGGCGACAACCCCTCCAGAATCGCAATCCGTGCATGCACGGTAAAACTGGTGCAACCGGCATCCTTCACAGTCCCGACGAAATCACACAGCTCGGCATAACTGTCCCGGCCATTGATACCGATACGGTGCTTCACCGTCACCGGGATCGACACCGCATCGCGCATGGCCTTCACACAGTCCGCCACCAGGGCAGGGTGCGCCATCAGGATCGCGCCGATCATATTGTTCTGCACCCGGTCGCTGGGGCAACCGACGTTCAGGTTCACCTCGTCGTAACCGGCGGCCTCGGCCATACGGGCGCAGGCGGCCAGATCAGCCGGAACACTGCCGCCTAATTGCAGCGCAAGCGGGTGCTCGGCTTCGTTGTGGCGCAGGAAGCGGTCGTGGTCGCCATGGAGGATAGCGCCGGTGGTGACCATCTCGGTGTAGAGCAGGGCGTGTTTGGAGAGCAGGCGTAGGAAGAACCGGCAGTGGCGGTCAGTCCAGTCCATCATGGGGGCGACGGAGAAGCGGCGGGAGAGTGGGGCGGTTTGTAGGGACATGGGGGGTCTGAGTCAGCGAGGCGAATGGGGCGCAGTTTATCAGGAACGGCTCTTGGGTGCCGGAGAGGCAAGTTTTGCGCGCATTACCACTTCGAACGAGGGCGTTGCCGTGTGTGGAATACGCCAAGGATCTGCAGTCGATCACCCCGCACTCTATACGGGATCAGATAGGACTAGTTGGGAACTGCCCATTCGCGGGTATGTTTCACCCGACCTTCGCGGCCCAAGGAAGGAAACTGAGCCAGCCTGTCGACGCTGGCGAAAATGGCATTCGAGAAGTCGTCAGCGGCTTTTGGATTTTCGAGAGCGATGTAGCTCGCTTCGTCTTCCAGATTTTTGAGTGCTTTTTCAAGCCACTCAACCCGCATTCCGGCTCCAGCGCCTAGCGCGCATGGCTGCCACTTGGTCATCGGTGGCGAATTTGCCTTCGTCGGCTTCCTTTACTGCCAGCTCGATTTGGGCGGTCAGCGTTTTCTCGTGCTCGATGTAGTCGCGAAGAACGTCCATTGCCAGGTAGCTTGCTGTCTGGCCGTTGGTTTTGGCCAGGTCGGCGAGAGAGTTGGACAGGTCTTCCGGCAGGTTTAGGGATATCCCAGTCATGGTGGCCTCGATGGTGGACGGTTGTGGGGCATCTTACACCGTGAAGCGTCGGGTTGAAGCAGCAGGCCGTCGCGAGGTGTGTCTGGGAGTGAGTCGTTTGCTTTTCCTTTGCCAACTCAAAAACCGATATCGTGGCGGATAAATAAATCTGTCCCCTTTTGTTACAAATGACTCGAAGGAGGTTGCTCTATGAATCAATCAATCGGTACAGCCATTCGATGGTAATGGCCAATAGGAATCAATACCGTTCATCAGGCTTTTATGCATAAGTGCATATTTTAATTGCCCGCTTAGCTGGATGGGCATACAGTCCTTGTGCACCTCACGTTCTTCCATTGTCCAACTGCGTGAATTCAGTCGAGCAATATTGACGTATGAGGCCATACAGCAAGGGTAACGCCCTTGATATGAAAAAACTATCAATTGTGTGCGTTAGATAAGGACATGAAATTATGGTTGATATAGTACTTCCGACGATTGAGGTTAATGCTACCCAACCGGGGTATCCAGATGTACCGACAAACGGCTCGCCTAATCCGGCTCCAGCCCCCGGGGTTATTTTCTTAATGCAACAACAAGCTCGAAATCCATATTATGCTCAAGGGCTTTGGCGTGAAATGCTAATTAAACTTGCTGGCGAGCAGCTCACATGGAGCCAAACTGGTGGTATTGCTCCAGGCTTTACGTACGATTTACAAGTGGTTCCTTTTGCGGACAACTATATATATACAAATCCAGGATTTGACGTTAATGGCTCATTGGTTTACGCGAGTACACACTTTGTCACAGGCGGCGTCACTCTATCCCCCGGCTTGACAGGCAATCAACTGACACCTGTTGCTGCTTTCGGGCATTTTGTGTACGGAAAAGGCACAGCCACAGAAACGGTCATCGCAAATTTTGGTTTAAATACCTCAAATTTTTCTAGCCCCCTCTTGGATGCAGCTTTGGCAGCAGCCCCTGTCGGTGTTGTAACTCCAATTCTGGTAGAGAATATTCCTGCTATCGGGTCAGTAAGTGATTGGCAGCTGCTTACTTGGATTGAAAACGCATCTTTTAAAGTGGAAGGTAATATCAGTAAAGACGCTGTAGGTAACTATCAGTTTGACGGAAAAATTACTGCTGGGAACATTACCTACAACGCTATCCCAGATAACCTCAAAACTGCGGTGGGCGAACAGACCGCAGCTCAGCTTCAATACGTCGCGCAAAATATGAACGCTACGCCCTTTGATATATCAGTAAAAGGCGATGCTGCAATATCAATTGGTAAACAGCTTACCTCTGACGAGATTGCCGCTGTTGAGCAAGCACGCCTTGCAGCGGAGGCTGAAGCTAAGCGCATTGCCGATGAAGCCGCAGCCGCCGAGGCTGCTAGATTAGCGGCTGAGGCTGAAGCCAAACGTGTTGCAGACGAAGCAGCTGCTGCTGAAGCTGCCAGGATAGCCGCCGAGGCGGAAGCTAAGCGGATCGCGGATGAAGCGGCAGCAGCTGAGGCTGCTAGGGTAGCCGCTGAAGCCGCAGCACTTAAAGCAGCTCACACGTTCAGGCTTCCCGCAGCCGGTGCTACGCAACTGAGTACGGCAGCAGGCTCTATTGCCGTCACGGCAGGTTCAGGCGTTACGTTGGAGGCGGCGATTCAAGCGGCTAAGGTAGCGCTGGGTACAGTTGTGAGCGCGGCAACGGCAGTCGGTATTGGAGCTTTGACGTATTCAGAGTCCCTTGGTAACGGGGAGCTGCCCGCGACAATGCTGGACCTGCCCGCTAAGGAACTGGCGCCTAGCCTGCCTGATAATCTTCTCGAGGTAGCGGCGGCTGGTGGGACGGTTGATGTGCCATATCGGCTTTATGGTGATCAATCGAAGTATTCGGTAGTGGCTACCCAGGTCACTGGTGGACTAGCCCCCACTGTTCCGGTAAGGGCATTGGTGCTTGATCCTGTGGCGAACGCCTATACGTTTACTACAACCGATACACCGCCGATCACCCTGGCATTCCCGATCGCAGTACCAGGAGATAGCTCAACGGCAACTCCGGCACAGCCCGTGGAAACTCCGGTATACACCGGCATCACTCTGACCCCAATTGAGGTCAAAGCTGAGCCGTTTCCGATTGCCAGCCAATTGAGCATCCGAGACGCGATTTATGTTTACCCTGCGGATTCGGGTTTGCCGCCGATTTATGCGGTATTTAGTAGTCCGTACGAAGGCGCTACCACTAAAGGTGGACACAGCGGACGGATGTACAATCCTGATAAAGCCGGAGGTCCAACCCAAGATCTTGATTGGGCAACGGCAACGGTGACTCAAGAAGGTATTGATCTGGTTAAATTGCATACGTCACGATTCGTACCTTCTGATGCTAATAAGATCATGATTGACCGGCTAGAAAAGATCCTAAATGGTCAGATCCCTATTACGGATGTTGATAAACGATTTTACACCCATGAAGTGCGAGAGTTAGAACGTTACAGGGCGCTCGGGGTATCTGATGGAGTAGAAGGGAATGTTTGGAATAATGCTCATACTGCAACCTTAGAGGACTATAAACTGAGGGATGCTGACGATTTATTCTATACCCCGGAAGCCATCGCTGCAGAAACTAAACAAGTATATGGAGAGTAAAATGAGTAACATTAACGATGTGGTAGTCGCTGAAGCACCAAGGGATGTAGTTCTTTTTATTGTAAGAAACAAACCAATTTCGTATCCAATGCTGGATCGACTCTACAGCAGGAACGGGTGGGCCAATATTTCAAATAACCTAGAGCTTTTGAAGCTTATTGAAAATATGGAGCTCGAGGGGGTGGTTGAACATGTTGATGGAGGAATAAGGAAAGGTCCAAACTGGAATGCTCCAGCATTCATGGTTGAGAATAAGTATACCGTCGAGTGATATTTAGGTCTGCAAAAAACCCAGCTCAAGCTGGGTTTTTTTTGCCTGGACATTGAAAGGTTATTGCTCTCCGTATTCTGGATGCTCTTGATGCTTGTGCTTTTTGGTATATCCAAATGGGTCATGGACATTAGACGTTATTTTCGTATTACAAGGGTCTGAATGCCTTTTCCGAGACGCGTCACGGCGAACGTCTAGAACCTAATGAGACAAAACAGGACTGCCGGGGTAATTGCAAATAGCGTGAGCCCGCCACAATGGAATGCGAGCCAGCTCCATCGAATGCAAGTCTACTTGCCTTTAATCTGAGCCGGGACCTTTGACTGGTGCAGTTAATATGAGCCAGAAACACTGCTGAATGCGAGCCCGCATGTTTTCAAACGTGAGCCGCTACATTTAGGTTCACGCGCCTGCACTCTCACCCACATAGCTTCAGGTGTTGACGTTGGAAGGGGATGTGGGATTGGAGCGACAGGCATTGGCGATAAGCACCGTGGCGCGACTATGCGGATGTGGTTTTTTCGCCCAGGCGAGGGCTATTTCAGGAGGTGAGTGGTACAAAAGTGGTACGGGTTTTTTCATGGTGCGCTACAGGTCGCGTATTACAAGGTCTGTAGAATTAGCACTTCCAATCCATCATCGGAACAACGTAGGAAGCGACAAAGCGATCTTTGGGAATAGGTCAAAATTTCTAGGAAATGTCCCACGCTTTCTCGGCTTGCCCCTTGGACCATCCGTAGCTAATCTCGTTGGGCCGTTGCAAACCCAGCGGCCGGAGGTGGAAGTCCGAACTGCTAAGGCGTTTTTAACTCCCGAAAATCTTTGGAGCTTCGCCCATGCACAACAACACACGCAGTTCTTCACTTGATCAAAGCGTGTCGCCCGTCGACCCCAAGCTTCAAGCCGCAGCCCAGCGCGCAATCAACCATCACTTGCCCCCATCCGACGACGCTGCCCCCACCGAGCGCCCAAGCGACAGCCTATTCCTCGTCAACCCAGCCCTCGACCCCGAAACCCTCCTGGCCAACGCCGCCGAAAACCTGGCATCCGCCAACGAAATGGCCGCTACTTTGGCGTTCGACCTCGATGATTCCCAGCGCGCCATCGCCCTCGGCATCCAGCAGTTAATCGAGTTGAGCTCGCTGCTCGTTGACCGAGCCCAGGAGCAGGTTGCGCCTGTAACCGTCCCAGTCAAAGCCTGACAACCAACCCTGCCGCCTAGCCCAAGGCGGCAACCTGAACTTATGCTGTCTTCCAGCAAAGTTTCATAATTCCCTGCGCCGTTGAGGTCTACGATTCCCTGCGAGAGAGGACCCCAGCGCCTCCAGCCCATAGGGAACTGAAACCATGATCTCGAACCTCGTCAAACTTGTGATGATCACCGGCACGTTGCTGTTGAGCGCTTGTTCATCTTCATCGAGCGTGAGCAGTGACCCGTGCTTTTCAGGTGGATGCCGGGCGTTTGGTGACCATAGCCCCAACAAGGCCGCGAAGATGAATTTCGGTGGCAGTGGGCTGGGGAGTAGTTATGGGGAGTATGGTTCGGGGTTGTTGCATGATGATTGATGGGGTGGTGGGGCGAGAGTGTTTCGCTAGCTTTGCTGCTTTGCAAAGTGAGCAGCCGTTGGGGGAGAACGCTAAGTAGCCGTTGCCTGAGTAACGGATAGGTGCGCGGTCTGATCCCGCATTTTCGTCGGCTGTCGGGCCGTCTTCGCGAGCAAGCCCGCTCCCACAGTTGGAGTGTGGGAGTCAGGGAGATAAGCGTCGGCTGTCAGGTCTTCACAGGAGCAAGCTCCCTCGCCACAGTTGCAGCGTCGTGCCGAAGTTGTGTAGATATTGACGCTGCGATGGCGGTGGGTCAGTTAACTCATCTGTTACTGATATACCGCTATCGCAGGCAAGCCAGCTCCCACATTGGCCATGTATCGCTCGCAGAATCAGCGCCCGGCTCGGATCCCTGTGGGAGAGGGCTTGCTCGCGATGGCGGTGGGTCAGTTAATTCATATACCGCTATCGCAGGCAAGCCAGCTCCCACATTAGCCAATGTATCGCCCACAAAATCAGCGCCCGGCCCAGATCCCTGTGGGAGCGGGCTTGCTCGCGAAGGCGGCGTGTCAGTCACTGGATCTATAACTGAACCAATGCTTTCGTAGGCAAGCTCCACACATTGGATCTTCGTTGTGTGGAATATTGTGTTCGCGTAGCTGATCGGTATTAGGCGCGCCGTTAATGGCCGCCTTTCATCCGCCGCGCAATCAGGTAGAGGCCCAGGCCCACCAGCGCTGTCGCTGCGCCGATGTAGCCGGTGCTGGTCCAGCCGAGGCCAGCTGTAATCGCCATCCCCCCAAACCACGGCCCCAGCGCATTCGCCAGGTTGAACGCCGCATGGTTCGATGCTGCCGCCAGGCTCGGCGCTTCATGCGCGATGTCCATCAAGCGAATCTGCAACGGTGCCGCCAACGCGACCATGGTGCCCACCAACCCCATGCTCAGCAGCACTCCCCACAGCGAAGACGCGGCGAAGGGGAAGAACAGCAGCACGGCCATCGACCATACCAATATCAAACCCACCGCCCGAAACTGCATGCGATCAAACAGCTTGCCACCGGCAATGTTGCCGATGATGCCGCCCACGCCAAAGGCGGCGAGGCCGAAGGGGATCCATTGCGGCGAGACCTTGGTCACTTCCAGCATGGTCGGCGCCAGGTAGCTGAATACGCAGAACATCCCGGCAAAGCCAATCGCGCCGATGGACAGGGCCATCCATACCTGGGGTTTGGTGAAGGCGCGCAGTTCTTTGCGTGGGTCGCTGCGTTGTTCGTCGTGGCGGTGGGGCACGAATTGCCAGACCAGGGCGATGGTGAGCAGGGCGATCACGCTGACCAGGGCGAAGGCCGAGCGCCAGCCCAGGTGTTGGCCGAGGAAGGTGGCGATGGGGTTGCCCAGCAGCATGGCCAGGGTCAGGCCCATCATCACGCGGGCTACGGCGCCTGCGCGTTTGTCGGTGGGTACCATGCTGGAGGCGACCACGGCGGCGATGCCGAAGTAGGCGCCGTGGGGCAGGCCGCTGATAAAGCGGAAGGCCACCAGCGAGCCGAAGGTCGGGGTGAAGGCGGTGGCGAAGTTGCCCAGGGCGTACAGGCCCATCAGCAACAGCAGCATGTGCTTGCGCAGCAGCTTGGCGCCGAGGATGGCCAGCAGTGGGGCGCCGACCATGACGCCCAGGGCGTAGGCGCTGATGGCGTGGCCCACCTGGGGTTCGCTCAGGCCCAGGTTCTGGGCGATGTCGGGCATCAGGCCCATGATGGCGAATTCGCCGGTGCCGATCGCGAAGGCGCCCACGGCCATGGCCGCTTCCATTTTGGCGGCGCTGCGCGCGGGCAGTACGTGCCCGGGTGTTTGCTGGATTGTCATGGGTAACTCTGTGTGGAGGGTGTGCACGAAGGACGTCGCCGATGCTACGCAAGCCGCGACGAAGGTGTCTAGAACCGCCATTTTCGGCAGAGTTCCACGCCTGTGACCGCAGGTCGCGGCTGCCAGGCTTGACAGGGGCGCATTAAAACCCGCGATTTAGGCCTGTCAATTGGCCAAACGGCGCATAAACGCTGTTTAGCGTGATATTCTGCGCGCCGTCTTGGGCTAGTCTTTCCCTGGTGCGTACACCCGTATACGTCCCAGCGGTTGGCTGTCGCCCAGGTAGCTGAAGCCAATAATGATAAGAAGTCAGCGCAGAAGGGACATAACAGTGAGGTCGATCCATCGGCCTTGTGTGCCCACCCTGCAGCCTTTATGTGACTGTGCAGACCCCGCGGTACGTTGCCTGACGTAGCGTGAACGAGGGTTACTCATGATCGGGGGCGGTAGGGCGGATGGCGTTTTATCATAGGTGCTACTGATGTTTAAAAAAGTAAACACTGCCCTGCTGGGGCTGGCTTTGTCGATGGGGATCACGTCCGTTCACGCGGAAGAGGCAAAGAAAGTCGATGTGCTGCTGATCGGCGGCGGCATCATGAGTGCAACCCTGGGTGTCTGGCTCAATGAGCTGGAACCGGATTGGTCGATGGAGATGGTCGAGCGCCTCGATGGCGTGGCCGAAGAAAGCTCCAACGGCTGGAACAACGCCGGTACCGGTCACTCGGCCCTGGCTGAGCTGAACTACACCCCGGAAGACAAGAACGGCAACGTTGAGATCCCGAAAGCGGTCGAGATCAACGAAGCGTTCCAGATCTCCCGTCAGTTCTGGTCCTGGCAGGTTCAGCAGGGCGTGTTGAAGAACCCGCGTTCGTTCATCAACTCCACTCCGCACATGAGTTTTGTGTGGGGCGATGACAACATCAAGTTCCTGAAAAAACGCTACGAAGCCCTGAAGGCCAGCCCGCTGTTCGCCGGCATGCAGTACTCCGAAGACCCGGCGCAAATCGCCAAGTGGGTTCCGTTGATGATGGAAGGGCGTGACCCGAGCCAGAAAATCGCGGCCACCTGGAGCCCGATCGGTACCGACGTAAACTTCGGCGAGATCACCCGCCAGTTCGTCGCTCACCTGCAAACCACGCCGAAGTTTGACTTGAAGCTGTCGAGCGAAGTGCAGGACATCACCCGCAACGACGACGGTTCGTGGCGTGTGAGCTACAAAAACCTCAAAGACGGCACCAAGACTGAAACCGACGCCAAGTTCGTGTTCATCGGCGCCGGCGGCGGTGCCCTGCACCTGCTGCAGAAGTCGGGCATTCCTGAAGCCAAGGAATACGCAGGCTTCCCGGTGGGTGGTTCGTTCCTGGTGACCGAGAACCCGACCATCGCCGAGCAGCACCTGGCCAAGGCCTACGGCAAGGCTTCGGTAGGTTCGCCACCGATGTCGGTTCCGCACCTGGACACCCGTGTGCTGGATGGCAAGCGCGTGATTCTGTTTGGCCCATTCGCGACCTTCTCGACCAAGTTCCTGAAGGAAGGCTCGTACCTGGACCTGCTGACCAGCACCACCACCCACAACATCTGGCCGATGACCAAAGTCGGTATTCGTGAATACCCACTGGTCGAGTACCTCGCCGGCCAACTGATGCTGTCTGATGATGACCGCTTCAAGGCGCTGCAAGAGTACTTCCCGAACGCCAAGCAGTCCGACTGGCGCCTGTGGCAAGCCGGCCAGCGCGTGCAGATCATCAAGCGTGATGAAGAGCAAGGCGGCGTGCTGAAGCTGGGTACCGAAGTGGTCAGCTCTGCCGACAACTCCATTGCCGGCCTGCTAGGTGCATCGCCAGGCGCGTCCACCGCGGCTCCGATCATGCTGACCGTGCTGCAAAAGGTGTTCAAGGACAAAGTAGCCAGCCCGGCCTGGCAGGAAAAACTGCACCAGATCGTGCCAAGCTACGGCACCAAGCTGAACGACAGCCCTGAAGCTGTTGCCAAGGAATGGGCCTACACTGCCGGTGTGCTGCAACTGACACCACCGCCAGCGATCCCGCAACTGGCTGCTCCACAGGCTACCGAGGCTGCCAAGCCTGCGGCTGAGCCAAGCAAGCCGGCGTCTGATCTGGCGCTGTAAGCAACACCCACGAAAAAGCCCGCTGAACCGGTGACGGTCAGCGGGCTTTTTTGTGCGCTAACGATCAGGCGCGCGGCGGGTGTCGCTCCACCGGAGGCAGCTCAACCGTACGCTCGGCCGCTGCCAGCGCTGCCTTCAAGCCCGCTTGGTTAAGGGGTACGCAATACGCCGGTTTAGCCCGCTCGAATCGCCAGCTTTCATCCAGCCCTCCAGCATCCACGGCATCGAAACCCATTTGGTCGAGTAACGTCATCACTTGCGCCTTTGCCGTCGCGTCATCTGCTGCCACTGGCAATGCGCGGCGTTCAGGCGCGCCGTGCGGGCGGGCATCCTGCGTCAGGTCTGGGGCGAAGATCGCATTAAATACTTTTACCACATGTGATTGCGGCAAATGGTCAGCCAGCAATCGGCTGGTGGTGGTTTCAAAACGGTCCAGTGTCGGGATATGCCCATCACGATCGGGGTAGTAATTGTTGGCGTCCATCACTGTCTTGCCCTCCAGCCATTGGGCGGGGACGCTGCGGTAGTGCTCCAGAGGGATCGCCACCAGTACCAGGTCACCAAACCTGGCGGCGTCATCTGCGCTGCCCACTTGCACACCGAGTATGCCGCTCACCACGCTGCTCATGGTGTGTGGGCCGCGGGAATTGCTCAGCATCACGTTATGTCCGGCGGCAAGCGCCAGTTGCGCCACGGCACGCCCGATAAAACCTGCTCCAATCACGCCAATCTTCATGTGCTTGCTCCAGTGGAAGTAGGAAGTGGCTATGATGATTAGCAACCATAACGTGATAAATCGTCATTTTGATGTGGGTGTTGTTACTGGGAGTGGGGAATGATGGATCGCCTGTCAAGCATGAACGCCTTCGTGATAGCCGCTGAATTAGGCTCCTATGCGAGGGCCGCCGAACGCTTGGGCATGTCGCCGCAGATGGTGGCCAAGCATGTCACCGCGTTGGAACAACGCCTGGGCGCGCGATTGCTCAACCGCACAACCCGTCGACAAAGCCTGACTGAACTGGGAGGGGAGTATTACGAACGCTGCAAACATATCCTGACGGAGGCCGAGGCCGCCGACGCCCTGGCACAGGTCATGAACGACACGCCGCGTGGCAAGCTGAAAGTCACCGCCCCGGTGACCTTTGGCTCCTACAGCCTGATGCCGTTGATCACCGGGTTTTTACGTGACAATCCACAGGTAGAAGTCGATTTGCACCTGACGGATCGTTTCGTCGACTTGGTGGAGGAGGGCTACGACGCCGCGTTTCGCATTGGTCCGTTGGGCACGAGCGGCCTCACTGCGAGACCTTTGGCACCGTATCGGTTGGTGGCCTGCGCTGCACCGGCTTACCTGATGGCGCGAGGCACACCGCAGAAGCCGGCAGATCTTGAGCATCATGAGTGCCTGGGGTACGCCTTTTCATCGCGTCCGGCGGATCGAGAGTGGGTGTTTTTTCAGGGCACGGTTTCCTACAAGGTACGAGTGGCCAGCCGTTTGCTCATCAATGAAAGCCGGGCATTGATGTCGGCGGCATTGGATGGTTTTGGCATAGTGCTCGGCCCGCAAGACTTTCTGCGAACGGCGTTGGCGAGTGGCGAGTTGGTGCGGGTGTTGCCGGAGTTTGAGGCTCCGAGTCGGTCGATGCATTTGGTCTACACCGCAAACCGCCAGCGTACCGCCAAGTTGCGCTGCTTTGTCGAGACTGTGCTGGGACGTTTTGGTCCGGTATGAAGGAGCACCACCGTGGCGGTCGCCGGGAGGCACGCTAAAGATCTACAGGTTCAGCCATCTGACAGACATCTCCTGTTAAAAATAACCCAGGCCCAAGCAGGGCCCGGCTGCAACAAAGGAAGGACTTCTGATGCAGGTGTTGGGCGTGCGCGCCCGAGGGTTTTGTATGTGGCTACGTTATGCAGCATTGGCCGCCATGGTGGTCGCGGCTTCCGGGTGTGTGCAAGAGCGTGTTGTGCATGAGCGCAGGCCGGTGCAACACGAGTACGTGGATGTGGTGGCGCCGCAACCGCCGCCGGTGCAGGTGATTGAAGTCGAGCCGGCGGTGCGCGAAGGTTATATCTGGTCACGCGGTTACTGGCGCTGGGAAGGTGGGCGCTATGTGGCAGTGCACGGCCATTGGGAACCGGTGCGCCAGGGGTATCGTTATGTACACCCGCATTGGGTGCAGCGTAATGATGGCTACCACTGGCAGATCGGCGGCTGGGTTCGCTGACCAAACCTCCTCACCCTTTCCTCTGTAGGAGCGAGCTTGCTCGCGAAAAACGTCAACGGTTACACGGGCATTCAGGTTGCACGCGGTGCCTGTGAGTTTTTCGCGAGCAAGCTCGCTCCTACACAAACAAAGCGAGCTAGCCGAGCCGTTTCATCCCTGCTGCCTTGGCTGCGTGCAGATCAAACGTGGCGGTGTACTCGCAACCGGCCGCATGGCCACAGCGTTCGATCAGGCAGTCGGCAAAGTCCGCTTTGCTTGCGGTGAACTTGCGCAGGGCCTGCCAGATGATATCGGCGTGCTCGACGGTCAGTTCCCGTGTGTGCAGCAAGGTCTCCAGTACCGTTACCACATCGCTTTTGGCCGACTGGTAGCAGGACTGCAACACCCACACCAGTTCCGTAAGCGTCACCAGGCTGACAAAACCTGGTGAGGCGGCGGTGAGCGATTCGATCAGTTGGGACGCCTTGGCGGATTGAACCGGGTCATCCTGGGTCACATAACGCACCAGCACATTGGTATCCAGGCCGATCATCCAGCGCTTGCTCCCTGGGCCGCGATGGCGCGGTTCATGTCTTCGATAGACACGGCATGGGCGGGCTTGCGGATCAAACCCTTGAGGTCCTTGACGGTTTTGCTGGCGGCAATCATGGAAAACTTGCCGTCTTCCATTTCGACGAATTCCACCCGGTCGCCTGTTTCCAGGCCCAGGGCTGTCCTGACCTGAACAGGGATGGTGATTTGCCCTTTTGAAGTGAGTGTGGCGGTGGCCATAGTGAAGATCTCCATCGTGATATTCCTTACCTTAGGGTAAGGAATGACGGAGGACAATATCCGTTGGTCCATAGGTCGCTCGCTGAGGTGAATGAGTTGGAATAGTAAAACCCTAGTCCGAACTCTTGTTCCTCACACGCGTTGCTATGTCCCAAACGAATACAAACTATGACCGACCGCCGCTGGCTTACTGCACCACGCGATAGCACGGCACATACGCCGCGCCGCCCGGCAGTTTCATGCGGTGCTGGGCCACGAACGCCTTCAATAATTCATCCAACGGTTTCATGATCGCCGGGTCGCCGTGGATCTCATACGGGCCGTTCTCCTCGATCAGGCGAATACCCTTGTCCTTGACGTTACCCGCCACGATCCCCGAGAACGCCCGGCGCAGGTTGGCCGCCAATTCATGGGGCGGCAGTGCGTGGCTCAGTTGCAGGCTGGCCATGTTTTCGTGGGTGGGGTCGAACGGGCGCTGGAAGCCTTCGTCGATCTTCAGCAGCCAGTTGAAGTGGAACGCATCGTTACGCTCGCGGCGGAACTGCTTCACCGCCTTGAGGCCGGTGGTCATCTGGCGGGCCACTTCGGCCGGGTCGTCGATGATGATCTGGTAATGCTTCTGCGCCGCTTCGCCCAGGGTGGCACCGACGAACGCGTGCAATTGTTCCAGGTAAGGCGCGGCATGTTTGGGCCCGGTAAGCACCACCGGGAACGGCAGGTCGCGGTTGTCCGGGTGCATGAGGATGCCCAGCAGGTACAGGAACTCCTCGGCCGTACCGGCGCCGCCGGGGAAGATGATGATGCCGTGGCCGACACGCACGAAGGCTTCCAGGCGTTTTTCGATGTCCGGCAAAATCACCAGCTCGTTGACGATGGGGTTCGGCGCTTCGGCGGCGATGATGCCTGGCTCGGTCAAGCCTAGGTAACGGCCATTGGTGATGCGTTGCTTGGCGTGGGAAATGGTCGCGCCCTTCATTGGGCCTTTCATCACGCCTGGGCCGCAACCGGTGCACACGTCGAGGCTGCGCAGGCCCAGTTCGTGCCCGACTTTTTTGGTGTATTTGTATTCTTCGGTGTTGATCGAATGACCGCCCCAGCACACCACGATCTTGGGCTCCACACCCGGTCGCAGCGTACGGGCGTTGCGCAGCAGGTGGAACACGTAGTCGGTGATGCCTTGGGAGTTGCTCAGGTCGATACGCTGGCTGTCCAGCTCGTTCTCGGTGTAGACGATGTCGCGCAGGGCGCTGAACAGCATTTCGCGGGTGCTGGCGATCATCTCGCCATCGACGAACGCATCGGCCGGGGCGTTGAGCAGTTCCAGGCGTACGCCGCGGTCTTGCTGGTGAATACGCACTTCAAAGTCTTTGTAGGCGTCGAGGATGGTCTTGGCGTTGTCGATATGCGCGCCGGTGTTGAGAATCGCGAGGGCGCATTGGCGGAACAGGGTGTAGATGCTGCCGGTACCGGCTTCGCTCAGTTGCTGCACTTCACGTTGGGACAGGGTTTCGAGGCTGCCCTTGGGGCTGACGGAGGCGTTGATGACTTGACGTTGGGGCATTCTGATTCCTTGAAAGCACAGCCACCGCGTCCGCTTGGGGGGCGATGGCTTGAGAAGGGTGAGCGCCAATTAAGGTCGCACGAGACGATTATTTACCTCAGGCGCGAGGCCCAGCGCAAATGCCGTCCAACACCATCATGCCGCAGAACTTACTGAATCAGCTTCCAGTTTTTGTAGAAAACCCGACGCAGGGTAAAGACCAGGCCGGCAAACCCTGCGATCACGGCGTTGAGCACCGAGGGCAGCAGGGTCGGGCGCACAATATCAATAAACAGGCAGTAGCGTTTGGCGTCGTTTTTGTTGAAGGAGGCGTGCATCAGCGTGTCATCGAAGATAAACAGCGGGTCGTCGTGCCAGTAGTGCTTGTGCTTGCCCACCTGGATATACACGCCCTCATGGTGCGGTGCCGGCGCCATGTTGTAGAGCACACGGAACATCATGCGCAGGGGGCCGAAGTGGAACGACGTCGAGCGGTTCTCGTTGAACACCGAGACGCCGATGGTTTTCACGAACGGCAGTTTCTTGCGCAGCTGCGGGATATCCAGGGTGGTTTCGATCGGGCGGCCGTACCACTGGAAAAACAACATGCCGCGTTTCTTCTCGGCCATGCGTTCGTCCAGGTAGCTGATGATTTCATCCTTGCGGGCCATGGCGTCGTCGATCACCTGTTGCAGGTCTTCGCGCCAGGCCGGCGGCAGGTCTTGCAGGGTATAGACATGCCGGTTGCGGCTGCTCAGCAGGTCGAGCAGGGTGTTGAACGGTGCCAGCACCCAGGTATTACGACCGTTGCCGATAAAATACTTCTTGATGGTGTCGCGGTCGTACAGGCCGTTACGCAGGAAGTCATAAACGCCGCAGCACACCACCAACAGCAGAAACACCAGGCAACTGCGCGGGAAACAATAGATCAACAGCAGAACGCCGAGCGCCCACGCCAGGGACACCAGCTTTTTGCCGACAGCATTTTTGCTCATGAAACGAGGCTCCAAAGCCGAAATATATTGAAACAATATCGTCATCATAGGGCTTTCTGACAACGGCAGGCGTTTTTAAATAGGGCGAAATTGTGAAGCCACTGCACAATTTGTAACCGTTACCGTGCAGGCTCCGACGTTTTGTGGATTGAATTTTGAGAACAGAAGATTTGCGACTATCGTGACGCTTCGGTTTTTCAGGCGTCATAGACCGGTACGATTGAAGTTGAATGGCCACTATTGGCCTTCGGCACCTTGGAAGAGGCAGAAATTTTTATGATCATCAAACCGCGGGTTCGTGGCTTTATCTGTGTGACCGCTCACCCTGTTGGCTGTGAAGCGAACGTCAAAGAGCAGATCGACTACGTAACCAAAAACGGCGTCATCGAGGGCGGCCCTAAAAAGGTACTGGTCCTCGGTGCCTCCACCGGCTACGGCCTGGCCGCGCGCATCAGTGCTGCGTTTGGCTGCGGCGCCGACACCCTGGGCGTGTTTTTTGAGAAAGAAGGCGAAGAAGGCAAGCTGAGCTCCGCCGGCTGGTACAACAGCGCGGCGTTCGAGAAGTTTGCTGTGGAAAAAGGCCTGTACGCCAAGAGCATCAACGGCGACGCGTTCTCCGACGAGATCAAGCGCCTGACCATCGAAACCATCAAGAAAGACCTGGGCAAGATCGACCTGGTGGTCTACAGCCTGGCCGCCCCACGCCGTACCGACCCGCAAGGCGTGGTGCACAACTCCACCCTCAAGCCAATCGGCAAGGCCGTGACCCTGCGCGGTATCAACACCGACAAGGGCGTGGTGGTCGACACCACGCTTGAGCCTGCGACCCAGGAAGAAATCGACGGTACCGTGAAGGTCATGGGCGGCGAAGACTGGCAGCTGTGGATCGACGCCCTGCGTGACGCCGATGTATTGGCCGAAGGCGCCAAGACCACCGCGTTCACCTACCTCGGTGAGAAGCTGACCCAGGACATCTACTGGAACGGCTCCATCGGCGAAGCCAAGAAAGACCTGGACAAGAAAGTTTTGACCCTGCGCGAGAACCTCGCTGCGCTCAAGGGCGACGCCCGTGTGTCGGTGCTCAAGGCGGTGGTCACCCAGGCCAGCTCGGCCATCCCGATCATGCCGCTGTACCTGTCGCTGCTGTTCAAGGTGATGAAAGAGCAGGGCACTCACGAGGGCTGCATCGAGCAGGTCTACGGCCTGTTCAAGGACAGCCTGTACGGCAGCGAGCCGAAACTCGACGCCGATGGCCGCCTGCGTGCGGACCTGGCCGAGCTGGAGCCCAAGGTGCAGGACGCCGTGGCTGCGCTGTGGAACCAGGTCACCGACGACAACGTCAACGAGATCAGCGATTTTGCCGGTTACAAGGCTGAGTTCCTGCGCTTGTTTGGTTTTGAGGTCGACGGCGTGGATTACGACGCGGACGTGAACCCGACCGTCAAAATCAACGGCCTGATTCAAGCTTAAAACCCGGTCAATAAGGTGGGAACTGGCTTGCCCTGATGCCAGTCAGTTAACGCAAATCCCCTGTGGGAGCGGGCTTGCCCGCGAAGGCGGTGTGTCAGTCGCAGCATCTGAGGCTGTACGACCGCTTTCGCAGGCAAGCCAGCTCCCACATTTGATCTTCGTTGTTTAGAGCATTGCGTTCGCTCAATGAGGCCATGCCTCCTCCCACCTGTCTTTTCAGACACTTCTTACACCTCGGCGGGCGCCTCCCTCTTTCAGATCTGTCAGACTCCAGCAGCTATCAAGCCACGCTAACGGAGGATCTGATGACGATTCGTGCAGTAGTTTTTGATTTCGGCGGTGTCCTGTTCGACTGGAGCCCGCAGCACCTGTACCGCAAGCTGATTGCCGACGACGTCGAGCGCCAGTGGTTCCTCGACACCATCTGCACCCAGGACTGGAACACCGAGCAAGACGCCGGTCGCTCCCTTGCTGAAGCCACCCGCACCCTGATTGCCCAATACCCCGATCACCACACCTTGATCCAGGCCTACTACGAGCGCTGGCCCGAAATGCTGCGTGCTGAATTACCCGAGGGCGTGGCGATTCTCGAAGCGTTGCACCAGGTTGAGATGCCGCTGTTCGGGCTTACCAACTGGTCGGCTGAAACCTTCCCTTACGCCCGGGCCAACTACCCGTTCCTGAAGCGTTTTCGCGACATCTTGGTGTCTGGCGAGGTGAAGCTGATCAAGCCTGCCCCGGCGATCTACCACGCCAGCCTCAGTCAGGTGCGTGAACACCTGCCAGACATCCAGGCCAGTGAAGTGGTGTTCATCGACGACGTCGCCGGCAATATCGAGGCCGCCATCGCATTGGGCTGGCAGGGCATTCACCACGTATCGGCCGAGCGCACCGCCGCGCGTTTGCGTGAGTTGGGCGTGGCGTTCTAGCGCGCCCATTTCTCCATTACAAAGTCGACGAACGCCCGCAGCTTGGGCAGGCGATAGCGGTCTTGGCGATACATCAGGTGCATGGGGCGGCTGGGCAGCTTATAGGTGGTCAGCAAGGCCACCAGCTTGCCGCTCTCCAGGTCCGGTTGCACCAGGGCATCGGCCAACATGCTGATGCCCATGCCGTTGATGGCGGCCTGGCGCAAGCCTTGGGAGCTGTTGATGGTCAATGAGCCAGACACCGGCACCTCCACCTCACCTTCATCGCCGGTCATGCGCCAGAGTTTATCGGTGTCGCGCCAGTTGTCGTTCGCGGGGTAGGCGAATGCCAGGCAGTCATGCTGCTGCAGGTCATCCGGGGTGTGCGGTGTGCCGCGTCGCGCCAGGTAGGCAGGGGAGGCGCAAAGGGTGAGGGTATAGGCCTGCAGAGGCCGGGCGATCAGGCTGGAGCTTTCCAGTTCGCCGAGACGGATCGCCACGTCAAAACCGCTGTCGACCAGGTCCATGCGCTCATTGCTCATCACCACGTACAGGTCGATAAGTGGGTAGCGCTGGGAAAACTCACTCAAGGCCGGCACTAGGCGTTCAGTGCCGAACACCGGGGGGGCGGTGATGCGCAGGCTGCCTTTGGGGGTTTCGCTGTGGACCTGCTCGGCCAATAACTCGGAGTCGGCCACCAGCCCCAGCACTTCCAGGCAGCGCTGATAATACTGCCCGCCAAATTCGGTGAGGTTCTGTTTGCGCGTGGTGCGTTTGAGCAAGCTGACGCCAAGCCGTTGTTCCAGCGCTCGCAGATGGTTGCCCACCATGGTGGTCGAAATCCCGCATTCCTGCGCGGCGGCGGTCATGCTGCCGGTCTCGACGACTTTCACGTACACCGACATTGCCTGGAACAGATCCATTATCAAGCCCTGGTTTAAAGTTATTGCAGCAATTCTGCGTTTATCCAGCGAGGGTGGTTAACCATACTTGATCCACCCCAACGATGCACTGGAGCCGCCACCATGACCGCCGCCTGCCTGATGAGCACTTATCAACCCCTGGCCCTGAGCTTCACCCGCGGCCTGGGCACGCGCCTGTGGGACCAACAGGGCCGCGAATACCTGGACGCCGTGGCCGGCGTGGCGGTGACCAATGTTGGTCATTCCCACCCCAGGTTAGTGGCGGCCATCAGCGAACAGGCCGGCTTGCTGCTGCACACCTCCAACCTCTACAGCATCGACTGGCAACAACAATTGGCCCGGCGCCTGGCCCAACTGTCCGGGCTGGACCGCGCGTTCTTCAACAATTCCGGCGCCGAGGCCAACGAGACGGCGCTGAAGCTGGCGCGTTTGCATGGCTGGAAAAAAGGCATTGAACAGCCGCTGGTGGTGGTGATGGAGAACGCCTTCCACGGCCGCACACTGGGCACCATGGCCGCCAGCGACGGGCCCTCGGTGCGCCTGGGGTTCCAGCGCCTGCCCGGCGATTTCATCAAGGTTGGCTTTGGCGACATGGCGGCCCTGGAGGCGGTCACCGAACAGTTCGGCACGCGTATCGCGGCGGTGCTGCTTGAACCGATCCAGGGTGAAAGTGGTGTGTTGGTGGCGCCGTCGGGCTACCTCAAAACCCTGCGCGAGCACTGCACGCGCCACGGCTGGCTGATGATGCTCGACGAAATCCAGACCGGCATCGGGCGCACCGGCACCTGGTTTGCCTTCCAGCACGAAGGCATTGTGCCGGACGTGATGACCCTGGCCAAAGGCCTGGGAAATGGCGTGCCCATCGGCGCCTGCCTGGCCCGCGCTGGCGTCGCTGAGCTGTTCACCCCCGGCAGCCATGGCAGCACCTTTGGTGGCAACCCGCTGGCGTGTCGCGTCGGGTGTACGGTGCTGGAGATTATCCAGGAGCAAGGCTTGCTGGAAAACACCGCACGCCAGGGCGAACACTTGCTGGCGCGTTTACGCATTGAGTTGGAGGACCATCCGCAGGTGCGGGCGATTCGTGGCAAGGGCTTGATGATCGGCATTGAACTGGCCAGCCCTTACCGCGACCTAGCCCAACGGGCCGCCCAGGAGCACGGGCTGTTGATCAACGTCACGCGGGGCAAGATCATTCGCCTGTTGCCGCCGCTGACGCTGGAGCGCAAGGAAGTAGAAATGATCGTGCGAGCCATCACCCGCCTCCTGGACTGAAAAAGTGCGGAAGGGGGCGATGCTCGTTCCCACGCTCTGCGTGGTAACGCCTCCTGTGACGCTCTGCGTCACGCCTTAAGAGCGGACGCGGAGCGTCCAGGGCAGCACTCCCACGCGGAGCGTGGGAACGATCAGATCAGAGGGAGGGGCCATTCAGCCATTCCTGGTTCATGGTCTCCGTATCGCCCAAGTATTCCAGCAACCACGCCATGGCCGGCGACAGTTTGTTCTGCGCCCACGCCACACACGACGGGCTGGCCGGAAATGGCCGGCTCAACTGCAGCGCGACCAAGTCCCCGCGCTCGATCCATGGCAATACCTGATGGGCCGGTGCCATCCCTACACACAGGCCATCGCGCAGGCAATCCAGAGCCGACGCCCAGTTGGGCACCACCAGGCGGCGCTGGTTATCCAGAGTCCAGGTGTCGCGCTTGGGCAGGTTGCGTGAGGTGTCGGTCATGCACAGCGAGGCAAAGGGGCGCAGTTGGTCATCACTGAGTAAACCTTCCACCGCAGCTAAGGGGTGCCGGGCGCTGACAACGCACAGCCAGTTCAACAGGCCCATGTCGCGGAAGCTGAAGTGGCTGGCCACTGGCACCGCGCTGGTGGCGCCGATCACGATGTCGGTGCGTTCATCCGCCAGCGCATCCCACACGCCGTTGTACACCTCGTATTCGAGCAGCAATTCCACTTCGGGAAACTGCCGATAAAAGTCGAGCACCAACTGCCGGCAGCGCTGGGGTTTGACGATGGAGTCCACGGCCACCTTCAACTGCCCGCTCCAACCATTGGCCACCTGCTGACACAGGCGCCGGGTGCCGAGCATTTTTTTCATCACGCCGCGGGCTTCGTCGATAAACAAACGGCCGGCGGGGGTCAGTTCTACGTCGCGATGCCTGCGCACAAACAGCGGCACGGCCAGCCATTCTTCAAGCTGGCGCACCGTGTAGCTGATGGCCGACGGTACGCGGTGCAGTTCCTGGGCGGCGGCGCTGAAGCTGCCGTGACGGGCAACGGCGTCGACCACATCCAGGGAATATTCCGACCACATAAGCGCTGCCTTCAAAATTATTGATGAGAGTGTCCAATTATTATCGCTTCACACAGATATTGTCAGCTTCATAATGGGCGCCAGTCAGCAAATAGTTTGATGGCAGTCTCTACAAGGCATCGATGAAAAATTCTTTTGGTTTTACCTGGTATCTGGCGGGGCTGAGCATGCTCGGTTATCTGGCCATGGACATGTACTTGCCGGCGTTTGGCGCCATGGGCGAGCAGTTGAACATTGGTGCTGGCGCGGTGGGCGCCAGCTTGAGTATTTTTCTTGCCGGCTTTGCGCTGGGGCAGTTGCTGTGGGGGCCGCTCTCGGACCGCCTAGGGCGCAAACCGATTCTGATCGCGGGCCTGAGCCTGTTTGTGCTCGGTTGCCTGGGCATGTTCTGGGTTCAGAGCGCGCCGCAACTGCTGGCCCTGCGCTTTATGCAGGCGATTGGCGTGTGTGCCGCCGCCGTCAGTTGGCAGGCCTTGGTGATTGATCGCTACCCGGCCGACAAGGCCCACCGCGTCTTCGCCAGCATCATGCCGTTGATGTCGCTGTCTCCGGCCCTGGCTCCGCTGTTGGGTGCCATGGTGCTGAATCACTTTGGTTGGCAGGCGATCTTCGGCGTGTTGCTGGTGGTGTCGTTGCTGCTGTTGTTGCCGACGTTATTCCTGCGCAACGTGCCCAAGCGTTCGGAGCACAAGGGCAGCCCGGTGCGCCTGGGCTATGGGCAATTGCTCACCTCGCGGGTGTTTACCGGCAATGTAATGATCTTCGCCGCCTGTTCGGCCAGCTTCTTCGCTTGGCTGACCGCCTCGCCGTTCATCCTCGGTGGCATGGGCTACAGCCCGAATGACATCGGCCTCAGCTACGTACTGCCGACCCTGGCGTTTCTCGTTGGCGGCTACAGTTGCCGCAGCGCCTTGCAGCGCCTGCCGGGTAAAACCCTGCTGCCGTGGTTGCTGGTCGCCTATTGCTTGAGCATGGTGGCGTTGTACCTGGTGGCCACCTTGAGTGTGCCGACCCTGACCACCTTGTTGATCCCATTCTGCCTGATGGCGCTGTGCAACGGCGCCAGCTACCCGATTGTGGTGGCGAATGCGCTGATGCCCTTTGCTGAAAATTCCGGCAAGGCGGCGGCCCTGCAAAACACCCTGCAACTGGGCCTGTGCTTCCTGGCCAGCCTGTTGGTGTCGTCGATGATCGAGCAACCGCTGTTGATCACGGTGATTGTGATGCTGGCGACCGCGCCGCTGGCGGTGTTGGGGTATTGGTTGGCACGGCCGAAGGGCAACTCTTCCGAACTGGCCAACGCCTGAGCTGACAATACGATCAAAGTGTGGGAGCTGGCTTGCCTGCGATAGCGGTGTGTCAGTGCCAGATGGGCTAACTGACAGACCGCTATCGCAGGCAAGCCAGCTCCCACATTGTTTTGCGTTTCTTCAGTCAGAACGTCACTTCCATGTTCAGCGTCGGCGTTGAGGTGCGGCTGCCACGCCCACCGTCCACGCCGAATTTGTTATGCCAGTACTCATACCCCACCCCCAGGTACAAGTTCGGCTTGACGCTTTTACCCGGTCGCACCGCCACCATCAGCGCCGTACGCATCAGCGCTTCCGGTGCGGTATCGCGGCCATGGTAGTCCTCGCCTTTTTCCCCGACGTAGTTAATGAACCCCTGGAATTTCGCCGCATGGTTGCCCACCTCGAACGGTCGCATCCAGGTCAGGTTGAGCATGTAGGTAGCGTCGAAGGTGTGGTTCGACTCTTGCGCGCCGGGAATGCCGGTGTGGTTCTTTTCCTTGTAGTACATCAGGCTCAGGTCCAGCACGCCGACAGTGTTGAACTTCAACGTAGGGCCAATCACCAGGGCGCGCTTCTTGGCGGAAGCGAAGTTGTTGTTGCGGTTGGCGTCGAAGCCCAGGGTCAGCGCGTAATCCCTGATCAGCCCCGTGCCCGGCGGCAAGTCGAACACGCGTGAGGCATACAGCTGATGCCGGTACACGGCGTACACCTCGCTGCCCCCGTGGTCGGTGCCTTTGCGCGGGTCGCTGCTGTCGGACAGGAATACGTCGAGGTTGAGGAAGTTGCTGCCGTAACGGTAGCCGCTGGCGTGGGTAAAACTGTAGATGCGCTTGCTGAAGTCGTCGGGGTTGTTCGGGTTGGTGAAGTGCTGCCCGTAGCGAAACCCGACGCTGTTGTTCATCCATTCCACCGCAACGGCCTCCCCGCCGCCGAGAAGGGTCAATGCGACGGTGGCGCCCTGTAGTGCCTTTTTCATTCTTTTTGTCCTTTAGCGTTCTGGCTCGTGACGGCCGGATTGTTTTTGTAACGCCGTTGGAGGGTATCTTGTTCGATTGATTGTATACAACTCTATGGACATAGAGTCTTAACATTGCATACAGTGAGCGCACAACAAAAACAGAGAACCCCTCACCATGACTATCCCGAAGGCGTCACCGCAGCGGCCCGAAGATGAAAATCTGGGCGTCGCCGCCAACATGGCTTACGGCCTGCAGCATGTGCTCACCATGTATGGCGGTATCGTCGCCGTGCCGTTGATCGTCGGCCAGGCAGCCGGGTTGTCGCCGGCGGATATCGGCTTGCTGATCGCTGCATCGCTGTTTGCCGGTGGCCTGGCCACGCTGCTGCAAACCCTGGGCCTGCCGTTTTTCGGCTGTCAGTTGCCGCTGGTGCAGGGCGTGTCGTTCGCGGGTGTGGCGACCATGGTGGCGATTGTCGGCAGCGACGGTGCCGGTGGTGTGCCAGCGATACTCGGGGCGGTGATGGCCGCATCCTTTATCGGTTTGTTGATCACCCCGGTGTTCTCAAGGATCACCAAGTTTTTTCCGCCGCTGGTGACGGGCATTGTGATTACTACCATCGGCCTGACCCTGATGCCCGTAGCGGCGCGCTGGGCCATGGGTGGCAACAGCCGGGCGGCGGATTTTGGCAACATGTCCAACATCGGCCTGGCCGCGCTGACTCTGGTGCTGGTGCTGCTACTGAGCAAGATCGGCAGCGCAACCATCTCGCGCCTGTCGATCCTGCTGGCCATGGTGATCGGCACGGTGATCGCGGTGCTGCTCGGCATGGCGGACTTCTCTGGCGTCATGCAGGGGCCGATGTTCGGTTTCCCCACGCCATTTCACTTCGGCATGCCCACCTTCCATGTGGCGGCGATTATTTCCATGTGCATCGTGGTGATGGTGACGCTGGTGGAAACGTCAGCGGATATCCTGGCGGTGGGCGAGATCATCGACACCAAAGTGGACTCCAAGCGCCTGGGCAACGGCCTGCGCGCCGACATGCTGTCGAGCATGTTCGCGCCGATCTTCGGTTCGTTTACCCAGAGCGCGTTCGCCCAGAACGTCGGCCTGGTGGCGGTGACCGGGGTCAAGAGTCGGTTTGTGGTGGCCACTGGCGGGGTATTCCTAGTGGTGCTCGGCCTGCTGCCATTCATGGGCCGGGTGATCGCGGCCGTGCCCACCTCCGTGTTGGGCGGCGCCGGGATTGTATTGTTCGGCACGGTGGCAGCCAGCGGGATTCGCACGCTGTCCAAGGTGGATTACCGCAACAACATGAACCTGATCATCGTCGCCACATCCATCGGCTTCGGCATGATCCCCATCGCCGCGCCCAGCTTCTACGATCAGTTTCCAAGCTGGTTCGCGACCATCTTCCACTCGGGCATCAGCTCGTCGGCAATCATGGCGATATTGCTGAACCTGGCATTCAACCACTTCACCGCCGGCAACTCGGACCAGCAGTCAGTGTTTGTGGCGGGGACTGAGCGCAGCTTGTGCTTTCGCGACGTGGCCGCGTTGCGCGACGGCGATTACTACCGGGGAGGGAAGCTGTTTGATGCCGAAGGTAAGGAGATTCCGTTGGTGGCCGATGCCCTGAGGAAAACATCCAAGCCTGAGACCAGCGAGGTTTAACGAGCGACCCGTGTACCCTGTGGGAGCTGGCTTGCCTGCGATAGCGATGGTGATTTCACCGGCGCTATCGCAGGCAAGCCAGCTCCCACAGGGATTCAGCCGGCCTTGAGGGCTTTGTGCGGCAACGAACACGCCTCATCCAGAAACTTCACCACCGTCCCCATGCATGCCTGGCGTTCTTCCACATGGGGCATGTGGCTGGAGTCTTCAAACAGTGCCCAGCGCACGTCCGCTATCTCATCCAGGAACGGCTTGACCACCAACGGTGTGGCTTCGTCATGTCGACCGGAAATCACCAGGGTTGGCACCTTGATGGCTGACAGGCGGCCGATCACATTCCAGTCCTTCAAGCTGCCGATCACGTGGAATTCGGTCGGGCCGCTCATGGCGTGGTACACCGTCGGGTCGGCATCCACCTGGGCGAAGGTGCGTGCCACTTCTTCGGGCCACGGGTTGACCCGGCACACATGCTGGTCATAGAAAATCCGAGAGGCCGCGAGGTATTGCGGGTCTTGGTAGGTGCCGGCCTGCTCGTGCTTGAGCAGGGTTTCGTGCACGCCTTCAGGCAACAGCTTACGCAGGCGATTGGCTTCGCTGACCCAGGTGCGCATGCAGGTGGGCGAGTTGGCAGGGATAAACGCGCGCAGGCCTTTGGGTTGCAAGATCGCGTGTTCGCTGCCGAGCATGCCGCCCCAGGATTGCCCGAGGATCGCGTAGTTCTCACTGATTTGCAGGTGGTCCAGCAGGTTGTTCAACTCGTCGAGGAACAGGCCGATGGTCCAGAACGACGGATCTTTTTCCGGCAAATGCGTGGAGCGGCCGTTGCCCAACTGGTCGTAATGGATGACTGCGTGGCCGCTGGCGGCGACGTCCTTGAAGGCGTCGACGTAATCGTGGGTGCAGCCCGGGCCGCCATGGATGATCACCAAGGGCGTGCGGCCTGTGCTCAGGTCGCCCGTGACGCGATACCAGGTCTGATAGGCGCCAAAGGGCGCGTAGCCTTCGCGAACTTTTTCGATGAATTCCATTTCGTACCCTGCTCTGAAAAAAAGGATCAGGGTTACGATAGTCTGAACAAAAAGTTTAGGTAACTAGCAAAACAGATAGGTTTTTGCCGAAAGCTTAATCTTCCAGCAAGCGGTAATGGGTGGCTCGAACCACCGCTTGAACACGGTTTTTGGCCCCCAGTTTGTGCATGGCCGAGGCCAGGTGCAGGGTGACCACTGCCAGGGAGCGGCTCAATTGCGTGGCGATTTCAGCGGCGGTCAGGCCTTCTGCCGCCCATTTCAGGCATTCGCGCTCGCGCTTGGTCAGGCGGATGTGCGGATAAGCCCGCACCTCCTTGCTGAACAGCGGGTACGCCGCTTCCTGGAGGGCATGGGTAATCAGGCTGAAATCGGCCAGCGTATGTTGGGCGTCCTTCAATACCGTGCGCGCCTTGCCGGTGCGTAAGCCGGTGAGCGAGGCAAAACCGCCCTTGGGCAGATGAATCGGCACACTGACGCCGCAGGTCAGCTGGCGTTCATGCAGGTAGGAGGAAACGGGAGCGTGGCACGGGTCGATGATCTTTTGCAGGGCGGTCTCAGTCTTGGCCTCATAGGACCAGACAAACGGTGATACCGAACTCAATGCCAGGTGTTGCACCGGGTCGATCTGGTAAAACCCTTCGCTGCACCATAAGGCGTGCCAGTCGGCCGGTGTGTTGCGCAGTTGCAACAGCGAAGGCGTGATCAGTGCGCCGTTGAGATCGATGGGCACCGGGCTGTAGTCATACACCAGCGCATCGAAGCCCAGTTGTTGGGCCAGGATAAACGTATTGTCCATCTGTTCATCCAGGCTCCTGCCCGGTATGAGGCGATTATTGAAGGCGGTCAGCTTGGCCAGCATCCGTTCTGCTCCCGAATTCATTTGAATCTCGACTTGCTGCAAGTAGAATGCCACGCCCCGGCGAAGGACTGCCAGGCCAAACCTATAAGAAATACTAGGTTATGGACGCACGGCATCCTCGGTAGTGTTGACCTGATAAACGGCCGCTACCCGCCAGGCCGATACAACACAAGGAATGTATGCATGTGGCGTGAAATTGCCCCCGACCAGCAGTACAACGTGCAAGTCGACGGCCATAACCTCGTGGTCTACAGCTTTGGCGAAGGCGATGAGGTGCTGCTGTGTCTCAACGGCGGGCCGGGCCTGCCGTGTGACTATCTGCGCGACGCCCATGGCTGGCTCAAAGCACATAACCTGCGAGTGGTTGCATTCGACCAGCTTGGCACAGGCGCATCAGCCAGACCGACCGATGCCGCACTGTGGGAAATCCGCCGTTATGTCGAAGAAGTCGAGACCGTGCGCCAGGCGCTGGGCCTGGGCCGCGTGCATTTGCTCGGGCACTCCTGGGGCGGTTGGCTGGGGATCGAATATGCCGTGCATTATCCCGGTGCGCTCAAAAGCCTGATCCTGGAAAACACCGTCGGCGACATTCCCCACCTGTCCCAGGAGCTGGAGCGCCTGCGCGGCGCCCTGGGCAGCGAAACCGTGGCCATGATGCAACGCCACGAAGCCATGGGCACCCTCGACCACCCGCAGTACCAGGCCGCCATCACCTTGCTCAACTACCGCCACGTGTGCCGGCTCGACGAATGGCCGGAGCCGGTCAAGCGCTCCCTGGGTGACTGGAATATGGGGCCGTACGAAACCATGCAAGGCCCCAACGAGTTCCTCTATATCGGTAACCTCAAGGAGTGGAACCGCCTCAAGGAAATGGCCGAGTTCACGATGCCGATCCTGATCACCACCGGCCAGCACGACGAACTTACCCCCGCTTGCGCAATGCGCATGAAACTAGCAGCACCCCACGCCGAGTTGCATGTGTTCCCCAACAGCAGTCATATGCCGTTTTACGAGGAGCCGCAGGCGTACTTCCCGGTGCTGCTGGACTTCCTCGCTCGCCACCGAGACTGACGCATGAACCTGGCGCGCTACCGTTTTGTGTTGTCCCGGCCCCTGCAATTGCTGCCGGTGCTGCTGGGCATCAGCCTGATCACCTTCGTGTTGGTGCGCTCGATTCCTGGCGACCCGGCGCGCGCCTTGCTGGGTTCGCGCAGCACGCCGGATGCGCTGCTGAAGATCCGCGCCCAGTTCGGCCTCGACCAGCCTTTGTGGTTGCAATACTTTTACTTCCTGAAAAACCTGCTCAAGGGCGACCTCGGCCAATCGCTGCTGTACAAGGTCGACGCCCTGAAACTGATCGTCACCCGGATCGAGCCGACCCTGGTGCTGGTGCTGGGCAGCGTGGTGCTCGCGTTGTTGATAGCGGTGCCACTGGCAACGATTGCGGCGCGCCAGCAAGGCCGTTGGGCAGACAAGCTGATCCGCGTGTTCACCACGGTCGGCCTGGGCATGCCGGCGTTCTGGCTGGGGTTGATGCTGATCCTGCTGCTCAGCGTGAAATGGGGCTTGTTCCCGGTGTCCGGTTACGGGCGCACCTGGCTGGACAAGGCGCACCACATGCTCTTGCCGTGCCTGACCATCGCCCTGGCGCTGTCGGCGGTGCTGGTGCGTAACCTGCGGGCGAGCATGTTGATGGAATTGCAGGCGGATCACGTCACCGCCGCACGCGCACGCGGGCTGTCGGAAGGCGCGGTGTTTCGCCGGCATGTGCTGCCCAACGCTCTGGTGCCGGCGGTCAACCTGCTGGCGGTCAACATCGGTTGGCTGATCAGCGGCACGGTGGTCATCGAAAGCCTGTTCGCGATTCCAGGCATCGGCCAGTTGCTGGTGCGCGGCATTTTCACCCGTGACTACATGGTGGTGCAGGGCGTGGCGATGGTGCTGGCCTGTGCCACGGTGGTGGTCAACTTCATGGCTGACCTGGTGACAGTGGCCCTCGACCCACGGGTGAAGATGCAATGAGCAGTCGCCCCCTGATGGCCCCATGGCGCTTGCGCCTGCGCTTTGGTTTTCGCAATGGCCGACTGACCGCCGCATGGGGGTTGTTGATCCTGTTCGCGTGGTTGGCCCTGGCGCTGTTTGCGCCGTGGGTCGCGCCCTATGACCCCATCGCGCAGGACACCGGCATGAGTTTGCTGGCCCCCAGCCTTGCCCATCCGTTGGGTACGGACAATTACGGCAGGGACATCCTGTCGAGGGTGATCTGGGGGGCGCGCATCGACCTGCAGTTGGCGGTTGTCGGGGTGATCTTCCCTTTCATCATTGGCACCTTTATCGGTGCGGTCTCGGGTTATATCGGCGGGCGTTTCGACAGTGTCTGCATGCGTGTGATCGACGTGGTGCTGGCGTTCCCGTTCCTGGTGCTGATGCTGGCGATCATGGCCATCCTCGGGCCGGGCTTACAGAGTTTTTACATCGCCATGGCGCTGGTGGGCTGGGTGTCGTATGCGCGCCTGATTCGCTCGCAGATCCTGGTGCTCAAGGAAAGCGAGTTCGCCCTGGCCGCCAAGAGCCTGGGCTTTGGCCATGGACGCATTCTGTTCCGGCATTTGCTGCCCAATGCGCTGTTTGGCTCCATCGTGTTTTCCATGTCCGACGCGGTGCTGGTGCTGCTCAACGGCGCCGCCGTCAGCTACCTGGGCCTGGGGGTGCAACCACCGACCGCCGAATGGGGGACGATGGTGGCCGAGGGGCAAGCCTTTATCACCACCGCCTGGTGGATCTGCACCTTTCCGGGCCTGGCCATCGTGACCTTGGCCATGGGCTTCAGCCTGTTGGCCGATGGTGTTGCACAGGTATTGGGGGAGCGCTCATGAGCCTGCTGAAGGTGCGCGACCTCAGTGTGATCGCCAACAACGCCGGGCGTGAGGTCACCTTGGTGGACCGGGTGTCTTTCGACCTGGCCGAGGGTGAAATCCTCGGCCTGGTGGGCGAGAGCGGTTCGGGCAAGACCATGGCCTGTCGCGGCCTGATGCGTCTGTTGCCATCGCCCAACCTGCGGGTGCAGGGCGGCGCGGTGCAGTTGGCCGGCCAGGACTTATTGGCACTGGATGATGCCGGTATGCGCGCCGTGCGCGGCGGGCAGTTGGGCATGGTCTTCCAGAACCCCAGCAGCCACCTGGACCCGCTGATGCGTATCGGTGAGCAGATCGCCGAGGGCATCCGCCTGCATCAAGGTGCGTCGAAAAAAGACGCGCGCTTGCAGGCGATCGAGGTATTGCGTCAGGTCGGGATTCCCGATCCGCAGGCCCGGGTCGACAACTACCCCCATGAGTTTTCCGGCGGCATGCGCCAGCGCGCCATGATCGCCGTGGCCCTGGGCTGCAACCCGAAGGTGTTGATCGCCGACGAACCGACCACGGCTCTGGATGTGACGGTGCAGGCGCAAATCCTGCGGCTGTTGCTCGACCTGCGCGACCAGCGTGGCCTGTCGATCATCATGATCACCCATGACCTGGGCGTGGTGGCGCAAACCTGCGATGCCATCGCCGTGATGTACGCCGGGCGCCTGTGCGAGCACGGCAGCAAATACGAACTGCTGGCCCAACCGCAACATCCGTATACCGCAGGCCTGATCGACTGCCAGCCGGCCCACAGCAGCGGGCATGCGTTGTTGCGCACCATTGCTGGCCAGCCGCCGTTGCTCGATGCATTGCCCGACGGCTGCCGCTTCCACCCGCGCTGCCCGCAGGCAGGCGCCTTGTGCACCGAGTTGCTGCCCCAGGGCGCACGCGTGGCCTGTCACTACCCGTTGGGAGCGCGCCCATGAGCTTGTTACAGGTCAAGGATCTGGAAGTGCGCTTTGCCGCGTCCGGCAGCGGCCTGCTGGGCCTCAACCGCCAGTGGGTGAGGGCGGTGAACGGGGTGTCGCTGAACCTCGCCGCCGGTGAAACCCTGGGTTTGGTGGGCGAGTCCGGCAGTGGCAAGAGCACCCTGGGCCGGGCAATTCTGCACCTCAACCCGATCAGCGCCGGGCAGGTGTTGTTCGACGGTATCGACATGGCCCATGGCAGCGCCATCGACATTGCCCGACTGCGGCATGAAACCGCGATGATTTTCCAGGACCCCTACGCCGCGCTCAATCCACGGCACAGCATTGGCGAAACCCTCGCCGAGGTACTGCGTGTGCAGCGTAAGGTGGCGGCGCAGCAGATTCCTGAGCGTGTGAATGAGTTGCTCGAACTGGTCGGCTTGCGTCCTGAGCTGGCTTCACGCAAGCCCGGCTCCCTCAGTGGCGGCCAGTGCCAGCGCGTGGGTATCGCCCGGGCGCTGGCGGTGGAGCCGCGCCTGATCATTGCCGATGAATGTGTGGCGGCGCTGGATGTGTCGATCCAGGGTCAGATCATCAACCTGCTGCTGGAACTGCAACAGCGTATGAACCTGGCGATCCTGTTTATCGCCCATGACCTGGCCATCGTGCGACGCCTGTGCGACCGCGTGGCGGTGATGTACTTGGGCAAGATCGTCGAGGAAGGCCCGGTGGAAGCGGTGTTCACCGCGCCGCGTCACCCGTATACGGCAGCGCTGATCCAGGCCATCCCGGAGATCGATCCGCACCGGCCATTGCCTGCGCAGCCATTGCCCGGCGAACCGCCGAGCCCGCTGAATCTGCCGACTGGTTGTGCCTTTCACCCGCGTTGCCGGTATGCGCAAGCCAAGTGTTCCTCGGTATTGCCTCCCACCCATTTCCTGCACGAGCATCGGTACAGTTGCGTGCTTGAAGACCCTTTGCTTTGACCTTCTGCCATTCATTAACAAGGAGTTGTGATATGCACTCGCGCCACTTGAAATTGCTCGCCGCCGCTACCCTCACGGCCTGGTCGCTGACCGCCGGCCTGGCACAGGCCGCCGGTGTGCTCACCATCGGCTGCCGTGAAGACAGCACCACCTTCGACCCGATCAAAAGCGCGCAAAACCGCGACACCTGGGTATTTGCCAACGTCTACGACACCCTGGTGCGCGTGGATAACCTGGGCACCAAGATGGAACCGGGCCTGGCCGAAAGCTGGGACATTTCCAAGGATGGCCTGACCTACACCTTCAAGCTGCGCGAGGCGAAGTTCTCTGACGGCTCGCCGATCACTGCCGCCGACGCCGCATTCAGCCTGCTGCGCATCCGCGACAACAAGGCCTCTTTGTGGAGCGACCCGTTCAGCCTGATCAACACCGCCACGGCCAGCGATGCCAAGACCCTGGTGGTCACCTTGAAAACCCCGGCGGTGGCCTTCCTCTCGCAACTGGCGTCGCCAACGGTGTCGATCCTGTCGGAAAAAGCCATGACCAAGATGGGCGAAGACGCCTACTCGGAAAACCCGGTGACCTCCGGCGCGTTTACTGTGGACGAGTGGCGCAAGGGCGACCGCGTGATCCTGAAGAAAAACCCGAATTTCTGGCAGGCCGGCAGCGTGAGCCTGGACGGCGTGGAATGGGTGTCGGTGACCGATGACAACACGCGCATGCGCATGGTGCAGAACAACGAACTCGACACGGCGATCTTCGTGCCGTTCTCCCGGGTCGAAGAACTGAAAAAAGACCAGAACGTGGTGATTCACGCCGACCCGTCCACCCGTGAAGATCACCTGTTGATCAACCACGAGCACGGCTTGTTGGCCAAGCCGCAAGTGCGCCAGGCCCTGGACATGGCCATCGACAAGCAATCGCTGGTCAAAGCCGTCACTTACGGTCAAGGCACCGTGGCTTATTCCTACATTCCAAAGGGCTCGCTGTACCACTACGCCAACAACCTGCAACGCCCGTACGACCCGGCCGAAGCCAAGAAGCTGCTGGCCGCTGCAGGTGCCCAGGATTTGAAGCTCAACTACGTGGTCAACGCCGGCAATGAGGCCGACGAGCAGATCGCGGTGATCATCAAAGACCAGCTGGCCAAGGTCGGTGTGACCGCCAATCTGCAAAAAGTCGACCCCACCCAAAGCTGGCAGATGCTGGTGGATGGTGAGTACGATATTTCGGTGATGTACTGGACCAACGACATCCTCGACCCCGACCAGAAAACCACCTTCGTGCTGGGCCACGACACCAACCAGAACTATATGACCCGCTACAAGAACGACCAGGTCAAGGCCTTGGTGGCGGCTGCGCGGATCGAGGCAGACCCGGCCAAGCGTGAGCAAATGTATGTGGAGTTGCAGAAACTGGCCAAACAGGATGTGAACTGGATTGACCTGTACTACAGCCCGTACATCAATATCTCACGCAAGAACGTAAGCAACTTCCTGCAGAACCCGTTGGGGCGCTTCACCCTTGAGGAAGTGGTCAAAAACTGAGTATTTGAGTACACCACAAAGCAATGTGGGAGCTGGCTTGCCTGAGATGCAGACACCTCGGTGCTTCAGTGACACCGCGGTGATGCTATCGCAGGCAAGCCAGCTCCCACCTTTGTTTTGCGGTGTGTCAGGGCTTACTGCGCATCGAAGGCCTGGCCATTGATGCCCGCACTGTCCGGCCCCATCAGGTACAGGTACACCGGCATGATCTCTTCCGGCGCCGGCCTTTCCATCGGGTTTTCCCCTGGGTACGCCTGGGCGCGCATGCTGGTGCGGGTGCCGCCCGGGTTGATGCTGTTGGCGCGCACTGCGGCCACATCTTCCAGTTCATCGGCCAGGGTTTGCATCAGCCCCTCGGTGGCGAACTTGGACACGCCATAGGCACCCCAATAAGCACGGCCCTTGCGCCCGACGCTGCTGGAGGTGAATACCACCGACGCATCCTGGGACAGCTTGAGCAACGGCAGTAAAGTGCTGGTCAGCATGAACATCGCGTTGACGTTGACGTGCATCACCCGCATGAAGTTCTCGCCGGACAACTGCTCGATGGGCGTGCGCGGGCCGATGATCGAGGCGTTGTGCAACAAACCGTCGAGGTGGCCGAATGCCTTTTCGATCATCGCTGCCAGCTCATCGTATTGATGGGGCAGGGCGGTCTCCAGGTTGAACGGGATCACCACCGGCTGTGGGTGGCCGGCGGCTTCGATCTCGTCATACACCTGGGCCAGGTTGGCTTCGGTCTTGCCCAGCAACAGCACGGTGGCGCCATGGGCGGCATAGGTCTTCGCCGCTGCCGCGCCAATCCCGCGACCGGCGCCGGTTACCAGGATGATCCGGCCTTTGAGCAGTTCTGGCGGTGCAGAGTAATCAAACATAAACAACCTCAGATTTGAAAACGCTGAATTTCCCTGTGGGAGCGGGCTTGCTCGCGAATGCGGTGTGCCAGTCACTGAATCAGATACTGAAACACCGCATTCGCGAGCAAGCCCGCTCCCACATTTGGATCTCCATCGGTCAGTAAAGTCAGTGAGCCATCAGCAACTGCACAGGGCGTTATCCAGCACCTTGCGCAATTCCAGCGGGTGATCCACCACCACATCCGCGCCCCAGTGGCGGGGGTTGTCGTCCGGGTGGATATAGCCATAAGTGACCGCCGCCGTGCGCGTACCAGCATCGCGGCCGGATTCGATGTCGCGCAGGTCATCGCCCACGAACAGCACGCTGGCCGGGTCCAGGTCGAGCATCTTGCACGCCAGAATCATCGGCTCCGGGTCCGGCTTGCTGTTTTTCACGTGGTCCGGGCAGATCAGCACGGCCGAACGCTCGGCCAGGCCCAGCCGTTGCATGATCGGTTCGGCAAAGCGCACCGGCTTGTTGGTGACCACACCCCAGATCAACTTGGCTTTCTCGATGTCTTCCAGCAGCTCGGCCATGCCGTCGAACAGCTTGCTGTGGACTGCGCAATCCTTGAGGTAACGCTCCAGGAATTCCTGGCGCAGTTCCTCAAAACCCGGCGACTCCGGGTCCATCGAGAAGGTCACCGCGACCATCGCCCGCGCACCACCGGAAATTTCATCGCGGATGTGCTGCGGGTTGATCGGCGCCAGGCCACGGTCGGCGCGCATGGCCTGGCAGATGGCGATAAAGTCCGGCGCGGTGTCCAGCAGGGTACCGTCCATGTCGAAGAGAACCGCTCGCAACTTCACAGGCTTACTCCTCGCGCAGGGTCTGGATCATGTAGTTGACGTCAACATCGTTGGCCAGCTTGTAGTGCTTGGTCAGCGGGTTGTAGGTCAGGCCGATGATGTCCTTGACGGTCAGCCCGGCTTGGCGGCTCCACGCACCCAGCTCGGAAGGGCGGATGAATTTCTTGAAATCATGGGTGCCGCGCGGCAGCAGCTTCATGATGTATTCAGCGCCGATGATCGCGAACAGGTAGGCCTTGGGGTTGCGGTTGATGGTGGAGAAGAACACCTGGCCGCCGGGCTTGACCATACGGAAGCACGCACGGATCACCGAGGACGGGTCTGGCACGTGTTCGAGCATTTCCAGGCAGGTGACCACGTCGAACTGCTCGGGCATTTCCTCGGCCAGGGCTTCGGCAGTGATCTGGCGGTATTCCACGCTCACGCCAGATTCGAGCTGGTGCAACTGGGCCACGGCCAGCGGCGCTTCGCCCATGTCGATGCCCATGACGGTGGCGCCGCGCTGGGCCATGGCTTCGCTGAGGATGCCGCCGCCGCAACCGACGTCCAGCACTTTTTTGCCGGCCAGGTTGACGCGCTCGTCAATCCAGTTGACCCGCAGTGGGTTGATGTCGTGCAAGGGCTTGAATTCGCTCTCGCGGTCCCACCAGCGATGGGCAAGGGCTTCAAACTTGGCGATTTCGGCGTGGTCGACGTTGCTCATGGTGAATCCTCTGAATCTGATAAGTCGGTGTGTCGCGGCTGAACCCAAGGCTTCAGCCGCGTCGTTATTCGCTGTGCCCGCTGATGCGTTGGCCCCAGGCAATGGCCGTGGCGGTCAACTGTTGTTCATCCATGCGGGTCAATTGCCGGTCGTCGAGCAATGGCTTGCCGGCAACCCAAAGGTGTTTCACGCAATCGCGCCCGGTGGCATATATAAGCTGTGAGACCGGATCGTAGATCGGTTGTTGCGCCAGCCCGGAAAGATCAAAAGCGACGATGTCTGCCGCCTTGCCGACTTCCAGGGAGCCAATCTGGCTGTCCAGGCCCATCGCCCTGGCGCCGTTGAGTGTGGCCATGCGCAAGGCGCGGTGGGCATCCAGCGCAGTGGCCGAACCGGCCACGGCCTTGGCCAGCATCGCCGCCGTGCGGGTTTCGCCAAGCAGATCCAGGTCATTGTTGCTGGCGGCGCCGTCGGTGCCGATGGCCACGTTGACGCCAGCCTGCCACAAGCGCTCCACCGGGCAAAAGCCGCTGGCCAGTTTCAGGTTCGATTCCGGGCAGTGAATGACGCTGGTGTCGCTTTCTACCAGTAAAGCCAGGTCGTCTTCGCTGATTTGGGTCATGTGCACGGCCTGAAAGCGCGGGCCCAGCAAGCCAAGGCGAGCCAGGCGCGCCAATGGCCGCTCGCCGGTCTGCTCGATGGCTTGCTGCACTTCAAAGGCGGTTTCGTGAACGTGCATATGGATCACGGCGTCCAGCTCTTCGGCGATCACCCGGATTTTTTCCAGGTTGGCATCGCACACGGTGTACGGGGCGTGTGGGCCGAAAGTGATTTTGATGCGCGGGTGGTGCTTGAGGTCGCCGAACAACTCGATACCCTGGCGAATCGCCTCGTCGGCACTACTGGCGCCGGGGATCGGGAAGTCGAGGATCGGCAGTGCGATCTGCGCACGCATACCGCTGTTGTGCACGCACTCACTGGCGACCTTTGGGTAGAAATACATGTCCGAGAAGCAGCTGATGCCGCCCTTGATCTGCTCGGCAATGGCCAGGTTGGTGCCGTCGCGCACGAACGCTTCATCGACCCACTTGGCTTCGGCGGGCCAGATGTGTTTTTCCAGCCAGGTCATCAGTGGCAAATCGTCGGCCAGGCCGCGGAACAGGGTCATGGCGGCATGGCCGTGGGCATTGACCAGGCCGGGGCTGAGCAGCATGCCGGGCAGTTCACGCACTTCTCGCGCCGCCAGCTTCAACGCCGCGTCCCGTGGCCCGATAAAGGCAATGCAGCCATCGCGGATACCCAGGCCGTGCTCCTTGAGCACCACGCCAGCTGGCTCGACGGGTACCAGCCAGGTCGGCAGCAGCAACAAGTCGAGCGGGGCGGCAGTGGAGGTCATCGCAGGCTTCTTCCCAGGCAGCTATAAAAGAAGGGCGAAGTATACCCGAGCGTCCTGGCTGGCGGATCGCTATAATCGGCGGCTTTTGTTCATGAGTGCGGGGTAAGGGATGCGCGACCGACTGTTGGCTGCAGACAAAGTGAAGGCCATCGAATGGCGTGATGGCGCGCTGCACCTGCTCGATCAGCGCGTTTTGCCGTCCCGGACGCACTGGGTGGCCTGCAGTACCGTTGAGTCGGTGGCCGACGCCATTCGCACCATGGTGGTGCGGGGCGCGCCGGCTATCGGCATCTGCGCCGCCTATGGCTTGGTCCTGGCCGCCCGCGAGCGTATCGCCGAGGGTGGTGACTGGCAGGCTGCATGGGAAGAAGACTACGGCTTGCTGGCCCATACCCGACCGACCGCATCGAACCTGTTCTGGGCCTTGCAGCGCATGCGCGACCGCCTCGACCGCCTCAAGCAGCACGCCGACCCGCTGGTGGCGCTGGAAGCCGAAGCCGTCGCGATCCATGAGAGCGACCGGGAGGCCAACGTGGTCATGGCCCAGTTGGGCATGGAGCGGATTCGCAAGCACCAGGGCAATGCCCAGGCGATCCTCACCCATGGCAACGCCGGGGCGTTGGCCTCCGGCGGCGTTGGCACAGCCCTCGGGGTGATTCATGCCGCGTATCTGGAGGGGCTGGTCGAGCAGGTCTATGTCAATGAAACCCGCCCCTGGCTGCAAGGCTCCCGTCTTACAGCGTGGGAGTTGGCGGGCCAGGGCATCCCGGTGGCGGTGAATGCCGACTCCGCCGGGGCGCATATCCTCAAGACCAAAGGCGTGACCTGGGTGGTGGTGGGGGCTGACTGTATTGCGGCCAATGGCGATGTGATCAGTAAGATCGGCACTTATCAGTTGGCCGTGTGTGCCATGCACCATGGCGTGCGTTTTATGGTGGTGGCGTCGAGTTCGACCCTGGATTTGATGATGGCTACGGGGGAGGATGTTGCGCTGGAGCAGCGCGATATGGGTGAGTTGCTTGAGGTGGATGGGCAGCGGTTGGATATCGCGGCGTTTAACCCTGTGTTTGATGTGACCCCTGCGGACCTGATCGACGTGATCGTCACCGAAAAAGGCATTGTCGAGCGGCCAGACACTGCCAAACTGGCCAAGTTGATGTGTCGTAAGCGCCTGCATTGAGGGTGTCGGTGGCTGTGGGGGCTCTATCGCAGGCAAGCCAGCTCCCACCTTCAACCGTGTTCACACATCAAAGGTGGGAGCTGGCTTGCCTGCGATTGGCCCTTGAAGTCAATAAAACGTCTGCATTCCACCCTCGCAAAAAAGCACCATCGCGCCTCTGAGCCCCTCTCGTCCCCTTCAAGCCTGTCATCCGTCAAATTACTAGCCTCCATGCGCATCAGGGGGATAGGTGCGTGGCGGCGATTGTGATAACATCCGGCGGTTTCCAGGGCTGCCCCGAGGGGTGGCCTATAACGTGCAGATCCGTGTCATAACTCGTTGATTTGTCGTAAGTCGTTGTCAGGCACCGTGCCGGCAGCGGCGAGCTTCGTTCGTCCCGAATGGATGTGACGAGGTTTCACCCGAAAAAGGAATCAGGCTTCTCATGGGCGAACTGGCCAAAGAAATCCTCCCGGTCAATATCGAAGACGAGCTGAAACAGTCCTACCTCGACTACGCGATGAGCGTAATTGTCGGTCGGGCACTGCCTGATGCGCGCGATGGCTTGAAGCCCGTGCACCGGCGTGTGCTGTTCGCGATGAGCGAGCTGGGTAACGACTGGAACAAGCCGTACAAGAAATCTGCCCGTGTTGTCGGTGACGTGATCGGTAAGTATCACCCTCACGGCGACACTGCGGTGTACGACACCATCGTTCGGATGGCGCAGCCGTTTTCCCTGCGCTACCTGCTGGTAGACGGCCAGGGTAACTTCGGTTCGGTGGACGGCGATAACGCCGCGGCCATGCGATACACCGAAGTGCGCATGACCAAGCTGGCGCACGAGCTACTGGCCGACCTGCATAAAGAAACCGTGGACTGGGTGCCGAACTACGACGGCACCGAAATGATCCCGGCTGTCATGCCCACCAGGATTCCCAACCTGCTGGTCAACGGTTCCAGCGGTATCGCCGTGGGCATGGCCACCAACATCCCGCCGCACAACCTCGGTGAAGTCATCGACGGTTGCCTGGCCCTTATCGACAACCCTGAGCTGACCGTCGATGAGCTGATGCAATACATTCCCGGCCCGGACTTCCCGACCGCCGCGATCATCAACGGTCGCGCCGGCATCATCGAAGCCTACCGCACCGGCCGTGGGCGCATTTACATGCGCGCCCGCTCGATCATCGAAGACATCGACAAGGTCGGTGGCCGCCAGCAGATCGTCATCACCGAACTCCCTTACCAGTTGAACAAGGCACGCCTGATCGAGAAGATCGCCGAGCTGGTTAAAGAGAAGAAGCTGGAAGGCATCACCGAGCTGCGCGACGAGTCCGACAAAGACGGCATGCGCGTGGTCATCGAGCTGCGCCGCGGCGAAGTGCCGGAGGTGATCCTCAACAACCTCTACGCCCAGACCCAGCTGCAAAGCGTGTTTGGTATCAACGTGGTTGCCCTGATCGACGGCCGCCCGCGCATCCTGAACCTCAAGGACCTGCTGGAAGCCTTCGTGCGTCACCGTCGCGAAGTGGTCACCCGCCGTACCGTGTTCGAACTGCGCAAGGCCCGCGAGCGCGGCCATATCCTGGAAGGCCAGGCGGTTGCGTTGTCGAACATCGACCCGGTGATCGCCCTCATCAAGGCCTCGCCAACCCCGTCGGAAGCCAAGGAAGCGCTGATCAGCACACCTTGGGAATCCAGTGCCGTGGTCGCGATGGTTGAGCGCGCTGGCGCCGACTCGTGCCGCCCCGAGACCCTGGACCCGCAATACGGTCTGCGTGAAGGCAAGTACTTCCTGTCGCCAGAACAGGCCCAGGCCATCCTGGAACTGCGCCTGCACCGCCTGACTGGCCTTGAGCACGAGAAGCTGCTGGCCGAGTACCAGGAGATCCTCAACCAGATCGGCGAGTTGATCCGCATCCTCAGCAGCGCTGTGCGCCTGATGGAAGTGATCCGCGAAGAACTGGAAGTGATCCGCGCCGAATACGGCGACGTGCGCCGCACCGAAATCCTCGATGCGCGCCTGGACCTGACCCTGGGTGACATGATCCCGGAAGAAGAGCGCGTGGTGACCATCTCCCACGGTGGCTATGCCAAGACCCAACCGTTGGCGGCCTACCAGGCCCAGCGTCGTGGCGGTAAAGGTAAATCGGCTACCGGCGTGAAGGATGAGGACTACATCGCTCACCTGCTGGTCGCCAACAGCCACACCACGCTGCTGCTGTTCTCCAGCAAAGGCAAGGTGTACTGGCTCAAGACCTACGAAATCCCGGAGGCCTCCCGCGCTGCCCGTGGTCGTCCGTTGGTCAACCTGCTGCCGCTGGACAGTGACGAATACATCACCACCATGCTGCCGGTCGAGGAATACACCGAAGGTCACTTCATCTTCATGGCCACCGCCAAAGGCACCGTGAAGAAGACCCCGCTGGAATCCTTCAGCCGTCAACGCAGCGTGGGCCTGATCGCCTTGGAACTGGACGAAGGCGACGTGCTGATTTCCGCAGCCATCACCGATGGCGAGCGCGAAGTCATGCTGTTCTCCGATGGCGGCAAGGTCACACGCTTCAAGGAATCCGACGTACGAGCCATGGGCCGTACCGCCCGCGGTGTACGCGGCATGCGCCTGCCGGAAGGGCAGAAGCTGATTTCGATGCTGATCCCGGAAGAAGGCAGCCAGATCCTCACCGCTTCCGAGCGTGGTTATGGCAAGCGCACCGCCATCAGTGAGTTCCCGGAGTACAAGCGTGGCGGCCAGGGCGTGATCGCCATGGTCAGCAACGACCGCAACGGCCGTCTCGTCGGCGCGGTGCAGGTGCTCGACGGCGAGGAGATCATGCTGATTTCCGACCAGGGCACCCTGGTGCGTACCCGTGTGGCGGAAGTGTCGAGCCTGGGCCGTAACACCCAGGGCGTGACCCTGATCAAGCTGGCCAAGGACGAAAAACTGGTCGGCCTGGAGCGTGTGCAGGAGCCTTCGGAAGTCGAAGGCGAAGAGCTCGAAGGTGAGGAATTCGAAGGCGAGGTTATCGCAGCTGGCGATGACAACGTTGACGAGCCAACCCTCGACGCTGCCGCAGACGAAGAAGAACCGCAGGAATAAGCGGACACACAGGGGGCGGATGAAGATTCGCCCCCTTGTTGTTTGTCCCCTATGAAACACAGCGCCCTTTGCCTGGACGCGGTCCATGTGGGAGCTGGCTTGCCTGCGATGCAGGCGCCTCGGTCATTCAGTGATACCGCGGCGCTGCTATCGCAGGAAAGCCAGCTCCCACAGATGTCCGCTCCAGAATGAGGGCGTTGCTGACATGATTGCAGCCCCACCAGATCAGAGTGAGATTGGATGTGAGCAAGAGAGCCTATAACTTCTGTGCCGGTCCCGCGGCGCTTCCTGAAGCAGTCCTGCAGCGTGCGCAGGGTGAACTCCTCGACTGGCATGGAAAAGGCCTCTCCGTGATGGAAATGAGCCATCGCAGCGATGAGTTCGTGTCCATCGCCAACAAGGCCGAGCAGGACCTGCGCGACTTGCTGGACATCCCATCCCATTACAAAGTGCTGTTCCTGCAAGGTGGTGCGAGCCAGCAGTTCGCCCAGTTACCGCTGAACCTGCTGCCCGAAGGCGGCACTGCCGACTATATCGACACCGGTATCTGGGGTCAGAAGGCTATCGAAGAAGCCTCGCGCTACGGCCATGTCAACGTGGCAGGCACCGCCAAGCCCTACGACTACTTCGCCATTCCCGGTCAGAACGAGTGGAAGCTGTCCAAAGACGCGGCCTACGTTCACTACGTCGCGAACGAAACCATCGGTGGCCTGGAATTTGATTGGGTGCCGCAAGTAGGTGACGTTCCGCTGGTGTGCGACATGTCCTCGGACATCCTCTCGCGCCCGATCGATGTGTCCAAGTTCGGCATGATCTACGCCGGCGCGCAGAAGAACATCGGCCCGAGCGGCATCCTGGTCAATATCATCCGCGAAGACCTGCTGGGCCGCGCCCGTTCCCTGTGCCCGACCATGCTCAACTACAAGGTCGCGGCCGATAACGGCTCGATGTACAACACCCCGCCGGCGTTTGCCTGGTACCTCTCGGGCCTGGTGTTTGAATGGCTCAAGGAGCAGGGCGGTGTGGCGGCCATGGGCAAGTTGAATGAAGAGAAGAAGCGCACTTTGTACGACTTCATCGACGCCAGCAGCCTGTACAGCAACCCGATCAACCTCTCCGACCGCTCGTGGATGAACGTGCCGTTCCGCCTGGCCGATGATCGCCTCGACAAGCCGTTCCTGGCCGGTGCCGATGAGCGTGGCTTGCTGAACCTCAAGGGCCACCGCTCGGTGGGTGGCATGCGAGCCTCCATTTATAACGCTGTCGACATCCACGCCATCAACGCGCTGGTTGCCTACATGGCAGAGTTCGAGAAGGAACACGGCTAATGTCTGAGCAAGAACTCAAAGCCCTGCGCGTACGCATTGACAGCCTGGACGAGAAAGTCCTGGAGCTGATCAGTGAGCGCGCGCGCTGCGCCCAGGAAGTGGCTCGGGTGAAAATGGCGTCCCTCGCCGAAGGCGAAGTGCCGGTGTTCTACCGGCCCGAGCGTGAAGCCCAGGTGCTCAAGCGCGTGATGGAGCGCAACAAGGGCCCGTTGGGCAACGAAGAGATGGCGCGGTTGTTCCGTGAAATCATGTCTTCGTGCCTGGCGCTGGAGCAGCCGCTGAAAGTGGCTTACCTCGGCCCTGAAGGCACCTTCACCCAGGCGGCGGCCATGAAGCACTTCGGCCATGCGGTGATCAGCAAGCCGATGGCGGCAATCGACGAAGTCTTCCGTGAAGTCGCCGCCGGTGCGGTGAATTTTGGCGTGGTGCCGGTGGAAAATTCCACCGAAGGTGCGGTCAACCACACGCTGGACAGCTTCCTCGAACACGACATGGTGATCTGCGGTGAGGTGGAGTTGCGTATCCACCACCACCTGCTGGTGGGTGAAAACACCAAGACCGACAGCATCAGCCGTATCTATTCCCACGCCCAGTCCCTGGCCCAGTGCCGCAAGTGGCTGGACGCCCATTACCCGAATGTCGAGCGCGTGGCTGTGTCCAGCAATGCCGAAGCGGCCAAGCGGGTCAAGGGCGAGTGGAACTCGGCGGCAATTGCCGGCGATATGGCTGCGGGCCTGTACGGACTGACGCGCCTGGCCGAGAAAATCGAAGACCGCCCGGACAACTCCACGCGCTTTTTGATGATCGGCAGCCAGGAAGTGCCGCCCACCGGCGACGACAAGACCTCGATCATCGTTTCCATGAGCAACAAACCCGGCGCGCTGCATGAGCTGCTGGTGCCGTTCCACGATAACGGGATTGACCTGACGCGCATCGAGACTCGTCCTTCGCGCAGCGGTAAGTGGACCTATGTGTTCTTTATCGACTTCATCGGCCATCACCGCGACCCGCTGGTCAAGGGCGTGCTGGAGAAGATCAGTCAGGAAGCCGTGGCACTCAAGGTGCTGGGCTCTTACCCGAAAGCGGTTTTGTGAGGCTTTGACATGAGTGGCAATTTCCTCGCCCTGGCGCAGCCGGGCGTGCAACAACTCTCGCCTTACGTTCCAGGCAAGCCTGTGGACGAGTTGGCCCGCGAGTTGAATCTGGACCCGTCCAAGATCGTCAAACTGGCGAGTAACGAAAACCCGCTGGGCCCGAGCCCCAAAGTGTTGGCGGCGATTCGTGAAGAGCTGGCCGAGCTGACCCGTTATCCCGATGGCAACGGTTTTGCCCTCAAGTCGCTACTGGCGGACAAGTGCCGGGTCGAGTTGAATCAAGTGACCTTGGGCAACGGCTCCAACGACATCCTTGAGCTGGTCGGCCGTGCCTACCTGGCGCCAGGTTTGAATGCGGTGTTCAGCGAGCACGCGTTTGCGGTCTACCCGATTGTGACCCAGGCGGTGGGGGCAGATGCCCGCGTGATTCCTGCCAAGGACTGGGGCCATGACCTGCCGGCGATGCTGGCGGCCATCGATGCCCAGACTCGCGTGGTGTTTATCGCCAACCCGAACAACCCGACCGGCACCTGGTTTGACGAGCAGGCACTGAACGAATTCCTGCAGGACGTGCCCCAGCATGTGCTGGTCGTGCTGGACGAAGCCTACATCGAGTACGCCGAAGGCAGCGACCTGCCCGACGGCCTGGATTTCCTTGCGGCCTACCCGAACCTGCTGGTGTCGCGTACGTTCTCCAAGGCTTATGGCCTAGCGTCGTTGCGGGTCGGTTATGGCTTGTCCACGCCTGTGGTGGCCGATGTGCTGAACCGCGTGCGCCAGCCGTTCAACGTCAACAGTCTGGCCCTGGCGGCCGCCTGTGCGGCGGTGAAGGATGCCGAATACCTGGAAGAAGGCCGTCGCCTCAACGAAAGCGGCATGCTGCAATTGCAGGAAGGCTTTCGTGAGCTGGGCCTGAGCTGGATTCCGTCCAAGGGCAACTTCATCTGCGTCGACCTCGGCCAAGTGGCCGCGCCGGTGTTTCAGGGCTTGCTGCGCGAGGGTGTGATCGTACGCCCGGTAGCCAACTACGGGATGCCGAACCACCTGCGTATCACCATCGGTTTGCCGGCTGAGAACAGCCGCTTCCTTGAGGCGCTGGCCAAGGTTCTGGCCCGTGGTTGATGTCACTGCATTGCAACCTGCTGTGCCTATGATCGGTCGCCTGGTGGTGGTCGGTCTGGGGTTGATCGGTGGTTCCTTCGCCAAAGGCCTGCGTGAAAGCGGGCTATGTGGCGAAGTGGTGGGGGTGGACCTCGACCCGCAGTCGCGCACGTTGGCGGTGGAGTTGGGCGTGGTGGACCGCTGTGAGGCGGACCTGGCCGTTGCGTGCCAGGGCGCGGATGTGATCCAGCTTGCCGTGCCGATCCTGGCCATGGAGAAGTTGCTGGCGGTACTGGCAGGCATGGACCTCGGGCAAGCGATCCTTACCGATGTGGGCAGCGCCAAAGGCAACGTGGTGCGTGCGGCACGATTGGCGTTTGGTGGCATGCCGCCGCGCTTTGTACCGGGCCATCCCATTGCTGGCTCCGAGCAGAGCGGGGTGGAGGCCTCCAATGCGCAGTTGTTTCGTCGGCATAAGGTCATCCTGACGCCGCTTGCGCAAACCGATCCCACGGCGTTGGCGGTGGTGGATCGTCTCTGGCGCGAGCTGGGCGCGGATGTGGAGCATATGCAGGTCGAGCGTCACGACGAAGTGTTGGCAGCCACCAGCCACTTGCCGCATCTGCTGGCATTTGGCTTGGTGGATTCTTTGGCCAAGCGCAACGAGAACCTCGAGATTTTCCGTTACGCCGCCGGCGGCTTCCGCGATTTTACGCGGATTGCCGGCAGCGATCCGGTGATGTGGCACGACATCTTCCTCGCCAATCGCGAAGCGGTGTTGCGCACCCTGGACACCTTCCGCAGTGATCTCGACGCCTTGCGCGACGCGGTGGATGCGGGAGACGGCCATCAACTGCTGGGTGTGTTCACCCGGGCACGGGTGGCGCGTGAACATTTCAGCAAGATTCTCGCACGCCGGGCCTATATGGAAACCGCAGTGAACACCGATGATCTGACCTTCATCGCCAGCCCGGGTGGCCGCTTGAGCGGGCGCATCCGCGTGCCGGGTGACAAGTCGATCTCCCATCGCTCGATCATGCTGGGCTCGTTGGCCGAGGGTGTGACCGAGGTGGAAGGCTTCCTTGAGGGTGAAGACGCCCTGGCGACCTTGCAGGCCTTTCGCGACATGGGCGTGGTGATCGAGGGCCCGCACCATGGGCGCGTGACCATTCACGGTGTCGGCCTGCAGGGCCTGAAGGCAGCGCCGGGGCCGATCTACGTGGGCAATTCCGGCACGTCGATGCGCCTGTTGGCCGGTGTATTGGCGGCGCAGCGCTTCGACAGCGTGTTGACCGGCGATGCCTCGCTGTCCAAGCGCCCGATGAACCGCGTGGCCAAGCCGCTGCGTGAAATGGGTGCGATCATCGAGACCGGGCCGGACGGGCGTCCGCCACTGAGCATTCGTGGCGGGCAATCGCTCAAAGGCTTGAACTATGTACTGCCCATGGCCAGTGCCCAGGTGAAATCCTGCCTGTTGTTGGCGGGGTTATACGCTGAGGGTAAAACCTCGGTGACCGAGCCCGCACCGACCCGCGACCACACCGAGCGCATGCTGCGCGGCTTTGGCTACCCGGTGGCGGTGCAGGGCGCGACGGCGTCGCTGGCGTCGGGGCATGGGTTGACCGCTACGCGTATTGAAGTGCCAGGGGATATCTCGTCTTCGGCGTTTTTCCTGGTGGCGGCCTCGATTGCCGAAGGCTCCGAGCTGTTGCTGGAGCATGTCGGTATCAACCCGACCCGCACCGGTGTGATCGACATCCTGCGGCTGATGGGGGCTGATATCACCCTCGAAAATCAGCGGGAGGTGGGCGGCGAGCCGGTTGCGGATTTACGCGTGCGTGCTGCCGCGCTCAAGGGTATCGAGATTCCAGAGGCCCTGGTGCCGTTGGCGATTGATGAGTTTCCCGTGCTGTTTATTGCCGCAGCCTGTGCTCAGGGCCGCACTGTTTTACGCGGGGCCGAAGAGCTGCGCCTCAAGGAGTCCGATCGCATCCAGGTGATGGCCGACGGTCTGTTGGCTCTGGGCGTGAAGTGTGAACCCACGCCTGATGGGCTTATCATTGACGGTGGCCCGATGGGCGGCGGTGAAGTGCATGCCCATGGCGATCATCGGATTGCCATGGCGTTCAGTGTGGCTTCCCTGCGGGCGACGGCGCCTATTCGTATCCTTGACTGCGCCAATGTTGCTACGTCTTTTCCGAACTTTCTGACACTGTGTGCCCAAGTCGGCATCCGTGTTGCCCAAGAGGCTCAATTGTGAATATCAAAGCACCGGTGATTACCATCGACGGGCCTAGCGGCTCGGGCAAAGGCACAATCGCTGGCATTCTGGCCAAGCGCCTGGGTTGGTGCCTGCTGGATTCTGGCGCGCTGTACCGCCTGCTGGCGTTCGCTGCGCACAACCATGGTGTGGACCTGACCAACGAAGAGCTGCTGACGAAACTTGCCGCCCATCTGGATGTGCAGTTCATTGCGGCGACCGAGGGTCAGTTGCAGCGCATCATTCTGGAAGGTGATGAAGTCAGCGATGTGATTCGCACCGAGAGTATCGGCGCGGGTGCCTCCCAAGTGGCCGCGCTGCCTGCCGTGCGCGAGGCGCTGCTGCAGCGCCAGCGCGCATTCCAGGAGGCGCCGGGCCTGGTGGCCGATGGCCGCGACATGGGCACGGTGGTGTTTCCCGAGGCGCCGCTGAAGATTTTCCTGACCGCCAGCGCCGAGGAACGGGCACGCCGCCGATACTTGCAGTTGAAGGGCAAAGTCGATGGTGTTAGTCTGTCGAGTCTGCTAGATGAGATCCGTGCACGCGATGAGCGTGATACCCAGCGTGCGGTAGCCCCGCTCAAGCCGGCGGCTGACGCCATACAGCTGGATTCCACGGAGTTGTCCATCGAGCAGGTGCTGGAACGCATCATGAGTGAAATCGCCATTCGCGATATCGCCGGGTGATCAGGAAGGCCGCAGGGGACCAGTCATAGTCCTGCGGTGGCTTCTTTTAACTGAAACTGACCCACACCGTCTGGGGTGTGGAGATGGGCGTATTCTTCGCCCTTATCAACAGGAATTAAAATGAGCGAAAGCTTTGCGGAACTCTTTGAAGAAAGCCTAAAAACCCTGAACCTTCAGGCAGGCTCCATCATCACCGGTGTTATCGTTGATATCGATTACCAAGCTCGCTGGGTAACCGTTCACGCTGGTCTGAAGTCTGAAGCTCTGATCCCGCTGGAACAGTTCTACAACGATGCTGGTGACCTGACTATCAATGTCGGTGACGAAGTTCACGTTGCTCTGGACTCGGTTGAAGACGGTTTCGGTGAAACCAAGCTGTCCCGTGAAAAAGCCAAGCGCGCTGAATGCTGGATTGTTCTCGAAGCAGCCTTCGCAGCTGAAGAAGTGGTCAAGGGCGTTATCAACGGTAAGGTTAAAGGCGGCTTCACTGTCGACGTTAACGGCATCCGTGCGTTCCTGCCAGGTTCTTTGGTCGACGTTCGTCCAGTGCGCGACACCACGCACCTGGAAGGCAAAGAACTGGAATTCAAAGTCATCAAGCTCGACCAGAAGCGCAACAACGTTGTCGTTTCCCGTCGCAGCGTGCTGGAAGCAGAGAACTCCGCCGAGCGTGAAGCTCTGCTGGAATCCCTGCAGGAAGGCCAACAAGTCAAAGGTATCGTCAAGAACCTCACCGATTACGGCGCATTCGTTGATCTGGGTGGCGTCGATGGCCTGCTGCACATTACCGACATGGCTTGGAAGCGTATCAAGCATCCTTCCGAAATCGTCAACGTTGGCGACGAGATCGATGTCAAGGTTCTGAAATACGATCGTGAGCGTAACCGCGTTTCCCTGGGCTTGAAGCAGCTGGGCGAAGATCCATGGGTTGCTATCAAAGCTCGTTACCCAGAAAGCACCCGCGTAACCGCGCGTGTTACCAACCTGACCGACTACGGCTGCTTCGCAGAGCTGGAAGAAGGCGTGGAAGGCCTGGTACACGTTTCCGAAATGGACTGGACCAACAAGAACATCCACCCTTCGAAAGTCGTACAAGTCGGCGACGAAGTGGAAGTTATGGTTCTGGACATCGACGAAGAGCGTCGTCGTATCTCCCTGGGCATCAAGCAGTGCAAATCTAACCCATGGGAAGATTTCTCTGGCCAGTTCAACAAGGGCGATAAAATCTCCGGCACCATCAAGTCGATCACCGATTTCGGTATCTTCATTGGTCTGGACGGCGGCATCGACGGCCTGGTTCACCTGTCCGACATCTCTTGGAACGAAGTTGGCGAAGAAGCTGTTCGTCGTTTCAAGAAGGGCGACGAGCTGGACACCGTTATCCTGTCGGTTGACCCAGAGCGCGAGCGCATCTCCCTGGGCATCAAGCAACTGGAAAGCGATCCGTTCTCCGAGTACGTTCAAGAGAACGACAAAGGCGCCATCGTTAAAGGCACTGTGAAAGAAGTTGACGCCAAAGGCGCCATCATCGTTCTGGCCGACGATATCGAAGCGACTCTGAAAGCCTCCGAAATCAGCCGTGACCGCGTTGAAGACGCGCGCAACGTACTGAAAGAAGGCCAGGAAGTAGAAGCCAAGATCATCAGCGTTGACCGCAAGAGCCGCGTGATTCAGCTCTCCATCAAGTCGAAAGACGAAGTGGAAGAGAAAGAAGCTATCCAGAGCCTGAAAGAAGCTGCTCCGGAAGCTGCTGCTGACACCACCATGGCGGCACTCCTGCGCCAGGCAATGGCTAAGCAGAACTAAGTTCTGTAAAGCTGTAGAAAAAGGGCGACTTCGGTCGCCCTTTTTTGTGCCTGAAATTTGATGAAGCAACTGCACCGAACCAAGGCATTCAGCCCAATGTCAGAACTGACTATAGTCTTGAAAACGGCTATTTCGCGCTGCTGACTCAATAAGGGTTTGAATGAACAGAGTTATCGTAATACTCGCCTTGCTCGTGCTTGCAGGCTGCTCCTCCACCAGTGCCAAGACCCACGCCAAGCGTGGCGTCAGTGGCATCGAGATCGACTGCTCTGGCCTGGGCAACAAGTGGGAAAAGTGCGAGAAGCGCGCCGCCCGTGAGTGCAAGATGCAGGGTTACAAGGTTATTACCCGCTCCAGTGATGCGGAGGACGAAGAGGGCGACTACCTGTTCGGCTGGAACCCTGCTGGCGCGGTGACGCGGACCATGTTGGTGATCTGTAAGTAAGGGGTTGACCCCTCGCTGAACGTGTTTATTCAGCCTCAGATAAGTTGACACATGGGCTGTTCAAATTCATCAACTCATGCTAAAACCTTCGGAGCGCTTTTCCTAGCTGCTTGAAAAAGAAGGGAAAAATATGACGAAGTCGGAGTTGATCGAACGAATTGTCACCCATCAAGGGCTGCTCTCATCCAAGGATGTGGAGCTGGCTATCAAGACCATGCTTGAGCAAATGTCCCAATGCCTGGCCACCGGAGATCGCATCGAAATCCGCGGCTTCGGCAGCTTCTCCCTGCACTACCGCGCACCACGCGTAGGCCGCAACCCAAAAACCGGCCAATCCGTCAGCCTCGACGGCAAATTCGTTCCCCACTTTAAACCGGGCAAGGAATTGCGCGATCGGGTGAACGAAGAAGAGGAAGAAGGCGTCTGAGTGTTTTTGGGGAAGGAGAAGAGTATGCGTGGGGTTAAGCGCGTTGTTGCGGTGTTGATTGCAGTGCTTGCAGCGTTGGTGGTTCTGGCGTTTGTGCTGGAAAACCAGCAGGGTGTGGCGCTGTCGTTCCTGGGGTGGAGTACTGCGCAGATGCCGGTGGCGGTGTTTGTGGTGGTGGCTTTGATTGTGGGGATGTTGATTGGGCCGGTGTTGGGGGTGGTTATGCGTAGGCGTCGGGGTAAGGCGGTGGTTTAGGGTTTAGTTTTAGGAGAAAGGGAAGGGCGGGCGACCGTTTGTCAGAAACCATGCCATGTCGCGCGCTTTGAACTGCCTACCTACCTAGCCCTGTTGGTTGCGACAGTTCTCCTAGAAAATCAGAATCGCCTGACAGACATGTCAAGACTTGTAATATGCCAAAGAGATGGCAGAATGGAATCTGTTCTCGATAACAGGCATTTTGTGCGCTCAAAATTTGGCAGAGACGCTAGGTTTTGGCGGCCAACTAATTAGAATAAAAAACGCAATTTTGTCTGCATAACGAGCCCGCAGTTTCTCTTTGAAGGCAGGTTTTTGTTGTGAGTAGTAGCTTCCGCGCCCCCCCGGTACCAACCGCCGCCGAAATTAATTTTTTGACGCTTTTCGATGCTGTAAAACGGCAGAAAAAATTTATATTTTTAGTAGCGTCAACGGTGGCTTTAGCTGCGACCGCTTACGCTTTTTTGGTCACTCCGGAGTATCAGGTCAATAGCCTGCTAAGGCCGGCAGCGATAAATGAATTAGACGCGTTAAATCGTTCGGAGATCTATCAACTCCCTCCCAGTCAGGCCCTTGTTAAAGTGGGGGCTTCACTTGAGTCGTATGAGGTGCGGTTGAATTATTTTCGAAATAATCAAAAACTTTTTCAAAAGTTTGTACGTCCTGGCAGAACGCTAGAACAAAGCTTTGAAGAATTTAATCGTAATGCAATTAGAGTCTCTCTGCCGGATCCTAAAAAAGGCGATCCGCTAAGTTCGTACATCCTTGTGGATATGAATTACCCGAAGGGCGTTGATGGCGTATCTATTTTGAATGGGTTTGTGGATTATGCTATCGACAGTGAGAAAGAAAAAGTAGCGGCTGATTTGAAGGTTATTGTCAGCAATCGTCTTAATGAGCTTTCCGAAAAAATGAATGCCGCACGCGCGAACTATGAAAATGACAAAGCGGCCAGAATTGCAAAACTACAAGAGGGAAGCGACTTAAGTCGCGCTCGACTCGAAGATGAGCGTCGTGCCCTTCGTGCACAATTAAAAACCGTAAGGGCAGATCGAATATCGCAATTGAATGAAGCTATAGGCATTGCCAAGTCTCTAGGGATTAGAAAGCCGGCCACCCCCTCTTCGATGAGCGATGCCGATAGGGCGGGAAGTTCTAGCATTATGCGTACTGAGGTGAATAACCAGCAGACCCCATTATACTTCATGGGCGTGGACGCGTTAGAAGCAGAAAAAACAGCTCTGCAGCGACGCACATCTGATGACTTTACATCAGCCCGAATTGGTGAAATAGATAAAGAACTAAAACTACTAGAAAAAAATCGTGAGATTGAGGTTCTAAAAGATCGTAAGAACGAAGATTTGTTTTTGGCTGGAGTCGAACCTCTTCGTGCAGAATCAGCGAGATTGCGTAATCTTAACATCGATATGAGTCGTTTGAAGTTGGTTGCTATTGATAAGCAAGCGTTAGAGCCGCTTTCCCCGATCAATCCTAAAAAGAAATTATTGATCATTTTTGGTGTATTTCTTGGATTGGCATTGGCGATATGTTTGGCCCTACTTCGGAGTCTTTATACATTTCATAAGGCGGGCTCAAAAAATTCACAAACGGCCTGTCTTGTGTAACAGATATAATTAATATTTATATTCGACATGTTAATTAAATATTCATGTCGAATTTAACCTTGATGGATCCTAAGTTATTGGCAGAGGGTTCACAAGCAATAGTTACATCCTATGCTATTTGCGCTCCCAACCCACATGGGCGTTGCCTCTGCCTATACTGAATGCTGCGGTGTGGCTGATAGGGGAGGGGTAAGCGATGTAGCTGTTTGGGAGAAAAGGGTTGGACTTTTGCATGAAATGGGCTAACAAAAAGAAGTCGTCTAGGGCGCCAAGAGGTGAAAGACCAGGACGGAGCGCCAAGATTCTTCGTTTTTCCTTGTCGCAAACGATGCTGGTTATGCCGCATGTCGATGCTTTGATGGGTTAGCGTGAGGCGTCATTGCCTTGAGTGGGTATGACGATCTATCATGCAGAACGAAAAATAAGATTTCAAGAGATTATTATGGAATGTATGTTTGATTTTGACCTTGATTTAAGCGATCTGCGAGTCCCTAAGCTGCATATGGTCGGAAAAAATAATAATATAAATTCCTTGAATTTAATAAGTGCACTTTATGAGCGTTGAGGCTCAATCCTTAGCTATTACCAAAGATACGCTTTGGTATCTTCTTGCAAAAATTATACCGGCAGTTGCAACTGCTTATGGTATATATTTAATTTCGCAAGGTATCGGGACGGAAGGTTATGGATCCTATTCGACAATGATTGTCGTTAACCTCTTCTTGGCGCAACTTTTTGGCGGATGGTTATACCAAGCAGCAATAGTTGTTGGCTTGCGGTTTAAAAAATTTAATCCAAGCTTTCGAAGCTCTTTGGATTTGCTGTTGTTGCTTTCTATTTGTTTGGCTGTTATTTCTTCTTTAGTTATATTTTATTGTCTTGACTACAATTTGAGCTATATGTTGTGTGGCGCTGCACTATTAGCATCACAAATGATGATATTTTTTTACCAAGCTCAACTTCAAGCTTATAGGTTAGTAAGTCATTTTGTGTGGCTGGTTTTTTTGCAGTTTGGCATTCAAACATTTATGTTAGTAGCGTTTTCTCTGCTGGAGATCATGAGCTTTCAACTCGTGATTTTTAGCGTTTCAGTAGCAGCTTTACTAAGCGCGCTGTGTTATCTGCTTTTTTCAAAAAAACACCTGTCCAGGTCAACTGAAAAGTTGAGACTTAAGAGTATATTAAGATTTACGAAGTTGTCTTGGGTCTATTGTTTTCCCGTAGGTATTTGGTTGGTTTTTTACAATCTCTATAGTTTTTCCGATAGGGTGTTTATGCGTCATATAGGAATGGATCATGAATTAGGTATGTACTCTTCTAGTCGTGATCTACTGCTTGGTGCGGTTAGTATCGTATCAATGCCGATGCTAATGGCACTTCAACCTTTTCTTGTAAGTACCCTGAAGAAAACAAAAAATTTGCACGCGGCGGGCGAGCTAGTTGCAGAAAAAATGAATTTTTTATTGTTTTTTGGAATAATATTAACTGGAGCACTCTTAGTAAACGTAGAGCTGCTTGGTAAAATCATTAATGAAGATGCACGAGAACTGGGTGCTTGGCTCATATTTAGTTCTCTCGCTGTTTTTCTCGGCGCAGCCTCGGTCTATGCGCATAAGGGTATGGAATTAAGTGGTAGATCTTGGGTAATGTCGCTAGTTGGCGGTGTAGTAGTCATAGTTGTCTTATGCATGAACGCTTTTGCTGCATTGGAAAATAGCCTTATGTTTTTTTCGTTGGCGAATTTTTCAGGGCAGTTAATCTATTTTTTAGTTCTTTTGTATTTGTCTAAGGATGTCATGCGGATTAGGTTGGATTTGATGTTCTTGCTTCAGGCAACTTTTGTCGCGGTTATAATGGTGTTGGCGGGCGAGGGTTTTAAGGTCGTCGGTGAGGAACAACAGAATTTTGTGATTTTAAGTAAGTTTTTAGTTTGTGTTCTTGTTATTCTTGGTTCGTTTTTTTTGATAAAAAAAATTCGGTTAGTGTTATTTTCTTTGCTAAGATATTTGGTCAGATAATATGAATAATAATGTCTCTGGGTTTTCTGGTTATAAGTTAAAGGTCGACGTTCGGCATTTAATAATATATATGCTGACGACGCTTATGGCCCTTCCATTGGTTGGCTTTTCATATGGTGAGGTAGCTATGCCGATCGCCTGGCTTGTTGCCTTGTATGGCTTTGTTGTCGCTCTGGTGAAGTTTAGAGTTGAGATGTTGTATTTGTTGGGAGCTATACTTTTTTCTGTCGTAGCAGTTCTAAGTAATTCAACATTTGTTACGGGAGAGCTGTCCATACATCCATTTTTATCGGTATTCTACTTCTTTTTTCCTGTTTTTGGTTATTTTGCGGGGCGTTATCTGGTAAATAATGATTTCAATTTTTATCTTTTTTTAAAGGCGTACACTAATATATTTTTATTCTTTATTTTTATTTTTTCATTGTCGGTGTTCATCTTTTTTGGAGGGATGGTTCGAACAGAAGGGGAGATAAATGGTTGGTTCTTCTGGTTGCCTATATATGGACTTTATGGAGTGCATTCATTTGTAGCGTTCTTATTTGTGTCCTATTATATTATAGTTCATTTTTATAGAACTTTTTCAGGTGTATCGCTGCTACGTTTTCGCTTATTTATTTTTGTTTTCTTATGGTTGACGATATTTTCCTTGTCGCGAGAGGGTGTTTTAGGGCTTGTGGTTGTTTTTATGTTTATGGGGAAAGATATTCTAAAGAGGAACCCTATTGTCTTTGTTATGGGCTCTATATCGGCACTGCTTTTGATGTCAGTGTTGGCCTATCTTGGTTGGTCGTCACTGGAAGGAGTGTGGTCTACCAGAATTGACGGCATGGCTTCGGCGATCGAGCGCGGCGACCTAGATGAACTGAGTAGCGGTCGCTTGACCTTGTATTTTTTAGCTGTAGAACAGTTTCTCAAGAATCCTTTATTTGGAAATGGCTTTTACGGCTTTCAATTATATAATCAAAGTTTCGGCGAATATACGGATCTGACGGGCTGGAGTCCGCATAACTATCTGTTGACTTCAATCTGGAAGATGGGGGTCTTACCGTTAATATTTTTTGCTGGATTTTGGATTTGTATTATTAAGAGCGTTTTTAAGCGCGTTTCCAACGATGAGCGGCGTCTGGTGTTTAGAATGCTAATCGTGCTTGGACTATTAAATATGTTTTGGGATGCTTTCTTAGTGCCAAACGTAATGATCCTGTTTTCGTTCTTTTTAGGCGCTTTAAATCGGAAGCGTGATATGGAGCATGGTGTATGATAACGGTTGTGTATGTATGTGTTAACTACAATGGTAGCCAACTTACGCTTGATTTCGTTGATAGTGTTAAGCGTCAAGTAAGAGCCAATGCGCGTTGTGTCATCGTTGACAATGCGTCGGCTGCGAGTGATCGAAAGATTTTAGAGGATAAACTCGGGAGTGATCCTGATGTGAAACTGATTTTTTCTACTGAAAATCTAGGATATTTTGGTGGCTTGAATCTTGGTATTGCATCTATTGAAAACCCAGAGTTTGTTGTGGTTGGTAATAACGATCTGAAGTTTTCTGAGGATTTTACTAAGCTTGTCCTCGAAAGAGATTATCCACAAGACGTCCTGGTGTTGGCGCCTAATGTGACGACTGCGGACGGTTACCAGCAGAATCCTCACTCTCGTACTAAAGTTGCACGTGGTCGCAAGTTCTTGTACGATATTTATTTTAAATCCTATTACGCGGCACGTGTGCTGACTTGGCTTTCTGGTATTAAAAATAAAATTTCCGGTGGGCGTAATAACTCGTTTGACCAAGCTCCTGGATATGTGCATATGGGGATTGGCGCTTGTTACGTATTGCTGCCAAGTTTTTTCAAGAAATTTAAGCAGTTGGACAATAAAGTTTTTTTGTATGGTGAAGAAGCTATATTGGCTGGTCAGCTCGAGAATGGTGGAGGGAAAATGTACTATGATCCAGACCTGCTAGTTCATCATATGGAAAGCGCTACTTTATCGAAGCTTCCCTCTAGGAAAACGTACGGTTTTGCTAGAGAATCATATCCAGTTTACAAAAAATATCTGTAGGTCTAGTCTATATGTTTTCTAAAAAAGTATTGTTAATCACTGGTGGTACTGGCTCTTTTGGTAACGCAGTTTTAAAACGATTTCTAGATACTGATATTGCGGAAATTCGTATTTTCAGCCGTGACGAAAAAAAACAGGACGACATGCGTAAGCGTTATTCGAATCCTAAGTTGAAGTTTTATATCGGAGATGTTAGGGATTATAATAGCGTATTAACAGCTACTCGAAGCGTTGATTATATCTTTCATGCTGCGGCTCTCAAACAGGTTCCGTCATGCGAATTTCATCCGATGGAAGCTGTCAAGACTAATGTTATCGGTACTGATAATGTCTTGGAGGCTGCCATTCAAAATGGTGTAAAGCGTGTGGTGTGTTTGAGTACGGATAAGGCCGTGTATCCTATCAATGCTATGGGTATTTCCAAAGCTATGATGGAAAAGGTGATGGTCGCAAAATCTCGTAACGTGGATGAGAAAAAGACCGTTATCTGTGGGACGCGCTACGGTAATGTAATGGCGTCGCGTGGCTCAGTTATTCCATTGTTTATCGAGCAGATTCGTGCCGATAAACCTTTGTCGATTACTGATCCTAACATGACGCGTTTCATGATGACTCTCGCTGATGCGGTGGATCTGGTCCTCTATGCGTTTGAACACGGTAATAACGGTGATTTGTTTGTGCAGAAGGCGCCCGCCGCTACGGTTGAAATACTCGCTCATGCTTTAACGGATCTGTTGGGCAAGCCAGATCATCCGGTGCAGATCATTGGTACACGTCATGGAGAAAAGCTTTACGAAGCGCTACTGAGTCGTGAGGAGATGGCCTGTGCTGAAGATATGGGTGAATACTTCCGTGTGCCACCGGATTTGCGTGATCTTAATTACAGTAAATTTGTTGAGCAGGGCGAAGAAAAAATTTCACGAACCGAAGATTATAATTCACATAATACCGAACGCTTGAATGTTCTGGGTATGCAGAATTTACTATTGAAGCTTGACTTCATGCGAGCTATTCAGCGTGGTGAGCATGCCACGCCCGAGGAGTGATCATGAGAGTTCTTATAACAGGCGCGAATGGATTCGTCGGTAGGAATCTGGCTGTCCATTTAGGCGAACGAAAAGACGTCGAGGTATATCAGTTTTCTCGAGAAAATGACTTGCAAGACCTTGTTTTACTCGTAGCACAGGCTGATTTTGTTTTTCACTTGGCAGGCGTAAATCGTCCGCAGGATCCGGAGGAGTTTCAAACCGGAAACGCCGATCTTACACAAGCGTTATCAAGCGCCATTGTAGCCAGTGGGCGTAAAATCCCTGTAGTTTATACTTCGTCGACTCAGGCGGAGTATGAAAATGCGTATGGTGCAAGTAAGCGTGCTGCTGAAGAAATTTTGCGTACTCTCAGTTCCGAGCACGGTTCGCCGGTGTATTTGTTTCGGTTGCCCAATGTCTTTGGTAAGTGGGCGCGTCCAAACTATAACTCTGCGGTGGCGACGTTTTGCCACAATATTGCGCGCGATCTTCCTATCCAGATTAATGACCCTTACGCGAACATTACACTGGTCTATATCGATGATGTAATCGACCGTTTTATTGCCGTCATGGATGGTGTGGTTGCGCCTGATTTATTTAGCGATGTAGTACCACATTATAATATTACAGTAGGCGAGCTGGCGCAGCAATTACAAGCATTCCGCAACAGTCGTGGTACGTTGATCACCGAGCGAGTTGGAGCAGGATTGCCCCGCGCACTTTACTCTACTTATCTCAGCTATTTTCCCCCTGAAAATTTTACCTATGAGGTGCCTAAATATGGCGACTCACGTGGGGAGTTTGTTGAGATGCTCAAGACAACTGATTCTGGGCAGTTTTCTTTTTTTACTGCGCATCCTGGCATCACACGGGGAGGGCATTATCACCATTCCAAAACTGAAAAATTTTTGGTGATACGCGGTGAAGCCTGCTTCAGATTTAGGCATATCGTTTCCGGTGAGTTCTATGAATTATTCACTGACGGAGTGAGGCCGGTGGTTGTTGAAACAGTTCCCGGGTGGACGCACGACATCACGAATGTCGGTGAGGGGGAGATGATCGTTATGCTTTGGGCAAATGAAGTATTTGATCGGGAGCATCCTGATACTTACGCCTTGGCGGTCGGTTCCCAAGCTTGAGTGGAAGACGCGGAGAATGAATATGAAGCAAATGAAAGTTGTAACTGTTGTAGGTACCCGACCTGAGATTATCCGTCTGTCGCGCGTCATGGCTGCTTTGGATGAGCATTGTGAACATATTCTGGTGCACACCGGACAGAATTATGATTACGAGCTTAATCAAATCTTTTTTGATGACTTGGGCATTCGCAAGCCAGACTTTTTTCTCAATGCGGCGGGTGCCAGCGGCGCGGAAACAATCGGTAATGTGATCATTGCAGTCGACCGAGTGCTGGCAGAAGTGAATCCTGAAGCATTGTTGGTGCTTGGGGATACCAATAGCTGCATGGCTGTTATTCCGGCCAAACGTCGCAAGATTCCGACCTTCCATATGGAAGCGGGTAACCGTTGCTTCGACATGCGTGTGCCCGAGGAAATCAACCGACGTATCGTCGACCATACGGCCGACATCAATCTGACCTACAGCACGATTGCTCGTGACTATCTGCTGCGGGAAGGTTTGGCTCCTGATATGGTCATCAAGACGGGTAGCCCGATGTATGAAGTTCTCAATTATTACCGTGAAGGTATAAAGGGCTCAGCTGTACTGGAGCGCTTGGGACTTGAAGCTGGTAAGTTCTTTGTGGTGAGTGCTCACCGAGAAGAAAACATCGACTCTGAAACAAACGTTTTGAAGCTGGTGGGCATACTTAACGGCGTAGCTGAAGCTTACAATTATCCGGTGATTGTCTCCACGCATCCGCGCACGCAAAAGCGATTTGACGCATTGGGCGTAACGTTCCACGACAACGTTCGATTGTTGAAGCCTATGGGCTTCAAAGATTACAACAAGCTGCAACTTGAATCGAAAGCGGTGCTCTCGGACAGCGGTACGATTAACGAGGAGTCATCGATCCTGAATTTCCCTGCGCTGAATATTCGCGAAGCTCACGAGCGTCCGGAGGGTATGGAAGAAGCCGCAGTTATGATGGTAGGGCTGGAGGTTGAGCGGGTTATGCAAGCCCTGCAAGTTCTGGAGTTTCAGGAGCGCGATGATGTGCGTACGCTTCGCCTTGTTAGTGATTACAGTATGCCGAATGTCGCAGAAAAAGTCGTCCGTATCATTCACAGCTACCGCGATTATGTAATGCGAGTGGTCTGGAAAAAATTTGACTGATAAAGGGATCGTGGAATTTCGAGTTTTCAAAGCGTATTCAGCTAACCGGGTGGCGCACGCGAAGTTTGCTAGCCGTCTAGCTGGATATGCCAAACTGACCATGGCTTATATCCCTTCATTTCGCGGTGATGCTGGGCGGGCTATGTATGTAATTCTCGGGAAATTTCACGGGCGACGTTGTCGCCTTCATAAAGCAGTTTTATTCGGGAACGATTACGGATGGCAGTTCGCATTTTGCTTTTGACCCAGTGGTTTGAACCTGAGCCCACTTTTAAGGGCCTCGTATTCGCTCGGGCCTTGGTAGAGCAGGGCTTTGAGGTTGAAGTAGTCACCGGTTTTCCGAATTATCCCGGCGGTAAAATTTATCCCGGCTACAAGATAAAATTGTGCCAGAAAGAAGTCATTGATGGCGTAAAAGTCACACGACTTCCTCTTTATCCAAGCCACGGTCAAAGCGGAGTGGGTCGTGTACTCAATTATTTGAGTTTTGGTGCGGCGAGTCTGTTCTATGGCTTGTTCGGTGCCAAGCGTCCTGATGTTATTTATGCCTACCACCCACCATTGACGGTGGGTATTGCTGCCTGCCTTATTCGTTTTTTTCGACGTACGCCGGTTGTCTATGACATTCAGGACATGTGGCCGGACACGTTACGTGCGACGGGTATGTTCTCAAATCCGAAGGCACTTCAAGTCGTATCTCGTGTGTGTGACTGGGTTTATAAACATGTGGACCAGATAGTTGTCCTGTCTCCTGGGTTCAAGCGTCTCCTGGTGGAGCGTGGAGTGCCGGACACAAAAATAGATATTATCTATAACTGGTGTGCGGAAGATGCTTTGGCTGATGGTCTGAATATCCTTCCTCCGAATTTCCCCGACAAGCCGAAATTCAGGATTCTCTTTGCTGGTACGATGGGTAAGGCCCAGGCATTGGATACCGTTCTGGATGCGGCCAGGATCTTATCCGCGGCCAACACGGAAATTGTATTTGTTTTCTTGGGAGGGGGCGTTGAGGTCGCGCGTTTGAAGCAGCGCGCTGCGGATGATGGTTTGGACAATGTGCTATTTCTGCCTGTGGTTCCTATGAACGAAGCAGGACGTTATCTTAGGGCTGCTGATGCGTTACTGGTTCACCTGAAAAAAGACCCGCTGTTTACCATCACGATCCCTTCAAAAACCCAGGCTTATCTAGCAGCCGGCAAGCCTCTTCTGATGGCTGTGGATGGTGACGCGGCTGAGTTGGTTCAACGCAGCGGCAGCGGCTATATTGCTGAGTCACAGAGTCCTCAAGCGCTCGCTGACGCCGCGTTGGCGTTGAGTCGGGCAAGCCCGATAGAGCTCGACATTATGGCCAAAAAAGGTCAAGATTTTTACCATTCGCAGATGTCCCTCAAAAAAGGAATCGAGGGTTTTACGCGTATTTTTAATCGGTTTTCTAAATAGTCAAAAATGGTCGGTGCTGGGCGTGCCCGGCTTCAAGTGGGTTATAAGGTTTCTAGAATGCTTAAGCGTATTTTTGATATTACAGCTTCTTTTTTTGGGCTTTTATTATTATCCCCGGTCATTGTGTTTGTCGCCTGGAAAATCAGTCGGAAGCTTGGTTCCCCGGTACTATTTCGTCAGGTGCGGCCTGGTCGAAATGGCAAGCCATTTGAAATGGTCAAGTTCCGGACCATGAAAGATGCTGTGGATTCAGCTGGAAATCCACTGCCCGACGTGGATCGAATGACGCCTTTTGGTAGCTTCTTGCGCTCTAGCAGCCTGGATGAGCTCCCGGAGCTTTGGAACGTATTGAAGGGCGACATGAGCTTGGTAGGGCCGCGCCCTTTATTGATGGAATATCTTCCCCTCTATTCAGCCGAACAGTACCGTCGGCACGATACCCGGCCTGGTGTTACAGGGTGGGCTCAAGTTAATGGGCGCAATTCCTTGAGTTGGGAAGAAAAGTTCAAGTTAGATGTGTGGTATGTAGACAACAGAACGTTGAAGCTGGATGTCAAGATCTTATTAATGACCATTCGTAAAGTTTTAAAACGTGACGGTATTAGCGCTGACGGTGAGGTGACGATGTCAAAGTTCACCGGCATCGGACAGTAGCGGTGAGGCGGTTTTACTGAGCTTTGTAGTTGCGCCGCAGATAGGCAATTACTGATTTTATCGATCCAGTGTTGGGGTCGTAGGACAAGAAACGGTGGGGAAACCAAGTGGCTCCAGATAAGAGTTTGATTATTGTTGGATTTAGTGGTTTCGGTAAAGAAGTCTTCTGGTTGGCTTCGCGTCTCGGCGTCACCATTCGTGGTTTTCTGGACGATAATATCGCGATTCAGGGTCACCAATTTGCTTCAGTGCCTGTGTTGGGAATGGTCGACGACTGGCAGCAGTATTCGGATTGCCAGTTTGTCATTGCTATCGGGAATCCGCGTATCAGGAGCAAGGTCAAGGATAAAATGTGTTCAAGGGGCTCCCCTGAGTTTGCAACGCTGATCGATCCTGACGCGATCGTGATGAGTGAGCACGTGACAATTGGGGCCGGAAGTATTATTTGTGCTGGTACTATCGCCACAGTTGAAATCGTCATCGGTCAGCATGTGATCGTCAATTTGAACTGTACGATCGGACATGAGGTTGTCTTTGAAGATTTCGTTACTGTCGCGCCGATGGTGGCCGTATCTGGAAACGTACGAATCTGTCGTAATGCCGAACTGGGGACAGGGGCTTCTATCCGGCAAGGGTTGACCATTGGAAGCGGAGCTATGATTGGAATGGGGAGCGTACTCACCAAAAATGTCCCAGAAAATACTGTTTTTTTCGGGAGCCCCGCAAAAGCAATCAAGACTATTGCGCAGTGACGAGGTTGGCTTAATGGAGGTGCAGAAAATGAGCGTACGGGTTGCAGTCGTAGGGACGGGCGTAATGGGAAAGGGGATTGTTCAAATCCTGGCCCAGTCAGCCTTAGTGACCGCTATCGTATGGAAAGGAAGCACAACCCAACGCGCGGCAAACAGCCTTGGCGATCTGGAGGCTCAATTTGGTCGCATGGTGAACAAGAAGCGACTGTCTGCGGAGGATGCGGCGGCGTTTCTTAGGAAGATCTCTATTGCTGACAGTTACGCCGATCTAGCTGGCGCAGATTGCATGATAGAAGCCGTTTCGGAAAGCATGGCGGAGAAGTCGAAGGTTTTCAGCGAGTTTTCTAACATATGCGGCTCCGAAACCATCCTTGCTTCCAATACTTCCTCTCTTTCAATTACAGAGCTGGGGGCCTTGACAAAGTATCCCTGTAATGTGATAGGTCTTCATTTTTTCAATCCCGCGCCCGTGATGAAGTTGGCCGAAGTGATTGCTGGATTAGGTACATCTGCCCAAACAGTCGAGTGGGCGCTGAATTTTGCCCGCGAACTTGGGAAGGATCCGGTTCTTGTTAATGAGGCGCCTGGATTCATCGTAAATCGTATGTTGATCCCTATGATCAATGAGGCGATTGGTATCCTGGCGGAGGATGTAGCCTCAGCCGAGGAGATTGACAAGGCTATGCGTCTTGGTGCCAACCACCCCATTGGCCCATTAGCCTTGGCCGACCTGATCGGCAATGACGTCTGCCTTTCCATTATGGAAACGTTGCATGATGAAACTGGCGATCCCAAATACCGCGCTCATCCGCTTCTGCGTAAGATGGTTCGTGCCAATCGCCTGGGGCGAAAGTCCTGCCATGGTTTCTTTAAATATTAAGTGTGGGTGTAAGGATGCTCAATTCACCATTTTCTCCCTGGCCGTCTTTCACTACTGAAGAAGCCGATGCCGTTCGGGATGTGATTTTGTCCAATAAGGTCAACTATTGGACGGGTATGGAATGCCGCGAATTTGAAAAAGAGTTTGCTGTCTGGTCAGGTACTGAATATGCCATTGCGCTGGCAAACGGTACTGTGGCGCTTGATCTGGCACTGCAGGCATTGGGAATTGGTTCCGGCGATGAGGTTATCGTCACTTCGCGTACGTTCCTCGCTTCGGTATCCAGTATTGTTAACGCTGGTGCGGTCCCGGTATTTGCCGATGTTGATCGCGACTCGCAAAACGTTACCGCCGACACCATTTCTGCTGTCGTCACCCCACGTACCAAGGCAGTTATTTGCGTTCACTTGGCCGGCTGGCCCTGTGACATGGATCCGATCATGGCACTGGCTGAAGCGCATGACCTGAAAGTGATTGAAGACTGTGCTCAGGCCCATGGCGCCGTTTACAAAGGTCGTCCAGTAGGTGCTATCGGCCACATCGGCGCATGGTCGTTCTGTCAGGATAAAATCATGACCACCGGCGGCGAGGGTGGCATGGTGACAACCAATGACCGTTCCCTTTGGTTGAAAATGTGGGCCTTCAAGGATCACGGCAAAAGCTGGGAAGCTGTGTATGAGCGCGAGCATCCGCCAGGATTCCGCTGGGTTCACGAGGGATTTGGTACCAACTGGCGTATGCTTGAGGCACAGGGCGTTATTGGTCGCATCCAATTGCGCCGCATGCCTGAGTGGCAAGCCAGCCGTTTAGCCAACGCACGCCGTATTTGGAACTGTGCCCAGGGTTTGAGGGGTATTCGAGTTCCTGCTGTTCCTGAAGATTCAGTCCATGCAGCGTACAAATGCTACGTTTTCGTCGAACCTGCGCAGTTGAAGCCGGACTGGAGCCGTGATCGTCTGCTGACTGAGATCAACGTGCGTGGTGTGCCGTGCTACTCGGGTTCATGTTCCGAGGTGTATTTGGAAAAGGCATTCGACAACACAGGATGGCGTCCTGCGAACAGGCTCCCTGTTGCTAAAGAGTTGGGAGAAAACAGCCTTATGTTTCTTGTGCATCCGACGTTGAAGGCTTCCGAAATTGATAAAACCTGTGCCGTGCTCACTGAAGTTATGAATTTGGCGGCTGCGGATTGAGTTTGTACGCGGTTTATTGAGGCGGCGGGCCTGGCTCGCTTTTTCAGTTTCAGAAGCGGCGATGCTTGTTGGGCATCTAAATCAAGTAGTGACATTATCGACGAGTACGTTGGTTTTGGTTGTCACACTGAGAATGTAAGTTGCAGGAGCAGTACGAGGTGGTTGAAGGGGTTATGGAGAAGTTGAGAGCGTTATTGCTGGGGTTACCGCGCCGTCAGAAGCGTCTGATACAGGTTTCTACAGACGTCGTACTGGTGTGGTTTGCGCTGTGGATGGCTTTTGTGGTGCGCTTGGGTATTGACGAGATGGTCAACCCCGTTATTCAGCACCCATGGTTGTTTCTGACTGCCCCAGTGGTCGCAATTCCTCTTTTCATTCGTTTTGGAATGTACCGTGCTGTCATGCGTTACTTCGGAAACGATGCGCTTGTCGCCATTATCAAAGCTGTGAGTCTTTCTTCGCTGATTCTCGGCGTTGTCGTTTATTGGTACAGCAACCATCAGAACGTGGTTCCACGCTCCATTATCTTCAACTACTGGTGGTTGAGCCTGATCATGGTCGGTGGTTTGCGCCTGGCGATGCGTCAGTATTTTCTGGGCGACTGGTTCGCAGCCTCGCAACATGTGCCGTTCACCAGTCGTGACGATGGTCTGCCACGTGTTGCGATTTATGGAGCAGGGGCTGCGGGTAACCAATTGGTTGCGGCTTTGCGCATGGGCAGGGTTATGCGGCCGGTAGCGTTTATCGACGATGACACCAGTATTGCGGATCGTGTCATTTCTGGCTTGCAAGTCTACAAACCCAAGCATATACAACGCATGATCGACGCTACCGGAGCCCAAGAAATCCTGCTTGCGATCCCATCCTCCAACCGTGGCCGCCGCCGTGAAATTCTCGGTTTTCTTGAAGGCTTTCCGCTCCACGTGCGAAGCGTTCCAGGTTTTATGGACTTGGCCAGTGGTCGTGTCAAAGTAGACGATATCCAGGAAGTCGATATCGCAGACCTGCTGGGCCGCGATGCAGTACCTGCCCAGGCCGATCTTCTGGAGCACTGTATCAAGGGGCAAAATGTCCTAGTAACCGGTGCGGGGGGATCGATCGGCTCAGAGCTTTGCCGTCAGATTCTCGCCTTGCGTCCAACGACGTTGCTGTTGTTCGAACACAGTGAGTTCAATCTGTACAGCATCCTTTCAGAGCTTGAGCAACGCGTTGTTCGTGAGTCACTGCCAGTTAAGCTATTGCCGATCCTCGGGTCGGTGCGTAACCAAGCAAAACTGGTAGATGTCATGAAAACCTGGCGCGTAGACACTGTTTACCATGCCGCAGCTTATAAGCATGTGCCAATGGTTGAGCACAACATCGCCGAAGGCGTGTTGAACAATGTGATCGGCACGCTTAATACTGCCCAGGCCGCGCTTCAGGTGGGGGTGTCCAACTTTGTTTTGATCTCCACCGACAAAGCGGTACGCCCAACAAATGTCATGGGCAGTACCAAGCGTTTGGCTGAATTGACCCTACAAGCGCTCAGTCGTGAACCGGCTCCCGTACTGTTCGGTGACAAGTCGAACATCTCTCGCGTCAACAAAACCCGTTTTACGATGGTTCGTTTTGGCAATGTACTGGGTTCCTCCGGCTCAGTGATTCCGCTCTTTCACAAGCAGATCAAGTCTGGTGGCCCGCTGACGGTCACTCATCCAAAGATCACCCGCTACTTCATGACGATACCTGAAGCGGCCCAGTTGGTAATCCAGGCAGGCTCTATGGGCTTGGGAGGGGATGTATTTGTGCTGGACATGGGCGAGCCGGTGAAGATTTTCGAGCTGGCCGAAAAAATGATTCATCTTTCCGGCCTGAGTGTTCGTTCCGAAAAGAATCCTCATGGTGATATCGCAATCGAGTTCTCTGGCCTGCGTCCCGGTGAAAAACTTTACGAAGAGTTGCTGATTGGTGACAACGTTGTCGCTACCCAGCACCCAATGATCATGAGTGCCAACGAAGATCATTTGTCATGGGAAACTCTCAAAGAAAAGCTGACGGAGCTGCTTACGGCTGTGGATGAGGACGATTACACCCGCGTGCGCCAACTCTTGCGCGACACCGTCAGCGGCTATTCCCCTGACGGCGAAATCGTCGACTGGATCTACCAGCAACGTCGCCTGGAGCCGTGAGTTAACACCCTGTTACTCACCCATCTTTGACACCTCCCAAACATCACCTAAGTTAGAAAAGCAGCTTCGGAAAAGCTGCTTTTCTCTTACCGATGTCATGGAGCGTCACCAATGCAAAACCTCTACATTTCCTCCCTAATTTTCGCCTTCCTCACCAGCCTCTCCATCGCCACCACCGCCGCGCCGTCTATCAAGCCAGAACCCCCAACCCCGATCTCCACCCAAATGACCAAAACCGAGCAATCCACCAAGGTCAACCTCAACGCTGCCGACGCCGAAACCCTGCGCCGCGATCTGTTCGGCATTGGTGCTTCCAAGGCGAAGGCAATCATCGCCTATCGCGAGAGCAACGGCCCGTTCACGGCGGTGGATGAGTTACTGGAAGTGAAAGGCATCGGCAAGGCATTGCTGGAAAAGAATCGCGACAGGCTGGTTATTAATTGAGGATCTGAAAAACAGCGGGGAGGGCCGGTCATACACCGGCCTTTCCTTTAACTAACGGACCTTGCGATTTCCTCCAGCATTGGCACGAAACGTGGTTACCTCTTCCTCAGTGATTGTTCAACAATCTCGAGGTAACAATGCCACTCACTTTATCTTTAGCCGACCAGATCGCTCTGGAACTGCGCGCCGACATCATCGGCGGCCAGCTGTTACCTGGCATGCCGCTGATCGAGGTGGAACTGGTCAATGCCTACAACGCATCCCGCAATACGATTCGCGAGGCGCTGCATCGTCTCGGCCAGGAGGGCCTTACTCGCTATATCCGCAATAAGGGCGTCATGGTTCGGCGCTTGGAGCGAGCAGAAGTACGCGACCTCTTCGTCGTCCGCCGCACCCTGGAATTGCAGGCCATAGCCCAATGCGGCCCGCTGACGGACGCTCAATCAGGCCGTATGCAAAACGCCATCGACGCCACCACCCTGGCCCGGGAGCGCGAAGATTGGCGAGCCGTGGCCACCCACAGTCTGATGTTTCACCAACAGATCGTCGCGTTGATGGGCAGCCCGTTGTTCGACGAGTTCTTCGCCCAGGTGATTGCCCAGTTGCGCCTGGCGTTCTGCGCCGCGCCTGACGAGCAACGTTTCCAATCACCCTGGCTGGAGCGTGACCATGAGATATACACATTGCTAACCCGCAACCAAACCCAGGCCGCCAGCGAGGCGATGAGTCTGTACCTGGATGACTCGGAACACCTTTCTCTCGCTTTGTTTGATCAACCTTGATGGAGGAGTGCCCCATGTACAAAGACTATCCCGCCGCGTACCAGGTCAGCAAAGGTTCGGCGTTGCAGGTGGATACGGCGTTCTATGAGCGCATTCGTGATCAGAAAACCCAGCGCACGTTGATCGAACAGTTCGAGGTGCCGATCCGCACGGGGAGGGCGTGGAAGGTGCCGGCGGGGCATGTGTTTCGTGTGACCACGCCGGTGGGTCCGCAGGTGGGGGATTTCAATGTCTGGAACGCTAACGACCCACGCGAACGTTTGTGGGCCGCGCGCACCCGGCAGCTTCAAGGCGCCCATGTCAGCACCCATGATCGGTTGTGGTCGAACCTGCCTTTTCTACGGCCCTTGGTCACGATCACCGATGACAGCCTGGCCAGCTACGGCATTGATGAGCACGGTGGGCGTTTGCACGATTTGTTGGGCACGCGATGCGACCCCTATGTGAACCGTATGTTGACCGGGGAGGACTTTCATCACCATTGCCACTCGAACCTGACCCGTGCGGTATTGCCCCATGGGCTGACGGAGTTCGATGTGCATGACGTGTTGAATATTTTCCAGTGCACCGGGCTCAATCAGGATGACATGTACTTTATGAAAGCCTGTCCGGCGAAGAAGGGCGATTACCTGGAGTTTTTTGCCGAGATTGATCTGCTCTGTGCGTTGTCGACGTGCCCTGGTGGGGATTTGTCGCTACCGATGTGGGGGCCGGATGCGCAGGATCCGCTGACGGTGTGTCGTCCGTTGGGGGTGGAGATCTACCGGTTGGAGGATGAGTTGCTCAATGGCTGGAGCCAACCGGAACGTGCTGCCTACAAGGGGCAGCACGGCTTGCATATTGCCAAGGCGGATTGGGAGTAACCCAATATTCAGCGATCCTGCGCATCCTTGGCATCCGCCTGCGCATTGCGCTCGGCTACGCGTTTACGTTGTTCGTCGGTGAGTTCCACCTTGTTGGCGCTGTCACGCAGCATCATCAGGCCACCGACGATCGACCCGATCGCTACTACCATAATCAACCATGCATACCACGGCATAAGACGCTCCTTGAGGCAGAGGTTCGTGGGGAAATTTCCCACGGTAATCACTGCTTTGAGTGACGGGCTTTCTGAGTAGTTCAGTGTAGGCCCGTTCTGCCTCATAGGCGCTACTGTCCGGTCAACATTGCATCCGCCGGCGCATCGATGCGGTCTTGTGCGGTCATCTGGAAGTAGATGAAACCCACCGCCATGAAGCCCAGGAAGATCAGCCCGATCAAGGCATTGAACCAAGCCATTGCCACCAGGCACACCACCGCCAGTACCAGTGCGATACCCGGCACGATGGGGTAGCCCGGCGCGCGGAAGGTGCGTTCCAGCAGCGGTTCGGTCTTACGCAGTTTGAACAGGCTGAGCATGCTCATGATGTACATGACAATGGCGCCGAACACGGCCATGGTGATCATCGCGGCGGTCAGGGTCATGCCGCCCAGGTTGATCAGGCCGTCGCTGTAGATGGCGGCGATACCCACCACGCCGCCGGCGAGGATGGCCCGGTGCGGCGTCTGGAAGCGTGAGAGTTTGGCCAGGAAGGACGGCAGGTAACCGGCACGGGCCAGGGCGAAGAACTGGCGCGAGTAACCAAGGATGATGCCGTGGAAGCTTGCCACCAGGCCGAACAGGCCAATCCATACCAGCATGTGCAACCAGCCGGAGCTTTCGCCCACCACGGTTTTCATCGCTTGTGGCAATGGGTCGTTGATGTTCGACAGGGTGCGCCAGTCGCCTACGCCGCCAGCGAAGAACATCACACCCATGGCGAGGATCACCAGGGTGAGGATGCCGCTGATGTAGGCTTTTGGAATCGTGCGTTTTGGGTCCTTGGCTTCTTCGGCGGCCATGGCCGCGCCTTCGATGGCGAGGAAGAACCAGATCGCGAAGGGGATGGCGGCAAACATACCGGCAATCGCCGGGGCACTGAAGGTGTCGGAACCGGCCCAGCCATTGAGGGCAAAATTGCTGAAGCTGAACGCCGGGGCGACTACGCCCATGAATACCAGCAGTTCGGCGACGGCCAGCACGCAGACCACCAACTCAAAGGTGGCGGCAAGTTTCACCCCGAGGATATTCAGGCCCATGAACACGATATATGCACCGACGGCGGCGTGCTTGGGGTCGAGTGCCGGGAATTGCACGTTCAGGTACGCGCCAATGGCCAGGGCAATCGCGGGCGGGGCGAAGACGAATTCGATCAAAGTGGCCAGGCCGGCAATCAAGCCGCCTTTCTCACCGAAGGCGCGACGGCTGTAGGCAAAGGGGCCTCCGGCGTGGGGAATCGCAGTGGTCAGTTCGGTGAAGCTGAAGATAAAGCAGGTGTACATCGCGGCGACCATTAATGATGTCACCAGAAACCCTAAGGTCCCGGCGACGCCCCAGCCATAGCTCCAGCCGAAATATTCGCCGGAGATCACCAGCCCGACGGCGATGCCCCATAGGTGCAGGGTGCCCAAGGTGGGTTTGAGTTGTGTGTTCATTGTGGGGTGCTCCCTGAACCGTTTGGAATGATTCAAGGTGTTGCAGTGGTTATGCCAAGCCTCAGAACTATGTCGTAAAGCAGTGCCTATGTCGCCGGGGGGACGGTTTGGCGTTTGAATGTGGCATGAGTTGCACCACATAAGTGCGGTGGTGACTTGGCGGGCGCTTTCGCGGGCAAGCCCGCTCCCACACTTGACCGAGTGTTAACTGAAAGAACGCAGTCGAATGTGGGAGCCGGGCTTGCCCGCGAAGAGGCCCTCCCAGCCACTGCAAATCCCGCTGTAAACCCCGCGTAAACCCACTCTTTACGCCATCTTTACGCCCCACCCACCACCTCGCTCTCGTTCCTTTACACCCCTCCTGCGGACAATGCCCCCACACGCGGCAATCGCCGCAAGACGGGGAGACTTCCATGAGTGTTCTGGACGGGGTGTCACTGCTATTGGCCGTGGCGCTGTTCATTTATCTGCTGGTTGCGCTGTTACGCGCGGATCGGAACTAGGAGCGGCTATGCACAGTTATGACTATTGGCTGATCATCGCCTTCTTTGCCGTGGTACTGGTGCCGGCTCCGTTCCTGGGGCGGTTCTACTACAAGGTGATGGAGGGCCAGCGCACCTGGCTCAGCCCGGTGCTGGGGCCGGTGGAAAGCGCCTGTTATCGCCTGTCGGGTGTGGACGCACAGCAGGAACAAAGCTGGCAGAAATACATGCTGGCCTTGCTCGCATTCAACCTCGCCGGCTTCCTGCTGCTGTTCTCTATTCTGTTATTTCAAGGCTCCCTCCCGCTGAACCCGCAAAATCTGCCGGGCCAGGAATGGACCTTAGCGTTTAATACCGCCGTCAGTTTCATGACCAATACCAACTGGCAGAACTACAGCGGTGAGGCGTCCCTAAGTTATCTAAGTCAGATGGCCGGCCTCACGGTGCAGAACTTCGTCAGCGCCGCGACCGGCCTGGCCGTCCTGGTCGCCCTGTGCCGTGGGATCGGGCGCAAATCTGCCCAGACCCTGGGCAACTTCTGGGTCGACATGACCCGCGCCACCCTCTACTGCCTGCTCCCTTTGTGCCTGGTGCTCGCACTGTTTCTAGTATGGCAGGGCGTGCCGCAAACCTTCGCCCACTATGTTGATGCCGTCACGCTGCAGGGCGTGGACCAAGTGATTCCCCTGGGCCCGGCCGCCAGCCAGATTGCGATCAAGCAATTGGGCACCAACGGCGGTGGCTTCTTCGGCGTGAACTCGGCGCATCCGTTCGAAGACCCGACCGCCTGGGCCAACCTGTTTGAAGTGGCCTCGATCATTCTGATTCCGGTGGCACTGGTGTTTACCTTCGGCCATTACGTCAAGGACCTGCGCCAGAGCCGGGCGATCCTCGCGTGCATGCTGGCGCTGTTCTTGATCGGCGGCGCGACGTCGCTGTGGTCCGAGTACCAGCCCAATCCAACCCTGAACAACCCGGCGGTGGAGCAAACCGCACCGCTGGAAGGCAAGGAAACACGTTTCGGCACAACCGGTACCGTGCTGTGGTCGGTGACCACTACCGCGGCGTCCAACGGCTCGGTCAATGGTATGCAAGACAGCCTCAGCCCTCTGAGTGGGATGGTGGCGCTGGTCAACATGATGGTCGGCGAAGTGATCTTCGGCGGTGTCGGTGCCGGTATGTACGGCATGTTGCTTAACGTGTTGATCGCGGTGTTCCTTGCCGGCTTGATGATCGGCCGCACCCCGGAATACCTGGGCAAGAAACTCCAGGCCAGGGAAGTGCAATTGTTGGTGGTGACCCTGCTGGTGATGCCGGTTGGTGTGCTGGTGCTGAGTTCTATCGCTGCCAGCCTCCCGGGCCCGGCGGGCGCTATCAGTAACCCTGGCCCCCACGGCTTCAGCCAATTGCTGTACGCCTACACCTCGGCCAGTGCCAACAACGGTTCGGCGTTTGCCGGCCTCGGCGCCAACACCCCGTTCCATAACCTGATGCTGGGCCTGGGCATGTTGATCGGCCGCTTTGGCTACATCCTCCCGGTACTGGCCCTGGCCGGCAGCCTGGCGATGAAGAAAGCCGCACCGGTTGGCCAGAACAGCTTCCCCACCCATGGCGCGCTGTTTGTGACCCTGTTGACCGTGACCATTTTGCTGGTGGGCGGCCTGACTTTCCTGCCGACGCTGGCGTTGGGTCCCATCGCTGAACACTTGAGCATGGGCTTCTAGTTAAGGGATATGAAAATGAATATGCCTGCAAAAAACGCGGCCCCGGTCAAACCCCAGGAGCCTGCCAAAACCGCTATCTCGGCCCTGTGGCGCCCGGCACTGGTCCAGGCGTTCGTCAAGCTGGACCCACGCCAACTGCAACGCTCGCCCGTGATGCTGGTGGTGGAGCTGACCGCCATCCTCACCACCGTGTTGTGCTTTGTGCCCGACACCACAGTGCCGACCTTTGTCGCCGTGCAAATCGCCGTGTGGCTGTGGTTCACCGTGCTGTTCGCCAACTTCGCTGAAGCCTTGGCCGAAGGCCGTGGCAAAGCCCGCGCCGACAGCCTCAAGGCTGGGAGCGAAGGCTTGAGTGCCCGTCGCCAGGAAGCTGATGGCAGCTTCAAGGTGGTGCCGGCCACCAGCCTGCGCAAGGGTGATGTGGTGCGTGTGGCTGCTGGGGAAATGATCCCCGGTGATGGCGAGGTCGTCGAAGGTATTGCGGCGGTCAACGAAGCGGCAATCACTGGCGAATCCGCCCCGGTCATCCGCGAGTCCGGCGGCGACCGCTCGGCCGTTACCGGCAACACTCGGTTGGTCTCGGACTGGCTGCTGATCCGCATCACCGCCAACCCGGGCGAGTCCACCCTGGACCGCATGATCGCGCTGGTGGAGGGCGCCAAACGCCAGAAGACCCCCAACGAAGTCGCGCTGGATATCCTGCTGATCGGCCTGACCCTGATCTTCCTGCTGGTGGTGGTGACCTTGCAGCCGTTCGCCCACTTCGCCAATGGCAGCTTGCCTTTGGTGTTCCTGGTCGCACTGCTGGTGACACTGATTCCTACCACCATTGGCGGCTTGTTGTCGGCCATCGGTATTGCCGGCATGGACCGCCTGGTGCGTCTCAACGTGATCGCCAAGTCTGGACGCGCGGTGGAAGCGGCGGGGGACGTGCATGTGTTGCTGCTGGACAAGACCGGCACCATCACCTTTGGTAACCGTCGTTGCTCGGCCGTGGTCGCAGCGCCTGGCGTCAGTGGCCGGGAATTGGCCGAAGGCGCGCTGCTGGCGTCCCTGGCTGATGACACGGCGGAAGGCAAGTCCATCGTTGAATACCTGCGCGCCTTGCACCCCCAGGCCGAGCCGAGCCTGGAGGCGTTGACCGCCGTGCCCTTCAGCGCCGAGACCCGTTTGTCCGGTGTCGACTATCAGGGCCGTGTGTTCCGTAAAGGCGCGGTGGACTCTCTACTGGCGTTTATCGGCCAGCAACGCAGCGACCTGCTGCCTGCGCTGTCGCGGGAAATCGACAAGATCGCCCAGAGCGGCGGCACGCCCTTGCTGGTGTGCGCCGATGGCAAGTTGCTGGGGGCGATCCATCTCAAGGACGTGGTCAAGCCCGGTATCCGCGAACGGTTTGCCGAGTTGCGCAAGCTGGGGATTCGTACCGTGATGGTCACAGGCGACAACCCGCTGACCGCCGCCGCGATTGCCGCTGAAGCGGGGGTGGACGATGTGCTGGCCGAAGCCACGCCAGAGAAGAAACTCGCGCGTATTCGCCATGAGCAGAACGATGGACGCCTGGTTGCCATGTGTGGCGATGGCGCCAACGATGCCCCGGCGCTGGCCCAGGCTGACGTCGGCATGGCGATGAACGACGGCACCCAGGCCGCGCGCGAAGCCGCCAACATGGTCGACCTCGACAGCGACCCGACCAAGCTGCTGGACGTGGTGCAGATCGGCAAGGAACTGCTGGTGACCCGTGGCGCGCTGACGACCTTTTCCATCGCCAACGACGTGGCCAAGTACTTCGCGATCCTGCCGGCGCTGTTCGCCTCGATCTACCCGCAACTGGGCGTGCTCAACATCATGCACTTGCAGAGCCCACAGAGCGCGATCCTCTCGGCCATCGTGTTCAACGCGCTGATTATCGTGGTGCTGATCCCATTGGCCCTGCGCGGTGTGCGCGTGCAGGCGGCGAGTGCGGCGGCGTTGTTGCGGCGCAATCTGCTGATCTACGGGCTGGGCGGGCTGTTGGTACCGTTCGTGGGCATCAAGGCCATCGACATGCTACTGACCGCGCTGCACCTGGTTTGACCTGGCCGCTGATCGTTCCCACGCTCCGCGTGGGAACGCCGCCGCCCCGGACGCTCCGCGTCCCACCGCACCACTGAATTGAGGAGTCTGAAATGTCCAACATCATCCGCCCAGCCCTGAGCTTGCTGGTACTCATGACCCTGATCACCGGCGTGGCTTACCCGCTGGTAGTCACCGGCGTGGCCCAAGTGGCCTTCCCCGATCAAGCCAATGGCAGCCTGGTGCGCGACGCCAGCGGCAAGGTGCGTGGCTCCAGCCTGATCGCCCAGGACTTCACTGGTGACCGCTGGTTTCACCCACGCCCGTCAGCCGGTGCTTTTGCCACCGTGTCCAGTAGTGCCAGTAACCTGGGCCCCAGCAATCCGGCCTTGGCGACTCGCATATTCGAGGACGCCAGCAAGCAGTCAGTGCCTGGCCAGGGCCCGGTGCCACTGGCCTCGCTGACAACCTCCGGCAGCGGCCTTGATCCACACTTGCCACCGCAGGCGATTGCCTATCAACTGGCGCGAGTGGCGGCGGCGCGAAATGTGCCGGTGTCGACCTTGCAGCGGTTGCTGGATGAGCACATCGAAAGCCCGTTGGTTGGCCCGCCCGTCGTAAATGTCCTGGCCCTGAACATGGCTTTGGAAACGTTGTAAGCCTTGCGACCGCCATCGCGGGCAAGCCCGGCTCCCACATTTAGAATGCATTCCACTGTGTGAGCCGGGCTTGCCCGCGATGGCGGCCTTGAAGACTCTCCATCAATACCTGAAGGAACCCCCGAGCATGAGCGACGCCGGCCGCGCCGATGCCCTGTTAGCCGATCTGCCCCGGGACGGCCGTGGCCGGCTTAAAGTCTTCCTCGGCGCCGCGCCCGGTGTGGGTAAGACCTACGCCATGCTACAGGCGGCCCATACCCAACTGCGCCAGGGCGTGCGTCTGATCGCTGGGGTGGTCGAAACCCACGGCCGCGCCGAGACCGAAGCCTTGCTCAGCGGCCTGCCGCAACAACCGCTGTTGCGCAGCGAATACCGTGGCGTGATGCTCGAAGAAATGGACCTCGACGGCCTGCTCGCCGCCAAGCCAAAGCTGGTGCTGGTGGATGAGCTGGCCCACAGCAACGCCCCCGGCAGCCGTCATGAAAAACGCTGGCAAGACATCCAGGAACTGCTCGCCGCCGGCATCAACGTGTTCACCACGGTCAACGTCCAGCATCTGGAAAGTCTAAACGACCAAGTGCGTGGTATCACCGGCGTGCAAGTGCGCGAAACCCTGCCGGACTGGGTGCTGCAAGAGGCCGACGAACTGTTGCTGATCGACCTGCCGTCTCGCGAGCTGCTCGAGCGCCTGCGTGACGGCAAGGTGTATGTGCCCGAACAGGCGCGTGCGGCCATCGATGCGTTTTTCACCCAGACCAACCTCATGGCCCTGCGCGAACTGGCCATGCAAACCGCCGCCGCCCACGTCGACGATGACTTGGCCCAGGGCTACCGCCAACTCGGCCAGGCCGCGCCGGCAGTGCGTGGGCGCCTGTTGGTCGGTGTGGATGGCGATGCGCAAGCCGAACGACTGGTGCGCCATGCCAGCCGCGTGGCCCAGCGTCGGCATTTGCCCTGGAGCCTGGTGCACATCGACAACGGCCGTGCTCGGGATGAGCAATCGCGCCTGCGCCTGCAAAACGCTCAGCAACTGGCAGAGCGGCTGGGCGGGGAAGTGGTGTTGCTGCGCGCTGGGGAAGTGGCCAAGACCCTGATCCAGCACGCCGTTGAACGCCGTGCCAGTTTAGTGCTGGTGGGGCAGTCACGGATGCGCTGGCGGCGGCGCCTGTTCGGTGGCGGCTTGGCGGCACGCCTGTTGCGCAATGCCCGCGGCTTGGAAATCAACGTCCTCGACAGCGATGACATGCCTGCACCGCCACGTCTGCCGGAGGTACGCGGGTTGGTGTGGTTCGATTACGCCCTGGCGGTGGTGGCCACCTTTGTCGCTGCCGCAGTGGCCTGGGCCGTGTCCAGTGCGTTGGCGCTGCCGAACATCTCGCTGGTGTTTCTTGCCGCCGTGCTGCTGGTGGCGGTGCGCAGCAGCCTGGGGCCGTCCCTGGTATGTGCGGCACTGTCGTTTTTGACTTACGATTTTCTGTTTATTCCGCCGAATTTTTCCTTCGCCATCCAGCGCGAAGAAGACGTGCTGACCCTGTTGTTCTTCCTGTTGATGGCAGCGTTGACCGGCAACCTCGCCGCACGCCAGCGCCGCCAGTTGCAGGCGTTGCGCGATACCCAGGAAGAAACCAGCGAGCTGCTCGACCTGTCGCGCAAGCTCACCGCTGCCACCGACCGCCAAGCTGTCATCAGTGCCGCCGCCCACCATCTGCAAGGTTGGAACGACCTCGACCTGTGCCTGGTCAATCGCGACGGGCAGGGCGGCTGGAAGGTCGAGACCGGTGGCCCGTTGACCCTCACCGAAGCAGAACGCGCCGCCGCCGACTGGGCCTGGCAGCATGATCAGCCGGCCGGCATGGGCACCGGCACCTTGCCGTTTGGGCGTTGGTGGTGGTGGCCGTTGTCGGGTGAAGAGGGGCCCTTGGGGTTGCTGGGTGTCAGTGCCAAGCCTGGCCTGGAATTGAGCGGGCAACGTCGTCGCTTACTCACCGCGTTGAGCCAACCGCTGGCCCAGGCGCTGGCGCGGGCACAACTGGGGCAGGAGCTGGAATCGGCGCGCCTGCACGGCGAAACCGAACAACTGCGCAGCGCTTTGCTCACGTCGGTGTCTCACGATTTGCGCACGCCATTGACGTCCATGCGCGGCAGCATCGACAGCCTGCTGGCCCTGGGTGAAGCCATCCCGCTGGAGGATCGCCGCGAATTGCTCGAAGGCACCCGTGATGAAGCCGAGCGCCTGGACCGCTATATCCAGAACCTGCTGGACATGACACGCCTGGGTCATGGTGCGCTGAAACTGGCACGCGATTGGGTGTCGCCCGGCGATATTGTCGGCAGTGCCCTTGGGCGACTGCGCGCCGTGCTGGCGCCGTTGCAGGTGAGCACCGATGTGCCGCCGGAGCTGCCTTTGTTGTATGTGCATGCGGCGTTGATTGAGCAGGCCTTGGTCAACGTGTTGGAAAACGCCGCACGGTTTTCGCCCCCCCAGGGCCGCTTGCAGTTGCGGGCTGGGGTGCAGGATGAGCAGTTGTTTTTTGCCGTGGCGGATGAAGGACCGGGGATTCCCGAGGAGGAGCGGGCGAAGATTTTCGACATGTTCTACACCGCTGCCCGTGGTGATCGAGGCGGACAGGGCACCGGCCTCGGCTTGGCGATCTGCCAGGGCATGGTCGGCGCGCACGGTGGGCATATCAGCGTGGCCGATGGCATTGACGGACGGGGCACCTGCATCACTTTGTTTTTGCCGTTGCCGACACCACCAGTCCTGGAACACAACCTGTAGGAGCGAGCTTGCTCGCGAAGGTCGTTAACGATAATGATGACGTCCTGAATGCACGCGGTGCCTAGAGGTTTTTCGCGAGCAAGCTCGCTCCTACAGGGGGGTGATTTTTTAATGGGTTTTGATGAGACACCATGAGCCAGACCGCGACGATTCTTGTCATTGATGACGAACCGCAGATCCGCAAATTTCTGCGCATCAGCCTGGCTTCCCAAGGCTATAAGGTCATCGAAGCCGGCACCGGCAACGAAGGCCTGGCCCAGGCGGCCTTGAGCAAACCGGATTTGCTGGTGCTCGACCTGGGCCTGCCCGACATGGACGGTCAGCAGGTGCTGCGCGAGTTTCGCGAATGGTCCACGGTGCCGGTGCTGGTGCTGTCGGTGCGGGCCAGCGAAGGTCAGAAGGTCGAGGCCCTCGACGGTGGCGCCAATGACTACGTGACCAAACCGTTCGGCATCCAGGAGTTTCTTGCCCGTGTGCGTGCACTGTTGCGCCAGGCACCGGCCGGAGAGGCCCAGGAAGCCGCCTTGAATTTTGGCCCGTTGACGGTCGACCTGGCCTATCGTCGCGTGCTGCTCGACGGAGCTGAAGTGGCGCTGACCCGCAAGGAATACGCAGTGCTGGCGCAGTTGGCACGCCACCCGGGGCGGGTGATTACCCAACAGCAATTGCTCAAGGACATCTGGGGGCCAACCCATACCGAGGACAGCCACTACCTGCGGATCGTGGTGGGGCACCTGCGCCAGAAGCTGGCGGATGACCCGACCCAGCCACGGTTTATCGTGACTGAGGCGGGGGTGGGGTATCGGTTGCTAGGTGCCTGAATCTGTGGTGCCTGCGCTGGCGCCATCGCAGGCAAGCCAGCTCCCACAGTTGAAATGCATGCCCCTGTGGGAGCCGGGCTTGGCCGCGATGAGGCCATCCGCAATACCCACACGCTCAACTCTGTTCGCTTTCATACCGATCCAACGTATCACTGGCAATCTCCCGCCCCAAAGCAATCAACTCCGGCGCTTTATAGAACTCGAAAAACCGGCACACCCGCTTCGGCACGTTGATCAGCACATCGGGCGGATACCCAGCGATCTTGTATTGCGCCAAGGAGGTTTGCATCACCTCGAAACTCTGGTTGATCAGGTCCAGCAGCGATGCAGGCCCGACGTTGTCGATGATGAACGAGCCGGTCGCCGACTTCGGTGCGCCGGCTTTCTCCGGCGCCGCGGCGGGTTGCTGGGCTTCGGGTTCGGCAGACTCCAGCCACGGGTTGATTTCGGCGGCCTGGGCCTGCAAGGCTTCTTGTTCCAGTTTCATCAACTGCTCGGCCTGTTTGCGGCGAAACGGCAGGTGCGAACCCAGTGACTTGGCCAGGCTGTTGAAGCGGCTCTTGAACGCTGGCGGGCGCTGGATCACCGGCAATTGATAATGCTTCTGGTTGGTGGCGTTGAGGTTGACCGCAATGATCAAGTCACAGTGGCTCGACACCACCGGCACGATGGGCAGCGGGTTGAGCAGGCCGCCGTCCACCAGCATGCGGTTGCCTTGCATCACCGGGGTGAACAGGCTGGGGATGGCCGCCGAGGCGCGCATGGCCTGGTGCAGGCAGCCTTCCTGGAACCAGATCTCCTGTTGGTTGGTGAGGTCGGTGGCGACGGCGGTGTAGGGGATGCGCAGCTCCTCGATATTGATATCGCCGACGATCTTGCGGATTTGCCCGAACACCTTCTCACCGCGAATCGCTCCCAGGCGAAAGCTCACGTCCACCAGGCGCAAGACGTCGAGGTAGTCCAGGCTTTCGATCCAGTTGCGGTACTCGTCGAGCTTGCCGGCAGCGTAGATCCCACCCACCACGGCGCCCATGGAACAGCCGGCGATACAGGCGATGTCATAGCCGCGTCGTTCGATTTCCTCGATCACCCCGATATGGGCGTAGCCCCTGGCGCCACCGGAGCCCAGCACTAAGGCAACACGTTTCTTCATGGCCAGATCCTTCGCAAAACAGGGGCCCACAATGCACCCATCAAGGGGCCTGCTTCAATCCTTGCTGACAGCGCGCAAGATTTTTCCAGGCTGGCGATCAGGCTCGGGTATGCTCTGGCAATAGGTACTACCGATTTCAGGCTAAGGACAAGGCACTTTTCCCTGTAGGCAACGTCTACAGGCTACGACTGAATTTGTATATTTGAGGTGTCATCAATGAAAGCCTGGATCTGTGTGCCTGTGATCGTGCTGGCCTTGGCTGGTTGTGCCGGGAAAACCGCGTATCGCGACAGCTGTGGCTCGCAATTGGACGCCGCCTGGAAAGAACTGGACCTGGCCAAGGCCGAAGGTTTTGCCGGCACTGTCAGCTACTCCAAGGCGTTGTCGCTGTTGACTGGCGCCAAGACTCAGCAGCAGTTTGAAGCGTTCGAGGGCTGCTCCAACAAGGCCGAGAAAGCGCGGTTCTACATTCGTGAGTCTCGCGCCGGGCGATGACCCCGCAGCGGGCAGGATTTTTCATCGGAAAGTGAGGGCAGGATGTCAGCGTTGGTCAATCAGTTAGTCGCTCAGGTCATTGGCCTGGAAGTAGGGTTACTGAGCTGCCAGGCTCGCCTCGCCGCCGTCACTGACGATGAAGCCTTGCATGATTTGCGCACCACGGTACGACGCCTGCGCAGCCTGTTGCGCCCTTTGCGCGGGCTGCCCGGTGTCGAACAGCTTGAATTGGCCGCCAGCACGGTTGGCCAACTGACTACGCCGCTACGCGACCGAGAGGTGCTGGCGGCGTATTTGCATCAGCACGGTTATCACGACGCGGCTGATCGACGCCTGCGTCTGCAGCCCGAGGCTTATCGCCAGGTGGCGCAAAGCCCGGAACTGGCGCACTTGCTGCTGATCCTGGATGCGTTCCCACGGTTTATCCGCGCATCCCAGCACCAGAAACTGCTCAAGGGCTTGCGCCCGCGTATCCAGAAACGCCTGGCCAAGCAATGGCAGGCACTCGATGGCGCCTTGAAGGACCCCGATCATGACCGCCACCGGCTACGGTTGCTGATCAAGCGTGTGCGCTATGCCGCCGAGGCGTATCCCGAGCTGGACAAATTACCCACCAAGGCCCTGTCGCACTTGAAGAAAGCCCAGAGCGCGCTGGGTGACTGGCATGACTGTTGGCAGTGGCTGGCCCAGGCCGGGCACGAGCCTGACTTGCAACCCTGCGTAGCAGTGTGGCAGCGCACCATGCTCAAGGCGCAAGGCAAGGCCGACCGCGTGTTGGACACACTCAGCGCCGAGTGTTTTTAAACCGGTCCGGTTTTTGGCCGGAATAGGCGCTGTGCCTGTGCAATTCGATGGTTAAGATTCCTCCAGGATTTTCTTGATGTGAGGTCGCCATGCGCTTTAGTGATTTGCTCGACGCTGCCCGTAGCAATCCGCTGGATGTCACCATCCCTGCCGAATGGGCCCAGGGCCGGGCCACCTTTGGCGGCTTGGTCGCCGCCTTGCAATACGAGGCGCTGCGCGCCCAGGTGCCGGCTGACCGACCGCTGCGCTCGCTGGCCATCACCTTTGTCGGCCCGGTAGCGCCGGATGTACCTGCCAGCTATCAAGTCGAAGTGCTGCGCGAAGGCAAGGCGGTCAGCCAGTTGCTGGGGCGCGTGGTGCAGAACGGTGAAGTGGCGACCCTGGTCCAGGCCAGTTTTGGCGCCTCTCGCCCCTCCGAAATTGACGTGGCAAGTGAGCCGCCACCGGTATTCAAACATTGGGATGAGTGCCAGGAACTGCCCTATATCAAGGGCGTTACCCCCGAATTCATGCGTCATTTGGCAATGCGCTGGAGTGTCGGTGGCCTGCCGTTTACCGGCAATAAATCTCGCGAGATGGGCGGTTGGGTACGGTTGAGAGGGGATGTAAAAGAAGAGCCACTGACCGAGGCGCACATCCTCGCCCTGGTCGACGCCTGGCCGCCGGCGCTACTGCCACACCTCAAAAAGCCCGCGCCGGGTAGCACCCTGACCTGGACCATCGAGTTCATCCAGCCGCTGCAAGACCTGACCACCCTCGACTGGTGCCAGTACCACGTCAACATCGAACACGCCCGCGACGGCTATGGCCACGCGGCCGCTGCGTTGTGGAGCCCGACCGGCGAGTTGATCGCCCTCAGCCGCCAGACCGTGGTGGTGTTCGCCTGAACCCGCCGGTCAGTGGTGGTGCCGCTGCCGCCAGGCGCGCCACCAGCCACCGCTGAGCACAAAGCGCGGGAAGGTCACGAACTGCTCGACCACCAGGCGCTGCACCGCATCTTTACGATCACTGAACGGCTCACTGGCCTGGGCCTCCAGGCTATGGCCGTGACGCTGCAACGCCAGGCCCGCGACAATGCCAATCACACCGACCGCGAAGCTGGCCAGGCTCAGGCTGAACACGCCCGACACGATCAGCAGAAAACCGACGATAAACAGCGGCACGGCAATCAGGTGCAACGCCAGGTTGGTTGGGTGCTGATGGTTCTGTGGGTACTGACGCCATTGCCAGGCGGGGAGGTTGGGGTGACGTTTGCCCATGGTGGTGAATCCTCTGTCCGTTGAAACAACTTGGACAGAGTTTAGGTTGAGGTGGGCGAGGTGGCGAATTGGGGCTGGCTATGGGGGTCATAGGCTGCAATTTAGGCGGAGTGACCCTCATGCCCAAATGACACAGTCATGATCATCCATGTGTACCAAGAACGTCAGCTCTTTATCGGTTATCCAAAACGGATATCCGGTGGTTTCGCCTAACACAGAGGCTAGCACTCGAGCGTTTTTCATTCTCCAGGCGCTATACGCTGAGTCAAATACCAGCAGAACCAGGCCATTCCCGCTAATGCGATGCGGCATCTCCTTCCAAAAGTCAGGGTTGTGTTCGGTGCTTTTCTCGTTCAGTTCGATGGGATCAAGCACATTGCTCTGCGCTTTGAAGAATTTTCTCGTCAGAGAGCTTATCAACAAGTTGAGTTCGCTCGAATCAAGCTTTCCAGCGTCGAGGTTCAGCGCATTACAGGCTTCGTCTATTTCGTCTTCCAAGTAACTCATCAGGGGACACCTATTCTGGACCGGCTGACAGGAACTAGTTGGAGCAGTATATGGCCTCTTTTGGCTCCTCCGTCGCCTCTCTTTCCAGGTGTTTGATAGCCAATATGAGGTGATTTCGGGCCTTCTTTACTTGGCACGAGCATAGGATCGTCAATATTCACTTCCGCTCCTCTATTGGGACCGGTTTGTACTCGCCATTCTGTTGGAAATGATTTGCCATATTGGTCTTTGCCCCATTTCGATACGCTGTATTCGGACCTGGGTATACCCGTTCTGCGAAAAGCCTCATCGAAACCATCGGTGGGAAAGAGTAGCGCCGTGGGTGTGAATGTGGGAAGGATTCCATTCTGTTAAGCGCAGATCCCCTGTGGGAGCGGGCTTGCCCGCGAAGGCGGTGTGTCAGTCACTGCCTCTGTTACTGCACTACCGCTTTCGCAGGCAAGCCAGCTCCCACTTTTGATCTTCGTTGCTTTGAGTATTGCGTTCGCTTGACTGATCGGCACCAAGGCTTACCTCCGATGTTGTTGGGTCAGTTTGCACATGCATTGGCTGGTTCACAGTTATCGAGGTCAAGTCCCATCCCATATTCGATATTCAGAGTGTCTAGGGTAAGGAGATTTACCTGAACGGCATCAAGACTGTATGAAGTACAAATTAGATGTGGACCCTTCGATTTTCTTGGCTTTGCCCTTTTTTAGGTACGCATTGAACTCACGTTCCAAGGCTTGTTTATCTGTATATTTTTTGTACTTGCTGGGTGTTTCGCATGCGTACATATACAGCCTCCACGAGTCGAAACCGTCGACCCTATCGTCCGGGCCGTAATCAAAGTCGACACATATTTCAGATAAGTAAACACTGCAACCAATACCGTGCAGCTCGTAGGTGACATTTGCAGCGACCGTCCCACGCTGCGGGATTTTTTTGGATCGCCACAGACCAATGATATTTTTGGTTCCAAACACTTGCTCAAGTAAGTCGGTAGCCTTTTTTACTTGTTCCAAATAGTCGGTGATCAAATGTTCCAGAGTTTGAGTTCTCATTTTCTTGGTCTTTCTAGTCTGTCCAATTCTACTGCGTAGCTGTCGGTGCCCTTCAGTAACGTGGGTGAAAAGGGATGAAGTGAGAGGGAATAAATTTACTTAATGGTTGGTAGGTATTTTAATTAAGTTTCTCCCATTTTGTCTTAGGCAGATGTTTTGTAGGATTTATTTACTTTGATTCACTTGCGTTGGCGTCCAAGTTGTAATGCTCTAGGCAGCGAAGCAGCACCTTCATAAATTGCCTGTGATTAGTTATTTCATCGTCAAAATAAGTGTCGAGAAAGTAAAATACGGACTCGAAATTCTCATCCGTATTTAGGTAGTGGTGAAGTGTATCAATATGCCATTGACGCTCTTTGGGTCTGTAGGATAGAAATTCTGGTTTGGTTAATTTGTCAAACAGCTCCGTAAGCTCCTTTTCATCATTGATGTTTTTTGATGCTATGAAGAGCTCTCGTTCAGGGTCGTCATAATTTTCAATGCTGTAGGTGAATAGTAAGCTTTTGATGATTGATAGTTTCGGGGTGAGCTTCATGGCCTAAAACTCCGTGTACGCAGTGATTGGATTGCCGTTGATGTCCAGGATTACAATGGCTTTGCTTTGCTTTCCGTATTCAAAGCTATTTCTTTTGTATCCTTCGCCAATTATTTTTCCCATATTCATCGGTTCTCGAGATGTCTCTAAATTTGTGCGCCTAAGTATAAGTCTGGCACGGTAAATAGCGTTAAGTTGGTCTCGATGGCTGAGGTACCGAGTCGCAGCAGTAGGTATTTTGGGCTCGCCATCTTTGTTTCCGCCAATGTATCTTTCAATTTCTCCTGTGGTCGGATTTTTACCTGATCGTACTCTTTCAAGTTGAGAGCCGCGCGTTGTCTGCGCGCCGTGCTTCTCCAAAAAATGTGCTCTTGGGAACGCTTGCTCTATCTCTTTCAGACGTCTGTAGGCGTTTGCCTCTGCTAGCTCATCAATTCTCGCCTGCCGCTGCGTGCGGGTCAGTTGCGGTAAGGCAGGCTCTCCGTGGTTAACACTCTCCGCAGGATTTGGAGCACTGGTGCTGGCTTTACATCCATCTGCACCTGGACACGTACTTAAGCCTAGCTGATCCACCCACCCCGTAGGGTTGGGCACATACTGGTACCCATTGATCCCCCCCGCCAACTTCACCGGATCAGGTGTCAGGTAACGACCAATATCCGGATTGTAGTAGCGATGGCGGTTGTAGTGCAGGCCGCTTTCCGCATCGAAATACTGCCCTTGAAACCGTAGTGGATTGTCGACTTTGCCCACGTCGAGCCGGGCGATCTGGCCGTAGGCGCGGTAGTGGGCGGACCAGACGATTTCGCCCTCGGGGCTGGTCAGTTCCTGCGGGGTGCCGAGGTGGTCGAGTTGGTAGTGGTAGGGTTTGGTTTCTTTCGGGCCGAAACCTTCCAGTAGTGCCAATGGGCGGAAGCTGTCGGGCTCGTAGAGGTAGCTGCGATGGCGCTCTGCATGGTGTTCGGCTATCAGCTTGTCGCCTTGCCAGAAAAACTCGGTGGTCTTGCCCTCCACGGTCTTGCTGATGCGCCGCCCAAACGGGTCATAGCGATAACTGGCGGTTTGGCCGTTCGGCTTTGTGATGCTGATTAACCGATGCTGGCAGTCGTAGCGATATTCGGTGATGAGTAGCTGGCCTTTGCCGCGCCGCTCACGAATCAAGTTGCCGAAGGCGTCGTAGTCGTAGTGGCGGTCGCCTTGGATCATCAGGCGGTTGGCCGCGACGATGTCCGGGCCGGGGCGGTCTTGCATCAGCAGGTTGCCGGCCGGGTTGTGGCCGAAGCGTTCCTGCACGTCTTGGGAGTGGTCGGCGCGGGTCAGGCGGGCGAGGGGGTCGTAGTGGTAAAGGTGTTCGCCTTTGCGGGTGTCGAGCAGGCGGGCGAGGTTGCCGGCTTTGTCGTAGTCGTATTGGCGCTGGTAGAGGTGGTTTTGTTGCTGCGTTACCGCGTGGGCGTGCAGGCGGTGTTGGTCGTCGTAGTGGTAGTGGCTGAGCAGTGGGCCTTGCTGGCGCTGATGTTCGCGGCCGTTCTTGAACAGATGTGAGGTGAGCACTTCACCGTTGAGTTCGACGGTGGCGAGGTGGCCGCCTTTGTCGTGGTTGAAAGTGACGCGGTTGTTGTCTGGCAGGCACAGGTGTTGAAGCTGGCCGCAGGCGTCGTAGCGGTAGCGCAGGGTGCCCCAGCCTTGGTGTTCGGCGGTGAGGCGGTTTTGGCGGTCGTACTCGTAGGCCAGCGCCCAGTGACCGTCTTCGGCGCTCTGGAGGTTGCCTTGGCGGTCGTAGGCATAATCGATAATGCTGTTATCGGGGAGGGTTTTTCTTACGAGGCGTCCGGCGTGGTCGCGCTCGTAACGGGTGATTAGCTGACTGCCATCGTCGCCGTATTCGGTTTTCTCCAGCAGGTTGCCGTTGAGGTCGTAGACGTAGGCGGTGCGTTGGCCGTCGAAGCCGGTTTCCTGTTGGATCAGGCCATTGGGGTGGTAGTCGAGCTGGTAGGTTTCGCCGACTTCGTTTTCGATTTCGGTCAGCAGTAATCGAACGTTGTCGTAGCGGTATTTGACCTGGGTGCCGTCGGCGTTGATACGGCGGCTGATCAGGTGCAGGCCATTGGCGTATTCGTAGCGGGTGACGTGGCCGAGTTCGTCGCGTTCGGCGATGATTTTGCCGTAGGGGTTGTAGCTGAATTCGCGTGTGGCGCCGCCTGGCAAGACGAGGCGAATCAGCCGACCGACGCTGTCCCATTCAAAGACTGTTTGCGCGCCGTGCTCATCCTCACGGGCGATTTGCCTTCCGAGGTCGTCATAGCGATAACGCTTGATCCCACCATTGGGCAATTGCTCCTCAAGCAACTGCCCACGCTCATTCCACACCAGCCGATGGCAACTGTGATCCGGGTACCAAACCCCCGTCAGTTGCCCGTGTTTGTTGTAGCTGTAGTCGATCGCGCTGCCGTCCGGATCAATCTTGCGGATGACGTCACCCTGGTCATTGCGCTCATATTTCCAAACCGCCTCACCGCGCCTTACAACCCTTACGAAGCCGTTGTCATGCTCGTAAGACGTCGGCTCGTCATCCCCCGGAAACAACGCCACCAAGCGTCCGGCTTCGTCGTACTGATACGCCGTCACCGCGCCCAGCGGATCTTGCTCGACGGTCAGCCGCCCCTCGGCATCGTAGGATTTGAAATGCTGCGCGCCGTCCGGATCGATGCGCTGCACCAACCGCGCCCGCTGGTCATGGACATACACTTCCTGGCTGCCATCGGCGTTATGCACGGTGACACGGCCGTCATCCCCCCAGGCATAGCGCGTGTCCATCTGGGAAAAACTCGCCCAATGCCGGACACACCGCGCCGCTTTGCCAGATCGTTCCCACGCCCAGAAGAAACTCGCCCCACCGGCCAGTTGGCGTTCAAGAATGACGTGCTGATCGTCGTACCGATAACGCTCGCTTTCACCGACAGCATTGGTCGCGCAAACCAGTCGTCCATCTTCGTCATAGGCGTAGGAAACGACGTTCTGCTCGGTCTCCCACACGTAGGGATCACGGCCTTTGGCACGATGAACCTGGTAGTCCACCGCCACGATGCGATCCAATTCATAACGCAGCAGCAGCGAGCGGCCAGCACCGTTATCCAGCCGCTCAATCCGCCCGGAGGGATCACGGCAAATGCGCAGCCGGTTGTCATACGCATCGCTGATCGAGACCAGCACACCATCGCGAAAGTGATAGAACCGCGACGCCTGGGCCAGCACTAACTCATCAGGATCCGAGCCCAAGTAGATCGCTGCTTCCGCCAGGCTATTGGTGATCGCGGGTCGGGCAGATGTGGGCAAGGGCAGGGTAGTCGAGCGGTTCTCATGGTCGGTCCACACCACCGAATCGCCCGACACACAAAGCCTGTGCGCCAGCGCATGACTCCAGCCAAACCCCAACCCGCAATCCACATCCACCGCACTGGTGCGATACAGCCGCGTCCACTCAAACGGCAAAACCCCGTCCAGCGCGCCATCGGTGAGGGTGAGCAATTCTTCCCCGGTGACCATCGACACCGGGCAGCCGTTGGTGACCGTCTTGTCCGCTGGCGCCGTCGCATCCCCTTTCGGATTCGACGCCACGGCAGGCACATCATCGACGTGTTCCTGACGGACCAACACGGTCTGTCGGGTCTTGTTGCGAACCACCGGCACCGGGTTCGAAACCAGCGTGTCGCCGGCCTTCAATGGAACCACTGGCACGGCCTTGACCGGCGTCGCCGCACTGCTCAGCAACACCGGCTTGGCGACCTCGACATGAGCTTCCAGCCGAGGCCCCGTCACCTGCTTGGCCAGCAATTCCAACAACGCCCGCGCCCGGCCGGACTTGACGCCACTAAGGATCTGAGCACCCAGGCGCAGCTGTACTCCAATACCCCGTGTGGCCCAGATCAGCAGCAAGTTGATCAACACTTCGCCGGTGATTTCACCCAGCAGTTCGTACATGTCGGGTGGCGGCAGCATGCGTACCCAGGCCACCAGCGCCGACAGGTAGATAAACAACAGCGGCTCATCACTGAGTACCAGCAACCCCTTGGCCAGCGTGTCTTTGCCCAGTTTGAGCAGTGCATCCAGCTCGGCCTGGGACAGGTATTTCAGCAACGTTTCGCTGTTGGACTTGAGGTTGGCGAGCAGGTCGTACAGCTCGGTGATGTTGTCCCACAGGTTGTAGAGCGCCTTGCCCAGCCCGGTCGCAAAGGCAATGCCCTGAATGCCGCTACGCTTGTAGGCTGGCGCTTTGGCAAAGTCTGCCCATCGAGGCTTGAAGTGCTCGGCCCATGCCGTGCGCAAATCCGCTTCCAGCCCGGCGATCACAGACTCATAGGACGCA